>NZ_JANHDL010000002.1 GCF_024494655.1 Halorubrum laminariae | reverse complement strand
TACTACCACGACTACGGCCCCGCACGCGGCGAGTTCGTCGACAACTTCTTCCAAGTCGTCGACTGGACCGAGCCCGCCGCACGCTACGAACAGGCCGTCGAACTCTTCGAGTAACTGGGCCCCGCGCCGCGCGTCTCCGAATCGCGTGCGACGCACCTCGCTGCGACTCAGGTATTCTCACGTGGACGGTCCGGCCGGCGGTCGCCGACGGACTCGCGTGCGGCCGTTTCTGCGTTCGCTCAGATCGGTAGCAGTGCCGCCCCGCCCGCGGCCGCGTTCTCCAGTTCCGGCCCGTACGCGATGACGATGTACAGGAGCGACAGGAGGATGCTGTTGTACAGCGCGTGCATCAGGGCGACGACGACGAGGTTTCCGGTGTACTCATACACCACGCCGAACAGGAGGCTCGGGAACACGAGGAGGCCGATCGCGATTGCCACGCCTGACGCGCCGCCGCCGGACAGTGAGATCACGTGCGCGGGAGCGAACACCGCGCTCGCGATGACGATTGCGGGGGCCGCCGGCAGCGACTCGCGGAGTCGGCTCTGGACGACCCCGCGGAAGAGGAACTCCTCGCAGGGACCGACGACGAGGAACATCGCGAGAACGATCGCGGGAATGATCGCGGGATTCTGCATCGCCACCGCCGCGCCTTGGTTCTGCGCGGGCTCGACGCCCGAGGTCGCCACGACCGCCGACAGCGTCAGCGCGACCACGAACGTCGCCACCGCCCCGCCCACGGCGATCACGAGTCCGAGGAGGCTCGGGCGTTCGATCCCGAGGTACTCGACGATCCGCGTCCGGCCGAACCCGCGGAGTCGCAGGTACGCGAGCCCGGTCCCGACGAACGCGACGTACTGCCCCACGACAAGCGAGAGCGCGAGCGAGACGCCGAGCGAGAACCCGCCGACCAGTTGGCCGACCTGCGCGAAGACGAACGAGACGGCGACGTACGCGAGGACACCGAGCACGCCTACGCCGACCGCGGATCCGACCGTCTTCGCGACGGAATCGCCCCCGACCGACTGGTCGTTATCGCCCGGCTCAATGCGGTCGGCCGCGGGGTCGATCGTGGTACCGTCGGTCGGTGAACCACCGTTCGTCCCGCCGGTCGAGTCGTCTGAATCGCCACTGGAGGGACCGGTCATTACCCGCGGTAGGAGCCGGTCACGCATAGGCCTGTTCGTCCGTGGGGAGACCGACCGCTCGGGCACCGCCCCGAAGCGGACAGCGCATCGCTGGTCGTTCAGCGCCGAGTCAGTTCGTACCACAGTACGGCGGTCACGGCGCGGCCGTCGCGGAGGCCGTCGTCGACGACGGCCGCGAGCAGGTCGTCGTAGGGAACCGTCTCGACCGCGATCGACTCGTTATGGTCGAGGTCGCGGTCGGCGGTCGGCTCACAGCCAGTCGCGAGGAAGTGGTGGTGGACCGCGTTCGCCATCCCGTTCGTCGGCTCGACCGTCGTCAGTCGTTCGAACGACTCCGCCTCGTAGCCGGTCTCCTCGGCGAGCTCGCGGGCGGCGGCGTCTTCGAGGTCGCCCCCGTCGCCGGTCGGATCCTCCGCTCCGTCCTCGGGCTCGACCGTTCCCGCCGGAAGCCCGCGGTTCGTCCGACCGACCGCCTGTCGCCACTCGTCGATGACGACCACGTCGCCGTCGGGAGTAAAGGGCAGGATCACGACCGTCGGCGGCTCGTCAACGTAGTGGAACCCGTCGGTCTCACCGGACGGGAACCGCACCTCGTCGCGGCGCACGTCGAACCCGGGACAGCGGTAGTCGATGTCGGTCGAGAGCGTCTCCCACGAGAGGTCGGCTGCGGAGTCGTCCATGGATCGGAGTCGGCGCTCGGGGCTAAATAGCCGCACGCTCGCGGAGCGTCCCGACCGCCAGCGTCGCGACGACCCCGATCACCCACGCGAGCGTCCCCAACACGACCGCCTGCACGCCGAGGTAGACGAGCCCGTCGGGCCCGAGCAGGGCGGCGACCCGTTCCGCGAACGGCCGCCCGGGGAGACCGAGGAGGTAGTGGTCTGCGCTGTATCCGAGTAACGCCGCGTAGACGGTCGTCCACGGGGCGATCAGCCCGCTCCGGCGATACGCGAGCCCCGCGGCCGCGAGGACGCCGACGACGGCGGCCTCGCCGGCGAGGAACACGACGCCGCCCGCGATCTCGAACACGCCGGTCGCGTAGGCGACGAAGACGAGCGCGAAACACGCAGGCGGCGCGACGAGTCGCGGATCGGGGCGCGGGCGCGAGCGCGGCGGACCGATGAGGAGCGTGTGGAGGGAGGGCACAGTCGGCGATGATTGCGACGGCACAAAAAGGTCGGTAGGGCTCGGCGACCCTCACTCCCAGTCGCCGAGCGACGCCTGTCCCTCCTCGGAGCGTCGCGGCCGATCCCCGGGCGTACCGTCGTCGGTGTCATCTTCCTCGATGGTCGGCTCTGCACCGACCCAGTCGGTGAGTTTGCTGCCGTCGCCGCCGGTGGCGGCTCGGGTTTCGGACGGCCCGGACTCCTCGCCGTCGGTCTGCTCGGCCGCATCGAACCCGGAGAGGGTCGCTTGGTCGCCCTCGGCGAAGTCGAGCTTCGAGACGCGGACGCCGAGCTTGCGGACCCGCACGCCGTCGAACTCGTCGAGGAGGTCGAGCGCCACCGCCTCGACGAGGTCCGGGTCGTCGACGGGACCGGGGAGGCTCCGGGCGCGGGTGTTCACCTCGAAGGGCGGCTCCACGGCCTTGATGCCGATGGTGCGGTACAGACAGCCGCGCTCGCGGGCGCGGCGGGCCACGTCGGCCGCCAGCGCCGAGACGGTGTCCCGCTTCGTCTCGTCGTCGTCGGTGGCCGGCAGCGACGACTCCCGCGAGAGGCTCTTCGGGAGGCCCGTGGGTGTCACCGCTCGCTCGTCATCGCCGCGGGCACGTCGGGACAGCGCTCGGCCGCGGTCACCGAGTTCCTCGGCGAGTCGGTCGGGATCGGCGGCGGCGAGGTCGCCTGCGGTCTCGATGCCCATCTCGGCGAGAGTCCGCTCCGTCACGGGCCCGACACCGTGGACATCGGCGGTCGGCAACGGGGCGAGGAAGTCGGCGACCGTTCCGGGTGGGACGACGACGAGCCCGTCGGGTTTGTCGGCGTCGCTCGCGACCTTCGCGGCGGACATGTTGGGGGCGACGCCGACGCTCGCCGGTACCCCCGCCTCGCGTTCGATCCGCGATTTGACGTGGCGGGCGTACCCCTCGGCGAGCGTCCGGACATCGGCGGGACCAGCCGCGGTACTCGGGGGTGGGTCGGTGGTCTCAGGATCGGCGGTCTCCGCGTCGGTGGTCTCAGGATCGGCGGTCTCCGCGTCGGTGATCTCCGGATCGGAGCCGCATTCGCCGCCGCCAGCGACCGCCCAAGACGTGCGGTCGGTGACGTCGAGGTACGCCTCGTCGATGCTCACCTCTCGCCGCGTGTCGGCGCAGTCGCGGATGACCGCCTTCACCTCGCTCGCCACGTCCTTGTAGAACTCGAGGTCGACGGGGAGGTACCGGCCCGTCTCAGCGGGGTCCGGCGCGTCCGGATCGTCGGGGTCGGCGTCGGCGCGGCGGGGGAGAAGCTCAAGCGCCGCCGAGATCGGCATCGCGCTCTCGACGCCGAACGCGCGGGCCTCGTAGCTCGCGGTCGCGACCGCGCCGATCGTCCCGCCTGCCTCGTATCCCATCCCCACGACGACCGGCTCGTCGGCGAGTTCGGGACGGCGCAGGCGCTCGCAGGAGGCGTAAAAACAGTCCATGTCGACGTGGAACACGACGCGGTCGCTCTCCGCGTCGCTGGCGGTCGCGGCCGTGCCCGGAAGCGTCCCGCCGCCCATCGGTGGCACATCCGTGCTCGCCAACCTTAAGAACCGGCCACGGGCGGGGTGACCGACGCAGCGAGGCCAACTGACTATCTCCCGAAGCAGGCCGCCTGCCGAATCACACACCTGTGATCTCGACGATGGCGACCCCCGGAACCGGATCGATTCTCGGGCGTCCAAAAGCGCCTTTGCAGCCCCTCCCGTATCGCGAGTGAATGGGGTTACTCTCGCGGGCCGCCGAGACCGACCGACGCGTCGTCGTGCTGGCGCTCGCTCGGATGGTCGGGGCGGCCGGGAACTCGTTTCTCATCGTCGTGCTGCCGCTGTACATCGCGAGCGACCTGATCGATATCGACGTGCTGCTCGGCTCCGCAGTTGGGGTCGGCCCCGCGTCGGTGACGCTGACCGAGCCGCTTCTCATCGGAATCGTCCTCTCGCTTTTCGGCTTCCTCAACAGCTTCTCACAGCCGCTGACCGGGCGGCTCTCAGACCGAACGGGCGTTCGACGGCCGTTCGTACTGGCCGGTATCTTGCTTCTCGGGACGGCAAGCGGGCTGTACACGATCGCGGAGACGTACTGGCACCTCGTCCTCTTGCGGGCGGCACAGGGGTTCGGCGCGGCGCTCATCATCCCGGCGACGGTCGCGCTCGTCAACGAGTACGCCGCGAGCGACAGCGACCGCGGCGGGAACTTCGGCGTGTACAACACCTTCCGGCTGATCGGGTTCGGGTTCGGTCCGGTGTTCGCGGGGGCGGTCGTCGAGGGCGGCCCGTACGACCTCTCGCTCGTCGGACTCCCCGTCCTCGACGGGTTCGACGCGGCGTTCGTCGCTGCCTGCGCCGGCGCGTACCTCAGCTTCGTCTTGGTGTTCCTGCTTGTCCGCGACGCCGCGGAGTCGAGCGCGGCGAGCGACGACCTCTCGATCCGGGTGCGCGGGGAGGACCGGCTGCTCGATCCCGTGTTCGCGCTCGGGCTGGCGACGGTCGCGATGGGCCTGTGTATCGCGATGTACGCCACGCTCCAGAACCAGATCAACGTCCGGCTCGACCAAGCGCCCGTGTGGTTCGGGGTCCAGTTCGGGGCGGTCACGATCGCGAACGTCCTCTTGCAGGTTCCCGTCGGGCAGGCGAGCGACCGGATCGGTCGCCGGCCGTTCCTGCTCGCCGGGTTCGTGCTGCTCGCGCCGACGACACTGTTGCAGGGGATCGTCACCGACCCCCTCGTGATGACGCTCGTCCGGCTCGGGCAGGGGGTCGCGGTCGCGTTCGTGTTCGCGCCGTCGCTCGCGCTCGCGGGCGACCTCGCGCGGGAGGGCGAGTCCGGGACGACCCTGTCGGTGCTCACGATGGGGTTCGGCTTCGGCATCGCGCTCGGCCCGCTGGCGTCCGGCTGGCTCGTCGGCTTCGGGTTCGTCGTCCCCTTCGCCGTCGGCGCGGTGCTGGCGGCGGTCGCGCTCGTCGGCGTCGTGACGCAGGTCGAAGAGACGCTC
Source organism: Halorubrum laminariae (assembly GCF_024494655.1). GTDB lineage: Archaea > Halobacteriota > Halobacteria > Halobacteriales > Haloferacaceae > Halorubrum > Halorubrum laminariae. Next base: position 568,860 of record NZ_JANHDL010000002.1, on the reverse strand, counting down.
GGGACGAACGACGGGACACCGACGGCGGCTGCGGACTGATCCGGAGAGAACGGCACCGCGCCGCCGGAGTGAGGTCACCGCGCCCGCCGACCCGCCTGTCGGTCGAGGTGGCGCGTGTAGCCGCCGACGCCGAGACCGAAGCCGACCACGATCAGGACGAACCCGAAGAGCCGCGTGGTTCCGACGGTCATCAACGTGAGGATCGCGCCGAAGACGAACGCGAAGACGCCGGCGACGACGATCCCCGCGTCGACGAGCGGAGACGGCTGGACCGCCTCGCAGTGCGGGCAGATGCGCGCGTCGCTCGGGATCGGCTCCCGGCAGTCGACGCAGCGGACGCGGTCGCGGGACACGACCGAGAGTTCGCCGTCGTCCATATATAACGGGCGGTGGATCGGCGTTGAAGTCGGCTGTGGGACGGGCGTGTCGGCTGTGGCGGCTGGGGTGTCGGTGCGGGATCACCGTCGACCGCCGGGTTTTAGGTGCGGCTGCGGCGAACGCCCGGCCATGTTCGACACGATCGTCGTCGCGACCGACGGCTCCGACAGCGTCCGCAGGGCCGTCGGCGTCGCGGTCGATATCGCCGCGCGGTTCGAAGCGGAGGTCCACGCCGTCTACATCGTCGACAGCGGCGAAGTCGAATCCACGCCAGACGAGGTCCGAGAGGACCTCCGCGACGCGCTCGACGATCACGGCGAGTCGGCGCTCGCGGAGGTGAAAGATGTCGCGACCGACCGCGATTCCGACCTCGCCGTCACCGCCGAAGTGCGCGAGGGGCGTCCCGCCGCGGAGATCGCCGGCTACGCCCGCGACGTCAACGCCGACGTGGTTGCCATGGGGACGCGCGGACGACACGGCGAGAACCGCTTCCTCATCGGCTCCGTCGCCGAGCGCGTCGTCCGGACCTGTCCGGTCCCCGTGCTCACCGTCCGCCAACTCACCGACGAGGACCCCCGGCGGACGACGATCTGACTCCGGCCGCACCCGCCGACCGACGCCGAGAGCGGCGGAGTTTTCCCCTTCCCGCTCGGGTCGTCGGTATGGACGACGACCTCATTGACGAGGGGGACAGCCCCCGATCTCGGTACACGCGACTGCCCGGTAAAGGCTTCTTCTACCCGGACTCACTCGACGAAGAGCGCGCCGAGCGGCGGGCAAAGGAGGCGATAGAGGGCAGCGAGGCGGTTGTGATCGCCGACGGCGACGCCGACGGACTCGCCTGCGCGGCGATGATCCGCGAAGCGTACGACGCCACGCTCGACGTGGCGGACTTCGAGGCGGCCATCGAAGCCCGACTGGAGGACGGAGACGACGCCGAAGGAGCGGTCGACGAGGAGGCAGACGACGCGGCGGCCGGCGATGTGGAGGCGGCCAGCGGCGAGACGGACGACGCGGGGGACGGCGCAGACGACGGGAGAGACGACGAGGACGACCCCACAGCCGACGCCCACGCCGAGTCGTCGGTCGGCCTCGTCGCGGCCGGCCCCTACTCGATCGACACGTCGCTGGAGCGCGTGCTCGCGTACGCCGACGACGGGATCGATCTGTACGTGTGCGACCTGTGTCCGGACGACTACGAGTGGATCGCAGAGCCCTTGGAGGCGCTCGCGGCAGAGACAGTCGACTCGATCCGCTGGTTCGACCACCATCAGTGGGACCCGGAGACAGCTGAGTCCGTACGGGATCTCGGCGTCGACCTCGTCGTCGGCGAGTCCGACGAGGAGTGCACTGCCGACGTGGCCCTGCGCTCGCTCGACCACGAGTTCGACGACCGGTGGTCGGAGCTCGCGGCCGTGACCCGCGACCACGACCTCTGGATCAAAGAGGACCCGAGATCGGACGACCTGGCCGACTACTCCTACTGGGCCGGCAGCGAGGAGTACGCGACGGTCGTGGGCGCGTACGGGGCCGACCTCCCCGAGACCGTCCGGGCGTTCGTCGACGAGCGCCGCGTCGAGAAGGAGGCGCGGATCGACGCCGCCGTCGATCGCGCGGTCACCCACGAGGTCGGCGATTGGACCGTCGCGGTGACGTACGGTCGGTGCTCGCAGAACGAGGTCGCGGAGACGCTCCGGGAGGAGGGCGCGGACGCGGCCGTGATCGTCAAGCCCGCCGGCTCCGCGTCGATCCGCGGGAGCGAGGACTTCCGGCACGCCCACGAAGTCGCCGGGAAGGTGAACGGCGGGGGCCACCCGCAGGCGGCCGGCTGCAAGCCAGACATCTACGACGACATGCTCGATTACGCCCAGCACTGGACCACCGAGGGGCAGGCCTGCAAGCGCGTGATCCTCGCGGCATTCGAGGCGGTCGCCGAGGAGGTCGCCGAATCGGCCGACGTCGCGGACGAATCGGACGGCGCAGACGAAACGGACGGCGACGCCGAGTAGCCGTCGTCTCTGCGCAGTCGCCGCGCAGTCACCGGCTCCGCGTAGTCGCCGACCGCGACACCGAGTGCCGACCGCGACACCGAGCGCCGACTGCAGTACGGAACCGTAGCTTGATACCCTTCCCAAGTCCTCGTGTAGCCAATGGCCGACATTCTCGTCGCCGGCGAGACCCTCGTCGATCTGCTCCCCGACCCGGGTGAGACTCTCTCCGATATCGACGGTTTCAGCCACCGTCCCGGTGGTGCGCCCGCCAACGTCGCCGTCGGACTCTCCCGGCTCGGTGCCGGGCCGGCGTTCTGGACTCGGCTCGGAGCCGATCCGTTCGGGAAGTTCCTCGGCGAGACGCTCGACGGCGAATCGATCGACGACTCGCACGTCGAGCGCGTCGAGGGGAACACGACGCTCGCGGTGGTCTCGCCGCCGGGCGTCGACGACCGCCGATTCCGGTTTTACGGCTCCCGAGACGTAACCTTCGGCTTCGATCCCGACGCGATACCGACCGACGCGCTGAACGACTGCTCGTGGGTCCACCTCGGCGGCGTCGCCCTGACGCATCCGGACGGCCGCGCGGCCATGCGGAGGCTGGCCGCGGCCGCCAGCGACCGCGACTGTACCGTCTCGTTCGATGTCAACTATCGCCCGGATCTGGTGGCCGACGGCGATCGCGAGACGGTCCGAGCGGTCCTCGCCGACAGCGACGTGGCGTTCGCGAGCGACGAGGATGTCGAGGCGGCGGGACTCTCCTCCCGTGAGGGAGCGGCGCTTGGACGCGACCTGCTGGAGTTCGGCCCTCACACGGTCGTCGTCACGCTCGGCGCGTCGGGCGCGCTCGCCGTCGGGTCGGCGGACGCACCGTGGGGCGACGGGACGGCCAGCCACGACGGGTTCTCCGTCGACGCCGTCGACGCGACGGGCGCGGGTGATGCGTTCACCGCGGGGCTGATCGCCCGGCTCGCCGCGGGCGCGACCGATCTCGACGCCGCGCTCGCGTTCGCCAACGCGACCGCCGCGCTCTCGGTGCAGGACCGCGGGGGCATGACGGCGCTCCCGACGCGGGGGGCCGTCGAGGCGTTCCGCGAGGGACGACGATAGGTCGCCTACCGCGGTGGACGGTCGTTTTTGTACCGGTCGGGGAGGTACGGCGTCGCCGCCGCGGGCACGAGTGAGATGACGTATGCGGCCAGTTCGGCAAGGTGGCGGCGGAGCGCGGTGTACGTGACGGCGACGGCCAACGTCGCGACCACGGTCAGACGCAGCGGACCGTCGAGCAGGACAAGCAGCGGCAGCGACAGTCCGACGGAGAGCGCCAAGTCCTCGACTGCGCCGTCGTACCTGACCCCCCGACGCGGCGCGACCCACCGCTTCCGGTAGTGGTCGTACACCGCGCGGTCCGAGGTACCCTCCCACGGGCGGAGCTCCAGTCCGCCGCCGTACATGTCGGCGACGCTGTGAACCGCCGCGCCCAGCAGGAACAGCGCGAGCGCGACGGTGACCGCGGACGGGGACAACACGGCCGCGACGAGGGCGATCCCCGAGACGGCGGTGTAGTAGACGGGGTAGTGAAGCGACTTCCGATGGCCGACGTACATGTCCAGATCCGGAAACAGCCCGCCGAGAAAGCCCGCGACGAACCCGACCGTCGCGAACTCCGGGGCCACGCGGACCAGAGGCGCGGCGAGCAGCATCCCGCCGAGCACGTGGGTCGGAAGCATCATACTGTCCGTATCAAAGCAACGGAAATATAAGAACGTATCGCCGGGCGGGGAGCGGGTCGGGGCGTCCCCGTGTCACGAAACGGACCGCCGCCGCGGTCGCGGCGCGCTTATGTCGCTCGGCGCGCGTGAACGGGTATGCTCATGACGCCGGGACCGACCGCGGTCCCCGAGCCCGTCCGCGACGCGATGAGTCGAGAGCTTATCAACCCCGACGTCGACCCGGCGTTCGACGCGGTCTACGCCGACCTCGTCGATCGATTGGAGCGGGTGTACGGTGTCGGCGACGACGGCGTGACCGCCTCCCGCGACATCGCCGTCCTCGGCGGCGAGGGAATTCTGGGGTTGGAGACCACCATCGCCTCGTTGGTCGAGCCCGGGACGGAGGTGTTGTGTCTCTCGAACGGGCTCTACGGCGACGGGTTCGCCGACTTCGTCGAGTCGTACGGCGGCGAGGCGACGCTCGTCTCGGCCGGCTACGACGAGCCGCTTCCGATCGACGACTTCGACGCCGCCCTCGACGGAGACCACGCGTTCGACCTCGCGACGATGGTCCACTGCGAGACGCCGACGGGGACGCTCAACGACCTCGATCCGGTGCTCGACCACCTCGCGGCGGCGGACAGAGAGATCCTCACCGTCGTCGACGCCGTCTCCTCGCTCGGCGGCGTCCCCGTGCCGACCGACCGGATCGACCTCTGTCTTGGAGCCTCCCAGAAGTGTTTCAGCGCGCCGCCGGGGCTCGCGACCGCCGCGATCAGCGACCGCGCGTGGGCGGCGATGGAGGCGCGCGCCCCCGACTCGCTGTACACGAACTTCCTCCCGTGGCGCGACACGAGCGAGGGGTTCCCGTACACGCACCTCACCACGAACGTCGTCGCGCTCGACGAGGCGCTCTCGCTGCTGCTCGACGAAGGACTCGACACCGTGTACGCGCGCCACGAGGCGGCCGGGGACCACTGTCGCGAGCGGGGTGCGGAGTTGGGCCTCGATCCGTACCCCGACCCGGAACGCAGTTCGCCGACCGTGACGGCGTTTCACGTCCCCGGACGCGCCGCCGACCTCCAGCGAGCGCTCCGCGAGGACCACGACGTGACCGTCGCGACCGGACTCGCCGACCTCGCCGACGACATCCTGCGGATCGGTCACATGGGACACAGTGCACGAGTCGACCGCGTCGACGAGGCGATGGACGCGCTCGCGGCGGTGCTCGACGGATAAGTCGTCACTCGTCGCGGTTGTCGACACGCTCGTCAGCGCTCGTCGACGTGTCTGACTTCGCTCGCGACGCCGCGCGTCGAGTCGACCATCTCCGGCCCGGACATCTCGGCGCGGCCGACCGCGAACGCCTTCGGCCCCTCGATGACGACCTCGTCGCCGACGCGGATGTCATCGTCCGCGTCGACGACGCCGGGCGCGAGCACGGAGCCGTGCGGGACGAACGCGTCGATCTCGACCCGCTTCGTCGGCGCGTCGCTCGCGGCCCAGCGGCGCGCGCCGGCGAGGGTAAACGAGAGAGTGCCGTACTGCGGGACCATCGTCGCGAGCTGCTCGCCCGGCTCGCCCTCGCGGCCGGCGTCGGGATCCGACCCCCACACCTGGAGCTTGGGGTAGCGACCCGTCGTTCGAATTCCGGGACCGAACACCTCGTCGCCCGCGCCGTCGCCGAACAGGTAGTCGGCGATCGCCCGGACCGTGTTGTGCTCGCGCTCGCGCTTGCTGTAGGCGGGTTCGCCCTGCAGGGCGGCGTTCAACTCCCCGAGCGACTCGTCCGTCGTCGGGTGGTCGACGCAGGTGTACTCGAAGGGAACGTCGACCGCGGGGTCGCGCTCGACGCGCTCGCAGATCTCGCGATAGCCGTGATCGGGGACGTGCGCGATCACCCGCGAGTAGTCGTTGCGGGCGAGGTATCGCCGAAGCACCTCCGCGACGAACTCGATCTCGTCTGCGGACCAGTCGCCGGTGACGACCGCGTCGTAGTGCTGTGCGGGATAGGTGGTCTCCAGCTCTTGGGGCACCACGCCGATCGGCGAGGTCATCGAGACGGTGTGGCCGCGCCACTTCACCGCGTCGTGGAACTGGCGGTGGCTCTGGGAGTCGCTGTACGGCTTCGTGGCCGAGCAGGGAACCAACACGAGCGGCTGGTCGGAAAATCGGTTCCGGTAGCGGCTGGTGACGCGGTCGGCGAACCGCTGTATCTCGACGCGGTCGAGCGTCTCCGCACTCGCGGCCGTCACCTCCGCGTCGCGCATCAGCGGCGTCCGCTCTTCGAGGTACGTCCACTGGTCGTCGAACTCCCGGAACGCCGCCGTGAGCCACTGCTCATGACGGGCCTGTCCCTCGATGTAGTCGCGGAGCCGCCCCGACCGGATCCGCTCGCGGACCCGGCGGAGTTCGGCCCGGAGTGCGTTCGCGTTGTGGTCGGCGCAGTCGGCACGGGTGAACGCCTCGCGCGGCCCCGCGCAGGCCGGACAGGCGCAGGGCAGCTCGTCGAGGTCCTCCAGAAAGTGCTCGGCGTCGGCGGTGAGGTACATCCCCTGTGTCCCCTTCGTTCGCGCGAGCGCGGCGTCGACGAGGTCGACGCCGGCGTACGCGAGGAGCGCGACGTTTCGGGGGGTCGCGACGCCCGAGAGGCCGAGGGCGGTGTCGGCAGGCAGCGCCGACTTTGCATGAACGATCGCGTCTCGGAACGCCTCGCCGTGGCCGACGAACCCGTTCGCGTCCGCTAGCAGGTATGCGTCGACGCCGAGGTCACGGGCGCTCTCGCTGTCGACGACTGCGGCCGCCGGGAAGTCGACATCCGGGTGGTCCACCGCGAACGACTCGCGGACCTCCTCGCGGGTGCCCGCCGGGAATGCCCGATGCGGCAAGAGGGTGAGCGCGTCGTCGTCGCCGTCGGGAACCTCCCGCTCGGCGGCCCAGAGGCTGCCCGCGTCCGCGAGAAACGGGTCCGTGAGCGCCGGCGTCGTCACCGGCTCGGCGAGCCGTAGCTCCCCGAGACGCGCCGCGCCGTCGCGCTCGTGGACCTCGAAATGCTCGGTCATACGCCTCCTCGCGCGGGGACGGTCAACTCTCTTGCGTTCCAGTTCGATCCTTCCGGTCGCGAAGGTGCTCACTCTCGTGCGCTCGCACGCTCTATCATCACGCAGACGTAACGCTCGGCGTTGTCGGCGGAACCGTTAGGCCGATCCCGTCCGAAGCAGCCCCATGGAGATCACCGGCCCGTGGGATCGGACTCGCGTTGACGAGTTCCTGACCGACGCCCGGGTGCCGGTTCGGATCGGCTGTCGGACGCGGAGCGACGCTCCGTGGATCGTCTCGCTGTGGTTCGCGTGGGACGGCGCGATCCACTGTGCGACGAGCGCGAACGCCGACCTCGTCGACTTTCTCGAACACGACGCCCACGTCTCCTTCGAGGTATCGACGAACGATCCGCCGTACAAGGGCGTCAGAGGTCGTGGACACGCCACGGTCGCACCCGACGACGAGAAAGAACTGCTCTCCACCCTTCTCGTCCGGTATCTCGACGGCGTCGACAACCCCGTCGGCGACCGGCTCCTCCGACCGGAGCGCGAGGAGGTGAAGGTTCGGATCGACCCGGAGCGGCTCCACACGTGGGACTACAGCGACCGCATGCCGGCGAGTGACGACTGACCGGTCTCGTCGCCGTCTCGATCGCCGCCGGACTACTGTCCGAGCGTCTGCAGGTTCTCGACTGCGATCCCGTCGGGGACGCGCCGAAGCGCCTCGGCACACCAGTCGTCGTGGCCGAGGGTGATCGCCGCCTCGGGGGCGGCGTCGGCGAGGCTCGCGACGCCGTCCGCGGCCGCGGCCTGCGCCGCGTCGTCGACCCGGTCGGGGACCTCCGCGGTGAGCGGATACGTCTCCGAGAGTGCCCGCGGAAACGGACCGAACGGCGGCTTCACGCGCCAGACGGCGTCGTAGTCGTGCGAGGAGGGCGCGTTCGATTCCGTGAGTAGCAGTCGGTCCGGGACCGCCAGCCGCGAGAGTCGGTCGTGGTGTCGACGGACCTCGGGGCGTCGCGCCGCCTCGTGGGAGGTGTAAAAGAACGCGTCCTTCGAGACCGGATCCGTCCGCTCCAACTCGTCGGCGTGGTCGAGCAGCGCGCGGTACCCGTCGAGCATGGCGGGGTGACCGCGGGCGCGCCGGTCGACGAGTTCGAGGAGGTTTCCCGACCGGATCGCCGCCTTCACGCGACGGATCTCCTCGAAGGTGACGTGGAGGTTGTGCTCGGCGAGCAGCCGCTCGGTCTCGTCGTCGTCGTGCTCGCGGACGGCCTCGGGCGTGTGCTCCGCACAGACCGGACACGAACACGGGAAGTACGTCATCTCCGCGAGGTGTTCGGTCCCCGAGACGGTGAGGTATCGCCCGTCGCGGGCCATCAGGGCGTAGGCGGCCGAGTCGAACAGGTCGCAGCCGGCCGCCACCGCGAGCGCGAACATCATCGGGTGGCCCGCGCCGAACAGGTGGACCGGCGCGTCGGGGGCGAGCCCGCGCTTCGCCGCCCGGACCTGTTCGACCACGTCCGCGTACCGGTAGGCGTTGAGCATGGGCACCATCGCCCCGACGGGGAAGACGTCGAGATCGGTCCCGGACGCGTGCCGTCCCGCGGCCTTCCGTAGCTCCGGGAACGTCGACCCCTGCACCGGCGCGTTCACAAGCATCTCGCCGGTGTCTGCGGTCTCGGCGTCCGCGAGCGCCTGTTTCGTCGTTTCAAGCTCGCGCTCCGCGCGCTCGCGGTCGACATCCGGCGGCGTGGGCACGTCGACGGGGGTCGCCACGTCGCTGCCGATCCGCCGCTGGAAGTCGAGGATCTCCGCGGTGGTCACGTCGATGTCGCCGTACTCGGCGAGCTGGAACGACCCGGAGTCGGTCATGATCGCGCCGTCGAACCCGAGGAAGTCGTGCAGTCCCTCCTCCAGCACGCGGTCGCGGATCCGGTCCGTGCTCCGGATGATGTAGGAGTTCGTGATCAGCATCTCCGCGCCGAACTCCTCGCGGAGCCGTCGCGGCTCGATCGTGAGCACGTTCGGGTTGACGACGGGCAAAAGCGCCGGCGTCTCGACCGTGACGCCCGCGCTCGGGACCGACAGCCGGCCGATCCGCCCGGCCGCGTCGTGGTCCCGAATCTCGAAGTGATCGCGCATATCCGGTGTGCGAGGAGCCGAGCGGTAAGGGTTGCGTTCGGGGCTGTCGGCGGTCGCGGTCGGGACCGCTGACGGTCGCGGTCTGCTCCCGGATGCTCCCTACAGTCCCGTCGGGTGCGAGACGTACGCCGTCTCCAGTCCCCACTCCTCCGCGAGCGACTGCAGCGAACGCACGCCGAACGTCTCGGTCGCGTAGTGGCCCCCGAGGAAGACCGTGATCCCGGCCTCGCGCGCCTCGTGGTACACCTTCCCTTTCCCCTCGCCGGTGATCAGCGCATCTGCGTCCGCCTCGGCCGCCTCGTCGAGCCAGTCGGCACCCGACCCCGTGACGACCGCGACCCGCTCGATCTCGTCGGGACCGGCGTCGACGACCCGCGTCGGCGCGTCCTCGTCGTCGGGTTGGCCCTCGAACCCGTCGAGCGCCTCGCGGAGGGCCGCCGTCGTCCGCGGTCGCGCCGTCTCCCCGATCGTGCCGATCGTGACCGGGCCGAGCGTCCCGAACGGCTCGCGGGCGGCGAGTCCGATCGCGTCTGCGACGCCGGCGGCGTTGCCGAGGTCCGGATGGCCGTCGAGCGGGAGGTGCGAGACGTACAGCGCGATGTCGTTTTCGACGAGCGCCGCGATCCGGTCGTACGTCACGCCCGTGGCGCGCTCGATTCCGCCCCACGAGATCCCGTGGTGGACGACCAGGGCGTCCGCGTCCGCTTCGGCCGCGGCCTCGATCGTCGCCCCGGCGGCGTCGACCGCGAACGCGACGCGCTCGATCTCGGCGTCGTCCGGGCCGACCTGCAGGCCGTTCGCGCTGGCGTCGACGTCGGTGTAGGCGGCGGTGTCGAGCCGGTCGTCGAGGCGTCGCGCGTACTCGGAGAGATCCATACGCGTCGATACGCCGGCCGCGACCTAAAGATCCGGGACTCGGCCGTCGCGGCCGGCGGGAAACGTACAGGTGCGTCCGGCCCCGATCGTGGATCGATGGACGCTCGAATCGCGGCGACGCTGCGCGAGGATCCGACGATGGCAACGCTGCTCGACCGGCACGGCCGGCTGACCGTCGATCCCGCGCCGGACGAGTTCGCCCGCCTGTGCACGTCGATCGTGAACCAGCAGCTCTCGACCGCCTCGGCGTCGGCCATCCACGAACGGTTCCGCGATGCGCTCGACGGCGAGGTGACCCCGGATCGCGTGCTCGCGGCCGACGCGGATCGCCTCCGCGAGACCGGCCTCAGCGGGACCAAAGTCGAGTACCTGCGGTCGGCGGCGCGGGCGTTTCGCGACGGGGAGTGCGACTTCACGCGCGATGGGCTCGCCAACGCCGCCGACGACGAGGTCGTCGACGCTCTCACTGCGATCCGCGGGGTCGGCGAGTGGACCGCGCAGATGTACCTGATATTCGCGCTCGGCCGCGAGGACGTGCTGCCGCTCGGCGACCTCGCGGTCCGAAAGGGGATCGCGCAGGTGTACGCCGACGGCGACGACCTCGGCCGCGCGGCGATGCGCGAGATTGCGGCGGCGTGGCGGCCCTACCGGAGCTACGGAACCAGATACATCTGGGCGGAATACGAGTCGTGAGCGGGGCGGGCCGCCGCGAGTAATGCGATCGACGCGGCGTTCTCAGGGCGCGTCGTCCGGCTCCGCGCGCGCCGACCGCCAGCTCTCGAACGCCGCGCTCGCGGGGTGGTAGTCGGGTTCGACGCCCGGCGGCTCCGGCGCGACGAGGTCGCCCTCTGCGTCCGCCGGCAGCCGCTTCTCGTACCAGACGCCGGCGGGACCGCGGAACAGGTCGGTACACACGAGGAACCGACGGTGCCACTCGCGGAGCCGCGCAGCCGTCTCCTCGTCGCCGCGGGCGGCGGCGCGCTCGGTCAGCGCCGCGGCCGCGCCGATACCCTCTGCGAGCGCCCAGCCGTACCGGTCTTCGACGAGCGGCGAGCCGTCCGCCCGGTGAGTGTAAACGAATCCGTTTTCCGCCCAGCCGCGGTCGACGGCGGCGTCGAACAGGTCGAGCGCGCGCCCGTACCATCCGCCCTCGGTGCCGTCTCCGTCGGCGTCGCCGGCGTCGTCGATGGCACCGCCGGCGTCGCCCTCGACCGCGCCTCGTTCGAGCGCGTCCGGGTCGGTCGCGTCGTACCGATCGAGCAGCGCGAGGAACTTCGCCCACTCGGCGTGGTGGCCCGGCTGGTAGCCCGGCGGGCGGAACTGGTGTCGCGGCTCGTCCGCGTTGTACTCGAAGTCGTGGTCCCAGTCGGTCGTGTAGTGTTCCCACAACAGCCCGTTGGTGTCGGCCGCCAGATCGACGGTGATCGCCTCGGCGATGTGGCGCGCCCGGTCCAGATACGTCGCCTCGTCCGTGGCCTCGTAGGCCGCAATGTACGCCTCACAGGCGTGCATGTTGGCGTTCTGGCCGCGGTACGGTTCCAGCTCGGTCCAGTCGGCGTCGCAGTCGCTCCGGAGGAGACCCGCCTCGTCGCGGAACCGATCCTCAACGAGCGCGTGCGTTTCCGCGAGCCCCTCGCGCGCGTCGTCGATTCCGGCGGCGGTCGCGCGAGCGTACGCCAGCAGCACGAACGCGTGGCCGTACGCCGACCGCGTCCGGTCGACAGGGGTACCGTCGGCCTCGACGACGAGGTGGAACCCGCCGTCGTCGCTCTCGTGTGCCTCCGTGAGGAACGTCAGCCCGTGGTCTGCGGCCTCGACGCACCAGTCGGGACCGTCGGCGAGCGCCCCGGCCGCGAAGTTCGCGATCGACCGACAGGTGGCGACGAGGTGGCGGTGGTCGCCGGTGTAGTAGTCGCCGGTCTCGGGGTGAAGGAGCCGGTACCCGCGCGCCGCGAGCGCGTCAGGGTACTGGACGCGAAGCGTCGCGAGCAGCCGCGCGCGACTCGTCCGGGCGCGGCGCTCGGCGGCGGTCCGTGTCGCGGTCATACCGCCCCGTCGTTGCCCTGTCGGCGCGCCGCCGACAGCAGGTCGGCCACCGGCTCCGTGTACTCGTAGCCGGGAATGACGCCTTGGACGTAGGTTCCCTCGACGAAGTCGACGAGCGCCTTGGCGTCGTCGACGCCCCGTGCCGCGTTCCCGTCGCGTAGCTCGAAGATGACGGTGATCGCGTCGTCGTCGATCACGATCTGCGGGTCGAACTCGCCGTTCGCGCGCGTGACGCCGCCGACGTCGACGACGCGGCGCTCGAACGTCTCGGCCCAGCCGTCCTCGACCACGTCGGCGACCGCGTCGGCCGTCACGGCGGAGAGCGTCGGCACAGTGACGGTCACCGAGAACCGGATCTCGTCTGTCCCCCTTGACTCGGCACCCACCACGGCGTCGAACGCGGTCGTCGCGACGCGCCAGCCGTCGCCGTCGGGATCGAACGCGCCGTGGTCGGCGAACGCCCGGCGGGCCCGCTCCGGGAGTTCGTCGTCGTCGGTTACTGTCATACGAGACGAGAGGCGAGCCGCGAGTAAAAACGCGTTGTGTCGTGCTCAGGGCGCGCGAGCGACGACAGCGAACGTCTCCGTGCGCGTCGACGCGCTCTCGACCGCGAAGCCCCCCGCCTCCAGCATCTCGACCGCGTCGCTCGCGGCGTACCGCTCGTCGACCGGCGGCCCGTCGTCGCCGTCGCCGTCGGCCGTCCAGTCGAAGATCGCGAGCCGGGCGTCGGGACGGAGCACGCGCACGAGTTCGTCGATCGACGCGGGCGTCGCGAACTCGTGGAAGGTCATCGTCGAGAACGCACCGTCGAGGTCGTCGTCGTCGAACGGGAGGTCGCCCACGTCGCTCGCGATCAGTTCGACGTTCTCCGGGACGCCCTTCTCGCGGTAGAGGTCGTGCATCTCGGCCTGCACGTCGATCCCGTAGACGGTCCCGACGTGCGGGGCGACGTCGTCAGTGTAAAACCCGGTGCCGCTTCCCAGATCCGCGACTGCGTCGTCACCGGCGGGAGCGAGCCCGCCGATCACTTCCTCGGCCGACACCCAGCGGTAGCGAACGCCGGGACGTTCCAGCCGGTCGGCCCGCTCGACATCGAACGTGTGGAAACCCATGGTTGGTCTTGTGCGTCGAGTGCTAAAACGCGTCCGATCGAGCGGGGAACCGGCCGGCGGGCTGACGCGGGTCAGTCGCTCACCACCCCGCGTCGAGCGCCTCGACGAGCCGGTCGACCTCCGACTCCGAACAGACGGCGTGGACCGACGCCCGGATCGCGTCCGGATACGGCAGCGACCGGATGACGATGTCCTCCTCCGCGAGGCGCTCGACTGTCGCCTCGGGGTCGTCGACGTCTATCGTGACGAGCCCGGTTTCGTAGGCGCGGGGGCTCAGCAGTCGGTCGTCGGGCACGCCGTCTTTCAGCCGGTCGGTGAGCGACTCGATCCGCGCTTCGATCGCATCGAGCCCCACCGCGTCGATCGCGTCGAGCGCCTCGACGAGCCCGGCGTGTGCGGCCGCCGTCGTCGTTCCGACCTCGAACCGCTTCGCGCCGTCCGCGTACTCGATCTCGTCGGCGCTCGGGTCGGCGACGCTGCGGTATCCCACCGCGCGCGGCGCGAGGTCGGCCGCGGCGTCGCGGTCGACGTAGAGGAACCCCGCACCCCACGGGCCCAGCACCCACTTGTGTCCGGCCGCGGCGACCGCGTCGGCCCCCCACGCCGACACGTCCATCGGGACGTGCCCGGGCGACTGCACCGCGTCGACGAGGGTGAACGCGCCCGCCTCGTCGGCGATGCCGACGAGGTCGGCGACGGGGAGTCGGGTTCCGTGGGTCCACGTGATCGCGCTGAAGCAGACGAGCCGCGCGTCGGCGACCGCCTCGGCGTACGCCTCGCGGTCGACCCGGCCGTTCTTGGTCTCGACGACGCGGACCTCAACGCCCTCGCGTTCGAGCCGCTTCCACGGGAGGACGCCGGCGGGATGCTCCAGATCGGTCCGGACGACCACGTCGCCCGGATCCCAGTCGATCGCGCCGGCGATCCGCGTGATCCCGTCGGTCGTGCTCTCCGTTAGCGCGATCTCGTCTGGCTCGGCTCCGACGAACTCGGCGATCCGCTCGCGGACCGCGTCGTACGTCCCGAAGGCGTGCTCGTACGGGTCGGTCGCGCCCGACCCGAACTCGTGGTCCTCGATGGACGACGCGGCGGCCTCGACGACGTAGCGTGGGCTGGGGCCATGCGCGCCGAAGTTGAAGTACGCCGCGTCCGAAAGCGCCGGCACGTCCGCACGGAGTTCGCGCGGCGTCATGTCCTCGATCTCGGTCTGGGCTCGCGACATTCAGGCGACGTGGTCGGTGACCGCGTCGATCAGTGCCGACTCGCTCTGTGCGCCGACCATCCGGTTCGCCAACTCGCCGCCAGCGAAGACGAGCAGCGTCGGAATTCCCTGCACGCCGTACTCGCCGGCGAGATCTTGGTGCTGGTCCACGTCGACCTTCACGACCGCGGCGTCGGTGTCCGCCGCGACCGCCTCCACGGCAGGCTCCATCATCTGACACGGTCCGCACCAGTCGGCGTAGAAGTCGACGAGGAGGGTGTCGTGTTCGGCCACGAGGTCGTCGAAGTCGGCGGCATCATCCAGCTGTATCGGGTCCGTGGGAACGGATTCGGTAGAACTCATCGCTATACAGTAGGCTCCCTGAAGGGATAATAGCTTTGGACACATCGTACAATACACCGTGTTCAAATACCGGCCGACAGTTCGCCGGTGATCACTCGTTGCTGGCGCTCATCCGTCGCTGGCGCTCATCCGTCGCCAGCGTCGAGATCGGTTCGTTCGAGGGGCGTCGCCGGAAACAGCGAGTTGACATCGACGTCCGGGTCGACGAGCCGGTAGCGGTCCCCGTCGCGCTCGGCGACGCCGGCGGTCGCAATGTGGTCGAGGTGTGCGAACGCCTCACCCGGCCCGTGGAGGATGTGGATCTCGTTGAGCGCGCCGAACAGCTCCGCCGACACCTCCCACGGGGTGGCCGGCCCGAGGTCGTCGAGCACGTCCATCACCCGTCGCGTCCGCGTTCGGTGATGATCGAGGATCGCCGCCGCCCGGACCGCGGGCTCGTCGATCCGGTCGCGGTGGCCCGGGTACGCGACGGCGAAGTCGCGCTCGATCACCCGGACGAGGCTCCGGGCGTACGCGGCCAGCGGCTCGTCGAGCCGAACGTCCGCCCCGCCGACGTTCGGCGTGTACGTCGGGAGGACGGCGTCGCCGGCGAACAGCCCCTCGGCGGCGGAGTCGGTCGTCCCCGCCTCGACCGCTTCGCCCGCCTCGGTCGTCTCGGCCGCCGCTGCGGCTTCGTCCGCCTCGGCCACGTCGAACGCGAACCCGGTGAGCCCGGCCGTGTGCCCCGGGAGGTGGACGGCTTCGAGATCCACGCCCCCGACCGTGAGTTCGTCGCCGTCGGACAGCTCAGTCACGTCGGCCGGCGACCCCGACAGATCCACGCTCACCGACGCGAAAAACTCCGTCAGCTCCGCGCGGGCGTCGTCAGGGAGCCCCCACGCTTCGAACGTCTTCCGCTGGAGGTCGGGGTCCGCCATCAGCGGCGGCACGCTCCCGTCGACGAGGGGCGCGTCGGCCGCGTGGACGAACACGTCCGCCCCACTCGCCGCCTGTATCTCGCCACCGAGCCCGGCGTGGTCTGGATGCCAGTGCGTCACCACCACGTCGTCGATATCGCCGAACGCGACCCCGTGATCGGCGAGCCCGGACCGCAGTTCGTCGCGGACATGGGGAAACGCGACGCCCGTGTCGACGAGCCCGGTCGTCGGCCCGTCGAGCAGATAGACGTTGTTCGCGCCCTCGAAGACCGTGTTGCCGAGCTGGATCCGGTTCACGGGGGATCCTCAGACGGCGGCCCGTTTGAGTATTTCCACAGCGGATCCACGAACGGGTACGCTCCGAATATATGAATTTTTTCTGGTATTATTGTACTATCCTAATATTTCATATAGTTTTGGCGGTCTATTTTCGACCGACGATCGTGGAGTCAGGTTCGGCTCGACGCGTCGTCTTCAGCGTGACGGCACCGGTTCGACGGGGACTTCTACTCGAAGAGCGGTGGATCGAACAGGGACTCGATATCGATATCCGCCGGTGCCGATAGCGCCGCGAGCAGCGCCATCCGCGCCTTGTGCGCGTCGAGATCGCCGCCGAGGACTGCCCCCATCTCAACGAGCGCTGCCGCGCCACCGTGGCCGCCGTACACCGGTGCCGTCGCGCCGTCCGTGCAGCGGCTCGTGACGACGACCCGGACGCCCTCGCCGATCGCGGTCTCGATGGCATCGGCGACGTCGGGCGGCACGTTTCCCATCCCGGACGCGTCGACCACGACCCCATCGACACCGCGATCGACGGCGTCTCGGAGCCCGTCGCCCCCGATACCGATCGAGGTCGTTACCACCTCGACGCTGGCGGTGAGTTCGCTCTGCGGCAGCCGCGGCGACAGGCTCTCCGGGCGGCGGTAGAACCACAGCCCCTCGGGGGTCCGTTCGGCCACGAGCCCGTAGTGGCCCGAGTCGTACGCGCCGGGGTTGCTCGCGTGTCGCTTCCTGACGGCCCGCGCGGCGTGGAGCCGGTCGTTGAAGAACACGTATGCCCCGGTCTCGACGGTCGCGTGCGTCGCCGCCTCGAACGCCCCGACGAGATTTGCGGGGCCGTCGGGGCTCGGGTCCGTCGCCGTTCGCTGCGAGCCCGTCAGAACGACCGACGTGTCCGAGCCGACGACGAGGTCGAGGTAGTAGGCGGTCTCGGCCATCGTGTCAGTCCCGTGGAGCACGACGACGCCGTCGGCGGTCGCTGCGGCGCGCTCGACCGTTTCCGCGATCGCGACGATGTCGCTCGTCGAAAGCGCCGTGCTGGGCCGCTGTGCAACCTGCGTGACGGTCGCGTCGAACCGATCGGACAGCTGCGGGACCGCCTCGATCAGCTCGTGGCCCGACCGGCTCGGTGACACGCCGCGTTCGCCGTCGGTTCCCGCGATGGTCCCGCCAGTAGCGATGACGTGAACGGATGGCATGTGTGGTGATTTCATCTATTCCGAAGCCGGTTCATAACAGCTCCGGTCGCACGAGTTTGGAAGCGGAGCGCCACGCCGGATTGGCAGCGGATCGCCGCACGGGTTCGGCAGCGGATCGCCGCGCCGAATCACCCACCGAAGGACACGAACACGAACACGAGCGCGAGGTACGCGGCGACGACGGTGAGCGCGATCAGAGGGAGCGACGTGAGGTAGTCGTAGCTCCCCTCGACGCGCTCGGCGTCGTCACCGATCGCGTCGGCGGTCGGCATCACTTCCGGGAGCCCCTTCCGGTTGGCGTCGAACTTGTTCAGACCGATCACGGCGACCGCGACCAACACGACGGACAGCGGGAGGAGCACGAACGCGGACGTGATCCCGACGGCGTACAAAAGCAGCGCGACAACCGTCACGCCCGCGGCCGTCATGGCGAACGGGATCTGCGTGTTCACGTGGTCGACGTGATCGGACCCGGCGAAGATCGACGACATGACCGTCGTGTCGCTGATCGGCGAGACGTGGTCGCCCCAGATCGCACCGCCGAAGAGCACCCCCATCAACACGGGGAGCACGGACGGCCCGACCAGCTCGTAGCCGAGCGGGATCGCGAGCGGCGTCAAGATAGCCATCGTTCCCCACGAGGTACCGGTGGTAAACGCGATGAACATCGCGGCGACGAACACGATGAGCGGCAACAGCGAGCCCGGCACCCCGCTGCCGACCATCATATCCACGATGTACTGCGCGGTGCCGACCTGCTCCGCCGCGTGCCCGATGCTCCACGCGAGCACGATGATCGCGGCGGCGATCATCATCGTCTTGAAGCCGTCGATGACCGTGTCGCTCGCCTGCTCGATGTCCATCGTTCCGAGCCCGAGCGCGCCGATCATTCCGACCGCCAAGAAGGCGAAGGAACCGTACAGGAGTCCGAGCGCGACATCGGTCTCTTGGAACGCCGTCGCGATATCGACGCCCGGCTGATGCCCGCCGCCGAGCCACCACATCGACACGAGCCCGACCACGAGAAGCGAGAGGATCGGGGCAAAGAAGTTCACGAGAGACGGGTTCTTCTCGCTCGGCTCGCCGACATCAGTTGAAACATCAGACAGCGGCGTCGCGTCGTCTCGAATGGTTTGGCCCGTTGAGCGCGACCGCCACTCGGCGTCGAGCATCGGCCCGTAGAAGCGCTGCGTGAGCGAGATGAAGCCGACCATGAAGAAGGCGAGGAAGCAGTAGATGTTCCACGGGATGCTCTGTAAGAAGAGCCCGAACGCCGTGATCCCGAGTTCGTCGGCACTGAATCGAGCGGCCTCGAACCCAACAATTATCATGGAGACTTGGTACCCGATCCAGTTCGAGACCGGGCCGAACGTCGTGACCGGCGAGGTGGTGGAGTCGAGCACGTACGCGTGCATCTCGCGAGAGCTTCGGTTCTCCTCGCTCAGGTCGCGGGTCGCGTTGCCGGTCACGATCGTGCTCGTGTACGAGTCGAAGAAGATGAACACGCCGATGACCCACGTCAACACCTGCGAGTCGCGGGCGGTGTTCACCCGGTGACCGATCCAGTTTTCGAGCGCGAGGATTCCCCCCGACTTGTAGATGAACGCCGCGCCGGCCCCCATGAACATGATGAGGATGAGGAACTTCGTGTCGAACGGCGACCGTACCACCTCCACGAGCCAGTCCATCGACAGCGCCGTCGCCGCGATCGGGTTCAGGTCGGCGACCAGTAGCGCGCCGACCCAGACGCCCGCGAACAGCGAGACGAGCACCTGCCGGGTGTACATTGCGAGGGCGATAGCGAGCAGCGGCGGCGCTAACGCTAGCGCCGCAAACGGGAGCGCTTGGTATGTCATACGCACCCTACCTGTAGCGAGGCGATACTTAATTGTTTTCACGTCCGCCGAAATCGAAGCGATCGTTCGGTCGAAACGGCGGCGCGTTTCCCGCCATCACGCACTCGCTTGGGACAATTCACCGCCGTTCGTCGAAGTTGGTGGGTCAGTGATACGGTTCGGCCTCGCCTCACACGAGGTCCTGTGAGGCGAGTTCTGCTTCGAACTCCGGGACCACGCGATCGAGGATGTCCGGAAACTCTCCATGCAGGTCCGTGTCCTCGATTCGGTACGCCGGTCCGGACACGGTGAACCCGCCGATCCCGTCTCCGGAGGGGTCCTCGGCGACCACGCCGGCGACGCGCTTTCCCGGGATCGACTCCTCGTCGTTGACGGCGTACCCGCGGTCGCGGACCTCGGCCAGCTCCGCTTCGAGCGCGTCCCGACTGATGATCGCTCGGTCGGTGACGGCCGGCAGCCCCCACCGGTCGACGACGGCGTCGACGCGAGCGTCGGGGAGCCGCGCGAGAATGGCCTTCCCTATCGCGGTCGTGTGCATGTACTCGTAGTTCTCGATCCGGCTGCTCGGCTGGGCCGACGGCCCGACCGAGTCGAAGAGCGTGACGATCCGACCATTTTCCTCGACGCCGAAGTCGGACTCCTCGTTCGCCTGATCGGCGATTTCGACGACGTACTTGCCCGCCAGCTCGTGGACCTTCTCGCGGTTTCTGACGAACATCCCGATGTCGTAGAACCGGCCACCGAGCCGGTACTCCGCGCCGTCGGCGACCACGTACCCGTGCTTCCCGAGCGTGTGGAGGTGCTTGTACACCGTACTCCGCGAGAGGTCGAGCGTCGACGCGAGTTCGTCGGGCGTCATCTCACCCTCCTCTCGCATCGTCTCGATCACGTGGAGCGACGTTTCGGTCGTCCGCAGCAGTTGGCTATCCTCGTTCATGCGCTCCGTCCCGACCGACGGTACATAAATCCACGTATCGTAGAATATCTGTCGAGAGGGGAGGAGACGGTAGCGTGTCTCTCACATCACTCGAATTCGTCGTGCCGACAGCTGTGAGATATAGCGATCGGCTAGACCGGGTCCCAAAGCCTCAAAAGCACCGAATTCCGGCGATAGTTGCTGATTCTACCGCCGATACTCTATGCAAGCCGGAGATTGGTATTACACGCATATATTTGTAATTCTCACTGGGCTGACGGCAGTGTGCGGATCGCCGACGAGACGGACGGATCGTGTAGATCGGCCTCGACCGATCCAATTCTTCCCGAATACGTGGAATATTGACTCATCGTATCCGTGATACTCTGGGCGAGTCACCTGTCACCACCAGTTCACAGAATCTCTCCGGTCCATTAGAAGGACATAACTATCAATTTCAAATGTATAATTGATATTTTATAATATTGCGTGTGAAAACGGTACTACGGCGATAGTGATCCGACCAGTGTTCGTTCGACGTGTCCGCGGTCAGGATCGTCCGATGCCGCGAGAACCGTCATTCGTTTATAAACGGAGGTACACTATCGGGCATGAGCGAGACCGTCGACGCCGATCTCTACGCGCGGACGAAGGCCCTGCTTGAACCGGGCGACATCGACCTCGTCGGCTGTATCGTCCACACGTCTCTCGGCGGCGAGGAGGACTTGGAGATGCACGAACTGACGGTCGCGGCGAACAACGTTATCGCCGAACACGCCGACAAGGGCGAGGCGTACATCGAGGCCGGCAACGACGACACCGGCTTCTCGTCGAACCAGTTCCAAGGTCTGACCCTCGACGACGAGGCGTTCGTCTGGGAGTGTCAGCAGCTGCTCCGAGACGGGACCTTCGACATCGTGTTCTACTACGAGGCGGGCGTCGATCAGGCGGCGCTCGCGGACGACCTGACCGCGCTGGATGGCGTCGACCGCGTGACCCAAGTTCCGTGAGCGCGTCTCGATTGCGACTTCCCACTCGACTGCGGCTCTCCACTACTCACGCGTGACTGACACCGTTCTGATCTCCGGCGGCCGCGACGTGCGCGCCAGCCTCGACGCCGGCGCGACCGACGGGACGCGATCGAACGGGGTCGTCGTCGCCTGTCCGCCACACCCTCAGCATCGCGGCCACCGCGGCGACGAGCGACTGGCAGCCGTGAGCGACGCCGTGGCCGAATACGGGATCGACTGCCTTCGGTTCGATTACGGCGACTGGGACGAGGGGTACGGCGAGAGCACGGACGCGGACCGGGCCGTGGAGTGGGCGGCCGAGCGCTACGACCGCGTCGGCCTGTTCGGCTTCTCGTTCGGGGCGACGATCGCTCTCGTGACGGCCGCCGCGCATCCTGAACTGGCAGGCGTCTGCGCGCTCGCGCCGACCGCGCGCTTGAATCCCGACGTCGACGCCGTGGCCGCGCTCTTCGACCTCGTGGACCGCGGCGTGCCCGTTCGGATCTGGTACGCGACGCGCGACTCGACGGCCGACTGGGAGCCGGTGGTCGAGCGGGCTGAGGAGTTAGGAATAGAGACGGTCGAGTTCGAGTCCGACCACTTCTTCGTGGGACGCGCCGAGGAGGTCGGGGAGGCGGCGGCGGCGTTTTTCGGACCGCGACTAAACGGGACGGCGTGAACCGGGTTCGTTGTAGCCGCGCCAGTGCCGTCCGCATTCCTTACAAGAGTGTGGCTCCGCGGGTGTTGCCTATAATGCCTGAAAATAGATTATGCTGAACACTATCGTCATATCATCGATAGCGATAAAATCCGATGACCTCTCAAACAAAGCCTCAATCCGGATTGCATTCGAAGAGGTGGGCGTCATTCTGGCTCTGAAATTCCTCTGAACTCGAATCGGACTCCACCAGTATCACTCGTTTCGATAGTAACGTTCCAGCCGTGTGCCATTGCGATTTGTTTGATACTCACCATCCCAAATCCAGTGCCGTCTTCTTTCGTCGTGAATCCGGGCTTGAACACGTCATCACGGTTGTTCTCGGGGATACCTGGTCCATCGTCTTCGTAATAGAAGCCGTCAGAGAGCGTCCCGACACGCATTCCAGTATCCGTGCCGGCATGTTCAACGGTATTCTTTACGAGATTATCGGCTAACCTGACTAGGGCCTGTTCATCTGCCAAAATTGATTTCGAGTCAAGGATGTCAAGCAACTCCGGTTGCGTTTCGAACGCGTCCCACGATCGGAAGACATCGTTGAGTTCCACCGACTCAATGTCACCAACCAGATCTCCTTGCTGCATCACGTTCGCCAAGTCTTCAACAAGGGCCTCCAGACGATCAGCTGCCTCCAGCGCATCATCCAATTGTTCAGTCTTATAGTGATTCTTTGCGAGTTCAATGTTTCCCTGAATGACGGAGAGTGGCGTCTTCAAATCATGCGATAGGACGTTTCCAAATTCCCCGAGCCAGTCGAGTTGTCCTTCGATTTTAGTGGTATACGCTCGGCGGTCGGTGATCTCACGCTGAAATCCAACAAAGTTCGTTACGTCCCCCATCTCATCTTTGATCGGGAATATCTCAAGGAAATTCCAGAATGGTTCTCCATCAGCACGGTAGTTGCGAATTTCCGTTGATATCGACGTACCCTCATCAACTGCATTTCGAATCGTATCGACTGTATCTGGGGCCGTCTCTTCACCTTGCAAAAACCGGCAGTTCTGCCCCAATACCTCTTCTTCTTCGTAGCCAGTCAGCTCCTCGAATCCTCTGTTCAAGTAAATAATTGGGTTGTCTTCCTGAGTGGCATCAGTGATAACAACCCCGAGACCAGCTGCATCAAGGGCTTGATTCTTCAGTGCGAGATCTGCTTCAAGTTCGTCGTTCTTATCGAGTTCTTGAACAATACAGACGTGACCACCGCTGTTCATTTGTGTGAGGACCAGCCTCTCAGGCACAGGGGTACCCTGCTTTGTCACCCCGGTCGAAACACCACTCCACGAACCGGTTGTTTCGAGTTCGGGGAGGATATCTTCGTGAAACCGTTTCGTCTCTTCCGGCGGGTACAGCATATCCCAATGTTCCCCGATTAAGTCAGAACGGTCTTGATTGTACACCTGCGCGTAGGCGTCGTTCATATACTGATAGACGCCGTCCTCGTCGATGATACCGATGCCCTCTTCAGCAGATTCAATCGCTAGAAAGCCACGCTGAACTTGGGTCTCTGCCCAGTGCTTTTCGACGAGATTCTCTATCTTGTTTGCCAAAACCGGATACTCCTCGGGGCCTCCTTTCTGGAGATATTCGTCGACACCTGCGGTAATAGCTTGGCTGGCGATTTCTTCGCTTCCCTTGCCAGTAAAAAGTACGAACGGAATTTCGATCCCCTCTTCACGAAGTGTACTGAGTAGCTCCAAGCCATCTAGCCCCGGCATATCGAAATCGCTCACGATACAGTCGTACTTCTCCCCGACGAGTTCGTCGAGAACGGCTTCCGGATCAGTGAGCGTCGTGGTTTCGATATTGTCAACCTCACGTTCTAGGAACGCCGACGACATGTCGACCAACGCTTCGTCGTCATCAACGAGAAGAACCGACATACGCTGATCATCGATATTGAATGGGGCAATTTCACCCAACGGGGATGTTGCCATAGAAGATTCATATTGTTGAAGAAGCATAAATGAACCCGAAATAGTAGTCAGACCAGAAGATCCGCCACAGTTGACATCCTCCCACGCCTGAAGTCGCGGAAATTTCACGGCACCGCACCGCTGAGTTGGGATCTTACTACGGCTGCCTTCGTCCTCGCGCCTGCCCCTTTGACTCCCCCCGACCGCCCCGCAGCCTCACGCCGCCCCAGCCTCGCTACTCGCGCCTTATAAAGGCGATCGCGGCGTCCCTCGCGGGCTCCTCGCGGCACCGCATGGTTAATTAAATATTTCGTCGAGGGCGGTGGTCTGCAACATCCACTCCCACAGTCATTGACCTCCTCCCGCGCCTGAAGACGGGGGTATGCGCTCGCACTATATCATCAACATCCTGTGTCTCCCCCAGCCGGGAGAGTTTCCTGCAATGGTGAGTCCGTGATCACTCCTCCAAGTGCTCGACCACGGCATCGACATCGTTCGGGACGGGTTCGGGGTCGCCGCCGGCCGCGTAAGCGGCGTCCGGGTCCTTCAACAGGTGGCCGGTCGTCAGGCAGACGACCCGTTCGTCGTCGGCAACGACGCCCTCGCGGCGGAGCTTCCTGAGCCCCGCGAGGCTCGCGGCGGAAGCGGGCTCGACGCCGACGCCCTCCTCGGCGAGATCGCGCTGTGCGTCGGTGATCTCGTCGTCTTCGACGGCGACGGCGGTGCCGCCGGTGTTCCTGATCCCCGGGATCGCCTTCGGCGCGTTGACCGGGTTGCCGATGCGGATCGCGGTCGCGCGCGTCTCGACTTCCTCCCAGCGGCGGATCTCGTCGTTGCCCGCCTCGATCGCCTCGACCATCGGCGCGGCTCCGGCGGCCTGCACGCCGGTAAGTTTCGGGACCTCATCGACCGAGAGCGCGCCGGACTGGACGAGTTCGCGGAACCCCTTGTACAGCGCCGCGGTGTTGCCGGCGTTGCCGACGGGGAGGACGATCCGGTCGGGGAACGTTCCGTAGTCGGCGTAAAACTCCTCTAAGATCTCGAAACCGATCGTCTTCTGGCCCTCCAGCCGGAAGGGGTTCAGGGAGTTGAGCAGGTACGCCTCTCCGCGGGCAGCGAGTTCCTGCACGATGTCGAGACAGGCGTCGAAGTTACCGTCGACTTCGAGGATGCGCGCGCCGTGGAGGCTCGCCTGTGCGACCTTCCCGGCCGCGACTTTCCCCTGCGGGAGGAGCACGAGCGTCTCCATATCGCCGCGGCCGCCGTAGGCCGCGAGCGCCGCAGAGGTGTTGCCGGTGGACGCACAGGCGAGCGCGCCGACGCCGAGTTCCTTGGCGACGCGGACACCGACCGTCATGCCGCGGTCTTTGAACGAGCCGGTGGGGTTCATCCCCTCGTGTTTGATCCGCAGCGCGGCGACCCCGACGGACTCCTCGATGCGTGGGACGCGGTGGAGCGGCGTGTCGCCCTCGGGCAGTGTCACGCCCAGATCGAAGGGGAGTCCCTCGCGGTAGCGCCAGACGCCGCGGTCGGGGCCGTCGGTCGGCGCGCCCGCACCGAACTCGTCGAACGTCGGCGGATCGTCGTAGCGCACTTCGAGCAGTCCGTCGCACTCGTCGCAGGTGTATCGGACATCTTCGAAGGGCGCGAACGTCTCGTCGCATTCGATGCAGGCGAGCCACGTGCCGTCGGCGGCGCAGTCTGGTGCCGTCGGAACCGGCGCGTCGATGGCGAGATCCATTTGCCTCGGCGTCCGTGCCCCCGGGGCTTAAGATGGGCGGTCCAGTCGGGCGTTGCCAGCGGAAGCGCCCGCGTCGCGGCGCGAGTTAATCGACGATTATCTCCGAGTCGCCGCCGTCGCTGTCGCCGCCGGCCATCCGGTCTTGATACCGCCGGATCCAGTCGGCGAAGCAGTCGGGGCAGAGCCGCTGGGTGTCGATGTTCGCGCGGTCGACGCTCAGCCGGACGGTCCGCGCGAGCGCGTCCGTCGTGGGGTCGCCACAGGCGTCACAGGGCTCGTTCGCCGCCGCGTTGCTCATACCGATCGCTCTCGGGGACGGTTCTTAAATGTACGTCGGTGCGATGCCGTCGGAGCACGCGGCGGCGGGGGAGGCTCAGACGGTCCGAAACGCGCGGTCGCCGGCATCGCCGAGGCCGGGAACGATGAACCCATCGTCGTCGAGACGGTCGTCGATGGCGACCGTCAACAGGTCGGCCTCGGGGACCGCCTCGCTCACGCGGACGAGTCCGTCGGGCGCGGAGACCGCGGAGAGCACGAACAGGTCCTCGAAGTCGTCGGCCTCCGAGAGCACGTGTTCGAGGACCGCGCACATCGTGGAACCGGTCGCGAGCATCGGGTCGGCGACGATCACGGTGTCGTCGGGGCGGATCTCCGGTAGCTTCACGTAGTCGATGGTGATCGGGAACTCGCCGTCGGCGGTCATCCCCGCCTCCTCGTCGCGGCCGGCGGAGATGACGCCCTGTTTCGCGCGGGGGAACGCCTTGAGCAGCCCCTCGACGAAGGGGGTCGCCGCGCGGAGGACGTTGATGATCACCACGTCGTCGAGTCCTTTCACGCGCTCGCCGGTCGTCTCTTCGAGCGGCGTCTGGACCGGGACGTACTCCGTCTCCATCGCGCCGTCGATGATCTCGTAGCCGCAGATACGGCCAAGTTTCACCAGTCCCTTGCGGAACGCAACCTGTTCGGTCTCGACATTTCGGAGCCGCGAGAGGGTGTCCGTCGCCAGCGCGTGCGTGATGAGGTGCGCGTCGTCGCGGTCTTCGATGGTCATTGCCCGAATGTCGGGACGCGTTAGCGTTAAAAGATGGCGAACCGCGGCCGACCGCACGGACGAGGTGGTGCGCGCGGCGGCCGTCTCCGCCGCGGGGGCGGAGTCACCGCAGCACAACGGCGTACGTCAGCGCGAAGATCACGAGCGCGAGAGTACCGACGTTGGTGAGGCTGTAGTCGACGACGGCAAGCAGATCGAGCCCCCACACGGCCGTCCACGCGAGCCACGTCGACAGCACGGCGTTCAACAGCACGACGAGGCGTGGGTCGCCGGTCGACTCCTCGACACCCTCGCGGATCCCCTTCGTCTCCTCGTCGTCTTCGCGGGTCGGCTTCGGCTCGTCTCCACCGTTCGCCTTCGACTCGTCGTCTTCATCGACCGCCTTCGGCTCTGCGACACTCTCACGAGCCTCCCTCGATCCTTCACCCTCCGACTCCTCGCTCATACGTCGACAGCCGAGAGAGCGCCACTTAGCTCTGTCCGTGCGTCCGAACGGGGGCGCAGCCATAGCGTTTTGTGTTCTGAGTGTGATGTGAGCACGTATGACAGACGAAACGGTCCACGAGTCGCGGCAGTCGCGGAGCCGACAGGCGATGGCGACGTACTTCCGACGGATCGCTCGCGCGCTCCGCCGCGGCGAGCCCGTCCCCGTCGACGAGGCGGGAACGGTGACGGTCGACCCGGCGGCGGAGCCGGACGTCGAAGTCGAACTCGAACGCGACGGAGAAACCGTTCACTTCGAGGTAGAGATGGAATGGCGCGAGGCCGACGGCGAGATAGACGACGACGCCGTCGCCAGCAAGGCAACGTTCGAGCTGTACGCCGACAGCGCGGACCAGTGGCGCTGGCGGCTCCGCCACGACAACGGCAACATTATTGCCGACGGCGGAGAGGGGTACAGCGACAAACGCGACGCGCGGTCTGGTATCGAGAGCGTCCAGCGGAACGCGCCCGGGAGCCACGTGATCGACGTCGACAGCGACGAGGAACCGCCCGAGGAGGGGGGAAGCAGCGCGACATTCGAGCTGTTCACCGACAACGCGGACGAGTGGCGCTGGCGACTCCGCCACGACAACGGCAACATCATCGCTGACGGCGGCCAAGGATACGCCTCAAAACAGAAGGCGAAACAGGGGCTCCGAAGCGTGAAGTCGAACGCGCCGGGCGCACCTGTCGAGGAAGCCGACGACGCCGACGCGGACGACGAGTAGCCTCTCGGGGACGCCCCCGCGCGGACCACAGCTGCCCGCCGCGGACCGCACCGCTTATTCGCCGGCCGTTGCTACCTCGGAGCGGACATGGACGTGCTCGACGCCAAGTACCCGTTCTTCGCGAGCGCCCGCGAGGCCGTCGCCGACGCGGCGGTGTCGCTGCCGGAACTCGTCGGAGCGGACGCGCCAGCGGTCGAACGCGCCCGCGAGCGCGTCGAGCGCGCCTTACTCGACGGGACGATCGAGTCGGAGAGTGGGCCGTTCCCCGCCGATTCGGCCTACGACACGCAGGCGGAGCTGCTCTCGTACCCGATCGCGCGGATCCTCGTGTCGCTTCTCGACTCCGAGCCCGCAATCGAGAAGTACGCGGCCGCGGAGGCGGCGACTGCGATGGATCGGATCCGCGAGGATCTCGCGACCGACGACGAACTGCAGTCGGTGTCGACGCCGACCGTCTCCCTCGCCGACGTGCTGACCGAGTTCGACCTCGACGACGCGGTGCGGTCAGAGGCGACCGCCTCGATCGGCGGTAACGGGATCGGCGGCGGAGGTGTGGGCGGTAACGGGATCGGCGGCGGTGCGAGCGAGGGCATGAGCGGCGGAAACACAGGGTCTACGGGTAACCACTACCGGATCGCTGTGGGGTCGTACCTCGACCTTACGTCGCCGGCGTGGGGGGAGTCTTGGCGACTCGTCAACCGGGCGCTCGCCGACGGCGCAGTCCGTCTCTCTCGCGACGACCTGCTGCGCGCGATCGAATCCGCCGTCGAGGACCGCGTCCGAGAGGGGCTCCCCTTCGAGCTGGCCGACGACAGTGAGATCGCCGCGGAGTTGGAATCCGGCGTGGCCGACCTCAAGCGGTTGCTCTCCGAGCGAACGTACGCTGGGCCGATAGATGTCGTCGCCCCCGATCTGTTCCCGCCGTGCATGACGAACCTGATCGAGAAGGCCGAGCGGGACGCGGAGCTGTCTCCGCCGGAGTCGTTCGCGCTGATGGCGTTTCTCGTCGGGATCGGGATGACGCCCGACGAGGTCGTCGCCTTCTGTGCCGACACGAGTCTCGACGCGGAGGGGATCCGCTACCAGACCGAGTATCTACGAGACGACCGCGGGACGCAGTACCCGCCGCCGACCTGCGAAACCCTCGCCAACTACGGGATCTGTCACAACGAGAACGACCACATGAAGGTGGCCGCCGATCCCCTCGCGTACTACGAGAAGCGCGTGGCGGCGGCCGACGAGATTACCGACTGGCGCGAGCAACACGAAGGCGACGGTGACGGAGACGATGAGTCCTCCCGCGACGAGGCTGGTGGCGATGTCGGCGAGAACGACCTGACCGATCGGTGAGAGCGCAGACGACCGGCGAAATCAAAGTTGTGAGCGGTCGCTGTGAGACTCAGCGTTGAGTTGCGATCTGCGTCCGCGAAATCGGACTGAAAATTTGTAGCCCGCTCAGGCGTCCTCATCTTTCGCGCGGATGAGGTACGCGCCGACGAGTGCCATCAGCAGGACGAATCCGGCAAGCAGTGCGACGAGCGCGATAGCGCCGGCCTCGGGCAGGGCGGCCGAGCCGCCGAAGGTTACACCGATACCGACCAGCCCGAGGATGAATACCGCGGCCGCCAGCAGCGAGACCGTGATCTGCCGGCGGAGTTCCGCGTCGATTTCCATGCCCGCGAGTTTCCCTCGCCGCTAAAAAAGCACTTCGATGGGAAGGCAGCGGCGAGCGAGGCGGTCCGATCGGAGAACTCGACGGCTCATCCCGCGAGGTGACTGATGTCGCGACGGAGCGTGTACCCCTTGGGGACGCCGACGACACCGAGACACGCCGCACAGAGCACGCGCTCATAGTCGCGGTTCGTCTCTTTTTCGAGCAGCGAAACGTCCTCGATCGGGAACACCGACTCACACCGATCGCACTCAATCCTGTCGCCGTCGACAATGTTCATTGCTCGTAGTTCCGGTGAGTAGTGTAAAAACTCGCGGGCCTCGTTATCACTCGAGATACTGTCGGCCGTTGAACCGCGGTGGGAGAGTGACGCGACGGCTCGCCGGTGATTTTATAACACCTCAGTATAATATCTTATCTTATATGAGGCACATGATAACGCAGTGCTTTCGTGGGTACTGTGCGCTCGCGGTGATCGGCGGCGGCTTCACTGCGCTGTGGGCGCTCGGCGTCATCTCGGTGGCGATTCCGGTCGTCGGGTACGCCTGGTTCGCCGTCGCCGCGGCTGGCACGATCGTCGCCGCGGGGATGTTCGCTCGGCGGGACGAGGCCGTCGAGGCGGACGCGACCGATGAACGGATCGAGCGATTCGAGCGAAATTCGGTCACGGGGACGCCGCTGAATCTCTACGTCGTCGCGCTCGCCGCGTGGGCCGCGGTGTCGTTCGGCTGGGTGCTCGGCGGGATGAGCCCCGACGGACTCACGGTCGTCGGCTACGGCTGGCTCGCGATCGCCGCGTACGGCGCGATCGTCGGTGTCGGACTCGCCGTGAACCACAGCGAAGAGGTCGCGACGGCGGTCGACCCCTCCGAACGGCTCGAAACGGACGCCTAACTCGGTCACGCTGGTGTCCGCTCACTCCGCCCTTTGCCTTAGTTCTCATAGTCAATAACTGGCGGCGATAGCTTATTCCCGATAAGGAGAATAGTCAGTCATGACGACCGACTCTGCGGAGGTGAGCGCCGGATTCGCCGTGAGCGTCCTCGCGGTCGCTGCCGCCGTCTGGGCGCTCCAGTTCACCGTCGAAATATTCACCGGCTGGGGGTGGGCACTTCTCGTCGGGGGCGCGCTGACGGTGCTCGGCGTACTCCTGCTGTTCCCCGACGTGCGACTCTACACGGGGGCCCGGTCACCGGCGGAGCGGTACCACCGCTCGGCCGAGGAGTACCACGAGCCGGCCGACGATTGACTGATATCGGCGGCGATCGGTGGCTTGTGAGTCACGTACGAGCGTGTCGCTCGTCGGTGTGACCGTCGCTCGCGGGCGCGAAAATGAGAGAATTCGAAACGCGTCTCGACGAACGTCGAGATGACGTGGGGTAGGTCCGGTCTCAGCCGAACAGCTCGCCGAGGCCTTCGCCGCCGTCGTCGTCTTCTTCGTCGTCTCCGTCGTCGGCTTCCTCTTCGGCGTCGGCTTCGTCGGCCTCCTCCTCGCCGTCGTCGTCCGACGCGCTGTCGTCCGCGGAGCCACTGGCGGCCGCGCCGGCGGCAGGAGCCGCGGCGGCCGTCTCGATGGCTTCCTCGATGTCGACGTCTTCCAGCGCGGCGACGAGCGCCTTGACGCGGGATTCCTCGACGTCGACGCCGGCGGCTTCAAGCACGCCGGTGATGTTGTCTTCGTTGATCTCTTCGCCAGTCTCGTTCAGGATGAGCGCAGCGTAAACGTATTCCATTGGTGTGTCCTCGTAGTGTTAGCCGAACATCGCACCGAGGCCGTCGCCGCCGTCGTCGCCGTCGTCCTCGTCGGTGTCGGCATCGGCGGTGTCCTCGGTGTTGTTCGCGTCCTCTGTGTCTTCCTCCGCCTGTTCCTCGTCGCCGTCGTCCGTCTCCGGGGCCGGGGCGGCTTCGACGCCCTGCAGCTCCTCGGGGAGCGCCTCCTCGTCGTCGATCTGCGCCGCGAGCGCGCGGAGCTGGGCGTCAGCCTTCCCGATGAGGTCGGGCACGACGTCCGGGCTCTCGATCTCCGCGAACAGTCCGACGGACTTGGCCTCGCCGGACGCCTTCGCGAGAAGGGTGCCGGCGGTGGCTGCCGTCGGGTACGCGGCGTTGACAGAGAGGTTGCGCGCGGCGGCCGCGGCGGCCTGGATGTCAGCCTCGTACTCGTCGACATCGATTTCGAGCTCGTCCGGCTCGAACAGGACGCCCTCGGAGTAGACGCCCTTCAGGTCGAGCCCGACTTCCTTCGGCTCGATGCCGAGTTCAGTCAGGACGTTCGCGAGGTCGTCGTCGACGACCTCGCCCTCTTCGAGGACCTTCGAGTCCTCGGTGACCATGATCGAGCCGTCTTGGATGCGCGCGGCCGCGCCGATCGTCTGGAGTTCCCCGACGAACGGTCCCGGGTCGACGCCGGTGTCACCCTCGGGGATGACGACATCGTTGGGGGCGACCTCGCCCGCGTTGATGGGGGCGGGGGTCTTCGACGCTTCGAGTTGCTTGAAGAGGCCGAACGGGTTGTCGTTCGTGCCGATGAGCGCGACCTGACCCGAGATGTACTGGGTCAGCTCCTCGACGCCTTGGTCGACTTCTTCGAGCGCGCGAACGGTGAGCGTGTTGCGGCTCATCCGAACGTCTGCGGAGCCGTGAAGCTCGCGGCGCATGGCTTGGAGCTGGCGGCTCGGAATGCCGGCGACGCCAACGATCCCGACGGAGTTGAACGAGTCGATGAAGTCGACGAGTTCGTCGACTTCCTCGCGCTTCCACTGCGGGATCGTCTCGGTCTTCCGGACCGAGCTCATACGGGTACCTCCTTTGCGGGACCCATCGTGGTCTTCACGAAGATCCCGTCGATGTTGAGCGGCCCTTTCTCAAGGTCCGCTTCGAGTCGCCGGATGATGACGTCGATGTTGTCCGAAATCGCTTCGGCACCCATGTCTTCGGCACCGACGCGGGTGTGGAACGTGCGCCGGTCGCGAGACCGGAGCTGCACGGTGTTTTTCATCCGGTTGACGGTGTCGACGATGTCGTCGTCCGGCTGCAGTGGGGTAGGCATCTTCCCGCGCGGACCGAGGACGGTACCGAGGTACCGACCGATGTCCTGCATCAGGTTGGCTTCGGCGACGAAGAAGTCGGTCTCGTCGGCCAGATCCTTAGCGCGGTCGTCGTCGTCTCCTAAGTCTTCGAGGTCATCGCTGTCGAGTACTTCGTCAGCGACCTCCTCTGCGCGGACGGCGGTTTCGCCCTCCGCGAAGACGACGATCTGTGTCTCCTGCCCCGTTCCAGCCGGCAGCACGACGGACTCGTCGATGCGGTTCGACGGATCGTTGAGGTCGAGGTCTCGCAGGTTGATAGCGATGTCCACTGTCTCGCGGAAGTTCCGCTCGGGGGCATCGTCGAGTGCGAGGGTCACGGCCTCTTGTATTGTGTCTGCCATTTTCACCTCCGTAGTACGCAGGTCGCTCCTACGGGTCAGTGAAACAGGCGAAGCCTGTCTCACCGAAGAGTGGTCCATCGGAGGTTTAAAAGCGTCGAACCGAAGCCCCGCGTGTGAACCGAAGACAGGGGCTGTGATGACCGATCGGCGGCGGATCGATCGCTCGCCGAACTGGCGGCGCTTCCGACGGCAACGTTCTCGGTGGTGCCGATACTCGACGAACGTCGATCCCGAAAACGTCGGAGAGGGGAATCCTTTTGACGCCGCTTCGTGACCGTCGAGGTAATGACTCAGGGTGGTCCGGCGTGACGATGGACGACCGCATCGACGACCTCCGCGAGCGGCGCGAGCGCGCGGCGAAAGGCGGCGGCGAAGACCGGATCGAATCCCAACACGAGAAGGGGAAAATGACCGCGCGCGAGCGCATCGACTACTTCCTCGACGACGGAACGTTCCACGAGTTCGACCGCTTCCGCACGCACCGGAACCACACCTTCGGGATGGAAGAACAGCAGATTCCCGGCGACGGGGTCGTGACGGGGTACGGTGAGGTGAACGGGCGAAAGACGTTCGTTTTCGCACACGACTTCACCGTCTTCGGCGGCTCGCTCGGCGAGGTGTTCGCGGAGAAGGTGTGCAAGGTGATGGACAAGGCGATGGATGTGGGCGCGCCCGTCGTCGGGCTCAACGACTCCGCGGGCGCTCGGATCCAAGAGGGCGTCGCCTCGCTCGGCGGCTTCGCCGAGATATTCCGGCGTAACACCGAGGCCTCCGGCGTGATTCCCCAGATCTCGGCGATCATGGGGCCGTGCGCCGGCGGCGCGGTGTACTCTCCGGCGATCACGGACTTCACGTTCATGGTGAAAGACACCTCCCACATGTTCATCACCGGCCCGGATGTCATCGAGACGGTCACCGGCGAGGAGGTGAGCTTCGAGGAACTCGGCGGCGCGGTCACCCACTCGTCGACCTCCGGCGTGGCGCACTTCGCCGAGGAGAGCGAGGAGGACGCGCTCGACAACATCGCACGGCTGCTCTCGTACCTCCCCGCCAACAACGTCGAGGACCCGCCGCGCGTAGAGCCGTGGGACGACCCCGAGCGCGCGGACGACGATCTCGCGGAGATCGTCCCCGACGCGCCTCGCAAGCCGTACGACATGAAGGACGTGATCGGCAGCGTCGTTGACGAGGGGTCCTTCTTCGAGGTACAGGAGAACTTCGCGAAGAACATCGTCGTCGGCTTCGGCCGGCTCGACGGCCACTCGGTCGGCGTCGTCGCCAACAACCCCCGAGTGAACGCCGGCACGCTCGACATCGAATCGAGCCAGAAGGGCGCGCGGTTCGTCCGCTTCTGTGACGCCTTTAACATCCCCATCGTCACCTTCGAGGACGTTCCCGGCTTCATGCCCGGGACCGACCAAGAGCACAACGGGATCATCCGTCACGGCGCGAAGCTTCTGTACGCCTTCTCTGAGGCGACGGTCCCGCTTCTCACCGTCATCACCCGGAAGGCGTACGGCGGTGCCTACTGCGTGATGTCCTCGAAACACATCGGCGGCGACGTGAACTACGCGTGGCCGACGGCGGAGATCGCGGTGATGGGACCGAAGGGGGCTGTCAACGTCCTCTACAGAGAAGAACTGGCCGCGGCCGATGACCCGGACGCGCGCAGACAGGAGCTGATAGACGAGTACCGCGAGGAGTTCGCGAACCCGTACAGCGCCGCGGACCGCGGCTTCATCGACGACGTGATCGAGCCCACGGAGACCCGCGCCCGCCTGATATCCGACCTCCAGATGCTGAAGGGGAAGCGCTCGGATCAGCCCGACAAGAAACACGGGAACATTCCGATCTGATGGCGGTGAACACGCCGGACGACTCGGAGGAGAGCGAGACGGACGACGCAGAGGAACGCGAGGCGGACGGACCGACTCCGACGGCGGATGACGGTCTCGCCGGGCTGACGATCCCCGAGAACGCCGACGACGCGGAGACCGCCGCGATCGTGGCGGCCGTCGCCGCTCACCTCCGCGACGGTGAGGCAGCCGCGGCAGCTGCGGCCGCCGAGAGCGACGGCTCGGACGACTGGGACGAAGAGCGGTGGTCGTTCGTCGGGCGGATCGATCGCTTACAGGGCCGGCGTGTCCGCGTCCCGGAGGGCGTCCCGACGGACGCGTGGACCGCCGCCGGGCGCGCTGAGCGGTTCTGAGTTCGGCGTCTGGGCCGAGTCTGTCGCCGGCACGGACCGACAGAATGAGGTGGGTTATCGTGGAAGACTCCCGCAGGAATGTTCGACAAGGTTCTCGTCGCGAACCGCGGAGAGATCGCGGTGCGGGTGATGCGCGCCTGTGCGGAGCTCGGCGTCGACACCGTCGCCGTGTACAGCGACGCCGACAAACACGGCGGCCACGTCCGGTACGCGGACGAGGCGTACAACGTCGGCCCGGCGCGCGCGGCAGATTCGTACCTCGACGGCGAGGCGGTCGTCGAGGCGGCACGCGCTGCCGACGCCGACGCGATCCACCCCGGCTACGGCTTCCTCGCCGAGAACGCCGACTTCGCGGCGCGGGTCGAGGCCGCTGACGGAATCACGTGGGTCGGGCCGTCGAGCGACGCGATGGAACGGCTCGGCGAGAAGACCCACGCTCGCCGGGTAATGGCTGACGCCGACGTGCCGATCGTCCCCGGAACGACGGAGCCCGTCACCGAACCCGAGGCGGTCCGCGAGTTCGGAGACGAGCACGGCTACCCGGTCGCGATCAAAGCCGAGGGCGGCGGCGGTGGCCGCGGAATGAAGGTTGTCGAGAGCGCCGACGAGGCGGCCGACGCGCTCGAATCGGCGAAACGCGAGGGCGAGGCGTACTTCTCGAACGACTCCGTCTACCTGGAGCGCTACTTGGAGACCCCCCGACACGTGGAGGTCCAGATCGTCGCGGACGATCCGACCGCCGAAGGCGGTGAGGACGAGACCCCCCTCGACGAGAGTGATGTGGTCCACCTCGGCGAGCGCGACTGCTCGCTCCAGCGCCGCCACCAAAAGGTAATCGAGGAGGGTCCCTCCCCGGCTCTCTCGGACGAGTTACGCGAGCGGATCGGCGAGGCCGCCCGCCGCGGCGTCGCCGCCGCCGACTACACCAACGCCGGAACGGTGGAGTTCCTCGTCGAGGAGGACCCCGACCGCGATCCGACGGAGCCACTCGGGCCGGACACGCCCTTCTACTTCCTCGAAGTCAACACCCGAATTCAGGTCGAACACACCGTCACGGAAGAGCTGACGGGGATAGACATAGTCAAAGAGCAGCTCCGCGTCGCGAGCGGCGAGGGCTTGTCGGTCTCGCAGGACGAGGTGGAACTGGACGGACACGCGATCGAGTTCCGGATCAACGCCGAGAACGCCGCAGAGGAGTTCCAGCCCGCGAACGAGGGGTCGCTCGACACGTACGACCCGCCGGGCGGGATCGGCGTCCGCGTCGACGACGCGCTCCGTCAGGGCGACGAGATTGTCACCGACTACGACTCGATGATCGCGAAGCTGATCGTCTGGGGCGCGGACCGCGAGGAGTGTCTCGCCCGGTCGAAGCGCGCGCTCGCCGAGTACGACATCGACGGCGTCGTCACGATCGTCCCGTTCCACCGGCTCATGCTCGACGACGAGCAGTTCGTCGACGGGATTCACACGACGAAATACCTCGACGAGGAGCTCGACCCGGACCTAGTCGCTGACGCGCAAAATCGATGGGGCACGGAGACGGAGAGCGACTCTGACGACGACGAGGAGGTGACCGAACGCGAGTTCACCGTCGAGGTGAACGGGAAGCGCTTCGAGGTGGAACTCGAAGAGCGCGGCGCGCGGCCGATTCCGACGCCCGAGAGTGGCGGGAGCGGTTCCACACAGCGCCCGCCGCAGGCGACCGACGACGACGGAGACGACGACGTGGACGTGGCAGAGGGCGGCGAGGCGGTCGAAGCCGAGATGCAAGGGACGATCCTCTCTGTCGATGTGAGCGAGGGAGACGAGGTCGCCGCCGGCGACGTGGTCTGCGTACTGGAGGCGATGAAGATGGAAAACGACGTGGTCGCCGAGCGCGGCGGCACCGTCGCGAGCGTACACGTCGCCGAGGGCGACAGCGTCGACATGGGCGACGTGTTGGTCGTGTTGGAGTAGGAACGCTCCCTCGGAGACGGCGTCTAGGTCTAGAGGTCGTCCGTGTCGAACTTCCAGAGACCGACGAGCGGCGGCGCGAGCGCCCAGAACACGAGCATCGACGCCGCGGAGATCTGTTGGTTGACCGTGTCGCCGGTGAACAGCTGTCCACCGAGGAACGCGTTCGTCAGTACCTCGACGCCGGCGGTGGGGTTTGCGACTTGGAGGAACGTCCGGATCTGTGCCGTCGAAAACGGAAGCGGGTCGACGATGGGACTCGCGGCTCCGAGCACCTGTCCGGTGATCGCGCCCCACAGCAGCACGAAGAGGACGTAGATCGACACGCCGCCGATCAGCGCCCGTCGCTGCGTCGACGCGGCGGCCGAACAGCCGACCGCGATGGCGACGAAGACGACGCCGAGAACGGCGGCGAACACCGTGTATCCGAGGTAGGAGCCGGCGTTGAACGCCGCAATCTGGTCCGTCCACGAAAGTCCCGCCAAGACGATCGCGGGCAGGAGGAACCCGGCACCGACCGCGAGCGACAGCGCCGCGCCGCGACCGACGACCTTGCCGAAGACCACGTCGGCCCGCGAGTGCGGCAGCGACAGGAGCAGTTTGAGCGAGCCGGACTCGCGCTCGCCGCTGACCGCGTTGTACCCGACCACGACGCCGACGAGCGGGACGAGCGTCGTCACCAGGAAGGGCCCGACGAAGAAGCGCAAGAGCAGCTCGGTCGCGAACTGCTCGCCTTGCCCGCTCGGGCGGATCACGAACGCGAATATCGCGACGAGCAGCGAGAACAGCGCCACGAGGATCGCCATCCCCCGCGAGCGGACCGCGTCGTGGAAGTCCTTCTCCGCGACGGCGACGAGGCTCATCCGTCCACCTCGTCGGCGTCTGTGGTCGCGTCGGGGGCGTCCGTCGCCGCATCGCCTGCCGCGCCGCGCATCTCGGCGTCGGCCGCTGGCGACGGCGCGTCACCCTCGGTGTACGCCAAGAAGAGGTCTTCGAGCGACGCCTCGCGAGTGTGGAAGTCGTTGACTGCGACGCCGGCGTCCTCGACTGCCGCGATGACCCGCGTCTTCGCGCCGTCGGCACAGTCCACGACGAGGGTGTCGCCGGCGCGGTCGACGCGGCTGACCCCGTCGAGAGCCAGCACCGCCTCGACGGCGTCGTCGAGCGCGTCGGCCGTTTCGC
This sequence comes from Halorubrum laminariae, assembly GCF_024494655.1. GTDB lineage: Archaea > Halobacteriota > Halobacteria > Halobacteriales > Haloferacaceae > Halorubrum > Halorubrum laminariae. The sequence continues at coordinate 530,738 of NZ_JANHDL010000002.1, read as the reverse complement.
CCGCGTCGACGGCGATCTCAAGTGTCTCTTCGCTGCCGACGGCGTCGCGGAGGCCTTCGACGGAGTCCTCGGCGACGAGCTCGCCGTCGCGGAGGATGCCGACTCGGTCACAGACGGCGTCGACCTGTTCGAGCACATGCGACGAGAAGAAGACCGTCGCGCCCCGGTCGGACTCCGTGCGGACGATCTCGCGCATCTCCTTTGCGCCCGCCGGGTCGAGCCCGGAGGAGGGCTCGTCGAGGATCAGCAGGTCAGGGTCGCCGACGAGCGCCATCGCCAGCGCGAGCCGCTGGCGCATCCCCTTGGAGTAGCCACCCGCCTTGCGGTCGGCGTCGGCGAGGAGTCCGACGCGCTCCAAGAGCGAGTCCGGCTCATCATCGACCGATTTCGACCGGATCGCGAACTCAACGTGCTTCCGCCCGGTAAGCCGGTCGTACACGGAGAACCCGTCCGGAAGAACGCCGGTCCGGCGGCGGATCTCGACGCCCTCGTCGGTGGCGTCGCGTCCGAGCACGGACACGGTCCCTTCCGTCGGTCGGACGAGGTCGAGCACCATGTCGATGGTCGTCGACTTTCCGGCCCCGTTCGGGCCGAGGAAGCCGTACACCTCCCCCTCCTCGATGGTTAAATCGAGGTCCCGTACGGCCGTGACGTCGGCAAATTCCTTCGTCACGCCCCGCAGTTCGATGGCGGTCATATACACGTCCGTTCCCGCGTCACCCGATAAAGGGTTGTGGGTCGAATCGCTCGTTACCGAGCGGTCGATCACTCGGGATCCGCCGGCGGCCACTCGACGTCGTGGTCGGCGAGCAGGTCGGCGAACGCGGCCTCGTCGAGCACGGGGACACCCTCGGCGTCGGCGTCGGCGCGCTTCGAGTGACCGGGGTTTTCTCCGGCAACGAGGTAGTCGGTGTTTCCCGACACCGAGGATGTCGCCGACGCGCCGTGCGCCTCGACGTGCACCTGCGCCTCGCTCCGAGTCACCGACAGCGAGCCCGTGAAGACGAAGGTCAGGCCCGCGAGCGCGTCCGCCTGTCCGTCGTCCGGGCCGGTGTCGACCGGCTCGGGATCGACCCCTCGCTCGCGGAGCTCCGCGATCGCCGCGCGGTTCTCCTCGCGGTCGAAGAACGTCCGGATCGAGTCGGCAACCTCGGGACCGATGTCGTCGACCTCGCGGAGGGCGTCCTCGTCGGCGTCGAGGAGCGCGTCGAGGTCACCGAAGTGCGTCGCGAGCGCGCGAGCGGTCGTCGCGCCGACGTCCGGGATCCCGAGCCCGGCGAGAAACGCGTCGAGCGGGGGATCGCGGGTGGCGTCCAGCTCGGCTATCAGGTTCTCGGCGCTCGTCTCGCCCCATCCCTCCAAGTCGGTGAGATCGCCGACAGTCAGGTCGTACAGGTCGGGCAGTGACTCGACGAGTCCGGCCTCGCGGAGCTGTTCGACGCGCTCCGGGCCGAGTCCATCGATATCCAACGCGTCTCGGCGCGCCCAGTGTTCGATCGCGCGGTCGATCTGGGCGGGACAGCCGAGCCCACCGGTGCAGAAAGCGAGCGGCCCGTCGCGCTCGACGGGCGCGCCACAGACCGGACACGTCTCGGGGAAGTCGTAGGTCCCCTCGGCGCGCTTCTCGACCACCTCGGGGACGTAGGGGATCACGTCGCCGGCGCGGTAGATCCGGACGTGGTCGCCGACGTTTATCCCGAGCGCCTCGATCTCGGCGGGATTGTGCAGTGTCGCCCGCGAGACGGTGACCCCGCCAACCTCGACGGGATCCAACTCGGCGACCGGCGTGAGCCGCCCGGTGCGTCCGACCTGTACGGTGACCCCCTCGACGGTCGTCGTCGCGGTCCGCGGCGGGAACTTGTACGCGAACGCCCATCGGGGGGCCCGCGAGGTCGACCCGAGCGCCTCGCGGGCGGCGCGGTCGTTCACTGATAGCACGACCCCGTCGACCGCGTAGTTCAGGTCGTCGCGGTCGGCCAAGATCCGGTCGCGGTAGTCGATCGCGGCCTCGATGTCGTCGACCACGTCCACGCGGTCGGTGCGTCGGAGTCCGAAGCGATCGAACGCGTCGAATTCTTCCCGGTGGGTGGCGGGTCGGTCCATCTGTGCTCCGCCGCGCTCGCCGCCGTCCGCCTCCCACGCCAGCACGTCGAACACGAAGATGTCGAGTGGCCGCTCGGCGACCACGGATGGGTCGAGCTGTCTGAGAGTTCCAGCAGCGGCGTTTCGGGGGTTCGCAAACGGCTCCTCGCCGCGCTCCATCAGTTTCTCGTTGTACGCGGCGAACGCGTCCCGAGGCATATACACTTCGCCGCGGACCGCGAGTCGCGCGGGCGGGTCGCCTCGGAGGCGTTCGGGGACCGACCGGATCGTCCGCACTTGCTCGGTCACGTCGTCGCCCTCTATCCCGTCACCGCGGGTAGCAGCACGAACGTACGCGCCGTCCTCGTAGACGAGTTCGACCGAGAGGCCGTCGAATTTCGGCTCGCAGACGTACGCGACCGCGTCCGGATCGAGCCCTGCGTCGGCGACGCCGCGCCGGACGCGCTCGTCGAACTCGCAGACCGCGTCGGCGTCGGTCGCGTTGTCGATGGACCGCATCGGCGCGAGGTGCTCGACGGTGTCCAACTCGTCGAGCGGCTCGCCGCCGACGCGTCGCGTCGGGGAGTGCTCGGTCGAGAGGTCGAAGGCGTCTTCGAGGTCGCGGAGCCGAGCGAACAGCGCGTCGTACGTCTCGTCAGGAATGATCGGATCGGCCTCGACGTAGTACCGGTAGTCGTGTTCGCGGATCGCCGCTCGCAGGAGATCGGCCTGCTCGGCCGCCGCGTCGGGCGACAGCTCCGCGACCGGCGCGAAGTCTGTCGGCGGCGCTTCGACGTAGGGGTTCTCGTCCGGGTCCGCGTACCGGGTCGACGACCCGGATGGCGCGTTCGTCATCGACCGACGCTTGCGGCGGCTTCGGTTAAAAATGACCGTTCGCGTTCCCCGCCTGTGTCGAGAGAGTTTCTGCGCGACCGGGTCGCGAGCGTGTTTCCAGTCACGTCGCCGCCAGCAGCTTCAGCCGCAATTCGCGCTCGTCGACCTCGTATTTGAACGCCGGATGGCCGTCGACGAACACGTACGGGACGCGTTCGCCGTACTCGTCGGCGAGTTCGGGATCCTCGTCGATGTCGACCAGCTCCAGATCGATCGGCACGTCGAGGTCGGCGGCCACGTCCTCGATCGTCTCGCGTGCGACGACACAGAGCGAACAGTTCTCGCGGGTGTACACCGTTACGGGGACTGCCTCCGGCGCGTCCGTCTCGCTCATCGGCTTCGTTTCGATCGGGGGCGGTGAATCGCTTGCGATCGGGGGATCGAGGTGACCGACGGTGTTTAACGGACCGCGCGAGAACGGGACGGCATGGAGCCGGTCGACGATTGGCGCGGGGCGATTGCCGAGGCCGGCGAGCTGACCGGCCCGATCGCTGCCGCGATCGTCGACGACCACGGCGACCGCGGAAAGCGCGCCATCGAGGCGGTCGGCGAGGGGCGAGTGAAGCGCTACCGGGACTTCACCGTCGTCGTCGGCCACGAGGACGAGTATGTGATCGAAGACGGTGAGTGTACCTGCGCGGACGCGACGTACAACCTCGATCCGGCAGCTCCCGATGAGCGGTGCTGGCACGCGATCGCGGTCGACGTGGCTGATGCGATCGGTGCCGTCGACCACCATGACATGTGGTACTCGGAGGTTCGCGAGTTCCTGTGACCACCGTGTGTCCGGGACACGCACACGCTCGATCAGCGGCCGCTCGACCGCGTGTATCGCCCGATTCCGTCGAATTTCGGTCTGAGAGTCGAAAACGTTTACAACGGCGGCCGGACTCCTGTACGGTATGGCGGACTGTCCACTCGCCGACGATTGCCCCAGATTCGACGAACAGATCACGGGGATGGGGTGTCAACACTACGGCAACAAGGGCGGCGCGGAGTGGTGTAGCCACTACGACATGCCGATCTACGAGCTGAAACAGCAGCCCGTCCAGCCCGGCGAGGAGGTCGTCGTGGAGGTCGACGACATCCACGAGAGCGGGGCGGGCGTCGGTCGCACCGACGACGGCTTCATCGTGCTCGTCGACGGGCTCCTCCCGCCGGCGCGCGCCGAGGTGCGGATCCACCGCGTGAAGTCGAGTCACGCAACCGCGAAGGATATCGTTGAGCGCCTCCCCGACGAAGACGACGAAGACGACCAAGACGCTGACGCAGACGCCCCGGAGGCGGACGCGGACGCAGACACGGAAGACACCGACGGCGACCGTCGCCGCGACCGGCCGGACCGCGAACGGCTCGGCAGCCGCGAGAACTTCTGGGGCAAGTGATCGGCTCTCGGGGCGGCCCTGCCCCACGGACAGTCCGAACGCCGCCGCTCACGCGCTTGTTTTTTGTGCCGCCGCGCACCCGGTTTTTCTGTCGCGCGCCACCGGGACGCGCTTCTCGAAACCGCCGTTTTTTGAACGCGCGTCTCGTCCGAATCGGTATGGTCGCAGACGACGCCCCGGCCGACAGCGATCCGGACCCCGACCGCGACAGCGTCGATGCCGCGGATCTGCTCGAACGGGCCGGGTTCGACGCCGCCGAGAGCGTCCTCACGGACCGGCAGGCCGAGGTGCTCGCGCTGCGGGAACGCGGGCTCCGCCAGTCGGACATCGCTGATCGACTCGGAACGTCGCGGGCGAACGTCTCAAGCGTCGAGGCGAGCGCCCGCGACAACGTGGAACGGGCCCGTGAGACGGTCGCGTTCGCGGAAGCGCTCTCTGCGCCAGTTCGGGTCGAGATCGAGCAGGGGACGGACCTCTACGACGCCCCGAAGCGTGTGTACGACGCTTGTGACGAGGCGGGCGTGAAGGTGAACCAGACCGCGCCGGAGTTGATGAAAGCGATCGGCGACCGCGCTGGCGACGCGGTCCGCGGCCGCGAGGTCCGGTCGCGCCTCTTCGTCACCGTCGACGCGGACGGACAGATCCGGGTGCGTCGGCCGTAACACAGCCGGCGGCCGTAATACAGCCGGGCGATCAGTAGCTGGGCGATCGCTTCCGACCGCGGACGCTAAGGCCGTGGCCCGAGGACGGCTGCCCATGCGCGTCACGCTCCTCGGCACCGGTAACACGACGGGGACACCGACGGTCGGCTGCGACTGCGACACCTGCGAGGCGGCGCGCGAACGAGGGGTGTCGCGCTCGCGGTTCTCCGTCCACGTCGAAAACGAGCGCACCGGCGAGGCCCTGCTCGTCGACTTCAGCCCGGACTTCAGGCAGCAGTTCCTCGCGGCCGATGTCCCGCTCCCGGACGCCGGGATCGTGACGCACATCCACTTCGACCACCTCGACGGACTCGGCAACGTCTACCGGCTCGTCGACGGGCTCCCGGTCCACGCGCCGAACGAGACCGATCCCGCGACCGACGAGAGCGTCGCCGAGACGATCCGACGCAAGTATGACTACCTCGAAGACCGGATCGGCGTCCACGCCCGCGACCCGTTCGACCCGTTCGAGACGTGCGGTCTGGAGGTCCGGTTTGTCCCCGTCGACCACCCGCCGCTTTTGTGTTTCGGCGTCGTCATCGAAGATCCGAAGACGGGCGCGAAGCTCTCGCTCACCGGCGACACCAGCTACGGCATCCCCGAGCGCTCTCGGGAGGCACTCGCCGGGGCCGACCTCCTCTTGGCTGACGCCATCGTCCCGGCGTCGCTCTGTCACCATCACCCGATCGGCGGCCGTCACGAGGGCCCGGACGGCCTTCCGCGGACGTTTGGGACGAAGCACATGACGCGAGAGGGCGCGCTCTCGCTCGCTGACGCCCTCGACGCGACACAGACGCGGCTCGTCCACCTCGCGCACTACTACCCCGCCGACGAGGCGTTCGAGGAGCCACTGGCGGTCGACGGCGAGGTCTACGAACTGTAGGGGGACGCTACTCGTACTCGCTGCCGACGACCTCGCGGATGCGCTCGGCGGTCACCGACCCCACGCCGTCCACGTCGAGGAGGTCGTCCTCCCGCGACGTCATCACCGCCTCGACGGTGCCGAAGTGCTCTAACAGCGACCGAGCGGTGACCGGGCCGATGTCGGCGATGGAGGAGACGACGTACTCTTGTTGTTCTGCGCGGGTCTTCGTCGTCTTCTCGCCGTGGACGCTCACCTCGCGGTCGCGGGTCTCTTGCTCCCGTTTGGCGATCGTCGCGAGCAGTTCCGTGGTGTCCGTCTCGCCTTCGGTCCGCAGGACGCTTACGTCGAAGTCGACCGCGAGTGACGCGAGCGCGCCGCGGATCGCGTTGGGGTCGATGTCGCGCTGGCCGTAGAGGTTCGTTCCCTCGACGATCAAGACGGGTCTGGCGTACGCGCGAGACAGCTCTCCGACCTGCTTGAACAACGAGCGGTCGGCGTCGAGCATCGAGTCCACGAAGTCGGCTGCGGATTTGCGCTCGACGGCCACGCGGTCTGAGAGCACGTAATCGCCAACTGCAAGCGTCTCGAGCCGCGTGAGGAGGCCGTCTCGCGTCGAGAGGTCCTTCGCGATCGAGGAGTCGAGCTCGCGCTGGTCGACGACGATCTCGACGCCGTCTTCGACGCCGGCGGTCGCGACGACGCCGTCCGAGTCGCTGCCTTCGTCGCTATCGGTCGCATCCCTGCCGCCGTCGCCCGCGTTGGTTTCTGTCGTCGTCTTGTTCTCGTCTCCACCCCGTGCCTTCGCGGCGAAGTCGGTGAGCCCGGCGTCGCCGCCGTTACCGTCGCCGCCGTTACCGTCGACGCTGCCCCCGTCGCTGTCCTCGCCGCTGTGGGACGCACCAGCGTCGCCGTCGTCGCCGTCCGCATTGCCGTCGTCTGTGGACTGGTCAGCGAACGAGTTAAGCCCCGCCTGCCCGTCGCCGCCGACGGAGTCCTCGATATCGCCGGTGGCGGTCTTCAACTCGGCGAGCTGGCTGGCCATCTTCTTCTCGCGCCGACGCGATATCCAGAAAAACGCCTCGTCGCGGGTGTCTTCGGCCATCAGAACGACGACCTGCCCTTCGGCTTGCCGACCGGTCCGCCCCTTCCGTTGGATCGAGCGGATGGCGGTGGGAACCGGCTCGTAGAAGCACACGAGATCGACTTCGGGGACGTCGAGCCCTTCCTCCGCGACGCTCGTGGAGACGAGTACCTCGAACTCGCCGTCTTTGAACGCGTCAAGCGTCTCCTGCTGCTGGATCTGACTCATTCCGTCGGACCCCTCCTTGTCACCCTGCCCAACGAACTTGCGGACAGCGAAGCTTGCGGAGAGGAACTCGACGAGCGCCTCGGCGGTGTCTCTGGACTCCGTGAACAGGATGGCCCGCTCGCCCTCGTTGATCCCGAGCGTCTCCGCGAGCAGAATCCGGGCCTTCGAGAACTTCGGGTGGAGCCCGTCGAACGACTCCGCCTTCCGCATCGCTTCTCTGACTTTGGGGTCCGCGACCATCCGCTGGCTCGCCTTCGATGCGCCCGACGAACGGGCAGCCTCGCGTTGGCGCTCGAAGTAGCGCCGGACCGACTCCACCGACTGCGTCTCGACGAGCTCGACGGCACGGCGGAGCTTCATCACCTCCGCGTGGGTGCTCATCCCCTTGTACCCCTCCGACTGGTCGTTGTCCATCATCTTCTTCAGCTTCCCGCGCATCTCGTTGAGGTCGCGTTGCGAGAGGTCGGGACTCGTCTTGTTCGTCACGCCAAGCCGTTTGAGCTTCTCCAGTCGGTCTGCAATCACCTCGTTCAGCGCGTCCCGGATCGCGATCACCTCGTCGGGAAGGGTGATCTGCTCCCATCGGACGTCGGTGTCGTGGGTGTATTCGTCGACGTCGGCGTCCTCCTCGGTCATCACCTCGACGTTCACTAAGCCGAGGTTCTCACAGACGGTCTGGATCTCTTCGGTGTCGCCGCCGGGCGACGCCGACATCCCGGTGACGAGCGGGTCGGCTGCGTCGGCGTGGTACCGTTCCGCGATATACACGTACGCGTAGTCGCCGGTCGCGCGGTGACACTCGTCGAAGGTGCAGTGCGTCACGTCGCGAAGCGAGATCCGGTTGCCGACCAGATCGTTCTCGACGACCTGCGGGGTCGCAATCACGATTCGAGCGTCCGCCCAGACCGCGGCGCGGTCGTCGGGTTTCACGTCGCCCGTGAACACGACGATCTCGTCGTCCGGCATCGAGAGCGCCTCGCGGTAGAACTCCGCGTGCTGCTGGACAAGCGGCTTGGTGGGGGCCAAAAACAGCGCCTTCCCGCCCGCCTCGTGGAGCCGTTGTGCGGTGACGAGCAGGCTGACCGTGGTCTTGCCGAGGCCTGTCGGCAGACAGACGAGCGTGTGGTCGGCTGCGGCTGCGTCGGCCAGTTGGAACTGGTAGCGGCGGTGCTGGAGGTAGTCGTCGACGAGCAGCGGTCGGTCGATACCGGCGGCCTCGGTCGCCATCGGCGGGCCTACGCCCCCTCCGGCCTAAAGCCTTCGCGAAGCGGGGTGAAAGTTATCGCTCGGCGGAGCGGTCCTCGTGGACCTCGTCCGGAACCGTCTCGTCGACCAACTGTGCCCACTCGACGAGTCGGTCTCCGGATGGGGTTTGCGCGCTCATCACGCAACGGATCTCAGTGGTACGTATTAACACTTACCCCGATTTTGGTCGTGTTGGCAGCGGTTGTGTTGGCGTCGGTTGTGTTGGCGTCGGTTGTGTTGGCGTCGGTTGTGTTGGCGTCGGTTGTGTTGGCGTCGGTCAGGTGGTGTGACGGGATCGCTTCGGGGGCAGGTCGTCGGCGCGACTCGCACGCCTTTTACCGCTCACGCGCGTCGGGCCGGCATGAGCAACCTCGACGAGTTCCTCGCTGGCGAGCGGCTCGACGACGTGGTCTTCTTCGTGAGCGACGCGTACCTCGACGACGACTCTCGACTCCGATCGGTCGGCACCGAGACCGATGGCGGCGTCCGCCTGATCCTCGACGGCGAGACCGGCCGCTCGGCGTTCGAGGCCGGCACAGGCATGGGCGCGATGGAGTTCGCGAAGACGGCGATGGGCGCAGACGGAGAGATCGCGCGGTCGCTTGACGGCGGCGTCTGCCCGTTCGGAGACGACGATGCCGACGGCGGCGACGATGCCGATGGCGGCGACGATACCGATGGCGGCGACGATGCCGACGAATCTGACGCCAATGGTGACTCCAACGACGCCCACGCGACGCAGTTCGTCTTCGCGTTCGCGGAGGCGCAAAACGAGGAGGTCGGTGGGATCTACGCCGACGGCGACGTGGTCCACGCGTACGCCCACTGCACCTGCGGCGAGAGCTACTCGCATAAGTGGGTCATCGGCGAGCGCGACGAGTGACGCGCGCTTGCGGCCGCGTCGACACGGCAGTTTGTCTTTTGTAAGCGGACAGTCGGCGCGGACGCCGCAAGAGACTCATCCGACCGCTCCGCCCAGCACCTCACGCCTCCCCAGCCTCGGCCGGCGGGGGCCGCGGAACGCACCGCATCGCGGCCCCCGCCGGCCTCCCTCGCGGGCGTTCACGGCCGCGTGTTCGCGGCCGCTCACGGCGCGCCACCGGCTCCTAGGTCGGTTGCCGGGACTCGACCGAACCTATCCCTAAATCATCCCCTGAAGAGGCTCGCGTGGACGGGCGCGTGGTCTGACTCGGGACGTGGGTCCTCCTCGTCGCCGCCGTCGTCGGAAACGGCGCGACCCTCGACGCCCTCTGTGAGGAAGTCGCGGAGCGGCGGTCCGACGTGTTCGGGCTCCACGAGGAACGCGTCGTGGCCGTGGTCCGAGTCGATCACGTGGTGGGCCACGGGAACGTCGCGGTCGCGGAAGGCATCCGCAAGCGACGCCGACTGCTCGACGGTGAAGTGCCAGTCGGCGGTGAAACTCACGAGCAGCGCCTCGCCCTCGAAGGCGGCTATCGCGTCCGCGTCGTGGCCGTGACCGGCCGAGAGGTCATACTCGTCCATCGCGCGCGTGAGGTAGAGGTAGCTGTTGGCGTCGAATCGCTCGCTGAACCCCTCGGCCTGATAGTCGAGGTACGACTCCACCTCGCGGTACGGGAAGAAGGCGGCCGTCGGCTCCGGCGGTAGTCCCAGATCGCCCTCCTCTCGGGTCAACGAGTCGCGACCGGCCGAGCGCCGGCCGAACTTCCGCTCCATCGAGGCCTTCGAGAGGTACATGATGTGGCCGATCTGTCGGGCCAGCGCGAGTCCCTCGTCCGGCGAAGGGCGGTCGTCGCCGTAGTAGTCGCCGCCGTTCCAGTGCTGGTCGGCGCGGATCGCGCGGCGGGCGACCGCGTCGAGCGCGAGACACTGCGCATCCAGCCGACCGGCGGTCGCGATAGCGACGATCCGGTCGACATCGTCGGGGTAGCGCTTGGCCCACTCCAAGACGTTCATCCCGCCGACGCTGCCGCCGACGACGGCCCGGAGCCGGCCCACGCCGAGGTGATCGAGCAGGCGACGCTGTGCGCGCGCCCAGTCTTCGACCTGCACCGGCGGGAACGCGGTCCCCCACCGGTCGTGGTCGGGCTCGTCGGGGAGGTCGAGTCCGTCCGGTCGCTCGCTCGCTGGGCCGGTCGTCCCGTAACAGGACCCCGGAACGTTGGCGCAGACGACATAGTACTCCGTCGTGTCGATCGCCTTTCCGGGTCCGACGATGTCGTCCCACCACGCGCGGGCCTGTCCGGCCTGCCCGGCCCCGCGGGCGCTCTCGTCTCGGCTAGCCGCGGGCGATCGCGCGACGTTCTGGCTGCCGGTGAGCGCGTGGCAGATCAGCACGACGTTGTCGCCCTCGAACTCGCCGTGGGTCTCGTAGGCGACCTCCAAGTTCGGGACCGACTGGCCGCACTCGAAGGTGAACTCGCCGAGTTCGGCGACACCGTGGTCGGTCGGGATTGCGCTCACGCGAATCACGCCTCCGAGTCGATCGCCGCGCGCTCGCCCGCGGCTAGCCCGCGGTCGAGGTCCGCGATCACATCGTCGGCGTCTTCGATGCCGACGGAGAGGCGAAGCATGTTCGGGAAGACGCCGGCCAGCCGCTGTTGGGTCTCGTCCAGTTGCGCGTGCGTCGTCGAGGCGGGGTGAATCACGAGCGTCTTCGCGTCGCCGATGTTCGCGAGGAAGCTCGTCAGGTCCACCGATTCACACAGCGTCTTCGCGGCCTCGTAGCCGCCGTCGACGCCGAACGTGACCATCCCGCCATCGCCGTCGAGGTATCGCTCGGCGTTGTCGCGGCTGTCGTGGTCGTCGAATCCGGGGTACGTCACCCACTCCACCCGGTCGTCGTCGCGGAGGTACTCGGCAACCGCGCGGGCGTTCTCGCAGTGGCGCTCCATCCGAAGCGGGAGGGTGTTGAGCCCCTGAATCGTCTGCCACGCGTCGAAGGGGGACTGCTGTCCCCCGGTCGTCCGCACGCCGCGCTGGCGGACGACGTTGGCGAACGCGGCGTCGCCGAACCGCTCGACGAAGTCGATCGGGAACGTCGGCGACTGGCCGTCGAGCTCGTCGTAGTCGGCGTCGGGGTGGTCCCACGGGAACTGCCCGCCGTCGACGACGACGCCGCCCACGGTGGTGCCGTTGCCCGTGATCCACTTCGTCGTCGACTCCCAGACGATATCCGCGCCGTGTTCGAACGGTCGACAGAGGTACGGCGTCGCGAACGTGTTGTCGACCACGAGCGGCACCGCGTTCTCGTGGGCGACGGCGGCGATCGCCTCGAAGTCCGGGACGACGAGCGAGGGGTTCGCCACCGTCTCCACGTGGACGAACGCGGTGTCGTCGTCGATCGCCTCCGCGTAGGCCTCGACGTCGAGCGTGTCGACGAGCCGGGTCTCGATCCCGCGCCGGTTCGCGATACTAGAGAGGTACGTCGCGGTGCCGCCGTACATCTCCGAACTGGCGACGACGTTGTCGCCCGCGCTCGCGAGGACGGTGGCGATCGCGTCGAACGCCGCCATCCCGGACCCGGTCGCGACGGCACCGGTGCCGCCGGAGAGATCCGCGAGACGGTCTTCGAGGACCCGCACGGTCGGGTTCGCTATCCGGGAGTAGACGTTGCCCTCCGCCCGGAGCGCGTACAGCTCCGCCGCCGTGTCGGCGTCGTCGAAGACGAACGAGGTCGTCTGGTGGATCGGGGTCGCGCGCGACCCGGTCGCCGGATCGGCCTCTGCACCGGCGTGGAGACTCCGGGTGTTGAACCCACGTGTCATGTGTGTAGTGCATATATCTGAACACATCTATAACTGTCAGTTACGGCAACTGTTGCCTCTGTCGGTGAGTCGGTGTCCGGATGTGCGTCAGAGGCGTGAGTTTATCGGGCATCGAGCGCCATCGGACGGTAATGGCAGTCGCCGACTCCCCCGTCCCAGATCTGGCCGGTCGCGCGAACGCGTGCGCCGATCGGCTGCGCGCGTCGGATCGGGTCCTCCTCGCGTCGCACATCGACGCCGACGGACTCACGAGCGCTGCGGTCGCGTCGACGGCGCTCGCGCGCGCCGGAATCGACCACGAGGTCGTCTTCGAGAAGCAGCTCGACGACGCGGCAATAGACGGTATCGCGGCGACGACGTACGAGACTGTGCTTTTCACCGACTTCGGCTCCGGACAGCTCGACGCCATCGCGGAGCACGAATCCGCTGGCGACTTCACGCCCGTCGTCGCAGATCACCACCAGCCGGCCGACGCCGACACGGAGTTACACCTCAATCCGCTGCTTGAAGGGATCAACGGCGCGAGCGAGTTGTCTGGAGCCGGCGCGAGCTACGTCCTCGCTCGCGCGCTCGAAGGTCCCGACGGCGATAACCGCGATCTCGCGGCACTGGCCGTCGTCGGCGCGGTCGGCGACATGCAGGATTCCGACGGCGAACTCGTCGGTGCCAACGCACAGATCGTCCGCGACGGCGTCGATGCGGGCGTGATCGAGACGCGGACGGACTTGGACCTGTACGGGAGACAGACCCGACCGCTGCCGAAGCTCCTAGAGTACGCCTCCGACGTAACGATTCCAGGCGTGTCGAACGACGAGGCCGGCGCGATATCGTTCCTCGCCGACCTCGATGTCGACGCGAAGCGCGACGGCGAGTGGCGGCGGTGGGTCGACTTGGACGGCACGGAGCGACAGACGCTCGCCTCCGGGTTGATGCGTCGCGCCGTCGCCTCGGGCGTTCCCGCCGACCGGATCGAGGCGCTCGTCGGCACCTCCTACACGCTCGTCGACGAGGAAGCGGGCACCGAACTGCGGGACGTGAGCGAATTCTCGACCCTGCTCAACGCCACTGCGCGGTACGACCGGGCGGGCGTCGGGCTCGCGGTGTGTCTCGGCGACCGCGGCGACGCCCTCGCGGAGGCGCGGCGACTGCTCCGGACCCACCGCCGGAACCTTTCGGAAGGCCTCCAGTGGGTAAAAACCGAGGGGGTCACCCACGAGGAGAATCTCCAGTGGTTCGACGCGGGGACGCGAATCCGAGAGACGATCGTCGGTATCGTCGCCGGGATGGCGATCGGATCGCCCGCGGTCGACAGCTCGAAGCCCGTGATCGCGTTCGCCGAGGAGAGCGCCGACGAATTGAAGATCTCCTCACGCGGCTCACACGCGCTCGTGCGGCGCGGACTCGACCTCTCGGCGGTGATGCGAGAGGCGAGCCGCGCCGTCGGCGGCGACGGCGGCGGTCACGACGTGGCTGCGGGGGCGACGATCCCCGCCGACGAGCGGGACGCCTTCCTCGCGGAGGCCGATCGACTGGTTGGCGAGCAGCTCTGAGTGGTGAGGCGTCCGGAGACGACCGAGAGATCACTCGCCGACGGTCCGACGGACCCAGCCGGACGCACCGGACGGTGACGGGTCCGACGCCTCCCGAATCTGTCGGTTCCCCTCGCCGTCGACCGCGCGGACGACCACCTCGTGCGTGCCGTCGGAATCGAAGACGTGCCGCCACTGTCGCCAGATGTCGACGTCAGGGACTGGGTCAGAGAGGGTCGCGTCGGTCCACGACTCGCCGCCGTCAGTCGATATTTCGACCCGCTCGACGCCCCGCGTCCCGGCGTAGGCGTGGCCGGCAAGCTCGATCCGGCCGTCAGGCAGCTCCGTGACCCCCTCGTCCCAGAGCTTGGCGACCGTCTTCACCTCGCCCGTCCCCTCCCAGCCGCGCTCTTCCCAGTAGCCGTCCTCCTCGACGTTCAACAGCTCGATCTCCGAGAGCCACTTCACGTTCGTCTCGCCCCAGTGACCCGGGATCAGCACGCGGACCGGATGACCGTGGCTGGCGGGGAGCGCCTTGCCGTTCATTCCCCACGCAAGGAAACCCTCCGCGAGCACGTCGACCGGAAACTGGACGTAGTAGTCGTCCTCGCCGTGGACCATCGCACAGTTGCAGTCACCGGCCGGGTCGACCGACTCGATCAGCGGTCGGATCGGGGTGCCGGTCCAGACGGCGGTGTCGAGCTTTCGTCCGTTCAGCCGTTCGCCGACGCACCGCAGCGAGATCGCTCGGTGCTCTACGGGACGCTCGATCAGGTCGTCGAACGTGACCGTTCGTTTGGAGTCGGTCTCGCCGGCGAACGTCAGCGACCACTCGCTCGCGGTGACCTCTGGATCGAGTTGCGCGATGTCGACGTTGTAGAACTCGCCGATCGGGCTCACCATTCCGAGGAGGTCGTCGCTTTCGAGCGCGATCGCGGCCGAGTCGAGTTCTCGGAGCCGCGTCTCGATCCCGTCGGACTGCGGGGCATCGGGGAGCGACTCGGGACCGTCGTCCTCCGCGCCGGGATCCGCCTCGACCGCGTGTCGTCCGATCACCGCCGCGACGGCGAACGCGAACGATCCGGACACCGTTCGGAGCATCCGCCGACGGACCGCGTCGACAGGCTGTGCGTCGTCGCTCGTCGACGCTCCGCTACCGAGCGCAGTGACCGCGATCACGGGAAGGGCGGCCCCGAGTGCCGGAACAGGTGCTCCCGTCACTCCGGCGGCGAGCAGCCACGATCCACCACCGGCCGCGGCGACGCCGAGCGAGAGACGGTCGGTTCGCGTCGTGATCCACCGTCCGGAAAGCGACAGCGAGCCGAACAGACCGATCGTGACGGCGATCGCCAGAGCGACGTGGAGCAGATGCCCGTCGTCGCCGAGCGTCTCGATGGCGACCGTCACGATCGGCCCGGGTGTCAGATTGACGATCGCTTGGTCGAGCGGAGCGACGACGAACGAGCGCGACCAGCCGGCGACAAGATACGAGCCGGCAACCGCGGCCGTGCCAGCCGCGCCCGCGAGGAGGAAGTCACGCCCCGTGATACCAGTCGGCATACAATCTGATAGCGCCGCAACTACTTGAATGACGCTTCCAGCAACCCGGTCGTAACTGTCGACAGCAGCCCTAGTGAGTCGTCCCGGCTATCCGTCTCGTGGTCTATTCGAGGGTTGACGGAATCGAGAGCGACAGTCCGAAATCGGAGGCAGAAGCGAGAAGCGACCGTGGTTCGGCGATCGCTCGGTTGGTCAGGCCTCGCCGATATCCCGGAACATCGCTCGGTAGTCGTCGGAGGAGAGCGATTCGCTGAGGTCGTCGATGTCGGTGTCGATGTCGTCGAGCCGATCGACGAGCTCGTTGTACGCCTCGTTCCCCTCTCGCTGGGCCGCCGGCTTCTGTGAGTTGAGGACCGCGCGCTTGCTCGCGAGCGCGGCGGCCTCCTGAATGAGGTCGTCGTACTCGCTCCGCGTCAGGAGCGTGTCGATCGCCGCCAGCAGCTTCGATCGGCTGACCGGTTTGGTGAGATACAGGTCGAATCCCATATCGACGATATCGAAGTCGGGCTCGACGGCGGTGACCATCGCGACCCGACAGTCGTAGCCAGCCTCGCGGATGTGATCGAGCACGTCGTCGCCGCTCCCGTCCGGGAGCCGGCGATCGAGCAGCACGATGTCGAAGGTGGCGTCGATTCGGTCGATCGCGTCTGCGGCCGTCTCGGCGACGGCCACGTCGTATCGATCGTCGAGGAACCCGGCGTACAGCGCGGCGATGTCGGGCTCGTCTTCGACGACGAGAACCGAGGGATCGCTCACCGCCGGTCACCACCGGGGTCGACGGAAGACGCTTCACCGGACATACACGAACGGGCGGTGTGTCGAGAAATAAAGCTGTCGCCGTTTGTGCGGTCGGTCCATCGGATCGTCTTTTATATACTCTCGTCGCCAACACGGAGACGAATGTCTGAACTCGTCTCCACCGGGGTCGAGGGGCTCGACTCGATCCTCACCGGCGGTATCACGGAGCGATCGACCGTGCTCGTCTCCGGGAACCCCGGAACCGGCAAGAGTATCTTCGGTATCCAGTACCTCCACCACGGAGCCACAGAACACGACGAACGTGGCGTGTACGTCTCTTTCGAGGAGGACGAAGCCGACATCCGTGGTGCCGCGGAGTCCATCGGTCTCGACGGGTTCGGCGACCTCGTCGACGACGGCGATATCGTGATACTGGACAAACGCGAGATGCTGCGCGAGACCGACTTCTCGACGGCGGTCGATCGGCTCCTCGACACCGTCGAAGACGGGGAGTTCGACCGGCTCGTGCTCGATTCGCTGTCGATGTTCCAGCTGTTTTTCGACGCCGAACAGGAGAAACGGACGTATCTCCTGAAGTTCTCAGACATCCTCAAAGCGAACGGACTCACGTCGCTGCTCATCAACGAACAGGGAGCAGTCTTCCCGGATACGGAAGTCGGACTGGAGAACTTCCTCACCGACGGGAACATCTACTTCATCCAGACGCCGACCGACTCTGGCGTGAACCGATACGTGTGGGTGGCGAAAATGCGGAAACAGGACATCGACACGGACATCTTCCCGATGGAGATCGGCGAGGGTGGAATCACGGTCCACGAGCGAGCCGGCGGATTTTCGATGATGGGGCGGTCCGACGAGCCGTCGTTCTGACGAGGGGATCGTCAGCGAGGGATCGTCGGCGGTTCGCGCAGCCGAACCGTCACTGGCCAGACGAGAGGTCCCGCCAGACATCGTCGAGCCGGTTTTTCACCCCGGAGCGCTCTTCGACCTCGATCGTGAGTCCGTCGCGGAAGTCGACTTCGACGCCGTCGACTTTCCGTCGGTACACCTTCACTCGGCGGTGTTCGTCCGAGAGCGGCCGGTCGTGGAGTTCGAGGAGGTCCGCCTCTTCGAGTTCGTTGATCCGGCGGTAACACGTCGCGATCGGCACGTCGATCTCGTCGCTGAGGTCCTGTGCCGACATCGCGTCTCCCGTCGCAGTCAGGATGTCCGTGTTATACTTGTTACCGAGAACCGTTATCAGATCGTCCCCCACCATTCACGTTATCGATGTTGATTTTTTGCGCTTAAAAGGATACCGGTGCTGACGACAGGGCGAGAACCCGATTCGCCGCGGATTCTACGTCTGTATTCCGTGTATCGCGTTCACAACCGTGTTCCGCGGTGTTATCGCCCGTGATAGCCGCCACGGTGGGTTTATACGTCGAGTTCAAGGACGGTAGGTATGGAGCTTATCGAGGGATTGTACCTCGTTACGACTACCGTGTTGGCCGGTGCGAGCGCGACGCTCGTGGCCTTCGCGGTCGCGGCGTACCGGTCGTCAGGTCGAACGGCGATGGCGTACCTCGCCGTCGGGTTCGGTCTCGTCGTCGTCGCTGCCGTGGGGACGCCGATCGCTGCCTTTCAAACGGGCTTTGCGAACGCGCAGGCGCTCCTGCTTATCACCACCGGGCTGTTCGCGGCCTCGATGGCGCTCGTCGCCGGGAGCCTCGTCGTGTACGAGCCCGGGACACAGGAGTTCGTGATTCCGGAGTCGGAGCTGACGCGGATTCAGGACCGGTAGGTCGGTACGACCGCCTCGACGAACCACGATATCGATCCGATCGCTGTAGCGTCACAGACGGTTTCGCGTGGATACCCTTCGCCGAGCCAGTTCGACGCCGAGTGAAACCCGAAATCCGCGACGACACTCCCCCGACAAACCAATATCACCATCGATAACGCCGAAGTTCGATCCGGTTCAAATATCACCACTGTTCTTCTAAAATTAACCCCAAAAGCGCAAGACAGCAGCGGTTTATCAGGACGAATAATCGGCACAGAGTGTTTAATAGGGAATTCCTACTCCCTCCGGTAACGCCCGCCGGGCAGGCCGGGGGCCAACGCAACACAACCAATGTTCGAAACAATACTGGACGAGGAAGAGCGCGGTCAAGTGGGGATCGGAACCCTCATCGTGTTCATCGCGATGGTGCTCGTGGCGGCGATCGCCGCGGGTGTTCTGATCAACACGGCCGGCTTCCTTCAGACGCAGGCGGAGGCAACGGGCGAAGAGAGTACAAGTCAGGTGAGTGAACGACTGCAAGTCGTGAGTCAGTCTGGCGACATCTCTGACGATGTCGCGAACACCACCGAACGGGGTATCGGTGAACTCGAGTTCGTTGTTGCATCCGCACCCGGCGCGGACAACATAGATCTCAACGAGGTATCGGTCGAACTCGTCGGTACCGCTGGGCAGGAGACGTTCCAGCTCGACGAGGACCCGCCGGCGACCAACGATATCTTCACCACAGCTGATGACAGCAACGTTCTGACTGACAACAGCGACCGTGCCGAGGTCACGATCAATCTCCAAGCAACGGATACGTTCGAGGACGATGACGGGTACGCGCTCACCGAGGGCGACTCGCTTACGGTGACGTTCACGACCGCATCCGGCGCATCGACGACGACCGAAATCCGCGTCCCGACCACGCTGGTCGGCGATGACGGCGACTCGGTGAGGCTGTAACAATGTTCGAATTCATTACTAACAACGACCGCGGTCAGGTCGGTATCGGCACGCTCATCGTGTTCATCGCGATGGTGCTGGTTGCCGCCATCGCCGCGGGCGTGCTGATCAACACGGCTGGATTCCTCCAGTCACAGGCGGAATCGACCGGCGAAGAGAGTACGGACCTCGTGTCTGAGCGGATCGAAGTGACGAGTTCCGTCGGTATCGTCAGCAGTGATACCTCGACACTCAACGAGATTCGCGTGACGACCACCGGCGCACCCGGCGCTGACGACATCGACCTGACAGATACGACGGTTCAGGCGGTCGGCCCGGGTGGACAGGAGAACCTTGTGTTTACTGACAAAGCGTTTAACGTATCGGTTCCTGAGAATGCCAATAACGTCACGCTTCAGGAGAACGTTCCGACTGACGCCGAGAGCGTCCAGATCGGCGTGAGCACCATCGATGATAGTAATATCACGGGCCTCAATATCAGTGACGGAAAAGAAGATACCGACAACGTTACTGTTCCTGTCGAGGACCTCGATGAGGGAGAGATCAACGAGATCTCTATCCCCGATCTTAATGTGAGCGACGGAAACACCGTGACGGTCGCACTCGTCAGCGAGAGCGGCGATGAAGATACGGACGACTCCGACACCTTCGAATCCGAATCGGACGTGTCTGTGCCTGATACCGCGAATAATACTAACCTACAGACACCCATCTGGGAGGGCGATCAACAGATCGAAGTCGGTGTGAATGCCGAAGCAGGTGTCGAGACACTGAATGTGTCTGACGAACAGGGCAATAACGTGACAGAGGATGTTTCTGGTGGGACTGAAGAGATAGTCTCTGTCGATGTTTCCAGTCTCGAACTGGTTGAAGGAGAGAACGTGACTGCACAGTTAGAAAATTCTAGTGGTAACGTAGGAGACGAGGAGGAGGTTAATGTTTCAGCACCGTACCCCTTCTACGATGTGCAGAACCTCAACTCCGATGAGTTTGCCGTCGGTTCCGATGGCAACTTCGCCGCGGATCCGGTCTTAGACGACCAGAACCAGTACACGGTTCTGCTGAATCCGTCTTCGGGTGCGTTCGCCGATGAGTCGTCGTTCGGTGAGGGTGACGACGCGACGCTCGACATCGTCTCGCCCGCTGGCGCGACGACGCAGATCGAGGTGACGGCTCCCGACCTCTTCAGTGAGGAGGGCGAGGCGGTCCGGCTCTAACGAGCCTCGAACAGCCTCCTGACCACCTCCGCGGCGGGTCGGCCGCCCGGAACACCTATTTTATCGCGCGACAACTACTACGTCATGAGTGACCACGACGCACCGCCAGCCGATCCCACCGAACTCGACTTCACGGACGACGAGAACGTCGTCGAGATCGGGGAGAGCCGGTACGTCGTCGGGACGAATGGCCGGCCAAAGGTCGGGCGGTCGCAGCCGGACCGCGCCGCCGAAGGCGACTCCGAGTTCAGACCCGCAGACCCGGAGAACCCGGACGCGCGCCGCCCGGCAGAAGGTCAGCGGGCGGAGGGTGCGGCCGGCGGCGAGGCTGCGGGCGGAGCGGCGAGCGGCGGCCACGGAGGACAGGCTCCCGCCAACCACGCCGGACAGACACCCGGGAGCCGCGGCCGGCAGGCGGCCGACGGCCAGCCCGCGAGCACACGAGCGCCCGATGGACACGCTGGGGGGGATCCACAGCGCGGCGGGGGGCCACAGCGCGGCGGAGGTACACAACGCGGCGGCGGTGCCCCCGCGGCCGATAGACAAGCGGTGAGTCGGTGGCTCGCGAGTTCCTTCGACAACGACGGGTTCACGTACGGAATCGACGCGACGCTGCACGTCGACGGCGACACCACCCGCCAGCGGATGGTCTCGAACGACGTGACCGCGACGTTTGACGCGCTCGTGAGCTGGTTCGCCTCGAACGCCGGACCGAACTCGCCGACGCCGGAGGCGCTCGGGCTGTTGCTCGTCGCCGCGGACACCACTGTCGACGTGCCGCCGGTCGCAATAAAGCGATTCGCGACGAGTCAGGGACTCACCGCGAGCGACAGCATCGGCGACCTCGTCCGCGCGGCCGAGGAGAACGGCGGCTTCCGGATCGAGTGAAACAGAACTGACCGGCTGTGAGCAGCGGGGTCGGCGCGGTCGGTCACGTTGAATCTAGGAGAAAGCCTCGCGCTTCAGCGCAGAAAGGAAGTCAAACCGCCGTTACCCATGCCCGGTAGTCGTCGTCGAGCACGTACACCTCCCGGAACACGCGCTCGATGAACCCAGCTACGCGATTCGCGTCGGACCGCGCGGTGATCACCGCGTTCGTCCCCTCGGCCTCCTTCGGGCTGACGAGTTCGTCGATCCGGAACTCCGGAAACTCGTCGAGGAGACCCTTCAGCCGATCGAGTTCCGTATCGGTGCAGTCGAGCACGACCTCCATGCCCGCGAGCTGGATCCACGGGGGAACCCCACCGCCGTCGGTCTCGTCGCTGTCGGGGTCGACATCGACGGTCATCACGTCACTCGAACGACTCCGATGTGCGGCCGCGGCGTCCGCGAACAGCTTCAGCCGCTCTGCTTCCGTCGCGGCGTCGAACCGAGTCATACACACCCTCGGATCCGACGCCTCTTAAAAAGCGCCCACGCTCGACTGACCGACTGCACGTGACTGGCCGATCGCACGCGACCGATCGGCCGACGCGCTCGGCGGCTCACGCCCGTTCCGTCTCCGCCAGCACGTCTTCAACGACTGACCGCGTTCGTTCCGCCTCTCGCACGCGCTCGTCGACGACGCCGCGTTCGATGAGAGCCAACTCGGACTCGTCCAAGGCGTCGCGCACCTCGGCCGCGCGTCGCAGGCGCTCGTAGCTGTCGTCGCGGGCGAGCTCCCGAACCGACCGCAGCGTCGCGACGGTCTCGTCGTCGGCCACCCGCGAGACGAGCGGGATCAGCTCGTCGATCTCGTAGCCGAGTTCGTCGCCGCCGGCCGGGGGCCAGTCGAGCGTCAGCGGCTCACCGACGAGCCGCTCGATGTAGGTTCGGTGGACCGCGACCGCGGTCCGGAGCGCCCCGGGATCGTCGACGTAGTGGTCGAGCTTCGAGTTTGAGTAGTCGGCGTACTCCAGAAGCGTCGGCAGCGGCTCCTCGCCCGCCTCGTAGTCGGCGACGTACTCCGCCAAGTCGGTCGGCGGCACGTCAACGTCGACGAACGGAGTCCCGTCGGCCCGGTCGAGGAAGGCGAACACCTCGCGGGCGGAGGCCGAGGCGTAAAACGACGCGAACGCGTCCCGTATCGACTCGTTGTACGACTCGATCGGCTCGCGGAGGCGGTCGACATCGGCGTCGAGGTCCGCGTCGGCCATCTCGGCGACCGTGCGGAGTTCGTCGAGCCGCGAATCGAGCGTCTTCCGTGCCGCCTTCGCCTCTTTTCTAGCAATTCGGTACGCGTCGACGGCGTCGTCGTAGTCGCCGAGGAGGTCGACGTACTCGCCGGCGGGATCGAGCGCGTCGCGGGCGGCCGCGAAGTCGCTCTCGGAGAGTCGCTTCTTGTCGACGGCGTCGTCGGCGGCGTTGAACGCGTCAGCCGCGAGCGCGTCGTCGTCGATGTCGACAGCCTCGCCGAACTCCCCGCGGAACTGGACGTACGAGCCGAAATCACCGGTCCCGACCGCGTCCTCCTCGTACTGGTCGAGCACGCGGTGCGCCCGGCGGTAGGCGTCGGCGGCGGCCTCGACGCGCTCGCGTCCGAGGTCGGCGATGCGAGTCTCGATCCGTCGGAGTTCGTCGTATCGCTCCCGGAGGATTGCGGCCGCCTCGCCCGCCTCGGCGACCGGTCCGGGATCGGTCTCCGGAGCGTCGGCTCCCGTCACCGCCTCGCCCGACGTATCCGCGCCGCCGCCCGCCTCCTGCGTGACCATTCAGTACACCTCGTCCGGGTCGAACACGCGCTCCCCGACGTGCTCGCCGTCGACCGTGCGATAGAAACACGACCGGTGGCCCGTGTGACACGCGCCCACGTTCTGGTCGACGAGGTACAACAGGGTGTCGGCGTCGCAGTCGACGCGCACCTCACGGACCGCTTGGGTGTGTCCAGACGATCCGCCCTTGTGCCACAGCTCGTCGCGAGAGCGCGAGTAGTAGTGCGCCTCGCCGGTCTCGCGGGTCTGTTTGAGCGCCTCCGGTGAGACGTACGCGAGCATCAATACCTCGCCCGAGTCGGCGTCTTGGGCGACTGCGGGCACGAGCCCGTCGTCGCCGAAGTCGACGTCGATCGGCCCGGTCGCGCCCGTCTCGTCACCGTGTGCCTCCCCGGCGTCCGCATCGACATCGCTCATGTCTCGCCGGACGCGAGCGTCCCGAATAGGCCTTTTGTCTGTCGACACTGACGTGGGTTCACGGTCGCCGTCAATCGAGCCGCAACACCAGCGCGTCGCCGTCGTCGTACGTGTCCGGTCGACGGTCGACGACCGAGAACCCGAGACCGTCGTACAGCGCGAGCGCGGCCTCGTTTCCCGGGTGCGCCTGCAGCGTCACGGGGCCGGACGCGTCGCGGATGCCGGCGCGGAGCAGTTCGCTCGCTCGCCCCTCGCGACGCCGGGCCGGCGCGACGACGAGTTCCGCGATGTGGACGCCCGGACGGCTCGGCGCGTCGACCGGTAGAAGGTACCCAACGACATCCCCGGTTGGCGGAGTGTCACTTGCCACATCGCTTGCCGCGTCGCCGTCGGCGACGCTCACTTGGACGGACTCCACTGCGAGTCCGTACTCTAAGAGATCCGGGCTCGGCTGTCGGAGGTGCGACTGCAGTTCGCGGATGCGATCGGCGTCGTCGGGTCGGGCCGTTCGGACTCGAGCGGGCCGATCGTCTTTCGTCCCGGCGTCGTCCGAGCGTCCGGTCATCGAAGCACCACCGCCCAGAGCGCCACCGCGGCCGCCGCGCCAGACAGCGTCGCGAGGAAGTTGACCGCTTGATTCCCGACGACATCGCCTTCGATCAGCGCGCCGAGGAGGCTGTCGACGGTCATGCCGACGACGCCGCCGCAGACCACTACCGCACCGCCGACGGTCGGGTCGCCGATCGGCATGCCGACCGCGGCGAGTCCGCCGACGAGGAGTCCGCCGATTCCTCCGGCCAACTCTCCCTGCCACGTCACCGCGCCGTCGGTCCCCGGTTCGACCGGGCGAAGCGTCGTGATGAGCCGCGGCCCGTCGTATAATCCACCGATCTCCGACGAGAGCGTGTCGGCCATCGCGGTCGCGGTCGCGCCGGCGAACGCGAGCGCGAACGGGGCCGCCGGAACGCTCACGTGTACGGTCGCCGCGTAGCCGACGACCGCGGCGAGCGCGACCGCGGAGTTGGCCAGGACGTTACCGGTGCCGCGAGCGCCCTCGTTCTCTTGGGCCACGCCGCGTTCCGCCTTCTCGTCGAACCGGTATTTCGAGGCAAGTCCCCCGACGGCGTAAAACGACATGAGCGTAAGGAACCACCCGACGCCGCCGAGAACGACCGCCAACAGCGCGGAGAGCACGCCTGTCAGCATTCCGGGGACTGACGCGGTGCCGAGCGCGACGGAGACGTAGCCGAGCGCGACGGTCACGCCGAGTCCGAAGGCGACGAGCGCGACGGTGACGCTCGGGTCGAGCGCGACGAACCCCCAGACCGCGAAGGCGACGAGGATGACCGTGATGTGCGCGTCGCGCGCGAACACCAGCGATCGGACGAGCGCGGCCGTCAGCGCGGCGACTGCGGCGAGGAAAATGACGCCGGGGAGCGCCGCGCTGACGCCGCCGGACGCCGCGCCGAAGCCATCCAGCCCGCCGGTCTGGACCAACACGCCGACCTGTCCAAGGGCCGCGCCCACGGTGCCACCGGTGACGTAGCCGGCGACGAGCGCGAACTCGCCGGTCGAACGGGAGCCGACGAGTTCGCGGCCGAGGCGGCCCCCGCCGACCGCGAGCGCCGCCGCGGCGAACGCCGCGTAGGGGAGCGGTGCGCGGGGGAGGGAGGCGAACAGCGCGAGTCCGGCCGCGGCCAGCGAGAAGGAGACGAACCCGTAGAGCCGCTCCTCGTCTCCGTCGCCGGGAAGCGCGAGCGTCTCGAACCACTCGCCGTCGCGGACGCCGAAGAAGGCGAGCCCGCCGACGGCGAGAAACGGCACGAGTGCGGCGTCGCCGAGTGCCGGCGCGAGGACCGCCAGCGCGGCCACCGCGGTGAAGACGCCCGCGCGTCGGAGCCTCCGTGTCACACCCTCGGCTACCCGGGACGCGCACTTAACGCTCCCGACAACGACCGCCTCACTGCGACACGGCTCGGCGATGTCGAAGAATCGATCGCCGGAGCGCCGGGCGACTCAGTATCGGTACTCGTTGAACTGCACCGCGTGTCCCTCGATGAGTCGGACGGACCGCTCCGGGTCCTCGTCGTCTTCGGCCGCGTCCTCGCGTGAGTCTCTCACACTCATATCCGAACGCAAGCAGGAGTGATATATAAATATTCACCGTGCGGTGAATGTGAGCACTCGACCGTTCTGATGGATGTCTGGTTCTCGAGACGATTGGACTGACGCCGATCGGGTGGAACACCGGATCTCAACTGGATCGCCGTCGATCAACCGAGCACCCGGTCGATATCGCCGAGGTCGTCGAGCACGTAGTCGGGCGAGACGGCGGCGTCTGCGACCGCCGCCTCGTCGGTGACTCCGGACAACACGAGGGCCGTCGTCATCCCAGCACGTTCACCGAGCGCGATGTCGGTGTTGAGCCGATCACCGACGACGAGACACTCTTCTGGCGGGTAGGGGAGTCGCTCGCGGACCATCTCGATCGCGGGATCGGACGGCTTCCCGAGCACGATGTCTGGATCGCGCTCGGCGACGCCGGCGATCGCGTTGATGACGGCACCGGACCCGGGAACGTCGCGTTCGGGGGCGGGGATGACGACGTCGGGGTCGGTCCCGATGAACGGAACGCCGCGCTCCACGGTCCACAGCGCGGTACAGAGGTCGTCGTAGTCGAACTCGCGGTCGATGGAGGCGACGAGCGCGTCTGCAGCCTCGGGGTCGTCCGTGGTGGCGAGACCGGCGTCGGCGACTTGGGCGAGCAGGCCCGGGTCGCCGATACACAACAGGTCGTCGGTCGCGTGGTGCTCCCGCAGGTAGCGCGTCGTCACCGTTCCGGCCGTGAACACCTGCGTCGTGTCGATGTCGTAGCCCGCGGAACCGAGGCGGTCGACGTACGCCGGCGGCGTCTTCGTCGGGTTGTTCGAGACGAACAGCGTCTCGATGCCGGCCGCCCGCAGCCGACCGTACCCCGCTGGTGCCCCGGGAATCGGGTCGTCGCCCCGCACTACCGTCCCGTCCACGTCGAGGACGGCTCCGCTGAGTGTCATGGTCTCGATCTGGTCGCCACGGTCCTATCTCTTTGCAAGGCGAGGACCGCTCCTCGTCAGTCGGTGCTGAACCCGATTCGACGCAGGTCCGAATTTCGCTGTTCCCCACACTTCTTCATTCACCAGTGCATCCGCACGCTGTGTGGCGATGTCGCCCTGAATGACGGTGAACTCCATAACCGCGTGTACGCAGGTAGGACGGTGAACTACCCCACCCTACCGCTCGATCGAATTTACAACTCCAGTTCGGTGGCGCTGTCGACGTCGAACTGGATGACTTCGGGCTCGCCGTCGAGGAGGTCGGGAAGCGCCGCTTCGAACTCTTGGAAGTGTTCCGTTTCGGTGTGCGACTCGAACGCGTCCGCGTCTTCGTACTGCTCGAAGAACCGGATGACGTTCGGGTTCTGGAGGTCCGTCGTCGCTCGGTAGTCGATCATCCCCGCTTGGGACTGATCGACGAGGTCGTCGACCAGTTCGAGCGCTTCGTCACGCCGATCCGGATCGATGGGAAAACTCGCGTGAAGTACGATCATCGACAGTCCGAGCCACAGCGTGACAGCACAAAATTCCCTCGATACGCACGGTCTCGCCGGAACCCTGGTGGCGGCTTCATATCTCAGATCCGGTACGTCTACCACCTTCGGGATAACGGAAGCATAAAGCGGCACGACTCCGTATCGGTGTCTACTGTGACGACGACTCAGGTGACCCTCGTCCAGATCGACAACTACGGGCCGTGGACCGTGACTCCCGAGCCGCGTCGAGAGATGGACCTCCAGACGCTCCAGTCGCGGCTCTTCGCCGACATCGCGCAATTCGTCGGCCACCGCGACGCGTACGTCTTCTTCACGCGTTTCGACAACATGATCGCGGTGACCAACGGCGTCGACGACGCCGCACACGCGGCGTTACAGGAGTCGATCGGGAACCGGTATCCGGTCAGTATCAGCCTCGGTACCGCGGTCGCAGAGCGGCCCGTCGACGCCCTCACGTCGGCGAACCGCCGGCTCCAGACCGAGGGGAGCGCACAGGACGAGCATCGGACCGAGGTGCTCGCCGGCGAGTACCTCGCGGAGACGACGGACACCGACCTCCAGATCGCGCACTTCGACGTCGTCGACGTCACCGGCAAGTACACGGACCAGATCAACGAGTTCGACACCTTCATCAACGTCGAGCGGGCGTACGCCTCGCTGATGCACCACCTCCGGGAGGCGCACGGCGCGCTCTCGTTTTTCGTCGGCGGCGACAACATCATCTCCGTCTGCCCGGACCTCCCGGAACGCGCGTTCACGGACGCGGTTTCCCACGTTGAAAGCGATGTCGGCGTCGAGCTACAGGTCGGCGTCGGCACCGGGTCGTCCGCTCACGAGGCCGGATTCACGGCCAAACACGCGCTCGAAGACTGCCGACGCGACGGGACGAGCGTCGAACTGTTCGGCGCGCCTGCGATCGGCGACTGACCCGCCGACATCGGTCCTCGACCCTCGTCCCCAACTTGATATCTATTCTGATAATTGGGGTACAGCGCTTTTATACGCCCCGGTGGAACGGTCGGACAACATGTCTGAAGACATCGTGTTCGTCTGTACCGCAGACGACTGTGAGGCCGGCCCGTGGGAGGGATCACACGACGCAATGGCCCATTGCGCCGAGTATTCCGGTCACGGATACACGGGACGCCCCCGATCCGAGGTGACAGAGGTCATTCCGGCGACGGTGACGCGAAAGCGCGACAACCGGAACCTCCAGCATAAGGGGCATCCCCGGGGCGCGCTCGCCCAAGACGACTGAGTCTCGAGTCGCCGGCGCGTCGCGGTCGCGTCTGAATCCCCTGACCGAATCGAGCGCCGAAACGTCACGCATCTCGACGACCCATTCCGTCCCGTCGACCTACTCCGCCTCGTCGAACAGCCCGAGGTCGTCGGCGACGAGGTCGGCGAGCTGATCTTTCAAGTCAGGGTCGACCTCGGCCACCTCTTCGCCGTCGTGTTTCCCGTCGTTGTGTCTGGTGAGCGCCCCCTCGAGGTCGGACAGAGGGACGCGGGTCTCCGTCTCGCACTCGGTGCACACGATCGGGACGGACGGCTCGTCACTGGACATAGTCCGAGTAATCGCGGGTGCCCGGTATCAACCTTCGGGAGTGACGCCGCTTTCGCCCGCCGAGACGACTCACAAACCCCTAAGTCACGGCGTCCCAAGTCGGCGTATGGTCGAGGCTCCACAGACCGAAGAGGGCTGGTTCGCGCTGCACGACTTCCGGTCGATCGACTGGGACGCGTGGCGCGACGCCCCAGAACGCGAGCGACGGCGGGCGATCGAGGAGGGAAAATCCTTCCTGCGCCACCGCGAACAGGTCACAGACGCCAACGAGGGCGACTCTGGACTGTTCTCCGTACTCGGACACAAAGCCGACCTGCTGTTCGTCCACTTCCGCCCGTCCCTCGATGACCTTTCGGCGATCGAGCGGCGATTCGAGGACACGGCGCTCGCGGCGTTCACCGAGCGGACGACCTCGTACGTGTCCGTCACCGAGGTCTCCGGCTACGTCTCCGACGAGTACTTCGCGGATCCAGAGTCGGTCGACGAGGGCCTCCGAAGCTACATCGAGGGGAAGCTCACGCCCGACATCCCTGACGACGAGTACGTCTGTTTCTACCCGATGAGCAAGCGCCGCGGCGAGGAGTACAACTGGTACGACCTCTCCTTTTCGGACCGCGCCGACCTCATGGCCGACCACGGCGAGGTCGGTAAGGAGTACGCCGGGAAGATCAAACAGGTGATCGCCTCCTCCGTGGGGCTCGACGACCACGAGTGGGGCGTCACGCTGTTCGGCTCCGACCCAACGGACATCAAGGACATCGTCTACGAGATGCGCTTCGATCCCGCCTCCTCGCGGTACGGCGAGTTCGGCGACTTCTACATCGGGCGTCGGTTCCCGCCCGCCGACCTCGGCGCGTTCCTCACCGGCGAGACGGTACCGACGGGCGACGGCGGTAGAGAGGTGAACGGTCACCACGACGCGGACGTGGAGGGCGGCCACCACGGCGAGAGCGGTCACCACGGCGACGCCGGCGGTCGCGGCGAGGGTCATCGCGGCTCCGGCGGCGGGTCCGCACACGGCGATCACCCCCACGGCGAGGAGGGCACGAACGTCGAGGGCGACCACCCGCACGCGGACGGCGAGGAAAGGGATCAGCAGGACCGCCACGGCGACGCGTCCGACGACGCTGCGGCGGACATCCGCGGCGAACTCGCCGACCTCGATATCTACGCTGGGAAACCCCACGGCGAAGACGTGTACGCGACGGTCCTGTACAGCGAGGCTGACGTCGACGAACTGTTCGACGAGGTCGAAGGGCTCCGCGGCAACTTCGATCACTACGGCACGCACGTGAAAACGGCCGTCTACGAGGGCCGCGCGACCGACCGCGCCGCGGTCGTCTCCATCTGGGACACCGCCTCCGCGGCCGAGACGGCGGCCGGTTTTCTCTCCGAACTCCCGGGTATCGTCGCCCGCGCCGGCGAGGAGTCCGGCTTCGGCACGATGGGCATGTTCTACACCGTCAAGCCTGACTACCGCGAGGAGTTCGGCGACACCTTCGACGAGGTCGGCGATATCCTCGCGGAGATGGACGGCCACGTCGAGACCGACCTGATGACGAACGTCGAGGACGAGAACGACATGTTCATCGCCAGTCAGTGGGAGGCGAAAGACGACGCGATGGCCTTCTTCGGCTCCGACGAGTTCCGTGAGACGGTCCAGTGGGGCCGCGAAGTGCTCGCTGACCGCCCGCGACACGTCTTCTTGGCGTAAGCCGGGCCACCTAGCCCGGGGTGGGGACGCACGTCTCGCTTGCCTCGCGAACGCTCGACGGCGACCACCGCGGCCACGTTCCCCCTCGACAATTTAAGGCCGACCGGGAGCCACGTCCGCACATGCTCACTCCACTCACCGCCGGCCTGGTCGTCGCCGGGCTGTTGCTCGCGTTCGTCGGTGCCGCGGTCTCCGTGTACGCGGTCACGCTGACCGGAATCCTCGTCGGCGGCGGCGCGGGCTACGTCGTCGCCCCGAGCCTCCTCGGCGTCGTCGCGGTCGACGGCGTCGTCCTGACCGGCGTGGCCGTCGCGGTCGGTGCCGCGATCGGCGGCTTCCTCGCGTACGCTGGACTTTCGTTCGCGGTCGTCGCCATCGGCGGACTCGTCGGCGGATTCGCCGGACGGTTCGCGGTCGGCCCCCTCTACGCGGCCGACGCAGGCGGAATCGAGGGCACGCTGCTTCTCGTCGGCGCGACGCTGGCCGGCGTCGCGGTCGGCGCGCTGTTCGGCTTCGTGTCAAGTCGGACGACGCTTGTCGTCTCGACGGCGTTCATCGGCGCGGCGTTCGCCTCCCGATCGATCACGCCCGCGAGCCTGGAGTCGGCCGCCGCGGGGCCGACCGTCGAACCGCTGTTGTTCGACCTCGCCGCGCCGGCGTTCCTCGCCGTGTTCGTCCTCGGCGCGCTCTCACAGATCGGGCTGTTCAAGTTCGGGTACGTGACGACGCTGATCGGGCTCCTCCCGGGCGCGCGGCGGTGGACGGCAGGAGACGAGGAACGCGAGAGCGCCTAGTCGTACTCGTGAACCGCCTCGGGGTCAAGCCCCGAGGCTTCCCGTGGTTTAGTCGGATACTCCCATCCGACCATCGGCCTGATAGCCTCGAACGGTCGCGTGGGTCACGGTCGGGGCGTCCACGGCCCCCGATGCCTGCCGTCGCACCTTCCGAACAACGGGAAGGCTGTTGAGAGCAGGCACATTCCAGTCCTGATGCTTCTTGATGCCTTTCACGGCGATATTGACGCTTGCACCACGGTCGCTGTGGTCTTGATGCTCGCAGGACGTGCACTTGAACCGCTTCTTATGACGGTTCGCACGCTCTGTGTGTCCGCATATCGGACACCGTTGGCTCGTGTACGCAGGGTCAATCCACGCAGTCGGGATTCCCTCGAACGACGCCTTGTACGACGTATAGAACTGTAGGGCACGGAACGGGAGGTGGTGCAAGCGTCGGTTCATCCGCGTGCCGTAGTCGATACTGTCGCGCATCTCTTTGAGGTCTTCAAAGACGATGCACGGCCTCTCGAACTGCTGACTCCACTCCACGGTGTGCCGAGACACTTTGTGGAGCCGGTCGCGGACGAACCGTTCTTCACGCCCTTCCAGCGTGTCGTGGATGCTGTCCTTCCCCGCATTCTGCACGCGCTTTCGCATCGTGAAGTAGCGGTGACGCTCGAACTTGATTTCGGGGAAGTCAATAACCAACGTGTCCTCGACGCCATCCTCGGAGAGTGCGGTAAGAGCCACGTTGTCTTCGTTCACGTCCACACCCACGACAATCCGTGAGTCTTCCTTGTCCCGAACGGTTTGTTCGGTGTTGGTGACGTTGACGTGCAACTCGGGAGTATCGTTGTGGAACAGGGCTTCTGCCGTCCCAACCTTCCACTCATCGCTTTCGAGTGCGGTCTTGAGAATATCGAGGTGCGCGTCACTCCCTTCGAGGACGCCCTTGACGTGTTTGTACGGTTTCGCGCTGATTCGGAACGCCACGTCCCCTTCGTCGGTGAGCGTCAGGTTGTACCCCTCCTCGTAGTTCGCACGAAGCGGGTACGTGCCTTCCTTGGTGTGGCTTGGGAGTCCGAAGTCGTCGTACTCGTAGTAGTTCTCCATCGCACCGAGAGCCTTAGCGACGACACGCTGAGTCGTGTTCTTCACGAGGTTGGCGTCGTCGGCCACGCGGTCGGGAATCGTATTCCAGTCCACGCCTTCTTTGGCGAGACGGATGGTTTCGTTGTACACCGAGCGGGCTTCGAGCGTGGCGTCGTACAACAGACCCTCGTTGTCACTCTGAATGTCGAGTTGGAAGTCCAGAGTCTTGACGAGGGGATTAGTAGTCATTTAATTCGAACGTCAATAAGCCACCCAATCTCGTGGGTCGGTGAGGCATATTGGACATGAAATCCAGAATCATACGACTTTTCATGGCACTCTAGGGTGCGTTCAACGTTGACCGTAACGGTGGGGAGGCCATCCCACGGCGGCAGAACTTCTTCTTCACGCCCGTTGTTGATTGCTTGTTCTGCTTCCTCTCGCGTCAATTCCTCGTACTCATCAAGCCACCACTGACGGGACGCATTAATGTCCACAACACAGTATTCTGGTTGTTCATCAACCGGCTCTGTGTACACGATGAAGGGGTCAATCCCCACCCGGTCTAATTCGTCCAGCGAGATTTTTGCAAAACACATGAGCGTCTCCCCTTCGTCTTCGATGCTGGCACGCGATATAGTTGCGTTTAGGGTTGCCTTGGGGAGTATGTCGTGGTGGTACGATGACCCGTCATATTTCGATGTGGGGGCACTCATCGACCCATCGAACCGAAGAACAACGTCCTTTCCCTCGGCCTCACAGAGTATCTGAACGATGGAAGCAGTTCGAGCAGACTCGGTTGTCGTACTACTACTCATCATCTCCTCCGTCGGGTTCTGAGGTTCGGACGACTTTCACGTCAGTCCCACGCCAGCGTTTAGGGACGGTGACGTGGGCACTGTTCCCGAACGGCTTGACCTCACCGTCGAGAACCTCCTCACCGTCGATTTCAAAGCGATTCGCCATACAAGAGTATATACTTTAGATATACTTAACTGTGTTGGTGGATTGGGTTCGATATGGGTGAGAAGCGGTCGAATCACACGGTGTACAACGTCAACTACCATTTCGTGTGGTGTCCGAAGTATCGCCACACGATTCTCGACTCAATCGAGGATTCGCTGGAAGCGATTTTCCGCGACGTATGCGATGAGTACGGCTACGAAATACTGTCATTGCACATTTCTCTCGACCACGTACACCTGTTCCTGTCAGCCCATCCGAAGCACGCACCGAGCGAGATTGTACGGACGGTCAAGAGCATCACGGCACGGGAGATGTGGGAACAGTACGAACCGTTCTTGGAGGAGTACCTATGGGGCGGTGGGTTTTGGGAGGAATCGTACTACGTGGGGACGGCAGGCGATGTTTCAACCGACACGATTGAGCAGGATATCGAGAGAACGGAACACGTTTAGCGGAGCGTACGGCCTTCACCCTCGGGGTCAAGCCCCGAGGCACTCGGCCTGCTCCGCCTGTAGAACCCCGCTCCGATCTTCTTGCCGAGGTCCTCGGTGAACAAATATGCGAACTCGGCGACGGCCGGATCGGTGCGCTCGCCGACCACGATCTTAACCCCTCGTGACCGGTGCGGCCGTCACCCGTCTCTCGGTGCGGGCGTTCGCCGCTCCGGATCGCTCAGCGGGACGGTCAGCGTGGCGACCGTTCCGGTCGGCTCGGTGGACTCGAAGTCGACCGAGCCGCCGATCGTCTCGGTACCCCACTTCACGAGCCACAAGCCGAGTCCGCTCCCGTGTCGGAGCGGGGTCTCGGTGCCCGAATCGAGGATGTCGAGCTCGTACTCGTCGATGCCGGGACCGTTGTCTGTGACCCGCACCACGGCGCGGTCGCCGTCGACCCGCGCCGAGACGGTCACGCGCCGATCCGCCCGGTCGTTGTGCACCGCGGCGTTCTCGATCAGGTTGTTCACCACGACTGCAACACCGTTCGGAACCGTCGCGTCCTCGGCGGGGCGCTCCAAGTCGAAGGTCACGTCGGGAAATGCGTCGCGGGCACCGGCGATGCAGTCGTCGACGAGCGAGTCGAGCGACGACTGGTTCCACTCGCCGACGGCGTCCTCGAACAGGTCGATCGCGTCGCGGCCCTTCTCGCTGAGTTCGACGATCCGCATGGTCCGTCGCTTGATCGTCTCGGCCGTCTCGTCTGCGGTGCGCTCTGCGTACCCCTGTATGATGTTCGCCTCGGTCCGGATGTTGTGTCTGAGCACCCGATTGAGCACTTTCAGCCGCTGTTGTTGCTGGAGGTACCGCGTGACGTTGTGGAGCGTGAACACGTAGCCGAGGGTGTGGTCGCGGCGATCGGTGAGTTCCGTCACGGTCACGTCGTACGACTGCGACGTCGACTCGGTCCCGACGGTCAGGAAGTCCCGACCGCCGTCAGCTTGTATCGGTCCGCTCACGGGGAGCAACTCGGACGCGGCG
The DNA here is from genome assembly GCF_024494655.1 of Halorubrum laminariae. GTDB lineage: Archaea > Halobacteriota > Halobacteria > Halobacteriales > Haloferacaceae > Halorubrum > Halorubrum laminariae. The sequence goes on along the minus strand of NZ_JANHDL010000002.1, from coordinate 496,429 downwards.
GAGCCGAGCGCGCGATCCGCGTCAACGTCGAGGATCGCCGCTCCCGTCTGGTTGATCTCGACTATCGTGTCGTGGCCGTCGACGACGATCGCGCCCTCGTGGATATGGTCGAACAGGAACTCCTTGGCGCGCCACGTGGGGGCCGGGTTGGCTCCGAACAACCTGAAGCGCCTGATCGCGCCGAGATACGCGACACCGGAGACCGCGAACGCGATCGGCGTCGGATCGATCCCGGCCGAGGAGAGCGCGCCAGCGTTGTAGAGGATGTTCGTGGACCACGGCGTCACGATCGCGACGAGCAGCGCCGCACTCTGGCCGCGGAACGCGGTCGCGCGGCTCGACACGAGCCCGAGTATCGGGACCACGCCGAGCACACCGAGTAGGTAGGTGTACGCCGCGGTGACGCCGTACCAGAGGCCTCCCTGCTGGACGACGACTGTCCCGTCCGCGGTGACGCCTGTCGCGCGGACGTAGAGGAGCCCGTGGTACTGCTCTGTGACGGCGAGACACACCGTGAGAACGGGGACGACGGACAGCAGCGCGACGTTTCGCCGCGTGATGTACTGGTCTCTCCCGGTGTACTCAAGCGAGAACAGGATCCACGCGACGGGGACCGCCATGACGCCGATCCAGCCGAGTTTCGTCCACGTCAGCGTCCCGTCGACCGACTTGGAAGAGAGACTGAAGATGATACACGTCGCCCACATCGATTGCCCGGCGAGCAGCCACACGAGCGGGGTCGCGCCGGGGCTCGGCCGTTCCCGCCACGCGAGGATCGCGGCACCGCTCCCGATAGCGACCGAGCCGAACAGGAGCGGGACCACGATCGTCGTCGGGGGGAGCACGTGAGGTACGCACGGTATCGGTGTATATGAATCACCCGACGAATGACAGCAAAAAAGCGTATCGGGGTCTCGTGGAGACCCGTTCGGATCGTCGCGACCGCGCTCAGAGCCCCGTCGTGGAGACGAGGAGCAGCGCGAACACCACGAGGTGTTTGGTCTCACCGGCGATGGCGAGCCGCCCGGGCGCGTTCGTCCGGCCGACGAACCACGCGAGGACGAGCGCGTACGCGAGCCCGACGAGGATCGCTCCCGCGAGCGCGACCGTGAGGGGACCGAACGCGAGCGTCAGGCCGACGAACGCCACGAGAAACAGGTCGAGCCCGTACAGAGCGTGTCGCGTCCGGCGGATACCGAAAACGACCGGCAACGTCGAGACGCCGTCAGCGGCGTCGGCCTCCACGTCCCGCACGTTCGGGATCTCCGTGTTGACGAACGTGTCAACGAGGAAGTAGACGAACACGACCCCGGCGAGCGGCGTGACCGCGACCTCGGCGAACGCCAGCGGGAGTCCGACGACCGCGATCGCCCACGCCGAGGCGACCATCGTCGAGTTCACCACGAGGATCCGTTTCAGCCGCTTGAACCGCCGTCCGAGCGTCGGGAACCACTCGGAGGCGTAGAGGATCCAGAACCCACCGGGAAGTAGGGTGATCGCGAGCGCGAGCGGACCGCCCGTGAGCGCGATCGCGATCGCGACGCCGTAGGAACCGGCCGTGAGCAGCGACAACGCCTCGCGGTGGCGCGTCACGAACGCGCTCCGCTCCGGGGTCGCCAGCGCGTCGCTGTCGGCGTCGGCGATCCTGTCACCGGCGTACACCGCGAAGGTGACCAGACCGACGACGACGGGGGCCGGACTCAGCGGCAGCGACAACACGAGATGCACGGTCAACACCTCGATCATCGCGATGAACACGAGGTAGGCGGAACTGTACGTCAGAACGTCTTTGATCCTGGTGCCAGCGCGCGTGATCGACGCGGACACCTCGGCGCGCCGCGAGACGAGATCGTTCGCGTGCGCCGCCGGATCGTTCGTTTTGCTAGCCATGGGTTCGACGGCGACCGATCTCCAGTCGGTCCGGAGGGCCGCCGTATCGATCGTGTCACCGAGAATTCCTCAATGGATGGGTCGAAATCATCGTCCGAGCGTCGAACGAACCCGTCTGCCGACCATTCCGCGGTTCGGTTGTTCCGCGGAAGATGTGTAACGTCTTGCGTCACGCACCGTCGACCGTCGCGGATCGACGACGATCTCGGTGTTGACACCGGTCTCAGTGTTGCGGGCGTCCGATACCGGACGCTCCTCGTCACGGAAGGGCCATCGAGACGTACGCTGACGCATCCCTCGAGATGTAAAACGTCTATTATAATGTGTAGTTCTTTACTACCTCGATAGTTATTGATCGAATATTTCGGTGATTGGACGGAGTTCGAACCGGTGTACCGCTCGGTTCGTCTCCCCGCCAACCCAATCGACCATAGGCCTTTTTGGTAATGTGACTGGAACCACGGATGATGCTTCCAACCGCCGCCGACGCCATCTCACGAGACGGGAAAGCACTCATTCTCGCGTACGACCACGGGCTCGAACACGGCCCGGTCGATTTCGATCCGAACCCTGACACCGCCGACCCGGAGCGGGTGTTTGAGCTGGCGACGCACGACGCGGTCACGGCGATCGCCGTACAGAAGGGGCTTGCAGAGGCGTACTACCCGGACTACGAGGACGCGGCGTCGCTGCTGTTGAAGATGAACGGTACCTCGAACCTCTGGATGGGTGAGCCGAACACGCCGGTCAACTGTTCGCCGGAGTACGCCGCGAGTCTCGGGGCCGACGCCGTCGGATTCACGCTCTACGGCGGCTCGAACAACGAGATCGGCATGGCGGAGGAGTTCCGCGATATCCACGAGGGCGCGCGCGACCACGACATGGGCGTCGTTATGTGGGCGTACCCCCGCGGGCAGGGCGTCCGCAACGAGACCGACGACCGGACGATCGCGTACGCTGCCCGGATCGCTCACGAACTCGGCGCGGACATCGCGAAGGTGAAGTACCCGGGCTCTCCGGACGCGATGAGCGAGACGGTCAGGATGGCTGGGCGAACGGACGTGGTCATGTCCGGTGGCTCGAAGACAAACGACGAGTCGTTCCTCCGCACCGTCGAATCCGCGATGAACGCGGGCGCATCCGGGCTCGCGGTGGGGCGGAACGTGTTCCAGCGCGACGACCCGGTCGCGATACTCGACGCGCTGGAACTCGTCGTCTTCGAGGGGGCGTCAACCGAGGAAGCGCTCGCCGAAACCGACGCGGGAGCGTGACCGATGGGCGAGTCTCGCGACGCCGGGAGCGACGCTGATCCTCCCGATAGCGTCGTCGACGCGGTCTTCGACGCGGTCGCGGCCACCGTCCCCGAGATCCGTGCCGCCCTCCCCGGACGCCGGGTCGAAAGCGGCACCGAAAACGCCTCCGGCGAGAGCGTGATGGCCGGCGACCTGTACGCCGACGAACTGCTCGGCGAGGCGATCACCGCGGTCTCCGGCGTCGGGTCGTTCGTCAGCGAGGAGCGCGAGACCGCCGTCGACGCCGGCGGTGCGGTCGGCGACGGCGGTGACGCGTACGCGGTCGCCATCGACCCCCTCGACGGCTCCTCGAACCTCCGGTCGAACAACGCCATGGGGACCGTCGTCGGGATCTACGACGCCCCGCTCCCCGCGACCGGTCGAGACCTCGTCGCCGCCGGCTACGTGCTTTACGGCCCGATCACGACGATGGTCGTCGCCGACGAGTCGAGCGTGCGCGAGGAAGTGGTCGAATCCGACGACGACGGCACGGGAGTCACTCGCACGATCGTCGACGCCGACCTGACTCTCCCCGCGGAGCCGACCGTCTACGGCTTCGGCGGGCGCGTGCCCGACTGGCCCGACCAGTTCACCGACTACGCCCGCGAGGTCGAATCAGAACTGAAACTGCGGTACGGCGGTGCAATGGTCGGCGACGTGAACCAAGTACTCACCTACGGTGGAGTGTTCGCGTACCCAGCCCTCGTCGATGCCCCGGACGGGAAACTCCGCCTCCAGTTCGAGGCGAACCCGATCGCGTACATCGTCGATCGGGCGGGCGGAGCCGCCTCCGACGGCGACCGCGATATCCTCGATGTCGAGCCCGGCGGGATCCACGACCGCGTTCCGCTGTACGTCGGCAACGAGGCGCTGATCGAGCGGTTGGAAGCGACGCTCGCTGGGTGACGCCGGATCGGCCGGCGACTCGATTTTGCGACGCGTGACTCGTCGGGAGACAGTATATCGGGACCGACTGCGACCGTTTGACGGCGTCGAGCGTGGCCCTACAGCGCCACGGCCCACTCGGGACCGAGGAGGTCGAGGACACTTCCGAACCCGAGCGCCACCGCGATCCCGACCGCCAGCAGCGCGCCGACGTAGGCGGCGGAGCCGACGAGCGACGCGGCGGCGAACCGCGGCGCGGAGACGGACGAGGCGTTCGCGGTGGGGACCGCGAGCCACCCGCGCGTGCCGGGGACCGCGTTCGAGGCCGCCACCGCGGGCAGCCCCCAGCGGTCGAACCAGCGAGTTGTGCCGTCGAGTCGGTCCGCGCCGATCGGGACTATCGCGAGCGAGGTCGGGTCCACGCCGAATCGGCGGACGCCCGTGAAGACGACTGACTGGCCGACCGTCGCGCCGATGACCGCCGCGGCGAACACCGGCAGCACCGCGACCGCCTCGACGCCGACGGCGACGACGGACGCGACGAACAGCGTCCGAGCCGGGAGCACTTTGCCGACGAGCGCGCCTTCAAGCGCGAACACGGCGAATATCGCGACAGCGCCGTAGCTGTCGACGAGGGCGAGCGCGGTCGCGGCGTGAGCGCCGAACACGCATCCCCTCGGTCGCCAACAGGTAAAGCTCTTACACCGTGAGACGCGATCTCAGGTGCCATAGCGTGCTGTAATCAGATCGTTTCACGGTGTGCTCACTCGGATCGTCTGACTTCCACCGATCCGGATCGGCGATGCGTGACGAGGACGGGACCGGTATCGGGACGGAACTACTGCTGGGGATGCATATTTGTTCGCGCCGACCGCAGGTGCCGCCATGATAGACGTCGGCGTCAAAGCGCCTGATTTCGCCGCTCCCGCGGTGACTAAGGGGAGCGAAACCGGAGACGGCAGCGCCGCGCAGCTGGAACTGTTCCGACTCGTCAGAGATCACGAGGCGGTCGTCCTGTGTCTCGCGCCCGCGACGTTCGTCCCGACCTGTACAGCCGAGTTCGTCGCGATCGCGGACGCGGGCTGGACCGGCCGGGACGACCTCGCTGTCGTCGCCGTCACCGGCGACTCGTTGTACGCGGGCTTCGCGTACGCCGACCGGTACGCCCTGCCGTTTCCCGTCGTGTCCGACTTCCACGGCGGAATCGCCGAGTCGTACGGTCTGCTCGCCGACTCGTGGGAGGGACACGCCGACATCCCGCGCCGGGCGAGCGTCGTGATCGACGCCGACTGGACGGTTCGCTTTGCCGAGGCGACGACCGACGCGCTCGACCGCGCCGACCCCGCACCGGTCCAGCGCGCGGCCGCGACGCTCCGTGAGATAGGGATCGACGCCGATCGGCCGCGCGTGAACTACGACGGCGACTGGACCCCCGACCGCTGACGGACAAGCTGTGGCTCCGCCGAGTGCGTCTGGCGGTGGCGCGCCTGCGAGCACCCGCTTCAAAGCGGGTGTGAGCAGACCGCGAGGGAGGTCGGCGGCGGCCGCGATGCAGTGCGGTTCCGCGGCCGCCGCCGACCGAGGCTGGGGAGGTGTGAGGCCGCGGTGCGGGGTGGCGGTCGGTCGCGCTCATCGAGCACCCTCCGGTGCGCTCCACCGCACTACCTGTTCAAAGTACTCGGCGATTTTGCTCACGTCGTTCACACATTGCACCGGCCGAAGACTCCCGTGAGCGAGGCGAGGTGTGAGCGGAGCGAACACCTCGATGCGAGCGGTGTAACCGCGAGCAGCGAACGGGAGTAAGGGCGGTGCACGACAGCAGGAAGTGCACCGGCCGAGATTTGAACTAGGGAAAGACGGTCGGCTCGCTTCGCTCGCCGCTGCGTCTTTCTGAGTTCAAATCACCCGGTGATTTCCCTCACTTCGTTCGAGAAATGCACCGGCCGAGATTTGAACTCGGGTTGCAACCATGGCAAGGTTGCGTGATACCACTACACTACCGGTGCGTGCTCTGCACTCGGTCATAGTCCGAGGCGGAGATATAAGAGTTCCGAACGCCGAACGACGCCCCCGCAGCGACCCCTCGTCGCAAGCGTCATCCTGTTCCCGTTCCACCGGTCGATACGGACTGACGGCCCCGCCATGACGAACCCCGATACCTCACCGCGCGCCGACAGACGCACCGCACTCCGAGCGACCGCCGGCCTCGCGACGCTCTCGCTCGCCGGCTGTCTCGGCGGCGACTCTGACGACCCGAACGCCGACGCATCGGACGAGGACGGGGACGGCGATGACGGTTCCAACGGCGACGCGTCCGACGCCGATTCGCCCGACGACGACGGCGCGGACGTGAGATACGCGGTCGATCGCGTCGCGGAGGGGTTCGAGAACCCGTGGGGGCTCGCGTTCCTTCCCGGCGACGGTCGGCTGCTGGTGACGGAGCGACCCGGTCGACTCTCGCTCCTCGACCCCGCAGACGGGACGACCGATCCCGTCGCGGGGGTGCCCGAGGTGTACGCGCGCGGTCAGGGCGGGCTGCTCGATGTCGCGGTCCATCCGACGTATCCGGACGACCGGAGGGTGTATCTCACGTATGCGGCGGCGGACGATTCGGGCGCGGCGGCGACGCACGTCGGGAGCGGGCGGCTTCGACTCGACGCGGAGTCGACGGCGCTTGACGACTTCGAGACGATCCACGTCGCGGAGCCGTTTCTCGACTCGGATCAGCATTTCGGGTCGCGGGCGACGTTCGGCCCCGACGGTGCGCTGTTCGTCACGGTGGGTGACCGCCGGGACACGGCGTTCGGTCCGGACCACGTCTCACAGGATCGCTCGAACGAACTCGGGTCGACGCTCCGGCTGACGGCCGACGGCGACCCGCATCCGGACAATCCCTTTGTCGACGATCCGGACGCAGCGAACGCGCTCTACAGCTACGGCCACCGGAACCCGCAGGCGATGACCGTCCGTCCCGAAACGGGACGGATCTGGCAGTGCGAGCACGGTGAGCGCGACGGCGACGAGATCAACGCGATCGAACGCGGCGGCAACTACGGGTGGCCGGTCACCAGCGAGGCGTGTCACTACGGGACCGACGAGCGGGTCGCCCCGAGCCACCGCGAGCGCGGAGACGTGGTCGCGCCGGTCCACTACTGGCCGTGCGGCTCGGGCGGATTCCCGCCGAGCGGAGCCGTCTTCTACGACGGGGATGCCTTCCCCGAGTGGCGCGGCAACCTGTTCGCCGGCACGCTCGCCGCGCAGTACCTCGGTCGGTTCACGGTCGAGGGTGAGGGAACGGGCGCGACCGTCACTGAACGCGAGCCACTGCTTTCCGACCGCGACTGGCGCGTGCGAGCGCTCGCGGTCGAGCCGATGTCCGGACACCTCTACGTCGCCGTCGACGACGCGGACGCGCCGATAGTTCGACTCGTTCCGGCCTGAGGTTTAGCCCGCGCATCGCAATTGGTCGGTCAATCGCTGTCCGTGCGACGCGTTCGCTCGATTCGCGAGGCCGAATCGCCGGTCAGGGGCCGTGTGAACGCCACACAGCCCGGAAGTAGGACCGCTACCCTTTTACCACGGCATCCGAAATCGAGGAGTACAGTCTCGCCACGATGCGTACCGAAGACGGACTCACGATCTGCGTTCCGTCTTCGGTCGTCCGGGAAGCCGAAGACGATCGCGAGGCAACTCGCAAACTCGGCTACGTCGCCCGCGCGGCGGCGGTCTTCCGGGCGGATCGACTGGTCGTCTTCCCCGACAGGGAAGGCGAACGGCGACGGGACGGTGAGTACGTTCGAACCGTACTGGGGTACGCTGCGACTCCGCCGGAGCTCCGAAAGGATCTCTGGGGGGAGCGCGACGAACTCCGGTACGCCGGCGTGCTTCCGCCGCTCCGCGTGCCGTGGCGGACCGGCTCGACCCCGAGCGGGGGAGAGTCGAAAACACAGGGACTCGTGACCGAGGTCGGACCTGAAGGCCGCGTCCGGGTCAATTCCCCGCTGCGGGAACACCCAATCTCCCTGCTCGTTCCCTCCGGAATGGAGGTCGAGCGGGGGGAGCGCGTCACCATCAGGGTCTCTTCGAGAGAACCGGTCCGCGCCCGCATCACCGGGAAGCCGGAGGACGGTTTCCAGGTTGTGGACGCGGATCTATCGGAAGCACTCGCCGGCGACGGACTGACCGTCGCGACGTCGCGACACGGAGAAGAACTCTCCGTCTCGCGGCTCGGCGACGTCGTCTCGGACGCACGGACGGCTGGCGGATACACCGTCGCCTTCGGTGCGCCCGAGCGAGGGCTTCCGGAGATGCTCGGGCTTTCGCCCGACGACATTCGGACGGCCGTCGCCGACGGTCGCCCGGTCGAACCCGATCCGGGGTTCGACCTCTGGCTGAACACGATCCCGGCACAAGCGAGCGAGGTCGTCCGGACGGAGGAGGCTCTGTTCGTGACTCTCGGCTCGCTCACACTCACGGAGTAAACACATGCCACAACCAAGCCGACCACGAAAAGGCTCGCTGGGCTACGGCCCGCGGACCCGCGCCAACAGCGAGGTACCGCGTATCCGTTCGTGGCCTGACGACGACGGTGCCCCCGCGCTACAGGGATTTGCCGGCTACAAAGCCGGTATGACGCACGTCGTCATGGTCAACGACGAGGCCAACTCGCCGCGTGAGGGGATGGAAGAGTCCGTCCCCGTCACGGTCGTCGAGACGCCGCCGATGTACGCGGTGGCCCTGCGCGCCTACGAAGAGACGCCGTACGGACAGAAGCCGGTCGAAGAGGTCTGGGCGACCGAGTTCCACGAGGAGCTCGACCGCGCGCTCGACCTCCCGGCGGAGACTACCTTCGAGGAGGACGCCGACGCGCTTCGCGCGCTGCTCGACGACGATGTCGTCGACGACGTTCGCGTCATCACGCACACAGCTCCCTCGGAGCTCGCGAATGTACCCAAGAAGAAGCCCGACGTGATGGAGACCCGCGTCGGCGGCGGATCGCTCGAAGAGCGCGTCGACTTCGGTCTCGACCTCGTCGCGGAAGGCGGTGCCCACGACTTTGGCGACGTCTTCCGCGCCGGCCAGTACACCGACGTGTCGGGCATCACGAAAGGGAAGGGGACGCAGGGTCCCGTCAAGCGATGGGGCGTCCAAAAACGGAAGGGCAAACACGCCCGTCAGGGATGGCGGCGTCGGATCGGGAACCTCGGTCCGTGGAACCCCTCCCGCGTGCGCTCCACCGTTCCACAGCAGGGTCAGACCGGCTACCACCAGCGCACCGAACTCAACAAGCGCCTCATCGACTTCGGCGAGGGCGACGACGCCTCCGTCGACGGCGGCTTCGTCAACTATGGCGAGGTCGACGGCGAGTACGCGCTCATCAAGGGTTCGCTGCCCGGTCCGGATAAGCGCCTGCTGCGCTTCCGCCCGGCCATCCGGCCGAACGACCAGCCGCGCCTCGACCCCGAGGTCCGGTACGTATCCACCGCATCCAACCAGGGATAAATCATGAACGCAACAGTACACGACCTGGACGGCGGGGACGCAGGCAGCATCGAGCTGCCGGCGATCTTCGAGACCGCGTTCCGACCAGACCTCATCGGTCGGGCGGTCACCGCCGCACAGGCCAACCGGAAGCAGGCCTACGGTGCCGACGAGTTCGCCGGGCTGCGAACCCCCGCGGAGTCGTTCGGCTCCGGGCGCGGGCTCGCACACATTCCCCGCTCCGAGAACGTCGCCCGCCGCGTCCCGAACGCCGTGTCGGGACGCGCCGCGCACCCGCCGAAGGCCGAGAAAGACCAGTCGAAGAAACTGAACGACAAGGAGCGACAGCTCGCTATCCGGTCGGCCATCGCGGCCACCACGGACGCTGAGCTGGTCGCCGAACGCGGTCACGCGTTCGACGATAGCCTCGACCTCCCGCTCGTCGTGAGCGACGAGTTCGAGGATCTCAAGAAGACCCAAGAGGCCTTGGGCGTGCTCGAAGCCGTCGGCGTCGACGCCGATATCGAGCGCGCAGAGGAGGGGCGCTCCGTTCGATCCGGCCGCGGGAAGACCCGCGGCCGCAAGTACAGTCAGCCGAAGTCCGTCTTGGTCGTCACGAGTGAGGAGCCGTCTCGCGCCGCCCGCAACCTTTCGGGCGTTGATGTCGCGACCGCGAGCGAGGTCAACGCGGAAGACCTCGCGCCGGGCGCACATCCGGGTCGGCTCACACTGTGGACCGAGACCGCCGTCGAGGAGGTGGCCGAGCGATGAATTCGATCATCGAGCACCCGCTCGTCACCGAGCAGGCGATGAATCAGATGGACTTCAAGAACAAGCTGGTGTTCGTCGTCGACGTCGACGCGACCAAACCGGAGGTCACTGATGAAGTCTCCGAGCGGTACGACGTTCGCGTCGTCGACGTGAACACGCAGGTGACCTCGAAGGGCACGAAGAAGGCCACGGTCACGCTCTCTGAAGACGACGACGCGACGGAGATTGCGTCACGCATCGGGGTGTTCTGAGATGGGACGACGAATTCAAGGACAGCGGCGTGGACGCGGCGGCCCGACGTTCCGGGCCCCTTCCCACCGCTACAAGGCGGAACTGTCGCATAAGAAGCTCGAAGACGTGGACACGATCACCGGCGAAATCGTCGGGATCGAACACGACCCTGCTCGCTCGGCTCCGCTCGCGGAGATCGAGTTCGAGGACGACGACCGTCGGCTCGTGCTCGCGCCGGAAGGCGTGCGCGTGGGCGACACGATACAGGTCGGCGTGAGCGCGGAGATAAAGCCCGGGAACACGCTTCCTCTCGCGGAGATCCCCGAGGGCGTGCCGGTCTGTAACGTCGAGAGCAACCGCGGGGACGGTGGGAAGTTCGCGCGCGCCTCTGGCGTGTCGGCGACGCTTCTCACCCATGACCGCGATGTCGCGGTCGTTCAGCTTCCCAGCGGCGAAGTCAAACGGCTCGACCCCCAGTGCCGCGCCACGGTCGGCGTGGTCGCCGGCGGCGGTCGGACGGAGAAGCCCTTCGTCAAGGCCGGGAACAAGCACCACAAGATGAAAGCGCGCGGGACCAAATACCCGCGCGTCCGCGGCGTCGCGATGAACGCCGTCGACCACCCCTTCGGTGGCGGTGGTCGCCAACACCCCGGCCAGCCGAAGTCGGTCTCGCGGGACGCCCCGCCGGGACGGAAGGTCGGTGACATCGCATCCAAGCGCACCGGACGAGGTAGCAACAAATGAGTTCAGATTACCGCACCGGCCGCGAGGGCAAGGAGTTCGCCTACCGCGGTCACTCGCTCGACGAGCTGCAGGAGATGGACGTAGACGAGGTCGCGGAACTGCTCCCCGCACGCCAGCGGCGAAGTATCGTTCGCGGACTCGGCACCGAACAGCAGAAGCTGATGGAGACGGTCCGGAGCCGCGACAAGGAGACGACGGCGGACGATCCGATCCGGACGCATCTGCGCGACATGCCGATCCTGCCGGAGTTCGTCGGCGTCACTTTCTCCGTGTACAACGGACACAGCTTCGAGCGCGTGCAGGTCGAACCCGAGATGATCGGGCACTACCTCGGTGAGTTCCACCTCACTCGAAGCACCGTCGAACACGGTCAGGCCGGCATCGGCGCGACCCGGTCCTCGAAGTTCGTGCCCCTCAAGTAACCTATGGGAATCAATTACAGCGTCGAGGCCGATCCGGAGACCACCGCCAAGGGGATGCTCCGCGACCGGCCCATCAGCGTGAAGGACAGCAAGGAGATCTCTCGGGAGATCAAAGGCGAGACGGTCGCCGACGCCGAGGAGTTCCTCCAAGAAGTCATCGACGAGGAGACGTCGGTGCCGATGCGCCAGCACAACGCCGGCGCGGGTCACCGCTCCGACATCGACGGCTGGGACGCGGGTCGGTACCCGGAGAAGGCCGCGAAGGACTTCCTCAAACTCTTGGAGAACGTCAAGAACAACGCGGACGAACAGGGATTCGACGGCGACGAGATGGTCATCAAACACGTCGCACCCCACAAGGTCGGCGAACGACCGGGACGAAACCCGCGCGCAGCGGGCGCGACGCAGTGGAACACCACGCTCGCCGACGTCGAACTCATCATCGAGGACCCGGAGGCTGACGACTAATGGCTGACGAACACCAATTCATCGAGGACGGCCTGCGCCGTTCGCAGATCAACGAGTTCTTCGCAGACGAGCTCGGCCGCGCCGGCTACGGCGGCATGGATGTCGCTCAGACGCCGATGGGCACGCAGATCGTCTTGAAGGCGGAGAAGCCCGGCATGGTAATCGGGAAGGGCGGGAAGAACATCCGGAAGATCACCACCGAGTTGGAGGACCGCTTCGACATGGACGACCCGCAGATCGACGTTCAGGAGGTCGACGAGCCCGACCTGAACGCCCAGATCGTCGCGGACCGTCTCGCGAACGCCCTCGAACGCGGCTGGTACTTCCGGAAGGCCGGTCACACGACGATCGACCGGATCATGGACGCCGGCGCGCTGGGCGCTGAGATCGTTCTCAGCGGAAAGGTCACTGGTGCACGCTCGCGCGTCGAGAAGTTCAACCGCGGCTACATCAAACACAACGGCGAGCCCGCAGAGGAGGTCGTCGACCACGGCCAAGGCGTCGCGGTGATGAAGCTCGGGACGATCGGTGTCAACGTGAAGATCATCCCGCCGGGCGCGCAGCTCCCGGACGACTTCGACATCCGAGAGGACGCCGAAGTGCCGGATGTCGAGCAGGCGACCGCCGACGTCGACGACGAGAGCGTCGAGTCGCTGCTCGAAGAAGAGCCCGAGGAGGTCCCCGATGTGGGTGCCGACGAGGATGTCGACGTGCCCGACGAGGATCCAGCAGAGGTCATCGACGAAGAGGTCGTCGAGGAAGTCGTCGAGGAGACGCAAGAGACCGCCACGGAGGCGACAGACGTCGCCGCCGAGGAGCCGGTCGGCGATGCCGACGCCGACGATATCGACGAGCTCGACGAGGAGATCGAATCCGAGGCGGCCGACCTCGTCGCAGAGATGGAAGCGGCCGACGAAGACGAGGAGGACGAATAAATGGCGATCCTCTACACCGAGGAGATTCGCGATATGACCGCGGCGGAGCGACAGGTCGAACTCGAAGAGATCGAGACCGAACTGCTCAACTCCAAGGCGCAGCGGGCTGCCGGCGGGATGCCCGAGAGCCCCGGTCGCGTCAATGAACTGAAGAAGACGATCGCGCGGATCAAGACGATCCAGCAGGAAGAAGGCGACTTCGACGACGAATAACGATGATAGCTCTCGACCAACTCGTTCGACACGAACTCGTCGGCCTCCCGATTCGGGTGGCTGACGCCGACAGCGACGCCCACGTCGGTATCGCCGGTCGCGTGTCGTCCGAGACGTTCGGCACCCTCGTGGTCCGAACGCGGTCGGGGGACAAACGCGTGCCCAAGTCGGGCGCGACGTTCGAGTTCGGCCTCGTCGATCGGCCGACCGTTCGCACAGATGAAGCCGCCGACGACGATCGGTCGTCGGGGTCCACGTCCCAACTCGGGTCGGATACTACGGGGGTCCGCCCCCGTCAGTCTGGCCCGTCCGGGTCCGAAAGCGTCGTCGACGGTGACGGCGCGGGGCCGGCGAGCCAACGAGGCGAGTGCAAAGACGTGGTCTACGCGACGGTGGATGGCGATCGGTTGCGGTATCGACCCGCCGAACGCACCGAACGAGGTGTCACACAATGGCGATAGGAATCGACGTACCCACGCCTCCGGAGCCAGACAACCCGGAGGATTACGACTACGAGAAGTGCCCGTTTTACGGGCAACTCTCCGTCCGCGGCCAGACCCGTGAGGGAACGGTCGTGTCGACGGACATGGAAAAGACCGTCATCGTCGAGCGAGAATACGATGTGTTCGTACCGAAATACGATCGGTACATGAAGCGTCGCTCGCGCATCCCGGCTCACGTGCCGGGCGTGCTCGACTCGCTCGAAGTCGGTGACGAAGTGACGATCGCGGAGACGCGACCGCTCTCGAAGACGAAGTCCCACGTCGTCGTCGAGAACCTGACGGGTGATCTGTGATGGAGGCGCTCAAAGCTGATGTCACACAGGGCCTCTCGAAGGGCTCGCTCATCACGTGTGCCGACAACACCGGCGCACGCGAGCTGAAGGTCATCTCCGTGTCGGGCTACTCCGGCACGAAGAACCGACACCCGAAGGCAGGTATCGGCGACAAGGTGACCGTCTCGGTCACTAAGGGAACCCCGGAGATGCGGCGGCAGGTGCTGGAGGCGGTCGTCGTCCGCCAGCGCAAGCCGATCCGCCGTCCGAGTGGAACCCGCGTGAAGTTCGAGGACAACGCGGCCGTTGTCATCGACGACCTCGAAGAGCCCCGGGGCACGGAGATCAAAGGCCCCGTCGCTCGCGAAGTCGCCGAGCGCTTCGGAAGCATCGCCTCGACCGCGACGATGATCGTCTAATCATGTCGGAACAGCCACGCAAACAGCGAAAACGGTCGGAGACCGCGCCGCTCCACGAGCGGCAAAAGCAGGTTCGGGCCACCCTCACGGACGACCTCCGCGAGGAGTACGGTCAGCGGAACGTCCGCGTCAACGCTGGCGACACCGTCGAGGTGCTTCGCGGCGACGCGGCCGGTACGGAGGCGGAAGTCGTTTCCGTCGACCTGTCCGCAGAACGGATCACCGTCGAGGACGTCACCGTCGAGAAGGCGGACGGGGAGGAGGTTCCCCATCCCATTCCGGCGAGCAACGTCCGGGTGACCGAACTGAACCTGGAAGACGAGCGCCGGGAGGCGCGGCTCCAGGAGGATAACGAATGACGCGACATCAGAAGCGACTGGCAGTACCGAACTCTTGGCCGGTCGAGCGCAAGACCGACACGTTCACCGTCAAGGCCGACGCCGGCCCGCACGGTGAGGCGGGCGTTCCGCTCGTCGTCCTGCTGCGGGACGTGCTCGGATACGTCGACTCGACGAAGGAGGCGCGCTACGCGCTGAACAACGACTCGGTCCTCGTCAACGGGGACGCCATCTCGGACGAGCAGCGTCCGATCGGGATGTTCGACATCTTGGCGTTCCCCGAGCGCGGGGAGTTCTTCCGAGTGTTCCCCGACGAGGGGGGTCGGCTCGCGCTGACACCCGTCGACGAGGAGGCAGCCGGAAGCCGGCTCGGGAAGATAACGAACAAGACGATAGTCCCCGGTGGGGACGCTCAGTTGACGCTCCACGACGGGACGAACGTCCGCGTGGACGCCGACACCGAGTACGACACAAAAGACTCGATCGTCGTCGACAACGAGTCGAAGGAGATCGTCGCCCACTTCGAGTACGAGGAGGGCGCGCTCGTCACCGCCGTCGCCGGCCAACACGCCGGTCGTATCGGCGAGGTCAACGAGATAGATGTGACGCTCGGTTCCGGATCCAACACCGTGACCGTCGGTGACGACACCGACGGCTACGAGACGGTTGAGGAGTATCTCGTCGTCATCGACGAGAACTTCATCGGTGACGATGACGAGACGGGTGATTCGGATGAGTGAATCCGAGAGCGCCGCCCACGAGATGCGCGAGCCGTACCTCGAGAAGGTCGTCGTCCACATGGGCGTCGGGCAGGGCGGTGAACCCCTCGCCGACGCCGAAGATATTATCGAGGAGATCACGGACCAGCAGTCGGTCCGGACGACCTCGAAGCGGACCATCGCCGAGTTCGGCATCCGCAAGGGCGACCCGATCGGCGTCAAGGTGACGCTGCGCGGCGAGGACGCACACGCGTTCCTCGAGACCGCATTGGACATCGTCGATGTCGACGAGAGCCAGTTCGACGACACGGGTAACCTGAGCTTCGGAGTCGAGGACCACACTGACTTCCCGAGCCAGGAGTACAATCCCAACATCGGGATCTACGGGCTCGACGTGACGACGACGATCGTCCGTCCCGGCTACCGCGTCTCCAAGCGCGACAAGGGGACGACGTCGATCCCGGCCAGCCACCGGATGACAGCCGAGGACGCGGCCGCGTTCCTCGAAACGAACTTCGACGTCGAGGTAACGGCATGAGTGAAGCGAACAACGATACGGGCGAGCACGCCGCAAAGCGCACCGACTCCCGGCACACCTGCCGACGGTGCGACCGCGAGCAGGGACTCGTCGGCAAGTACGACATCAACCTCTGCCGGCAGTGCTTCCGCGAGGTCGCCCGAGACATGGGATTCGAGAAGTACAGCTGAACATGACGGGAAACGATCCATTCACCAACGCGCTCGCCGGCATGGACAACGCCGAGAGCGTTGGCCATCTGTCGTACACGGTTGAGCCCGCCTCCAACATCATCGGCTCCGTCCTCGAGGTCCTCTACGACCGCGGGTACGTCGACGGCTTCGAGTACGTCGACGACGGGAAAGCCGGGAAGTTCGAGGTCGAACTGAAAGGCGCGATCAACGAGTGTGGCGCAGTCAAGCCCCGCTACTCCGCGGGTGCAGACGAATTCGAGAAGTGGGAGAAGCGATACCTCCCCGCCCGTGACTACGGGACGCTCATCGTCACGACGAGCCACGGCGTCATGAGCCACTACGAGGCCCGCGAAGCGGGTATCGGCGGCCAAGTGATCGCATACGTCTACTAACAATGAATAGAGTCGAAATCGAAATTCCGGACGACGTCTCCGCCGAGACCGACCATCTCGAACTCACCGTCGAGGGACCGAACGGGAGCGTCACGCGACGCCTCTGGTACCCCGACGTCGACGTGTCAGTCGAGGACGGGTCGGTGGTCATCACCGCCGAGAACGAGGACGCGAAGACCAACGCCACGGTCGGCACCTTCGAGAGCCACGTCGCCAACATGATCCACGGCGTCACCGACGGATGGGAGTACACGATGGAAGTGTACTACGCCCACTTCCCGATGCAGGTGACCGTGGAGGGCGACGAGGTCGTCATCGAGAACTTCCTCGGCGAACGTGCACAGCGACGCACGCCGATCCGCGGAGACACAGAGGTACAGATCGACGGCGAGACGGTCTCGCTTACGGGCTCTGACAAGGAGGCCGTCGGGCAGACCGCCGCCGACATCGAACAGCTGACGAAGGTGACCGACAAGGACACGCGCGTCTTCCAAGACGGCGTGTACATCGTCGAAAAGCCCACCGGAGGAGCCTAACGCATGGCAGACGAACTGGAAGACATCAGCGGTGTCGGTCCCTCGAAGGCGGACGCGCTTCGTGAGGCCGGCTACGAGACGGTCGAGGACGTGAAGGCCGCCTCTCAGTCCGAACTCTCCGAGGTCGACGGCGTTGGAAACGCGCTCGCAGCGCGTATCAAAGCCGACGTCGGCGGGCTGGAGGTCGACGAGGAGGCGGACGCGGAGATCGAAGACGAGACCGAGGCGGAGGCAGCCGAGGAGGCCGACTCCGACGAGACGGTCGAGACGGAGCTTCGCCCCCGTGGCCACGCCGACAAGACGCCGGAACTGGACGACGAGACCGCTCGCGCGCTCGCACAGAAGCACCGCGAGGGGAAACCGCAGTTCAACCGGCAGGACTACCACAAGAAAAAGCGGATCCCGACATCGTGGCGCAAGCCGCGAGGCGGGCTCTCCAAGCAGCGCCGCCGCATGAAAGCGAAGGGCCCCGTCGTCGAGGCTGGGTTCCGCTCGCCGAAAGCGTCGCGCGACCTGCACCCCAGCGGCTTCGAGGAGGTTCGTGTGCACAACACGGACGATCTCGAGGGTGTCGACGGCGACACGCAGGCGGTGCGGATCGCCTCGAAGGTCGGCGGACGCAAGCGCGAACTGATCGAAGACGAGGCGGAAGAGCGCGGCATTCGCGTGCTCAACCCGACCTACGTCGAGGTGGAGGTCGGCGATGAGTGACCTGAAAGCGCAGAAACGACTCGCAGCGGACGAGCTCGATGTCGGCAAGGGCCGCGTCTGGCTCGACCCCGACGCACAAGAGGAGATCGAAGACGCGATCACCCGCGAGGACATCCGTGATCTGATAGATCAGGGGACGATCCGCGCGAAGGACGCGAAGACGAACTCCCGCGGTCGGGCCCGCGAGCGCGCCGAGAAGCGCTCGTACGGTCACAAGTCCGGTGCCGGCACCCGGAAGGGGAAAGCCGGCGCGCGACAGAACACGAAAGACGACTGGAAGGCGCGGATCCGCGCACAGCGCGCGCGTCTGAAGGAACTCCGCGACGACGAAGACGTGCTTGACGCCAGCGAATACCGCACGCTGTACAACAAAGCGAGCGGTGGCGACTTCGAGGACGTCGCTCGTCTCGAGGCGTACATCGAGACGCAGTACGGTTACGAGGTGACGAACTAATGGCGACAGGACCACGATACAAGGTGCCGATGCGCCGCCGCCGCGAGGTCCGGACAGATTACCATCAGAGGTTGCGCCTGCTGAAATCGGGCAAGCCTCGCCTGGTCGCCCGGGTGAGCAACGCTCACGTCAGGGCGCAGCTGATCACTCCCGGACCCGACGGCGACGAGACCCACGCGGCCGCCTCCAGCGAGGACCTCGCGGAGTACGGCTGGGACGCCCCCACGGGCAACCTTCCCAGCGCGTACCTCACGGGCTATCTCGCGGGCGCTCGCGCCGTCGACGCCGGCCTCGATGAGGCCGTGCTCGACATCGGACTCAACACGGCGACGCCCGGCAACAAGACGTTCGCAGTACAGGAAGGAGCGATCGACGCCGGCCTCGAGATCCCGCACAACGACAGCGTGCTGGCCGACTGGTCGCGCACGCGTGGCGAGCACATCGCCGCGTACGCCGAGCAGCTCGACGAGTCGCTGTATTCGGGGGAGTTCGACGCGGCCGACCTACCCGAGCACTTCGACGACGTGCTCGCGACAATCCAGGAGGACCATGAGTAGACACAACGACGGCTGGGAACCGCGGACGCGGCTCGGCCGCAAGGTACAGAACGGCGATATCTCGTCGATGGAACAGGCGCTCGACTCCGGACTCCCGATGAAGGAGGCCGAAATCGTCGACCAGCTCCTGCCGGGACTCGAAGACGAAGTGCTGGACATCAACATGGTCCAGCGGATGACCGACTCCGGCCGGCGCGTGAAGTTCCGCTGCGTGGTCGCCGTGGGCAACCGCGACGGCTACCTCGGCTACGCGCAGGCCCGGGACGACCAGGTCGGCGGCGCGATCCAGAAGGCGATCGACGTCGCGAAGCTGAACATCATCAGCGTCGATCGCGGCTCCGGTTCTTGGGAGGACCAGCCCGGCGGCACCAACTCCCTCACCCGCAAGGCAGAGGGGAAAGCCGGCTCCGTCACCGTCGAGATCAAGCCCGCCCCACAGGGGCTTGGGCTGGCGGCCGCGGAGACGGTTCGGAACATCTTGGAGCTCGCCGGCGTCGAAGACGCGTGGACGAACTCCGACGGCAACACGCGCACGACCGTGAACCTCGCGAAGGCGACGTTCAACGCCTTAGAGAACGCGGCGCAGTCTCGCACACCCCAGCACGCGCGTGAAGTCCACTACGAGGAGGGTGGTCGGTGATGCAAGCGATCGTGCAACTCCGCGGCGACGTGAATCTCGAATACGGCGTCGAGGACACGCTCGACATGCTGAATATCGGGCGCGTCAACCACGCGACGTTCGTTCCCGAGACCGACTCGTATCATGGTATGATAACGAAGGTGAACGACGTGGTCGCCTTCGGTGAGCCGAGCGTCGACGCGGTCGCGCGGACTATCGCGCACCGCGGCGAGCCCCTCGAAGGCTCCGCCGACATCGACGACGAGTGGATCGACGATAACACCGACTACGCCGACCTCGAAGCGCTGGCGGCGGCGCTCGTCGACGAGGAGACGTCTCTGCGAGACCAGGGACTCTCGCCGACGCTGCGGCTCCACGCGCCACGGGGCGGCCACGAGGGAATCAAACACCCGGTGATCGAGGGCGGCGAACTCGGTCGCCACACCACAGAGGAGATCGATTCCCTCTTGGAGGCCATGCGATGACGGACAAGAACCGCAGACAGCGCGGGTCTCGGACCCACGGCGGCGGAACGCACAAGAACCGGCGCGGTGCCGGTCACCGCGGCGGCCGCGGTGCGGCCGGCCGCGCGAAACACGAGTACCACAACTACGGCCCGCTCGGCAAACACGGGTTCAAGCGGCCTGAGGACTCCCAGACGGAGGTCCTCGAAGTCAAGGTTCAGAAGCTCGACGAGGACGCGGCGCTGTACGCCGCGGACGATCTCGCCGAGGAGGACGGCGATGCGTACGTCATCGACGCGCGCGACGTCGTCGACGACGGCTACGACGCCGACGTGGTGAAGGTGCTCGGCGGCGGACAGGTCCGCCGCGAGCTTCGCGTCACGGCCGACGCGTTCACCGCCGGTGCGGTCGAACTCATCGAGGAAGCGGGCGGCGAGGCGACGCTCTCAGAGCGCGCCGAAGAAGCCGCTGACGAATCAGAAAACACTTCAGACGACGAGGCCGACGAGGCGTAATCATGAGCTGGAAGGAGGCCGCCGAACCGGTGCTCTCGCGGATGCCCGTAGTGGAGCGACCGGCGGGTCACGTCCCGTTCAAGCGGAAGCTCACGTGGACGGCCGGTGTCCTGATCGTGTACTTCTTCCTGACCAACATCAACCCGTTCGGGTTGGCCGTCGGTCAGGGGTCTGACTTCTTCGGGCAGTTCCGGTCGGTGCTTGCCGGCTCGTCCGGCTCGCTGCTACAGGTCGGTATCGGTCCGATCGTCACGGCGTCCATTGTCTTGCAGCTCTTGGGCGGGGCAAACCTGCTCGGGCTCGATACGGACGACCCGCGCGACCAAGTGTTGTATCAGGGCCTCCAGAAGCTACTGGTGATCATCGTCTCGGCGCTCACTGCTGCGCCGATGGTGTTCACGGGTGAGTTCCTCCCCGCGGACCCGGCGGTCGGACAGTCACTCGGCGTCGGCACGTTCGGCGTCGAGGTGCTGATCTTCGCGCAGATCTTCGCCGGCGGCGTCCTCATCCTGTTCATGGACGAGATCGTGAGCAAGTGGGGCGTCGGTTCTGGCGTCGGGCTGTTCATCATCGCCTCGGTCAGTCAGCAGATCGTCGGTGGCTTCTTCAGCTTCTCGGCGCTTGGCGCGAACGGCTTCTTCGCCAGCTGGTACGGGCTCATCTTCGGTGACAATCCGAGCACGTTATCGCCGTTCACCGGTGAGGGTCTGCAGAATCTGCTCTTCGAGCCGGGCAACATCCTCGCGCTGTTCACGACGCTTTTCATCTTCGGAATCGTCGTGTACGCCGAGTCGGTCCGGGTCGAGATTCCGCTGTCACACGCTCGTGTGAAGGGTGCGCGGGGACGCTTCCCGGTGAAACTCATCTACGCGTCTGTCCTACCGATGATCCTCGTTCGCGCGTTGCAGGCGAACATTCAGTTCCTCGGACAGATCCTCTCCTCGCAGTGGGCGGGGATGCCAGCGTGGCTTGGACAGTACAGCCAGCAGGGCCAGCCTATCTCCGGGTTGTTCTACTACCTGAACCCCATTCAAACGCGGGAGCAGTGGATGTGGTTCCTCGGCGAAATTCCGGCGAGCGTTGAGCCGTGGATGATCGGCGTTCGGCTAGCGATCGACCTGACGTTCATGGTCATCGGCGGCGCTATCTTCGCGATCTTCTGGGTGGAAACGACCGGGATGGGCCCGGAAGCGACCGCACAGCAGATTCAAGGATCCGGGATGCAGATCCCCGGTTTCCGTCGGAACCCGCAGGTCGTCGAGAAGGTCATGGAGCGGTACATTCCGCAGGTGACCGTCATCGGCGGCGCGCTGGTCGGGTTCCTCGCCGTCATGGCGAACCTGCTCGGCACTATCGGAGGCGTTTCCGGAACCGGACTGCTGCTTGCGGTCTCTATCACGTACAAGTTGTACGAAGAGATCGCCGAAGAGCAGTTGATGGAGATGCATCCGATGATGCGCCAGATGTTCGGCAACGAGTGACACAGACGCCGACGCTTGCGGTGTCGGCACTGTAGCTCGCTCATTTTCATTTCTCACTCGCGGAACCGACCAGCGGCCGCGCAGTCGGCCACTGATCGGAACGGGTGTCGTCCGACGGAAGTGATGAACACTTCTGGTAACGCCGACCGCGATCCGATCTGCGGTTCGGATCCGGTGTCGCGACTGTGCCGCAACTCACGCACACTCAGTTTTAGGCCGGCCAAAAATCGTAACAGTTTTGTTTGTTTAGGTTGGCCTAAAACGTATGGACGACGTTCCGACGGACCACGGAATCCCGGGCCCCTCGACGTTGTCCGTCTCTCGAGCGGACTCCGGCGGGATTGCACTCTCAGCGGCTGCGAGGATCGACCCGTTCATCTGGGCTGCAAACTCGGTGCCGATCCGGAGATAACCGACAGATCGCCCGTATCACACCACCACGATGTCCCGACCCACACTCGTCGATATCCGCGACCGGATCCGCGAACTGGCGAGCGAGAGCGGCGAGTTCGCACTCGTCTGTGCGCGGTACGGCGATCGACCGGTTCCCGCGGCCGAGCTACGTTTCGACAGCCGCGCCGTGGCGCGGGCCGCCGCGCGCGAGACGGAGCGGTACCGCGCCACTCTCCGCCGGTATGATCCGCAGTTGCCGTACTACGACGTGATCGTCTGTCAGGAGTCGACCGACGTGACGACCGCCTCTCGGGTGTCCGCGCCGTGACCGTCCGAACGCACGTTCGCCGGGCGCTCGACCGCGTCGCGGACGAACGCAAACTGCTCACCGAGAAGCGCACTGCCTTCGACGAGTTCGAACGAACCGTCCGCGACCTCGACATCGAACTCCAGTCCGGTACCGTCGCGCGTTCCGACGCCGCGTCGGGCGACGCGATGGTCGCCTCCGCGTCGCCGGTCGGCCGATCCGGTCCGACGACTGACGGGTGTCGTCCGGTTCGCGACGCGTTCGCCGAGACGGTCCATCCCTATCGTGTCGAGGACCACGAGACGCCGGAACCGCTCTCGGAAACGATGCGTACGGAACTCACGGACGATCTGGCGGCGGCGCTGGCTCCCGAGTCAAGCGGACGGTTCACGCCGATGACCAAACGCGCCGTTCTCTCGGCGGTCGCGGAACGAAAGCGAGAGCTGAGGGTCACAGAGCATGTGCTCGGCGCGGAAGCGCGGTCGCTTCGGTCGGCGGCCGACGAGATCGAGGACGTAGTCGAGTGGCTCGTCGAAGCCGATGAGACTCCTCTGACGGAGCTCGGGTTCGACGGGCTCCGGACGCGGCACGACGAACTGGCATCCCTCCGGACGCAGTGTGCAGCGGTCTGTCGCGAGCGGCAGGCGTTCCTGAACGGAGCCACGAGCAAGGACGCGGAGGTGGGGATCACGCACCGCTCGCTGGTCGAGTACGTGTATGCGGACCTGTCAGTAACGTATCCTGTCCTGTGTACGGCGACGCGTCTCAACGGGATCTGTGACGAGTGTCAACACGCCGTTCGCGGCCATCTCGTTCGTCGGGCCTGACGTGGTGGGTCCGTCGAGCCGAGACGCGACAGGGCCGCCGAGCCGAGACACGTCAGTACCGGAGACGCACTCCGCCGGGTTGATACTCGCTCGCACCGTTGCACGCCCATGAACGCGGGCGCAATTGTGGACGCTGCGTGGTCGTCGAGGTGGAGTCCGTGGTAGGCCCGATGTCCGATGCGGAGCGCGAGGCGGGGAACCGCAAGATCAAGGCCGGTTTCTTACTTCTCGTCGCTGTGTCGCCGCCGCTCATCGCTCTCCAGTGGGGGGCGACGCCGACACAGCTACTCGCCGCGCTCGCCGTCGGAGTGGCGCTCGGGCTGGCGTTGGTGTGGTACCTCGGCCGACTCGCGAAGGAGTTCACCGGGGGCTCGCGACGGTCGAGGCGCGGACGATAGGCGAGACGCGATCGGCCGGCGTTCTGCCTGGAAGCCGCGTGCTGAAACCGGTCACTCCTCGTCGCCGATCGCGACGACTTCGCCCGTCTGATCGGCGGCGACGGACCGCGACGACGACAGCGGTGAGATGCTCACCTCGCCGTCGACGGCCGCGCGGCGGTCTGACCCGGGATCGTCGGGTACGTCGCCACGGAGGAACTCTCGCCAGAACCGGTCGCGGAGTTCCATTCCCATTTCTCCGCGCCGCTCGTCGAAGCCGGTCTCGCCGGCCGCCGTCTCACCGGGACGGAACTCGATCACGTCGAAGCCGTGAGCGGGTTCAGTCAGTCGATACGTCGGCTGGGTGGCGGCCTCGTCGTCCGCGGCTGGAACGTTGACGTTCAACACGTCCGCGCCGAACGGGAGCGCGATGTCGCCGTCAGTGCCGCGCGTCGCGTCGTCGAGGAGGTCGGTGACGACCGTCGAAGCGAGCGCGAACGCGTCGGTGCCGAGCGTCGGCGGGACGGGGAGGTTCCCGCGGTCGTACAGCGATATCGCGATCGCCGGGATCCCGAGGAACGACGCCTCCATGGCGGCCCCGACGGTCCCTGACTGCCCGAGGATATGCGCGCCGATGTTCGGTCCGTGGTTACACCCGGATACGACGACATCCGGGTCGAGACCGAGCGCCGCGTCCGCGACGGCGACGCAGTCGGCCGGCGTCCCCTCGACCGCGTAGCCGGCGTCCGTCTCAGTGTACTCGACCGTGGTGTCCCACCACGAGCGCGCACCGCCGACGCCGGACTGGTTGGTCGCCGGGGCGACGACCGTCACGTCGTACTCGCGTGAGAGCGCGGCCGAAAGCGCGCGGATGCCGACGGCGTCGATACCGTCGTCGTTGGTGAGGAGGACCGTCGTGGTCATGCCAGTCAGTCGTCGCGGGCGGGCCAAAACGTCGCCGGTCGAGAACCGTTACTACGCTGGTCGAGAACCGCCACTACGCGAGAGCGACGACACGGACAGAGAAATCGACGAATGCGTTCGGGCGTGCGGTCAGTCGGCCGTGACGTGTGGCGTGGATTGCGCGAGGTCCATGACCTCGTCGAAGAAGCCGAGCGAGTCGTGCGGGCCGGGATTCGCTTCGGGGTGGTACTGGCGGGTGATGATCTCCAGTTCCTCGTTGTCGAGCCCCTCGACGGTGTCGTCGTTGACGTTCACCTGCGTCACGTCGAGCGGGCCGGTGTCGTCGACTGTGTAACCGTGGTTCTGCGTCGTCATCACGACCTTGTCGGTGCGGAGGTCTTTGACGGGCTGGTTGACGCCGCGGTGTCCGAACGCCATCTTCTCCGTCGAGCCGCCGAGCGCGCTCGTGATCACCTGCTGGCCGAGACAGATGCCGGCCATCGGCAGATCGCCGGCGAACTCGTCGACGACCTCGTGTGCGGCGACGAAGTTCTCGGGGTCGCCCGGCCCGTTGGACACGAATAACACGTCGGGCTCGACGGCGGCCACGTCCGCGGGTGTCGCGTCGTACGGGAGCACGTGGACGTCCGCGCCCCGCTCCGTGAGCGACGAGATGATGGAGCCCTTCGCACCGCAGTCGAGGAGCGCGATATCGGCCGCGCCGCCGCCCTCGTAGACGGTCGGCTCGGAGACGGAGACCTGCGCGCCGATGTCGACGTGGTCGCTCATCGGCACGCACGCCTCCATCTCCTCGACGGCGTCTTCGGGCGTGGCGTCCGGTCCGGCGGCGATGCCGCAGGCCATCGCACCCTCCTCACGGACGGTGGTGACGATCTCGCGGGTGTCGAGGTGGTCGATCGCCGGCACGCCCTCGTCTTCGAGCCACTCGGCGACGTCGTCGGTCAGTTCGCGGGCGACCGCCGCGCGAGGTTGGACGGATTCGGACTCGAACCGCTCGGTTCGGACACCGTAGTTCCCGATCAACGGGTACGAGAACGTGAGCACTTGCTCGGCGTAGGAAGGGTCGGTGAGCGACTCCTCGTAGCCTGTATACGCGGTCGTGAACACGAGTTCGCCACGGGTGCGCCCCGGCGCACGGGCGCGCGCTTCGAGCACGCGACCGTCGGCCAGCGCGATATAGGCGTCCGACATTACGAGAAACGTACGCGTATAGGATAATAAATGCGTCGTTCGAAGCTCCGTTACGATATTCGTAACGAGTAAGTCATCGGGGAAAATGTGTGATGTATGGACGACCTCGACCGCCGGATCCTCTCTATCCTGCGCCGGGACGCGCGAACGCCGTACACGGAGATCGCAGATCGGGTGGGTACCTCGGAGGGGACTGTGCGGAATCGCGTCGATCGCATGACTGAGGAGGGCGTGATCG
The DNA here is from genome assembly GCF_024494655.1 of Halorubrum laminariae. Lineage (GTDB taxonomy): Archaea > Halobacteriota > Halobacteria > Halobacteriales > Haloferacaceae > Halorubrum > Halorubrum laminariae. The sequence continues at coordinate 470,149 of NZ_JANHDL010000002.1, read as the reverse complement.
AACGGTTTACCGTCACCACTCGGACGGGAAACGTGAAGGCGATGATCGAGATATCGGTGGAGATGAATGTCGACACCGCCGCGGTCAGCGATCGCATGGTCGACTGGGAGGAGGTCGATTTCGTCTGGCAGGTGTCGGGGGAAGACGACATCGTGCTCGTTGTCGACGCCGTGGACACGCGCGCGGTCAACGAACTGATCTCGCAGGCGAGAGAGATGGACGAGGTCAAATCGACGAAGACCCGACTGATCCTCGACGAACGGCTCGGCTGACGCATATAAACGGGTGTGGCGGAATCGCCGACGGCGAGAACCCCCTCGCTCTGTGGGTCCCGAAGGCGCGCGCCTGCGAGTGCCCCAGAAAGGGCGCGAGGAGCCCGCGCGAGGGAGGCCGGACCGTCCGCCGAGCGGCCGGCGGACGGTCCGGACGAGGTTGGGGAGGTCTGAGGTGCGGTCGCGGTTGGAGACGGGACTCGACGGTGTCCGTATCGATCGACAATATACATAAAAACGGGTGCCAACTGCACCCACGAACCGCTCGTCTGCGACTGCTCAGTCGTCTTCGAGCGCCTGCGCGATGCGCTGGAGCTGACGGGTCGCGTCGCGGACTTCGTCGCGGAGCTGGCGCACCTCGCGAACGAGCTCCTCGTTGCCGACCTGGTCGCCGCCCTCCTCGCCGCGGCCGCCCGGGCCGCCGCCCATGCCCGGCGGGCCGCCTGCGCCGCCCGGACCCCCGCCGCCACCCATCATTCCGGACATCATCTGCGCGAAGGGGTTGCCGCCGCCACCGCCCATGCCTGGCGGACCGCCCGCTCCGCCCGGACCCCCGCCGCCCATCATCTCTTCCGGGCTCGGGCGGTCGCCCTCCTCGCGCTCCTCCTCGCGGCGCTCGCGGATCTCCTCGACGCGCTCGCGGAAGGACTTCTCTTCGCCGTCTCCGGCGTCAGCGTCCTGACTGTCGGCGTCGCCGCCCTGTTCGTCGCCGGCCTCGGGATCGCTGGCGTCGTCTGCCATGCGAGGAGGTTCGACGCCCCGGGCGAAAAGGGTTGTCGCTCCGCACATCGAGCGCGGCCGCCGACCGGCCCCTGTCGGTGGCCTGCACTCCGCTCAGACCCGAACCGGCATCCGACAGTTCGGGCACTCGGTCGTCTCGGCGTCGCGACCGATCGCCGGCACGTGGTCGCCGCAGTTCGGACACCGCGTCCGCGTGCGGGCGTACTCGGTGCTCGACTCGACCGGAGTGCGATCTGCCCCATCGCCCATGAGTGCGTGTAACTATCTCACATTGTATATGCGTTGCCCATATATCTCCTAAAACACCGAATACGATATTGACAGGCGTCGACGCCGGAGATCGTACCTCCCGCTCGTGGTGGTCGGAACGCTCACCCGAATTTGGTCGGTCAGACCGCTCTCACTCGTGGCCGGACACTCGAACTGGTTCGTACGGCTCCTCTAGCCAGTCAATGTCCGACGACGAAAGATCGATGTCGAGCGCTTCGACGGCGTCTTCGAGGTGCTCGACGCTCGTGGTTCCGACGATGGGCGTGTCGACGCGGTCCTTACAGAACAGCCACGCGAGTCCGATCTGCGCCATCTTCACGCCCTTCTCGTCGGCGAGTTCCGCGACGCGTTCGTTGACTGCGGGTCCGCCGCCCTCGCGGTAGGGATGCTCGTAGAGGTGCTCTTCTGTCTCGCCGCGCAGCGTGGCGTCGACATCCTCGTGCGGCCGAGTGAGGTAGCCGCGCGCGAGCGGGCTCCACGGCATCACGCCGACGTTCTCTCTGTCACACAACGGGAGCATCTCGCGCTCCTCCTCGCGGTACGCGAGGTTGTAGTGGTTCTGCATCGTTGCGAAGCGCTCGTACCCCTCGCGATCGCTCACGTGGAGCGCCTCAGCGAACTGGTGTGCCCACATCGAGGAGGCTCCCGGATACCGGATGTCGCCGCGACGGACCGCGTCGTCGAGCGCCGCGAGCGTCTCGTCGATCGGCGTGTCGTAATCCCACCGGTGGATCTGATACAGGTCGATCGTGTCCATTCCGAGCCGGTCGAGGCTGTTCGCGAGTTCCTGATCGATGGCCTTGCGAGAGAGCCCGCCCGAGTTCGGGTTCGACTCGTCCATCTGGAAGTACGCCTTCGTGGCGACGGTGAACTCGTCGCGGTCGTACTCCGCGAGCGCGTCGCCGAGAACCTGTTCCGAGGCCCCGTTCGAGTACATATTCGCGGTGTCGAAGAAGGTCACTCCGAGCTCGATCGCCCGGTCGATCAGCTCGCGGCCCGCCTCCTCGTCTAAGACCCACTCGCGCCAGTCCGGGTCGCCGAAACTCATGCATCCGAGACATATCTTCGAGACGGTCATGCCCGTGCTCCCGAGCGTTGTATACTCCATACGCGGCCCACGACGCCCCGGCACAAAAATTCACCCGAGCGAAACGATCAGTTTGAACCGCTCACTGATTCCGGAACGACGCCGTGTAGACGAGGAACGCACCGGTGAGGATGACGAACGCGAGGAAGGTGACGAGCGCGAGGACGTTCGCGATCGGTGCGAGCGGGAACAGGAACTCCGGTCCGGTCGTCGCGAGCACAAGCACAGCGAGGAGGGCGGCGATCAGCCCGAGCAGCCAGTTCGTGAGGACGTTGTCCATGTGGCAACCTCTCCAGCGCGCGGCATAAATCCGCTGGACGCCCCCGAAAGCTATGTGAGTGTCGGTCATACCACGCGTGTGAGCGACCGGACGACGCTGTGCTGCTCGGCGACCAACTCAATCCGGACCTCGACGTGCTCGCCGACGCGGACGAGGTCCTGCTGATCGAAGCGCACGGCTTCGCCGACCGGAAGCGATACCACGCGCACAAGCTGACGCTCGTGTTCGCCGCGATGCGCCACTTCCGCGACAACCTCCGCGACCGCGGACACGACGTTCGATACGTTCGGGCCGAGTCGTTCGGCGAGGGACTCGACGCGTTCCTCGCCGGTCGCGATCGGTCGAGAGACGGTTCGGAAGGCGATCCGGGAGACGCTGCCGCCGATCTTCGGCTCATGCGCCCGGCGAGCCACGGAGCCGGCGAGCGGCTCCGGGAGTTGGCCGCCGAGCGCGGCGCGACGCTGACGCTCGTCGACAACGAACTGTTCTGGACGACGCCCGCGGACTGGCGGGCGTGGGCCGGCACCTCGGATGACCCGGACGCCGGCGATCCGGCGACGGCTGAACCGAGGGATTCCGTCGTCCGCGACGACGGCACGGCGACTCGCACCTACCGCCAGGAGAACTGGTACCGTCACGTCCGCCGGGAGACGGGCGTGTTGATGGACGGCGACGAACCGGTCGGCGGCGAGTGGAACTACGACGACCGAAACCGCGAGACGCCGCCGGACGGTTGGTCCCCGCCCGAACGACCCGGATTCGAACCAGACGACCTGACCCGTGAGACCCACGCGTGGGTCGTCGACCGGTTCGACACGTGGGGGACCGACTCGCTTGCAGGCGACGGCGACGCGCGGTCCGGGTTCGCGTGGCCGGTCACGCGGGAGGAGGCCACCGCGGCGCTCGACCGATTCGTCCGCGACGGGTTACCTGCGTTCGGCCGGTATCAGGACGCGATGGTCGGCGGCGAGCCGTTCCTCGCGCACTCGCTGCTCTCGCCCGCGGTCAACCTCGGCCTCCTCGACCCGCGCGAGCCGGTCCGCGCCGTCGAGGCGGCCTACGAGGAGCGGGGCGTCGAACCGGGCGGGTACGACCCCGTAGAACACGGCGACAGCGGAACGGGTGTGACCTCGCTTGACGACTTCGGTGACGGGGGGACGGACCCGAACGAATCGGCCGCACCGGTTCCGCTCAACGCCGCGGAGGGGTTCATCCGACAGGTGCTCGGCTGGCGCGAGTTCGTCCGACACGCCTACCGCGAGGCGATGCCCGGGCTAGCGGCGGCCAACCAGTTGGAGCAGACCCGAGATCTCCCGCCCGCCTACTGGGACGGCGAGACGGACATGCGGTGTCTCTCGGAGGCGGTGGGACACGTCCGCGAGTACGGCTACGCCCACCACATCGAGCGGCTGATGGTGCTGTCGAACTTCGCGCTGCTCTACGGGACTCGACCGGCCGCGCTCAACGACTGGTTCCACCTCGGGTTCGTCGACGCCTACCACTGGGTGACGACGCCGAACGTCGTCGGGATGGGCTCGTTCGGCACCGACCTCCTCTCCTCGAAGCCGTATGCCGCGTCCGGCAGCTACGTGAACCGAATGAGCGACCACTGCGCCGACTGTCCGTACGCCGTCTCCCGGACGACCGGCGAGGGCGCGTGCCCGTTCAACGCGCTCTACTGGGACTTCCTGAGGGAACACGAGGAGACGCTTCGCGGCACCGGACGCATGGGTCTGATGTACTCGCACGTCGACGACAAAGACGACGCGGAGTGGGCGGCGATCCGCGAGCGCGCGAGCGAGGTCCGTCAACTGGCAGAAAACGGCGAACTGTAGTTCACGGGAGCGTCACGCGACCGGCCCGGGGTTCGACCGAACTCGTCGGACCTCGGCTACTCGCTCGCGCCCCACTTCTCGGTGCGTTTCGGCCGGTCGGAGACGGCCATCACGTCGATGTCGTCGCCGGCGTGCTCGATCGCTTCGAGCGCGGCCGTCGCGGAGGCGTACGTCGAGAAGTAGGTGATCTCCTCTTCGACGGCGATCTCCAGCAGTTCGCGCTGGCGCGAGACGATGAGATCGATCTCGCCGTGTTTCGCGGCCTCGATCAGGTCCGTCGCCTCGCTCAGTTGGAAGTGCTCTGCGTACCCCTCGACGAGCGCTTCCCCAGCTTCCGTATCGGGGTCGGGGAACTCCTCGGCCGAGAGATCGACCACGGCGGTGCCGGACTCGGGAATCGGCTTGCTCGTCGCGTCCTGCGCCTTGTCGTACGCCTTCCCGAACGACCGGGCGGTGCCCATGACCTCACCTGTCGACTTCATCTCCGGCCCGAGCCGCGGGTCCGAGCCCGGCAGGCGGTCGAACGGGAGGACGACCTCCTTCACGCTCAGGTGCTCCGGAATCTGCTCGTCGGCGTCGAGGTCAGCGAGGGAAATGTCGTCCGTCATCACCTTCGCCGCGAGCTTCGCGATCGGGACGCCCGTCGCCTTCGACACGAACGGGACCGTCCGCGAGGACCGTGGGTTTGCCTCTAACACGAATACCTCGCTTTCGGCGTCGGCGTCGTGGACGCCCGTGACGGCGAGCTGGACGTTGAGCAGGCCGACGGTGTCGAGCGCGCGGGCGATGTCCTCCGTGACCTCGCGGACCCGTGCGAGGGTGTCGTCGTCGAGCGAGCGCGGCGGAATCATGCACGCGGAGTCGCCGGAGTGGACACCCGCACTCTCGACGTGTTCCATCACGCCGCCGAGCAGCACGTCCTCGCCAGGGCGAGACTCCGTCTCGCTTGCAGGCGCGTGTGACGCGCCGACGTCTGCCACCGCGTCGACATCCAGTTCGACCGCGTCGTCGAGGAACTGGTCGACCAAGATCGGCTTGTCTGGCGAGACTCGAACCGCCTCCTCGATGTACTCTTCGAGCTCCGCGTCGTTATCGACGACGCGCATCGCGCGGCCGCCGAGCACGTAGGAGGGGCGCACCAGCACGGGGTAGCCGATCTGGTGGGCCAGATCGAGTGCCTCGGACTCGCTCGTGGCCGTTCCACCCTTCGGCTGGGCGATTCCCATCTCGTCCATCAGGACGTTGAAGCGGTCGCGGTCCTCGGCCAGATCCATCGCCTCGACGCTCGTCCCCATGATATCACAATCGAGCCCGCGGCGGTCGATCTCCGCTTTGAGCGGTTCGCCGACATTCACTGATGTCTGCCCGCCGAACTGGACCATCACGCCGTCCGCGCCGGTCGTCTCGACCACGTCCGCGACCTCCTCGGCGGAGATAGGTTCGAAGAAGAGCCCGTCGGAGGTGTCGTAGTCCGTCGATACCGTCTCGGGATTGTTGTTGACGACGTGTGCGTCGATTCCGAGTTCACGGAGCGCGCGGACCGCGTGGACCGCGCAGTAGTCGAACTCGACGCCCTGCCCGATCCGTATTGGGCCGCCGCCGACGACCACGACGCTCTCGATGTCGGGGTCGACGCGGACTTCGTTGGCCGCGCCCGCGGTGTCCGCGCCCTGCAGGAACTCCGGCAGGCGCGCGGAGTAGTAGTACGGCGTGGATGCCTCGAACTCGCCCGCGCAGGTGTCGACCTGCTTGTAGGTGCGGTCGGGCACCTGCGTCTCGACCTCGCTCACGTCCGCCTCGACGCCGCCGGCGGTCGCGACCGAGGCGATCTCGGCGTCGGTGCGGCCGACCATGGCGGCCTCGGTGAAATCGCCCTCAGCGGCCGCGGCCGTCCCGTCGGCGATCTTCTCGAACCGCTCGACGTACCAGCGGTGGATGCCGGTGAGGTCGATCACGTCGTCGATGCCGTAGCCTCGGTCGAACGCCTCGAACATCGCGTACGGGCGGTCGGGGCTCGGGCGTTCGAGGTATTCGGACTCAAGCTCGTCATCGGACACCTCGTCGAAGTTGACGGCGGGGTCGTACTCCGAGGAGCGTAGCGCCTTCACCATGCTCTCCTCGAAGGTCCGACCGATCGACATCGCCTCGCCGGTCGACTTCATCGCCGTCCCGAGCTCGAAGTCCACGTCGTCGAACTTGTCGATGGGCCAGCGCGGCACCTTCGTCACCACGTAGTCGATGGCGGGCTCGAAGGCTGCGGTGGTCTCACCGGTGATCTCGTTTTCGATCTCGTGGAGCCGCTTGCCGAGCGCGACCTTCGCGGTGACGCGGGCGATCGGATACCCCGTCGCCTTCGAGGCGAGCGCGGAGGAGCGGGAGACGCGCGGGTTCACCTCGACGACGCGGTACTCGCCCCCGGGCGTGCCGTCGTCGTGCCACGCGAACTGGATGTTACAGCCGCCCTGAATCCCTAGCTCGCGGATGACGCCGAGCGCGGCGTCGCGCATCTCTTGGTGGCCGTCGTCGGGGATCACCTGCGAAGGGGTCACGACCGTCGACTCGCCGGTGTGGATCCCCATCGGGTCGATGTTCTCCATGTTGCAGATGATGATACAGGAGTCGTCGGCGTCGCGCATCACCTCGTACTCGAGTTCGACCCAGCCCGCGATGGACTCGGTGATGAGCACCTCGCTGTTGCGCGAGAGCCGCAGCCCCTTGCGGACCCGCTCAACGAGTTCGTCGAACTCCTCGACGACGCCCGAGCCGGAGCCGCCGAGCGTGTACGTCGTCCGCGAGATGACCGGGAGTCCACCCACGGTGTCGACGGCGTCCCGGACGCGCTCGCGGAACGCCTCCTCGTCGAAGTCCGTGACCGACTCGTCCTCGCCGAGCGAGATGGTCGTCGACTTGGGCACCGGCTGCCCGATGTTCTCCATCCGCTGGCGGAACAGGTCGCGGTCCTCGGTCGCGTAGATTGTGTCGAGCGGCGTCCCCATCACCTCTACGTCGTGTTCTTCCAAGATCCCCTGCTCGGCGAGTTCGGCGGTGACGTTCAGTCCGGTCTGTCCGCCGAGTCCGGCGATGACGCCGTCCGGCTCTTCGATCCGGATGACCTCCGCGATGGCCTCCGGCGTGATGGGTTCGATGTACACCCGGTCTGCCGTCTCCGGGTCGGTCATGATCGTCGCCGGGTTCGAGTTCACTAGGACGACGCGCGCACCCTCTTCTTGCAGGGCGCGACACGCCTGTGCGCCGGAGTAGTCGAACTCCGCTGCCTGTCCAATCTGGATCGGTCCGCTACCGATGAGCAGTATGGTCCGGTCCTCGCTCATTGAGCGGACGGAATACGCTCATCGTAATAAGGCCGACGATAGAATACGAATCTCGCAGTCAATTTGCGATTTTCGCAAGGTATGGTGTGCCGTACCGTGTGCGTCGTGGTGGCACAGATTAGTGGCACGGGGACTGGGTCACGCGTCGAGGGCGTACCGGTACGGTCGCTCCGCAATGACCTCGATCTCGCCGCGCTCGGCTCGCCGACCAAGCACGGTCGCGACGCGGTGGGGACTGTCGAGGTCGTCGCGCTCGTCGATCAGTCCGAGGATCTCCCGCGCTGTCAGCGGCTCGTCGGCGGCGGCGAGCACGTCGCGAATACGGTCGTACCGGTCGAATTCACCGGTGCTCATGCGTCTTACGTACGGTCCCTGAACATATAGGGTTCAGTGAGACACGGGTCGGACAACTGTCAGACACGGGGGCTGAGACAGCGGTTTTCACCTGTTTCAGCCCAATTTGGCCGCGCTGGCTGATCAGGCGTACGGATCCTCGGCCTCGAGGTCGCGCTCGGTGCGGTACTGGTCGACGAACTCGCTCACGTCGAACTCGATCATCTCCGATTCGAACGACGACAGCGCCTCGTCGTCGTCGGCGTGACTCACGGCGTGTTCCATCAGTTCGACGATGAGTTCGACGACGACCTCGTGGAGCCGACGCGAATCGAAGTCGGTCACCCACACCATCGCGTACCCCACGTCAGCGTTCTCGCTGGCGTCGTGGGCGACGACTCGGTCGGGGAACTCCTCTAACACGACGCCGAGCAGGTGCGGCGTGTCGAACTCCGGCATCTCCTCGCTCGTCGTCTCGATCGCCTCCCGCAACACCTCGACGAGGAAGTCGGGGAGGAACCGCTCTGGGGGATGCACGTCCATCACGACCGCGTGCGTCTCGCCGCAGTCGCACGCGAACTCGCGCATTCCCAGATCCAACTCGCCGACGCCGATCGTCTCCCCGCACGGCAGTTCCAGCGTGTTCTCGTCGTCACCGGGGACGCGCGGCTGGGACATGGATGTCGTTCGCCGCTCACGGGATTAAAAGGCGCGGAACGGGACGGCTTGGGACGGCAGCACTCGCACCGGAGACGCGATCGAACCAGAGACGCGATTGTCGAGTCGATCGCGGCGGACCGCCGCGTTAGTCCGCCGCGGACGGCGTCCCGAGATACTTCTCGTTGAGTTCGTACTCGCCGTCGTCGTTCTCGATCAGGTACTCGCCGTAGTAGGGGACGCGGTTCGCCACCACGGCCTCGAACGTCTCCGCGATCTCCGCGCGGGTCATCTCGCCCATCGACCGGAGGTCGTCGTTGCGGTTGAGACACCCTTTCAGGTACCCCTCGTGCGTGACGCGGACGCGCCCGCAGTTCGCACAGAACTCCTCGTTCTCGACGGGGTCGACGATCTCGATCATGCCGCCGCCCTCGTTGGACGCGTCCTCGCCGACGAAGTACCGCTTGCGGTCGTGCATCTCGCGGTGCTCGATGCGGTCGGCTTTCTCGGCGAGCCAGTCGTGAACGCGCCCGATGTCGATGTTCCACTCGGGCTTGCCCGTCAGCTCCGGCATGTACTCGATGAGCTGGAGCTGGAGCCCCTCGTTGTCGGCGACGTGCTCGACCATCTCCTCGACGTAGCCGGCGGTGTGTTCGAACACGACCATGTTGAGTTTCACCGGGTCGAGCCCGGCGTCGACCGCGGCTTCCACGCCCTCAAGCACCTGCTCGTACGCGCCCGACTTCGTCACCTCGGCGAAGTCGTCGGGGTCGAGCGCGTCCTGTGAGACGTTCACGCGGTCGAGCCCCGCCGCCTTCAGGTCCGCGGCGCGTCCGGGGAGGAACGTCCCGTTCGTCGTCATCGAAACTTCCATCGAGTCCGGCGTGCGCTCGATTATCTCCTCCAGATCTTGGCGAAGCATCGGCTCGCCGCCGGTGAACTTCACGGAGTCGACGCCGTACTCCTCGACGACCTCCAGAAATCGCACCACCTCGTCGGCGCTCATCTCCGACTCGCTCGGTTCCATCGGTCCGCGCGTGTCGCCGAGCCCCTCGTTGTGACAGTAGACGCAGTCGAAGTTGCACCGGTCGGTGAGCGAGATCCGAACGCCCGTCACCTCCCGTCCGAAGTCGTCCGCGAGCGGCCGGTCCATGTTCACACGGAGCCACTGGGATAGCTTAAATATCCGGTTCGATCACCGGGATGAGAAACCGAATTCGGTTATTTCATCTCGGTGATCGAGTCAGCCGGTCGGCTACAGCGCCTCCCGCGCGTACGCCACCGCCACGTAGCCGAACACGAGCGCGACGAGCGCCAGCGATCCCCACACGAGCGCGGCGAACGCGGTCGCCCCGATCGCCGCCGGTACGACGGGCGTCACGCCTCCTCACCCCCGTCGGTCGGCTCGGGCTCCGCGCCGGCATCGATCTGTGCGGGCGTCGCACCGCTGTCGATCTGCTCGGGCGTCGAACCGCTGTCGGCCGGATCATCCTCCGAACCGCCGTCTGTCATGGGTTGGTCGAGACGATGAACCTCCGCGCCGAGCCCGCTGAGATCCGCCCGGTCGTCGCCCACGGCGTGAGCGAGGGCCGTCGCGGCCGCCGAGACGAGCGTCGCGCCCGCGAACGCGACGAGGAACGATGGAGCGGGCGTCGGAACCGGCAGCGCTGCGAGCGCCGGCGCGAAGTGCGGGAAGTACGCGGTGCCGACGACCAACCCGGCGACGCTGGCGGCGAGCGCCCCGCGGTCGGAGAGAGTCGTCGACCACAGCCCGGCGAGGAACGGGACGAAGACGGCCGCGGCGACGAGGTCCGCGGTGAGGAACAGCGCGAGCACGCTGTATCCCTGCGCACCGACGACGGCCGCGCCGATCGCCACGAGCGCGGTGAGCAGGCGACCGGCGCGGCCGAGCGTTCGGCTGTCGGTGTCGACCAGCCGCGCGAGGTCGACCGTGACGAGGCTCGCGATGGCGTTGCACATCGTGTCGGCGGAGCTGGCGACGAGCAGCACCGCGAGGACGACGACGGACAGCGCGATCCACTCCGGGAACGCCTCGATCACGAGGAGGAAGAAGGCGACGGACGCGCCGCCGTCGGCGGTGAGCCCGAGCGCCGCCGACGCGACGCCGAACAGTCCTGCGAGCAACACCAGCGGGATCACGGCCACCGCGGCCACGCCGAAGCCACGACGAACCGACCCATCGTCGCGCGCGGCGTACACGCGCTGCCAAACGCCCTGATTCAGCATGTTCGCGCCGAGCACCGCGAACGCGACGTACACGCCGAAGGCGACGCCCGGTCCGAAGGTCGGATCGAGCAACGCCGGGTCGGCCGAGACAGCGGCGTCGTGGAGCGAGCCCGTCCCGCCGAGCGCGAGGACCGCTCCGGCGAAGCTCACTACCAGTAGCGGCAAGATCACGATCGCTTGGAGCGTGTCGGTGAACACGCTCGCGACGAGGCCGCCGTAGACCGTGTACAGCAGGACGAACCCGCCGATCAGCGCGGCGGTGTACGGCTGTGGGACCTCGGCGACAAGCGCGAGCGCCGCCGCCACACCGGTCAACTCGGCCGCGAGGAACACGGACATGTAGAAAATCGAGACGGTCACCACGAGCGCGTACATCAGCCGGCCGTACCGCGCGAGCGCGAACTCCGTCAGCGAGTGCCCCTCGGGGAGCAGTTCCCGGACGCGCAGGCCGACGGGAACGAACAGCAGGAACGGGACCGCGCTCCCGAGCGCGTAGCCGAGGACCGCGGGAAGCCCGCCGAATGCGGCCCCGGCCTCGGCGGGGGCCAACAGGATCCACGCCCCCATCACGCTGGCGACGAGAGTGGCTGTCGTGGCTGCTGGCCCGGTCGTCGCCCGCGCCGTGACGTAGTCGTCGAGGGTCCGAACGCGCCCGCGAGCGTGGAGCACGCCCGCGACGGTGAACGCTCCCAGCGCGGCGACGGTGACCGCCAGCGCGAGTTCGGTGGAGACCATCAGACCCCCTCCGCTCCGTACGCCGCGTCGAAGAACGCGACTTCGAGCGAGACGGTTCGACCGAACAGGTCGGCGACGCGCTCGCGCCGCGACGGAGCGAGTGTCGGTCCGACGCGGTCGAGTTCCGAACGCAGGAAGTCGACGAACGCCGCGAACGGCGGGGCGGCGTGCAGCTCGATCCACTCGTCGAACAGCGGATCGGCCGGGCGGTCGGTCGTCTCCCGGGTCGCCCACGCGAGGTAGACCCACTCCGCGGGCACGAGCACGGCCAGCGTCTCGGCGTACCCGCCCTCGTGGCGGGCGCGGCCGAGCAGGTCCCGGAACGCCGCGGTCGGTGCCGCGAGGTCGGGGTCGGTCCGATCCCCCTCCGGAACGCCGTGCGCGTCGAACGCGCGCTCGAAGAAGTCGTTCTCCGCGTCGGTGAGCGTGTCGAGGAACTCGACGTAGCGGCGGCGCGCGTCCGTCGACGGCGCGTCCGCGAGCGCGACCGCGAACGCCGCGGTCAGGTCTTCGACGACCGCGTAGTCCTGCACGACGTACCGCGCGAACGCGTCGCCGTCGAGGCTCCCGTCGCCCAGCTCGCGCGTGAACCGGTGGTCGGTCGCGGCGGTCCACTCGTCTGCGACTCCGTCGCGGAGCGTCGCCGTGAATCGGTCGCTCACGCCACCCACCCCTCGCCGGCGTACGCCATCTCCCAGAAGGCCAGTTCGAGGCGGGCGCTCGTCAGGAACGCCTCCCGCATCTCGTCGCGATAGCCGGGTCTTGCGGCCGCGCGGTCGTCGACCAGGTCACGGAGGGCCGCCGTCTCCGTCCGGAACGCGTCGCTCGTGTACGTCTCGATGAACGGGGTGTATCGGTGGTCGCCCGCCGCGAGCTCCGCCATGTGGTCTGCGACGTCGAGGTACCCCTGCATACACGGGAACAGCGCGGCCACGGCGACCGGCACGGGACGCTCGTGGGCCGTGCGGACGAGGAAGCTCGTGTACGCCTCGCAGGTCGGCGTCTTCGTCGTCTCGGCCAGATCCCCCTCGCTCACGCCGTACTCAGCCGCGAACTCTCGGTGGAGATCGAGTTCCTCGGAGAGCACGGCGTCGGCCCCGCCGAGAAGGGTCGCCATCGCCGTCTCCTCGCGCGCCTTTGCGCCCGCCACGGCGTAGGTTCGCGCGTAATCGAACAGATATCGGTAGTCCTGTTCGAGCCACCGCCGGAACGCGACCGGATCGAGGTCACCCGCGGCGAGTTCCGTGACGAACGGGTGGTCGAGCTGTGCGGCCCATATCTCTGCGCCTGCGTCGAGCAGGTCGTCGCTGAACGCCATGGATACTCCGTAGTATTAGCAACTAATATAACTAGTGTATATCTTCGCGGTGCGGGGCCTTCGGATTCGCCGTCCCGGCTCTCGACGTACTCGCGTCTTGGCGGACCCTTTTAGGAGGCGGCTCGCGTTCCGTTCGACATGTCGCTGCAGTTGCCGAGCGAGATCGTCGTCGAGCGGTTCCTCCCCACCGTCCGCGTGTTGCTGGCGCGGGCGCTCGACGAGCGGGGGTTCACGCAACAGGAGATCGCGGACCGACTCGGCGTCACGCAGGCGGCGGTGAGCCGTTACGTGAGCGGCGACGCCGATATCGAGGATCGGATCGCCGACGACCCGCACACTGCGAGGACCGTCGAGACCGTCGCGGACGGATTCGAATCGGGCACTCTCGACGAGTACGAGGCGCTCGCGGAGCTGTCGGCGCTCGTCGACGAGCTCGAAGACCGCGGGCCGATCTGCGCGATCCACGAGGCGGAGATGCCCGCCTTGGCGGGGCTCGGGTGCGATCTGTGCGTTCGCGGCGACGACGACCGACTCCGGGCCGAACGGGAGGTGCTCGCCGACGTGCGGAAGGCCGCGCGGCTGTTCGCCCGCACCGAGGGAACCGCCCGCGTCGTCCCCAACGTCGGGACGAACGTCGGCACCGCCCTCCCGGACGCGACCGACCACGCCGACGTCGCCGCGATCCCCGGCCGGATCTACGAGATGGACGGCCGCGTCGAGGTGCCGGCGAACCCGGAGTTCGGCGCGTCCCGTCACGTGGCCGGCACCGTTCTCGCGGCGGCCGCCGTCGACTCGACCGTGCGGGCCGCGATCAACGTCCGGACCGACGAGGCGTTGCTCGACGCCGCCCGAGATCGTGGGTTCGATCCCCTCCGGGTCGACGCCGGCTATGAGGACCGCGACAGCCGGCTCCGCGAACGGTTCCGGGAGGACGGCGTCCGGCCGGTCGTGTACCACGAGGGCGCGTTCGGCATCGAGCCGATCACCTACGTGCTAGGCGAGACCGCCGTCGACGCGGTGCGCCGGCTCGGAGACCTGCTCCCGGCCGCGGCGTCCGACCGCTAGGGCTGCCGTCGACCGTCACAGCTCGACGACGAGCCCGTCCCGAGCGACCTCGACCTCGCCGGCGAACCCCGCCTCCCTGACGCTCCGCGCCATCTCCCGCTCTCGACCTCCCGTGTGCGGGTACAGATGCGAGAGCAACAGGCGGTCGATGTCGGCGTCGGCGAACGCCTCGCCCAGCTCGGTCGGGTTCGGGTGGTTCGAGACGTCGGTCCCGTCGGGGAACGAGCAGTCGTGGACGGTCACCGCGCTGCCGTCCGCGAACGACGCCATCCCCGCGAACGCCTCCGTGTCGCCCGATATCACGAGTGGGCCCGCTTCCGCCGGAGTGTCGGTGCTTGGCGGCGAGAACCGATAGGCGAGTCCCTCCATCGAGTGACGGGTCTCGCGGGCCGCGACATCGAAGCCGGCCGTCACGAACGACCGCGCCGGCGACACCTCACGCACCGCGAGGTCGATCCGACCGTCGAGATATTCGTGAACGTCGAGCAGGCCGTCGACGAGTGCCTTCGTTCCGGTCGGTCCGACGACCTTCAGGTGGTCCGCCCCGGCGAGCCAGCGGGCTTTCAGGAGGGGGAACAGCGCGGCGACGTGGTCGAGGTGGTGGTGGGTCAACAGGACGGTCGAGACGCCCTCGTAGCCGGGGTCGGTGTCCGCGAGCCGGTGGAGGACGCCCTCGCCGCAGTCGACGAGCAGCGTCCGATCGTCGTCCGTGAGGAGGTAGCCCGCCTGCGCGCGGTTCGGAACCGGCATCGCGCTGCCGGAGCCGAGCACGGTGAGTTCCATGATCGTGGCTGTGAACGCAGAGGCCTAAGTTCCCCACGGTGGGCGATCGACCGGTCGGATGCTCGCTACTTGATCAGGAACACCGGGACGGTCGCGTCGTCGGCGACGCGGTCCGAGACGCTCCCGAGCGACTGGATCCGCTCGCGCGGTGATTTTCCTTCGGGGCTCAAGACGATCACGTCGATGTCGCCCTCGTCGGCGTAGGCGACGATCTCCGTGTCGGGCGTTCCCTCGACGATGTGAGTCTTCACGTCGAGTCCGGCCTCGCGTGCGCGCTCCGCGACGTGCTTGACCGCGGCCTCGCCCTGCGCTTCGAGGTCCGAGAGGATCTCGTCGTGGAGGTCGCCGGAGTTCGCGGTCACGATCCGGCGGTCGACGACGTACAGCGCGTGAATCGTCGCGTCGTGGTCACCCGCCAGCCGCACCGCGTGATCGAGCGCTCGGTCGACCGCCTCGCTTCCGTCGGTCGGCACCAGGATGTCGTCGTACATATCTCCCGGTTCGCCCCCGGGACAAATAACGGTACGCCAACGGGCCCGTCCTGCGGGAACCTCGCCCGCGGGAAAACCACTATCGGGGTGCGGCGACCACACCGACCATGCCCACCGAGACCGAGCGCATGCTCGCCGGCGAGACCTACGATCCGACGGACCCGGACCTCGTCGCCGACCGCGCGAGGGCGCGCGACCTCGTCCGCCGGTACAACGCGACGACCGAAGCGGAGCGCGACCGCCGACGGGCGCTCCTCGACACGCTGTTCGACGCGGGTGGCGACGAGGCGATCGTCGAGCCGCCGCTCCGCTGTGACTACGGCTATAACATCTCGGTCGGCGCGGACTTCTTCGCGAACTTCGGCTGCGTCTTCCTCGACGTAGTCCCGGTCCGCTTCGGCGACCGCTGTCTGCTCGGTCCCGGCGTCCACGTGTACACGCCGACGCATCCGATCGATCCCGAAGAGCGCGCGACGGGCCGCGAGCGTGGGGAGCCCGTGACCGTCGGCGACGACGTGTGGATCGGCGGCCGCGCCGCCGTGACGCCCGGCGTGACGATCGGCGACGGCACGGTCGTCGCGGCCGGCTCTGTCGTGACGAGCGACGTGCCGGAGAGCGTCGTCGCGGGCGGCAACCCCGCTCGGGTGATCCGTGAGATTCCGGTCGAAGACAGCGATCCGGACGGCGAACCGGCCGGCGACGGTTAAGCCGATTTGAGCGCGTCCGCGAGCGCCGGGGCGACGCTGACGACGCTACAGCCCCGCTCGATCGTGTCGCTGCCGACGATCCGGTCGACGCCCGCGCCCCGGAGCTTCGTCACGGCGTTCGCGGCGAGCATGGGGTGGACGCAGGCGGCGAACACCCGGGCGGCGTCGCGGTCGGTCAACACCCCGACGGCCTCGCTCATCGTCGACCCGGTGGCGACGATGTCGTCGACGACGACAACGTCCCGATCGCCGACGGACGCGTCAGACGGTGAGACCTCCACGTCGCCGGTGTCGCGGTCGCGGTGCTTCTCGAAGTAGTCGGTGTCGCCCGCGCCGTAGGCGTCGTGGACCGTCTCGGCGATGTCGATCGCGCCCGCGTCGGGCGCGAGAAACAGCGGGTCCGCGAGGTCTGCGGGAAGCGGATCCGCGAGGACGGCCGCGGCGTCGGCAACGGTCACGGGAACGTCGTAGAACTCCGTGACTGCCCGCTCGTGTGGGTTGACGAGGACGACGCGGTCGGTCGCGGTCGACACCGCTCGCGCCATCGCGCGCGCCGAGACGGGTTCGCCGTCGCCGAACGATCGGTCCTGTCGTGCGTATCCCATGTACGGAATCACGGTGGTCACGTCCGTCGCACCCGCCTCGCGCACGGCGTCCTGTAGCTGGAGCAGTTCGACCCATGTTGCATCAGAATCCGTCGTGGCGACGACCGTCGCCGACTCGCCGTCGAAGTCGGGGACCGCGGCGAGCCCTTCGCCGTCGGGGAATCGGTCGTACGTCGGCGTGGCGAGCGGCCGTCCCGTCTCCTCGGCGAGCGCGGCCGCGAGGAGCTGTGAGCTGGATCCGGGTACGATCATGGTCGTCCGTATCCCGGTCACCGGTAAACCAGTTTCTGTACACCGTCGACGCGGTCGTCGCGGTCGGTGCGACCGGCGCGGCCGCGGCACGTCGCGACGTGAGCGGCGCTCGGTCCGCGTCAGCGATCGATCCGTCCGCGTCAGCGAGCCGCACACGCCATCCGCCTACGCACGAGGACGACAAGGGCGGATATTTACGCGTCGGACGGGTACGACGCCCTAATGAGCGATATCGAGAGCGGCGACCGAGTCGGTCTCCCCTGTCCGGCGTGCTCGCCGGACGAGGAGACCGTCCACGAGGTGCTGCGCCCCGGCGGACAGTCGACCGTCCGCTGTACCGACTGCGATCACACGTACAAGACCGAGATCCCCGAGGAGGAGACCGTCGAGCTGACGATCGTCGTCTCACAGGACGGCGAGTCGTTTTCGACGCAGATGGACGTGCCCGCGGACACCTACGTCGCGACCGGCGAGGAGTTCGTCGTCGACACCCCCGACGCGCTGATGCAGGTGCGCGTCACCGGGATCGAGGTCGGCCCGGAACAACGCGTCGAGGAGGCCGACATCGAGGACGTCGAGACGCTCTGGACGCGCGCGGTCGACAACGTCGCCGTTGCGGTGACACTCCACCCGAAGGACGGCACTGCGGATCAGACGCGCTCGCTGCGCGTGAACGTCCCCGGCGACTACGAGTTCACCGTCGACGAGACGGTCGAGTTCGGCGACGAGGAGTTCACCGTCGAGGGGATCCAGATCCGCGAGGACGCCCCCGAGTACCGACACGAGAAGCTCGATCACGCCGGCGACTTCGCGTACGCCAAGGACCTCAAGCGGGTGTACGCCCGCGACGAGAGTCTGACGGCGTGGTCGGCGTGGTAACGATCTGATCGCGACAGACAGGGCGTATGCATCCCGATAAGCGCGTGTGAGTCTCGTTAAGCGCGTGAAGGTGTGCGGCGCGGCGACACAGAACGCCGCAATCGCTGCCAGCAAAGCGTAGTTATTAATCATGCAGAACGTTCGAACGAGCATGGCAGACATCGCCATCGAGTACGCCGCCGGCAGTCACCTCCAGCCGGAGGCCGAGACGGCCCGCCGCCTGATCGACTCGTACCTCGGCGATCGCCCGGACGTGGACGCGGTAACGCTCACGCCCTCAAGCGACTCCGTGTTCTGTGTCAGTATCGAAGGCGATCGCATCTGGTGTACGGACCCCCGCGAGTGGATCGACGCGATGGAGGCCGTCATGGCGGCCCGACAGCGGCTCTCCGAAGTTTCGTAAGAGTCGACAGTCCGCCACGTTCGCCCTAGTCGTCCGTCTCGCCGGCCGCGTGCGCGAAGACGAACGCTCTGAGGAGTTTTCCGGCCAGCGCCGCCGCCTGCCCGTCGTCGCGGTCGTTCACCTCGACGACGTCGCAGCCGACGGCGTGTGGCGCGACCGCCCGAACGAGGTCTCGGACTGTCCGCGGAGAGAGTCCGAACGGTTCCATCGTGCCCGTTCCCGGCGCGAATCCGGGGTCGAGCCCGTCGATGTCGATCGAACAGTACACGGACTCATCGTCTCCGACGAACTCGTCGCCTTCGATGACTTCGTCGTCACCTCCGCCGTCACCGCCGAGGCCGTCGACCCACGCCCGGGCGTCCTCGGGTGCGACGACGGTCACGTCGGCCTCGGCGGCGCGATCCCACTCGGCCTCGGAACCGGTGCGTGCACCGATGATCACGGCGCGGTCGACGCCGAGGTCGTCGATGGCCCGTCGCGTGACGCACGCGTGGTTCAGGGGATTCCCGTCGTAGGCGTCTCGCAGGTCGAGGTGGGCGTCGCAGACGACGAGCACATCGGGATCGGTCGCGGCCACGCCCGCGTGCGTGACGGTGTGTTCGCCGCCGACGAGGAGGGGGACGGCGTCGTCGTAGACGACACTCCTGAGTTCGGCGGCGAGGTGGTCGAGGTACGCGTCCGTGTCGTCCCACGGGCGCACGTCGCCGGCGTCACAGACGCCGAGGTCGGAGAAGTAGCTCCCGGTTTTGCGGTCGTAGTCGTCGAATGTCTCGGCAAATCGCCGGACCCGATCCGGTCCGAATCGGGTACCCGGCTGAAACGTGGTCGTAGCATCGAGGGGAGCGCCAACGACCACGTACGAAGCAGCCTCGCGGTCTGTCGTCGCTCCCGGGAACATCGCCGACTACCCGACGACCTTTCGCTGGCCCTCGTACTCTAGGTACTCGATGGTGTCGTCTGAGGAGAAGTCCTCACCTTCGGGGATGCGCATGGTAAACGTCTCGTAGGTGTCCAGATCCATAACTTGGGCGTCGTCGCCCGAAACGGAGACGACCTGTCCCTGCTTCCGTTGGATGATCGGGACCCAGACCTTGGCGTCGACGGGCTGAGAGAGCGAGCGCTTCCTCTCGTCGAAGACGCCTTTCCCCTCAACGCGGGCCTTGGCGCTCCCGTGTTTTCCGGGCTTGGCGGTGCTGTAGTGGTTGATCTTGCAGGGCGCGTCGTCCATCATGACGTAGCTGCCCTCCTGTAGTTCGCGAACCTGCTTCTGCTCTCGCGGCATGCGCGCACCTTCCCCCGGCGCGGGTATAAACGGTTTGGAACGCCGCCGCGACCGTTCTCGCCGTCAGGGGTCGAGTTCGTCGACGTACGCGTCGTCTCCGTCTTCGTCGTCGACGTTCCCGTCCGGCGGCACGAACGACCCCGTATACAGGTAGCTGGCGACGAACAGGGCGATGAATCCGACGCCCACCGCGGCGGTCGTCCGCACGACGATCGGAAAATCGATCCAGTAGTAGTACCGATCGGCGACCGCCATCGCGACGACAGCGACGAACAGCAGCTTCTGTTCGTCCGTCGGATTCCGAACGAATCCGACCACGTCGGATTTGAGTTCGCTCAACAGTCCCATCAGGCCGCACCTCCGTTCGGTGCGGTCTCTTCCCGCCGGTCGTCGACGCGGTCGACCCGGGGAGCGAGCGCGACGCCCGCCTCCCGGACGACAGTCCGAGGGGACGCCTCGGCGTCGTCGAGGCCGCCCGGTCCCGTCACGGATCGGTCGAAGTCGATGCGCATACGAAGGCTCGGAGCGGCGCGAGGATATGTGCTACGGTCTCTCGGGTCGGTCACGTCGGTTGACGGGTGACCGAAGCGGTCCCTCGCCGCCGACCGCGCGACGCGCATTTTAACCGCCTCTGTCGCGCACGGACGTACATGTTCGAAGACCGGCCGGACCGCGACGCCGAGGTCGTCCTCGTGGGGCGCTCGAACGTCGGCAAGTCCACGCTGATGCGCGAACTGACCGGCCACGACTTCTCGACCGGCGGCAAGCCGGGCGTGACCCGGCAGCCGAACCACTTCGACTGGGCCAGCGAGGGGTTCATGTTCACGGACCTGCCCGGATTCGGGTTCATGTCCGGCGTCGAGGAGGACCGCCGCGAGCAGATCAAGACGGACATCGTGCAGTACCTCGAAGCGAACGCGGACTCGATTCTCGCGGGCGTGGTCGTGATGGACGGGAAAGCGGCCGTCGACATCATCGACAGACACCGCGAGCGCGGGAACGTCCCGCACGACGTGGAGATGTACGGTTTCCTCGAAGACGTCGGCGTCGCCCCCATCGTCGCCGTGAACAAGACCGACAAGATCGACGACCTCGACGAGCGGCTCGACGACATCTGCGACCGACTCGGGCTGTTCCCGCCGTGGCAGCAGTGGTCGGACCGCATCGCCCCGATCTGCGCGAAACGCGGCGACATCGAGTCCTTGGAGGAGTGTCTCCGGACCAGATTCCACGAGCACAACCGAGACGACCTGCTGAAGTTCGTCTCGTAGCGTTGTCGGAGGGACGTCTGTGACCCGTGGCGCACCGGCGGCGATGTGTCGATCGCTGCTGACGCGGTACTCCCTCGAATCTCACCTTTGGTGTCCCGCACCGCACAGCGAACACACCTCACGCCTCCCCAGCCTCATCGGGCGCGTCGCGCGGGCTCCTCCCGTCGCCCGCGTCGCGCCCGACTCCCTCGCGATCGGCTCACAGACGCGTATACGCGGCCGATCGCCGGCCGCGCCACCTCACACCACGCGCTCGAACCGGTGGCGCACCACGTCTGCGTCGTCGTTCCACTCGAAGCTCCCGCCGTGGGCGCGGACCATCCGCTCCTTGTAGGCGTCGAGCGACGGCGACCCCTCCCGTTTCGCGTCCGCGTCCGTCATGTCGCCGAGCGTGCGCTCCGTCACCTCGGTCAACTCGAAGGTGACGCCGTCGACCTCGAAGGTGTCGCCCACCTCGCCGTACTGATTCCCGCGGTGGAGTTGCGTCACCTCGCCGTTGACGGCGGCCTGTTTCACGTGGTCGTTCGGGAGCAGGTCGCCCGGGTCGGCAGAATCGGTTTGGTCGTTCTCGGACATGGGGAGTCGTTGGAGCCGAATGGGCTTATGTCTCCGGCCGCGGTCGGTCGGCGCGTCGTCGCGTCGGCCGATCGGTCGGACGGTATCGACTTCGAATCTCGAAGCGCGGCGGCGACCGATCCCCACCGATGTGGACACCCTCGCCGCGGCCCGAGCCGGGAGATTCAAGAGCGTGCCAGTTCCCTTCTTCGACGATGCGTCAGGACCACCTCATCACCGCGAAACAGCTCTCGCGGGATGACATCGAGGCGGTGCTCGACCGGGCCCGAGCGGTCGCCGACGACCCCGCCGCCTACGCGGACCGGCACGCCGGACGCGTGCTCGCGCTCTGTTTTTTCGAGCCGAGCACGCGCACCCGGATGAGCTTCGACAGCGCGGCCAAGCGCCTCGGGATGAACACGATCGACATGGGCGACGTCGACTCCTCTTCGGTCTCTAAGGGCGAGTCGCTGTCGGACACCGTCCGCGTCATCGAGGGCTACGCGGACGCCATGGTGCTCCGGCACCCGAGCGAGGGCGCGGCCACGTTGGCGTCCGAACACGTCGAGGTCCCGGTCGTCAACGCGGGCGACGGGGCGGGTCAACACCCCTCTCAGACCTTACTCGACCTCCACACGATCCGCGAGAATCACGGGCTCGACGACCTCACCGTGGGGATCATGGGCGATCTAAAGTACGGACGCACGGTCCACTCGCTCGCGGCCGCGCTCACCGAGTTCGACGCGAACCAGCACTTCATCAGTCCCGAGTCGCTGCGGCTCCCCCGCTCGGTTCGCTTCGACCTCCACGAGACGGGCGCGCAGATCCGCGAGCACACCGACCTCGACGGCGTGCTTGAGGAGTTGGACGTGCTGTACGTCACCCGGATCCAGAAGGAGCGGTTCCCCGACGAGAACGAGTACCACCGGGTCGCCGGCGAGTACCGCATCGACGCCGAGACCCTCGAAGTTGCCGCCGACGATCTCTCCGTGATGCACCCGCTCCCGCGGGTCGACGAGATCGCCCCCGACCTCGACGAAACGGACCACGCCCGGTACTTCGAGCAGGCGCACAACGGGATCCCCGTCCGGATGGCGCTTCTGGACACGCTGATCGAGAACGCCGAGGCCGACGAGGGCCAGGAGGCGGACCGATGAGCGACCACGAACTGCGCGTCTCGAAGATCCGAAACGGCACCGTCATCGACCACGTGGAGGGCGGACAGGCGCTCAACGTGCTCGCGATCCTCGGCATCGACGGCTCGGAGGGGCTCGGCGTTTCGGTCGTGATGAACGTCCCCTCGGACCGGCTCGGCCGCAAGGACGTTGTGAAAGTCGAGGATCGCGAACTCTCGCAGTCGGAGGTCGACGTGCTCTCGCTCATCGCGCCCGAGGCGACGATCAACATCATCCGCGAGTTCGAGGTGGCCGAGAAGAATCGCGTCACCCGACCCGACAGCGTGAGCGGCGTGCTCTCGTGTCCGAACCGCAACTGCATCACCAACGCCGGCGAGCCCGTCGAGACCCGGTTCGATGTCGTCGCCGACGGCGTCCGGTGCGACTACTGTTCGACGATCCTGCGGACGGACATCGCCGAACACATCGACGTCTGACCGGCTCGCATCGCCATCACCGAATCGGCCGATCCGACCGCCGCCGGTAGATTTTAGCGACCCCCGTGCGATCGTACAGGTATGAGCAAGAAACTCAAGCTCGTCCTCGTGCTGTCGCTGGTCGCGCTCGCGTACTTCCTCCTCGCCGGCGACAAAGAGCCGGTCGAGGTCTGACTCACGGGCCCGTAACGAATCCCGGCTCGATCCGTCCCCGTCCGGTCGAGCCGGTGCGACTCCAAGCGGTCCGGCCGCATCGGCATGCAACTCCCTCCGGCGGGCGGATGCCCGCCGTTTTTACCCCGCAACCGCGTAGCGACGCGCATGTACGGGGTCGTCACGCGGAACGCCGACGAAGTCGAGATGGAGCCGTTCGACCTCGGCTTCTACGAGGTAAAAGATGTGACGGGGCGAGCTGCCGCGCCGCTTCCAAACGCCGTGAACATGGTGTCGTGTTTCGGCGACAACGCCGCGGCGAGCGAGAACCCGGACCTCGTCCCCGTCGACGAGCGCGGCGAGCCGGCGACCCGCGACCGCGACTACTTCGACTGGGCGTACATCTGCCCGACGCACGCGGAGTACCGCGAGGGCCTCCTCGAAATCATCGAGGACTGCGCCGCAGAAAGCGACGATGTGCGCCTCGACGACGTGGGATTCCCCCGCGAGGGGTTCTGTCGCTGCGACCGCTGTGAGCGGCTGTTCGCCGAAAGCGACCGCGAGCGTTGGGCGGACTGGCGCGCCGACGTGATAACCGAGTTCGTCGCCGACGCGGCCGAGTTGGTCCCCGGCCGACTGCTTCTCACGCTGTATCCGGACCCGTATCCGGGGCACCTCCGGGCGCGGTCGGGGCTCGACGTCGACGAACTCTCCGAGCACGTCGACGAGTTCGTCGTTCCGCTGTACGACACCGAGTACGCGACGACCTACTGGCTCGAAACGATCGCTCGCGGCTTCCGGTCGCGGCTCGGCGGCGACTACGACGTGCACGGCGCGCCCCCGGAGACGCCGTTCTCGCTGGAGCTGTACGCCGTCGAGGTCGACGTGGACGATCTGATCCGCGCGGCGGAGGTCGCGGAGACGTACGCGAAGGACGTGTACTTCGGCTACGACGCCAACAACGCCGCGGCCGCGCTCCGTCGCAAGGACGCCGACTCGCGCGACGGCGAGGTTCACCGCCCCGACTGAGGGCGTCGGTTTCGACGATTCTTACCCGGCGGCCCTGTTGGCTGTCCGACCCGTCCGCGTGAACGAGGGTTTATACGCCGCCGCGGCGGACTCCCACGTGACCGGCCGCCGGCGTGCGACACACCGGTCGTCTCGCGTTCGCGTGAGGCGGTCGCCTTTCAACGTCCGCGCCGTAGCGGCGGTCACTCTACACCCTTGAGCCGCCGGCTCGTCGAAAAGGCGGTCGAACCGAGAAGTGAGCCCGCTACTCGTCTGTTGCCGCGTAAGTCTCCAGCGAGGCGAGCTGCCCGTCCGCGACCTCGAATACGTCGACGAAGGCGAACAGCACGTCGCCGTCGGCGTCGAGCAGCCGCCCGCGGACGGCGACACCCGAACCCGCGGCGTACACCCGCTCGACAGCGTGGGTCGTGTTCGTCATCGGCCGCTCGTCGCGCATGAACGCGACGAAGCGGTCGCGGCCCTCGAAGGTCCGGTCCGGACGCCGCTGGACGAACTCCGGCGCGAGCAGTTCCGTGAGCCGGTCGTAGTCGCCGGCGTCGAGCGCGTCGTAGTACGCGCGGGCGAGCCGAGCGCGCTCGGCGGTCGCCGTCATCGGTCGACCCCCACGGGTCGGACCGTCACGACGCGAGCGCCTCGAACTCCGCCGCCGAGGTTCGTGTTCCCTTCGAGAGCACCACGTCGCCGGCGCGAAGTGTCGTGTCGATGTCGTGACCCACCAGCCATCCCTCCTCGGGGCGGCGGAGCGCGATGACGCTCGTGGAGATGTCGGTCGCCGGTATCCCCGCCTCGATCCGCGTCCCTTCGAGGGCGCTGCCGGCGTCGACGACCGTGCGGGTGATGATCTCGTCGGACTCTTGCACCGCCATCTCGACGACGGGATGGACGCCGATGTCGCGAGCGACGCCCTCCGTGATCTCCAGCGCGGCGTCCGATATCTCCTCGGTCGCGACGCCGAGGTGGATCAGCCCGCGGAGCGAGACGGGGTCGTCGGCCTCGCGGGCGGCGCGGAGCGTCCACGCCTCGAACCGCGACTGGAGGGCGTCGACTTCGATCTCGAGGTTGTTCACCTCCTCGGCGAGCGCCGCGTTGTCGAACAGCACGGAGCCGTACGCGAGATCCACGGCGAGCTCGGAGAGGTTCTTCATCAACACGATCGAGTCGACGGCCCGCTCTAAGTCGTCGATCGCGGGCTCGACGGGCTCGGCAGGCTCGAACGGCTCCTGCGCCAGTTCGGGATACGCCTCGGCGACGCCCGTCTCCGGCCCCCGGAGGAGCGTCACGTCGCCGGCCTCGAGGCGCGTCTTCGGGCCGGGGTTGAGGATCCAGTCGTCCTCGCGGCGGATCGCGATGACCCGCACGCCCGTCTCGGACTCCAAGTCTATGTCTTTCAGCGTCCGCCCCGCGTAGTCGGAGTCGGCCGAGACGGTTCCTCGGATCAGCGTCTCGACGCCCTCCGTGAGCGCGCCGCGCATCGCGTCCGGGAGCCCGATCTCCTCCGTGACGATCTTCGCGATGTCGCCCGCGGCGTCTGAGATCTTGTCGGCCGCGCCCACCACGCCGAGCACGGGTGCGAGCGTCTCGGCCTCGTCCGGGCTCCGGGCGGCGAGCATGAGGCTCATCCGCGCGCGCATCTGGAGCACGTCCATCCGGTGTTCGAGTTCGACGACCTCGTGGGCGACCGTCGGGCTCCCGTGGAGGACCGCGGAGTACGACAGATCGATCAGCAGCTCGGCGGTGTCTTTCATCTCCACGAGCAGGTCCTTCACGCTCGCCGGCTCGTACCGGACCGAGAGCGGCGACTCCCGCTCGTCGAATCGTCCCATGCGACATCCTCTCCGGCTCCGAGTAAAAGGCTTGCCACGGACCGCAACCGACCGATTCGAACCGATCGGCCCGAACCGCCGGGTCAGGCTGCGTCGCCGGCGAGGTAGGCGGGGGCGTCGTCCGATTCGTCGGGCGGTCCGCCGGCCTCGACCGGCTCGGCCAGATCGACGAGCGCGAGCCACCGCAGGAGCCGGTCGGCGCGCTCGCGCCACGTCGCCTCCCACTCCGGGTCGCGGGCGCGGTCGTGACGCGGCACCGACCCGCGCGTCGCGGCGAACAGCGCTCCCGGTGTAACGGGGTCGTCGGGAGCGGCTCGCCGGAGCAGGTCGAGCGCCTCCGGAACGAGGAGGACGCCCTCACGAAGTCCCTCACGGACGCGCTCCGCGGTCGGCTCGGTGTCGGTCCGAACGAATCCCCGCGGCGTCTCTCGGACCAGCCCGAGCGCGCGCAGGAACGCCAGCCAGTCGTTCGCCGTCTGACGGTCGGGGAGATCGCGGCGGTCCCGGAGCCGCGCGCAGCAGTCGTCGGTGCTGCCGGGTACGAGCGGCACCGCGCGCTGGTACTCGCGGAGAGCGTCGAGGGAGTCGGGCGGTTCGGGGACGGGTTTGAGGCGCATCGGCCGGCCGCCTCAGCGGTATCCGAACGACTCCGCTAACAGCTCCTCGTCCGTCTCGCCGACCGTGTACACCGGTCCGTCGACCACGTCGACCGTGACCGTCGCGGGCGCGAAGACGCGCTCGTCGACCTCGTAGAAGTCCCAGTCGGCCTCCTCGAACACCTCGACGAAGGGCGTGCCGTACTCGTCTCGGGCGGTCGAGACTATCTGCTCGAAGCGGTCGTCGTCGCGGGCGACCTGCAGGTGCACCTCGCCGCCGTAGGCTAACGCGTCGTTCGTCCGTCCCATCGCGAGGTCCTCGTCGCGGGTCGCCGGGGCCATCGGTGCGGATCCGGACGCGTGGAGCACGTCGGTCGGCTCGTACCCCACTTCGAGCAGTCGGAAGACGGCAAGTTCGGCCGCGCGCGCCGCGGTCGCGACTGACCCTGCGGTCGAGCCGGTGGCGTACGCAGGAAGGAAGACGCCCTCGGCGTCGACCTCTGCGAGGTCGGCGACGTGCTCTGCGACCGTCTCGGTCGGAAGCGCGGTCGACTCGACCGCGAGCGTCGCGAACTCCGACGAGTCGTAGTATCCCACGCGCTCGAACTCCGCCTCGCGGCCGACGAGCGCTCGGGCGGGGCCGGAGCCGAGCCCCTCGAAGCCGTCCTCGGTGGCGAGTTCCCACCCGGCCTTCTGCGAGCAGAGCAGGGCGATCGCGGGGTGATCCGTCGAGAGTTCGACGTACTGGCGCGGCGCGCCGGCGACCTCGCCCATGCGGGTGCGGAGGTTCGCGAGGCCGGCGGTCTGGATCTCGGCGAGCAGCAGTCCCGCCTCGACGCCGCCGGCAGCGTCGATCCCGAAGTCGACGACGGTCGCGCCGTTGTCCAGTTCGTAGCCGACGACGTCGAGCTCGCCGGCGAAGTCGAGCGCCTCGTCGACGAGCTCGATCGCGGTCCGGTTGATGCTTTCCATGCCGTCCCCTTCTCGCTCGCGCATTAAGGGGCTTGTCTGTCGTCGCCGCGGGCGTCGCCAATCTCGATCGTGTTCGATCAGGCGACGGGCGTTCGATCAGGCGACGTCTTCGACGTCGACGCCCGGGATCGGTCGGATGCGGAACAGGTACTCGTCGTAGGCGCGGTCCAGATTGGCGGGTCCCTCCGCGACCGTGTGGTCCACACAGAGGAGCGCGGTCGACTCGACGGCACCCTTGCCCGTGTCCTCCAGATACCGCTCGGTGACGGAGAACGCGGCTGGCTCGGAACAGCCCCGGCGATAGCACTCGGCTGGCGTGTCGTCCGGTGGCTCCGTCTCGTCGACGCGCTCGCGGGCCTCCGCGATGTCCTGTTGTGCTCGTCGCCGTTCCGCCTTTCGCGCCTGCTTCTCTCGGCTTGATTTGGTGTCCGGCATACGCCTACCATCGAGGCTCATCGGGATAACACTACGGGCGGCTTCCGGCGAACCGAGTCCGGCGGACGGTTTCGACGGAGCGGTCGTCCACGCGTCTATTCACCAGAAGCCGCCGTCGGAGTCGCCCGTTCGGCCGGGGCCGCCGGGACCGCGTGGCCCGCTCTGTCGGGGATCCGGATCGATCTCCACCAGTTCCGTCTCGGCGCGCGGGTCGACCTCGCGGCCGTTCTCGTGTCGGACGAAGGATAGGTAAAAAGGCTCGCCGCAGCCGACCGCGTCCTCGCGCGGCAGTCGGTCCGGCTCGTCGCCGCCGGCGTCGGTCCCTCGGACGCCGTCGCGCGGATCCCAGACGACGCCGTCGCTCTCGCCGCAAATGAACTCGACGCCGTCGGCGTCGGAACCGTCCTCGAACGGCTCCGTCGGCGCGACGTACGCCCATCCCTCAAGCGGGTACGGCGTCACCGACTTGTCCGCGAGGTAGCCGTCGCGGTCGAGTTCAACGAGGGTCCCGCAGCGCGGACAATAGTAGGTGACCGGGTAGCTCATGCTCGTCGTGAATACGAGGACAGACAGTATAAGCGACCGGTCGTCGGTACCGGCGAGATGAGCGACCGGACCGCGCTACGCCTCCCCGTAGAACGCCTCGTGGACGGCCATCGCGGCGTCTTCGTCGATCGGCCCGTCGACCGTCGTCGTCCCGCCGGCGCGTCGGATCACCTCCGCACAGGGGATCTCGATCACGTCGCCGGCGACCTCGTTCAGGGTCGCGCCCGCGACGCCGAAGACAACGCGGTCGAGCCCGGCGTAGTGGACCGCGGTCGAGCACATCGGACACGGTTCGGTGCTCGCGTACATCGTGCAGCGCTCGCGTTCGGCGGGAGACAGCTCGCGGGCGGCCCAGCGCGCGAGGACCAGCTCCGGGTGCGCGGTCACGTCGTCGTCGCTTCGCGTCCGGTTGCGCTCTTCGGCGACGACCTCGCCGTCGACGACGAGCAGCGCGCCGAACGGCGTGTCGCCGGCCGCGACCGCCTCCTCTGCGAGGCCGATCGTGCGCTCGACGTGTGCGCGGTCTGCGTCCGTGTGATCTGTGCGATCCTCTGTGTCTAAACTCGTCGCGTTCGGTTCCGTCGAGTCGGTCATACGTCCGCGTTCGCCCGGGACCACCTAACAGTTCGCCCGGGATCCGGCAGTGCGGTTCCGACCGGTCCTCTCGCGCTTTTTTATACCTCGGGGCGCGTACGTGATGGTGTGTCTGGCGTTTCCGTCTCGATCGACCTGCACGTCCACTCCGAGGACAGCTACGACGGCCACGAGCCCATCGAGCTGATCTTAGAGCACGCCGCCGAGATCGGACTGGACGCGGTCGTGATCACCGACCACGACGTGATCGGCGAGTCGAAGCGCGCCGCCGAGATCGCCGACCAGTACGGGCTGATCGGAATCCCGGGCGTGGAGGTGTCGACGGCGCATGGCCACCTCCTCGCGATCGGGGTCGAGCGGATGCCGCCGCGCGGGAGGTCGTACGCCGAGACGATCGCGTGGATCCACGAGTGCGGCGGCGTCGCGATCGTGCCGCACCCGTTCCAGCGCTCGCGCCACGGTGTGCGACAGCGTAACATTCCGGTCCCGGGGACCGTCGAAGACGCATCCGGGGTCCGCGCCGGCGACGATGTCGTAGTCGGAAGCGACGGAACTGTTGGCGTCGACGGAACTGTTGGCGTCGACGGACGCGACACCGTCGCCGAGGTCGACGCTGTCGAGGTGTTCAACGCGTGGCTGTTCACGGGGTACCGCAACCGTCGCGCGCGGCGGTTCGCCGCCGACCACGGCTACCCCGGCGTGGCCGCGAGCGACGCCCACCACTTGGAGTACGTCGGGCGGGCGTACACCGACGTCGAGATCCCCGACTGCGACTCGATCACCGCGGTCACGGCCGACGACGTGCTCGACGCGATCCGCGGCGGGACGACGAGCGTCGACGGCCGACGCGCGCCGATCCGGATGGCCGCGAAACACTACGTCGGTGCCGCCGGGCGCAAGACCGGCTACTACGCCACGACCGGTGCGACCCGGAGCGCGGCCGCCGCGACGCGGGGAGTCACGGACCTCGTCTCGACGGTCCGTGTCGCTGTCGCGCAGGGTGCCCATCGCGCCGCGCGGGTGCTCTCGTGGGTGACCTGACGGACGGCGAGACCGACGCCACGCGCGGGTGACCGCCTCCGGAACGGGACGATCCCACGGAGAGCGGGGTTTTTGCACGCGGGCCCGAAACGGAACGACATGAGTCACGACAGACGCGAGTCCGGGTTCAAGCGGCGGACCCGGGTCGCGGACGCGCGGTCGACCCTGCTCGACGCCGTCGCGCCGCACGGACGGACGGAGTCGGTCCCCCTCATCGACGCCGACGGGCGGGTGGTCGCCGAGCCGATCGACGCCGCAGTCCCGGTCCCGAGCTACGACCGGGCGGCGATGGACGGGTACGCGGTCCGCGCCGAGGACACGTTCGGCGCGTCGTCCCGGTCGCCGGCGGTCCTGCGGGTGGCCGACGGCGACAGCGAGAGTGGGAACTACGGGGGCGACGAACCGGGTGACATCGGCGCTATCGCTCCCGGCGAGGCCGCGCGGGTCCACACCGGCAGCGCCGTCCCTGACGGGGCCGATGCGGTCGTGATGATCGAGCACGTCGAGGAGATCGGCGACGAGATCGAGGCGTTTGACGCGGTCGCGGCTGGCGAGAACGTCGGCGACGCCGGTGAGGATGTCGCCGCCGGCCAGCGGCTCTTCGAGCCCGGTCACACGCTCCGTCCGGGCGATCTGGGACTGCTGAAGTCGGTCGGGATCGAGTCGGTCACCGTCTACGAGCGGCCGACCATCGCCGTGATCCCGACGGGCGAGGAGCTCGTGCAGTCGGATCCGGGTCCGGGCGAGGTGATTGAGACGAACGGGCTCACCGTCTCACGGCTCGTCGATCGCTGGGGCGGCGAGGCGCGCTATCGCGAGGTCGTCACCGACGACGAGACGGCGCTGGCCGAGGCCATCGAACGCGACCTCGACGCCGATGTCGTCGTCACGACCGGCGGGTCGTCGGTCGGCGAGCGCGACCTGCTGCCCGAGGTCGTCGCCGACATCGGCGAGGTGCTCGTCCACGGCGTCGCGCTCAAACCCGGCCACCCCGTGTGTCTCGGCCGCGCCGGCGACACGCCGATCGTGTCGCTTCCGGGGTATCCGGTCGCCTGCATCGTCAACGCCGCGCAGTTCCTCCGACCGGTGCAAAAGCGGATCGGCGGAACGACGGCAGCCCCGTTCCCGACCCGGCGCGCGCGCCTCGCACGGAAGGTGCCGAGCGAGCCCGGCACGCGGACGTTCGCGCGGGTGTCTCTCGAAGAAACCGATGTGATAGACGGCGGCGAGGCCGACGCCGACACCGACGACGGCGATCTCCCCGCGGCGATGCCGACCCGTGCGAGAGGCTCCGGGATCCTCTCTAGCGTCGCGCTCGCGGACGGCTGGGTCGTCGTTCCGGAGTCGCGGGAGGGGATCGAGGCGGGCGCGGTCGTCGACGTGCAGCTGTGGGAGGTGACACCGTGAGCGACCGCCGGGAGTTCCGCGACCTCGCCACCCCCGACGCGGCGCGCGAGGCCATCGACTCGCTCGACCTCGCGCCGGAACCGGAGACGGTCCCGCTGACCGACGCGCGAGGGCGGGTCCTCGCCGAGCGGATCGATGCCGCGATCGACGTGCCGGGGTTCGACCGGGCGTCGATGGACGGGTACGCGGTCCGCGCTCGCGACACCTTCGGCGCGGACGAGGTCGACCCCGCCGAGCTTGACCTCGTCGGCGCGGTCCACGCCGGATCGACTCCCGACGTGACCGTCGAGCCCGGAACGTGTGCGGAGATATCCACCGGCGCGGTGATGCCCGACGGAGCCGACGCCGTGGTGATGGTCGAGCGGACCGACGAGATGAGATCGGGCGACAGCAACGAGGCGGGCGGAGGCGACGGCGACCGACCGGACCGGATCGCGGTCCGGACCGCGGTCGCCCCGGGTGATCACGTGATGAGCGCCGGTGCGGACATCGCAGCCGGCGCACGCGCGCTCGGCCCGGGAACGCGGCTGACACCTCGCGAGATCGGCCTGCTGTCGGCGCTCGGGATCGACGAGGTTCCCGTCGAGGGCAAACCTCGCGTCGGGATCGTCTCGACCGGCGACGAGCTCGTGCGCCCCGGCGACGACCTCGATCCCTCGCGCGGCGAGATCTACGACGTGAACTCGACGACGATCGCCGCGGGCGTCGAGGAGGCCGGCGGCGAGCCGATCTTCTACCCGCACGCCGGCGACGACTACGACGAGATGGAGCGGCTCCTTCGACGGGCCGCAGACGAGTGCGACCTCGTCCTCTCGTCGGGGTCGACCTCGGCCAGCGCCGTCGACGTGATTTACCGCGTGATCGAGGCGCGCGGCGACCTGCTCCTCCACGGCGTCGCCGTCAAGCCCGGAAAACCGATGCTGATCGGCCGGCTCGACCGCAGCGAGTCGGACGCCGATGATGGCGGTTCGGACGATGAAAGCAGATCCGGCGAGTCCGCGTACGTCGGACTCCCGGGGTACCCCGTCTCGGCGCTCACGATCTTCCGGACGTTCGTCGCGCCCGCGATCCGCGAGGCCGCCCGGCAGCCCGAGCCCGCCACGGCGACGATCGAGGGGCGGATGGGCGTCGCGGAACGCTACGGCGAGGGACGCCTCCGACTGATGCCCGTCGGACTCCTCGACCTCAACCCCGACTCTGGAAGCCCGCCCCTCGTCTACCCGGTCGACAAGGGGTCGGGGGCGACGACGAGCCTCGTCGAGGCCGACGGCGTCGTCACGGTCGCTCCCGACACTGAAGTCCTCGACGCGGGCGAGACCGTCAGCGTCCAGTTGTTCTCGCCCGACGTTCGTCCGCCGTCGCTGCTCGGCGTCGGCGAGGACGACCCGGCACTCAACCGGCTGCTCGACCGCCTCGACGCGCCGCGGTATCTTCCGATCGGCTCCAGAGAGGGTCTGCGCCGACTCCGCGACGGCGTCCCCGATGTGGCCGTGGTTGCCGGGACGACGGACCGCGAGGTGGACTCGGTCGAACTCGGCGGCTGGTCCCGCGAGTGGGGGATCGTCGTGCCCGAGGGGAACCCCGCCGACGTCGACGGCCTCGCGTCGCTCGTCGATTGCGACCTCCGGTTCGTGAACCGGTCGACCGACTCCGGGCTCCGTCGGAGCCTCGACGACGCGCTCGACGACCTCGCGACGCGTCGGTCGGTCTCGCGGTCGGAACTCACGGACCGGATCGATGGATACGCACACACGGTTCGCGCCTTCGAGAGCCCCGTCAGACGGGTGATCGCGGGCGATGCCGACGCGGGACTCGGGCTTCGAGAGACCGCTGAGCGACTGGGCTGTGCGTTCGTCGCCCTCGGCGATCAACCTGTGACCATCCACGCCGCGCCTGATCGGACCGATCGCGACGCGGTGCGGGCGCTCGCCTCGGTCCTAGAAAATTTCGGCGCGGACGGTTCCGGCGAGGACGATCCCATCGACACGCTCGCCGGCTACTCGCGGAACGACGAGACCGGTTCCTGACCGGCCGACGCGTTATACCATATGCCGCGGCCACACACCTCGTGACCTGACGCCCCGCTCGTGGCGACCGAGGCGATCGTCCGGCGTACCGCCGCGAGACAGCGGTCGCGCCGGCTGTTCGCCATCCATCATCATCGGTCGCCGAGTCGGATCCGATCGCCGTCTCGCGCGATTTCGACGCGCACGTCGTCGCCCACGTCGACCGTCGGGTCCCGCCAGACGACCTTCGCGCCGAGACCGTCGCGCGCGGCGAACAGCGACAGCCCTGCCACGCGCTCGCCGTTTGCGACCACCGCCACGTCGTCCCACTCGACGCCTCGCCCGCGAGCGACGCCGACACGACTACCCCAGAGCGACAGCGCCGTCCCGTCACCGAGCGGCTGCGCTCCGAACGTCCCGCCGTCGCCGTAGTGCGTCAGCCCGCCGTCGATGGGGACTCCCTCGTCGCTTGCGAGTGCTGCGAACCGCTCGCCCGGTGCGGGGTGTGCGGGTGCGTCCAGCACCACGTGCGTCGGTCCGCGCTCGACGACGGTTCCAGACCCGCCCCACTCGATCGCCTCCACGTCGACGGCGGCAGTCACCGGGAGCGACCCGCTCGCCCGGATCGGATCCGCATCTGAGGACCGGAACCCGAGGTGAACGTGGTCGTCCACCCACTGTCCGAAGAATCCGGACCGCGTCAGCACGCCGAGCCGATCGCCGACGGCGACGCGGTCACCGGCGGTGACTTCGGGGATCACGTGGAGGATTCGTGCGACGGTTCCGGGAGGTGCGTTCGCCCGCTCGCACCACGTATCGTCGAGGTCGATGACGATCAGGTGATCCTCGTCTGCGGCGTATGCCCGATCTGGACAGGTGACGGTCCGCGTCTCGCGCACGACGCCGGAGACGGGAGACGGTCCGGCCTCTCCGGCGGGATAGCAGTCGATCGCGCTGCCGTCGTCGTGCGCCCGGTACGGGGAGTTGAACCGGGAGAAGCGTCGATACCGGGAGAGGATATCCGGCGCGATCGAGATCGGCATCGTCGGTCCGACGTGCGGCCTCGGCGGGCAAGTACGCGTCGGAACTGGCGAACGCGGACCGGCTCAGCCGTCGTCTGCCGTCTCGATGCCCGAGATCACGAATCGAGCGCCGCCGGCCGCCGACGCTTCGACGGAGAGATCCCATCCGTGCGCGTCGGCGATGTCTCCGACGATGGCGAGACCGAGGCCCGTCCCCCCGTCGAGCGAGACGCCCCGTTCGGTCACTTGGTCGCGACGGTCGGGCGGCACTCCGGGACCGTCGTCGCCGACGGAGAGCATCACGCCGTCCTCCTCCGACTCGACCGCGACGCGGACGGCGACATCGCTGCCGCCATGCTCGATCGCGTTTCGGAACAGGTTGGCGAGGAGCTGTTCGAGACGGTCACGGTCGGAGAGCACCGTCGGGTCCGCGCCGTCGACCGTCAGCGTCGCCTCCGCGGTTTCGAGCCGAGACCAGACTCGACGGACCGCGGCGTCGAGAGACACGTGATCGAGGGAGTCGACGGCCTTCCCGGCTGTCGCGAGCGACAGCAACCCCTCAATCAGATCGTCCATCCGTTCGTGGGCGTCCGCCGCTCGGTCGAGCGCCTCGCTACCCTCTCCGTCGCCGTGTCTGGCGAGTTCCACGGCCGCGGTCGCGGCCGCGAGCGGGTTCCGGAGGTCGTGTGAGACGACGCCCGCGAAGTCCTCCAGACGCTCGTTTTGCCGTTCCAGCTCCGCTTCGCGCTGTTCGAGTGCCGCCTGACGCCGTTCGCGTTCGGTCACGTCGCGCAACAGGAAGACGTGTCCGCGGTCGGTTCCGCGTGGGTCCGTGATCGGGTCCTCCTGAATGTCGAACTGCTGGCCGTCGATCGCGATCGGGTGTTCGACGCCGACTTCTAGGCGTGGAAACACCGCCGACAGCGACGCGCCGACCGCGTCGGGCGAGAGGAGTTCCTCCGCGGCCGGGTTGAGATCGCGGATCCGTCCGTCCGAGCCGGCGACGATCACGGGGTCCTGCATGACTTCCACGGCGGTGTCGCGGGCGACGACCGCGGCGTCGAGGGTCCCGAGCCAGAAGACGGTGCCGTACAGGAAGACGCCGTGAACGACGAGCGCCGCCGGAAACCACGCCAGATTCGCGTAGCTCCCCACGTCGACCACCGTGACGATCCCAGCGAGGAACGGAAACAGGGTGCCGAGCAGGATGACGAACGTCTGGAGACGGTAGCGGTTTCCCGTCCGGCGGTACAGATCGATCACGACGAGCGCGCCAGCGAGACACAGCGCGTAGGCGTACAGCACGAACGCCCAGTCTGCGGGACCTAATCCAAAGGAGAGGAGCGAGAACGGTCCTTCGACGACGGATCGGAGGGACCGCCGCGAAAGCCCGTGCGTCGCGCTCGACCACGCGGTCAACACCCAGACGAACGCCGGTGCTGCGAGCGCGACGATCCGCTCTTCGGTCCGCCATTGGTCGCGTCCCGAAAAGGCGAGGACGAAGGCCATCCAGATCCCGGGCACTGCAGCGACGAGCGGTGTCGCGAGGTTGAGCGCGACCAGCATCACCAACTCGCTCCCGCTCGCGACCCGCACGCCGTACAGGAGAGATATACCGCCGCCACAGAGCAGATAGAGCGCGACCTCGGTCCCGCCCGGCTCCCGACGGTCGCGCCATGCGACGCGTCCGAGGCACAGCCCGATGCTTCCGGCGAGCAGGCAGGCGACGAGGTACGCCTGTACCGGGAGCGCGCCGAGGTCGCTCATCTGATGATATCTCGGCCGACCCCAGCAAAACCTTTGCGTCATACGGCGTCTCCCCCGCA
The DNA here is from genome assembly GCF_024494655.1 of Halorubrum laminariae. Taxonomy (GTDB): domain Archaea; phylum Halobacteriota; class Halobacteria; order Halobacteriales; family Haloferacaceae; genus Halorubrum; species Halorubrum laminariae. Next base: position 433,687 of record NZ_JANHDL010000002.1, on the reverse strand, counting down.
ACCGGTTTCACCACTCGGGGTGATCGAACGGTATGCGCGTGTTTCGCGGCCTCGTCGGCCGGTCGCAGGTACCGCGGTCGCGGAGCGCCGATCTGCTCGCGAGCGCGGCCGACGGCACGCCAGCGCTCCGGGTGTGGCGGCCGCCGGGCGTGCTGGCGTTCGGCCGCCGCGACGCCCGCGATCCCGCCTTCGATCGCGCGAACCGGATCGCCGAAGACCGGGGGTTTGAGCCGATCGAACGCGATGTCGGCGGCCGAGCCGTCGCGTATCCGGGCGAGACACTGGCGTTCGCGCACGCGGTTCCGCTGAGAGGCGATTCGGAGTCGATCGCCGATCGCTACGAGCGAGCGACGTCGACGCTAGTCGATGCGCTCCGAGGGCTCGGCGCGGACGTGGTCGCCGGCGAGCCGTCCGCGTCGTTCTGTCCGGGCGACCACTCCCTCCGGGTCACCGGCGGCGGAAAGGTCGCGGGGCTCGCCCAGCGGGTCCGCTCCGACGCGGCGCTCGTCGCCGGATGCGTCGTCGTCACTCCGACCGACGCCGGCGCGATCGCCGCCGTCACGGAACCGGTCTACGACGCGCTCTCGGTTCGGTTCGACCCCGCGAGCGTCGGTAGCGTCGCCGCCGCCGGGGGACCGTCAGATCCAGATCGGGTCGCTCGGACCGTCGAGGACGCGTTCGTCGACGGACCGTGGGGGAGCGGTCGGCGTCGGACCGAGCGTCTGGGCGGACGCGAGTAACGCGCTCGCTCCGGGAGAGTGCCTTGCTCGACCGCGTCTCTTCCGCCTCCCGGGCGGATCGCGGTTTCGACGTGCTTTTTATTCGCGGGTGTCTCGATTCGCTCATGGCTGAATTCAAAGTCGTCATCGCCGACCCCGAGACCGGCGAGACGTTCCAGCGAGAGGTCGACGGACAGGACTCGAACCGGTTCCTCGGGCGTGAGCTCGGCGACGAGATCGGCGGCGACGCCGTCGGTCTCTCGGAACACACGGTCGAGATCACCGGCGGCTCCGACGAGACTGGTCGCCCGATGCGCGAGGATGTCTCCGGAACTCGCCTGAAGGAACTGCTCTTGGAGGGCGGCGTCGGCTTCAAGCCGTCCCGCGAGGGCGAGCGCAAGCGGATCACGGTCCGCGGCCGCGAGATCGACGACGACGTCGCACAGATCAACGTCTCGGTCGTCGAGGGTGACGACGTTGCCGCGGCGCTCGGCGAGAGCGCCGACGCAGACGCCGACGCAGACGCCGACGCAGACGAAGAATAACCCATTTCGATGCCCCGCGTTCTCTCCGACGACGAGGGCGTCGCTTCGATACGCGTCTCGATCGCGCGTAGCGGCGGCACTCGCCGCCCCTGCGTCCGTCTCCCGGATGACGACGCACTCGTCGGGCGTGTCGAGTCGGGGGCGTGCGAATCGCTCGGGCTCTCTGAGGGCGATGTCATCCGACTCGTCTTCGACCGTAAGAAGCGCCACGCGCTCGTGCGGGCGGACGGTCGCGGGCGGCTGATCCGCGGCGCGTACGACAACCGGCGGCTCGCGCGCGAACCGGGCGAGGGGGACAACCGACTCGTCGAGTGGCTCGACGCCAACGACCGCGAACCGGACGAGAGCGTCGTCCTCGATGTCGTTGTTCCCGGCGAACTGTACGGGCTCCGGATCCCCGGCGAGCGCGCCATCTACGACGCGAACCGCGGTCCGCGGTCGTCGCTGTCAGACATCGCCCGCGACCTCGACGGCTGAACGTCGGACCCGCCGGTCGGATCGCTTATTCTCGCTCGGCTCCGATCCGGAGGCATGAGAGAGGTCGACGCGGACCTGACGACGCTCGACCGCGGGATCATCAACGCCTTTCAAGGCGGGTTTCCGGTGGTCAAACGCCCCTTCGAGCCGGCCGCAGCGGCGCTCCGCGACCGCGGTGTCGACGTGACGGGCCCGGAGCTTTGCGAGCGCGTCCGCGACCTCGACGCGGAAGGAATCTTGTCGCGGTTCGGCGCGCTCGTCAACGCCGAGGCGATAGGCGGGGCGGCGTCGCTCGTCGCCATGCACGCGCCCGAAGAGCGATACGAGTCGGTCGCGGAGACGGTCAACGAGTTCACCGCGGTCGCGCACAACTACGAGCGCGAACACCCGCACCTCAACATGTGGTTCGTCGTGAGCGTCGCGGACCACCCGGACCCGGACAAAGACGGGTCCGACCGGGTTGAAGAGGTGCTCGCGGAGATCGAGGCTGCGACCGGTCAAGAGACGTACAACCTGCCGAAGCTGCGAGAGTTCCACGTCGGCGCGACGTTCCTCGTGGACGGACCGGTGTCGGACGGCGACGTGGATCTGTCGGAGCTTGGCCCCGACGTGTCGGCGGCCGATCGGACGACGCTGACGCCCGCCGAACGCGACCTCGTAGTCGAGATCCAAGGCGGCCTACCGATCACGGAGACGCCGTACGCCGACGTGGCGGCCGCGATCGACGCCGACGTTGACTGGGTGATCGAGACGATCAAGCGGTTCGAGGCGGAGGGGAAGGTCCGGCGGGTCGGCGTCATTCCGAACCACTACGCGCTCGGGTACACGGAGAACGGGATGACCGTCTGGGACGTGCCCGAAGACGTGCTGGACGAGGTCGGACCGGCGGTCGCGGAGCTCCCGTTCGTCACCCACTGCTACGAGCGTCCGCGTCACGCCGGCGTCTGGGAGTACAACTTCTTCGCGATGACGCACGGGCGGACGGAGACCGAGAGCGAACGACGGATAGCGGAGGTCCGAGACCTGATGGCGGATCATTGGGATGTCGGCGAGGGCGACTGGGACACGCTGTTTTCCACGCGTATCCTGAAGAAGACGGGAATCCGCATCGCCGACCGCGCGGACAGCAACACGGCGTGATCTCGTCTTGATCCCGCTGTATCACGACTTCACCGATGAGACGGTGCTCGTGGTCGGCGGCGGGGCCGTCGGCGCGCGGAAGGCGTCGCGGTTCGCCGACGAGGCACGGATCGTCGCGGTGAGTCCGGCGTTCGACGATCGACTGCTCGAACTTGCAGCGGACGACAACGGCGGTGGCCGGTCCGGTGTCGATCTCGTTCGCGCCGCCCCCGACGCCGACGCGGTCGGCGACTGGATCGACCGGGTCGCGCCGGCGCTCGTCGTCGCCGCAACGGACGACGCGGCCGTCAACGCGGCCATCGAGGCGGCCGCGGGCGAGCGCGGTATCATGGTCAACCGGACGGACGTGTCGGCCGGTCCGGAGTCTGACGGCCGTGACGCGAACAGCGTGATCGTCCCAGCGACGGTCGACGACGGTTCGGTCCGGGTCGCACTCTCGACCGGCGGCGCGAGCCCGGCGCTCGCGAAGGCGCTCAGAGAGCGCATTGAGACCGAAATCGAGGGAGCGGGTGCCATGGCGTCGCTCTCCGGTCAGCTTCGCGCGGAACTCAAAGCGCGCGGAATCGCTCCCGAACGGCGGCGCGAGGCGATCCGTCGTGTCGTGCGATCCGACGGGGTTTGGAAGGCTTTACAAAAGGGGAGATCCTACGGTCGGGAAGAGGCAGATTCCGTGATCGAGGAGGTACTCACCCGATGAACGAGACGGGAGCCATCACTGGCGTCAGCGTCGCCCACTCCCACGCGACGGTCGACGAGATCGAGGCCGCGGGCGGCGACGGCGTCCGCGCCACCGTCTCGGACCTGCTCGCGCGCGACGGCGTCGAGGAGGCGTTCGCGATCCAGACGTGTAACCGATCAGAGGCGTTCGTCGTCACCGATCGGACCGTCGACGGAGCGGTCGCGCTGGAGTCGTTCGCGCCGGCAGTTCGCGGCGGTGCGGTCCGCCGCCTCGACCACGAAGAGAGCTTGGAGCACCTGATGCGCGTCGCGTCGGGACTCGAATCCCTCGTGCTCGGCGAAGACCAGATCATCGGACAGCTCCGCGAGGCGTACGAGGAGTCGAAGTCCGCCGGCGGCATCGGCCCGGTGCTGAAGGACGCGGTGACGAAGGCCCTCCACGTCGGCGAGCGCGCCCGCAACGAGACGTCGATCAACGAGGGCGTCGTCTCCCTCGGCTCGGCGGCGGTTCGGCTGGCCGCCACCGAGATCGACCTCACCGACGGGTCAGCCGTCGTGATCGGTGCCGGCGAGATGGGGATGCTCGCCGCGCGGACGCTCGACGATACCCCCGTCTCGGAGATCGTCGTCGCGAACCGGACCGTGCCGAACGCGGAGTTCGTCGCCGAGGAGGTCGACACGCCGTCCGAGGCGGTCCCGCTTGCGGATCTTCCCGGCGTGATACCGGACGCCGATCTCGTTATCTCGGCGACGGGAAGCACGGATCCGGTCGTCGATCCCGACCACGTCGCTGTCGCGGGCGAGATCGTCTGCATCGATATCGCACAGCCGCGTGACATCGACCCCGCGGCGGCCGATCGGTCGGGCGTGACGCTCTATGACATCGACGCGCTCGAAGACGTCACCCGACGGACGCGCGAAAGTCGTAAAGAGGAGGCCCGGACGGTCGAGGCCATCATCGACGAGGAGCTCGACCGCATCCTGCAGGCGTACAAGCGCAAGCGCGCCGACGACGCGATCTCGGCCATGTACGCCGGCGCGGACCGGGTGAAGGCCCGCGAGGTCGACCGCGCCGTCTCGAAGTTGGAGTCGCAGGGCGATCTCACAGACGCCCAGCGCGAGACCGTCGAGGACATGGCCGACGCGCTGGTCGGGCAGCTGCTCGCGGCACCCACCCGGTCGCTGCGCGACGCCGCAGGCGAGGACGACTGGGAGACCATCCGAACCGCGCTCCAGCTGTTCGATCCCGAGTTCGACACGCTTCCCGATCGCCCCGGTGCGTTCGCGCCAGAACACGATGCGGCTGCCGAGTTCGACGCCCCGCCCGACTCGGTCACCGAAGAGCTCGACGACTGAACAGGAGGGAAAACGCCAACACCCCTCGGAGCGACGCGCGTTTCATGAACGAGACGACCGGCCGGGGTCGAGCGGCACTCATCGAAGACGATGTCGAGTTCGACGACCGCGATGCCGCGTTGCTCGATGCGATCCACGAGACCGGGTCGGTCGCGGCGGCCGCGGCGGATCTGGAGCGGTCGCGAGCGCGGGCGCTCTCGCGGATCGAGACGCTAGAGGAGGCGTTCGGGACCCTCGTCGAGCGCACGCGCGGCGGGTCGGGAGGCGGAGGGAGCCGTCTGACTGCTGCCGGCAGGCGGCTGCTCGATCGGTACGACCGGCTGCAGGCCGTGCTCGCGGCGACGGCGACCGTCCCCGAGACGGTGCTCGACGGAACCGTGAGTTGTGTCGACGGCGAACTGGCCACGGTCGAGACAGCGGTCGGCGACGTTCGCGGCCTCCACGACGGGGTGGCTGCGGGCGACGCGGTGCAGGTCCGCATCGGCGCGGACGCGGTGACCGTGTACACGGGCGACGGGCGGGTCGATCCGAACGAGACGAGCGCGCGGAATCGGCTGCGCGGCGAGGTGGTCGACATCGAGGCCGGCGAGACGGTGGCGACGGTGCATCTCGGCGTTGACGGCGTGCGCTTTCGCGTGTTGATCACGAACGACAGTTCGGAGCGGTTAGACCTGACCGTCGGCGACGACGTGTCGATCCGGTGGAAGGCGACCGCGACGCGGCTGGTGCGACAGACGGGCGAGCCGGAGCGGTGACGAACGCCGGCGTCGGTGGGAGCGACCGATGGAGCGGCGGAAAATCGACTGAGGCGCGTCGGTGCGGAAGCGACAGGTGACCGACTCGGCCGCTTCCGTCCCCGCGACGGCGACGCGATCGAGGGGATCCCTTTTTCATGGGTCGGCGGGTACTCCGCGGCATGACCGAGTACACCGTCGAGTTCGTCGGCACGGGCGAGACGATCGAGGTGGCCGACACGGAGACGATCCTCCAGTCCTGTATCGAGGCGGGGATCGCTCAGGAGTACTCCTGTCGCGTCGGGATGTGTCTCGCCTGCTCTGCGGAGATCCGCGAAGGTGAGGTGACTCAGCCGGCCGCCCGCGGCCTCACCGACGAGGAGGCGGAGACGTACGCGCTCACCTGCATGGCGCGACCGCAGTCAGACCTCAAACTCGACCGTGGCGCGTACCCGCCGAGCATCGAAGACGACGCGGCGACCGCGACGGGAACCGACGGCGACGGGGCGGGCGGTGTCGATGGCGTCGACGACGCAGCCGCGGACGACGACTGACGGGACGGCTCTATCTCGCTCACGCCCGCGTCAGAACTCGAAGCCGACCGCGTCGACCCGCGGGGCGAGTGGACTCGTCGGATACGGCGGCGACGCGTCCGGATCGTTGAACGCTCCGGGCGCGACATCGTTCGGCGCGTCCGGGTAAAACAGCGCGGCCAGCGTCTGGATCGCGGTCCGCCCGCTCGCCAGTTCGAACTGGCCGCCGCCGTACAGCCGAATACCGTTTGCCTGACAGTATTCGATCGTCTCGAACAGCGATTCGAGCGTGCCGAACCGCGAGGGCTTGACGTTACACCAGCCGGGATCGACCGGCAATTCGCGTAGGCTCTCGACGCCGTCGATCGGATAGTCGAAGGAGAGCCGCTCCGCCTGCGGCTCCACGAGCGCTCGCGTCTCCGCGGTCACGGCGGCGTCTTCGACGATGGCGGTCGGAAACGCGGCGAACACGTCGCGGTACAGCTCCGGGTCGGCCTCGACGTCGACGTCCGTTCCCTCGTACCAGCCCTTCAGGTCGAGGATCCGCACGGCGTTCGTCTGACGGAGAGTGACGAACGCTTCCTCCGGCCAGTCCGGCGTCGGATCGAGTTTGAACTCTAGGTCGTCGTCGAGCGCCAACAGCTCCTCGACGCGGTCGGTCGTCGGCGGGTCGCCGAGCCGGGTCGAGACGACGAAGCGGACGGGGTTCGGTTCGATCCCGAGGAACTCCCCAAGCGACTCGTTGCGCTGACGCAGCGCCAGATCGAGCGCGGCGCTCTCGACCGCCCAGCGCCGGTAGTGCCGGAAGTGCGGCTGCGTCGGCGGCCGCGTCGAAAAGAGGTCGACGCCGTCGAGGTGCGCCGACAGGTCCGCGATCGTCCATTCGCCTTCGAGGTCGATCGGGTCCGTTTCCACGAGCGCGTCGTGGTCTGCGGTCTCGTAGGTCACGTCCTCGCCGCGGCCGACGACGCCGTCGCCGGAGAGCCGAAACTCGGTGGTCGTTCGCTCGAAGGCGCTCGTCGTTTCGCTGACGTACCGACGGCGATCGACTGACTCGACCGTCACCGTCAGATCGGCGATCCGCTCGTAGACGCTCATAGCCTCCTCGACGGTCCGGAGGAACTTAAGCGGAGAGCGACGCGGTTCAGGCAGAGCCGTCTCCGGTTTGCGACGCACCCCGCCGTCGGAGCGTCGCGATCCGCGTCGCCAGCGTCCAGTACAGCGGGACGACGGTCAACACGACTGCGCCGGCGGCGGCGACCTGAAGGACGGTCGTCGTGAACCACGGCGTCGCGTCCGCGTACGGCAGCGACGTATGCGTCATCCCGCCGGTGACGGGAACGAAGTAGTCCATGAGAAGATCTACCGTGTACCACGCCGTCGCGACGCCGACCGCTTTCAGCGGGAAGTCCGTGATCCGGTGGAGCACGAACGCCTGCACGACCATTCCGAGGTGACTCACGAAGAGGAACGCGTACATGGCGGGCCCCGAGTTCGCGAGGAACTGCGGGTAAAAGACGGCGAGTACGTACGGCGTCCACAGCCCGAGCTTGACGTTCCCGAAGAAGGCGAGCGCGGCGAGGGTGTCGCTCGATCGACCGACGGCCCACGCCGCGAGCGCGGCCGCGATGAGCAACGTCGCACCGGGGCTGTCGGGGATGAACAGCCACATCTCGGTCGGCAGCGCACGGAACTGGAACCGGTAGTACCAGAAGCCGAACGCGGTGCCGGCGAGGTTGATCGCGACGATGACCCAGACGAACCGGAAGGCGACGTCTTCGAGCGCCGTCGGGAGGGGAGCGAGCCACCGGGGTAGCGACTCGCGGTCCGGGGGGTCGCGCCCGAGCGTACCGGCGATGTCCATACGCCCGGGTCGGACCCGGCGGTCAAAGCCGTGGCGGTCGTGGAGGACAGGGACGAAAAGGGCTATGAGTCCGCGGCGGGAACGCCGTGGTATGCGCCCGCGAACGCTGCTCGCGCTGCTGCTCGTCGTCCCCCTAGTGGACGCGCTCTTCCTGATCGTGGTCGCGACGCAGTTCGGGTGGCCGCTCACCGTCGCGCTGGTCGTGTTGACGGCCGTGCTCGGAATGCTCCTGCTCCGCGCCGAGGGGCGCGCGACGCTCGCGCGGGTCCAACGGAAACTCGCACGCGGTGAGCCCCCGACCGACGAGCTGCTCGACGGCGGACTGCTCATCGCCGCCGGCGCGTTCCTGCTTACGCCCGGGCTCGTCACCGACGCGGTCGGATTCCTGTTTGCGTTTCCGCTCTCCCGAGTTCCGATCCGAGTCGCACTCAAGAAGTACGTCGTGATCCCGTATCTAGACAGCGAAACCGGCGGCTTCACCACCGGGAACGTCTACGTGGGTGGGTTCCCCGGTGACAGCGACGGCAGCGGGTTCACAATGGGGGGAAGCTTCGGTGGTGGATTCGGCGACGGAGGTCCCGACGGCGGCGGCTTCACCGACGACGCGGGTGTCGGACAGTCGGTAGATTCGCTTGGCCGAAACGCGTCTGACGGCCGATCGGCCGGTCCCGATGAGGAGCGTGAGACTGACGGCGACGACGCGGACGATATCGTCGACGTGGACTACACTGTCGAGGACGGGTCGAAACAGACCGACTGACCGTTTCAGCGGTTCTGAATAGTGGAATGTCTTTCGGTAGAAATCGCGAGACGGCGGTACGACGTTCGAAAGGAAACCCTTAAAATCCTACCCGCGCAACGACTGAATGCGCTCACCTGGGCCAATAGCTCAGTCAGGTTGAGCGCTCGGCTGATAACCGGGAGGTCCACGGTTCAAATCCGTGTTGGCCCACCTACTACGTCCACGGTCTTTAGCCGTGGCGTGTTAGGGGCCGGGAACTCCCCAGCCACCTAATTTCGGCACTTCTGCTACTTCTTGAGAGGGCCGTTTATCGCTGTCCAAACAGAACCCTTGGCGACCCCCAGAGCCGTCTGCGAATTTCCAGCACAAGAGGTGTCGGTGCATGAGCCTCGGTTACTCGGGTTCACTCACTGTTGAGAAGGACTCTGAGTTCTTCTGCGACACCTGCGGCGCTCGCTGTACTCGGAGTCCGTACTGAGATTTCGAATACGGTCCTCTCGTTGGCTGTCCACACCGCCCTGTGCAGTTCACGAAAGGCACCGCTGGCGGCGGATATCGGTATGCTCCGGACCACGCTGACACTGACGGACGTGCGTCAGCGTGAGCGAAGACAACGCTCCACGAACACGTCGCCGAGCAGCTCCGGCTCGCTGAGGAGAACGACAATCTCCCCGACGAGCTCGCAGACGAGGATGATCCCAACGAGGAGGTGAAGTACCTCGGGGCTTGTCCCCGAGGCTTCACCGTTTTGACCGCACGTCTCAAACAGGGCCGTGCCGTCGCAGGCAAATTTAATTCCCCCCGACCTTCCCGAGATGGGTCGGCTGGAATTCACACCTGAACGCTCGCTGCGTCCGTGAGGGTCGGCGGCTCCACCCCGCCCGACAACTCCCGTCGCACCACGTCGAAGACGCGGGTTTTGAGAGGAGTCGCATTTCTAAATCGTCTCAGTCAGCGTTGGATTACGGTCTTTAACCCGTCTTTGTGGGTCTCTGACTGTATCAACTGTACAAACCGTGGTTTCGTTAATCTTTCGACGGCCTTCACCCTCGGGGTCAAGCCCCGAGGCACTCGGCCTGCTCCGCCTGTAGAGATGTCGAGTGAATCGCGTTCGGCTCCGGATGTTGGTCGAGCAAGCCTCAAAGGTACCTCCGAGTCCGTTGAAGCATCAGCGACTCCCTGCTGGCACAAACAACAGATGGGAGTCACCGCCGTTTCGTGATGGGTTACACGGGCTCCCGAAGAAGAAACTGAAAGCATGGTTGCAAACCTGAAACCCCCAACGCTCCGGGATTCCCGTGTCCTCAGGCGTGCGAGGATGTCAATATCAAGCTTATGTAGTCGTATACTCTGAGCGACGCTGAGGACACCCACATGGCGGAATCGCGAAATCACTAAACAGGATGTATCCGAACAAACGTTGTGTGAGCGAAAATACCGAGGGGAACATACGTGGCGTCGGCAGCAACCTCCCAAGACCACTTACACATGCATGGGAGTGGCTGGCAATTTCGGGGGATAGACGGGTTGTTGCCGGATTTCTCCTCGCGGCTGGGTTTGTTCAAACGGTTGTGATTGGGATCATCCTTGTTACACCACAATCAGGGAGCCTTGCAAGCGAGAACACGGCGATTCCTCTTACCTCGGCGTTGCTCTCTGGAACTTTGCTACTCTTCTCGATTGTCGTCTCGATTAATTCGTTGTACGTTTCCCAGCAACAGAACCCGCTGAGCCAACAATTCGGTCGGATTCAGGGCGTTGTCGAGTTTCGCCGACAACTTGAAGATGTCATTGGAGCTGATCACGTTCCAGCCCAACCTGATCAGCTGCTTCGCGTACTATCCGGGGATATTCTCGAACGGGCACAGTACATAGAGTCCGAAATACACGCAATAGATGTCGATTTTCGACGCGATCTTGATACCTACGTACGCTCACTAGCTGACGAAACCGGTGCAATGAACCGCAGCCTCATGGACGCGGCCACCACGCTCGAGATCCTGCTGGCGATGATGGACTACAACCACGATCGTCAGATCAACGATCTCCGTCGACTCCAAGCCGAGTATGGTGACCAACTGAGTGCTGAAGCGAGCACTAATATCGAGGAGATGCTCCGGCTGCTCCAGTATTTTGCCGCCGCGCGCGAATATTTCAAAACAATCTACACGCGTCGTGAATTTGCACGTCTCTCACGAGATCTGACGCTCACCACAATCCCGACAATTGCAATTGTCGCAACCTTCCTGCATTTCCTAAACGATCTCCCAGACATCGATCTGCTTACCACAGGTGTGGTCGCTGTCGCGTTCGCGCCGTTTGTTCTCGTGTCGACCTACATTCTTCGCGTCGCGATCATCAGTAAGCGTACGCAAGCGGCCGGTCAGTTCGTTGCTGGTAATCGAACTGGAGTGATTCAAGGGATCTCCGACGAAGAGTAACCATCGACAAACGGCCGGTGTGCGAACGTATCGTTACGGGGTCGTGTTTCATTTCGTAGAGTCATAGAGTGCGATACGAACCTTCGTGATGGTGATACTGATTATTGCAACTTCTAGCCCACATCGATTGGCTATTTGCTGTATGCTACTTGGAGTATACTCTGGGTCGGCAGATAGGGAACTACCGCCACTCCGGAAGGCATCAAGGATCCATGTCAAAAGTGAATGACCTTCCTGTATTAACGCCGATACTCATCGTTTCACTAGTCGGTGAACCAGAAGGGCTATTCTACGGTGGATATAGAACGATCTTCGCACCAATTGCTGTAGCACTCCCGGTTGTTCTGTCCGTTGAGAGTTGGCGGGTAGCTCATCACAAAATCCCGGTAGTCAGGTCTTGGGGTGAGCAGGATGAGAACGATTTACTATCAACTAACGGGCAGACACGGCGAAGGGTACTGGGATTCGCCGGCGTTGCCACTACCTCATTCATTGGATACGGTGCATTTGGAGAAAACCCGCATCGAGAGGAGGAAATCCAAGATAACGAGGTGATTGTTCCAGACGGCTTTGAGATCAAAAATCTCTCTCATGGGTACTTTGAAGATGAGAATGAGTATCGAGTTACTGCCACTGTGACCACAGAGAAGGACATATACCTCGCTGAGGCAGAAATTGAATGGTTCGTAGGGAGAGGTACCGGGATTGGGAGTACTTATGCGTCCCTCGATTTCGGATATATTGGAAACGAGCCAGCGCAACTACGAGCTAAGGTTAGTGACGATAATACTTTCCGTGTCGAGCCTGCTGAAATTGAGCGTTTTGAGTTGGAAGTTTCTCAACGGCATTACTGACAGTCCCGACGGAGGTGTTGTGGAATTGTAAGTGTCACAGTTAGAACACCCATATATTGATTAGAGTAATCTGAACAGCTATATTAACTGACCTATCGCGGCTCTACTGATTAGGATCATCCGGAACCGTTCGGAACCTTGCGAGTCACACTAAACCTCTATCGACGACCAGCCGCCAGTATGGCCTCGAAGCAACCGGCTCACGGCGGTAGTGCACAGACGAAGGAGTTTTGGATGTCGACCTCGTCGCAGAGCGAATCAGCCGCCTGCGATACCCCAATCACGCGCTTGCAGTCGTCAGCGTCGACGCGAACTCCTCGCTTCGCATCGAGATCTTGGCCGCGAACCAGTACGACTGGCAGCTCGACGCGCGGATCGTTGACGGCTCGACCGAGATTTTCCGTGTCTTCTGTGAAAATGATAGCGTCCACGACGCTGACGTGCCGGTGCGGGTCAAGTGCGTCGCCGGCGTCGTCGGTGAGCGACTCGCAGCAGAGAGCTGAAAACGAACGTCGGTTCGGGGTGACTATTCGGGAAACTGTAGTGTGGTCCGCCTCAGCATAGTCTCAGATGAGGGTGTCCTGAATAACCTCTCCGAACCTCTCTGGAACGGGGAGATCTTCCATGACCGTCGTCTGAAGTCGGTAGAATCCGTTCGCGGCCATCTGGCAGTTCGCTTCGAGCCACGCCCGCGCCTCGGGACCGTTCAGGTACTCGGCGAGCTCCTCGAGGTCGACGTGATCCTCGGGAATCAGATAGTAGACGCTGTGTTTCGGAACCACGTCGCCTTCCTCGTCGATCCAGAACTGCGGCGTTTCAGCGATATCCTGACAGAGGAGCTTCGGCTGGAGGATGTCCTCCAGCGGCGGGTTCTCGTGCCAGCCGTATCACGGGCGCTTGTCCTTCTTGACGCAGGAGCGATCCTCTAGGCGATCGCGGTGAATCTCCGCCCAGTCGCCGAAATCGCCGAGCTCGTTTTCGGGCGGGAGCGTCCCGTCTACTAGGTACGGACTGATGAACACCATGTCGCTGTGTGGCCCGTCGTTGAGGTTGAGCTTCTTCCCGGAGATCGTCGGGTAGGTCCAGTCGTCACGGAGTTGCGGCGGTACCTCATCCTCCGCGTGGACGAACACCGACACGACGGCCACCGCTCTCGCGGACGGGGCACAGCCGCTGCCGGTCGGGACGGACTTATCTGACGGACGCCCCTACTTCGCTACATGATCGAACTCTCGCGGGCGGCCTACGACGACATCGTGTATCACGCCTACAGCGGCGGGGAGGCCGAAATCTGCGGCGTGCTCGCCGGCACGCACGGCGACGACGGCAAGCCGAGCGTCGTCGCCGAGACCTACGAGGCCGAGAACGTCGCGGAGACGCCGGAGATCCGATACCTCATCGATCCCGAAGAGCAGTTCGAACTGATCGAAGCGGTCGAAGACGACGGACATGACTTGGTCGGCTTCTACCACTCGCACCCGACCGGCCCGACTCACCCGAGCGAGACGGACGCGGCGCGAGCGACGTGGCCGGGCCACTCGTACGTCATCTGCGCGCTCGACGGCTACCCGTTCGTCGGGTCATGGCGCTGGCGCGGCGACGACGCAGGGTTCGAACAGGAGACGGTGTCGGTGGTAAGCGAACGCTAGGGTGACTCAGTCGTTCGCTTCGATCTCCGGTTCGGGCTCATCGTCGTCGCCAATGTCGATCGCACAGGAGGCGCTGTACTCCACGTCGTGGACCGACTCGATTGCGGGGTCGTCGCCGCAGACCGGGCAGTCGTCGCGCTTGGGGATCTCGACTTTGTCGAACTCCATGTCGAGCGCGTCGAAAAACAGCATCGAGCCGTCGAGACTCTCGCCCTCACCGATGATATGTTTGACCGTCTCCGTGGCTTGCAGACACCCCACGGTACCGGGGAGGACGCCGAGGACGCCCGCAGTCGCGCAGTTCGGCACCATGCCCGCGGGCGGTGCCTCGGGGAACAGACAGCGGTAACACGGCGAGTCGTCGTCGCCCGCGAACGTCGTCACCTGTCCCTCGAACTTGAAGATGGAGCCGTGCGAGAAGGGGATCCCGGCGAGCGTACACGCGTCGTTGACGAGGTACCGCGTCGCGAAGTTGTCGGTTCCGTCGACGACGAAGTCGTAGCCGGAGATTAGGTCCTCGATGTTGTCAGCGGTGACTCGAAGCTCGTGTTTCTGCACGTCGATATCGGGGTTGAGCTGTTCGACGAAGTCGGCGGCGGAGTCGACCTTTGTGCGCCCCACGTCGTCGTCCCCGTGGATCACCTGTCGCTGGAGGTTCGACAACTCCACCTCGTCGTCGTCCGCGATGCCGATGGTGCCGATGCCCGCGGCGGCGAGGTACTGGATGATCGGCGCGCCGAGCCCGCCGGCACCGAGCACGAGCACCTCGGCGTCGAGCAGGGCCTTCTGTCCGTCGGGGCCCACGTCGTCCATGATGATGTGTCTGGAGTAGCGGTCGAGCTGAGTCGGATCGAGGTCGAGATCGCTCATTTTGTGCCATTTCGCGCCGGAAACGCATAAACGGGCCGTCCACCAGAGGTACTGCCGCCTTCTCCGAGGTGCGATCGCGGTGCACGACCGGTTCGCGGTGTCCCACTGGGAACCGATCGTCCGGGTCCGCCGCTGGTCGACGGGGACGGCCAATACTTCGGTTTTCCCGGTCAGCGAGGCGTATCAGATCGGGGTGTAGATTGCCGTCGGCGGGTCTCTTTTTGGCGAGGACGGCAAACCGTGAGTATGGCAACAATCAAACTGCCGGCCGTGCTGGTCGGGGGATCCTCGACTTCCGAGGTCGAAGTCGCGGGTGAGACGGTCCGCGAACTGTTCGAGAACCACGCGGACGAGCACGGACCGGAGCTCAGAGACAGCGTCATCGAGGACGACGAGATCAAGGAGTTCATCAACGTCTACGTCGAGGGAACGCCCGTCGAGGGGCTCGATGCCGAAGTGCCGGCCGACGCGCAGGTCCGGGTCATCCCCGCGGCCAGCGGCGGTCGGTAGAAGTCGACAACTGACTCTCTGTCGGCTCCGTTTCGATTTATAAATACTCCTCCCACAGCGGGATGTCCGCGTACTTGTCGCCGCGGTCGCACAGCATGAACACGACTACGTCGTCGTCCGCGAGTTCGCTCGCCTCGTCGAGGGCGGCGACGACGGCCGCGCCCGCGCCGGCGGAGGTGCCGACGACGAACTGGTCGTCGACGCGGAGGTGCTCGCGGACGGTCTCGGCGTTGTGCTGACCGGGGTCGGCGATCGGAATCTCGCGGTCGAGGTAGCGCTCGCGGAGCGCCCGCGCGCGGTCGTAGGCGTCGCCGGTGGCGACGTACTCGGTCCGGTCGAGCACCGACTCGTCGTACGTGTCAGGGTGATAGTGGTCGCCCGTTTTCAGGTATTTCAGCCCATCGATGGCGTGGAGTGGCTCGTTCGGCTCGAAGCCGACGACCTCGACCGCGCCGTCGGTCAGGTCCGTCAGCCCGCGGCCCGTCCCCGTGACCGTCCCGCCCGTGCCGACACCGGCGACGAAGTGGGTCACGTCACCGTCGGTCGCTTCGTGGATCTCCGTGGCCGTTGTCTGTTCGTGAGTACCGGGATTGTCAGAGTTCTCGTACTGGTTCGGTCGGTAGTAGGCGTCCGGGTCGGCGGCGACGATCTCCTCGCAGCGCTCGATGACGGCGTCGTACCCGAGATCGGCGTCGACGAAGTGGATCTCCGCGCCGGCGTCGCGGACGGCGTCGACCTTCCCGCCCGCGGCGTTGTCGGGCATGACGATCTCCACGTCGTAGCCGCGGGCGCTCGCGAGCCGAGCGATCTCGCTGCCGGTGTTGCCCGAGGTCGGTTCGATCACGGTGTCGTCCGGTTCGAGATCGCCGCGCGCCTCCGCGCCGTCTAACATCCCCTTCGCGATCCGCGATTTGACCGATCCCCCGCCGTAGGGAGCGTCGTAGAGGTTGAACCACTCGGCTTTCGCGTACACGTCCGCGTCCGACTCGATGTTGAGGTCGAGCTCCAGAAGCGGCGTCTCGAAGATAGTCGATTCGTCGGCGGCGTACTCGCTCATGGGTCCTGTAGATCGCTCCTCGGTAAGAGTCCGACGAAAACGGTGCTCTCGACGGCTATCGCGGTCGTGTGACGCGATCTCCCGTCCGAGATACGGGAGAAGCCTGCCGGTCACCAAAGGGGTTACCCGATCCCGGGCGTATCCGTTCACATGAGCCAACCATCGTGGGACGATGTCGTCGAGATGCCGGACGAGCTCGACGACGAGACGGCCCAAGCCCTGCTCGAAGACGCGACGGAGGTACAGGACATGACCGGCGAGGTGTGTCCGTATCCGCAGGTCGAAGCGAAGAAGGCCATCGCGGGGCTCGCTCCCGGCGACGTGCTCGTGCAGAAGACGGACCACGTGCCGAGCACCGAGAATGTCCCGAAGGCGGTCGGCGACGACGCGACCGCGAAGGTGTGGAAGTCGGGCGACGGGCGCTACCGCATCTTCCTGCGGAAGGAGTGATCATGGTCGAAGAACTCACCCCCGCGGAAGTCAACGAGCGCGTTCAGGCAGGCGATATCCGCGTCATCGACACGCGCTCGCCCGAGCAGTACGAACGGGGACACATCCCCGGAGCGATCAACGTCCCGCTCGGTAATCTCCCCTCACGCGTGTCCGACATGGACTGGGGCGACACTGACGTGGTCTGCGCGTGTCCCGTCGGCCAGTCGTCGAAGCAGGCGGCGATGTTGATCCAGAGCTACGAGGGCGTCGAGGAGGACGTGCTCGTCGCGAGCATGGCCGGCGGCTACGAGGAGTGGGAGTTCGACTTGGAGACCGGGCCGGCCGGCGACGCGTGACCGGCAGACAGTGACGCCGCGATGCCGTCGCCGTGACCGATCCGGGCAACGCCCGCCACGGCCACGCACCATTTAGCGGTCGGGCGCGAAGCGACCCCATGGCACGCGTGAGCGCCGGAGCCCGACTCCACTTCGGTTTCTGTAATCTCAGCCTCTCACACCAGCGGCTGTACGGCGCGCTCGGATTGGGTCTCCGCGAGCCGCGCGTCGTCGTCGACGCCGAGCCGGCCACCGGAGTGAGCGTTGCGGTCGCGGACGCGGCCGGCGGAACGCGCTCCGAGACGTCCGGCGTCGCGTCCGAGACGACGACCGACCTCCGCTCGCACGCGCGCACGGCCGTCGACCGCCTCGGCGTCGACGGCGTGCGGGTCGTCCTCTGCGACTCCCTCCCGCGTCACGCCGGGCTCGGGAGCGGCACGCAGCTCGCCGCGGCGACGCTCGCCGCGGTCGCGGCCGCCCACGACGAACCGGCTCGCATCCGCGAGCGCGCACCAGACTTCGGGCGGGGCGGACGCTCGGGCGTCGGCGTCGCGACCTTCGAGGACGGTGGATTCGTCCTCGACGCCGGTCATCCCACCGCGCGGTTCACTACTGACCGCCCGGACGACGGCGACTGGACGGTGCCCCCGGTTTCGGCCCGTCACCCCGTGCCAGACGACTGGCGCTTCCTGCTCGTGCGGCCAGACGCCGACCCCGGTCGGAGTGGTGACAACGAAGACGGAGCGATGCGCGCGGCGGTCGAACGCGCCGAACCGGGACTCGCCGACCGGATCGGGGGGATCGTCACGCGTCGCGTGCTCCCCGCCGTGGCGACCGGAAACGCCGAGGGGTTCGGTGCCGCCGTCGCGGAGATCGGTCGGCTCAACGGGGCGTGGTACGCCGACGAACAGGGCGGCGTCTACCGCCCACCGGTCGGTGATGTAGTTGCGTCGCTGTCGGCGGCCGCCGGTGTGTTCGGGGCCGGACAGTCGTCGTGGGGACCGATTGTCTACGGCGTCACCGACGCGGCTCACGCCGAGGCGGCCGCCGACGCGGGCGAGCGCGCCCTCGACGAGGCCGGCGTCGAGGGATCGGTGTCGGTCGTTCGCGCGGCGTCGAGGGGTGCGCGGGTGACGCGCGAGGGCACGAACGCCGACGAGCAACAACACTAAGCGGAGCGGCGACTCCATGAGTGACATGACGAGCCTGCCGTTCGGCGTCGCTCGCCTCGACTCGATCCTCGACGGGGGCGCACCGCCGGGGAGCGTCGTGCTGCTCGCCGGCGAGTCGGGGGCCGGCGCGCGGGAGTTCCTCTACACGAGCGCGGCGATGAACGCGCTCGCGCGCGCCGACGAGGAGCTGTTCGACCTCTACTACGGCGACCTCCCGGCGGGAGCGACGCTCCCTGATGAGGTGCACTACCTCTCGTTTACCGCCGGCACGGGCCCGATCACGCGGGAGATGGGGTACACGATGGTCGACGAGATCGTCGACACCGCCATCGACGAGATCGCGTTTCGCGATCTCTCTGCGGAGTACTTCCAGCTCAGTCCGATCCCGCGGGACTGGTACGAAGACGAGACGACGTCGATCACAGACTTGGGCGACCGCGGGGAGTACGAGGACGTTCTCACGGCGTTCGGCGATTACCTGTCTGCGAACGCCGAGGGGAGCCTCGTCTGCATCGACTCCGTAACCGACCTCGTCTCGATGATCTCCGGCGACACCGAGTGGAGCGACATCGCGGCGGTGATGAAGGGGCTGAAGAAGGCGGCCTACGAGTGGGGTGGGCTCATCCTCGTGTTGGTGAACACCGACTCGATAACCGACCGCGAGTTCGGCGCGCTGACCGACGCCGCCGGCGGGACCTTCCAGTTCACGTGGGAGAGCGGCGGGTCGAAGCGCGCGCGAACCATGTTCGTCCGCGAGTTCCGCGGGGTGCTCTCTCGGCTGGAGGCGGAGAACATCGTCCGGTTCGAGACCGAGATCCACGACGGCGGCTTCGATATCAGCGACGTGCGGAAAATCAGATGATTCTAATTCTGGTTGCGCGGCGAGTCTCGATTTCGAGAACGGCGCGACAGATTACTTAAGGCTCCCTCCTCTACGAGGCGTAGATGACGGTTGATCCGCGATGAGCGACCTCGATCAGGCCGACGGCGTCGGCGACGAATCGAGCGTCAGCGACGGATCCAGCGAGACCGACCCGAGCATCGGCGACGGATCCGGCGACGGATCGTCGATCGGTGACGAGTCGGCTCTCGCGTGGCAGGACCACGCGATCGAGGCCGCGGCGGACGAGGTCGGCGTCGATCGCGAGGTGGTGTTAAAACGCGCCATCGTCGCCCTCGCCGAGTCCGAGGGAATCGCGGTCCCCGACGCGGAGGAAGTCGAGTCGATTCGCTCCCGCCTCGACGACATCGACGCCGATGTCGACGAGAAGGTGACGGATCTCCGAGAGCGGTTCGTGACGCTGTATCGCGACCTCGAACCGAAGGCACTGACGGACCACGGCCACGAGGAGTCGGCAGAGCGTCTCGATTCGATAGTGGCCGACCTCGACGACGTGGCGACGGAGGTCGACTCGGTCGAGGTCTCCCTCGACGCGGCCACCGCCGACTTGGCCGCGGTGGAGAACCGCCTCGCAGACGTGGAAACGCAGGTAGACGACCTCGCATTCGACGAGATCGAGGAGAAACTCTCGCGCGTCGCGAGCGCGATCCTTCGGGTTCGTCGACGGCTGGACACCCTCGAATCGGAGCGGGACGACCGGCAGCGGCTCGACGCGTTGCTGGTCGTGGCGAATCGACACGGCGTCGAGACGGCGGCGTGCGGCGACTGCGGCGAGACGGTCAGGCTGGGGCTGTTGAGCGCTCCCGAGTGTCCCCACTGCGGCCGAGCGTTCACCGAGATAGAGCCGCAGACGTGGTTCTTCGGCACCTCCCGGCTCGTCGCCGCCGATCCGCCGGCCCTCGACGGCGACGTTGACGAGTCGAGAGCGACTGCTCCGAACGGAGCGAGAGATGACGCGGACCGAACGGAACGCGACGGAGCGGACCGATGACCGACGACGAGACTGACGGAGCGGACGGCAGGACGACCGGCGACGCCGACGGTGGACCGGTCGGCGACGCCGACGTCGAGGCGATCGACCCCTTCGACGAACTCGGTCCCGCGGGGGATGTCGATGCTGACGACATCGACGATTTCGGAGATATCGACGACCCCGACGACCCGTTCGAACGGATGGACGTGGGAGACCTCGGCGACGAGGATATCTGGCAGTCGCTCGACGTGGACGCCGGCGAACTCGGGGGTTCGGGCCCCGACTCGGCGGCGGTCGCGGACGCGTCGACTCGGGGGAGCGCGTCCGACGCGACTCTCGGGGCCGGCGATGCCGGCTCCGAACACGCTGACCGCACCGTCGACAAGCGCGCGTACTGTCAACAGTGTCCGCACTTCACCGCGCCCCCCGAGGCCGACTGCACGCACGAGGGGACGGAGATCGTCGAGGTCGTCGACGTCGACGAGTTCCGCGTTCGAAACTGTCCGCTGGTCGCCAAGGCGGACCGGGCGGCCGAGTCTGCACGCGACATGTAAGTGGTATAATTTACATATTCTGTAGGCGTGACGCCTATCGATTTCTGAACACACTCAAGTCAGTTCGACTCTGAACGGCGTTCGTTCGTGTTTGGACCGGGTATACAGCGACATCGCGCGATCAGAATCGATCGACAGTCGGTCACCGGTGCGATAGGGGATTCGATTACGGTCGTGCCTCTCGTGGTCGCGCTCGCGCTCCTGACGGACGTGTCGCTGCCGCACGTGCTCGTCGCGTTCGGCGTCTTTCAGGTCGTGTGGGGCGTTCGGTACGGACTCCCTGTCTCGGTCGAGCCGATGAAAGCGCTCGCGGCGCTCGCGATCGCCGGGGCATTGACGTACGCGGAACTGGCGCTCGCCGGGCTCGTGCTCGGCGTGCTTCTGCTTGCGATCGGCCTCACGGGGACGCTCGCGCGCGTCGAGCGGTGGATCGGCGAACCGGTGATCCGCGGGGTGCAGTTCGCGGTCGGACTGATACTCCTCCAGACCGGCGTTGATCTGGCGCTCGGCGACCCGACGTTCGCACTCGTCGGCGTGGCGATCGCGGTCGCCGCGGCGCTGGCAGGACACCGGAAGTCGAGCGCGCTCGCGGTGGCGGTCGCTGGCGTCGTCGTCGCGATCGCCGTCGCGGGGGTCCCGGCTCCGCAGGTCCCGGGTGCGCCGCCGCTGCCCGCGTTCGGCACGGCCGTCACTCGGAGCACGCTCGACGGCGTGTTCGCCCAGCTCGCGATGACGATCGGCAACGCCGCGCTGGCGACCTCCCTGCTCTTCGCGGACCTGTTCGACGCCGAGGTGACGGCGGACGAACTGTCGACGAGCATGGGCGTCACGAACCTGCTTGCGGTGCCGATGGGCGGGATCCCGATGTGTCACGGCTGCGACGGCGTGGCCGGCAAGCACGCGTTCGGGGCGCGTACCGGCGGCGCGAACGTCGTGCTCGGGGTCGGCTACCTCGGTGCCGCCCTGTTCGCGACCCCCGCGCTGCTCGCCGCCTTCCCCGTGGCGATGCTCGGCGCGCTGCTCGCGATCGTCGCCGTCTCGCTCGCGCGCAGCGTCACCGACTCCGGGAATCTTGCGATCTCGGTCGGTATCGGCGTTCTCGCGCTGGCGACGAACCTCGGCGTCGCCTTCCTCATCGGCGTCGTCGCACACCTCGCGTGGGAGCGAATGACCTAGAGATGCGGCGATCGGCGCGCCTCCGAGTGGGCCAATGCCCGCGAGGAGTCCGCGAGGGACGCTGCGAGCGCGTTTTAAACGCGCTCGCAGCGAGGTTGGGGAGGTGTGAGGCTCGTTGCTGTCGCGGGGTGGGAATCGAATTCCCAACCACGGAATCTCGACGCAATCTAGCAGCCACGGGAGCTAAACCGCTCGCTCTCATACCGGGGGTACATATGCAGTTCTGTGACGACTGCGGGTCGATGATGATCTCGGTCGAGGGCGAGATGGTGTGTCAAAACGACGACTGCGGCGCGACCACGGAGCGCGACGAGGACCTCGCCGCGCAGTTCGAATCCACCGCCGAACAGACCGGCGACGAGGTGATAGAGACCGAGGAAGGCGCGAACTTCGAGGGGAAACCCACCGCGACCGATATCGTCTGCGACGAGTGTGGCCACAGCGAAGCGTGGTACACGATCAAACAGACGGGTGCCGCAGACGAACCGCCGACGCGATTTTTCAAGTGCAAAGAGTGCTCAAACAGATGGAGAAGCTATAACTAGTGACATATAATTTACCAAAATAGTCGTTTAAATTCCTGTCTTTCGACTCTATCGAGATCCTCATCCACAGACAGGCCCATGTCTGAAACAGTGGGTCGCAGAAGAGACTCACAAACAACTCATACAGGTTGGGAGTATTGACCGCAACCGGGTCAGAATGTACCTCTTTCTGAGAACTCACCAAGACTCCAAATAATATTGCCAAAAAACACGTCTAAACTACATATTTATCAAATTCATTAATAGGGACTATGAATTTTTGATCACAGTAATCCATTGCGATATCTCCGGGAATAAGCCACTCAGTGATTATTTCCCCGTTCTGAAGACCGATCAGATTCAACCAAAAATCTTCATTTCCTTCTGTCACAGGAGCGAGCTTCGAGATCTCTTCAATCGGCGGCTCCCATTCAAATGGTTTCAGTCGAATTGGTTCCATTGGACACTTAATTATCTCTGAGTCGTACCTCGTCAAATCAAACTCAGGTCTACCGTGAATCTCTGAGAGGTGGTCTAACAACGTTTTCAATTGCCGTTCAGTGACGTAATCATAGGTTCCATTGACAATAGCATTGATACACACCAAAACCAATCCAGCAAAGCAGAACAGCTCTTCATTCAGAAAAGTGTGTGTCGTTCCTGTTTCATCGGAAACCACCAGAGTTCCGTTAACGACTTCAAAATCACTCTTGTGTATGATCGAGTGTCTATAATCTTCAAGCTCAATATAGAGGTTAGAGAGACACTCTAAAACATCAATATCTGTGGCAAAAATTTGTGGCAGAGAAGGTGGTCCCTGACTAATTACGCTGGTTATCTGATCTGTCTTTTTGTCGAAAGTCCATCGGTTTCCTGTTGGGTTTTGACCATTTATTTCCAAGAACCATTCAATGAATAGATCAAGACATTTGTAGGTACTAGCGAAAATCAAGGGAGAGATGTTGTGAATAGCTTCCTCAACACCTGAACCACCAAGAGTTCGAGGTGGAACTCTCACATACGCCTTCCTCTTTCCTTCTAATGTAACTTCTCGACTTGGAGGCTTATCGTCTAATTTGGTGACTGTATACAGCCCTATATCCACATCACCTGAAAGCTCGGCTAAGTTTTCCAGTGACCATCTTTCATATTCTGTCGCTTCGTGAAGTCTCTGGATCTGACCAGGAGATAGCATATTATCTTTCAATAGTTCTGACTTTCTACTTAACTCCTCTTCTGAAAAATACGGAGTGACTCAACAGATATTAAAACATTAATGTTAATTATTTGTAAACATCACCAACAGTCGTAGAAGAGCTAGCCTTGTATGTAGTACGACCTTTCCGAACTATCGACAGTTGAGGGTTTCAACAGAGCCAAAACAGGTTGAAGACAGTGTCGTGGGTGAACTCTTATCGGAATCGACGACGGTCACTGTCAAGCCACTCGTCGTATTTTTCTTCGTATTCTTTTTGCCGTGCTTTAATGTCGACCATCAGTGATTCGTATTCCTCACTCAGACGTGTGACGTGATTAGCATACCTCTTGATTGGACCCGGAGCTTGCGTAATAATAACATTGACCTGATCAGGTCGCTCGTCATCATCTGTATCTTCAGAGGTGAAGCGTATCTTAATGTTCGACATATCTGAGTCCATGTAGTCAATATCGTATGTCTGCGCCACATC
Organism: Halorubrum laminariae; assembly: GCF_024494655.1. Classification (GTDB taxonomy): domain Archaea; phylum Halobacteriota; class Halobacteria; order Halobacteriales; family Haloferacaceae; genus Halorubrum; species Halorubrum laminariae. The sequence goes on along the minus strand of NZ_JANHDL010000002.1, from coordinate 409,763 downwards.
AACGAGGTCTGCCATCGTATTGATATCCACCTGGTCGCCAGTGCTGATCGTAATAATCGTTGGATCCGTCTGATGGTTCAACATCCGAAATCTCGGTCTCTTAGCCCATCCATCATACTTTGCTACAGCCACTTGGTCGTGGTCTGTATCAATCATAAGACGCTGGGCGTTACGCATCCAACTGAAGTAGTCATTTGACGGTTCGATGTGTGGATGTTCCCGTACAAGATATGTCACTCTAATTTCTTCAATATCTCGCAAGGGAGTCGTATTCGCATTGCTGTTTGTAGTCTGTACATCAGTGTCATCAGCAGAGTGTTTTACTGACATACATATATAGTAGATATTGTCACTTTTAAATTCATCCCCAATTTGATATGTGGTGCGTAACACAGATTTCTCGGTAGTATAAGTGTCGTAGAGGATCAAATCTGGCAACAGAACTCTTCTCTAGGGTGTTATAGCAACATGTGTTACACATATGTATTGACGTGTTGGCCTATTCATGAGGGTCGTAGTTTTTCGAGTGCTGTCTATATGATCAACGATCGCGAATATCCGCCTACACAACTATTTTAGCATCACGAACAGATGCCAGATACATGATGTTACAATGCCCTTCAGGAGGTACTCTCTATGGCTGAAGGAGTTCTTTCAGACTATATCGTCCCTAGCGACGAAATCCTCTCCTCTGATGGAACGATCAATCCGTCAGGGCTTCTTGACGAAGTAAGTCTCTACAATCTCTACGACGATCGAGACTCGCCAGAAAAAGACGCAGAGCGAATACTCGAAATCACCTACCCAACAAACACGCTGTCTACCATAACCAAAAATACAGCCGAGACGTTGAGGAGCGACTCAGACTTCAACGAAGGTGGGCAAATCATTGGCGGTGGATATGGAAGTGGGAAAAGTCACATCGAATTGGTAATCTACCACCTGTTCAACTCTCCCGAACTCGGCCAACAATGGCTTGACCAACAAGAAATCTCCGTCGAGTTACCAACAAATACCAGAACAGCTGCTCTCCAGATGTTCAATCTGGACAGCGATTACAATCGACTATCTGAGGCTGTTGGTGATTATCTCGGAATTGACCAGTGGGGAGATGGCACCAGCCTGCCAACAGTTCACGAGATTCGAGATACTCTCGAAGGTCGACCAACCCTCGTTCTAATCGACGAGTTTGAGCGGTGGTTCGGTATGGCTGATCGAGTAGAGTACCAAGACGACAATCTGGCATTTCTTCAGAATCTCCTCGAAGCCGCAGGTCGAGATGACACCCAATTGAGCGTCTTCGTCTCGTTACTCTACGAAAATGACGATGTCCAAGCAATAACCCAGCGGACCAATCCATTCACTCACGACCTTTCTTCACGACGAGATGAAAAAATAGACTTCATCCTTCACCGTCTCGTGGGCGATGTAACCGACCCCGAAGGCGTCTCCTCTCTCGCCAAGGAATATACCGATGTCTACCGCCAAAACGACCAAATCCAATTAGAAGACTATCAAGACATGGAAGACCGCATCGAGCGGTACTATCCATTCCATCCGCTTCTGTTAGACCTTCTCATGGAGAAATACTCTGAACAGCGCATCAGTTCCGATGCCCGAGGACTACTGCGCTTCCTTACCGAGATTCTCAGAGACAATTTCGAAGAGACAGACCTAATTCTGACAGGCAATGTCGATGTCTTCGGGTACACCGACCGCTTCCAATATATCGACAACGAACTCGTCGGGAAATACATCAACGACTACCACCGCCTCCAACGAGCAGACGGTGAATTTGATGACCTGATCGAAGAACTCCTCAATATCGTTTTGCTCCACAGTCTCGGACGAGGTGGCGACGAAGGAGCGAATAAACGCCAGATGCTAATGGGTATCATCCGAAAAGGAATAAACGCCCATCGTATCGTTCAGACCTTCACAGAGGATGTATACGGACACGCATGGCACATCCACCGAATTAATGGAGAGTACGCCTTCGATACCGAAGAAAACCCTGCGGCTCGGATCGAAAAGAAAGCGGAAGACATCCACAAACACGATGCGATTCACCGTGTAGAATCACTGATTCGGGAAGATCTCTTCGACGGAAAGAACAACGTGTCTATCCTCGATCCCGTGAATACCGACCGAGATGTTCCCGACAACAAAGCACTCAAAATCGTGGTCTCATTGGGGGCAAAACGAAATTATGACGAGGACTTCGAGGAGTTAACAACGGGACAAGAGCGAGAATTCAACAACACGTTGGTGCTGGTAACACCAGCAAAGCGGTCGGGTGTCGATACGAACACGGGCATCATCGAACTTGGACGGAAGGTTGTTGCCGGCGAACAGCTCAAACGAGACGAAGGAGTCCTCCCCGAAGGCTTCGATGAGATCCACGATCAGAACTACCAGAATCTCCGAGATCGTGTGAGAGACAAATACGGAACAGTCCACACATCAACTGACCGTGGACTCTTCCCGCAAGATCTCCCGACAGGAGGGAATACAGACTTCTACACGGCAACACTGTCAGTTGTTGAGCCAGACACCAGCCAACTCCGATCAGAAGTCAAAAACGCAGTCAAAAATGCTGGAGCAAGCGGCATCCAATACGAGCACCTCCGAAACGATTTCTATCGCAACACCTCATACACCACACTCACCTCCGAAGAAGAACTCGAAAACGCCATTGACTCACTCTGTAGAGATGGAGTGATTCAGGTCGGTAATTATTTCGAGAAGCGAGTCGGCAGTCTCGGAAGCGACACGAACCTCGTACACGAGCAATATATCGCTGAAGACGACGATGACGACGAAGAAGAGACGACGATCACGATAGACACCACAGGTACCGACTCGGATGATTCAGAGACAGAAGCGAAAGGAGAAACCGCCTCACAAACAGGTGATGACGACTCGACTTCAGCAGGCAGTTCAACGTTTGCTTGTCCACAGTGCGGTGAAGAGTTAGAAGGAACATCCTGTGAATGTGGCTTTGAGTTCGATTCAAGTGATATCCAAGATGGGACTATTTCGGTAGAAGGAGCAACAACAGACGAACTATTGAGGAAATTTGGATTAGACAAGCCAGACCGTCCGTCTGTTAGACCTCATCCCGTAATGGGGACACTCGATGCGGACAACAAACCAGACCTTATCGACCGATTAGAACGAGATATCGGTATCGAGTGGGAAATTCACGAAGCCGAGATAACTGTCAAGGGGACACTCTCAACCAACGATCTCGAAGAGTACGGGATTAGTGCTGACGCACTCGATAACCAAGTAACACTTGATGAGACATTCGAATTCACACCTGACGAACCACTGTCTCGTCAATCATTTCTCAGTCTCGTCTGGGATTTGAGCGTGCCCGAAAAAGCTACACTGTCCGTTAGTTTACAGGTAGACAAGAATGAGTAACAGACTCTATGGGAGTGAGGAATTCTCCTCCCTCCTAGACGAAGAGAACATTTTCGATGGGGTGTTCGAATGTCTCCGTCGTATCTGGGACGACGAAAATGCGCTAGGCGATCGGAATCTCGCACGTTCAGAGTATCAGACTCGGCTCCTAGAACGAGAATTGGCAAGCCTCTATACGCCGCTCTACGACGAACTTATCGATCAGATGGGCAATCACCCATTGTCGACGCTGGAGTCTGGCTGTGGCGTCATTATGGACGCTCTGAGCGTGCGTGAGGGATTCCGACTGGAAAACGAACTTGAATCCGAACACGATTGGGATGTTTCGTTCTCGTGGTCACCAATAGAGCGACTCCCAAGCGAGACACAATTCATCTGTCGAGAGTGGTTCAACGCACAGAGTCCCTCCGCTGTCTCTCGTGATGATTTTCGGTTCATTGGAGATATGACCGTTCCTCAGCTGCCAAACACGGACCCCGAATTCGTTTGGACCCGTCACCCCGACAAGCGACTCGAATCAGCACTACAAGGCAACTATTCGACCGAAGAGGTCGAAGATATCTACGAGGACGCGAAGGAGTTACTCGAAGGGATCATCCACGAGAGTACCCACGAGGAGTTCCTCGTAACAAGCGATCATGGATATGTGAACCATCTCGGGAATTCCCCCTACTCCACGAACGACGATCACGAAGAAGCCCTATCCAGTAAGTTCAGCGGACGATTCTGTGAGGTGGGAAATGGGCAATCATACCGAATTCTCGAACGGGCGAACATTATTAAAAGGGTACGGGAGCACTATGTCGTACAAGGGCACCACAACTGGACGAAGCGTGGTGCGACAAAAAAGATCTCACACGGGGGGGTCAGTCTCCCCGAATGTATGACTCCCGTACTGCGGATCCAGACCAACTAACGACACGGAGACACTCACAATGGAAACTTGGGATAAACTACCCCTAAACCTGATGGACGAACTGGCAGAGAAAGAGACCTACCGACGAGATGTGTACCGACCCATCTATTCGCTTCACAAGTGGTGGGCACGACGGGCAGGATCCACTTTTCGTAGTCTCGGACTCGCCGCTCTGACAGACGAGTCCGTAACGAAAGACGACATCCTAACAGAGCGTAATTCGGGAACTCACGACGGGCTGTACATCAATCCAGACGATGACCGCATTAATACCGATGTAACGGTTCTCGATCCGTTCGCAGGTGGTGGAACGACTCTCGTGGAAATGAATCGAATCGGAGCAGATGTCATCGGCTACGAGTTGAACCCCGTTGCGTGGTGGACCGAAAAGAAGTCGATGGATGAGGTGGATCTCGATATTCTCGAACAGGAATACAACCGTATTATAGAAGAGACAAAAAAGGAGGTTGGAGACCTGTATAAAACAATAGACCCTCAGACTGGAAATGAGTGTGAAGTTCTCTACTACTTTCAGTCGCAAAAAGTCCCGTGTGTAACCTGTGGTGAAGAGGTTCAGCTTTTCCCCCGATACCAACTATCAAAAAAGAAGAAGACTAGCTCTGGAGCACTATACTGCCCAAACCAAGACTGTGATGACCGAATAATAGAACTAAAGTCGAGAAGTAAAGGGCTTGAGAAAGGTGATAAGGTTAAAATAAAAGATGGCGATCTAGAAATCCTTTCTGAGCAGTCTAATGAGAAACCTGACTTGATTATTTCAGATGATGGGAATGAGGTCTGTTCTAATTGTAGGCTCGAATTCGACCCAAGCGATGGAACCTACGGATACGGAAAATACACCTGCTCGAATGGACACAAACACGATGTAAAAGAGACGCTACAGCGTCGGGACGAAAAGCCACATTTTGAGCGATTTGCTATCCAGTATGTAAATATTCATGGGGATAAGCGTATCAAAGAATTTGAGCAGGATGATGCGGAGCGTGTAAAAAAAGCACGAGAGAAGCTTGGGGAATTATATGACGAACTCCCGATCCCTCATCAGAGAATTCCGGTTGGTGATGAGACGAAGAGGATCGTTGAGAATTACAACTATGAGAGATTTAAAGATCTATTTACAGATAGACATCTACTGACCTATGGACTGTTATTCAAGAAAGCAAAGGAGATCCAGACAAAAGAATTTGAGAGCGATGAAGCACAGAACATTTCTGAATTCCTTATCACTACTCTTTCAAACTCACTCAACTACAACAATCAACTGACCCGCTGGAGGCCTGGACAAAACAAAGCTACAGACATTTTTGTCAGGCACGCATATATCCCGAGAGTTCAGCCTGTGGAAGCCAATCCTTTGAGCGAAGAAGGTAATATCGCCTCTCTACAAAATTATTTTGATAAAACATACGAGGCTAAAAAATACTGTGTTAGACCGTTTGAGAAGATCAAAAACAGAAAGAAAGGGAAGATGGAGCAGTTCTATGTCGAATCTGAATCCATTTCGAATGATTGTGTTGAGAGTCTAAACTGTAAAACTTCGGAACGATTAGATCAAGAAGACGAGTCTGTAGACTATGTGATCACAGATCCGCCGTACTACGACAATGTCCAGTACTCAGAACTCTCAGACTATTTTTATGTCTGGCTTCGTGAGTGTCTTCAGCACGAGTATGAGGAATTCTCACCCGAAGTCGTACCCAAAGCGCGAGAAATTGTCGCTAATCGAAGTGCGAACAAAGATGAGGAGTTCTTCGTAAACTCCCTCTCGAATGTTTTCTCGGAAGCTAACAGGGTGCTGAAGCCTGACGGTGAGATGATATTTACTTACCACCACAATGAGAACGAAGCGTGGTCGGTGATTCTTCAGGCGCTCATTCGGAGTGGGTTCACTATTGCTGGTGCGTATCCCGTTCAGTCAGAGATGCCGAACAACCCACATATCTCTGATCTGGATAATGCGGAGTACGACATCCTCATCTTCGCTAACAAGGAGCGAACGGACGAGGAGATAACGCTGACAGAACTCCGTCAGAATCTTTTCTTCGAACTTCAAGACATCATTCAGGAGGAACGAGAGCGCCATGAAGATCTCGGACAGGCAGACCTCGGTGTCATTCTCCGTGGGAAGTGTATGTACTACTATTCAAAACACTATCCGAATGTATACTCCGATGGTGAAGAGGTAGATATCGATACCGCTCTCGATACGGTGGACTCCGTTATCGAGCAAATCTTGGAGGGTTCTGTTAATCTCCCGCAAGCGATTGATCCACTCACACAATCTTACGCTGCTCTCTTCCAGCGTGGGGCAGAAGACTATGACCAGCTCAACAAACACCTCTTAGCGAAGAATCTGAATGTAAGTGATCTTGAAGACGAGAAGCTCGTCAAAGGTCCACGGGATGCGAAGGAACCAGTAACCGCCGATGAGCGGATCAACTACATCGAGGGAAAACTCAACAAGAACGGTAGAGGGTCAGACAGTCTACTGGATATTGACAAGGTTCACTATCTGTACCACCTCTACAAGAGCGACCAGAACACGGTCGAATATCTGAAGGAGTGGAAGACAGACGATCTTGAGGACTTAGCCGACTTTATGGCGGAAGTCACAGATGATGAACGATATGAGAGTGTGATGGAGATGGGACTCCAACAGTTCTAAACATGGCTCTCCATCAAGGCTACAACCTCGTGACGGAACCAGTTGCGGACACCGAAAGTGAGATGGCTTCGCTGGAGTTCTTCCGTAGGCTAGCAGCGGATGAAGAGGTGTCTACTCCCACTACAGTAACTGGACTTGAAGATCTCCTCTATAACGCTGATGAAGACGAACGTGGAGCAATTTTGAGTACACTCCGTCAGACACTTCGAAGTTCCCGATCACTTGGCTCGATGGATGCTGTTCAGTTCGTTATTGATGGGCAATTCGTTGATGATGTTGAATTTCGTGTCCGAGTCGAGGGAAGTGACGGAGGGGTTTATCTTGATATTGGGCAGCTGTTTGTGGAAGAGCCAAAGCCTCTTACTTCAACTCATGTTGTAGCGCGAAAATGAGAACACGCGAGGGGTCTAATTCTCCCCAATATGTTCCTCAAATTCAAGGATAGCAGATGCGGTATCTGTTGATAGGTTGCGTTGGCTCTGTTGAAATCCTCAGTAGACGATATATGTAGACTCTCACGTGGTTAATACAGGTGATTTACAAACTGAATCGATCAGCGATGTATCTTTTTGGGCAGTCTACATTTTTGAGACCTAATCAAATTCGAAATATAAACGGAATTGTCTCAAATCAGCCAGAAAATATTTATAATTTGATGATAGACATTCAACAGATGGTATGTGAGACAGTAGACGGACCATTTGTCGATAATTTTGTATTCCAATTTGGGCAATGGTTGGTCTGCGAATTCCCTCAGTGGCTAAGTAACCTACTTTCAGTGGCGGCAGTGTGACTGAGAACATCGGAACTCAGTTAGCCGCCTTTCTTGTAGGCGCACTGGTTGTAGTTTGTGTCTGAAGAATCTATCAGGCTCCAGGATAGCTCTAGAATCCACAGAAGACGCGAATAGAACGCGCGTCAGAATCTATTCTCCTTGAAAGCGCATCTCTTGAAAAAGAGATCTGTGGTGTTCAAAAAGCTCGTCCAACAGTGATTCGTTGCTTATCGGACTGCTAAACCGAGCGGAACTCCATACGCCTTTGACGACACCTTTTCTTAGAAGAACTTGGATACCTGGTCCACCAGATGCTTCGCAGAGTACGATCTCATTTATTGTGCCGTCATGCCGCACCCTATACTCAATATCTAGTGAGTCGCCAAGATCAGATACTGCGTCTAAATCTTCATATTTTTCCCGAGTCGATTCGACGCGTTTCTTGAGTTTGTCTTTGGTATTCATATTATATCAGATGTGATTTTTATTTCAATTTTCGGTCACCTCCTCAACCTGCTGGACAAACTCATCATAGAAGTTATCAAGATCCGTGTCCATTTGCGGAGCTACGTTATTGAGGTTGTTCTGTGTGTCTTGATCTGCGTACAGCAAGAACCCATCAAGGGTGTTGATTCCATCAAGGCTGGTTTCTACTACAATTTGTGACGATGTTCCTTCCGACAGTTCCTGACAGCTCTGATGGATCTCATCAGGCAGATCATCGTTAGTTATCCCGTATGCTCTGAGAACCAGATTGCCGGTCTTAAGAGCGGTTTTAGAGGCTGTAATAGCCACTACGTCTCTATCAGCAAGGCGTTGAACAAGAGATTCAACATCTCTGCGGTTTATTTTCTTTTCGATGCTATTTTTGGAGTTGTTATTGTTATTTTCCATAGATATCGGATGATTTTAGAGAAAATTATTGTTTCTTTTTCTCGTGTTATCACCAAGTCATAATAGTGTAGGTATACTTAAGAATGTTATGAAAGATATTCTATACAAATTATAAGACAGTTTTTCTGTTTTATGCGTAAATAATACTCCTCTTCGGCCCTGTTGAAATCCTCAGTATCTGATATATTTTGATCCTTCGTGGTTAGTACAGAGAATGTATTTCCTATTGCAGTCAGTAATTGAAGTATGAACGAGGTCCGGCGTTTCGACTTGGAGAATCCGTGGCTGTTCGTTTTCACGAACGTTGTTCTCGGGATAGTAGTCGTAAGTGCTATGCAAGTGACGCTCTTCAATGGTGAGTTGACTAGTGCAGTCATGGAGGGAGGGCTACTCGGTCTCGCTTCTGGAATTACGATGTTCTATCTCAAGAAGGACGACTGGTTCTGATACATTCCGTCAATACGCAGCTCTCATCGACCGGCTGTTTCAGGCGAAAATATGTCTCAAGAATAGGATTTCAACAGTTCCACCAGAATTTATCGTGATTCCGGTTTTGATGATTCTATTCATACTCCCTGTCTACGTTGTAGGAACGGCCATCATCGAGAATATCGGTAGTAGATAGTTCCTCTGTACTGAACGATCTACAGTCGATACTTCTGGGGTTGCGCGGCTGAAGTCAAAAAAAAGTTACTCAAGATCCTCACGATATTTCACATTCAACCCATTTTGGATTAAAATATCTTCAACATCTGATAGAGTATCTGTTTCACTCTTAGACCACGTCGGCATCAATTGAACTACTCGGAGTTTTTCAGAGTCATTCTCCTGATATTGTATGATCATGTGTGGGTGACCGATCTTATTTGGTTTGGATAAGATGATCTGTTGGATTGTTCCAAGCTCAATTTTAGTTTCGTCAGAGACTTCAAAATACCTATTGTAGATATATTTCCCTGATAATAATAAAACTCCCAAAAGTACACCGCTAACTAAGCCATTTACCGCGACTTCTCTGATAAATATACTAGTGTTAAAAACAATAGATAATATCAGATAGAGAGCTGTTGTTGATAGAATTATTTGTAGTGTATGGCTATTTTTCAGGAGACGCTTAGCTCTAGTGATTTTGTCACTTTCGATCTCGATATAGTCATCATGTACCACACAATTTCCCGGAAGAATTTGGAATTGATCCATTAGCGAGATTATAACAGCCGGTTAAATAGAGAAATGTATTACCCAATCAAAATGGTTTGGATCTATGGCGCTCTTGCTTGACGTGGAAACGCCAATATATTTCACTAATACTCACACGGATTTTCATCTAAAGTACGCATATTGACCGCTCAGAGTGATCGATCTACGTTATGAATGAGACAGGCGATGGTGAGTTCACGGAACTGCTTCCACCAGCGCCGTGACCGGACAAACGCACCGTACTTCCGCTTGAGCGTTGAGTTGACCGCCTCGGATTGACTCCGCTGGCCGTAGAGATCAGCGTCTAAGCGCGCGTTCCATGCCTTGTGGAGCGATGTAAACTCACGATGCTTTATCAGTGGCCGAACCTCGTGTTGCCGGGCAAGTTGCCTGATCTTCTGGTCGTCGTAGCCCTTGTCACCGAGTAGAATGCCAATATCCTCGGGGTTGCGCTTGATCAACGACGGCGCAATCTGGCTATCGTGTTTCCGAGTCGTCGTCACGTGTAAATCGAGAATCGCGTTCACTTTCGTATCGACCAGCAACGTCACTTTGAGCTGCTGAATCGTGAGTTCAGCTCGTTTCGTGTAGTGTTTCGAAGCGTGACTGCGGTCAAACCCTGACGCATCAACACCAACGACACCGCTCGTCGGAAGTAGCGTCGCTGAGAGAGTCAATATGGCACGCCAGACAGCCATATCAAGCCGGTTGAACGCCTTACAAAGCGTTGATGGCGTAGGAAGTTCAGCTAATCCGAGGGCGTGACGAATGCGTGGCATCTCGATCAGTTCGTCAAGCAGGCCACGATAGGTCGTGTTCTTCCGAACTTTGAGACACAGCAAAACAACGTGCTGGGGAAGTGTATAGCGATGTTTGGAGAACTTTGAGGAGTATCGAGAAACCGCTCGGCGTGCCAAATGGATCGCCTTCTCAGTAAACCGGAGAATCTGCGACTTCGGGAGGGACTTCATCTCGTCGAATTACACGGCCAACATGTAACTCTCTGAGGATTTCAACAGAGCCGTATGACTCTAAAAACGAAGCAACGTGTTCGTTAGAACACCTATTGAACGTCAAAACGCACAGTCACCCGTGTGGCCATGCGTGTAATCAGATCAATCACCACCACAGTAGACCGAATTGACTGAACCTCGATGTCGTCAATCTCACTCCCGTCAGAATTGAGTTCGTCTTCAACCCATGTTCGCATTGCCTTAGGATTGTCGGCCTCAGTGACGCTAATTGGCGCAGTAACGTCCTGTACAGACCATTGTACAATCGTCTTGGATTCACCACCCACTTCGACGTGATCGTTCCACAAGTACAGCGTACTATCCTGGTATGGCGTCCAGCACAATGCCGTGTCTCGCTTCTCCATTTCAGTTGTAAACTCTTCCTCAGCCGCATTTGTTATTTTGTTGTCGTTCATGACATTACTGTCAACGAGTTTATGATTTATATATCTTACTCCGCCTTACATGTTACAATCAATACATGGATTAACACCCTATACTACCCAGCGGTACAGATGTATACTATCGTAATTAGTCTAATCAAGCAATAGAGGTCCTGTACTTTGTGTTCCCAGTACATACATTACATGTATGTATTACTGTGTGATATTACCGCCCGCACCAACTCATATATGTTTTGTTATTACATACCACATCCGCAACCGAACCGCACTCCGCATCCACCATAATCACGGAGGGAGTTTCTGATTTCTGCTACAAACGAAGTTACGGATAATTACACTTTGTTACGGCTTTGTTACACTTCTAAACCGCATGAACGCAGTACTTTGTTTACAGATGTTACACCTCTCATATCAGGGTGTCTGTGTGATCACAGAGGAGAATTGAAGAAGTACAGCAGAAGGGGATTGTTATGTTTAACCCTCTTAGATGAGAGGTGTAACATCTGTAAACAAACCCGTCACGTCATGCGGTTTTTGGGGTGTAACAAAACCGTAACTAGGTGTAACATATTACACTTCGAAGCTAATAGTGAGACTAATTACCACGCCAATAAATTCAACAAACGTCAACAAATCGGGGAAGAAAAAGAAAAACCTCCCCGTGATTATCGCTGTTCGGTGCGGTGGCTGTTATCTTACGAACGCTTGTTCGTCAAACCCATCAATCTCCTCTGTTGCCATCTCCATATCGATAGCAACACAACGGTTAAGATCTCGATGGACTTTGCTTGTATTCAACACGTAGCTCTCTGAGTCATCCTCTAATTCCTTCAGGCGGTGTTTGTAGTCTTTCGCATCGTTGAACACGTCTGAGGCAATATCGTGGTCTCTGATGTATTTGCGGACTGTTGAGTGCGCCTGTGCGAGCTTGATACAGAGTTGTTCGTTGCTCTTACCAGCATTGATGACGGCGTAGTCAGTCTCCCACTTAGCATCTTCTTTGCGAGCAGCTTCAGAGAGTATGCGCAGGAGTTCATCCACGTGGGATTCTCGATTTCCTGAACCTGTTGCATCGGCGATGTACAGTAGTGCGTTGTCGATTTCGTCTTCTGTGATATCCGGGTCAGCACCAACTGTTGTGGCGAAATGTCGATACACAGCGATTCCGAAGTGCACCATTGTCAACTGTATAATTTCGAGTTCCTCGATATTCTCGACGCCTGCTTGATTTGCGATTTCGTGCGCATGTTCCTTCGCAGAACTCCAGTGTTGTTGAAGATCGTCGTCGTCTGAATCAATGATATATTGCCATATCGCCCGTGCGTGAATGCTGACATCGAGAGCGTCATGATGAATCGTCTCGCCGTCTTCGTGGGTATCTCCACCATCGATTTGCGTCCAGTATGTGTCGTCACGAACGCTTTCTTTGAGAATCTTGACTTCGATTTGGCGACGAGACTCAGCGTTTCCTTTGACTGTTTGTTCGCCGCTCACGACGATCGGCCCGCCGAAGTGCCATGATTCTGTGCCTGTGTGAGTGCGGCTACCAGCCGTCTCTATGCCGCCACGAGTTGATTTTCTAATGTAGTCGTGGAGGTTGTTGATTTTCCAGTCTGGCATGTCTGACGGCTTGTATTCGTCCAACCATAATGGGATGTTTGTAGCGCCGCTAAAGTGGTTCTTGAGAGCAAACTGTGAGGCTTTCACGGACAGAGGCTCTCCTTTGACGCCGATCATTTCATTAAGCAGCTCAAATAGAGACGACTTGCCTGAACCTGTTTCGGCTGAAATACCCAAGAATGGTACTTCGCCTTCCCACTCTCGAATCTGAGGCGTGAACAATGATGCGTACCAATAGCCGAGGATCGGGAGTAGACGTTCTTTGTTGCGGGTCTTCGGTAGGAGTTCGAGCAGTTCTGCGACTTCAGACTCTTCGTCGTCGTCAATTCCAACATCACTGAGTTTGAACATCTGTTCGAAATTAGTATTGGACTGTACGTAGCGATGCGACGGGTTGTCGGTTCCGAGAACGCCGTCGGCGGTGACGATTTCGTCACCGTGAATACCGAGCTTATCTGTTTTCTGAAGGTGTGGTGCGTCTTGGTGACTAACGATTTTTCGGAGGTCGTTAATATGGTGTGATTGACCTTCAAACGTCGTTGTACGGCCAATCACAATCTCTTCTTTGAGTTTTCTCGGTTCGTTGAACGCTGTCCAAGGAACAACTACGTCATACGGTTCTTCAGCTTCTGACTGCGGGTGTACTCGTATATCTGCGTATTCGTCCCCATGTTCATCGACCACGAAAGCCTGCGCACTGAGTGTGAACGTAGTGATCGGGTTGTACACAATGGAACCATCATCTCGTTGTTGTGGTTGACAATAGGCTCCATTGCGGGCCACAATGTCGGTGTTAGCATCGATTTGTGTTAGTTCATCGTCGTCGGTTGTGTCTGTAGACGAATCAGAAACACCGTCCTGTGACTCTTCGCTGTCGGCTGGCTCGTAGACTTCTGAACAATTGCGGATTGCCTTCTGGATCGATCTGTCTCGGTAATCAGAACGATCTGTCCACTTGTCACGGACTAATCCTGACTGGCCAAAGAGCCGTTCCATGCGGGTAGCGTCCTTCTGAGTCCAGAATGCGAGGTGCGAGAGAAGGCCCATGTCTGCTCGACTGTGATCACCATCGTAGGCACTGGTGTCTCCGTTCCAGAGACGCTCGAAATCACGCCCGTTACCCGCATTTTTGGCCGTCTCGATGAGTTCTTGGTCACTTAGGTCGAGTTCTTCTGTAGTTGCTTCTGTGGTAGTGTTTTGCCCGTTTGTGTCGTCCTGAGCGAGATACTCATTGTGGATATCAACGAGAGCATTTTTGCGGTGGTTGAGGTCTGTTGGCGTCGAGGTAATATGATCGAACGTAACTGTGAAGAATCGCCCGCTGTCGTACATTTCGATCTCGCTTGTGTCGAACGGCTCTAGTGTGGACTCCTGATGTGCCCGAGTGCGTCCATCAGATGGGAGCATCCCGTAGAGCAGGATGTGAACTCCTGTTCCGCTTGGGGAGATCTCGGTGTATGAATCGAGGGCATCAATCACGTCTTGTGCCCATGGTTCGAGTGCGCCTGTGTCGGGGTCTCGAACGTTGTCGAGGTCTATTCCAGCGATAAAATCGTCATCACCGAAAACAACGCCGATACCATCTGTTTCCGGGTTGCTCTGGTTGTGTTCCCGGACCAGATCGAATGTGCCCCATGTGTCTGGGTCGCTACTGCTGGCGTACTGTCCAGTGTGAGGATCGACCGGGATTTTCGTTGTCTTATCGTTTCGTTCTTCGAACTTCCAGCAGACCCATTGTGGTCGGGTTTTCAGGTCTTCGAGTAGGTTATTTTCGTTCGATTCCTCCGTAATATTTAAGTCACTGCGGTGCGTCGTATCAGTTGATTCTTGCTGTTTTGCGGACATAAGTCTATATTAGTTGTCATTGACTCTCCTCCGTGATTGGGTACAGGGTGAGAGTTGGTTGGTCTTGTTCAGTTGTCGATTCTTCAATAACATACGCATCCACGCCTTCTGCGAATTCCGAGGGAATTGTGAGTTGGCGCTTAGTGGATAGCGATCGTTTGATCCGCTGTGTCATTTTGTCTTCTATCATGACGGTTGTATCAATGGGTTGGTACCTTATATATCTTACTTGAGATTACTTTGTAGTATATTTGGAAGTGTATCGAGTAAAACAGACTGTCTACTGTTCTTTATCCGGCTCTTCACCCCCCACTGTTTCTAGGTTACTCACCCCCCACTGTTTCTAGGTTGATCTCCTCAAACCGTCCAAAATAGCAGTCTTAGGCAATTTGTCACATATTGTGAATAAAAAAACCCCCGCTTCCACGACTTCTAGGTTTCTCACCTCAAAAACTAATATACGGATGTATCTAGTTAGTTGAACTATGAATCGTAGGTCGCTGCTCTCTGTGTCAGTGGTTGCTCTAAGTGGGTGTTCTGCTTCGTTTAATTATAGCAGTGATTCAGATTCACCTGAATCTGAAAAAGAACCTGAGAATACTAGTACGGGAGAGAGTGACTCGAATGAAGTTGAGAATGAGGATATTGAAAAGCCTGTAATAGAGGAAATATCTCTACAGTACGACGACGAATGGCTGATGTTATCTCGGAGATATAAGACTCCATATTATGGAGATGAGTTCCTGATAACCGAGCAGTGGACGATAGAGAGTGATGATTTGACGCTTGAAAAAGAGCGAGATCAACACGTTGAACCAGATTCAACTAGCGATGTTGTGTGGGTTGATCAGAGTATGTGGATGCTGAATAGGTGGGATAATGAGATACAAGCAGGCGAGTATGAAGTAACATTAGTTCTGGAATCGCAAAATGGTGATCAAAGTGACCCTGTGTCTGAAACAATCTCTATTCTCGAATGACGGTGTTACTATCTAGTCTTGCATCAGCATTTATAGGCGCTATACTAGGTTCTATAGGGACTTATGCGGCACAAGAAAAGAGTAGAAAAAATAAACAAGAAGAGAAAATCAAACAACTCCGCCAGTCATTGCTTACAGAGTTGGCTTCTTTTGATGAACTACTTAATGAGAGGTCATCTAATTATCGAACTCAAATTCCTGCGCACGAAATAATTACATCTGAAGTGTATAGATCAAATTCATCTCAAATATCGTTGTTGACTGCTGAAGAAAGTGAATCGGTAATTAGATTTTATTCAGGTGCTATAATGGTGAATAAGACGCTTCAGACAGCAAGAGATCTTATAACTCAATCACAAAATCCGGATGCGCACGATCACACTACACTCAATAAATCAATAGATCAACTTCGGGAAGATTGGAAAGATTGTGTGTTGAAATTGATTCATAATTCAGAATCATATTCAGACCGAGTTAGGATCGAAGTTGAGGATGAGTCTGAAGAAATTAAATTAAATGATGAAGTTCCACCTCAATTTTTATGGTGGGTTTTGAACCAAGATCGAATTGAGTTTGATGTTGAATTCCTCGATTGAGTTAATCACTAAGTGAACGGCTTGTAACACAAGTCGTTCAAAATAGCGAATATACGCCTGATATTCACGCTATATTCTGAATCACCACAACACCAATAACCGTTTAGTCTATAGTATCCGTGTATGGTTAGATTAGATGATTCATCTAGTAAATCTAAATGCTGGATCGACTTTGAAAAAGAAGTACCGTTATTAGAAGAACACGCACGTGAACGAGACTGGAAACAAGAGATTGCGATCCAACTGATGAGTAGAGTTGGCTGTCGAGCCTCTGGAGTTCTCACAGCTTGTCCTAACGGTTTACGTTGGAATTCTGAAGGGGAGTATTGGGAACTTCAGATAAGAGGTAAAAACACGAAGGGTGGTGATAAGACTGTAAGAGACACATACGTGCCTGAGAGCGTCAAGAAGAATCTTGATAGGTACGCATCAGAACGAGACATAGATGACTCAGAACCGTATGTGGACACCTCTGTGTCGACAGTGAGACGGTGGGTAAGAGAGGTTACGGATAATATCGCAGACAACACAGGACATGATCGGTGGAAAGAGGTCAGTAGTCACGATCTCCGTCGATCGTGGGCAACGCATCATCTAGTCGAGAAGGATGTTGCTGTGCGCGTTATGATGGAAATCGGTGGATGGAGTAGCTATGACGCGATTGAACCCTATTTGACTAAGCCAACCCCTGCGAAGATCGGAGAAGAGCTACGAAACGTCTGAGGCTCGGTCATCCCTACGGTTCCACATCAACAAGCAGTTCTCTCTCGACCATTAGATAATTAGATTCGTCTACACTCTGGATATCGGTTCCGTCAGCATCCGAGACAACAACTGCCTCTCGATCTTTCGCATCATCTGTGACGATGAATACAGAACATTCGTCTAATCTTTCCTCGTGTTCTTGTCGAGCTAACTTGTCCTTGAGCGCCCATTTGTAATCAGTTGATTTGGAAGCCATCAGACATTCACCTTACAGTTCACAATTGGTTTAGTTAATATATAAATCTTACTTCTAAAAAACAAAGATATATATGTATTAAACCCATCTAAAACAATCAAATTACAGAAAGTTTCATATTAAATAGTATTAATGGATACGGAGTAGTACCTTGGCGTAGAACAGGACATCGAGAAGTTGATCTACCAAATCTGGGCGCTCAAACAGGGCCGAGAGTATGTAATCAGCAAGTTGCCATTGGTAGACAGAATCGATGACAAAAAGTAAATTCAACGGGAACTATCCCTCATGGCCGCAGAAGTTGAATCGACTCAAGTCTTTCAAGACTGGGTGATCAGCGGTATTGCGGCGTATCTTTTAGTTGTAGTTTTTGAGAAGGCGGTGACAATTAATACTCCAGACGTACAAAAGCGGGTGCTGACATCAGTAGCAGTGGCAAATGGCATCGTAATTGGAATTGGCCTCGCGCCCATGACCACAATAGCTGCCCAATTGGTTCCACTATCCACGCTCTTCAACTCAGAATATGTGGATGTGGTGTCTCGGATTGTTCAGATCGGTACGGTTTTAGAACTGCTATTCGGAGTCGTCAAGATGGTAGATGGAAGTGGTTGGGTGGGCGCACTCGCCTTTCTCGGAGCGTTCTTGGGAGGGATCTTCTTACCATACCAGGAAACGAGTATATTGGCGCTTATTCTCATTTTTATCTGCCTAGTAGTGGTAGAAGCCACACCGTCTGATTTTTGGAAGTCTGGTTAAGCGCCGTTGAGTGCCAAAAAAGGAGAACTGATTTCAATAAAGATGGAGGGCTCTGTTGAAATCATCTTCTTCAGACACAAATTGGGCTGAAACAGCCGGTCGATGAGAGCTGCGTACTGACCGACACTAGATTCTATCTTTGATGTAATCGAACCCGCCTCTGTAGACAAGGAGATACGAAACAACCACCGTAACCGGTACTAATGGTAAATAATAGTAAAATTGTGTGAACGGGTCGGGTGGAGATACTATTGCCCCAATCATGAACGCAATCATATTCGATACAAGTATTGTGAGTAGAAATTCACTAAGCCTTGTATAGTCCATAATGATGAGCCACTACCACGAGATATGTGTTTTGCGTCTTTTACCACACCGGAGTAATGGGAATTAAATGGCCTATATGACCACAACTGGGTCAAAATATATCAGTTGTTGAGGGTTTCAACAGAGCCAGATGGAGACTTATAGAATTGAGACTTAGAGAGTAACTCCATACCGATCTCTTTTGTCGATACTGGCTGTATCATCCACGTAATGCTTAGCTGTTTCAAGATTCATCCAGCCGACAATGTTCCTTAGACTCATTATGTCTCCATTTTTGTCTATCCAATTTTGACAAAAAGTGCGTCTGAGTATATGTGTAGTGTATATGGAACGTTTTCGTCCGTCTGAATACTCTTCGTATTCGATGTCGATCGAGCTATTTTCGAGTGCCTTCATGAATAGTCTCCTGCCAACATCAGTGGATATGTGGGCGTCTGTTCCGTATTGATTCGTATTAGACGCTATAAATATGTAGTCTGAATCTGGAAGATGGTACTTAGCTCTGTATCCGTCGTTTATATACTTGTCAAGCAGTCTTCGTGTTTTTCTATCGAAATATACAAATCTATCTCCGAAGTCGGTTTTAACCGTTTCAACCTCCAACTCTCTCTCTTCGAGGTCTAGACAAGATAACTCAGATTGACAGGCTTCAGCTAGCCTCAGTCCAGTGCTAGCCATTAACGACAAGAGAGCCTTTGCGCGAACAGTCTCCGCGGAGTCAACGAGGTCTTTGATTTGTTCTATATCTAAGGTTGGTTTTTTATGCTCGGTTGACTTCGAGTCAAATTCTTGTGGGAGTTTTGAGACTGGATTCTCAGATTCACTATCCATGTAGAACCATTCATAAAATTGGGATATGTTTCCAAGGTACTGTGCTGCGGTAATTTCGCTCACGTTCGATTGTAAATATCCAAAAAAGGTGTCCATCTCGCGTCCACTAATTTCACGGGGATCCACATCGTATTCTAGGCAATAGTCTTCAAAGATTCTTAGAGCTGATTTGTAATTTTGGAGTGTTGATTTTGCTTTCCGACCCTTTCTCGCTAATATGAATTGGTTGAACTCCTCTGTATCTAAGTCAGACATTAGTATCTCCCTTCTTCTTGCTTTTTCTGATGAGATACGTCTGCGAGTCTGTACACCACTTCTTCAGATATTTCTTCTATGGTTGGCGTCTTCTCGCTTGTCTCAATGATTTCAGCACGTGTTTTTATCATCTCATTTTCTAACTCATCTAACCGACTGAGTATCCGCTCATCGTCTATCGGCTGTTCGCCATTTGACTCAGCCTCAAACAAGACCTGTTCTACTCCAACACGGATTGCCTGTGCTATTGAGGTAAATTCAGTTGATTCTTGAAGAGCTTGTTTCCACCGCTTGTGCCTCTCATCCGAGATCTGAGTACCAACCATGGTTTTATCGTCGTCTCCCATGCTAAGATGAATGATAAGGCGTGTATTATATGTTCTGTATATAGCAACTCCATTTTTTAAATGCAAAGAGTGCGGCCATCGCTGGCGGGGATACAACTAAGATCTACCAGTGGCTGTCATATTCGGCATATTCGTGGTTTTGCTGAAAGGGAGGGCTAAGCCCCCGTCCTCAAGGAGCGATGCGAAGCCGAGCGAGTAGGGTGGGGATACAGCGCCCGTACGAGTTACAAACACTTTTAATCAGAATTCTCAACTACCAATAAATTGCAGACGTAGCTACGTCGCATGACGTACAGTCCCCGCTACCGACTCTTTCCAACTGAAGGGCAACGCGGCGCGATGGACTGGAAACGAGACACCGTGTGACAACTGTACAACCACGCCCCCCGCGAATTCAACAAAATCCCCGAAGACGCGGGGACGCTCCGGCGACGCGTCTGGAGCGTGCGCGATACCCTCCCCGCGTTGAAAAACTGGCGGCCAGATCTCAACAAAGTCTACTCACGGTCCTACGGAGATTCAAGGAGAAAGCCTGCGCTTTAGCGCGGGGATGAATCCGACACTGCCTACACAAACCACGTTCGGCGTATTGAACGGATATTTTACATACAAACACACCGTATAATCGGGTATCCGAGGCGGGCTATCCGCCCACGTAATCGGACAATACCGGGATTCCCTCACGATACGCAGAAAGAACTCTTACTGTGGTATGATCGAGGGTGCAGTCAAAAGTACCTCTGAATCCCATGTCGGGATAGGAGTACCGGCTGATTGGCACGGTAGTGTTCAGATAAGCTGATTCCATGCAAAAGTGAACGATCTCAGCCACTCGTCAGCAGTTTCTGCTTCGGCGTTGCTGAAACAGTTTGAGAAACAGGTAGTTCGACGTTTTATCTCACGATTCAAACCTTATCTGAACACCGCCGGTTGGCACAGCCAGTAGTTCTCCATGCCCGATAGCTACAAACCACAATATCCCAGCTCAGCGGCCCCGGAGCCGCGGGAATCTTCGCCCTTCAGCGCGGAGAGGATGTCAATAGTCGCGGCCACTTTCTAGGCAGATCTGATCGATCGTGCTGAAAGATTCGCATTACCGCGGAATCAAGACACAAATAATCACGTCCGCAACTGGTTAGTGAACACCCCACGGAATTTCGAGCATGAACAGACAGCTATCCGAAGTCAGGCCAATGAGCGTGAAATGAGCGACATCGTCGACGAGGTCTTCGACGCAGTGGTTGAGATCGCGCCAGAATTGCGGGCGGTGCTGGCCGATCATCGCGGCGCAAAAGGCGGCCGGAATCCCAGTGGCGACGAGCAGTCACTCGCCGATAGGAAACTCGACGAACTGCTCTACGACGCGTTGACGCCGATCGATGGCATCGGTTCGTTCGCCAGCGAGGAACGTGAGACAGTCGTCGATGTCGGTGGGGGGCTCAGTCTCGCGACCGATCCGCTCGACGGCTCCTCGAATCTGGTGTCGAACACGACTGTCGGGACGATTCTAGCGGTGTACGATGGCGAGCTACCGACTACCGGTGGAGATGTGATCGCAGGAATGATTCTGGTGTTCGGTCCGACAACGACGCTGACCGTCGCGGTAGACGGTGAGGTGACGGAATACGTGATTGCAGACGGGGAGATCATAGATTCATCCCCTATCATACTAACTGGTGAGAACCCCATCTGGGGGTTCGCTGGCGGTCCCGACGAGTGGTTCGATCCCATTACCGCGTTCGCTGACGATCTGTATCACCGAACGAAGCTCCGATACACCGGTGCGATGGTCGCCGATGTCCAGCATCTGCTAGCGAAGGGGGGCATTGTCGGCTATCCCGTCCAGCAGTCACGTCCCGACGGGGTGCTCCGACTGCAGTACGAATCAAATCCAGTCGCCTACGTTGTGGAATCGGCCGGAGGTGCGGCCTCGACCGGCCACGAGCGCATTCTCAATGTCGAGCCCGAGGGACTCCACCAGCGGATCCCGACGTTTTTCGGCTCGCCCACAATGATCGAAAAGCTAGAAGAGCGGATCGGCACGTGATCGGCTGGGCTCCAAGGAAGTAGACGGCGCGCCGGAAAGATTGGCTCCGATCACTCGCGCAGCGCGGCGTAGTCGGTGAGTTCGACGCGACCCACGGAGTCATCCAGCTCTGCGAACGAGGGAACTGTCGTCCCGGTATTGGCGACGATCCGCGAGGCGACGGCGACGCCGCGGCATAAAGCTGCTCGATCGTCACCGCCCACGACGAGTTCCGAGAGGACACCGGCCAGCATCGCGTCGCCGGCTCCGACTGTATCGGCTACCTCAACGTCTAGCGCTGCGGCGTGGACTAGTGCGTCCGAGCTCGCGAGGAGAGCGCCATCGGCACCTAGCGAGGCGACAACCCGTTCGAATCCCTGTTCACGAAGCACATCCGCGGCGGACAGACAGCTCTTGACGGTCTCGACTGATCGGTCGGTGGCGACGGCGAGTTCCTCACGGTTGGGCTTACACAGGGCGTATTCGGTGTCGAGGGCCTGCAGCGTCGCACCGCCGACATCAACGACGGCGTTCCACTCGCCAGCGTTGGCGATCCGGTCGATGGCGTCCGTGTCTAGTCCAGGGGGAAGGCTTCCAGCAACCAGCACCATCTCGGGATCGTAGCGCCCGATGGCGTCAATCGTGTCGCTGACAACGGCAGAATCGACACTTGGCCCATCGTGGTTGATCTTGAATTCGTCATCGTCCGAGAGGATGGTCGTGTTGAGCCGAGTCTTCCCGTCGATCTCAACAAGATCGGCTGGAATTCCCTCGTCTTCTAGCTCGGACCGGATGTATTCACCGAGGAAGTCACCGACAAGTCCCGTCGCGACAGTGTCAGCACCTAATCCGGTTAGATACTGTGAAACGTTGATCCCCTTGCCTCCGGCGTCAAACTGTGCCTCGTCGGTGCGCACGACAGTACCTGAATCCGGCATTGCGTCAACTTGAATGGTGTGATCAACCGCCGGGTTGAACGTCACGGTGACGATCATTGTACCTCCACAACGGTGACGTCGTCGGCCTCCAATTGTTCGGCGAGGACGGTCGGGACGGCGGCGTCGGTAACGAACACGTCGACATCCGAAACGTCTGCGAAGCTGATAAAGCTCTGCTCACCGAACTTCGAACTGTCTGCGACTAACACGACTCGATGAGATTTCTCGATCATCAGTTCCTTGAGTCGAGCCTCATCTTCGTTGGGTGTCATCAACCCGTCCTCGGCGTCGATAGCGTTAGTCCCCAAGAACAGTACATCGAAGCTCATACGCTCCATGAACCGCTCGGAGCTCGGCCCTACGAGTGCCCGGGTCGGGCTACGCAACGAGCCGCCGGTGAGTTTGACCTCAGTCCCATCATCATCAAGCTCCATAGCCTGTAACGGCGAGTTCGTGACCGCCAGTACCGTGTCGTTCGCAGGCAATTGCTTCGCAACCTGCATTGTTGTCGAACCGGCATCGAAGAACACAACTTGGTTGTCGTGGACCTCCTCGACCGCCCGTTTAGCGATCGCGACCTTGGCATCTAGGTTCTGGACCTCCTTTTGGGGGTAGGTCTGCTCTTTGCCGACCGAGGTCGCTGGGACAGCGCCGCCGTGGGAGCGCTCGATCAGTTGGCGGTCCGCCAGCTTGTTGAGATCCCGGCGGATCGTCGCCTTCGAACAGTCCATCTCCTCGGCGAGTGTCTCGACCGAACAGCCGTCCTGTTCGGAGACGAGTTCGACGATCTTTCGCTGGCGTACTTCCGGTAGCATGGGTCTCCGTTCGTTCGACATATTAGGTGCCACTGCTATAACTGTTTATCACAGTTTTTGCGTGAATATGACTGGAATATATAGTTGATACCGCTATTGACGTTTATCGCGGCAATTTTCGAGGTACTATACGAGAGTACTCTCTAAAATGATTGGATTTGCACAGCATGTCACAAGAGGATGTCATAGATATCGAATATAGTTAACTGACGCCCAAAAGCGGCTCAAATATCCCTATTGACACTTGTTTTTCCCCTTCATGATCGATGTTATGCTCCAATCGCGAGAGAACAGTAGAAAACAATCATATTCGAAAATACTTTTGCATATGTGGATGTAATAGGTTTCAGAGAGACAATGGTAATCAAAGACAAGGCAGAAAACGGCTTGCGGTCACACGTCACGTCAGTGAAAGAGGATCTCATGACGGGGGTCTCGTTCATGATCCCGTTCGTCACGATCGGCGGGATCTTCACCGCGATGGCGTTCTTGGTCGAATCACGCTTCGGGCTCGTCGCCAGTAACATCGAGACGGCTGATGCGTTCGTTGAGGGAACACTGGCGTGGTACTTCGCACAGATCGGCGGGCTGGGCCTCACGATTATGGTGCCGATACTCGGTGCCTACATCGCGTACGCGATCGCTGACAAACCGGGGCTCGCGCCGGGGTTCATCCTCTCGTACGCGATCCAGCAGGCCGCCATCATCGATGCGGCCGGCTCAACGGTCGGTATCGCTTCCGAGGGTGCCGTCGCCGGTTTCCTCGGAGCGATCGCCGCCGGACTACTCGCCGGCTACGTCGCACAGTGGATGAAGGACTGGTCGGTCCCTTCGTCGATCAAGCCGATGATGCCGATCCTCGTGATCCCGGTGTTGACGACCGCGCTGCTCGCACCGGTCGTGATCCTCGTGCTCGGCGTTCCGATCGCCCTCGTCGACTCGTGGTTGACGACCACACTCGAAGGCTTACAGGGATCGAACGCCGTCATCCTCGGGTTGATCCTCGGTGCCATGATGGCCTTCGACATGGGCGGCCCCGTCAACAAGGTCGCGTACGTCTTCGGGACCGTGCTGGTCGCCGACGGCATCTTCGGGCCGATGGCCGCCGTGATGATCGGCGGCATGACGCCGCCACTGGGGCTGGCGCTGGCAAATTTCGTCGTGCCACACAAGTTCGCGCCCGAAATGAAGGAAAACGCCGTCGCCGCCGTTCCGATGGGGCTGTCGTTCATCACTGAGGGTGCGATCCCCTACGCCGCTGCCGATCCGCTTCGCGTAATCCCGAGTATCATGGTCGGGAGCGCGGTCGCCGCCGGCACCGCGATGGGCCTAGGCGTCGGAATGCCCGCGCCCCACGGCGGTATCTTCGTGATATTCGTTGCCGACAACATCCTCGGATTCCTCGGTAGTATCGCGCTGGGTACGCTCGTGACCGCCGGTGCCGTGGCGCTGCTCAAGCCTGACCACGAGGAGGCAGCCACAGACGAACCGGAGGCCGGCGCGACGGCCTAATCGACTCGTCCGCTCACCAAGATACTATTTACCACGTCAAACGCACGATACCAATATGAACTCCGACTCGGAACACACCCCACTGACGACAGACCTGATCGCCCTCGATGGTGCGCCCGCCGACAAGCGCGGCGTCATCGAATTCCTGCTCGATCTCGCGGTTGAGGCAGATCGCGTCGCCGATCGCGAGCAGGCACTCGACGACTTGCTCGAACGCGAAGAGGAGGCGACGACCGGCGTCGGCATGGGGATCGG
Source organism: Halorubrum laminariae (assembly GCF_024494655.1). Taxonomy (GTDB): domain Archaea; phylum Halobacteriota; class Halobacteria; order Halobacteriales; family Haloferacaceae; genus Halorubrum; species Halorubrum laminariae. The sequence goes on along the minus strand of NZ_JANHDL010000002.1, from coordinate 384,379 downwards.
CATCCCCCACGCCAAGAGCGCGGCGGTCCGATCGCCGACGATCGCCTTTACCCGCGTCTCCGACGGGATCGACTTCGACGCCATGGACGACGAGCCGGCGACGCTGATATTCATGCTGCTGGTCCCCGAAGAGGGCGGCGAGGAGCACCTTCAGATGCTCAGCTCGCTGTCCCGCTCGCTGATGCACGAGGAAACTCGCGAGAATCTCCACGAGGCCGACTCGAAAGAGCGGGTTCGGGACATCGTGCTGGAGGCGGTCGAAGAATGATCGAACGCACCGTCACGATTGTCCCAGAAGACGGCCTGCACGCTCGCCCGGCCTCGAAGTTCGTCGAGACGGCAAACGAGTACGAAAGCGAGATCACCGTCGCCGCGAACGGCGACGAACCGGTCAACGCTGCGAGCATGCTCGCGGTGACCGGGCTCGGAGCCAAATCCGGGGAGACCGTCGTGCTCATCGCCGACGGCCCCGACGAGGAAGCCGCGATCGAGGCGCTCGAAGACGTGCTCACCACGCCGGAGGAGTGAGGATGTGCCAGACCTTGGACGGCGTCGGCGTCACACCGCTGTCGGGACTCGGCACGGTACGCTGGTACCGTCCCAACGACCACCCGGATCCCGAAGATGTCGAAGTCGCCGCCCCCGCGACGGAGCGAGAGCGGTTCGATGAGGCGCGTGCAACCGCACGCGAAGAACTCAAGGCCGAGCGCGAGCGCACTGCTGAGCGCGTCGGCGAGGAGGAGGCTGCCGTGTTCGACGCCCACCTGCAGTTTCTCGACGATCCGCAGATCACCGACGGCGTTCAGGATGCGATCGATGACGGCGCTGCGGCCGAAACCGGCGTCGCCCGGTCGTTCGACGCCGCCATCGAGCAGTTTGAGGGGATGGAAGGGGCGATGGCCGAGCGCGCAGACGACATGCGCGACATCCGAGATCGGCTCCTCAGGATTCTCTCGGGCAGCGATCGGATCGATCTTGCCGAGCTCCCCGAGGGAACCGTGCTACTGGCCGAGCGACTCACGCCCAGCGATACGGCCCAACTCGATCCCGATGTCTGCGCCGGATTCGCGACGATGACCGGCGGGCGAACCTCCCATGCTGCGATCTTCGCGCGATCGCTTGGCATCCCGGCGGTCGTCGGCGTCGGCGACGCACTCACACAGATCAAAGACGGCACCGAGGTCGCCGTCGACGCCGAGAACGACGCCGTGATCGTTGAACCCGACGGGGAGACACGCGAGCGAGTATCTGCCACGCGTGATGTTGATGTCAGGGAAGAACGCGTCGAGACCGTTGACGGTCGCGAGGTCGAGGTGGCCGCCAACCTCGGCACCTCCGCCGAACTGGAGGGTGCTGACGCGCAGGGAGCCGACGGCGTCGGCCTCTACCGGACAGAGTTCCTCTTCCTCGACCGCGAGTCGCCGCCGGACGAGGAGGTGCAGGTCGAAACGTACGTCGAGGCACTCGACGCGTTCCCAGAGGGACGTGTCGTCGTCCGGACGCTCGACATCGGCGGCGATAAGCCCGTCCCGTACCTCGATCTCTCCGAAGAGGAGAATCCGTTCCTTGGAAACCGCGGTATCCGGCGATCGCTGGGAGACGACGGCGACCTGTTCGAGACACAGCTACGCGCGCTGCTCCGGGCCGCCGCCGAGGGAGCGGGCACGCTATCAGTAATGTTCCCGCTCGTCGCGACCGTCGAGGAGCTCGCTACCGCGCTCGAACGGGTCGACGAAGTCGCAACCGATCTGGACGAAGAGGGGGTCACGTATGCCCTGCCCGAACTCGGTGTCATGGTTGAAACTCCTGCGGCCGCGCTGATGGCCGACGAGTTTGCCGCACGCGTCGACTTCCTCAGTATTGGGACGAACGACCTCACCCAGTATGTGATGGCCGCTGCACGCGAAAACGACGCCGTATCCCACCTCCACGACCCGCGCTATCCGTCCGTACTCCGGGCGATCGACAGGGCTATCCAGGCCGCCCACGACGAGGATGCTTGGATCGGGATGTGCGGGGAGATGGCTGGCGATCCCGAACTGACCGAGCTACTCCTTGGCCTCGGCCTCGACGAACTGAGTATGAGCGCCGTGACGATTCCCGATGTCAAGGCTCGCGTTGCAGAGATCGACACTGCCGACGCCCGCGGGGTTGCCGACCGGGCGCTCGCGGCAAGCACTAAAGGGGACGTACGTCGTATACTTAACCAAGAATCATGAAATTCGTAGCAGTCACCGCCTGTCCAACCGGCATCGCACACAGCCAGATGGCCGCCGAGAATCTGGAGACCACGGCGGAAGAACGGGGCCACGATATTCACGTGGAAGTCCAAGGCGCGATGGGAACCGAAAACGAGATCCCGGCCGACGCGATCGTCGAGGCCGACGCGGTGATTATCGCCGCCGACACCTCCGTTCAGACCGACCGCTTCAACGGGAAGGTCGTCGTTAAGGGCTCGGTCAAAGACGGCGTCAACGACGCTGACGGCATGATCGACGAGGCTATCGAACGCGCCGAGGCCGAAGACGAGGCTGCCGCGACAGACGAAAGCGAGGCGGACACCGCGGCGGCTACGCCGTCCGACGACGTGGACGAGTCGACATCTGATGCCGGATCGCAGTCCGTAGATCGGTCATCGGACAGTGGTCTTGTCGCCCGGCTCAAGAAGCTGTTCTCCTGATCGAGTTAAGAGATCGATTCGAAATGAACCGGAAGCGCCATTTTGGGGAGTTCAATTGCGATAAACGGAGCTAAACGCTCTGTAGTACTAGCTCTCGAAGAGCCCCTTTATCGAGCGGGTCAATATTGTAACGAGTGCTATCATCGGTGTAGAAAATAGACGCAGTGATTGACCGATCGGGATATTGGTCGGCGACGACGTGGTAGTAGATACTGAGCTGTTTCCGGTATTCGTCTTCTGCGTGCGTTGTGAGATCGGTTTTGTAGTCGATGATTTCGACACGATCTGCCGTCACGTGAAGCAGGTCGATGATGCCGCCGATCGTTACCTCCTCGCCGTCGACGGTAAGCGGGAGGAACGCATCGATCTCGGCTCTCGTCTCACCATCGAGTGAGTCGAGTAACGCCTTCACATGCTCCTTGTCAGGATTATTGGGTTCAACTGCCTCACCGAGAACATACCGTTCCGCAAACTCGTGGACGTCTGACCCGAACTCCATTCCCCGTCCACCGGTATTCCCTTCGAAGACGGCGTCATCGATGAAGGTGTGCGGTGAGTAACTCGTCGGTCCATCGGGCTCGGGAATGTCGACCGTGTACGTCGAATGCTCGTCGTCTTCCGGATTGAACGCAGACAGATCGGGATCGACATCTTCGACAGCAACGGGGAGTGCATCGAGGAACGAATTCGGGTCAGCGCCACCGGTCAAGACGAGATGGCTTTCAGCGCGCGTGACAGCCACATAGAGAAGACGGCGTTCCTCCTCGTAGTTCTGGGGGAGGCAGCGATTGAGAACGTCTGTCTTCCAGCTGTCGTAGACGTGCGGGACGCCGTGTGCCTCTACCGAGTACACCTTCCGCTGCCGGAGACCAATTGGGTCGGTGTACGCGATATCGCTCCCGTTTCCGCCGGAAGACGGGAACTTGTTGGCGTTCATATTCGCGAGAATGACGATCGGATATTCGAGCCCCTTCGTTGCGTGGATCGTCTGGACAGTCACCGCATTCGTCCCAGCCCCGGCGTCGACGTCGTGTGTACCCCCATCAGCAATCGCCTCCTCGATGAATCGGATCAGCTCTCCACGGGTGAACGTCGTCGTCCCGTGAACCGACTGGATAGTGTCGAGAACGACGTCTGCGGTGGGGCCGGAACGGCCGTACTGTTCGAACACGCGCCGAGCGACGCCGCCGAACGTCTCCAGATCCCGTAGATCCTCTCGGAAGGCGACCATCTCGTCGGGGTACGCCTCGCGCTCGATGATCGCCTTCACCTCGTCGATCGTGTAGCCCGCCTCTTCGAGGACGAGCACCCACCCGCGTTCGGCGTCGCGTTCGAGGATACGCAACCACCCTAACACCAACTTCGCGGCGTCGGTCCGGAAGACCTCGATCCCGCCCTCGTAGGCCATTGGCAGACCGAAATCACTCGCCGTATCGAGCAGATCCCGCCCGAAATCACGGGTTCGCGTCAACACGGCGATGTCGCCGTACTCCGGAGCGCGATACGTGCCGTCGTCGCCTTCGACGGCGTAGGCGTCGTTGTCGACGATCGCATCGATCTTCGCGAGAATGGCCTCGTGTTCGTCCTCACTCGTGAGCGCCTCGATGTAGCTATCGTCTCGGTCTGTATCGGCGGTCAGTGGTGTAATCTGCTCGGAGATAGCCTCCGCATCCAGCGATTCGTTCTTTGTCGCACGGGCAGTCAGCGCGTGGGTAGAGAAGTCCAAGATGGACTGCGTCGACCGATAATTCCGCGTCAATTGCTTGTCGTTCACCGGCGTCGTCGGGAACGTGACTCGATCTGTGTCCTGATTCAGCTCCGCGGTAAATTGTCCGATCCGATCGTCGAATTCGCGGATGTTGTCGACATCTGCGTACTGGAAACTATAGATGCTCTGTTTCCAGTCGCCGACCACGCAGATGTTGTTCGTGCCGGCGAGCAGCAACGTGAGTTTAAACTGGATCTCACTGGAGTCTTGGAACTCGTCGACCATCACGTACTCGTATTCCAGACGCTCCCGGAGGGCGTGATCCTCGCACAGGAGGACGAACGCGAAGAGCTGGAGGAACCCGAAGTTCAGGTAGTTCCGCCGAAGCGCGAACTCGAGATAGGCGTGGTACACGTCGTGGACGAACCGCTTGAGTGCCGTTCTGTCCTCCTCAAAGACGCGTTCAGCGAGGTCCGTCGGGACTTGCTTGCCATCGCCGCGGATGTCCCATTTTGTAGGCGCTTCCGGGAGGTACGTCTTGTCTTCACCATACTGATAGAGCTTCTTTCGAAGCTTCGATTGCTTGCTCCCGCCGTTCCGTGATTCGTTCCGGTCGGTGAACAGCGTCTCGAATGCCTCGAAGTCCCCGTCGAGGTGTGACTCGCCGTCCCGGTACCAGCCATCCGCAGTGGGGAACACACCCTTTGCGGACAGTTCCTTGATCAGATCGAGCAGTTCCGATGTCTCCGATAGTGCCGTGAAGAACTCTTCGAACCTCGGGTGATTATCGATGAACTGGCCGAGGAACTCACGAAACAGCGCCTGTTCGATGATGTTGTCCTCGATAATCCGTGTCGATCCGGTGATCGTCTCATCAATCCCGAGGGACGTCGGTGCGTCGTGTCCGTATTCGTCGAGCAGGTCGTGTGACAGCGAGTGGAACGTCTGGATCGGCGCGTTCGCGAGCTCCCGCATCCCGTACTCACTGTGACGCACAATCCGTTCCCGCATCTCCTCGGCCGCGTTGTTCGTAAAGGTCACCAACAGCACGTCTTCGGGATCGACGCCGTCTTGGGCCACGATATTGGCGTACCGCCGGGTAACGGTGAACGTCTTCCCGGTTCCAGCACCCGCATCGACGAGATAGAGGCCGTCAATGGCCTCGATGAGCTCGCGTTGCTCCGGGTTCGGGTCGACGCCGCTCATTGTTCACCCTCCAAGAGGAGATCCCGATTGTCAACCCGTCGGTAGTTCGGCTCGCCGGCGAGCCCCTCGATGGGGAACGCCTCGTCGCCAGTGCGGCGTCGATTGAGTTCCGCCAGTCGCTCGTCGACAAACGATTCGAACGCATCGAGATCGGTTTTGAAGAACGCACCCTTCTGTCGGTCGACGATTGCTCGCATCACCTGCTTGCTCCCCGTCGTCACATACTTGTACTCGCCAATCTCGGCTTCGAGCCGGTCAATCATTGTCTCTCCGAACTCCGATTCGATGAGTTCGTCGCTGTCGGTCGTCTCGACGAGCGGCGCGGCATCGAAGAGCGCGGCGTACGTCTGATAGTCGATCTTCGAGAGGATCTTCTGGCACTTCTGTGCCCCCTCCTCACGGAGATACGCGAAGAACTCCTCACGTTGCACGTGCGCGGTGAGTGGTTCCGGGTAATACGATACAGTCGTCAGCGCATCGTCGACATTGGTGTCGCCAGCGATTACGTCGTCGACGAGTTCAGTCACGTAGAAGAACGTGAACGAGAGGTGTTCACCCGGACGCTGTGATCGCCAATAGGTGAGATAAAGCAACGCCTGAAAGTCAGGCTCGTCTGTCGGCTCGTCGATCGCGGCGTGTTTGACGATCGAGGTGGCGCTGCTCTCGCTGCCGCTCTTGTAGTCGAGCAGGTCTCGCTGCGACTGAACGAGGTCGATCATTCCGTTGATGCCCAGTTCTTCATCAGTAAACCGGCGTTCAGTCACGGGGGAGTCGACATCCCGACCGAAGTGAGCGGCGACGGCATTGTCATCCCCACTGGACGGCGTCAGAAACGTGCCCTCGGTCGGCTGGTTCGCATCAAGATATGAGACGATCGTTTCGAGGCTCGCACGATACTCAGTGCGCCGGGTCCGTTCATCGACGGAGCGAACCAGCGGACGGACTTCCTCGAGCATGAGGTCGACGACCTCCGTCAGTGTCTCCTTATCAACCGCGTCCGGATGGTTGACGTAGAACTCCGCGAAGTCGTGGAGCAGGTTTCCCTCGGTGAGATACGCCTTCTCCGGACCGTCGACGATCCGACTGAAGTAGTAGTCCCGCGGTGAGTTCACGTAGGTATTGAGACTTGACTTGCTGATCGTCTTGACCGGCTCTGGGGACACGTCAACGGGTTCGTTCTCGAATCCGCCACCAGCTCGTGCTGCGGTTTGGATCTGGTGAGTTGTCGAAGGCAGATCGGAGAATCGGTCGTACTCTGCCTCGAGGAGTTCTTCGAAGTACAGGCATGGCGTGACGGGCGATCCACCGGTCGCGTCTTGGACGAGATAGTGTTGCTGGCTGCCGCTCTGTAACAGCAGCTGGAAGCTCTTGAGGTTCCGCGTGAACTGGGCGTCCTGATCGACCCATGGCCGACGTGGTGCCGAGTGGGTCCAGCGGTCGTCGAGCCCCAAGTAGAAGACGACCTCACGACCCACGTACGCCGCCGACTTCGCGTCGGCGAGCAGGACGCCCTCGTTCTCTCGATCGACCGGCACCTCGTAGGTCTGAAGATAAAACGATAACTCGTCGAGACGCGCTTCCGTGATGTATTCGTCGGCGATGTCGAGCGTCGCAAGCTCCTCGCGGAAGTCGTCAAGCGTGTCGTCGGTGTGGCGTTCAAACACAGAGAGGGCGTCAGAGAAGGTGTACTCTTCGACATCATGACAGAAGTCGATCAGCCACGCGAGGTCTCCATTGTCAAGCTCGTACAGTCGCTTGTCTGTGTCAGCGTCGTCAACGTCGCAATCGAAGACTGTCAACAGCGACCGGATCTCGCTTATTCGGGTATCACTCCCACGGTGGGCGGTCCGGAGAAGATGGAGGAACAGCCGATGTTCGCTACGATCGGTGAACCCCGGCCCGCCGAAAAACGGAATGTCGGCCGCTTCGAGCGCGGACTCGATAAGCGGTGAGTACTCGCTTTCTTGGTCAAGAACAATCCCGACGGAATCAGCGTTCTCGTCGTCGACGGAATCGACGACGGTCTCTACGATCTCCGTCGGCGAGTTGTGAATGCGGAACGGCGGGAGTTCGAACTCTCTGTCAGTGAAGAGATCGACTGTGTCGTACTCGGTGGGTAGATATGCTCGTTCGAGTTGGGTGAGCATCGCCGGTTCGACGACGACCACGTCGAGCTCCGGATCGATGGTCTCGTTTGTGAGTTTCATCGAAGCTGTCTCGAGTTCCCCGATTCGATCCACGGCGCGTTCGGTGGCGTCGTCGACGTAGCCGTCGTACTCGAAGATGGCGTCGTGTGACCCTCGGTGTTCCCAACACTGGAGGATGTTCCCAATCGCGTATGCGCAACGCTTCCACGGGATGTCCTCGTGGTCAAGCATGCCGAGGAAGGCGAGACGGTCCTCGGACTTCTGGCGTTGACCGACTGCAAGTCGGCGTGGTGGGATAGCGAACGGGCCGAGATGTGGACGATCGAGATGGCGATTGAGCGCACTTGCGAGCGGGCCATCCGGAGTGATCACCCGATCGTACGTTTTGACCTCATCGTAGAGTCGGCGTGGCGATTTTGCGCGGGGGACTGGCACACTCTGAGAAGTCTGCGGTGTCGGTTAAATCTTCGTTAGAATACTACAACTCCGAATCGTATATAGGAACCGTGCGCGGACGAGACGCTCGCGTCTCGTCCGCGCACGGGAGTTCACTCTCGTGAACGCTGTATCCCCCCTGCTCGCGCCTTCCCCTCAGTCGGTGCTCGCTGAGGAAGGGGCGTAGCGTCTACTTTTAGCTAAACCCCAAAACTGCGAGAGGAAAGGATGCTCCGGCTGGGATTCGAACCCAGGTCATTGCCGTGAGAGGGCAATATGATTGGCCGGACTACACCACCAGAGCGCACGTCTTCTGACGTACCTGTCGGTACGAATGGTGATTGTAAAACAGTTCCGTTTCACCGCTTCCGTGTCCCGGTTTACCGTGGGACGGCGAGACGTTACCTGCCGGCACCTGATCACACGTCGACGGCGAGCGGCATCGCGTCGGACGCGCCCTCGGCGACCGCAGCGAGGAGGTCGGCGACCGCAGCGAGGTCGCCGGTGTCGATCACTTCGACGGGCGTGTGCATGTAGCGGTTGGGGATCGAGACGGTGAGAGACGGGACGCCCCCGCGAGCGGTGTAGAACGCGTCCGCGTCGGTGCCGGTCCGCGTGCCCGCGGCCTGCAGCTGCACCTCGACGTCGGCATCGGCCGCGGCGGTCGTAGCGAGGTCGACGAGCGCGGGGTGGTTCGCGCTCCCTCGACTCACGACCGGCCCGGCTCCCAGTTCGATCGGTCCCCGGTGCTCTCTGTCGACATCGGGGTTGTCGGTGGCGTGGGTCACGTCGACTGTGACGAACGCGTCGACGTCGTCGAGATCGACGCCGACCATCCGAGCGCCTTGGAGTCCCACCTCCTCTTGCACCGTGGACACGGCGTAGACGGTCGGCTCCGCGTCGGCGTCGACGGCGCGCCGGAGCCCCTCGGCGGCCGCCCACGTCCCGGTCCGGTTGTCAATCCCGCGCGCGGCGATCCGGTCACCGACCAACTCTGCCGCAGCGGTCGAGAACGTAACCGGGTCGCCGATCTCGACGTAGTTGCGGGCCTCGTCGGCGTCCGTCGCGCCGATGTCGACGAACTGCCCCGCGATGTCCTCGTACTCGTCGTCGCCGGTGTCCCGGAGGTGAATCGCGGTCTGCCCGATCACGCCGTTGACGGGCTCGTCGGCGTGGACAGTGACGTGTTGCCCCTTCGAGACGGTGCGGTCGGACCCGCCGATCCGGCCGATCCGGAGGTAGCCGTCGTCGAGGATGTCTCGGACGATGAACCCGATCTCGTCGGCGTGGCCAGTGAATGCGATTGTCGGCGCGTCGGGTTCTCCCTCGTGGACGGCAACCGCGTTACCGTAGGCGTCCGTCGACACGTCGTCCGCGAACTCGCGGACGTACTCCGTCCAGACGCGCTGGCTCGCCGTCTCGAAGCCGGACGGGCTGGCTGTCGCGAGCAGGTCGTCGAGGAACGCTCGCTGTGGTTCGTTCATGGGTACGACAGTCGCGGCACGAGTAAGAAACCGCCGGATCCGACGCCTGACGGCACAATGACTGTCTCCGGTATCCGTACTCGCCACGACGGTCGCCGCCGCCACCCGCACTCCCCGCTCGTCGACGAAAGCGGCACAAGGGATTTGAGGCGGCTCTGCCTCCAGTCCGTATGGACTTCCTCCGAAGCGCCCGAGTCGTCTCCGAGGCCGCCGGTTCGGGCGTCGTCGACTGGGATCGGGCCGCCGCGGCCGCGAAGGAGAGCACCGATCCCGGGTCGATCGCGCTCACGAGCGCGGAGCGCGAAGGATACGCGACCGACGTCCGCGACGCGAACGCGCGGCTCCGCGAGGTGGCGGGGATCGACTTCGACGTGCCGGCGTCGATCGAGGTACAGAACCGACACCACTGGATCGACGCGAGTGCCGGCACCTTCCGTCGGGTGATGGCCCCGATCGAGGCGACCGCGAGCGGCGTGCCGTGGAGTCCGGTTCGTGACCTCTCTCGAATCGCCAACACCGGATCGATGGCGTTCGCGCTCGGGTTCCTCGCGCGAAACGTGCTCGGCCAGTACGACCCGCTGTTGCTCGCCGACGAGCCCGACGCCGACCACGGGCTGTACTTCGTTCACCCAAACATCGTCCGGGTCGCGTCGATGCTCGATGTCGAGACGCCCCGGTTCAGGCGGTGGATCGCCTTCCACGAGGTAACACACGCGGCGGAGTTCGGCGCGGCACCGTGGCTCCCCGAATACCTCGAATCCCGCGTCGAGCGGGGCGTCGATGGGCTCTCATCCGGCGGGTTCGACCCCGCCGCGTTCGCGGAGCTGCAGACCGCGATGACGGCGGTCGAGGGGTACGCGGAACTGCTCATGGACCGCGCGTTCGACGGCGAGTACGCCGACCTGCGCCGGAAGCTCGACGCCCGCCGCGGGGGTGGCGGCCCGGTACAGCGGCTCGCGCGCCGACTGCTCGGTCTCGGACTCAAACGTCGGCAGTACGAGCGCGGTGCGGCCTTCTTCTCTCACGTCGCCGACGCCCGCGGTATCGAGGCTGCAAGCGTCGTCTGGGACAGTCCGGACTTCCTCCCGACAGACGACGAGATCGAAAACCCGGCGGCGTGGATCACGCGCGTCGATCCGTGACAACTGTCCTTCGCTGAAACGCAAAATGTTCGCCTGAGAGGCCGAACAGCGCTGCGGACGCTACGGTCGCCCTACTGTTTTCGGTCGTCCGTCGCTTCGTCGTCGGCCTCGTCGTCTTCGTCAGCCTCGTCGTCTTCGTCAGCCTCGTCGCCGTTCTCTTCACCGGACTCCTCATCGTCTACATCGGCGTTCTGGACGGTCTCTTCGACCTTTTCGACGACCGTTTTCTCCACCGTTTCCTCCACCTTTTCATCGACCGTTTCCTCGACGGTCTCTTCGACCTTTTCGTCGACAGTTTCCTCGACGGTCTCCTCGACTTTGTCCCCGACAGTTTCCTCGACGGTCTTTTCCACCGATTCGCCGACGGTCTTCTCCATCGTTTCCTCGACCTTCTCGCCGACGGTTTCTTCGACAGTTTTCTCCACCGATTCGCCGACGGTTTTCTCCACCGTTTCCTCAACCTTCTCGCCGACGGTTTCTTCGACGGTTTTCTCCACCGATTCGCCGACGGTTTCTTCGACGGTTTTCTCCACCGATTCGCCGACGGTTTTCTCCACCGATTCGCCGACGGTTTTCTCCACCGTTTCCTCGACCTTCTCTCCGACGGTCTTCTCCACTGTCTCGCCTACCTTTTCGTCGACAGTCTTCTCGACCGTCTCACCGACAGTCTTCTCCATCGTCTCGCCTACCTTTTCGTCGACAGTTTTCTCCACCGTCTTCTCGACCGTCTCGCCGACGGTCTCCTCGACTTTACCGGCCACTTCCTTGTCGACGGTGTCCCCGACGGTTTTCTCGACTTCCTTGCCGACTTGGTCTGCGACCTCGCGGGTCATCCAGTCGGGATCGAACCGGGCCATCTTCCAGACGACGTGGACAACGTAGGACGCGAACACGCCGATACCGAACGCGACGCCGATGTTGTTCGGCTCGAACGTCGCGATGAGCGCGATGGACAACACGATCAGCGCGCCGTACGCGATGTCTGTGAGCGCGTCGACGCGGGCGGGACTCGCCATCGTCACATCCCCTCCGTACCGAAAATCCGGCCCGCCGCTCCCGGCTGCCAGAACCCTTCGGTCTCCACTCGCCGCTTCGGTGTGGTCACGAACATATCCGTGTATCCGCGCTGACGGGCTAAAGTCACCGTGCTTCTGCCGCGACGCCGCGATTGGTGCCCCGTTCTCGTCGGTCTCCCCGTCGCTCGCGGAGCGCGATCCTTTTGTGCCGGATGGGCGAACGCGGAGCATGGACATCGAGGAGGGCGGCGTCACCGTCTCCGTACCGGAAGCACGCGACGGGGCGAGCGAGGGAACCGGCGGCGGCGTCTTCTTCAACCCAACACAGGAGCTGAACCGCGACGTCACCGTCGCGGTGCTGCGCGCGTACCGCGACCGCGAGCCCCGCGCGGCGTCGTACCTCGACGCCATGGCGGCCTCCGGCGTCCGGGGCGTCCGCGCCGCCGCGGAGGGATACGACGTGACGTGCGCCGACATCGACCCCGACGCCGTCGACCTCGCGGCCGAGAACCTCGCCGACAACGGCCTCGATGGAGCGGCTGTCAAGCGAGACGTGAACGCCCTCCTGTACGATGAGGGGCCGTTCGACATCGTCGATCTCGACCCGTACGGGACCCCGATCCCCTTCGCCGACGCCGCGTTCGCGAACGGGCGGAACCTGATCTGCGTCACGGCCACCGACACCGCTCCGCTCTGTGGCGCGCACCTGCAGAGCGGGATCCGCAAGTACGGTGCCGTCCCCCGCAACACCGACTATCATCCCGAGATGGGTCTTCGGACCCTGATATCGGCGCTCGTCCGGACCGCCGCGCGCTACGACAAGGCGGCCCGGCCGATCTGCTCGCACGTCTCGCGTCACTACGCGCGGACGTACCTCGAACTGGAGTCCGGCGCGCAGGCCGCCGACGCCTGCATCGACGAACTCGGCTACGTCGACGGCTGCGAGGACTGCCTCTGGCGCGAACCGACCCCCGGGCTGATAGCCGACCCCGTCGAGTCGTGTCCGGTCTGTGAGAGCGATCGCGTGCTCACGGCCGGCCCGATCTGGCTCGGTCCCGTCGCCGACCCCAACTTCGCGAGCGCGGTCCGCGACCGCGTCACAGACGACATGGGCGAGGCGAAGCGCGCGCGGAAGCTGCTCGACACGGTCGCGATCGAGATCGACACCCCCACACACTACGACCAGCACCGGCTGTACAAGCAGTGGGGCGAGCCCGCGATCGGCATGGACGAGTTCGTCGAGCGCCTGCGGGCGGCCGGCTACGAGGCGAGCCGCGCCCACTACCGCGGTACTGCGGTCAAGAGCACGGCGTCGATCCCGGCGATGCGCGAGGCGGTGCTCGGTAGCGAGGGCACAGACGTCTGATACCACGTCGCCGCCCGCCCGGGCGGCAGTCTCGTCGAGGACGCGCGTCGCCGGCGTCCCGCCGTACCCCTCCGTTTTTGTCGCGATCGCGCGAACTCCCGAGCGTGTCCCGCTTCCCGACAGCCGCAGTCGACACCGTTCGCCGCGTCGCCGGCGTCGCCGCCGATCGGCAGGTGACGTTTCTCGCCGCCGCGATCGCTTACTACGCGTTCGTCTCGCTCGTCCCCGCCCTGCTGTTGCTCGTCGTCGTCGCGAGCGCGGTGTTCGGCGAGGCGATCGCCGCACGACTCGTCGCGGCCACCGGCGAGTTCCTCACGCCGGCCGCACAGGACACGGTCGCCGCCGCAATCTCCTCGGCCGGCGGCCGAACCGGGGCGGGCGTGCTGGGACTGGCAGTTCTGCTCTGGTCGACGTTGAAGGTGTTCCGCGGGCTCGACACCGCGTTCGGCACGCTGTACGGCGTCGAGGATCGGCCGACCCTCTCCGAGCAGATCGCCGACGCGATCGCGGTCGTGATTGCCGTTGGCGTCGGTATCGGGACGATGGTCGGGGTCGGCGCGTTCGTCGCGGCCGCGGACGCCATCCCGGCGGTCGAGGTGGCAAGCATTCTCGTCCTCCCGGCCGTGCTCGCGGTCGTGTTCCTTCCGCTGTACCTCCTGCTCCCGGAGCCGTCGGTCTCCGTTCGGGAGGCGCTCCCCGGCGCGGTGTTCGCGGCGATCGGCTGGACGCTCCTGCAGGCCGGGTTTCAGGTGTACGCCGCGAGCGCCGGACAGTATCAGGTGTATGGCGTCATCGGCGGAATTCTGCTGCTCGTCACGTGGCTGTACCTCGCCGCCGTCGTCGTCGTCGTTGGCGGCGTGGTCAACGTCGTGCTCGCCGACCGCGATCGGCTCCGGGCGTCCCCGGGTGGGGACCCTCCGGTCGGCTCCGGTGACGCCCCGCGCCACCACGGCGTGGACCGGCAGTTACAACACGGCCGCGGTCGACCCACGGGTATGAACGGCGAGTCGGACGGTGCCGCCGGTACCGGCGACGAGGAGCGTCCGCGCGGGGCCCCGGACGTCGCGGCGCTGCGAGAGGAACTCAGCGACCTGCGCGCGGAGTTCGACGAGTTCGAGGACGACGTCGAGCAGCGTACCGTCGACAAACCCGCGGTCGAAGCCGAGCTAAAACGATACGTTCGCAGCCGGATGCGCCGTGGCCACGCCCGGGGTTGGGGGCCGTACCTCGTGTTGCTGTACGGAACGGTGCTGACGCTCGGGGCGTTCTCGCTGCTCAACGGGCTCTACGCGATCGCCGCGATGGTGATCCTCGGGCTGTCAACGCTCGGGCTGTACACGCTCTTCATCCTCGTCGGCGTCGGTCTGAACCTACTCGAGACGCCGGGACAGGCGCTCGACTACGCACGCGATCGAAAATGAGTGGTATGAATAGTGAGGCCGTCCGTCGGGTTGTGGTCTCGGCGTGACCGGACTCGTCCCAACCGAGCGCGGTGTCGGCGAGACGGTCGCAGTCGACGCGATCCCGGAGTTCGCGGTCGTCGTCTTCGCGGCCGTCACCCACCTCGCGGATCCGTGGTTTCTCTTCGCGCTGCTCGCGGTCGGCTACTGGTTCGCCGGCGACGGGATCGCGGGCTCGCCGCGACGCGCCGGTGCGACGGCGATCGCGGTCGTCACCTGCGCGTACGCCGTCGTCGCGGTGGGCAAGGCGTGGTTCGCGGTGCCGCGACCGCCCGGTGCGATGTCGCCAGCGGACGTACCGACGTGGCTTCCCGGACTGCTCGCCGGTTGGTTTGAGGCGCAGGTGCTCTCGGACGGATTCGGCTTCCCGAGCGGCCACGCGACTGGCGGAGCGGCCGCGTACGGCGCGCTTGCGCTGCTGTACGACCGATTCTGGACGCAGCGGTCCCGTCTCCTCGGCGCGGGCGTGGTCGCGGCGGCGGTCGCCGCCTCCCGCGTTGTCATCGAGGTTCACTACCTCGTCGACGTGGTCGTCGGTGTCGCCATGGGCGCTGGCGTCGTCGCCGGCGGACTCCGGCTCGCTGGCGATCCCCGGTTCCGGTGCAAACGCGACACCGCACCGCACGACCCGACCGCCGCGCTCCATCCCACGCCGGCGTTCTTAGCGGCCGCGGCCCTTTCCGTCGTCGCCGCCGGCCTCGCGGTCACCGCCGGTCACACCGGTGAGGTCGTCGAGGCGGGCATCGGGATCGCCACCGGCGTCGGCGGCGCGGTCGGCTGGCGGTTCGTCGACGGCGACGAACCTCCCGTGCCGGTTCGGGTCGTCATCCCGGCGCTGGCGCTCACGGGCGGGCTCTGGGTCGGCGCGTACGCGCTCTCGGACTCGCTTCTCGTCACGCTCGTCGCGACTACCGTCGCGGTCGTGGTCGTCATCGCGCTGCCGGCCGTGGCCGATCGCGGACGCGACGCAACCCGTCCCGGACGGCACTGACCGGTGAATTCGGATTCCGTCCGCGCCGCCGATCGAATTCGGCGACTGCGGCCGCACCGCTGTTGCGAGCGAACGATGCGAGAACGATCCAGTCGCGCGAGACGGACCGTCGATAGTGCGGGGAGCAGCGACAAACGGACTGAGAGACGTAGCGAAGCGGAAAAATAGAAAGACAGAACGCGGCGTCGAGAGTGCTCTTAGAACGTCTCTAGGTAGCGATCTTCTTCCCACTCCGAGACTTGGGTGAGGTACTCGCTGAACTCCTGAGACTTGGCCTCAGCGAACTTCTCGGAGGTGTGGGGACCGAGTGCGTCTTGGATCACGTCGTCGGCTTCGAGGGCCTCGACGGCAGCGCCGAGATTCGGCGGGAGCGTGTCGATGCCGTACTCCTCGCGCTTTTCGTCGTCGAACTCGTAGATGTCCTCGCGGACCGGATCGCCGGGGTCGGCGTCGTTTTTGATCCCGTCGAGGCCGGCGGCGATGAGCGACGCCATGCCGAGGTAGGGGTTACACGACGGGTCGGGGCTGCGAACCTCGAAGCGCGCCGAGACCCCCGCGGCGTCGGGGACACGGACGAGCGCCGAGCGGTTCGTGTCGGACCACGCGACGTAGATCGGTGCCTCGTAGCCGGGCACCAGCCGCTTGTAGGAGTTCACGGTCGGGTTGGTGACAGCCGTGAACGCCTGCGCGTGGTTCAGGATGCCGCCCATGAACTGGTAGGCGGTCTCGCTCAGGTTGAATTCGTCGTCGTCGTCGGCGAAGGCGTTGCCGTCCTCGTCGAAAAGCGAGATGTGGCTGTGCATCCCCGAGCCGTTGATCGCCGAGATCGGCTTGGGCATGAACGTCGCGTGGAGGTCGTGCTGTTCCGCGACCGCGCGGACGACGGCGCGGAACGTCGCGATGTTGTCCGCGGTCGTGAGCGCGTCGTCGTACTTGAAGTTGATCTCGTGTTGGCCCTCGGCGACCTCGTGGTGGGATGCCTCGATTTCGAAGCCCATGTCTTCGAGCGTGAAGATGATCTCCTTGCGGACGTCGCTCGCGAGGTCTTTGGGAGCCAGATCGAAGTAGCCGCCGTTGTCGTGCGGGATCGTCGTCGCGTTGCCGTCGTCGTCCTTCTCGAACAGGAAGAATTCCGGCTCGGGACCGACCGAAACGGAGTACCCCATCTCCTCTGCGTCCTCGAGAACGCTCTTGAGAACCTGACGCGGGCCACCAACGAACGGTTCTCCCTCCGTGGTCACGATGTCACAGATAAGCCGCGCGGTCCCGCTGTCGCCGTTACCGTCGCTGCGCCACGGGAGCACCGCGAACGTGTCGGGGTCGGGGACGAGCCGCATGTCCGACTCTTGGATGCGCACGAACCCCTCGATGGAGGAGCCGTCGAAGTAGATGCCCTCGGTAAACGCCTTCTCCGCCTGGTGGGCGGGGACGGAGACGTTCTTCACGACCCCGAGGATGTCGGTGAACTGGAGGCGGAGGAAGTCGACGTTCTCCTCTTCGATCTCGTCGAGTACCGCCTGTTCCTTCTCTGTCAGACCGCCGTCAGGTTTTGCGTGTTCGTCCGTCATGTTCTGGACGGTTCATTCGTTATCTGCCAGTATAAAGGCCTTATCGCTTGGCGCATGAACCGCCAGTGGCGCGAGAATGCTGGACGTTCGTAAAATTATAAACCCCCGAGCACGTGGTTAGGTGTGATGACGTACGAAAACCTCGACGCGAAACTCGTCAACTCCCTTCTCAGTAACGGCCGCGCGAGCCTCCGAAGCCTCGGCGACGATCTCGACGTGTCGGTCACGACCGTCTCGAATCATCTGCGGGACCTCGAAGACGAGGGTGTGATCCGCGGCTACACGCCTATCGTTGATTACGACAAGCTCGGCTACGACGTGACGGCAGTGCTCCAGCTCAAGGTAGAGGGCAGCGCGCTCCCCGACGTGACGGAGAAGCTCCGTCAGGAGAAACAGATGGTGAGCGTCTACGAGGTCACGGGCGACTACGACGTGATCGCGATCGGGAAGTTCACTGACACAGACGGAATGAACGACCAGATCAAGTCGATCCTCACCGACGCCGACATCCGCGAGTCGAACACGAGCGTTGTGCTCAACGCGGTCTCCGAAAACGAACAGTTCGATCTCGACCTCAACGAGGAATAGACCGTCGAACGCGCCGCTACGTGCCTATTGTCGGTCCGCTGCCGCCTCCAGTACCTCGACCGCCGGGAGCGGCTCGCCGGTGAGCGCGCGGATGTACGCGCCGCCCGCGATGGAGACGTGCGAGAAGTCGCCCTCGTCGAGGCCGTACATCTCGATGGCCCGCGAGGTGTCGCCGCCGCCGACGACGGAGAAGCAGTCCGTCTCGGCGATCGACTCCAGCACGCCGACGGTGCCGTCGGCGAACCGCTCGTCCTCGAAGACTCCGAGTGCCCCCTTCACGAAGACGGCGTCGGACTCGCGGATCGGCGGCTCGTAGTCGGCGACCGTCTCCGACCCCACGTCGAGGAACCCCTCGGTCTTCTCGTCGATGTCGTTGACGGCGACCTCGGCGCGACCGCCGTCTTCCCCCACGTACGCGAGGTCGGTCGCGAGGCGGATCGCGTCGCCGCGATCGTCGAATACCGACTCGATCAGTTCGCGGTTCCGCTCCCACTGCTCGTCGAACAGGTCCATCTCGCCCACGTCGTGGCCGACCGGGTGGCCCGCGGCACGCAGGAACAGCTCGCCGGCGACGCCGCCCAGCAGGAAGCGATCGACCCGGTCGTCTAGGGCGTCCATCACGCCGATCACGTCAGTCGCTTTGGTTCCGCCAACGACCATCGTCACCGGGCCGTCGAACTCGCGGGTCGCGATGGCGGTGTTGGCCTCGTACTCCGTCTCCATCACGCGACCGGCGTACGACGGGAGGACGAGCGGGAAGCCGACCAGCGACGCGTGCTTGCGATGCGCCGCCGAGTAGGCGTCGTTGACGTACGCGTCGACGTGCGCCGCGAGCGTCCGAACGAACTCGGTTTCGGCCTTCTCTTCGGGCGACTCCTCCGGCAGCTCGTCGTCGCACATCCGCGTGTTCTCCAAGAGGAGTATCTCGCCGGCGTCGAGGGCGTCGATCGCGTCCAGTGCCTCGTCGCCGTAGGTATCAGCGACGAAGCCGACCACGCGGCCGACGTGCTCGGCGAGGATGTCGGCGTGCCCCGCGAGGCTGGTGAAGTCGTCGCGGCCGGGGCGGCCTTGGTGGGCCAGACAGACGACGCGGTGGCCCGCATCGGCGAGTTCGCGGACGGTCTCCGCGTGACGCTCGAAGCGGCGGTTGTCCTGCGGGTGTCCCTCCTCTATCGGCGAGTTCAGATCGAGTCGAACGAGGACGCGCGAGTCGGCTGGCAGATCGTCGATGGTTGCGAACGTAGACATGAGCGAATGGTGAACGGTATGCTACTTAGTGGTGGGTTTCCGGGCGGTCGATTGGGGATGCGGCGATTTCGACGCGACGACTTCGACGCGGCGGATTACGCCTCGTCGTGGACGTACGCGGCCATGTCGAGCATGCGGTTTGAGAAGCCGTACTCGTTGTCGTACCACGTCAGGATCTTCAGCAGCTTCCCGCCGGCGATCACGTTCGTCGACTGGAGGTCGACGTAGCTGGAGAAGGGGAGCCCGACGATGTCACTTGAGACAACCTCGTCGTCCGTGTAGCCGAGGACGCCCGCGAGCGGGCCGGAGTCGGCGGCGTCGCGGAAGGCGGCGTTGACCTCTTCGGCGGTGACGGTCTCGTCGAGGCTGACCACAAACTCGGTGATAGAGCCAGAGGGGACGGGAACGCGCATCGCCATCCCGTCGATCTTTCCATCGAGTTGCGGGAGGACTTCTTGGGCGGCCCCGGCGGCTCCGGTCGACGTGGGAACAATGTTCTCAGCCGCGGCGCGGCCGCGTCGGGTCTTTGCCTTCGGCCCGTCGATCAGGCTCTGGGAGCCGGTGTACGCGTGGACCGTGGTGAGCGTACCGGCGTCGATGCCGAACTCCGCGTCGAGAACCTTCGCGACGGGCGTGATGGAGTTCGTCGTACAGGAGGCGTTCGAGATCACGTCGTCACCGTCGTACTCGTCGTGGTTGACGCCGTAGACGAGCTGTTTGACCGGTTCCTCGCCCTTCGGCGGCGCGGAGATGATGACGGTGTCCGCGCCGCCGTCGAGGTGCGCGCTCGCGTCCTCGCGGGTGCGGAAGACGCCCGTACACTCCAAGGCCACGTCCACGTCGAGTTCGTCCCACGGGAGGCCGGCCGGGTCTTGGACGTTGTACAGATCGACCGACGTGCCGCCGACCGCGAGCGCGTCGCCGTCGCGCTCGACGCCGTCGAGCCGGCCCATGACGGTGTCGTACTTCGCGAGGTACGCCATGTCGTCGAAGTCCATCACGTCGTTGATTCCCACCAGTTCGATCCGCGGACTCTCTAGGACCGCGCGAAACACGTTCCGCCCGATCCGGCCGAACCCGTTGAGCCCCACGCGGACGACCTCATCGTCGCTCACGTCATCACCCGCAGCGAGATATGATTTACTCATATCCGAAATAGGACACCCGCAGGCACTTAAATCCGACTCAGTCGGGCTGTGTCCGTCACAGACGTTCGTATTTGTTACGGACGGTATCGGTGACTTGGCGGCCGCTCCGTGTCAATCTGCGGTCAATACGGTGACCGACAGAAGGCTTATCGGGATTACCCGCTTCAGGTGACGTATGGACAGAGACGACCGTGACGATCCGTTCGGCGATTTCTTCGAGGAGATCGAGCGGATGATGAACGAGATGGCCAACGCCAGCGCCGGCGCGGGACCCGGCGCTGACGACGCTGGGTTCGGCTCCGCGACACACGTGGACGCGTACGCGACCGACGACGGCGTCCGACTCATCGCGGACCTCCCGGCCGTTTCGAAAGAGGAACTCTCCCTGCAGTGTGACGGCGAGGCGCTCACCATCTCCGCGGTCTCAGACCGGCGGGAGTACGACGAGACGATCGACCTCCCCGCCCCGGTCGACGAGCACTCCGCGGACGCGACGTTCAACAACGGCGTGCTAGAGGTCGAATTCGACCGTAACGACGACTCCGCGTCAATCGACCTCTCGTAGCCAGCACTCCGCGGTCGACCGCAGTTTTCACGCCCGTTCTTCAGCTCTCACGTTTGTTCGCCGTCCGCCGTATCAGTCCCGCGAGCCTATCGTAAAAATCCGGTTCGTACTTCGTCGCCGCGTCGACGGTCGGACGCGCGTTCGTCTCGTTGACGACGAATCGGCCGTCCGTCTCCAACAGGTCGACGCCGAGGTAGTCGATCCCGAGAACTGTCGCGGCGCGCTCGGCGAGTTCCCGGGCCTCGTCGCTGAGGTCGACGCCGACCGCCTCCGCTCCGCGATGGACGTTGTGCTTCCACCGCCCTGCCTTGATCGCGTCCGATGAGAGTATCCGGCGGACCGCCCCGGCGACCGCGCCGTCGACGACCATCACCCGGTAGTCGGCGGCGTTCGGGAGGAACTCCTGTAAGAGATACGACTTGTCGCCGGTCGCGCGGTAGTCGTGAACGAGGTTCAGGTAGTCGACGACGCCGAGCAGGGAGTCGGGGTCGTCCACGACCGCGACGCCGACGCCGCGAGTCGCGGAGTTCGGCTTGACCACGATCGGATACGAGAGGTCGGCCGCCGCCGCCTCGACGACCGACTCGTCGACGGGGTTCGACACAAGCGTCGTCTGCGGGGTGGGGAGTCTCGCATCATCGAGCGCCGCGAGCACACCGGCCTTGTTCCGCGAGGTCACCACCGTGTCGCGGCCATTCACCCACGGGACGCCCAGCCGCCGGTCGACGACCGCGCCCTCCATGAGCCGGGAGGGATAAACGAGTCCGACGTCGAATTCGTCGAACTCACCGCGATCGGCGGGATCGTCGCACTCCGTCTCGTCGTCGCGCGCTCCGCTCCCAGACACGGACAGCGCGCGCTCTTTCGCCTGCACGTGTTCGACGGCGATGTCGCGGTCGGCGAGCGGCTCGCGCACGCGCTCAAACGTCTCGGCGTCGGTGGTCATCGCGAGCCGGAGCATGCGCTAGCTGCGGGTCGTTCGGACTTAAAGTCGGTTCTCGCGGCCGGGGTCCACGTCGATCGCGTCGACCGGGCAGACATCGACGCAGAGCATGCAGTCGATACACTGATCCTCGTCTGCGGGATTCGCCTTCCGCTCGGACTCGGAGTGGCCCGGAGTGTCGACCCACTCGAACACGTCCACGGGGCAGTCTTCGAGACACGCGCCGTCGGCGAGACAGATGTCGAAGTCGACCGCGACGTGCGTGCCGCGGATCCCCTGCTTTTCCGGCGGCTCGACCGGCCCCCACACGGCGACGCCGTCCTCCTCGCCGACCTGCTCGCGGTTCTGTTCGAAGTTCGGGTCGATGGCCATCGTACCCGTGATTCGCCGGTCGAGGGTTTAAACTCCGCGACGGACGCCCTCGGCCGGGAGAGGGTGGCACAGAGGGCCCGCTCGACCCCCGCATCTCCCGACTTACCCCGACTTACCGGTGGGCGTAGTACGCGAGCAGGTCCTCGGTGCCGTCGGGCCCGTCGGCCTCGTCGGTCGCCTCCGGCTCGAACGCGTCGATCCGGGCGAACCCGATCCGTTCGAACTGGACCACGTCGTCGACGGCGGCGTCGGCGACCGCCGGTTCGGCGTAGCCCCGCACGTCGCCCTCGACCGTCCGCAGAAGCGTCTCGCGGCTCTCCGCGGCCGGAGCCCAGTGGACGACATCCACGTCGCCGTCGCGGACCACGTCGATGTCGGCGTCGAGGAACGCGAGCTCGTCGCCGGCGTACCGGACGCAGCCGTATCCCTTGAGCCAGACCCGCTCGCCTTCGGGCGGGAGATCGGAGGACTCGACGACGACTCGACCGGCGGGCACCTCGCGGTCGCCGCGGTCCGGGTGGTCGGGGTGGAGCGGCGGGTGGCCCGCCTCGGGTGCCGGCGCGTCGCCGTCGACCACGTCGAGTTCGACCGCCGGGTCGTCAGCGCGGTCGCGCACGAGGAAGTAGCGGTCCGCCTCGTCGTCGACGATGTCCCGGTTGTTCGCGTAGACGGACGACATTGCGAGGTCGACATCGGAGGTGGACATCCCGAGTTCGGTCATCGACTCGACGAGCGCCTCGCCGCGAATGCCGCGACGACGGACGGACCGGATCGTCGGCGCGCGCGGGTCGTCCCACCCCGTCAACTCGCCGGTCTCGATCAGCTCCTTGATCGTCGATGTGGAGAGTTTCACGTCGTACTCGTCGACCTGGACGTGGCCCCAGTGGAGCACCTCGGGGTACTCCCAGTCGAAGTAGTCGTAGACGAACCGCTGGCGCTTCGCGGAGTCTTGGAGGTCGATGCCGCGGATGATGTGGGTGACCCCGGTAAGGTGATCGTCGACACCGGACTGAAAGTCGAGCATGGGCCAGCAGCGGTAGTCGGCGGCCACCTCGCGCGGGTGGGGAGTGTCGATCATCCGGAAGGCGACCCAGTCGCGCAGCGCGGGATTCTTGTGCTCGATGTCGGTCCGGACGCGGAGGACCATCTCGCCGGCGTCGTACTCGCCGTTGACCATCGCGGAAAACTCCTCGTGGACGGTCTCCGCGTCCTTCCCGCGGTGTGGACACGACTCGCCGGCGTTTTTCAACTCGGAGAACGCCTCGCCGGAACACGAGCAGGTGTACGCCCCGCCGGCGTCGATGAGGTCGCGGGCGTGGTCGTAGTACGTCTCCAGCCGGTCTGAGGCCTTCAGCACGCGGTCGACCTCGAATCCAAGATACGAAATATCCTCCAGAATGGCGTCGTACGCGTCCAGATCCGGTCGCTTCGTCTCGGGATCGGTGTCGTCGAACCGGCAGATAAACTCGCCGTCGTACCGCCGTTTGTACGTCCCGATGACGGCCGGCATCCGCGCGTGACCCATGTGCCACGGACCGTTGGGGTTCGGGGCCGCGCGCATCACGACCTCGCCGTCCTCGGCGTTCGGCAGGTCGGGGAGGACGTGCTCGTCTTCCTCGTCGTCGGCCTCCAGTTCGGCGAGTCGATCGGGGGCCAACTCGGCGAGTCGATCCCGGCGCTCCGCCTCGTTCATTCCGGCGACGCGGTTCACGACCGGCGCGACGACACCGGGGATCTCGTCGCCGTGCGGGCGGAACTCGGGGTTCTCTCCCATGAGCGGCCCCATGATCGCGCCCACGTCCGGGTCGCTGTCGTGTTTGAGCGCGTTGTACAGCGCGGCGGTCTCGCCCGCCGCCTCGACGCGCTCGCGAAGTTCGTCGTCCATGCCCCTCGCTACCCGGGGTGGCTAAAAAAACGCCGCGGAACCGCGGGCGCAGCGGACCGGACGCCTCGTCCGTGGTTCGCTGCGTTCGTGCTCACTCCAGCCGGCGGTCCCGAAACGCTCGAACCACGTCCTGTCGAGCGATGATACCGACGAGTGTTCCCTCGTCATCGACCACGGGAACGCGGTTGATATCCGGATCGTCGCCCGCGAGCAGGTCGAGAACTTCGTCTACGTCCGTTTCCGGCGTTACCGTCACCACGTCGGTGCTCATCACGTCGGAGATGGGACGGTCGGCATTGCGAACCATGTCGACGCCCAGATCGAGGTCGGCCCACGGGGGCTTCACCTGATACGTGAGCGTGTCGACGAACGGTGGAAGCCCGATCGGGATCCACAGCGTCTCGTCGTCGGGCTCGAACAGGTCGACGAGGTCGGACTCGGTGACGACGCCGACGACGCGTCCCTCGCCGTCGACGACCGGAAACCCGCTGAAGGGGTAGCGAGCGAATCGCTTGAACGCGTCCGCCACGTCGTCGTCGGGAGCGACGGTCTTCACGTCGGTCACCATCAGGTCGCGCGCTTGCATGTGGTCGCCGTCTCGTCGCGCCGTGGTAGGCGTTTCGGCCGCCCGACGCGAACCGTGTCGTCGCGAGGTCGAGTTAGGTACGGTACCTGATACCAAACAGACCGTTATTTATCAATCGAGAATCAAATAGCGGGTATGACCGGATCGCCGCCGGGTGGCGACGAGCCGATCGACGGGCCGGCTGCGAGTCTCCACGACGGTCGTATCAAGGTGCTCGGCGCGGTCCTCTGGACGCTCACGTTCCTCTCGGTGACGGTGCTGATCCTCGTCTCCGGTGACCGGCTCGTCGACCTCGGCGCGCGAGACGTGCTGTTCGTGCTGCTTCGCACCTTCGGCGGCGTGCTCGTGTTCTTCCTCGTGTTTCCGGTGATAGTGAAACTGCTATCGACCGCGAGACTCCGCTGAGAGACGTGGTACGGCTCGAAAGGAAATGGCCGGGGTGGGCTCCGAACCCACGATCTCCGCATGTCCCAGGTCCGAGGCTCGGCGGAGCCACGGGAAGGACGCGGACGCTTCCAAGGCGTCACCGCACCGAATCTCTGAACCCTATGAGTGCGGCGCTATGTCCAGCTAAGCCACCCGGCCTCACGTCTCCGTACCGCCATGATACTCTTTAACCTTCCCATCCGCTCGACGCGTGCGAGTCCGTGACAGATATGGATCGAGGTACAGCAGCGACGACGCGACGCGAGCGCTCCGAGCTGTCGACCGCCGCGGACCCCGCGGATTTATCACGGGCGGGGCGGATATCCGCGACATGAGCCTTCCCGACCTGCTCGCCGAGGCCATCGGCGACGAGAACGTCGTCGCCGAGGTCTCGCTCGGGGGAGCCGACCGGCTCGCAGTCACGCCGACCCGGACGCTCGTGTACCGTAGCGACGGGCTGCTGTCGGACGAGTCGGTCGCGGAGCACTCCCACGATGTCGAGCGACTCGCGGTCTCTGCGGGCCGCCGCAAGGCGAAACTCACCCTCAGCCACGGTCTCGACGGCGACGAGACGATATCGGTGCCGGCGAAGCGCGTCGACGACGTGCTCCACCCGATCCTCGCCGGCATCCTCTCGGCGACGGGCGTCACGGACCCCGGAGAGTCCGTGGTGCGGACGTTCCGGTTCTCGGAGCTGACCCTCGTCGTCACCAGCGACCGGCTGGTTAAACACGTTGGATCGGTAGTCTGGGACCAGGAGTTCGAAGAGTTCCCCTACGCCGATCTGACCGACCTCGACTTCGAGGAGGGGACGGTCGCGACGGCGGTGGTACTCGCGCTTGACAACCGCTCAGAGCGGTTCAAGGCTCCGAACGAGTCCGCACGGGCGGTCCGCGAAACCCTCGTCGACGCGGTCTGTTCGTTCTACGATGTCGACAGTCTCGGCGAGTTCCGTGCGACCGTCGCCGCAGATGCGGACGATGCCGACGGATCGGAGGCCGAAAGCACCACGGACTTCGGCGAGGGTCCCGACCCGCTGTCGGCGTCGCCCGTCGCGGACGCGGAAGCCGAGTCCGACGCCGTTTCTGCCGAACCGGGTGTCGACGCCAGTGACGAGGCGGTACGGGGTATCCGCGAGGCCGACTCGGGAGCGGCGGGCGACGCGGCGACCGAACCGGAAACCGATCCAACGGCCGACACGGCGGACGCTCGGGCGGCCGAGTCACCGACCGAGCCGGCCTCAACCGCGACGGACCAGTCGACGGCGTCCGGACACGCGGCGACGGACGATCCGACCGCCGAGACGCACCGCGCCGGCAACGCGGCGGCCGGATCGGCGGACCCTTCCGCAACAGGGACTTCGACCGAGACCGACGTGCTCGACGAGCCCGTCTCGGACGCCTCCGGCGACGGGCCGATCGACGCCGACGCGTTCGACGGATCGCCGTTTGAGAGTGCCGGCCTCGAAGGAGAGGATCTGGCGACGGAGGTCGCCGCGCTCCGCCGGGAGGTCGAGACGCAGTCTGAACGGCTCGAACGACAGTCCGCACTCATCGAACAGCTGATCGAAGAGCTCCGCCGCGGTCGCTGAACGGTCGGCCCGAAATCGCCACGCACCTTATCACTGAATCCGACCCACCACCGCTGTGATCCCGTTCAGCGACGTGGCCCGCGCGGCCTACTGTCCGAGGCAGCTCTACTACGCGCGGCGCGAAGATGATCGACAGGTTCCGCCGGAAGCGCGCGCTCGCATCGATCTCGCGTTTCGGTATCCGTCGCTCGTCGACGCGTCGGACGCGACACTCCGCCGCCTCCCGATCCGCCGGTCGCCGGCCGCCTACCGACGGAACCTCTCGCGGCTCCACGAGCGCGACGACTACGACCGGCTCGTCGCTCCCGACCGAACGCGCGCGTTCTGTGCCGGAAAGGACTGTCACGGCACGGTCCACAAGGTGCTCACGACCGGCGCGGACGGCGATGCGACGGACGACGAATCGGGCGACGCCGAGACAGACGACGCGTCCGACAACCCCCCGCCCACGCCGGTGATCGTCTCGCCGGGGGAACCGCCGGAGAACGGCGTCTGGGAACCGCAGACGGTCAGGGCCGTTGCGGCCGCGAAGGCGCTCTCGTGGGAGCGCAAGCGGACGGTGCCGAGCGCGCTCGTCGAGTACCCGACCGTCGGCGTCGTCCGGTCGGTCCGTCTCACGCGTCGGACGCGCGCCGCCTATCGACGGGCGTTGCGGGCCGCTCGCGCGATAGACGGTCCGCCGCCCCGCATCGACGACGACCGCTGTTCCGGGTGCGACTACCGCGAACAGTGCGGCGTCGGAAGGCGATCTCTCCGATCGCTTCTAGGGTGACTTACAGGCCGCGAATCCAAGACTCGACGGGTCTCGCTGCGACCGTCGGAATCCGACCATTTATCAGTGTGTGACGCGTCGGCACGCACACGAATGACACGAGACGATCGTGATCGTTCGGGGGATAGAGGAAGTCGCCTTGCGGCGGCTGGCTGCGAAATTCTCCGACGATAACGACTCCGGGGCGCGTCCGCCCCACGGCGGCACTGGCCCCGAGACAGCCGACACAGCTACGGATCCGCTCTTGACTCAGACACCACTCACTACCCTCGACGAGGTACAGCTCTTAGACACCACCCTGCGCGACGGCGAGCAGATGCCGGGGGTCTCGCTCTCTCCCGAAGAAAAGGTGGACATCGCGCGCGAGCTCGATGCGGCGGGCGTCCACCTCGTCGAGGCGGGCTCTGCGTGTACCTCTGAGGGAGAGCGCGAGGCCATCCGTCGGGTGGCCGCCGAGGGCCTCGACGCGACGGTGACGAGCTTCGCTCGTGGGGTCAAAGCCGATGTCGACCACGCGCTCGATTGCGGCGTCGACGGCGTGAACCTCGTCGTCCCCGCCTCCGACAAACACGTCGAGACGAAGGTCGGGTCGAGCCGTGACGAGGTCGTCGAGACGACCGTCGAACTCGTCGAGTACGCCACCGATCACGGGCTGTGGGTCGAGGTGCTCGGCGAGGACGGCTCGCGGGCGGACCTCGACTACCTCGAACGCCTGCTCGGTGCCGGCCTCGACGCCGGCGCGGACCGGATCTGCTATTGTGACACCGTCGGCGCGGCGGACCCCGAGCGAACCGCCGAGGTCGTCTCCCGGCTCGCCGACCTCGGTCCGACGAGCCTCCACACACACGACGACCTCGGCTTCGGGATGGCGAACGTCCACGCGGGGCTGCGCGCCGGTGCCGACACCGTTCACGGCACGGTGATGGGCGTCGGCGAACGCGCCGGCAACGTCGCGCTCGAAGAGATCGCTATCGCGCTCGATCGCTCGTACGACGTCGACACCGTCGAGTTGGCGCGGCTCTATCGGCTCTGTCGCACGGTGAGCGAGGCGACCGGCGTCGCGCTCCCGCCCAACAAGGCGGTCTGCGGGACCAACGCCTTCGCACACGAGTCCGGCATCCACACCGACGGCACGCTCAAAGACGGAACGATGTACGAGCCGTACCCGCCGGAGACGGTCGGCAGAGAGCGCCGCCTCGTGCTCGGGAAGCACGCGGGACGCGCGGGCGTCAAGGCCGCGCTCGCCGAACAGGACGTGGCCGTCGACGACGACGAACTGAGCGAGGTCGTGAGCCGCGTGAAGGAACTCGGCGACCGCGGCAAGCGCGTCACCGACGCCGACCTACTCGCGATCACGGAAGACGTCCAAGGCCGCGAGCGCGACCGCCACGTCGAGCTCGTCGATCTGTCTGCGACCTCCGGCGGAAACCTCCCGACCGCGTCGGTCCGGCTCCGCGTCGGCGACGACGAGCGCGTCGCGTCCGGCACCGGTGCCGGTCCCGTCGACGCGGGGCTCGAAGCTGTCCGGACCGCGCTCGCCGGTGGCAACGCCGACGGCGCGGACGCCGACGGGTCGGCCGGCGTCTCCTTCGATCTCGACTCCTACCACGTCGACGCGATCACGGGCGGCACCGACGCGGTCGTCACCGTCGAGGTCGATCTCTCGCGCGGGGACCGGTCGGTGAGCGTCTCCGCGACGGACGCGGACATCACCCGCGCCAGCGTCGTCGCGATGGTCGACGGGCTCGATCGCCTCTTGGCCGCCGAGGCCGACGCCGCGGGCGCGGAGCCGAGCGCGGTCGCCGACGACTGAAATCGTTCGAGCGCGCGCTCGTCTGACGGGGATTTTAATCGATGACGCCCTAGTGGAACCCGTGAGCGTCGTCGTCGCGGTCAAACCGTCCGCTCGCAAGCGCAACGCGAAGGTGGGACGGCTAGTCTTCGAGGACGGGACCCGCCACGCCTTCGAGAGCCGCGTCGCCGCCGAGCGGTGGGCCGACGACCTCTCGACGGGCGACGGCCACGTCTGGGTCGCGAGCGCGCATCCGCGCGACGGCGACGACGCCGACCTCTACCTCGTCTCTCGGGCGACGAACGCGAAGCTTGAAGCGGCCTACGACAAGCGCCGCCGTCGGCTCCGCGGCGATCCCACGCCCGAACAGCGGTCGCTCGGCGGAGAGCCGTGACGCCGTCTCCGCTCACAGACCGTACGCCGCCTCCACGATATCGTCCCGAAACCCTTCCACAGCCTCCAGCACGGCCTCGCGGTCCGCGTCGTCGACATCGAACTCGCGGAGCGCGCCGTCGAGGTGTGCGGCGATCGCGTCGAACTCGGCGTCCGTAATCTCTAGCCCCTCGTGGGCCGTCTCCATGTCGTCGCCCTCGTACTGCATCGGGCCGCCGGCGACCGCGCTCAGGAACTTCGTCTGGTGGGAGCGCTGCTCGCTCATGTCGATGTCGTCGAAGTGGTGTGCGACCTCGTCGTCGGCCAGCACTCGGTCGTAGAACTCGGTGACGACCGCTCCGACCGCCGGCTCGCCGCCCAGTCGGTCGTACAGCGTCGCGTCGGACATACTCCGGGGTCGTGGCCTCGATGTATGGCTCTTTCCCTCGGGACGGACGGTGCCCGTGTGATCGAGTACGGACGCGACGCGCGGCGGTGACATCGCTCGTCGGTCGGAAACGCGAAAGAAGCGCCGAGGCGGAGATTTGAACTCCGGTGTCCGAATGGACAGTAGATTTCGAATCTACCGCCTTGGCCAGGCTAGGCTACCTCGGCTCGTCTCCCGGTTGGCCGGTTCCGCTGTTATGCGTTTCGATCGCGGACCGCGGCGGGGCGATCCGCTCGTCTACTCGTCGTCGCGCTCCGCCAACAGCGCCGATGCGGTGATAAGCGACTCCAACTTCACGTCGTGGTCGGCGAGCAACTCCGCAGCGCCCTCCTCTCGATCCACGACCACGAGCACGCGGTTCACGGTCGCGCCAGCCTCGCGTAGGGCTTCGACGGCGTCGACGGCGGACTGCCCAGTCGTCGCGATGTCCTCGATCACGACGACCTCCTCGCCGTCCTCCAACTTGCCCTCGATCCGGTTACCCGTGCCGTACGCTTTCGCCTGTTTGCGGGCGATCACATAGGGGCGTCCCAACTCGGCGGCGGTCACGGCGACGAGCGGCACCGCGCCGAGCGCGACGCCAGCGAGCTTCGCGTCTGTCGCGGCGAGTTCGTCGGCGAACGCCTCGCTGACGAGCGTCAGCGCATCCGGGTCCGTCTCGAACCGGTACTTGTCGACGTAGTAGTCGCTCGTCCCGCCGTGTGAGAGTTCAAACTCGCCGAATCTGACGGCGTCGGCCGCCCGGAGCGCGGCGATGAGGTCGCGTCGTCGCTCGTCGTCGATCATACCCGTGAGGCGCTCGCGGGCGATTATAAACCAGTCGGAACGTCTCGGTGACGCTTTCCGGGTTCCGCTCTGCGCACGGTGCGCTTGTCGTCGGGCCCGATCCGAGACGGCACGTTTTACGGACCTCGGACCGGAGGGCTGCCATGGAGCGGTACGATCTCCTCTATCGGCTGTACGACGAGTTCGACGTGGAGGTGCTGCGAGAGCACCAGACGTTCGTAGATCTCTTTCCGCTGGTCGACTCGCGCGTGGCGCTCGACCACTGGGAGGAAGTCAACGACGAACTCGAACGACTGAAACGCCAGATCCACGAATCGTTCCCCGCCGGGGGCACGTTCGCGGAGATCGCGGCGCACGCCGATCGGGAAACGGCGTTCACTGCGCTCGACCTGTTTGCGCGATACGACCGCGCGATCAACGCGCTCGTGTTGGATGTCGACGAGACGCTCCGGTCGGCGGGACAGACCGACAATGAGATCCCCCGCGAAACGCTCCACATCCTAACGGAGATATACGAATCTGGCGTTCCAATCGTCATCTGTACCGGCCAGACGCTGGAGAACGTGAAGGGGTTCATGATCCAGGGACTCGGCAACGAACTGGTCCACTCTGGGAACCTCTCTATCGTCTACGAGGCCGGAAACGGCGTGTTTACGCCGGGCCACGGGTCACGCACGAAGCGCCTGCTGTATCAGGACCTCGGCCCCGACGTGCGAGAAACCTTCGAGACCGTTCGATCGCGCGCGCTGTCGGCCGCGCCCGAGAACGTCCGTCGCGGCTGTCACCTCCAAGGCAACGAGTTTAACGTGACGCTGAAGCCGAACTTCGAGACGGGGAGCGCGGACGCCGAGGCCGTGATCGACGACGGACTGGTCCACCTGATCGACGTGCTCGGCGCGTCGGTGGTCGAACGAGTCGTCGATGAGATCGACGACCCGAAGATCGACGACACGGAGGACCACGAAGACCACGGTGCCGCGTGGGCGCGAGCACACTACGCGGCTGCAGACCCGGAGATACAGGAGGTTCTAGAGGCGTCGGAGGCAGCATCGGTGGCCGGTGAGACGGACGCGTCGACCGACATCCCCGATCCCGTCGCGTCGCTGTTCGACCGGATCGATGTCGCGTACTACCGGGGGGACGCCGCGGAGGTCGGATCGCTGGAACTCGACAAGGTCGCCGGTGTGGAGGCCGCTCTCGATGTGCTCGACGTACCCGACCCCTTCGCACTCGTGATGGGCGACAGCAAGTCGGACCTCCGGGTGATGGAGTGGACCGCTGCCAACGACGCCGGCGTCGCGGCCGCGCCGGAGCACGCCTCCGCCGACGTGCTTTCACACGTTCTCGACCGCGACGAACTGGTATTCGATCGAGGACAGTCCGCGAAGATGCTTCGGACGGCCTACGTCCTCAACCTGTTCGCTAGATTGGAGTAGCCCCAGTCGGGTCGCGGAGTGGCGGGTCGATCGAGTGTCCTCTCGTTTGTCGATTGGCTGAGTGTCCTTGAATCGCCACGCCCTGCGCTGTCCTCGTCGCAGTTATGTGTGAGCGTGACGACCATCGGCACATGTACGACTTCGTGGTGGTCGGGGCCGGCCCGCCGGGCTCGCGGTTCGCCCGTCGCGCGGCCGCCGCGGGCAGCGACGTGCTCGTCCTCGAGAAGGGGAGGGTCGGCGAGCCGCTGGCCTGCTCCGGACACGTCTCCGACGACATCTGGGAGTTCGTCCCCGACGACGCGCGCGAGCGGCTGCTCCAGAACAGCGTGTACGGCGCACGGTTTCACGTCGGCGGGCCGGAGTCGCGAGCGTCCCCGTTCTACAAGCGCGAGCCGGTGTCGAACGTGATCGATCGGGTCGGCATGGACCGGAGGCTCGCCGTCGCCGCCCGCGACGCGGGTGCCGACGTGCGCGAGGGCCACACGGTCGTCTCGGTCGAGGAGCGTGCGGACCGCGTCGCCGTCGAGGCGAGCGTCGGCGACGGCGACACCGAGCGCTTCGAGGCGCGGATGATCGCCGGCTGTGACGGTCCCACCTCGCGGGTCCGCCGGTCGCTCGACCTGCCCGAGCCAGACGAGCTGCTCCACGGCGTGCTCGCGTTCGACGACGAGCCGGACGACGGTGACCTCGTGGACGTGCACCTCACCGCTCCGACGTTCTTCGCGTGGCGGATCCCCCGCGGCGACGCCGGCGTGGAGTACGGGCTCGCTGCGCCGCCGGGCGAAGACGTCTCCGCACGATTCGACGCGCTCACCGACGCCTACGGCGTGACGACTGACCGGTTCTGCTCGGGCGCGATCCCGATCGGTCCTCCGGATCGCGTGACAACCGACCGAGCGTTCCTGATCGGCGACGCCGCCGCACAGACGAAACCGTTCACGGGCGGCGGGATTCTGTACGGGATGACCGCGGCGGACGCGGCTGCGGAGACGATCGACCCGGCCGACCCCGATACGCTCGCCGACTACGAGTCGGCGTGGCGCGACGAACTCGGAACGGAGATCAGGCTCGGTCACGCGATCCGATCCTGCTACTCGCTGCCGGAACCGATCCAGCGAGCCGGATTGTGGGCTCTGTCGGGTGAGATCGGCGTGCACATGGACCGCCCGTCCTCCGTCTTCTCGCCGACACACCTCCGGACGCTGTTCTCGCGGAGCGATCCGCCGGAGTGACACGCCGCTGAACCGAAACGGACTCCCGCTACTCGTCGATGACGTCGGCGAACGAGACGTTCTCGCGGACGCTCGTTATCTCCACTGTCGGCTGATCGCCCGGTTCGGAGTCGGGGACGATGACGACGTAGCCTCGCTCAATCTTCGCGATCCCGTCGCCTTTGTCGCCGAGCGTCTCGATCGTCACTTCTCGGATGTCTCCTTCTGAAACCGGCGGTCCGGACGGGGCAGTGTCGGTCGCCGAGCTGCTCGAAGTGCCGGGGGTTGCGCCGTTACCGGAGCGAGACCGACCGGACGTCTGTCCGGGATCCGTCTCGGATCCGTCGCTCGTCGACTCCGCCGTCTCGCGGGCGATCAGCGCGACGCGGTACGATTTCCCCGGTTCGAGGGTGCCGTGTTCGATCTCGCTTTCCGGGACTGTGACGACGTGCTCGCCGTCTCGCTCTTCGATCTCGCCGGTAAAGAGACACGCCAGCGAGTCGGTGATTTCGACCATGCGGCCCGTTGCAGGCGCGGCATTGAAAAGTTCCCTATCTTCGTGTCCGGGCCGGCCGCCGTCAGCGGCGGCGTCCCGAGGCAACTGACCCGCGATCGAACATAAAAGTTTACCCTGTTTCGAATAAACGACTCGACCATGAGCCGAAACTACGAGTCGCTTCACGACCCGAACGCGGAGTACACGATGCGGGAACTCTCTGCGGGAACGATGGGCGTTACCGGGTCTCGGGGCGGCGGCCGCGATGTCGAGATCACGGACGTGCAGACGACGATGGTCGACGGGAACTTCCCGTGGACGCTCGTCCGCGTGTACACCGACGCGGGAGTCGTCGGTACCGGTGAGGCGTACTGGGGTGCTGGCGTGCCGGAACTCATCGAGCGCATGAAGCCGTTCGTGATCGGCGAGAACCCGCTCGACATCGATCGGCTGTACGAGCACCTGATCCAGAAGATGTCCGGTGAGGGCTCCGTCGAGGGTGTCACGGTCACCGCAATTTCCGGTATAGAGGTGGCGCTCCACGACCTCGCGGGGAAGATCCTCGACGTGCCCGCCTACCAGCTGCTCGGCGGGAAGTACCGCGACCGGATGCGCGTCTACTGCGATTGCCACACCGAAGACGAGGCAGACCCCGAGGCCTGCGCTGACGAGGCCGAGCGCGTCGTCGACGAACTCGGCTACGACGCGCTGAAGTTCGACCTCGACGTGCCCTCGGGTCACGAGAAGGACCGCGCGAACCGCCACCTCCGCCCCGGCGAGATCCGCCACAAGGCGGAGATTGTCGAGAAAGTAACGGAGCGCGTCAAAGACAAGGCCGATGTCTCCTTCGACTGCCACTGGACGTTCTCCGGCGGGTCGGCGAAGCGCCTCGCAGACGCGATCGAGGAGTACGACGTGTGGTGGCTCGAAGACCCGGTGCCGCCGGAGAACCTCGACGTACAGGAGGAAGTGACGAAAAACACCGTCACGCCCATCGCGGTCGGCGAGAACCGCTACCGCGTCACCGAACTGCGTCGGCTCATCGAGAATCAGGCCGTCGACATCGTCGCGCCCGATCTGCCGAAGGTCGGCGGCATGCGCGAGACGCGGAAGATCGCCGACGTGGCGAACCAGTACTACGTGCCGGTCGCGATGCACAACGTCGCGTCGCCGGTGGCGACGATGGCGGCCGCCCACGTCGGCGCGTCGATCCCGAACTCGCTCGCGATCGAGTACCACTCCTACGAGCTCGGCTGGTGGGGCGACCTCGTCGAAGAGAACGTCATCGAGGACGGCCACATCGAGGTCCCCGAGGAGCCGGGGCTCGGCGTCACGCTCGACATGGACGCCGTCGAGGCGCACATGGTCGAGGGCGAGACGCTGTTCGATCCGGCGTAAGCCGGATCGGGCTCGATAGACGAGCGAAGCGAGTCTATCGGTGTTCGACGAGTCGTTTCACTCCTCGTCGAGCCCGCCTGACGCAGTCAGGCGTTGTTTGACGGGGTGTAAGCCGAAGTCAAGCGCGGAAATCTTCGATTTCCGCAGTTCGACCGAGCGGAGCGAAGTCGAGCCAGCGACGAGCGTCGGCGACGGCTGACAACCGAACGCGGCGGTCGGCGCGCCGGTGAGCGACGCGGCGCGGCGCGAACCGCCCGCGAGGGATGCGGCGAGCGAGGTGTGAGCGGAGCGAACACCTCGATTGCGAGCGGTGAAACCGCGAGCAGCGAGCCGCGAGGCTGGGGAGGCGTGAGGTGCGGGGATCGTGCGGGCTGGACTTCGAGATCATTCCCGGTGTCAGTAACGACAGACAAATACCCGCTAGCGACGCCGCTCGCTCGGTTATTTCCACCACGCCACCTGCACTACGCGGCATAAGCTATATTTAGTATCAGTCCAACGGTGTGTCTATGACGATACAACGACGAGAACT
Source organism: Halorubrum laminariae (assembly GCF_024494655.1). Taxonomy (GTDB): domain Archaea; phylum Halobacteriota; class Halobacteria; order Halobacteriales; family Haloferacaceae; genus Halorubrum; species Halorubrum laminariae. Next base: position 348,581 of record NZ_JANHDL010000002.1, on the reverse strand, counting down.
TATCGCCGCGCTCGGCGCTGGGGCGGTCGCGAGCACGGCCGGCTGTTCGCAGTCGAACGGAGACAGTGGCGGAAACGGTGCCGACGGCGAGGACGGTACCGACGGGGGGAGCGGGAGCGACGGCTCCGACGGGAGCGAGGTGGGCGTCGCAGGCGAGACGCTCACGCTCACGACGACGACGAGTACCTACGACACGGGACTTCTCGACGAGATCCACACCGACTTCGAAGACATGTACGACGTGTCCGTCGACGCGGTCGCACAGGGGACGGGTGCCGCCCTCGAATCGGCTCGCAACGGCGACGCCGACGTGGTGATGGTCCACGCCCGCGGGCTCGAAGACGAGTTCCTGCGCAACGGGTACGGGGTCAACCGTCGCGACCTGATGTTCAACGACTTCGTGATCGTCGGGCCCGAAGACGACCCCGCGGGGATCCAAGGGATGGAGTCGGCGACCGACGCGCTCACGAGCATCGCCGACGCCGAGGCGATGTTCGTCTCGCGTGGCGACAACTCGGGGACACACACCAAGGAACTCAACCTCTGGGAGGCCGCCGGAACCGATCCGGGCGGCGAGTGGTACCAGGAGACCGGCACCGGGATGGGTGAGGCGCTGAACGTCGCGAACCAGCAGAGGGCGTACACGCTCGCCGACCGAGGGACGTTCATCTCGCAGCGGTCGGAGATTGACCTGACGATACTCGTGCAGGGACCCATCGAGGACGGACCGGAAATTCTCGCGAACCCCTACGGAATCATGGCCGTCAACCCCGGCGTGCACGACAACGCCAACTACGACCTCGCGATGGCGTACATCGGCTGGATCACGAGCCCCGGCGTCCAAGACGCTGTCTCGGAGTACCAAGTGAACGGCGAGCAGCTGTTCTTCCCCGAGGCGGTCTCGGAGGACCCGAACTTCCAGCAGTACGTTCCGGAAGGCTGGAGTGGCGAGTCCACAGAGGAGTGAGCGTGCCGCTCGAACCGATCGCACAGGTCGTTCCGGCCCTTCTCGACGTCTCGTTCAGAGAGGGGTACGTCTCCAGTATCATCTACGTCTCGCTGTACGTGAGCCTCGCCGCCGTGGCGCTGAGCACCCTGTTCAGCATTCCGGTCGCGATCGTCGTGGGCCTGAGCGAGTTCCCCGGAAAGCAGTTCGTGAAGTCGGTCATCAACACGGGGATGGGTTTTCCGAGCGTCGTCGTCGGACTGATGGTGCTTTTCGCCGTCTCGAATCAGGGGCCGCTCGGCTCGCTCGACCTTATCTTCACCAAACAGGCGATGATCATGTCGCAGTTCGTGCTCGCGACGCCGCCGATCACGGCGATCAGCCTCGCGGCGGTCACCGGCGTGGACGAGGGTGTTCGCGACGCCGCGCGGACGCTCGGCGGCACCCGGTTCGACGTTGCACTGGTGGTCGTTAAGGAGGCGCGGTACGGCATCGCGACGGCCGTGTTGGCCGGGTTCGGTCGCGCGATCAGCGAGGTCGGATCCGTGCTCATCGTCGGCGGCAACATCACGAGCGCGGACGGCATCTCGAAGACCCGAACGCTCACGACCGCCATCCAGCTCGAAGCCCGACAGGGACAGTACGAGACTGCGCTGGTTCTCGGGACCGTGCTCGTCGCGCTCGTGTTGCTCGTTAACGCCGTGGTCGTCCGCTTCGGCGATCGGGGGGTGCAGCAGTGATGTTGCGCGCGACGGACGTGACGATGTCGTACGGATCCGACCCCGTCTTTCGAACCCTCTCGATGGGCGTTGACGCGGGCGAAGTCGTCGCCGTCATCGGCCCCTCGGGCGTCGGGAAGACGACACTTCTCAGACTGCTCTCACTCTCGCTCGAACCGGACGAAGGTGCCGTCACGCTCGACGGAACGGATGTCTGGGCCGCGGACGAATCGGCGCGGCTCTCGCTTCGGCGACGTGTCGGCATGGTCTTTCAAGAGGCGAGTCTCTTCGACGCCCCCGTCGCCCGCAACGTCGAGTACGGCCTCCGGATTCGGCGACCTTGGCGCGATCGACTCCGGAGTACGGTCGCGTCGCTCGTCGGATCGAATTCCACCGCGGACGCCGTTCACGACGCCCTCGATGTCGTCGGCCTCGCGGACGCAGTAGAGCAGGACGCGGGATCGCTATCGGGCGGCGAGGCCCAGCGTGTGTCCTTTGCCCGCGCACTGGCGTATCAACCCGATGTCCTACTGCTCGACGAACCGACCTCCGACCTCGATCCGCGAAACACCGCGGTCATCGAATCGGCGATCGCGGCGGCACGAGACCGCGGTATCGGCGTCGTCGTGGCGACACACGACATGCATCAAGCGCGCCGCGTGGCCGACCGCGTCGCGGTGCTCTTAGATCAGGGAATCACCGAGATGGCTCCGACGGAAGTCGTCTTCGAGAACCCGTCCGACGAGCGTACGCAGAAGTTCATCGACGGCGAACTTGTGTACTGACGCGGACCGGCGTTAGAACGGTGCGGTCGAGACCGCCGGAACCCTTGTTGGGGTCTGCGACGAACTTCGAGAAATATGCGGCGGTCCGCGGGTCGTGAAGCCGTCTGCTCAGGCGTACTTCGCGACGACGTTGAGGACATCGTCGAGTTCGTCGCCGTCGAGCGAATAGCGTTCTTGGGCGAACACCGAGCGCAGTTCGGTCCGGTCCTCGGGCAGGAGGTCGGCGATCTTCACGGCCGTCGGAACGTCGATCGGCTCTAACTCGGTCAGTTCCTCGACGAGTTCGCGGGACTCGTCGGCGTCGAGGCGGGCGAACCGGTTGACGTGCTCGATCGCGCGGGCGAGTTCGTATCGGAGGTCGCGGTCCTCGTCGTCCGCTCGCTCGGCCTCGATCTCGACGAGGATCTCTTTCGCCTCCGACGTGGTGACAAACTCTTCGTCAACCTTCTCTTTGAATATCGTCATCTCAGTTCTGCTGCGCGCTCATGTGGGCGGCTCGGACGATGAGCGTCTTCGTCTTGCCGCCGTCGGAGATCTCCACGGTGAACGCAGCGCCCTGTTTACCCGTTACCGTTCCGGTGCGGCCGTCAAACCGCGGATGGAAGCGACCCTCTTGGACGCTCGGGTCGATCTTGAGGTGGACCCGCGATCCCTCCTCGAACTCCTGAATCGCGCGCTGCGGGGGCGACGTGCCGCGGTCGCGGGGTTTGTTCGAGAGCTTGTCGCGAGTCGCCTTCTGAGGCCCATTGGAACTCGGCATGGTCTTGCGCACTCTTCCGCTGCCGCGGTTATAAATGGTGCGTTACGGTCCGAGACCGGGAGCCGATCGCACACCGTGACCGCGCGATCGCGGCTTCGTCGTTTCGCGGCCGCACTCGAAAATCCGGCCACCGATGCCGAGAACACCCGATCGGAGCCCCCCCTTTCGAAAGGGCTAATCCCGTGACTTCCCTACCGGGAACGTAATGAGTCATCAGCTGCCGGACGTACAGGCGTCGGCACCCGACGTGACCGTCGGGCTCTCGCAGGTCGGCGTCACCGGCGTCGAGAAGCTCGTCAAGATCTCGCGGAACGGCGATCGGCCGATCGTCCTCATGGCCGAGTTCGAGGTGTTCGTCGACCTCCCGAGCGGCCGCAAGGGGATCGACATGTCCCGGAACCTCGCGACCATCGATGAGATATTGGAGGAGATAACCCGCGAGGAAGCGTATCGCGTCGAGGAGGTCTGCGGCGACGCCGCCGAGCGACTCTTGGAGAAACACGACTACACCACCACCGCCGAGGTGTCGATGTCGGCGGAGCTCGTCACCCGCGAGGACACGCCCGCGTCCGGTATCGAGACGCAGAGCACGGCGAAGATCGTCGCCAGCGCCACCGCGACCGAGGAGGGGACCCGCGAGGAGATCGGTGCGGAGGTCACGGGTATGACCGTCTGTCCGTGCTCACAGGGGATGAGCGAGTCGCGTGCGAGAGAGAAACTCGCCGAACTTGGCGTCGACGAGGAGACGACAGAGGAGTTCCTAGAGGCCGTCCCGCAGCCGGGCCACTCTCAGCGCGGCCACGCGACGCTAACGATCACGACCGACGGCCACCCCGAAATCGACCTCCGAGACGTGATCGACGTCGCCCGCGACGCGATGAGCGCGCGCATCTACAACATGGCGAAGCGCCCCGACGAAGACCACATGACCTATGCAGCCCACGCCGACGCGAAGTTCGTTGAGGACTGTGTCCGCGCGCTGGCTGAGGGGACCGTCACGGAGTTCGATCACCTCTCGGACGACGCCGTCATCCACATGAAACAGTCGAACGACGAGTCGATCCACCAGCACAACGCCCACGCCGAACGCGAGGTTCGCATGGGCAACCTCCGCAACGAAGTGGACGCCGCGTAGGGATATCACGCAGGGATGTCGCGCAGGCGTCTCTCGCGCCACAGACTGGAGGACCTACTCAGCGAGCGTCGCTACCCGCTCCAGCAGCGCGTCGGGCGAGTCTGCGGGGTCCGAGACGGCGTCGCCGGCGATGACCACCGCCGCTCCCTCCGGAACCGTCTCGGGAGTTGGTGCGCCCGGTAGATTGGCGTTCGGCGCGACGACCTTCTCGTGGTCCGCGACGCGCCACGCGGCGCGGTGCAAGTCGCTTCCCGGCTCGTCGCCGACGGCGATTGCCGTCGTCCCGCGCAGGAGTCGGCCGACGAGGCTGCCGTACCCGGCGACTTGGACGCCGAGCCGCTCGGTCGCACCCGCGAACGACTCGGCGGTCTCCAGAGCGACCGCCCGGTACCGATCCTCGCCGGTCAGCGCCGCTAAATCGAGCAGCGCGGTCGCCATCTCCACATTCCCGTCGAGCGGCCGGAACGGACGGTCGAGCAGACCAGCTCCTGATCGGGGGCCGTCGACGAACGAGCCGTCGACGTGCAGTCGCTCTATCGCACGGTCCGCCACGGTTCGGGCGACGGCCACTCCCTCACCGAGCACGCCCGCCGCGCGGGCGTACGCGCTCACGACGTGAGCGGCGTCGTCGAGGAGGTCAGACTCCCCGACTGCGTCGCTGCCGCGGTAGCGGGTCACCTTTCCGGTGTCGGCGTCGATCAGGTCGCGTTCGAGTCCGTCGAGGATCCGGCTCGCGTACTCGCGGGCGCGGTCGTCGTCGGTGTAGGCGGCGACGGTGAGCAGCGCGTCGGCCGCCAGCGCGTTCCCGCCGGCGAAGACGGTGAAGTCGCGTCGCGGTGCGTCGAGATCGGCGCGGTCCTCGGCGGACGCGGCGTAGTAGGCGCGGCCGAGCCCGGGGCCGAGGCTCCCGCCGACGCCGTAGCCGGTCCAGAGGTCGTCGGTGAGGAAGCCGACGGCGTCGAGCGCGGGGTCGAGGTACGCCTCGTCGCCGGTGTAGAGGTAGGCGTTCGCGAATGCGCGGGTGACCGCGGCGTTCGTGTCGAGGGGCTTCTCGTAGGCCACGTCGCCCCAGTCGCGGGTCCCCGCGAATCGGAAGAAGCCGCCGTCGACCTCGTCGGCGAGGTGATCACGGACCGCGTCGAGCGTGCGGAGCGCGCGGTCCCGGTCGCGCTTCAGGGCGAATTCGACGGTCCGAGGGAGCGGGAACTTCGCGTCCGTCCCCCAGCCGGCGTACTCCTCGTCGTACTTCACCTCCAGTTGTCCGGCGAGGTGACTCTCGACGGCGTCGGTCAGCTCGCCGCGGGGCGGCAGGTCGGCGTCGAGCGCGCGCGGGACGCGGCCGGCCTCGCGGCCCTTCTCGGTCCACATCTGTCGGACAGATTCGAGTACCTGCCGCATCCCGTCCACGTCGAGGTAGCCGGCACCGGTGAGAAGTTCGCCCTCGGGCGTGAGGAAGGCGGTCGTCGGGAACCCGCCCATGTTGTACCGCTCGCGCACCCGCGGGTGGCGGTCGACGTCTACGCGGATCGGGACGAACCCCTCGTTGACGTTGGCGGCGATCCGCGGCTCGGCGTACGTGACCGCATCCATCTCGTGACAGCCCTCGCACCACGTCGCGGACAGCGACAGCAGCACCGGACAGTTCCGATCGTCTGCCTCGGCGAACGCCTCGGGGCCCCAGTCGCGCCACTCGACGTGCGTCTCGTCGGTCATACGCGCAGTCGGGTCGGATCGCGGGTAAGCGCTTCGAGACGGGCCGGCGCGCGGGCGGTCGACGGCTGTGGAGGGCGTGGATCCGGTGGCCGCCGGGGAGATGTCGGCGGGACGCACCGCGCGATGCCGGCCGCGTGCAGTCGGCCGATCAACGCCCGTGATCGTGACGGTCAGCGTTTGTGACAGTCAGCGTTTGTGGTCGTGACCGAGCGCGAGCGCGGCGACGTTGGCGATCAGTAAACCGACGAACCACAGTCCGGTCGTTCCGTCGAGCCCTTCGTACAGCAACACGGGGTACGCGAGCGGGATGGCGATGGCCGCCCAGAAGGCGACCGCCTTCACCGTGCCGGTCATCAGGTCGGCGACGTGCCGACCGGAGACGAGGCGAGTGGAAGCGGGGGTTGACATGCTCACTTCTGCCTACGACGGGGACCCACATATAGCCGGGAGAGGGTTCGGGGATTTTCACCTCATTTCTCGGCGGTCGCGGGACGTTTTACAACGCACGCAGAATGCGTTTAATCGTTTATCGACTATTCTCATCCTTTTTCTCAGATTCTCGTTATTGTTCCGAACCGACGTCGATCTCGGCCGCTCCGGTCGTGGGCAACTGGTTCGGCCATTCCCCAGCGAAGATCCCGAGTGGCACGGAGAGCGGGATAACACAAACAGTCGGTTGTCCGTACACGAGACACTTATCTGCTCCCGCCGTAGAAGAGGTATGACCGAGATCACGCGTCGACTGGCGATCCGCAGCGTCGTCGCGGGAAGTGTCGGCGCGCTCGCCGGCTGTACGGGCGGAGACGGTAGCGATGGACCCGGCAGCGACGGTGACGGAACCGACGGTGGCGACGGAGACGACGGAACTGACGGCGACGCGGACGCCCCGACCGAACGGACCGTGCTGCAGGTCGAGTCGCCGCTGTCCGGGCCGGCGTGGGACCGTCGGTCGCGGCGGGGATTCTGCACGCGCATCGCGGCGGAGGAAGACGCGACTTGGCTGCTCGACGACGCGTCCGAGGAGACGCGCACGTTCGTCTCGGAGACCGACTTCGAGCGCGCCGTCGTCGTGTACGTCGAGTCGGTCGGACCGACGACGTGTCACTCCGCGCTGTCGTTTGAGGACATCACCATCGAGGACGGGACGCTGACCGCGAGCGTCCGAGTCGAAGACACCGCGGCAGTCGACGAGGGGTGCGGACAGGCGATCACCTATCCCGCCGCGATGGTGCGGATCGAGTCCGATCCCCGCCCGGTGTCGGTGCGGCTACAGGTCACTGACGGCTGGGGTGAGACGGGAACAGTCTGCGACGACGGCGTGGTCGACCCCGATGTGCTGCCCGGCGTCGTCCGTCCCGACGGCGAGCCGACCGCGATCCCCGCCTCATTCGACTGCGAGACCGAGGGGTTCGAGCGACATCCGCAGGTGTACGAGGGCGCGGTCAACTGGGGCGGCGGTGGCGGAGTGGGTGGCGACGGCGACGACGGATCCGACGCCGACGACGCTGGCTCCGACGACGACGATGACGCGGGGCCGCTCGCGCTCCGGATCGTGAGTCCCGACGACGAGAGAAGTGACAGCGCTGGCGATGAAATGGAAGACGAGGACGGAACCGGCGGCGATACCGCCCCCGTTGCCGGCCCACTCGCTCGCGGCGACCCCTTCCGGATCGAGCTGACGAACGTCTCCGATCGGCCGGCTCACATCGGCAATCAGGGCAAGTACAACCTCGAACTCCGGACGGAGGCCGGCTGGACGGAGATCCGCGGTACCGACGGCGAGGGGCCATTCGGATACACAGACGAGGCGATCGGCGTCGATCCGGGCGAGTCGCTCACGTGGGAGTTCGAGATGACGGAATCGGGACTGATCGAGGGGGGGCCGCACGCAGACGTTCTCCGTGTCTGTCCCGATCTTGCGGCCGGTCGCTACCGGTTCGTCTTCTGGGGCGGCGACGACCTCGCCGTCGCGTTCGACTACGTTGGCTGACCGACCTCCGACGAATCCAACCTCTGACGAATCCGATATCGACGACGTGGCCCCGACAAGGTCACGTCGACTCGCCGATCGCTCTCGCGGCCGCGAGTAGTTCGTCGTGGAGGCAGCCGTTCGAGACGACGAGTCCGGTCGAGTCGTGTCGCCAGCGGTCGCCCGCGAGATCCGTGGCGCGGCCGCCAGCCTGCCGAACGATGAACACGCCCGCGACGGAGTCCCACGGGTTCGCGCGCAGGTTCGAGACGGTCCCTTCGAGCCCGCCGGCGGCGACCGTCGAGAGCGTGACCTGTGCCGAGCCGAGCCGTCGCATGTCGCCGAATCGGTGAACAATCGCCTCGCAGGCCGCCGCGTACTCGTCGCGGGCGTCGAGGTCCCACCAGAGCGTCGGAGCGACGGTGCTCCGACGCACGTCACTCACGTCGCTGACCACGATGGGCTTGCCGTTGCGGTACGCGCCGTCGGCGTCGGCGGTGTAGGCGTCGCCGAGCGCGGGCGCGACGACCGCGGCCGCGACGGGCTCGCCGTCGACGACCGCCGCGACCGCCGTCCCCCACACGCGAATGTCTCTGACGTAGTTGCTCGTGCCGTCGATCGGGTCGATCACCCACGCTGTACCCTCGTCGGGAACGGTCTTCCGCTCGTCCTCCTCCTCGCCGACGATCGCGTCGTCGGGGAATGACTCTCGAATCTCCGCGATCACGGTTCGCTGGGCCGCGCGGTCGGCCTCGGTCACCACGTCAATCTGGCCTTTCGTCTCGACCGCGATGTCGCTCCGGAACCTGTCGTGTGCGACCCGCGCGCCGGCCCGGGCCGCGCGCTCCGCGACGGCGGCGCGCTCGGCTGCGTCGACCGTGTCGTCGTCCGTATCACTCATGCCGCGTCCTCCGCGCTCGCGACGCGTATGCGCGTCGATCACGAACAGCGCCATCGGGTCGAACAGCGCCATTGGGTGGTCACGAACAGAACCATCGGGTGAACACCGTCGAATCTCCACCGCTATTAACTCGATTCCGAATCAGAGTACCTTTAAGTGAGTCGGACGCGGAGGGACGGATATGGAACCAGAGGAAGCGGTCCGGCAGCTCGAATACGCCATCGACGCTTCGCTCGACGAGATCGGACAGCGCGCCGCCGCCGGTTACCGGCCGACGTTCGAGCGCGTCGCCGACCGCGCGGACGGGGCTGCTGTCTACGCGCTCGCGGGAGCGCTTTCCGACGAGGTCGACGACGGTTGCTGTCCCACCCCGGCGGAGGCGAACGCGACCGCGGAGCGCGTGCTCGACGGCTGGGCGTACACCGACGGCGGAGCCTGACTCGTCCGCTGCGGCCTCCGCTTCACGCGTCGATTCGCTCCCCAAGTTCGGGTGCGATCGCGTCGAATCCCGCTTTTTTCAGATCGTCGGCGAACGGTTCGCATCGGTCCCCGTGGACAATCATCACCCGCGCGTCGGCGTAGTCGCCGAGGAACGACTCCAGTCCGCCTCGGTCCGCGTGCGCGGAGAAGTCGTACGACTCGACGGCCGCGCTCACGGGTCGGACTCGCCCGTCGATCTCCATTCGCCCGTGGTCCTGTAGCTCGCGGCCGGGCGTTCCCGCCACCTGATAGCCGGTCAGCGTGACCGCGTTCGTCGGATTCGCCCGGATCGCGGGGAGGTACGAGCGGACCGGGCCGCCGGCGAGCATCCCCGACGTGGTGACGATCAGCTCGTTGTCGCCGGCGATCCGCTCGCGCTGGCCGTCTCGCCCCGTCACGAACCGGGCCGCGCTCGTCGCCCGACCGAACGCGTCCGGATCGCGCAGGAAGGTCGGGTACTGCCGAAGCATCCGCGTCACGTCCACGCCCATCCCGTCGACGTACGGATGCAGGTCGGCGGCGTCGGCGACGAGCAGCATCTCTTGGGTCCGGCCGATGGCGAACGCGGGCGCGACGACCGTCCCACCCTCCCACATGGTCGTCCGAACGCGCTCGATCCAGCGCTCTTCGACCCTGCGCCGGTCCTCGTGGCACACGTCGGCGTACGTGGCCTCACAGATCACGATGTCGGCGTCGGGCCGGGCGGTCGTTCCGGACACCAACCGCTGGTCGTCGGTGTGGAAGTCGCCGGTGTACAGGAGCCGGGTGTCTCCGTTATCGGACTTCGTCCGATCGCCAGTGGGACTCCGTCCCACGCTGTCGTCCACCAGCACGTGTGCAGAGCCGGGGATGTGACCCGCGTCGAACAGCGTCACCTCGTAGCCGCCGGCCGCGGGGCCGCCGCACACCTCGAACGGCTCCGCGTACCCGTGTCGATCCTCGACTTCGCCGAGGCGCGCGACGTGCTCCTGCGAAAAGGGACACAGCGGGCTGGTTCCGTGGAGCTTGAGCGTGTCGCGTGCGAGGGTCCGAGCGAGTTCCGCGGTCGGCGGCGTCCAGTGTACGGTCGGCCGGCGCGACCCCTTCAACAGCGCCGGAACGGCCCCGACGTGGTCGAGGTGGCCATGCGAGACGACGACCGCGTCGGGTTCGGGATCGCGGATCGGATACTGCGGAGGCTCGCCGGTCAACAGCCCGTAATCGAGCAGGAGGGCGTCGTCGACGAGGACGGCGCTTCGACCGACCTCGCGGGCTCCGCCGAGAAACTCGATCTCCATCGCCGGAGCATAGTCGCTCTCGGTGTTAGTGTCCGTCGGTCGGAGTCTCGCGGAAAATCGGACCCGCGCCGTCAGTCCAGCCGCTCGGCGGCGTCGCGCTGGACGAGCGGATCCGCGTTCTCCGCCGGCAGCGTCACCACGTCTTCGCTCGCGAGCTCGTACTCCCGGTCATCGACGCCGAGGATCGCGCCCACGTCGCGGGTGATCTTGACCGTGGTGCGGTCGTCGCGCGCCGACGGGTCGGCCGTATCGGGATTTTCGGTGTTCTCGGCGTGGCGGGCGACGCCGCCGTCCCCGCGCTGCTCGGGGTCGGTACCCGCGTCGCCGGCTGCGTCCGATGCGTCGCCCCGCGGCTCCGCGTCCTCCACGCCCGGCGCACCCGGCGGCGCGGGCTCCGGCGGCACTGCGGTCGCCTCCCCCGACGCAGTCGATCCGTCAGCTGCGTCTGTCGGGTCCGCGGCCGGCGCGTTGGGGATGTCGGGAACCGCGTCGCCAGCGCTCTCTGAGGCCGCACTGCCAGCGCCTGCGGGAGACGCTTCGTCGGCGTCTCCGAGCGACACGTCCTCGGCCGCGTCGGACTCCGATCCCCCCATCGCTCCCGCGAGCGCGCCGGAATCCGCGGCATCGGGTGGGGGAGTAGCGTCGGGTGTCGAGGTAGCATCGGCTGCCGACGTATCAGATGTTGACACGGCGGCGTCTGACTCTGCTGCGGCCGAACCGGGCGTCAGCCCGTCCGGTTCGGCGGTCGATTCTGACGCCGCGGGCGACGCCCTCGCGTCCGGCTCGGACAGGGGAGAGGACTCATCCGAGCCGGACGGCGGCGTTTCACCCGAGAGCACGTCGAGAACGCGGGACTTGTTCTCGCCGATCCGGTCGACGAGGTCGTCGAACAGCTCGCGTTCCTCCGTCGTCATCCCCTCGTCTTCGACGGGCATGTCGGCCGCGGCGAAGGAGGCGAGCTTGACGACCTTGCCGACGCGGCGCTCGTACAGGGCCTCTGCGACCTCCTCTGCGGTCTCGACCTCGTCCGACATGCGCCGCACGTCGTCGTCGGAGAACGGCTTGTCCACCTGCGCTGCGCGCCGGTCGCGGGCCGCGCGCAGGTCAGCGACGTACGCGGCCACGTCGTCGTAAAACGAGTCCCGCAGGTGCTGGAGGCTGTCCTTACGGCGTTCCTTGGCCTGCGCCGACCTGAGTTCGTCGAGATTCATCGTTCGGAGGATTTCCGCGCCTCGCCGCGGGTCATCAGAAATATCCCCGCGAACTCGGGCACGGTGTTTCTACCGGATTCCACTAACACCCTCTCCCCGTTTAGTTCTACCGTCCGATCCGCGTCGCTTTCGATCCGGATGTCGCGGCCGACGAACCGCTCCGGAACCGCGTCTCGAAGCGGGTCGAAGTCGTCGAGGTCGTCGCGGTCGATCGGGGTGACGACGAGCCCGGAGCCGCCGTGGAGCGTTCTCGGGAGCCGAATGAGCCGCCGCGTGTCCGTCGTGACCGGCTCGTCGATCGGGGCCGTGTCGGTCGCGGCTACGCGCGCGGCGAGCGCAGAGACGAGCCGCCGCACCCCGGGCCCGCCGGCTTCGACGTTGCCCTCGCGGACCGCGGTCGGGTTGCGCTCGAACGCGCCGAGGATCGTCTCCGCGCGCCCCTCGCCGATCCCCTCCAACTCCATCAACCGCTCGCGGGCGGCGTCCTCGTCCATGTCGCGGAGGTCGTCCGCGTACTCGACGAGCGCCTCGTGAACGCGCGCGCCCCACCCGCCCTCGGTGCGGAGCACGCGCTTCGTCGTGCCCCGCTCGGAGACCGTCCGGATCAGCCCCTCGGCGTCGAGGTCGATCGCGCGGACGTAGTCGACGATTTCGCGGCGCGCCTCGCTGTCGAGACCGCGGACGCTCTCGTCGCGGACGTGGACGTGGTACCCCCGTCCCCCGGAGAAGACGACGGTGAGATCGTCGAACGCGAAGTCGTTCTCCAAGAAATCGAGCAGCCGCCAGAGGGCGTCCTTACACTCGGCCAGCATCTCGGGGTACGAGGTGGTCTCCGGATCGACGCCGGGGAGGTGGTCGGCGTCGAGATCGAAGACCAAATCCGCAGAGCGCCACCCCTTCTTCGACATCGTCGACGCGCCCGGGTCGTCGTAGCGCGCGGCCGAGAAGTACGCGTGTCGCGGCGCGTTGTCCGCGAAGAAGGTGTCGACGTCGCCGAGGTCGAACAACGATTGGTGGCGAACCATCGTCGTGCCCGACCCAGGGGTCCACGGGATGTGCCCCCACTCGCGGAGGTTCGCGTCCGGGGGAAGCGCGGGCGAGGCGCGGCGGTAGTAGTCGCCGAACCGCCCCTTCAGATACTCGCGCGTCCGATCGTCCATGCTCTCGCGATATACCCGCGGTCGACGTATAGACGTTGCCGTTCGCGGCGGCCGATCGTCAGTCTGTGAGTTTCGGTGTACGGCTCTGTTCTGTGTGCTCGGAACTGATACACGTTTGAGATCTCGCACGTGTGAATAATCGAACACCTGTGGCGCACGCTCGTCAGGTTTATCACTCCGTGCCCGTTATCGTCGGGTGACGCTTCGTCTGGAGGGCCGAAGCGTCAGCGGGGACCAACGACACGCCCGACGCGGCTTTTTTCCGCGTCGGGCGTGTCTCTTTCTGCCGATGACTCACCGACCTGAGCGCGTCGAGAGTCGTCGATTCGGGCCATTATATCAACGTATAGAAACGACTGTCGGGGCGACATCGCGGTCGGATCGCGAACGTCAGTTGTAATTCTGATAGGTCTGAGGTGGGGAATTCACGGCCTAATTGGGTCGATAGGGCCAATAGCGTCTATTCATAACGATATATTTATCTGTTAACAAACTGAACGTGTACGCAGTTGTATGTACGACCTCACAGGTTTTCAGCGTGACCTGCTATACGTGATTGCCGGGCTCGACGAACCGCACGGACTCGCGATCAAAGACGAACTGGAGGATTACTACGAAAAAGAGATCCATCACGGGCGACTCTATCCGAACCTCGACACCCTCGTCGAGAAGGGGCTCGTCGAGAAGGGCCAGCGCGACCGGCGAACGAACTACTATACCCTGACGCGACGCGGTCAGCGCGAGATCGACGCCCGGACCGAGTGGGAAACGCAGTACATCGAACACTAGGTCGCTGAGACCGCACCGCCACGGTATCGCTCTTGTCGAGACGACTAGTCGAAGCCGTGAGCTACCGATCCACGTGTCCCCGGTCCGCGTACCACTCCGCGAACTTCGAGAGCGCTCGCCCGCGGTGTGAGACAGCGTTCTTCCGGTCCGTGTCCATTTCTGCGAACGTCTCTCCGTCGTGTTCGAAGATCGGGTCATAGCCGAATCCGCCGTCGCCACGCGGTGAGACGATCCGTCCGGGGACGTAGCCCTCGAACAGTTTGACCGGCAGCGCGTCTGCGGGCTTCGTCTCCTCGTCGCCTTCCCCTCCATCGTCACCCGACTCTCCGTCGCCCGTCTCCGGTCCGGCGGCTGCGGCAGCGTCGCGTTCGCCTCGGTCGACCGGATCGGGGCTCGCGGCGAACCCGTCTCCGTCGCAGTAGCCGAGCGTGCACCGGAACGCGGCTCGCCGGTCGTCGAGACTGGCGGCGATCTCGTGGACGCGCTCGATCCCCAGCGTCTCCTCGACGTACGCGGAGTAGGGCCCGGGGAAGCCGTCGAGCCCCTCGATAAACAGTCCCGCGTCATCGACGAGCACAGGCTCGTCAGCGTGGCGGTGCGCCTCTCGCGCGCCGCGCGCGGCGATGGGTCCGAGATCGTCGGCCTGTATCTCCGTGTAATCAAAGTCGAGCTGGCTGACGGAGCCGTCCGTCAGGTACTGCTCCGCCTCGCGCACCTTTCCCGGGTTCGTCGTGACGTATCTGAGCACGACCCTCGATGTGACCGGCGGAGAGGAATAGCCGTCGGTCGCTGGCTGCCGGTCGGTCGGCCGCTCGACGGTCGGTCGCCAACCCCGGCGTGACTCAGTCGCCCGCGACGGCGAACCGTGAGGCGTCGCTTTCCGCGGTCGGGGCGGTCACGAGCGAGACGCCGACGGTGAGCAGCGCGGACAGCACCATCAGACCCAGCGCCACGTCCCAGCCACCCGCGACCGTTCGCGGCAGCGTCGGGACAGCCGAGACGACCGACGACAGCACCACCGCGAGGTACGCCAGTTGGGGGACGGCGACCCCGACGATCATCCCGGTCCGGGTGGTTCGGGGCCAGTAGAGCGCGCAGATCACGGGGAGTGCGAGCAGCGCGAAGCCGGAGAACGCCGTGTCGCCGACCTCGATCAGCGTGCCGGGCCGGAACAGACTCGCGACGAACGCGAGCAGCGCGAAGACGGCGACGCCGATCCGCGCGAGCCATGCCTCGCGGCGTTCGGATGCGTTGGCGTTGATCAACGGGCGGTACAGGTCGCGGGTGAAGTACGACGACCCCGACAGTAGCATCGAGTCGGACGAAGACATCATCGCGGCCATCGCGCCGGCGATCACGAGCGCCGCGAACCACGCGGGCGTGTATTCGTTCAGCACGACGGGGAGCACGTTCGCCCCATCGGGTACGTCGATCGGCATCCCGGCGGCCCACGCTCCGAGCATGAACGCGGGGAGGAAGAGCAGGAGGACGAGCACCGGCCACAGGACGAACGACCGCTTCAGCGTCTCGCCCGAGTCAGCGACGAAGAACCGCTGGTTGATCTGCGGGAACATCGTCACGCCGAACGCGATGGTGACGACAGAGGAGACGATGAATCCCGGCGAGTACGTCCCGCCGCCGAAGCTCCCGAATTCGGGCCGGGCGTCGAGCATCGCGCCCGTCGCCGCGCCGACGCCGCCAACAGCCGACACGACCCAGACGGCCGCGATCCACACGATCGAGAGCATGAACAGGCCCTGGATCGTGTCCGTCCACGCGACGCCGCGCATCCCGGCGAGGACGACGTAGAGGATCATGAAGGCGGTGACGAGCGCTGCGCCGCCCCAGTACGGGACCGCACCGCCGGTCAGTCCGACGAGCGCCTCCCCCGCGCCCATCTGCTGGAGCATGACGTACGGGAACAGCCACAGCAGGCTCACGCTCGCGACGAGGGCCCTGAGCCCCGTCGAGCCGAATCGGTCACCGAGCATCTCGCCGAGCGTGACGTAGCCGTGTCGGTCACCGATCAGCCACTGCTTGTAGCCGATCGCGTACCAAAGCACCGCGAACAACACGCCGTCGAGGGTTCCCATCACTATCAGCCACTCCGGTCCGGCCGCGAACGCGAGGTTCGGTCCGCCGAAGAAGGTGAACGCCGACAACAGGGTCGCGAACGTGGTGAAAAGCAACACGGCGGTCCCTATCGACCGGTTCGCGAGGTAGTAGTCCTCCGCCGTCGTCTCCGAGACCCGATACGCAACGAGGCCGACGGCCAGCGCGATCACGAGGTAGCCGACGATCACTCCGAGCGAGAGGCCGAGGGTCACGGCTCGTCACCCCGAGCGACCGATTCGCTCGTCTGTCCGGTGGCCGCGTTCGGTGCCGGGTGGCGTCCCATTCCACGCTCCCACGCCCCGCTCCGGACGAATCGCGCGAACAGCAGCGCACAGAGTCCCAACCACGCGATGTGCCACCATATCCACACCGGAAGCCCCGCCACGATCAGGTCGACGCCCCACAGCGGCCACGGCACGGCGAAGGCGACGAGTACAGCGAACACCGGTATCCACACGATATCTTTCCGACTTCGGCCCATATCGACGAAAATCATTTCTAAGTGCATAAAACCTACTAATCAGATTCGATTTAGAGCTTTGTAGAATTATTCTCTTCAATCAGTGACAACGGAGACAGTGCGATAACTATTTTCCGCGACGGCCACAACGACGCACGGGCGGTCAGCGCCGCCCGATCATCACCATTCACCCATCATGAAAGACACAGAAAAATATCTGATTCACGCCACCATCGCGGCCGACGGCGTCGTCGAGCGGAGCGACGTCGTCGGTGCGGTGTTCGGCCAGACCGAGGGGCTCCTCGGTGAGGAACTCGACCTCAGAGACCTTCAGGAGTCCTCTCGCGTCGGTCGGATCGATGTCGCCGTCGAGTCCGAGAACGGCCAGTCGTTCGGCGAGGTCACCGTCGCATCGAGTCTCGACAAAGTAGAGACCGCGATCCTCGCGGCCGCGTTGGAGACGATAGACCGCATCGGCCCGTGTCGCGCGTCAGTCGAGGTGACGAGCATCGAAGACGTGCGAGCGGCGAAGCGACGCGAGGTCGTCGAGCGCGCCAAGGAACTGATCGCCGGCGGCTTCGACGAGACGAGTCTCGCGAGCGACGACATCCTCGAAGAGGTCCGAGAGGCCGCCCGCGTCGAGGGGATCATCGACTATCGAGGGCTCCCGGCCGGGCCGCGCGTCGGCGACTCAGACGCCGTCATCGTCGTCGAGGGGCGCGCGGACGTGCTGACGCTTCTCGACTGCGGGATCAAGAACGCGGTCGCCGTCGAGGGGACGAACGTCCCCGAGGCGGTCGCGGATCTCACCGCAGACCGCACCGTCACCGCCTTCCTCGACGGCGACCGCGGCGGCGAGCTCATCTTACGCGAGCTGGCGCAGGTCGGTGACGTCGACTACGTCGCGTTCGCACCGCCGGGCGAGTCCGTCGAGGACCTCGACCGCAGCGCCGTGTTCGACGCGCTGCGCGGAAAGGTCCCGTACAGCAGTCTCGCCGACGAACCGAACCTCCGCGAGGCCGCCGAGGCGGAGCCGCACGCGGGGTCAGTCGCGGACGCGCCCGGTGCCACCGACGGGGCCGGCGCGGTCGAGTCCGTCAGCGCTGACGGGTCGGCCGCGACCGAACCGACCGAACTGTCTGAACCATCCGAACCGTCCGATTCCGACGGTCCCGCTCCGTCGACCGCCGCGTCCGAAAGCGCGGCCGAGAGCGACAAGCGCGCCGGAGACGACGGCAAGTCGGACCCCGACGCGAACGTGGACACGGACGCCGACGCGATCGGCAACGGGGAACGCGAGGCTCCCGACCGCGACGCAGGCGACAAGACAGACGATGTCGACGACGAGTCCCCTGACGACGACGCGAAATCCGCTTCCGACGCCGAGTCAGCAACCGACGACGTCGCGACGGCCACCGCCGACGACGAGCCGAGGTCGCTCGAAGAGCACGTACAGGAAATCGTCGACGCGGGGAGCGGCCGGGCCCGTCTTCTCGATGACGACCGCAGCGTGCTCGCGGAGGTCGCCGCAGCCGACGCGTTCGACGCGATCGAGCGCGCTGACACCGCTCCGAATGCGGTCGTCATCGACGGACGGATCGACCAGCGCCTCCTCGACGTGGCGGCCCAGCGAGGAGTCGGAGAACTGCTCGGCCGCGAGACCGGCGAGTTCGTGAAGCGACCGGTCGGCACGCGCGTGCTGACGGTGGGCGATCTCCGCGCCGGGAGCTGAGACTAGACCGCGCCGAGCGCGCCGAGCGCCGCGAACAGCGCGTCGCCGTACGTCAGCGAGACCCCCAGTCCGACGGCCATGGGGACGACGAACGGCATCCCCGGCGAGACCAGCACCCGGTCCTCGCGCGCGACGGCCGCCAGTCCGCCGCGGAGCGTGTCGGCGTCGGTGCCGTACGCGCCGTGATCGATCTCGTCGAGGAACCGCTCGGCCGCCCATGGATCGTCGTGAACTGCCGCGCCGTCCGCCGATCCGGTGACGCCGCCGTCGGTTCGCGGGCCGACGTGCGTGCCGCCGTCGGTGGGATCGAACGTCTCGTCGACGCTGTCGGGGTCGCGCAGGTGGTCGGGATCGGCGCGCAGATCGGAAAGCGTGAGCCCCCGCCAGCGGAGGTACATCCGGAGGGCGTCGAGGTCGAGCCCGTTCCGCGTCGTGCCCTCGTCGTTCTCGAAGAGCCGCCCGTGCCGGTCGGGGAGCGAGTCAACGCTCACGGACCGCGCGAGGAACATCGTCGGCGCGACGTGGCCGCGAACGAGATTGACGACGGCCAGTCCGAGGGGGTACGCCAGCCCGATCAGGACCGTGTTCGTCAGTATCGTGAGCGAGAAGACGCCGAGTTGGGTGTCGACGATCGGGAGAGTCGCCCCAGCGACCTCGTACGCCGGGAACGTCGGAAAGACGATAGCGAGCGCGATGAGCGCCTTCGCGTCCGCCCCCCCGAACGCGCCGAGGTACCAGAACGCGTAGCCGAGCGGCGCGACGAACAGCAGGCTGATCGCCACGCGGACAAAGAATAGTCGCCCCTCAACCCCCGCGAGCGGCCACAGCGCGACCACCTCCCAGACCAGAAGCAGCGCGCCGAAGAGGTACAGCGGCGGCCACAGTCGGTTCGGGAGGCGGCGGGTCCGGACGTCTCGGAGCGCCGCCCACGCGAAGACGGGGACGACGAGCAGTCGGAGCGCGTCCGGCAGCGTCGCGAACATGTCACGACGGGCGTCGCGGGCGTAATTAGGCGTTCGGGTTCGGGTATCGCGAACGATATTTCGGCCGAGATCCGACGGGGCTTTGTGAGTCGATCGCCGACTCGGTCGCAATGCGCCGTCGTGTCGGGACTAGCCTCTACGCCGGACTGCTCTTCACGGTCCTCGCCGCGATCGCGTGGGCGACGGGCCAGCCGTTCGTCTTCCCGAGCCTCGGCCCGTCGGCGTTCGCGCTCGCATTCGACCGCCGAGCCGAGCGGGGGCGAGCCGCTCGGATCGTCGGCAGTCACCTCCTCGGCGGCGTCGCTGGCTTCGCGGCGTGGCAACTGATCGCCGCCGGCGCGGCCCTGACCGCGACTCCACCGGCCTTCTCGCCGGCGGGGTTCCGGCTCGTCGCGAGCGCCACTCTCTCGCTCGTAGCGACGAGCTGGGCGATGATCGCGACCGACGCGGTCCACGCGCCCGCCTGTGCGACGACGCTCATCGTGTCGCTCGGCCTTCTCTCGACCCCCGTCGAGGTGGCGGTCATCGTCGCGAGCGTGACCGTGCTCGTGAGCTTTCACGCCGGCGTGATTCTGGTTTTCAAGCGGATCGTGGGCGACGCACACCCATTCTACCGGGTCGAGGAACGCTAACCGCAGTGTTCGGTCGGTTCGAGCGCTTCGATCACTCCGATCGCTCCGCCCGCCTGTCGAAGACTTCGAGGATGGGTTCGGTGTCGGGAATTCCCGGAATTCGGTGTTTGTCGTCGCGGAGTTCGATCACGACGGTCTCGGTGTCGAGCCGGCGGTCGAGCCGCCCGCGTTTCACCCGCAGATCGGTCTCGTTCCACGGCTCGACGCGCCACAGAGCCGTCCCGAACAGCCGGTCGTAGGCGACGAGCGCGTCGTCGCCGACGCGGTACTCGACGAGGCCGTACCGAAGCCAGTAGTCGATACTCAAAAGCAGCACGGGGAGCGCGACACCGGCCGCGAAAAGGAGTGCGGCGATATCCCAGACCCTGCCGGTCGCGAACAGGAGGCCGCCGACCAGACACAGCGCGCTGAAGTACGCGACGCCCGGGTGTCGCGGAGCGCTCGCGACTCCCCCGAACAGTCGGCTGCGGAGGGTCGGACGCACCCGCCGGGTCGCGTCCGGGAGCGGATCCTCGATCGCGTCGTCGTCGGGCGGGTCGTAGGCCCACCCGATCTCCAGCGTCGACGACTCGTCGACGGCGGTGAGTCGGTCGCGGTACAGCCCGGCGAGGTCGAAGGCGGCCTTGACGGCGACGATCCCGACGAGAAGCGGGAGACCGACGGCACCCGGATCGACCGCGGACAGCTCGGCGTCGGTCCCCACCGTCGCCGCACCGATCAGCGTGACGGCGACGATCCCGCCGACCGCCACCGAGCCGGCCCTGAAGAAGACGCCCCGGATCGCGGTCTGCGCGCTGTGCTCGCGGTACTCGCCCTTATAAAGATAGTCGACGAGCGTCGTCGCGCCCTCGGTCGCGAAGATCGCGAGCACCGCGAGCGTCACCGAGTCGAGCGCGCCGGGTGCGAGTCCCCCGTCGACGGCGACGCCGACGGTGACGACCCCGGCGACGAACCACACGCCTGCGAGGACCGGGACGAAAATCGGGAGCACGAGGAGCGTCGAGAGCCGGATCCGGAGGTCGGTTCTCGGGACCCGTATCGCGGCGCGCCTCGCCGCGAGCGCGCCGACGATCAGCCCGTCGGAATCGAGTTCCGCGGGCCGACCGGCGAACAGCGCGCGAACGACGGCCCAAAAGGAGGCGATCCCGAGTTCGAACCAGTAGAGCGTCATCAGTGCGGCCGCGTTCCACCCGAGCGCGACGACGCCGACGAGCGGGAGGCCGTTGGAGACGAGCAGCGCGATCGTCCGCGGACGACGACTCCGAGAGAGGGATCTCAGGCGTGGAGCGCGGTCTGTAGCGGGCATCCGTCCGAGCGATCCGCGTCCGGATTCATAAGTGGTCGGTGCGGGTCACCGCGCCGGTCCCGCGTCGCGGTGAAGGTACAGGTACGCGAGCACCGGAACGATCGTGAACACGAGCGTCGAGAGGGCCCAGACGAGCGCGTATCGGCTCCCTCGCGCTCTCGCGTCGCGATAGATCCACACGGTGGCGGCGACGACGACGCCGTAGATCACGAGCGTGAGCGGGAGCGACCACGGGAGCGCGACGCCGAAGAGGCTCATGACGCTCCCCGCGTGAGATCCGCGGCCATCACCAAGTCTGGTTCGGTCGCGACCGGGATCCGGTTCGCGGCGGTATCGCTCATGTGTTCGACCGTCTCGGCGATAAGCACGCGAGCCGCGTCCGCGTCGCCGGGGTGGGCCTCGCGGATGACGGGATCGGGACCCGCTTCCAAGTCGCTCATCGCCAGGGCTGCGACTCCTCCGTCAGTTCCCCGGCAAGATCGCGCCCCATCGCGTCGGCGGGGTCGTCGAGGTTCGCGAGCGCCCACATTAGCTTCACCTTCGCGGTGCCCGGGAGCGTGTCTCCCGCCTCGACGACGCCCGCGTCGAGCAGGTCGCGACCGGTGTCGTACACCCGATCACAGACCCGCCCGTCGAGGCACTGGCTCGTCATCGCGACGACCGCGCCGCCCTCGACGAGCGCCTCGATCCGCGAGATCAGGTCGGTGTGGACGTGGCCGAGGCCGGTCCCCTCGATCACGATGCCGCGTTTCCCGTCGAGGTAATCCCACGCCGCCGGGTCCATTCCCGGCGTGAACTTGACGAGTTCCACGTCGGCGGCGAGGTCGGGACGGAAGCCGACGGCGACTTCGTCGTCTCCGTCGCCCGCGCCATCTCCATCGTCCGCGTCGTCTCCGTCGCCCGCGCCGTCTCTGCCATCTTCACCGGCCGCGCCTTCGCCGCGCGGGAGATGCTCGCGGTTCCACTCGATCGCGCCGTCGGCCGCGTCGCCGTCGGCTCCCGCCTCGGCGGCCGCTTCATAGTCGATCAGCCCGAGCGGCGCGGCACCGACGGTTTCGAAGGCGTCTCGGCGCGAGGTGTGGTTCTTCCGCACGCGGGTACCGCGGTGGAGCGCGCAGGCGTCGTCGGACTGCGTCGCGTGCATGCACACCAGCGTCTCGGCGTGGTCGGCCTTCGCGGCCTCCACGGCGCACACCGCGTTCATCACGTTGTCCGAGGAGGGCCGGTCCGCGGAGCGCTGGCTCCCGGTGAACACGACAGGGACGGGCGAATCGAGGACGAAGGAGAGCGCGGACGCGGAGAACTGCATCGTGTCGGTGCCGTGCATCACGACGACGCCGTCTGCGCCCGCCTCGATCTCGTCGCGGACGGCGGCCGCGAGCTCCCGCCAGATCGACGGGTCCATGTTCTCGGAGAGGATATTCGCGACGACCCGCCCGCGGTAGTTCGCTCGCCCCGCGAGGTCTGGAACCGCCCGGAGCACGTCCTCGGCGTCGAACTGCGCGGTGACCGCTCCGGTCCGGTAGTCGACGGTGGACGCGATGGTGCCGCCTGTCGAGATGAGTGAGATCGTGGGGAGGTCCGAGTCGAAGGTGATCTCGGAGGCCTCGTCGCCGCCCGCGTCTGCCCCCTCGTCGATGTCGC
Organism: Halorubrum laminariae; assembly: GCF_024494655.1. Classification (GTDB taxonomy): domain Archaea; phylum Halobacteriota; class Halobacteria; order Halobacteriales; family Haloferacaceae; genus Halorubrum; species Halorubrum laminariae. The sequence continues at coordinate 325,864 of NZ_JANHDL010000002.1, read as the reverse complement.
GGGCACCGGATTCGAGCACTTCCACATCGGCCCCCTCGCGGTCGATACCGACGTTGTAGCCGCCGTCGAGCTTGACGACGAGGTGGTCGCGAGTCGTCGAGGGGAGCAGTACGCCCTCGTTCGTGACGTCCCCGCGGTCGACGCGGACGCGATCTCCCGGTTGCATACCACCCGGTTCCCCTGCGGCGGACTTGAATCCAACCGTTCGGCGACGCGGAGGCGTTCCCTCGCCGACCTCATATGACTTTGAAGCATCGCACCCACCATCGGTGCATGGATCGCGACGAGTTCGCCGCCAGCATCGACCACACCGTGCTCGGCCCGGAGACGACGTGGGGCGATGTCGAGACGGTTCTCGACGAGGCCGCAGACTACGGGATGAACGTCTGTATTCCGCCCTGTTACCTCTCCGAGGCGACCGACTACGGACACGGATCGGTGACGATCGCGACGGTGATCGGGTTCCCCCACGGACAACACGCACCGGGAGTGAAACGCGACGAGGCGGTCGCCGCCTGGAACGACGGCGCGGACGAGATCGACCTCGTGATCAACGTCGGTCGACTCAAGGCGGGCGAGGACGACGCGGTCGCGGCCGAGATATCCGGCGTCGTCGCCGCGGTACCGATCCCGGTGAAGGTGATCGTCGAAACGGCGCTTCTGACCGACGCCGAGAAGCGTCTCGCCTGCGAGGCCGCCGTCGCCGCCGACGCCGACATGGTGAAGACGTCGACCGGGTTCGCCGACGGCGGCGCGACGGTGCCCGACGTGGACCTGCTGAGCGAGTACCTTCCGGTGAAAGCCTCGGGCGGCGTCGGCTCCTACGCGGAGGCGACAGCCATGCTCGATGCCGGCGCGGTCCGGATCGGTGCGTCCTCCGGTGTCGCCATCGTCGACGGCTATCCCGCGTGACCGCCGGCGCGACGGCCGCTCTCGTTTTCTCCCCGTGGGAATCCCGTGGTGGTGATTTATATACAGCCGTCGTACGCGTGGGTATGAGCCACTCGACCACTGCGGCACAGCCCAGACTTGACGCGGCGTTCAAGGTGTTCGGCGCGGTTGGGATCCTGATCGCCGTCGCGCTCACCGTCGGCGTGCTCGCGCTGACCGATCCGTTCGGCGAGTACGTCACCACCTCGCCAGCGGTGTTCGGCAGCCTCCTCTCGGCGGGGCTCCTCGTCGCCGTCGGCTACGCGGCGTACGCGCTTCGCCGTCGGTGAGCCCGGTTCGGAGATCGGACCCAGCTCTGCAGCGTGCACATCACGGCTGCAACTGTCGTGGTCGCTGACCGGCCCGTGGAAATTGAAAAAGCAGTCGAGCTGAACTGTCTCGTTACTCCATCGAAGCGTCGGTGACGAGCGTGTCGTCTTCGAGATAGTGTTCGATGTGGTGCCCGTGTTCCTCGACGCCTTCCAGGATTTCGCGGAGCTGCTCTTCGGTGGTGTAGTCGCCGAGGCTGTTCGCGAGTTGAATGTGTTCGCGAAGCTGTTCTGTGATGTCGCCGAACAGCTCGAGGTCGTTCTCCAGCGACGTACGGATGTCGTACGCGTCGGCGTCTTCGGCCGTCACCGGCGCGTGTTCTTCGTAGTTCGCGCCCCCTGAGAGCGGCACGCCGCCGAGCGCCTGCGCGCGTTCCGCGAGCACGTCCGCGCTCTCTTCGAGGTCGGCCGCGACCTCGCCGAGGTACTCGTGGATGCCGAGGAACTCGGCACCCTCGACAAGCCAGTGATGCTTTTTGACTTGGTGGTAGAGCACGTACGTCGCCGCGAGATCGGTGTTGAGCGCGTCGACGAGCTGTTCGGCTTTCTCTTCGGGAACGCGAAGCGCCTCGCTCTCGTGAACCTCTCCGTACCGTTGACGGGCCTGCTTTTGCGTACTCATCGTATATACACATACGCGCGTTAGGCACTTAATAGTTCCCATATATAAAATAGATATTTTTGATATAGAAAATAGAATTTGTAGGAGTAGAATATATTTGCACAGAGCAGATCCCTGCAGGCCGATATCGGCGGTGTGGACCCATTCGGGGTCTATCTCGCGGTCCGGTCGCAGTCATCGGTGTTGACGACGGCTACGTGTGGGTGATCAGCAAGTGGCTCGTCGACTCGCCCGCGAAGGGAAACGTCTTAATGGACTACGCGCGCAGTCTGTGGTATGAGCAACGGCGACGACGACCCGGCCGACGCCTCCGGAGAGGCCGACGCCGCGGGCGACGCGGAGGACGCGGCTGACGCCGGCGAGTCGACGGAGGCCGCCGCGCCGACGCGTCCCGACGAAGCGACCGAGGAGTCCCTGAACGAGTACCTCGACGAGATCGCGGCGCACCTCGACGACGCCGAGACGGAGGCAGACCTCGACGATGTCGACGCGCTCCTCGACGACGCGGAGGCGGGCGTTGAAAAGGCCGACCTCCCCGAGCCCGACGAGGACGACGAGGACGCCGACGACCCGCGCGGCGACCTTGAGTCGCGGATCGCGGAGCTGCGCGAAGGCGTGGAGGAGGCCCGTGGCCCCTACGGTTCGGATATCATCGAAGCGGTCGAGACGGCGGCGGCCACGCTCGAAGACACCGAGTGGACTGCCGCGGGTCACGCCGATGCCGCCGACGCGGTCCGAACCTTTGTCGACGCCGCGGCCGACGCGATCGATGTCGAGGACGGCGACGACGCCGAGGAAGTCCTTGACGCGGCCGAGAGCGAATATCCGGCCGATACCGACGAGGCAGCTGACGCCGCGGAAACTCCCGTCGAACCGGCCGACGCAGTCCCGATCGAGACGCTCGTGACGGCGCTCGACACCGTGGCCGACGCCGTCGCCGACGCGGAGCTCGACGTCGACCACGACGCTGACACCATCTCTGCGCTGCTGGCTGCGACCGACGACCTTGCGGACGGTCTCGACGCCGCCGAGGAGTGGGACGACCTAGAGACTCACGAGCAACTCCGCGCGCAGGGGTACTACGACGTACTCGGTCACTACAAAGATTACCCGGTGGAGTGGGCCGCGCTGAAGGAACACGAGTCGCGCGGCAACATTGACCAGATCTTGCTCGCGCTCGACTCGCTCACCTCCGATTTCATGGAGCGACACTGCCTCGAAGCGCTCGAACGGATGGGCAAACGCGGCAAGACCGAAGCCTCGCTCGAAGAACTGCTCGGTCGCGCCGAGAAGCGCGACCAGTTCGCCATCCGTATCCTCGGGAAGATGGCCGCGACGGATGCGACGGAGACGCTCGTCGAGTTCGTCCCCGAGAACTCGAACCCGCAGCTCCAGAAGGCGACGTTCAAGGCTCTCGGCGAGATCGGCGCGACGGAAGCCGTCCAGCCGCTCGCGAACCAACTTGCGTCCGAGGGCGACACGGACGAACTCGTCCAGCCCCTCGCCGCACGGGCGCTCGGACTCATCGGCGACGCCCGCGCGGTCGACCCCCTCGCCAATATCCTCGCTGACGCTGAGCGCGACGACGACCTCCGCGCCGCCGCCGGCTGGGCGCTTCGACAGATCGGCACCCGCGAGGCCCTCGAAGTGGTCGCCGACCACGCGGACGAGCACTCGTTCGTCGTCTCCACCGAGGGCGAGAAGGCGAAACGGTCGCTCGACGCGTCGGCCGCAGTGGCGTAAAGTTCGAACCGTTCACCTCTCTCGCTTCGACTTCCCGTTCGTTTCGCGTCCTGACTCTTTTAACAGATACCGCGGGACTCACCCGCGTGGGAACCCTCCAATCGCTGGTCGATCGCTCTCCGATAGACCGAACAGCTGCCGGCCCGCCCCTCATCGTCATCGCGTTCGCCGTCCTCCTCGCCGGAGTCGCTGTCTTCACCGCCGGAATCGCCGTGACAGCTGCCGCTTCGACAACTGTCGCGGCCGCACCGGACGGAACCGCCGGAGGCGGCACGCTCGATGCCACCGCCGCAAACGCCACTACGGCTCCCACGGATCCGCGGATCGTCGAACTATACCCGAATCCGACCACGGAGAGAAATCGCGGCGAGTACCTCGTCGTCGCCCTCCCGAGGAGGGGGAACTGGTCCCTCTCTGACGGCTACCACGACGCGTCGATTCCGTCGAACGCGAGCGGGCTCGTCGCGCTGTCGACGGACCCCGAACGGAGCGCCGAGTTCTTGGCCGACGCCCCGGCGGCCGCCGACCGCGGACCGGCTGAACTCCGCCGACTCGACGGGTACTTCCCCCTGTCGGCGTCCGGCGACCGGATCGAACTCCGGCACGACGGCGTTCCCGTCGACATCGTCGAGTACGGCCGCGTCAGCGACGGACACCGCTGGCGAGCCGACTGGGGTGAGTGGCGACCGCGCGGGTACGATCCCAGAGAGCCGGCTCGGATCGAAGACGCGTCGGTCACGCCGTTCGTTCTCCCCGACAGTCCGGACGTCCCCGTGGAAACCCTCCGCGGGACGGAAGATCGGCTGCTGCTCGCCGGCTACACCCTCGAATCGGACCGGACCGCCAACGTGCTCGTCGACGCCGTCGACCGTGGCGTCGACGTGCGGGTCCTTCTGGAGGGGTCACCAGTGGGCGGCTTCTCGGCGCGAAGCGCCCGCCTCGTGGACCGGCTCGTGGCCGCCGGCGTCGAGGTCCGAATCCTCGACGGCGACGCGGAGCGGTTTCGATTCCATCACGCGAAGTACGCCGTCGCCGACGACCGAGCCGTCGTACTCACGGAGAACTGGAAGCCGTCCGGTACGGGCGGTCGGACCAACCGCGGGTGGGGCGTCGTCGCGGAGCCGACGCCGGGATCCGAATCCGTCCCGAGAAATCCGTCCCCCGCCGACGCGCTCGCCGCCCTATTCCGCGCGGACGCCGCGGCCACCGACGCCCGTCCGTGGCGGGAATTCGAGGCGGACACCGAGTTCCACGACTCCGGACGCGCGAACGACACGTATCCAACCCGGTTTGAGCCGCCCGCGCCCGCTCGCGCCGACGTGACGCTCCTCACCGCGCCGGGCAACGCGGCCGATCGGATCGTCGCCCGAATCGACGCCGCGGACGACCGCGTGCTCGCCGTGGTGCCGCGAACCGGCGGGCCGAACGACCGGATCGTCCGTGCGCTCCGGCGGGCGGCCGACCGCGGCGTCGACGTGCATCTGCTCTTGTCTGGAGCGTGGTACGACCGCGACGACAACCGCGATCTGGCCACGACGCTCGACTCGGAGCCGATCGCGGTCGCGGTCTCGGAGCCACGGGGCCGGTACGGGAAGATCCACGCCAAGGGTCTCGTCGTCGACGACGCGGCGATCGTCGGAAGCCTCAACTGGAACGAGGGGGCGGCGACGGAGAATCGAGAGGTGCTGTTGGCCGTCGACGACGCGGCGGTCGCCGACTTCTACGCCCGGGCGTACGCCGCCGACTGGCGCGGCGGTGGGGTTCACCTCCCGGTCGAGTTCCTCGGCGGACTCGGCGTCGCGGTCGCCGGCGCGTGGATCGCGGCACGTCGGGAGATTCGATTCGCGTGAGTGCGAGTTGGAGAATTGCCGTCGGAGAACTCGGACCGGGTCGCCGCTGTCAGTCGTCGAGAGCGACCGTCGAGGAGAGCGCCTCGTCGATCTCCGCGTCGGCCATCTTCTCAACGAGCGTCTCGATCACCGCACCGCGACGACCCTTCACGAACTTGATCGAGCCGACGACGAGGTGCCCGCCGCCGGAGACGCCGGCCTCGGGAAGCTCCTCGTTCAGTTCAGTCACCATGTTTGGGATGTCGAGCCGCACGCCGTCGGAACGGAGGACACAGAAGTCCGGCCCGTAGCCGATAGTGATGACGGGGTCGCCCGTCTCTTTGACGCGGGTGTCGTGAAGTTCGCCGGTCGTCTTCCCGGGAGCGGGGTAGGTGAACCGGTGGGCGTACTCGTCGAGGTCGATCCGGTACAGGTGTGCGCCCGAGGCCAGCCGTTCGTGTTCGACGTGGTCGTCAAGCGCGGCGAGTTGCCGGTCCACGTCGCGCTCGGCGCGCTCCGCGAGGAACTCGACCAGTTCCTCGTGGCGTTCCTCGTCGTCGCAGCCGACGTTCAGTGCGTCGTTGACGAGGGTCTTCCCCTCGGAGTAGCGCAGCCAGTGGGCGGCGTAATCCAGCGCTTCGCCGATGTCGAGGAGGTCCGACTCCTCGTAGCCGGCCTCCGCGGCGAGGTCGACGTAGTCGTCCATCGCCTCCGCCTTCGAGCGATCGGAGAGCCCGGCGACCGCGGGGACGTGCTCCAGTTCGCCGGTGATCGAGGGATCGATCAGCCGGGCGAGTTCGACGCACATCATCCCCGTCGTGACCCGGTAGTCCTCGTCGTGGAGATACGGGTTCACGTGCGCGTCGAGCAGCGGCTCGACCGCTTCTGGATCGGGATGGTGGTGGTCGACAACCGCGATCGGGATGTCGTAGTGGGCGAGATTCTCGTAGGCGGGAACGTCCTCCTCCGTCGACCCGTTGTCGAGCATGAGGAGGAACGGGAGCTTCTGCCCGTGGCGTGCGCGTCCCTCAAGCGCGAAGTTAAGGTCGCGCGTGACGTCCTCCATCTCGTAGTACGGGGCCTTGCTCGGGAGCCGCTTGAACAGATGTCGCGCCGCGTCTGGGTCCTCGTGAACGTCGCAGACGAAGTTTTCGAGCGCGAGCTGAACCGGGATCGCCGCGCACATCCCGTCGCCGTCGGCGTGGTGACGGACACGGATCGGGCGTCCGGCGAGTACGGTTCGTCGAAGAAGCCGAGCCAGTTCGCGGAGGTCGTCGTGTATCGGCTCGAACGCCTCCCACTCGACGAGCGGATCCACGTCGGCTGGCTCCGCGCGATCGTCGAGCGCGTCTTCGAACCGCTCGCGGGCCGCCGCGGCGCGATCGTCCGTCAGCCGCGTCAGTGAGTCTACCTCCAGTTGGAGCGCGTTCTCGCGAGTCTCGACTGTCCCGGAGACGTGGACCATGTCGCCGACGCTCACGTCGGGGTACGCCCGGACGCCCGCCTCCTTGAACGCGGCACAGGAGAGGACGCCGGTGGCGTCCGCGACGGCGAATATCGTCGGGCCACCGGTCTGTTTGGCCTGCGCGATCTCGCCCTCGACGGTGACCTCGTCGCCGGGCGAGAGTCCGCGGACGCGGGAGACCGTGGGCTCGTGGGCGACCGTCTCGGTCCGGTAGTCGTCCGGATCCTCGTCGTCGAACGCCACGTCCCCGTTCGGTTTCACTTCGGTCAGTCGGACGACGAGCCGGTCGCCGACGGCGTAGTCGTCGTCGAGGTTCGACTCGTGGACGAGGCCGCTCACGGCGTCGGAGATGTCAACGAACATGCCGTAGTCGACGACGCCGTTGACTTCCGCGTGGTACAGCGCGTCGACCTCGGCGTCTTCGAGGGTGCAGTCGGGTGCCAAGTCGTAGACGATCGGCCGGTCGTCGGCCGCCCCTTCTGCCCTTTCGGCGTCGGGTTCGAGGCTCGAATCGCCTCGCGTGCCGGAATCCCCGGCGGTGTTCTCGCTCATGCGCATTCATCGGGAACGCCCGTGGTTAAGCCTGTTCTCTTGCATCTCCGGCCGTGGGATCGGAGCCGACGCGGCCGCGACCCGCTCGGCGTGAGCACGACCGACTGCCGGTCCGGAATCCCTATGAGGCGACGGCGACTGCGTTCGGGTATGCGACTGTTCCGCTCGGACGATCTCCTCGGGATCGCCCGAGAGGCCATGGAGTTTATCCTCGAAGCGAGCGAGGAGAGCCACCCCAATGAGTACATGGGGTTCCTCCGCGCAGACGACGCTCGGAAGCTCGATATCGACCGAGACGGACAGGTGATCACCGACGTGCTCGTCATTCCGGGAACGGAGTCGAATCCGACGAGCGCCAGCGTCCGCACGCACATGAAGCCGAACGACATGCGCGCGGTCGGCTCGGTTCACTCGCATCCGAACGGCGTGCTTCGCCCGAGCGACGCCGATCTCGCCACGTTCGGGCAGGGGAAGGTCCACATCATCGTCGGCGCGCCCTACGGCTGGGGAGACTGGAAGGCGTTCGACAACGAGGGGAAACAGACGACGCTCGACGTTCTCGACGTCGAGGTGCCCGACGAGCACTTCTTCGATTTTACCCAAGAAGACATCGACCGCGAACTCGACGACGAACGGCGAACCGACCGCGGGTTTCTCTCGTGGTTTCGATGACTCGGGTCGTCGCACAGGGGACGTTCGACCTGTTGCACCCGGGCCACGTCCACTATCTCGAAGACGCGGCGGCGTACGGCGACGAACTGCACGTCATCGTCGCGCGACAGACGAACGTCACCCACAAGCCGAAGCCGATCTTGCGCGCGCGACAGCGGCGCGACATGGTCGCCGCGCTCGACGCGGTCGACGAGGCGCACCTCGGCCATCCGGAGGACGTGTTCGTCCCCGTCGAACGGCTCGATCCGGACGTGATCGTGTTGGGGTACGACCAGCACCACGACGAGGCGGGCATCGCCGGTGCGCTCGACGAGCGCGGCATCGATTGCCGAGTCGAGCGGGCCACGAGCCGCGAGCCGCGATACGACGGCGAGGTGTTGTCGAGCGGCGACATCGTCGACCGAATCCTGCGACGACGGACCGCGGACCGCGACGGCGATGCGACCGACGACAGACCGTGACCCGCCGAAGCGCGGGACATATATGGGTCGGTTTCTAACTCCGGTACGTGACGATACCCGATCGGTTCCCCGCGGTCCTCGCCGCGACGGCGATGGGCGTCTACCTCCTGCTCGTCGTGGGCGCGACCACGTCGCTCACCGAGGCCGCGGCGGCCTGCGGGGGCTGGCCCGCGTGCGGCGGCGGGACCGAACTCCCCGTGTCGGCCAGCGGCTGGATCGCGCTTGGGCACCGCCTGATCGCGGTCCTCGTCGGATTCCTTGTCGTGCTGTCTGTCGTGCTGGCGTGGCGCACCGATGTGAGCCGACGAATTCGACTCGCCCTCGGCGGTGCGCTGCTGTTGTATCCGGTACAGGCTGCCGTCGGCGCGCTTGTCGCCACCGGCGCGCTGCCCGCCGCCCTCGGTCCACTCCACCTGCTCCTCGGCGTGATCATCTTCGGTGCGGTTCTCGCCGGACTCGCGTGGTGGTTGGAGGCGGAAACGGGCGACGACGACGCCCCCGTCGACTTCGATCTGGGAACGGATGACCTCCCGCCGGTCGAAGACGCGCCGGATCCCGAGATTCCGACGGCGACGCTGCCCCGGCTGCGGGCCACCGCAGCCGCCTACTTCCGGCTCATGAAGCCGCGGCTGATGTGGCTGCTCTGTCTGGTCGCAGCCGCCGCGATGGCGTTGGCCGGCGGCCCGGGATTCACGCCCTACGCTGTCGGTGCGACGCTCGCGGGGGGCGCGCTCTCGATCGGCGCGTCCGGGACATTCAACCACGTGTTTGAACGCGATGTGGACAAGCGAATGCAGCGGACGAGCGACCGTCCGCTCGCGACCGACCTCGTCCCCGTGCCGAACGCGCTCGCGTTCGGCGGTCTCCTGACCGTCGTTTCGCTCGGGCTGTTCTGGAGCGTGAACCCGCTCACCGCCGCGCTCGGACTGGTCGCGATCGCGTTTTACAGCGTCGTCTACACGCTCGTGCTCAAGCCGAACACCGTCCAGAACACCGTCATCGGCGGGGCCGCCGGCGCGTTGCCCGCGCTCATCGGCTGGGCGGCGGTGACCGGCACGGTCGGCGGCGGCGGGCTCCTGCTCGCGCTCGTGATCTTCCTGTGGACCCCTGCGCACTTCTACAACCTCGCGCTGGCATACAAAGACGACTACGAGCGCGGCGGCTTCCCGATGATGCCCGTCGTCCGCGGCGAGACGGCGACGCGGCGGCACATCGTCTGGTACCTCGGCGCGACGCTCGTCTCGGCGGTCGCGCTTGCGGCCGCCGCCGACCCGCTCGGCGTGCTGTACGCCGCCGTGGGTGTCGCGCTCGGTGCGGTGTTCCTCTGGACCGTCGTCAGACTGCATTACGAGCAGACGGAAACCGCGGCGTTCCGCGCGTTCCACGCGTCGAACGCCTACCTTGGGCTCCTGCTGTTCGCCGTCGTGTTCGACGCGCTGGTGGTCTGAGGTCCCGTCGAATCTCTTGTCGAATCTCCCGTTGAATTCGTGGTAGACCGGACGCATATTCGGACACCGCACCGCGCGTTTAACCGGCCGCGGAGCCAACGCGACTCGTGACCCGCGTCGAGATCGAGTACTGCGTTCCCTGCGGCATGTTGAACCGAGCGCGAGATGTCGCCGAGGCAGTCCTCCGGCAGTTCGGTGAGTCGATCGACGAGGTCGCGTTGGTGACTGGCGACGACGGCGTGTTCGTCGTCCGAGCCGACGGCGAGGTCGTCTTCGACATCACCGAGGACGCCTACGACGTCGACGAGATCGTGCGAGCGGTGCGACCACATGTCGACGGACGCGCCTGAGACGAACTGCCGCGATCGAACACTCCGTGGTCACCGGCTGTTCGCCGCCTACGACCACGCACACAACGAACGGTTGGACAGCGAGCTATACGTCGGTTCGACCCCGCTGTCCTCCCTCATGCGTGGTACCGCGAGTTCTGCGAGCTCGTGGTGACCGCCGTAGTCTACAACTTCGAACAGGCTCTCAACCGGTGATCACCACGCCGTCATCGGATTCAGAAACGTATTCTCATCAACTGAAACTGATCTCAAGATCGTCTGTCTGAGGGTCTAAACTCCCTATCCACGCTCTAATTACCCCCATCGGAACTAGATAGACCAACCACACGGCCCGTGAATTGAGATTGGTATCCATTGCGAACGTGACACCCGCGAGTACGACGGTGACGGGAGCGATCACATAGATCAACATCAGATACAGCTCAACGACTGGAGCGAACGCGAACTCCATCGCGTCCGCCGGTGACTTGTTTCGATATGACTGGTTGGCGATGAAGTATCGCCAGACACGCGCCAGCTGAAAGAAAACGACGCCGGCGACCGCAACTCCGACTGAGAGGGGGACTCCCGAGTGTAACCCGTAACTGGAAACCACGGGTCTCGTAACCGCCAAAATAAGGATACCAGCGACGAGAGCCTTGCCCCCGACGTACTTGATGTTCCGCCAGTATATCGGCGGGATCAGAGCAACCGGGTGAAGTGGAGTGGGCTCCCCGGCCCAGTCCCCATCGAGGCCATCTACCGGCTGTGGCGTGAACAACGCGACGGAAAAGAACAGGAGATTGATGATCGCTATCTCGATGAGATATATAAGCGCGATTTCAACGAGACTCCACCCGAACACGATCACTCCGACAATGAGAGCAAGGTTCACAACGAGCCCGGAAACAAAGTCACGGGACTCTCTGAGTACTCCGGGGACCGTTTCGAGAATCCACTCACGACTGCTCTCTCGCATCCGCCCATTCGTTTGCGCGGTAGCCGTTTATTTCGTTTTATTTGCTCTTCGCCATGCTGTGATGCCTCGATCTATTCCCTCGATAGCGATACTAAACCGACCGTATTGTGCTCCGATCCCGACGCATTCTGCGGATTCAACAGCGCAGAACAGACGGAGACGTTGCTCGCCGGGATCACCGATCCGGGATCAGTCGTGTCCAACACAGTCGTCGTGGCAGACACGTGGAGTGACCCGGTGGATCACTCTTCGGACCGATCACGGACGAGAATTTGCGAGACATCTCGGGGCTCGCTCCCGGGACGGTTCACGACGACGTTTCGACGGACGGGACGCCCGTCGACGGACACGTTGCCCAGCTCTGCGCGGCGGCAGCGTCGTTGAACGCCTCCACGTCGACCCCGTCGATGTTGATCGTACGTTTGAGGTATCGGCGCTTCGAGCGTTCGCCGACGACGGCGAACCGGTCGACGCCGCGAGCGACCGCGATCTGCGCGGATTCGCGAAGGGCGCGCCGGCCCGCATCCGAGCACGGACGGCTCGTCCGCACGACGATCACGACGGCGGCGATCGACCGTCCGGTCGCGACGGTCCGCCACCGATCGAGCAGCGCCTCGCCATCGGCGGGGCTTAGCCCCGTCCCGTGCGGGAACTCGACGACGATCACCCCGTCGTCGACTCGCAGTTCCCAGCGCTCGCTCGGTTCCATGCTATTGTATCTCCCTTACCGGGTTATAAACCCGATGTGCTCATTTTCAATTATGATATTTGAAAAACCACGAGGTTGGAGTGGATAAAAGCCACGAAGAGGGATCAAACGGCCGTATTCAGCGAATCCGCGGTGGCGACGTACTTATCCTCAGTATCGGTGACGAGAACTGGAGAGGGCCGGCAGCCCTATGAGCACTCGCGAAAACTGATCCTCGTCTCGCGCGGTTTCACTCACAAGCGCGTCCCGGGTCACTCGGTCGTCGCGTTGATGACGGCGGTCGCGAGCGCCTCGAACTCAGCGTCGTCGGGAACGATGTCGACATCGATCCCGTGGTCAGCTGCCGTCTCCGCAGTCGGTGGGCCGATAGCGCCGACGACTGCTGCGTCGAGTCCCGCGATCGCCGCGTCGCGGACGCCCCGCTCGGCGGCCGCATCGAGGAAGTGCTCGACCGTGAGCGACGAGGTGAACGCCGCGGCGTCGAGATCGCCGGCGGCGGCCAGCTCGGCTGACTCGCCGGTCCCCGACGGGCGGGCCAGCCGGTACAGCACCGTCTCGGTCACGGTCGCGCCCGCCTCACGGAGTCCGTCCAAGAGCACGTCGCTGCCGTGGTCCGAGCGCGCCACTTCGACGCGCTCGTCCGCGACGCGCGATTCGAGTGCCGTGACGAGCCCCGCCGAGGTGTATTCGTCGGGGACGACATCGACGGACCACCCCACCTCGCGGGCCGCTCTGGCGGTCGCGGGGCCGATCGCGGTAAGCGTCGCGTCGCCGGGATTCCAGCCCGCCGCGGCCGCGAGTTCGACGCCCGTCTTGCTCGTGAGGACGACGAGCGGGGCGTCTCGGGGGACCGCGCCCGTGGACTCGACTGCGAGCATCGGATCCGCAACCGGGTCCGCGCCGAGAGATTCGAGGAGCGCCACGGCGTCGTCGATACGCTCGTCTGCCGGTCGGAACACGGCGACGCGGGGGCGACGGTCAACGGTTGTGTCGCTCACGTGTCATCACCCCGCTCGGGGTCGTCTCCGAGTTCGTTCTGGAGAAACGCAGCGACTCGCGACCGAGTCGCTGCCACGTCGCCGATCACGGTGATTGCAGGCGGCTCGATTCCGGCCTCGTCGCGGACCTCGACGATCGAATCGAGCGTCCCGGTCGCCACGCGCATCTCCGGCCAAGTGGCGCGTTCGACCAGCGCGACGGGAGTGTCGCCGTCGAGCCCGGCGTCGCGAAGCGCCGCGGTGTATCCCGGGAGCTTGCCGACACCCATCAGCACGACGATGGTGCCGCCCGTGGCGGCGAGTGCGTCCCAATCGACCGCGGACTCGTCTTTCGTCGGGTCCTCGTGGCCGGTGACGAAGGAGACGGAGGAGGCGTAGTCGCGGTGCGTCACCGGAATTCCGACGACGGCGGGGCCCGCGATCGCCGAGGTAACGCCCGGGACGACCTCGAAGGGAATTCCATCGGCTGCGAGGTGCTCCGCTTCCTCGCCGCCGCGGCCGAAGACGAACGGGTCCCCGCCCTTGAGCCGGACGACGGAGTTCCCCTCGCGGGCCAACTCGACCAGCCGACGGTTGGTGTACTCCTGCGGGGTCCACTCGCCGCCGGCGCGCTTGCCCACGTCCTCCCGCTTCGCTTCGGGGATCTCACCCAAGATCTCCGGGCCGGGGAGCTTGTCGTGGAGCACCACGTCGGCCGACTCGATCAGTCGCGCCGCCTTCACCGTCAGCAGGTCCGGGTCGCCCGGGCCGGAGCCGACGAGGTAGACGGTTCCGAGGCTCGACTCGTCACTCATCGGTCTCCGCCTCCCGCGTCTCCTCGTCGACTTCGGCCTCCTCGCGCGCCGCCGCGATCAGATCGGCCGCGCCCCGGTCCGCCAGATCCGCCGCGAACGACTCGGCCGCCTTCGCGTGCGACCGGATCGGCAGGTCGCGGGTGTCCGCTACCTCCTCGGTGCCGTCCGTCGAGAGCACGCGGACCCGCGTATGGACGTGCTCGCCCTGCACGAGCGCGGAGACGCCGATCGGGGCGACGCAGCCGCCGTTGAGTTCACCGAGGATCGTCCGTTCCACCGTGACCGCCACGCGGGTGCGCGGGTGGTCGATCGCCGACCGAACCGTCTCTATCACGTCGGGATCGGTCGCGGTGACCGCGATCGCGCCCTGACCGGCCGCAGGGACGAACTCTTCGCGGGGGAGCCGCGTGGTCTCGACGTCGTAGAACAGATCGGAGCGGCGGAGACCGGCCTCGGCGAGGACGATCGCGTCGTACTCGGTCTCCACCTTGCGCTCCATCGCCGAGCGTTCCAGATCGGAGAGAGAGTCGAACCACTCCTCGACGGTGCGCTCGAACTTCACTTCGGCTTCCTCGTCGTCTCCACTATCGTCCGCGTCGCCGTCTTCCGAACCGTCGTCGAGGGCGTCCCAGTTCGGCTCGTCGGCGTCGAGAGCCTCGTCGGGGGTCTCGTCGTCACCCCCCGCGTCGGCGGTCATCGCGCTCGCCTCGCCCGAGGCGATCAGCCGGCGCTCGTGTTCCGCCTGCAGCCCGGGCGCGAGCAGCTTCTCGATCCGGGTGTCAACGTTCCCGCGGAGCGGCTCGACGACGAGATCCGGTCGAGACGCCTTGATCTGGGCGGTTCGCCGGAGCGACCCCGTGCCGACGACGGAGCCCGGCGGAAGGTCGTCGATACCGAGCCCGTCGGGGTGAACGAGCACATCGCCGGACGGGGCGCGTTCGGGAACGCCCGCGACGACCATATCGTCCATCCCCTCGGTCGGCACGTCTTTCAGCGAGTGGACGGCGAGGTCGGCGTCGCCGGCCAGCACCTCCTCGTCGAGGGCGCGGACGAACGCGCCTGTCCTGCCGAGCCGATGGATCAGTTCGTCCGAGATCTGGTCGCCGCGCGTCTCGACGTGTCGGATCTCCACGTCGCGTCGGCGACTCGACAGGGCGTCGCGGACGGTCTCGGCCTGTTCCAAGGCCAAGTCCGAGCCGCGGGTGGCGAGCCTGAGCGTTTCGGGCATATCCGAACGGAGGTCCCCCGCGTTCAAAAGGGCACTAGTTCGGCCGTTGCAACGCGGACGCGCAGGCGTCCGTCCTCGATACGGGCAACACGTACCGGACCGAAGATGTGTTAGTGCTCGGGCCCCCACATCGGGTAATGGGAGTTCAAGAACAGTATCCGTTCGACGTGGAAGCCGTCCGGGACGACTTCCCGGTCCTCGATCGGCTGGTCGGCGGCGATCCGGAGACGCCCGGTCAGGGTGCGAGTGACGACACGCCGCTCGTCTACCTCGACAACGCGGCGACCTCACACACGCCCGATCCCGTCGTCGACACGATCGCGGACTACTACCGCGGCTACAACGCCAACGTCCACCGCGGGATCCATCAGCTGAGTCAGGAGGCGTCCGTCGCCTACGAACAAGCACACGACACCGTCGCCGACTTCGTCGGTGCCGCGGGCCGCGAGGAGATCGTCTTCACGAAGAACGCAACCGAGGCGATGAACCTCGTCGCGTACGCGTGGGGTCTCGAAGAACTCGGACCGGGCGACAACGTCGTCCTCTCCGAGATGGAACACCACTCGTCGCTGGTGACGTGGCAACAGATCGGCAAACGGACCGGCGCGGACGTTCGATTCATCGAGGTCACGGACGAGGGGCGACTCGACACCGACCACGCCGCGGAGTGTATCGACGACGACACCGAGATGGTTTCGGTCGTCCACGTCTCGAACGCGCTCGGGACGATCAATCCGATTCGCGAATTGGCCGACCTCGCGCACGACCACCACGCGCTTATCTTCGCCGACGGGGCGCAGTCGGTGCCGAACCGCCCGGTCGACGTGGACGATCTCGGCGTCGACTTCCTCGCGTTTTCGAGCCACAAGATGTGCGGGCCGACCGGCATCGGAGCCCTGTACGGCCGCGAGGAGTTACTCGACTCCATGCAGCCGTACCTGTACGGCGGCGACATGATCCGGCGCGTCTCCTTTGAGGACTCCACGTGGGAGGACCTCCCGTGGAAGTTCGAGGCCGGGACGCCTTCGATCGCACAGGGGATCGGCTTCGCGGCCGCGATCGAGTACCTCAACGAGATCGGCATGGACCGGATCGAGGCACATGAGAGCCTGCTTGCCGAGTACGCGCACGACGAACTGTCGGCGCTCGGCGGCGTCGATATATACGGTCCCCCCGGCGACGACCGCGGCGGCCTCGTCGCGTTCAACGTCGAGGGCGTCCACGCGCACGACCTCTCAAGCATCCTCAACGACTACGGCGTCGCGATTCGGGCGGGAGATCACTGTACGCAGCCCCTTCACGACGAACTTGGCATCTCCGCGTCGGCACGCGCGTCCTTCTACATCTACAACACCGTCGCGGAGATCGACGCGCTCGTCGAGGCCGTCAGCGAGGCGCGCGATCTGTTCGCGTGACCGGCCTCCGTTTTTTTTTCATTCCGCGTGACTCTGGCTGCCCGCCCGCACGCGCCGGCCGTTGGAGAGGAGATACATCCCCGTGAACACCCTCCATGAGTCGTGACATCGCCAGTCGCACAATCGTTATCCTGCCGCTACACACATACTCTTGTAGAAGAGAACAACGCCCGTCGATCGTGTCGTTCCGCGTTGTGCTTCGCCAGACTACTCATGACAGGCCACTCGCACTCGTCGACTACCGACTCAACGACCGACTGCTCGACGCTCAAACCTCACAGCCACGACGACTCCGCTCCGATCGAAATCCTCCACGTCGAGCCGAGTTCGCGCGTGGCGGAGCTGTTGGCGGCGTTCGCGGACCGGACTTCGGACCGGTTCGTCGTTCGCTCGGTTGATCGGGTAGCGACCGCGCTGGCGGCCGCCGACGGAGCCGACTGTGTCGTGACAGAACAACGACTCCCGGACGGGACGGGGATCGAACTCCTCGATGATCTTCGACGCGGCGGGAGCGACCGTCCCATCGTGTTTCACACCACCTGCCGCGGCGCGGCCGTCGAAGCCGAGGCGAGCGCCGCCGGTGCAGACGCGTACGTCCGGAAGACAGCGTCTCGCGGACAGTACGACGCTATCCTCGACCGGGTCCGATCGCTCGTGAGAGAGGATCGGATATCCGAGCGGACGGCGGCACCCGCTACGGATCCAGTCGTGTCGCGTCGGGCCGAGGACTGAGACGCCGGAGCGAAGACCGAGACCACCTCGGACCAGAGACCGAGACGATATACCGACGGAACCCTTTTGACTCGCACTGGCGTACCTGTGTCTGATATGGGACTGGGCTCGGACATGTACCGACAGCAGATCCTCGACCACTACAAGAACCCGCGCAACTACGGGGAACTCGAGGATGCGGACATCACGCACGTCGGCGAGAATCCGTCGTGTGGCGACACGATACGGATGCAGATCGCCCTCGACGACGCGGAGGAGGAGATCGAGGCGGTGCGGTTCACCGGCGATGGGTGCGCCATCTCCATGGCCTCCGCGAGCATGCTCTCCGAGCGGCTCCACGGGATGTCCGTCGCGGAGCTTGATGCGCTCGACACCGACGATATCACCGAGATGCTCGGAGTCGATATCTCGCCGATGCGCGTGAAGTGCGCCGTGCTCGGGCGGCAGGTCGCCCAAGACGGCGCGAAGATCCACCGCGGGGAACTCGATCCCGACCGGACGCGGACGAAGACCGAAGAGTAGCCGGACCGGTGGCTGGCGGTCCGTCGTCCCGAGCCCACGAGACTTTTCCTCGTGAGTCACGTTCGTTCGGCCATGAGCGACGGGTTCGACAAGGAGGCCGAACGGGAGAAGCTCCGCGAGAAGTTCGCGAACGACGACGAGAAGCGCGAACACACCCAGCGGATGTCCGAACTCCTCTTACAGGGCGCAACGATGACGAACCGCCACTGCGACGACTGCGGTGATCCGATATTCAGACACGACGGACAGGAGTTCTGTCCGACGTGTCAGGCGAGCGAGGCGGACGACGAGAGCGCCGCGAGAACGCCCGCGGAGGCGGACGGACGATCATCGCAACCGGACGCTGCGGGCGTCGAGAGCGAACACGCCGCGGATGCTACAGAATCGACATCGTCGGAAACGACATCTGTGTCGCCGACAGCTGCCCCCTCCGATCTGACGGCTCCCGAGCCACAGGCCGAAACGCGTGCGAACGAACCGGTCGACTCCCGAGGACACGGCGGTGTGAATCCTCGGGCGTCTGAACCCGACACATCGGCCGTTCGATCCAGAACTGCCGCTCGAAGACCTGACGCCTCCGGAACCGTGGCTGACGCCCGCGCGTCGCTCACTGAAACGCTCGTGCGGTTCGCACGCGAGGCCGAGTCGACTGACGATCCGCGACGTGCGCGGGAACACCTGCAGACGGCTCGCGAAGCCGCCGAAACGCTCGCCGCACTCGAGTGACGGGCGACGCCGGCGGTGGTAGGCGGACGCCGGCGGTGGCACGGTCACACGCGGCGGATCCACGGTGCTTTTTGACGGGTCGGCGTCCTCGTCTGCGTATGTCTACGGACGACGGACTCACCTTTGGCGTGCTCGGAACCGCGAACATCGCGCGCAAGGCGGTCGTTCCGGCGATCGCTTCGAGCGACCACGCGGTCGGCGCGGTCGCCTCGCGCGACGCAGACCGCGCGGCGCGGTTTGCCGCGGAGGAGTCGATACCGCGAAGCTACGGGTCGTACGACGCGCTCCTCGCGGATGACTTGCTCGACGCCATCTACGTCCCGCTCCCGAACGGTCTCCACGCCGAGTGGACGAAGCGCGCGGCCGACGCGGGGCTTTCCGTCCTCTGTGAGAAGCCGCTCGCGGCCGACGCCGCGGAGGCGCAGGCCGTGGTCGATCACTGCGCGGACCGAGATGTCACGCTGACGGAGGCGTTCATGTACCGATACCACCCGCGAACCGTGCGCTCCCTAGCGCTCGCCGCTCGCGCGCTCGACGACGTGCGCACGGTGACCGCGACGTTCCGGTTCCCGCTGTACGACCGTCCGGACGACGTGCGGCTGGATCCGGAACTCGCCGGCGGGTCACTGATGGATGTCGGCTGTTATCCCGTCTCGCTCGTCAGGACGGTGCTCGGCGAGCCGGATCGAGTGTACGCCCACGCGAACGACACCCGCGACGCCGGCGTCGACACGGAGCTCGCGGGCGTGGTTGAGTACGACGACGGCCGCTCGGCGCGGGTCGCCGCCGGCTTCGATACCCAACTCGTCCAGCGGTACCGGATCGACGCGACGAACGGGTGGATCGTCGTCGAGCGGGCGTTCGACGCACCGGCCGACGAACGCGTCGAGCTGACCTACGAGATTGACGGTCGCCGCGGCGTCGAGACGTTCGATCCGGTCGACCAGTATCGCTTGCAGGTCGAGCACTTCGCCGATCGCGTCGCCGACGGGGAGCGCCCGCGTACCGACGGCGCGGAGGCGGTCGCGAACATGCGGGTCCTCGACGCGCTGGCCGAGAGCGCAGCGACGACGGGGCCGGTGACCCTCTCGTAGCACGCGGATCCCACGAGAGCAAACGAGCGACCGGCCGTCTGTGTCGACCGTGTCCCGGAACGCTGATCGCGTATTCCACGGGATTGATATCCTCTCAGATACAATATTTCATATGAAAACCAATACTACGGCCGACGAGTCGCCGGCCAACGAGCGGACTCGACGCCCCGTCTCTCTCGCCGACGAAGATGCGCTCGACGCGTTTGTCGCCGACGCGGATGCGGCGCTCGTCGAGTTCTACACCGACGGCTGCGGTCTCTGTGCCGCCATGGAACCGGTCCTCGGCAACGTCGCCCGCGCGGTCGATGTCGACGTGGCACTCGTGAACCCTCGGGACGACCCGCCGCTCATCGAGCGGTTCGACGTTCGAAGCGTTCCGCTGTTCGTGCTCTTCGTCGACAGCGAACCGGTCGCGCGGCGTGCCGAGGGGTTCGTCCCCGGTGACGACCTGACGGCGTGGATCGACGGACACGTCGCGTGATATGGCGGCTTCTACCGGTTCACGCAGTCACCGACGCCAGCGACGTGATCGCAGAAACGGAGTCTACTCGTCCAGTGTGAGAGAGGCCTTAGAGCCGGCCGACGTTCTCGACGGCGACGGACTCGACGCCCTCGACCTCGGTGAACGCCTCTTCGACGGCCTCGGTCCCACCCGCTCCGTCCGGAACGATGACTGTGGGAAGGAGCGCGACCAGTCCGAACGCGACGTCGTCGCGCTGGAACCCGCGGATCTTCGCGCCCTGCGGGAGCGACTCCTCCAGCCGGTCTTGGAGGTCGTCGAGGTCCACGTCGGGGCTGTCCGGCATGACCTTGATCTTGGCGGCGACATCGCCCATGTTAGGGCCCTCGGAAGCCGCAGTCGTGACACTCGTAGAGGTTGCTCTGCTTCCGGCACTTCGCACACCGGTGGATCGTCGCGCCACAGTCCGGACAGGAGAAGCGCGCGGCGTTCATACCGGCGACTTGGATACCACAGGAGACGCACTGTCGAGCGCCCTGCGTTTCGCTCTCGCTCATACCCTATCCACCACCGCACGACTTTTAACCGTTGTTCTTTGCCGTCGACGGAGTCGAAACGAGTGGCACGCTGTACCATGGTTTGGGGTGGCTCTGTCGCCGTCACCGCTCGCGGCCGGCGGTCTCAGCCCAGTATCAGCGGGCCGATCAACACCCCCATCAGGTGGACTCGCCGCGCGCCGACCCGCGGCGGGAACAGCCCGAGGCCGCCGGCGACGACGAACACGCCGACGCCGAAGGATCCGGCGAACGCGAAGGATATCACCGCGAGGAGCACCAAGACGCCGATCGACAGCCGCGTGTAGTCGGCCGTACCGACGGTGCGGAGGTAGCCGTCGCCGATGAGCGTTACGAGGACGAACCCACAGACCGCGGCGGTCGCCGCGGTAACGAGCAGGATCGGGAGTGCAAGCGGAACCGCCGCCCGGTCGATGGCGACCGTGACGCCGGTCCGGGGCGTGCCGAGCGCCGCGAGCGCGAACAGCGCGAAAATGGTGTTCGCCGTGTTCGCGCCGCTCGTGGCGACGATGAATCCGCGGTCGCCCTCGGACCGCGGGAGCGCCGGGAGCGCCGCGACGGAGGCGATAGCGGCCGAGACACCCGGGATGTACCCGACGATCGCACCCGCGAGCGACCCCGCACCTGCGCTCACGCCGAGGTCGCGCGGCGTCATCGTGATCCGCGCGTCCGCCTGCGGCGGCACGCCCTCACCGCCGAGGGCGTCGACGAGCACGGGGGCACCGAACAGTCCAGCGAAAAGCGGCGCGAGGATACCGCCCGCGTCGAGCGGTGCCGCGGGGTCGACATCGAGCGTGGCGACTCCAAGCACGGCGCTCGCGAGGAAGGCGACGAGTCCGCCGGCGGCGGCTCGTTTCGAGGACTCCGTGAAGAGGAGCGCGGCGACGACGCCAACGAGGAGGATCGGGAGGTGCGCGCGGACCGACGGATAGCTGCGGACCATCACCCACGTGATCGGGATCGCGAGCGGAACCGCGAGCGCGACCGCGAGTGCGGAGCCGACGGCCGACAGCCGCAGCGCCTCGCGCCCCCGCCCCGCGATCACGAGCCGGTGACCGGGAAGCGCCGCGATCGCCGTCGCGGCGTCGGGGACGCCGAGCGCGAGCGCCGGGACGATGTCCAGAAACGAGTGCACGACGCCCGCCGCGAGCATCGCGATCCCGACGAGGAGCGGGTCTCCCGGAACCGACGGCGCGAGACCGGCCAGAAGCAGCGCGAAGTTGTTGGCGTGGAGTCCCGGGACGAGCCCGCTCGCCGTTCCGAGGGTGACGCCGCCGAGCAGGAACGCGAGCGCGGCCGCGGAGAAGGTTGGGTCGACGACGGGCCGAACGATCGCGTCCATCCCTGCGAGGTGGCCGCGGTTTCGAATATAAACGGATCGGCTGTCAGAGCCGCGGCTCGCGGTTTGATTCGAGTCGTCGCTGGAGAATGCGAAACGCCGTTAGGCTGGCTGGGCCGCCTGCGCCTTCTTCCGGGTGACGTAGCCGGCGATCCGGTTGCGGACGCCCTTCGATTCGACGGTCGTCAGCGCGGTGACGCTCTCCTTGTTCGTCTCGAAGTCCGTGTTGAACGAGTCGGGATACTGCTCCAGCAGGACGTTCCCGAGCTGTTTGATGTACTTGGGTTTGATGGCCATACCGAGCGGTACCCTCGGGGCGAACTAAAAGGGTTCGTTCCGCCGCGAGCGGCCGCGAGGCGGGTGTCGATCGTCGGTCGCCGCGGCGTCGAGGAACGGCCCGAACCGATTCGAACTCACTCGCGACCGCGTCGCCGGTCGCGCCACTCCGTGATCTCGTCGATCCGCGCGAACGCCTCGCGCTCGGCCGGGCCGCCACAGCGCTCGACCACGTCGGCGAAGTACGCCAGCCGGTCGAGTAGCGCACTCGCGTCGAATTCGGGCACGTCGAGCCGCGAGGCGGCCACCGTCGCGTCGACGACCGCGCCGAAGCCGCGGTTTATCGTCGGGACGCGCTGGGCGACCACCGCGCTCTCGACTGGATCGAGCTCCCACGTCCGGATCGCCGTCTCCCCCTCGGTCTCGCTTTGGACCTGTTCGGCGCGCACCTCGACCCAGGCGTCAGCGGTCGCGAGCACCGGTTCGTCGACTTCGTAGACCGCGAGCGCGGCGTCGACGAACGTCCGCGGATCGGTCGTGAACTGCACGATGCCCCGGCCGCGCTCGGTGAAGTTCCGCCACGTTCGCGTTCTCCCGTACGTCCGTGCCGTGACGGGGTCGTCGGGCGCGTCGGGAGCGTGGAGTCCGAGCGCCGCGGCGTTCCACCGGCCGTTCGGGCCGAGCGTCGTCACCACGGTCTCCGTGACGCCGCGGAGTCGGACGGGCCAGCCGTCGGGCGCGTCGCCGTGGGTGTCTCCACCGTCAGGCGCGGCACAGTGAGACTCGCCGCCGTCGTGAGCGCCGTTGGCGGGCGCACCGCTGTCGGACGCACCGCCGGTCTCGTCGGTCACGGGTCGACCTCCGCGCCGCGCCTGAGCGCGACGTACAGCGCCGCACAGGTGAGGTCGGCGGTCGTTCCCGGATTAATCTCCTCGTCGACGAACGCGTCCGCCAGCGTCTCGGCGGCGTCGAGGTCGATCGCGTGGACCGCGTCGGGATCCGGGGGACCGCCGAGCGGTCCGTCCTCGCGGTCACTCCCGACGAGTTCGGCCGCGCGCGCCGTCGCGTCCCGTGCGGCGGCCGGGTCGCGACTCGTCGCGACGAGCGTGTCCGGTTCCGTCGCGAGCAGCCCGAGGAACGCCCGAGCGGCGCGGTCCGCGAGCGGTCCGTCGTCGGTCAGGATCCACTCGGCCGCGCGAAAGGTCCGCGGAAACCCCTCGATCCACTCTTGGGCGTTGCGGTCGGGGACGCGATGCTCACCGGCGGACAGTCCCATCACGTCGCGCAGCGTCGCCCCGCGCTCTCTGAGCGCCGGCTCGGCGTCGCCGCCGCGATGCACGTCGAGAGCGTCCGCGTCCGCTGGGGGATCGCCGACCGCGACGTCGACGCGCTCGAACGACCGGTAGAACGCGACCGCGTCGTCGACGGTCGTGTTTCGTGTTACCCAGTCGACACCCACGGGCGAGAGGTCGCCGGCGGCGGTCGCTCGCACGAGCGGGATGAGGAGCAACAGGCAGCCGAACTGCGTGTTCGTCCCCGCCCGGTCGGCCATCCCCGCGACGGCGCGCTCGAAGGCGGCTCCGACGGGCGTCTCGCCGCTTTCGTCGCCGCTCGCGGCCAGTTCGAGGCCCGATCGAGCCCCGACCGCGCCGCCGAGAAACGACTCGAACCGGAGATCCGCGAGGTCGCGACGCCGGTCGACGTTTCCGGGCTTCGGCGTCCCGGCGACTTCGAGGAGCATCGCGAGGACGGCGTCGTCGGCCGGCGACCGATCGCCAGCAGACACCGTGTCGTCCGGTACCGGCCCCCGGTGGTCGTCTGAAGTCACGGCGACGCCTCCGACCGCTCGCCCGGGTCAGATATCGGGAGCGACCCCTCCCGCCAGGCCCTCACCGCGTCGGCGACGCGGGCGAGCGCGGTCGGGCGGTCGCTCGGCCGGCCGACGCTCACGGCGTCGGCACCGTACGCGGCGTACTCGGCGACCGTCCGTTCCCCCCGAACGCCGTTGTTCGCGATCACGGTGAGGTCGGCACGAGGGCTCGTCGCGTCCGCGTCGGCAACGTCGCAGACGACCGCCTCCGAGTCCATCGCGTCGACGTGAATCCAGTCCGCGCCCGCGCTCGCGACCGCGTCAGCGACGGCGACGAGGTCGACGCCCGAAACCTCGGCACGCACTTTCACGCTCGTCGTCGCGCCCGTCTTCGCGGCGGTCGCGACGTACTCGGAGAGCCGCTCGGTGTCGCGGAGCAGCGACTCACCGCACCCGACCTCGCGGAGTTCGGGCTGGCGGCAGTGCGCGTTGATCTCGCAGATTGCGTCGCGGTCGGCACAGACCGCGGCCGCCTCCCGAACCGGGTCCGGGGTCGCGCTCCTGACGTTGACGCCGGGAACGGCGGGGGCGTCGGCGATCGCGTCGAGCTGGCGGCCGATCCACGCGATCGGGTCGTCGGGGAGGAATTCCGAGCGGTCGCGGGCGACGAGGGCTCGCGCCGCCGCTCGGCTCGGCGGGTCGAGGGCGATCCCGCCCATCACCGCCGCGTCGACGTGGCGCGCCGCCAGTCGAGCCCAGTCGGCGTCGGCCGCGCCGCTGAGGCTCGCGGCGACGAGGAACGGCGGGTCGGGGACCCGGGCCGCGGTCATCGCGGTCCCTCCCCGCCGTCAGCGATGTCGGCGGCAGTGAGATCGACCGCAGCCAATGTACGCTCGCACGCGCGAGCGACTCGCTCTGCGTCGTCGCCGTCGTCGATCCGGGTGTCGGTGCGCTCGACGTGTCGGTCGAGGTCGGTCGGGTCGTCGTCGTCGAGCACGAACGCGTCCGCGAACGGGTACGCCTCGGCGACGCCGGCGGTCGAGGGATCCCTGCCGGTCCCGGCCATCAGGTCCGCGGCGGGTCCCGAGAAGACCTCGTCGCCGACGAACGGCGAGACGGCGACGACGGGCGTCTCCCGGAGCGCGCGCTCGAACCCGGGGAGCGCGAGCATCGGCCCGATGCTCGTGACGGGGTTCGAGGGACCGATGACGACCGGGTCCGCGAGCGACTCGCTGACCGCATCTGTCGGTTTCGCGGTGTCGGCACCGCGGAACTCCACGGCGGCGACGGTCGGATCGCCGCGCCGGGCGACCCAGAACTCCTGAAAGTGGATCGTCTCGCCGTCCGCGGTGTGGACGAGCGTCGCGACCGGATCGTCCGACATCGGGAGGAGGTCGATATCGAGTCCGAACGCGTCGGCGAGGGACCGGGTGGCCTCGGTGAGCGTGTCGCCCTCGTCGATCAGACCCGTGCGCGTGAGGTGTACCGCGCGGTCGCGGTCGCCGATCTCCATGAACTCGCCGACGGCCGAGAACCGCCGCCACCGGGCGATCGGGCGGCCCGCGGTCTGCGCGTCCGCGTCGAGATACCGCGGCTCCGGATCGATCCCCATCTCGCTCCCGAGTTGCCGGAGTTCCTCGTGCGTCGCCGTCGTGTCGCCGTCGATCCCCCACCACCGGTCGCGGTCGAGAATGCCGCCGCCGGCGAACAGCACGGTGTCGATGTCCGGGCAGACGAGGTGGCCGCCCAGTTCGATATCGTCGCCCGTGTTGGCGACGACCGAGATCTCTGAGGGGCTCCACACGCGCGTCGCCCCGTCGAGCAGCTTCGGGGTCCCCGTGCCGCCGGCGAGGAACGTGACCATACCCGACGCACGCGTCGACCGGATTTGTATCCTCGGCTCCGTTTCCAGAAACTCCTCGCTGTTCCCCGCAAGACCTATTTCCGCGCCTCGGAGAGACGGCATCACTGTGAGCGATGGTGGCGACGCCTCGACGATCGATCGCCTACGCGCCGCGACGGCCGAGCGTCTCGGCGTCGACCGGCGCGCGCTCGCTGCGTTCCGATTCGCGCTCGGAACGCTTCTCCTCGTCGATCTCGGGCTCCGGGCCCGGAACCTGACAGCGTTTTACACCGACGCGGGCGTGCTCCCACGCTCGGCGCTGGCCGAGGCGTACCCGCTCGCGGCTCGCGTCTCGTTGCACGCGGTCTCCGGCGAAGAATGGGCGCTCGCGCTCCTGTTCGTGCTGGCCGGCGTCGCCGCCGCAGCGCTCGCCGTCGGCTATCGAACGCGGATCGCGGCCGCGGCGTCGCTCGCGCTCCTAATATCGTTGCAGGCGCGGAACCCCTTCGTGCTCAACGGTGGCGACCTCCTCCTTTCGCACCTGCTCGGCATCGGAGTGCTGTGTCCGCTCGGCGCGCGCTGGTCGGTCGACGCCGTCCGCGCGAGAGCGGTTGGTGGCCGCGCCGGCGGCGCGGGTGCCGATGTCGCCGCCAGAGACCGGTTCTTCGGGCCCGCGTCGGCGCTGCTTTTGGCCGTTCCGATCGTGGTCTACGTGTCAAACGCGGTCGTGAAGCTTCGCGGCGGGGCTTGGACCAGCGGCGAGGCCGTCGGGCGAGTGTTCCGGCTCACGTACCTCCACGGACCGCTCGGCGGACTCGTCCCGGAGGTTCCGCGGCTGTTCGCGGCGGCCACCTACGGCTGGCTCGCGCTCCTCGTCGCCGCGCCGCTCCTCGTCCTTGCCGCGGGGCGGCTCCGGGCGGCGCTCGCTGTGATCTTCGCCGCCGGCCACCTCGCGATGCCGCTCGTGCTCCAGATCGGGGTGTTCCCGCTCGTGTCGGTCGCCGGCCTTCTGCCGTTCGTTCCGCTCACCGTGTGGGACCGCGCGGAGCGGCGCGTCGCACCGGTCGCGGCGCGGTTCGGGCAGACCCTCGGGTCGCCGCGGACGACTCGAGAACCGTCCGGCTGGATCCCCGACTGCGTCGTAGCGGCCGGTCGTCGGCTCGCACCGAGCGTCGCCGCGGTCCTGATCGCGGGGCTCCTCTGCTGGAATGCGATGGCGGTCGGCGTCGTCTCGACGCCGGAGCCGGTCGCTGCGGTGAGCGACCCGACCGAGAGTGGGTGGGACATGTTCGCGCCCGATCCGCCCACGACCGACACGCGCGTACTCGCGACGGCCGCGGCCGCGAACGGCGATCGGATCGACGCGCTGTACGGCGATCCGGTCGCGGCCGACAGACCTCCCTCGGACGCACGGGCGTACCCGACCGCGCGATGGCGGAAGTTCCTCACCTCGCTCGCCGAGTCGCCGGAACCGACGCGAACCGGTCACCTCCTCGGACACCTCTGTGACCGCGCGAGCGGACAGACGGATGCCGAGATAGATCGGGTCAGTGTCTCTATCGCCTCGATAGCTGTCGCCGGCGACGATCAGCCGCAGCTCAGATCGCTCGGCGAGCGGCGCTGTGGCGATCGGTGATCGATTCGGAACCGATGATCGATTCGAAACCGCCGTCGCGATTCCGAGCGTGTCGGAGTCGCTGTCGCGGTCGGCGGTGACCGCCGCGGTCAGCAGTGACCGCCGGCGGCGTGATCGCTGCCGACTGCGCTTTCGGTGCCGACGAATACGACGCCCAGCGGCAAAGCGGCAGGCACTTTAGGAGGCCCCAAGAATCCACGAACGTTCATGAGCTACGATAAGGTCGACGTCCCCGAAGACGGCGAGGCGATCACGCTCGCCGACGAGGAGACCGGCGAGCTGAACGTCCCGTCGAATCCCATCATCCCGATCATCCACGGCGACGGGATCGGCACCGACGTCGGACCGGCAGCACAGCAGGTACTCGACGCCGCCGCGGAGGCGACCGGCCGCTCCATCGCGTGGATGCGCGTCTACGCTGGCGAGAGTGCCCGCGAGAAGTACGACGAGAATCTCCCCGAAGATACGGTTTCGGCCATCCGCAGCCACCGCGTCGCGATCAAGGGCCCGCTGACGACGCCTGTCGGCGCGGGCTTCCGGTCACTGAACGTCGCGCTCCGGCAGACGCTCGACATGTACGCGAACGTCCGCCCGACCTATCACTTGGAGGGCGTCCCGTCGCCCGTCAAAAACCCCGAGGCGATGGACATGATCACCTTCCGTGAGAACACGGAGGACGTCTACGCCGGCGTCGAGTGGGAGGCCGGCACCGACGAGGTAGAGGAGGTACGCTCGTTCTTAGAGGACGACATGGAAGTCGCGGACGTCATCCACGACGGCCCCGTCGGGATCGGCGTCAAACCGATCTCGGAGTTCGGATCGAAGCGCCTCATCCGCGAGGCGATCGACTACGCGGTCGAAAACGACCGAGACACGGTCACCCTCGTCCACAAGGGGAACATCATGAAGTTCACCGAGGGCGCGTTCCGCGACTGGGGCTACGAGGTCGCAGAAGAGGAGTACGGCGACGACGTGATCACCGAAGACGAGCTGTGGGACGAACACGACGGCGAACAGCCCGAGGACACGGTCGTCGTGAACGACCGCATCGCCGACAACATGCTCCAGCAGCTCCTGACTCGGACCGACGAGTACTCCGTCATCGCGACGATGAACCTCAACGGCGACTACATGTCCGACGCCGCCGGCGCGCAGATCGGCGGACTGGGAATCGCTCCCGGTGCCAACTTCGGCCACGGCCGCTGTCTCGCCGAGCCGGTCCACGGCTCCGCGCCCAAGTACGCGGGCGAGGACAAGGTGAACCCCACCGCGATGATCCTCTCCGGCCGCGAGATGCTCGACTACCTCGGCTGGTCCGACGCGGCCGACCTCGTGCGCGACGCCGTCGAAGAGACCATCGCCTCCGGGAAGGTCACCTACGACCTCCACCGCCAGATCGACGGCGGCGAGAAGCTCGCGACGAGCGAGTTTGCCGACGCCGTCGTCGAGAAGATCGACGAACTCGCGTAAGCGGTCGTCTCGACACACTCGACAGTATTTTTCGATTGCGCGCTCACGACACATCGGAGTCACGCGACCGCCGAATCGACAGATCGTGGACTCCTCTATACTGCGCTACCGACCGGACGCGTAGAACTCCTCGCGGTACACGCGCCCGAACGCGTTCCGGCGGAGGGTGCTCGCGGCCGCGTCGGGTTCGTCCTGGTACGTCGCGGCGATCACGGTCTCGGCGAACGGTATCGGGTGCCACACCACGTTGTCGACGTTCTCGGAGCCGATCTGTACCACGTCATCCTCGTCGAACCCGCTGTCCGCGAGCCACGCGTCGAACTCCGATCGCTCGCCGACGTGGACCGCGAGCAACTCGGCGAAGGTGGCGTCGCGGGCGGTCTTGACCACTTCCGGAGTGACGCGCTCGTCGTACTCGTCGGCGTCGAACTCCATAGCCTTCGTCGCCTCGCGGACGACGACCTGCGCGACCGGCCCGATCTCCTCGTAGCGTTCGAGCGCGTCGGCGCGCGTCTCCGGCGCGAACGTCCCTTTCGTGTGCATACCACCGGTTCGATGTCGACGGGAAAGGGCGTTCCGTTACGCGGACGGGTCGTCGTCGGCGGTGGTGTCGCGGTCGCCGTCAGTGGCGGTGGTGTCGCGGTCGGTGTCTCCGTCCCCGCCGTCGCCTCCGCCGCCACCGGCGCTTTCAGACTCGGCGTCGAGCATCTCTCGCGTCATCTCTCTCGCCTCTCGGAGTGCCTCCGCGGTCTCGGGATCGGTCGCACCGCTCGCGTCGACGGCCCCTCGTGGGGACGGATTCGTGCGATCGTCGTGTGCGTGGCCGCCGTGATCGTGACCTGCGTGCGCGCCCACGTCGACGTTCGGTCGACCGCGATCGACGGTGTCCTCGAACACCTCGTGGTACTCGGCGTCGGCGGCGTGCGGCGTCACTTCGGCCGCGAGACCCGCCGGCTCGCGGTCGCTCCAGTCCGGGGCATGCTCGTCGAGCCAGTCGGCGTGGTCGTCGCCGTGGAGCATTGCGGTGAACGCGAGGTGGTGTGCGAGGTGCTCGCCGTCGCGCTGCGGGGTCTCACAGACGGGGCACGCGTATCCCATGTCGGGCGTGGGTTCGTCGGTGAGCCGTAAAGTCGCGTCGGCCTCGGACGGACGTGATGTGCTAGATGATCGGAGCAGTGTGGTCGACACCGGTACGACGACAGCCGTGACCGATACCGACGAAGTCCAGTCCCACCCTGCACCGCTCCGCACAGCACCTCACACCTCCCCAGCCTCGTCAGTTGGTCTCCGCTTCGCTTCGACCGACTGACTCCCTCTCGCGGCGCTGTCTCGCGGCCGCCACTGGCGGCCGCTCGCAGGCACGCGCCGCCGCAGATGATTTATAAATCGAGTCGTCGCCGTCTTGTATCGATAACAGCAACTTTATCACTCGCACGGGGCGAATTTCCGGTAAGACTACTCCGTTAGGAGGTCCAACAGTGACTGAAGTCAACACACAACCGGAGGTGAACATCGGTCTCGTCGGTCACGTCGACCACGGGAAGACGACGCTCGTGCAGGCGTTGTCCGGCTCGTGGACCGACCAGCACAGCGAGGAAATGAAACGCGGAATCTCGATCCGGCTGGGGTACGCGGACGCGACGTTCCGGCGCTGTCCCGGCGTCGACGCGCCCGAGTGTTACACCGTCGACGAAGAGTGCGAGGACGGCTCCGAGAGCGAGCCCCTTCGAACCGTCTCGTTCGTCGACGCCCCCGGCCA
Organism: Halorubrum laminariae; assembly: GCF_024494655.1. Lineage (GTDB taxonomy): Archaea > Halobacteriota > Halobacteria > Halobacteriales > Haloferacaceae > Halorubrum > Halorubrum laminariae. The sequence goes on along the minus strand of NZ_JANHDL010000002.1, from coordinate 295,119 downwards.
CGAGACGCTGATGGCGACGATGCTCTCGGGTGCCTCGATCATGGACGGGGCCGTACTCGTCGTGAGCGCCACGGAGGATGTCCCGCAGGCACAGACCGAAGAGCACCTGATGGCGCTCGATCTCATCGGGATCGAGAACATCGTGATCGCGCAGAACAAGGTCGACTTGGTCGACCGCGACCGCGCCGTCGACAACTATCGACAGATCCAAGAGTTCGTCGAGGGCACCGTCGCGGAGGACGCGCCGATCGTCCCCGTCTCCGCGCAACAGGAGGTCAACCTCGATCTCCTCATCGACGCGATCGAGACGGAGATCCCGACGCCCGACCGCGACCCGAGCGAGCACGCGCGGATGTACGCGGCGCGCTCGTTCGACATCAACCGCCCGGGCGCGACCGCGGCAGATCTGAAGGGCGGCGTCGTCGGCGGCTCGCTCGTCGCGGGCGAGCTGTCAGTCGGCGACGGGCTGGAAATCAGACCGGGCCGCGAGGTCGACGAGGAGGGACAGACGGAGTGGCGGCCGCTCGAAACGACGGTCCGGTCGCTGCAGGCCGGCAGCAACGACGTCGAGAGCGCCCGTCCGGGCGGCCTGCTCGGTGTCGGTACCGGACTCGACCCCAGCCTGACGAAGGGCGACGCGCTCGCGGGCCAAGTCGCGGGCGAGCCCGGCACGCTCCCCCCGACTCGCAACGAGTTCGAGATGCAGGTCGATCTGCTCGACCGCGTGGTCGGCAAAGAAGACGACGAGAGCGGCGAGAGCGACATCGAAGAGATCAGCACGGGTGAGCCCCTGATGCTCACCGTCGGCACCGCCACCACGGTCGGCGCGGTGACGAGCGCGCGCGACGGGGAGTGCGAAGTGAGCCTCAAGCGCCCCGTCTGCGCGGAGGAGGGCGCACAGATCGCGATCAACCGACGCGTCGGCGCGCGGTGGCGGCTCATCGGCGTCGGGACGCTCTCGTAACGTGACCGAACCCCCGCGCGGAAGCGCCCTCACGGAAGATGGCGCGACTGACGCTCTCGCGCCGGTCGTCGCGCTCGACGCGAGCGCGCTGATGGCTCCGGTCGAGGCGAACGTCCGGCTGTTCGAGGAGCTCGATCGGCTCCTCGGGGCCTACGAGGCGGTCGTTCCCGCGGCCGTCGTTGACGAACTCGACGGGCTTCAGGCCGGAAACGGCGCGGAGGCGACCGCGGCGAGCGTGGGCGCGGACCTCGCGGCGCGGGCGGAGACGGTAGAGACGACGGCGACGTACGCGGACGACGCGCTCGTCGAGCTGGTCACCACGGGCCGGGTCGACGGCGTCGTCACGAACGATCGACCGCTGGCGAATCGGGTGCTGGAGGCGGACGCACCAGTAATCGGTTTAAGGGGTCGGAACACACTGGCGATAACGGAACCCTAGCGGACGCGGACAACCAACACTATGTACAAACGAGTTCGACTCAAGGATACGGTCGAGGTACCGCCGAAACACTTGGCGGACGTCACCGACGAGCGGGTGAAAGCCCTGCTACAGGACAAGCTGGAAGGACGGATGGACGAAGATGTCGGTAGCGTCGTGAGCGTCGTCGGCGTGCACGACATCGGCGAGGGAGCGGTGTTACACAACCGCCCCGGTGTCTACTACGAGGCCGAGTTCGACGCGCTCACCTACGACCCCGATATGCAGGAGGTCGCAGACGGGACCGTCGTGGAGACGGTCGAGTTCGGCGCGTTCGTCGGGATCGGTCCGGTGGACGGACTGCTCCACGTCTCGCAGATCACGGACGAGTATCTCACGTTCGACGGGGTCAACCAGCAGCTCGCCTCCTCGGACTCCGACAAGACGCTCGGCGTCGACGACGCCGTGCGCGTCCGCGTCGTGACGAAGAGCATCGACGAGCGCAACCCCCGCGACTCGAAGATCGGGCTCACGGCGAAACAGCCCGGGCTCGGGAAACACGAGTGGCTAGAGGGACAGCGGAAGCACCGCGAACAGACTGGTGAGGAGGCCGACTGATGGCCGAGGACCGCCTCGCGTGTCGGGAGTGTCACCACGTCAACGACCCCGACGCACAGACCTGCGAGCACTGCGGGTCGTCGTCGCTGACGGAGGACTGGGCGGGCTACGTCATCATCACCCAGCCCGAGGACAGCGAAATCGCCGCTGAGATGAACGTGACGAAGGCGGGGTCGTACGCCCTGAAGGTCCGCTAGCACCGATCGGCGAGGCACGCGAACCGAGCACCCGGTAACACGAACCGAGAATATTACATGCTCACGCTCCCGGACTCGCTCAGAGACGCGTTCAAAGACCCCCTCGGGTCGGTAACGACCGACGCCGACGCGCTCCTCGCTGCCGCCGCTGAGACGGCCGCGGCGCACGCCGACCCGGTCGAGGACGCGATTGACGTGAACGATGCGATCGTCGCGAACGACGCCCCGATTATCGCCGTCGGCGACGTGGTCACCTACCACCTCCGGGAGGCGGGACGCGTCCCCGACGTGGCCGTGATCGACGGGCAGACGGAGCGCGAGGCGGTCCGCAAAGAGATCGAGACGGTACTTTCGGCCGCCGACGTTCGACGGATCTCGGCCACGAATTCTGCGGCGTCGATGTCTGCCGATCTGCTCTCGGCGCTCGCGGCGGCGTTGGCCGCCGAGGAGCCGACGTGGATCGAGGTGACGGGCGAGGAGGACCTCGCGACGCTGCCGGCGATCCTCGCCGCGCCCGACGGCGCAAGCGTGGTCTACGGTCAGCCGGGCGAGGGGATGGTTCGTGTTCCGGTTACGCCGGAGACGCGGGCCGAGGCCCGTGAGCTGTTCGAGGCGCTCGACGGCGATATCGGCGCGGCATACGACGCGCTCGGCGTCGATCCGTCCGATCGATAGATCTCGCCGACCCACCGGACACTCCGCCGCTGATCCGCCGCGACACCCCCGCTTCGAAATCCTTTTACAGCTTTCGGGGGGATATACGCGTAACTGACCATGGACGTCGACATTATCTCCGAAGAGGAGAACCCCATGTTGCACCGCACCGATATCCGCTTCGAGACGACCCACGAGGAGGCGACGCCCTCGCGCCTCTCGGTCCGAGATTCGCTCGCAGCCAAGTTGGACAAAGACTCCGAGGAGGTCGTCGTCCACGAACTGGACACCAAATTCGGCATGCGCAAGACGGTCGGCTACGCGAAGGTGTACGACTCCGCGGAAGACGCGCTCGATGTCGAACAGGAGTACATGCTCGAACGGAACAAGATCGGCGACAAGGGCGACGCAGAAGCCGAGGAAGCCTAACGCGCCGGATGCGCGTTCTCGGCATCGAGGGAACCGCGTGGTGTGCCAGCGCCGCGCTGTATGACGCCGAGGCCGACTCCGTTCTCATCGAATCGAACCCCTACGAGCCGGACAGCGGCGGCATTCACCCGCGCGAGGCCGCCGAACACATGTCCGAGGCGATCCCCGCCGTCGTCGACGCGGTACTGACTGCGGCTGAAGACGGGTACGGCCCGGACGCGATCGACGCCGTCGCCTTCTCCCGCGGTCCCGGTCTCGGCCCCTGTCTCCGGACGGTCGGCACCGCGGCGCGGGCGCTCGCCGGCGCGCTCGACGTGCCGCTCGTCGGAGTGAACCACATGGTGGCGCACTTGGAGATCGGGCGACACCGCTCGGGGTTCGACAGCCCGGTATGTCTGAACGCCTCCGGGGCGAACGCGCACCTGCTCGGCTACCACGACGGGCGCTACCGCGTCCTCGGCGAGACGATGGACGCCGGCGTCGGCAACGCGATCGACAAGTTCACGCGTCACATCGGATGGAGCCACCCCGGCGGGCCGAAGGTCGAGGCCGCGGCCACGGAGTTCGCGGCGGATCACGGGGGAGACGCCCCCGACGATCTCCTCGATCTCCCCTACGTCGTCAAGGGAATGGACTTCTCGTTTTCCGGAATCAGCTCCGCGGCCAACGACGCCCACAACGACGGGGTTCCAGTCGGGGAGATCTGTTTCGCCCTTCAGGAGCACGTGTTCGCGATGCTCGCCGAGGTCGCAGAGCGGGCGTTATCGTTGACCGGCGCGACCGAACTCGTCCTCGGCGGCGGCGTCGCCCAGAACGACCGGCTGCGAGAGATGCTCGCGACGATGTGTGCCGACCGGGGTGCCGATTTCTACGCGCCGGAACCGCGATTTCTCCGCGACAACGCCGGGATGATCGCCGTCCTCGGCGCGAAGATGGCGCGGGCGGGCGACACCGTCGCAATCGCCGAGTCGGCCGTCGATCCGAACTTCCGCCCGGATCAGGTACCCGTGACGTGGCGAAACGACGCTGAATCGGTCGCGGTGGGGGCTCGATCCGCCGGCACTGAGTCGGGCGCAGTGAGACCTGAACCCGGCGACCCCGCGGCGGATCTCCGGGGCGCAGAGGCGGTCGTCGCCGTCGAGCCGGACGCCGAGGAGCCGCGGGTGATCAAGCGGCGGATCCCGAAGCGGTACCGACACCCGAAACTGGACCGATCGATTCGGCGCGACCGGACCGTCGCAGAGGCGCGACTCGCGAGCGAGGCGCGCCGCGCCGGCGTCCCGACCCCGCTCGTGTACGACGTCGACGTGGCGAACTCGACCCTCACGCTCCAGTACGTCGGCGACCGCGACCTCGCGACCGCCATCGACGGCGGCGAGGCGTGGGTCCGCTCGACGGGTCGCCACCTCGCGACCCTCCACGACGCCGGGATCGTTCACGGGGACCCGACGACTCGGAACGTCCGGATCGCGGGCGACGCGAGCAGTGGCGAGACTGGATCCGGACGCGGTGAGTTCGGATCGGACCGCGACGGGTCCGAGGCGGAACGCGACGGGACTGGTCTGTCGGAGGCGGCCGCGCGGACGGCGCTCATCGACTTCGGGCTCGGCTATCACACCGGTCACGTGGAGGACCACGCGATGGACCTCCACGTCTTCGAGGGGTCGGTCCGGGCGACGGCGACCGACCCGGACGCGCTGATCGACGCGTTCGAGGCGGGGTACGCCGCCGTCGGCGACCGGACGGTTCTCGACCGGCTTCGCGAGGTCGAGGGGCGCGGTCGATATCGGTGACCGATCGGCGGCTTGCGCCACGATTTATATGGCCGGCGGCCGATTCGCCGGTATGGCAGACAAACCGTCTTCGGGTGAGATCCTCGGTATCCCGTACAACTTCGAGCGACCGAGCCTCGGTCGCCTCCTCTCGTCGTACTGGCAGCCCGGCAAGGGAATGCTGGTCGAGAAGCCGTTCGGTATCGGCTACACGCTGAACCTCGCGAACTGGCGGTCGTGGATCGTCCTCGCGGTCGCCGGCGGCCTCTACTACCAGCAGACGCAGAGCGCGGCCGGCGGCAGCGACGACGACGCTCCGCCCGAATCGGACGACGGGCCCGTCGAAGTGATCGTCGACGACGACTGATCTGCGGCGATCGAGCCGACAATCGAACCGCGACAAATCGGTCGCGTCGACGACCGGCTATCGCGTCTTTCTCGATCTCGCTCGACTATCCCGACCAGTCCTTGCAGTCGGCACAGACGAGGGCGTCGCCGTCGCGCCAGCGACGGGCGACCGATTCCCCGCACTGCTCGCAGTCGGCACCGTCGGTCGTCCACGTCGCCGTCGCGGTGACCGTTTCACTCGCCTCGGCCACCGACTCACTCGCCTCGCTCCCCGTATCGTCCCTCGGATTCTCGCCTCCCGATCTCGCGTCCGCGTCGTTCCGATCGGCGTCGGCGTTTTGAGCAAAGTCGTCGAGCGATCGGTCTTCGCCCATCTACGCCTCCCGGCGGAGCCGCCGAACCACGTACTCGCGCTCCAGTTCGCCGAGGAACTCACCGAGTCGCGGCCCCTGCGTATCGTCGAAGAAGAGCCGGTAGCCGGCCGAAAAGAAGTCGCTGACCTCGATGTCGTGATCGCGGGCCGTCTCGTACATCTCGCTTTGTATCGCCTCCCCGTCGTGTCCGGCGGCGACGAAGTCGGCGAGGTCGTCGAGTGCGGCGGCCACGTCGTCGTCGAACTCGACGTCAGGGAGGTCCGTCTGAAGCCGGTAGTCGTACTCGTTTTCCGTCCGCTCCGCCCAGTTTCGCGCCTTCTCGACGCGAGCGAGGGCGGCGTCGACCGCCTCGTCGCTCGCGTCGTCGGGGATGTGCCCCTCGTCGCGGGCAAGCCGTTCGCGAAACGCCGGGTCGTCGACCATCCCGAGGACGGCCGCGAACGTGTAGGGGAGCCGGATCGGCTTCTGGGTCGGCGGATCCTCCAACCGCCCGACGACGAAAGGGTACGCGCGCTCGGCGAAGGCGGTCAGGTCGGGGTCGTCGACCTCGCCGAAGTACGCGCGCTCGAACCGGTCGAACCGGTCGACGAGCTGATCGAGCCGCGCGATGTCGAGGTCGCGGGCCTTCTTCGGGTGGAGCGCGAAGAAATACCGCAACACGTCGGATTCGAGCAGTTCCAGCAGCTCGGGGACGGTGACGATGTTGCCCGCGGACGACGAGAGCGGCTCGCCGTTGAGCGTGAACCACTCGTACACCATCGGTACCGGCGGTTCTATCCCCAAGACGTTGCGGGCGACGTCGACGCCCGAGGGCCACGAGCCCTCGGCGTGGTCCTTCCCGAACGGCTCGAAGTCGACATCGAGGACCTCCCACTGGCCGGGCCACTCCAGTCGCCACGGGAGCTTCCCCTCGCGGAAGGTCGCGGTCCCCTCGTGGCCGCAGCCCTCGATCGTCTCGTCGCCGACCTCCATGTCGGTACAGACGTACTCGACCGTCTCGCTCTCCACGTCGACCGCGATAACCGTCTCCGTGATCGTGCCGCACTCCGCACAGACGGGGTTGAACGGGACGTACTCCTCGTCGACCTTGTCCTGATACGCCGAGAGCACGTCGCGCACTCGATCGAGATCGGAGAGGACGGTTCGGGTGACCGAGTCGAACGTCCCGTCGGCGTACAGCTCGGTGTTCGACACCATCTCAACGGGGATGTCGAGACGGGCGGCGTCGGCTTCGAGCAGGGCCGCGAAGTGTGCGGCGTACGACTCGCGCTCGCCGAACGGGTCCGGGATCGCGGTGTACGGCTTGCCGAGGTTCCGCCCGAGCGCGCCGGCGTCGACGTCGCCCAGTCCGACGATCTCGCCGTCGGCGTTCGCCAGCTTTCGCGGGATCTTCCGGAGGGGATCTTTGTCGTCGGAGGTGAACACCTGTCTGACCTCGTGGCCGCGGTCGCGGAGCACCGCGGCGACGAAGTAGCCGCGCATGATCTCGTTGAAGTTCCCGAGGTGGGCCACGCCCGAGGGGGAGACGCCGCCTTTGATCACGATCGGATCGTCGACGCCGCGTGCCTCGATTTCGTCGGCGACAGTGTCGGCCCAGAACGCGTGGAAGCCGCCGTTTTTTCCCCCCTCGTCGTCTTCGACCGTCTCTGCGCCGCCGTTCGTCGGGCGGTCAGAGAGGATGTGCGGGGAGTCCCCCCGGTCCACGGCGTCCTCGCCGGTCATGACTGCTCCGTGGCGTTCGCTCGATCGGTCAGCTCCTCCGCGTCGGCCGGGATCACGTCGGTCCCGGAGTGGTCGTCGGACACGACGGCGTCGACGACGTCTCTCGGGTCGGTTCCGTCGAGAACGATCGCGCGCATCCCCGCCCGGTCGATGAGTTTCGCGGCGAGCAGATCGACGGGGGCCGAAGCACCGGCGTCGCGGCTCATCGGGAGGACGACCTCGACGAGCTCGGCCGGTGACAGCTCGGCGAACTGCGTCGCGTCCGGGTCGGCGTTGGGGTCGGTGTCGTACACCCCGTCGGCGCTCGTGGCGTACACGAGCAGGTCGGCGTCGACGGACTCGGCGAACGCGGCGGCGACGGCGTCGGTGGTTTGGCCGGGCGTCATTCCGCCCATCACTGACACCTCGCCGCGGCGGAGGCCGGCCGCTGCCTCGTCGTACTCGGTTGCCGGCGAGACGGTCGCTCTCTCTCCGAGTGCGGCGATCAACAGCCGGGCGTTGAGCCGGGTGGTCCCGATGCCGAGCTGGTCGAGTTCGACCTCGTTCGCGCCGAGATCGCGTGCCGTCTCAATGTACTCGCGCGCGACGCCGCCGCCGCCGACGACGACGCCGATCTCGTGGCCGGTGGCGACCAGTTGCTCGATCGCATCGGCGTACGCGGCCACCCGGTCGGGGTCGAGATCGGGCGCGAGCACGCTCCCGCCGACAGAAACGACGACTCTCATTACCGTCGAATATCCCTGTCGCGGTCTTAAGGATTATCAAGCCCGGACGCGGGAGACCGTCGGGAAACGCCTAAGCCGCTCGCACCCGGCTATCGGGTATGCAGCCGATATCGATCCTCGGTTCCGACGCCGCGGACCTCGCCGCGCTCCTCCCCGATCGGCTCGACGGCCAGGTGGCCGTCGTCGACCGCCGCGAGCGAGCCGACGGTGGAGTCGTCGACGCTCGCCGCACATCGGTGACGGGAGCCGACTCCGCCTACGTCACCGAGATCGCACTCGACGCGGACGGGTCGTGGACCGGATCCGGACGCGTCGACGGCATCGACGACGTACTCGACGACCTCGCACCGACTCACGACTATCTCATCGTGCTCGGCGAGTCGCGGCTGCGCGTGCCCGTCGTCCTGCTCAGCGAGCACTTCGACGCCGACGACGTGCCGGGACCGGTCCTCGCGACCGCCCGATCCGCGGACGATGTCGATCTCGACAAACTCGCCGCCGATCTCGCCGACGCGGGGCCGTGGATCACCCGAGAGACGCTGGTTCGCAGGGTGGAGGCGTCCGCCGACGCCGACCGCTCCGGCGCGATCGCGACGTTCACTGGTCGGGTACGCCAGCGGGACGCGGCAGACGACGACCGCACGACCCACCTCGCGTTCGAGAAGTACGAGGGCGTCGCGGCGGATCGCATGGACGCCATCGCTGCGGAACTAACCGAGCGCGACGGCGTCTTCGATGTTCGAATGCACCATCGGACGGGCGTGATCGAGGCGGGCGAGGACATCGTGTTCGTCGTCGTGCTCGCGGGACACCGCCGGGAGGCGTTCCGCGCCGTCGAAGACGGGATCGACCGCCTCAAAGACGAGGTCCCGATATTCAAGAAAGAAACCACCGAAGCCGAGGAGTTCTGGGTCCATCAGCGCGAGTGATCGGGGATCCGATCTCGATCGGCACCAATTATCTTCTTCCAAAATGTTTGCAAGAAAATCAGTCGGCGAGCGCGAGCGAGAACTTGCCCGGGCAGATTGCGGAGATATTCACCGACAACTGGGAATTGTGTTGCTATCGAACAGACGGAATTTGGTCGTGTAGACACGTCCAAAAAAGCGTTCTAATCACTGTATAAAATTTCTACAGCGTTTTAATCGCGTTGTGAACGGTTCGTCAGACACGTTTTAGATTTCTCACTCTCGATAAAACGCCATGAAAGCTACTGAACACCGTCTAACGGTCTCCCCTTTATAACCCCCTTCGGCGACAGGGGTGAGATGTACTATGAGCGCGACTGCAAACCCCTCCGCGAACGCAACGACAGACGACCGTAGCAAAGAAGAGCGGCTGAAACAGTACCTGCTCGACCGCGCCGAAGAGGGCGAGATGTACTTCAAGGGGAAGTTCATCGCCGACGATGTCGACCTCTCCCCGAAGGAGATCGGCGCGCTGATGGTGAAGCTCCGCGATTCGGCTACGGAGCTCACCGTCGAGAAGTGGTCGTACACGGGCGCGACGACGTGGCGCATCGAACCGGCCTGATTCGAGCGCGAGCGACAACCAACGACTGAATAGACGGATCGCCCAATCACAGCGCGCTCACGCGCGTCCCCGCATCTCTTCCTCCCGCCGTCCCGTCCGAGTATCGTTCCGATTGCTCTCGCGTCCGCAGCAGACTGTTGTCGACGCGGGGTTTATACTGGACGACCAGTTACGACGGACGATGCCAGAACACGAGGACGGGGGGACGTCGGCGACCACCGACGCGCCGCGTCCGGAGCCGCTGGGGACGTTCTTCCGAGTCGACGAGGTCCACCGGGACGACGGGCGCGTTCGGTACGTCGGCGAGTCGTACGTCCCGGAACGGACGCTGGTGCGAAAGCTGGTCCCGTCGTTTCGCGAGGCCGGATACGAGGTGGAAGTCGACGTGGTGAACGGTCGGCACGTCGTCGTCGCGACCCCGTTTAGCCACGGTAGCGACGGAATCCCGTGGATCAACCTCGCTATGTTCGTCGCGACCGTCCTCTCGACGCTGTTCGTCGGTGCGTACGGCTGGTTCTACGTCGGCTGGGAGGAGATAACGGCGAATCCGGTGGCCGTCCTTCAGGGATGGCCCTTCACCGTCGCGGTGCTCGGCGTCCTGCTGACCCACGAACTGGGCCACTACGTCGCCGGCCGCTACCACGGGGTCAACGTTTCGCTGCCGTACGTTATCCCGTTCATGTTCCCGTTCGGCACGCTAGGTGCGGTCATCCGGATGCGGGGGCGGATGCCCTCGCGGAAGGCGCTTTTCGACATCGGTGTCGCCGGTCCCATCGCGGGGCTCGTCGCCACGGTCGTCGTCACCGCGATCGGCCTCTCGCTCGACCCGATCCGGGTTCCGGCGGCGGTCGCCGACGCTTCCGGCACCGTCATCCAGTTCAACAATCCACCGCTGCTGTCGATCATCGCGGATCTCCTCGGCCAGCCCACGTCGTACGAGGACCCAGGTCTGACGGCGCATCCGGTTGTCATCGGCGGCTGGGTCGGGATGTTCTTCACGCTGCTCAATCTCCTCCCAGTCGGGCAGCTCGACGGCGGCCACATGGTTCGTGCGATGGTCGGACCGCGGCAGGAGACGATCGCGTCGCTCGTGCCCGCCGCGCTGTTCACGGTCGCCGCGTACCTCTTCTTCTGGCGCGGCTTGGGACTCGATCAGTCGGTCGGGCTGTGGGCGTTCTGGGGCGTGTTCTCGCTCGTGATCGCGTACAACGGTCCGGCGAATCCCGCGGACGAAACGCGGCTCGAATGGCCGCGGCTCGCCGTCGGAATCGCGACGTTCGCACTCGGGTCACTCTGTTTCCTCCTTGTCCCGATTCAGGTCGTGACGGCCTGAGAGAACGGCCTCGTCGACTGGCTCTGGACCAGGACGCAGAAACGGTCGTTCGCCTACTCCTCGCGTCGCTTCTTCATGCCCTGTCGAGTGAACTGTGGCCGCGCGCGAATCCCGCGCTTCTTCCGGAACGAGCGGTAGAGCGCGACGGCGAGCGGCGCGGCCAACACGAGGACGACCGCCGCGAGCCGCCACTCGTTTGCGAACGAGTAGAGGATCGTCGCAGAGAGCACGCCGACCGCGAGCAGCACGGAGTAGGCGATCCGCATCGCAAGCTTGTCGAGGACGTTCGAGTCGTCCTCGATCGTGACGTCGACGTGGAGGTCGCCGCGATTCGCCCGGTCGAGGAAGTTGTCGGCCTTCGGCGGGACGGTGAACAGCGCTTCGGCGGTCCGCTGGGCCTGTTGGCCGGCCTGTTGTGCGAGGTTTCGAGCCGTCTCCTCGTAGTACCCCTCGTCTCTGAGGTACTCCGTCGCCGTCGAGATGAAATCGAACTCGGGGTCGAGCGTGACACAGACCCCCTCGACGACCGTCGCGACCCGCAACACGAGCGCGAGGTTCGGCGGGAGCCGCAGCGGGAACTCGTAGATGGTCGACTCCACCTGCTCGATGATCTGATTCACCTGGTACTGCTCGATGTCCTCGCCGCTGGCGTCCGCGATGGCGAGCTCCATCACGTTGCCCATCACCTCGCGGTCGGCCTCGGGCGACAGCGTCCCCATCGCGATCAGCGTGTCCAAGATCGCGTCGATGTCCTGTCGGGCGACCGCGACGTAGAAGTCGACGATCTTCTCTTGGACGAACGGGTCGACGCGTCCCGCCATCCCGAAGTCGTAGAATATCACCGTGCCGTCGTCGTCGACCGCGAGGTTTCCGGGGTGGGGGTCGGCGTGGAACACCCCGTCTTCGATGATCATCTGGAGGTACACCTCCTGAAGCGTCTCCGCGATAGCGTTCCGGTCGAACCCCGACTCGTCGAGCGCGTCGATATCGCTGATCTTCGTCCCGGGAACATACTCCATGGTGAGCACGCGCGGCCCCGAGACCGCCTCGTAGGCGGTCGGGATTCGGATCCGATCTTCGTCCGCGAAGTTGGCGCGGATCTCTTCGAGGACGGCTCGCTCTCGTTCGTAGTCCATCTCCTCGCGGATCGTCTTCGAGAACTCGTCGGCGAGGTTCTCGAGCGAGAACGCCCGTCCACTTCCGATGAATTGCTTGATAAGCGGGATCGACCAGCGGATGGTCCGGAGGTCCGCCTCGACGAGTGACTCGATCCCGGGGCGACGGACCTTCACTGCGACGGGGTCGCCGTTGTACCGGGCCGTATACACCTGTCCAAGGCTCGCTCCGCTTATTGACTCCCGGTCGAAATCGTCGAAGACATCGTCGACCGGGCCGAGTTCGTCTTCGAGGACGGTTCGTGACTCTTCCCACGGGGCGGGCGGCACGTCGTCTTGGAGGCCCTCCAACACCTCGATGTACGCGGGCGGCAAGATGTCCGGCCGCGTCGAGAGCAGTTGCCCGAGCTTGATGAACGTCGGACCGAGGGTGAGTAGGGTGTCGAGGAGGACCGCCGCGCGTTCCCGCTGGGTCTCCGCGTCGACCTCGCGGCCGCCGCCGAACAGGAGGTATCGCTTCCGGTCCCGCCAGTAGGCGATGATCAGCGGCGAGAATTGCCGCGCGACCACGACGAATCGCCAGTAGGAGCGGAGGTTGACCAGCGTCACCACCCGTCAGGCGTCGCGGTCGACACCGTCTTCGTCTCCCTCGTCGATCGGGATGGTGCGAGCGGCGTCGTCGGTCCGCTTTGGAATGGTGACTTCGAGCACGCCGCGGTCCATCTCGGCGTCTGCCCCGCTCTCGTCGGCGTCCGGGGGTAAGGGGAGTTCGGCGTCGAGAAACAGCGGGCGGTCCTCGCGCACGTATTGGAAGCCGTCCGGGACGCCCTTCTCTCGCCGCCCTTCGATGACGAGTCGTCCGTCCTCCGCAAGGACCTCAGTCGTCTCCGCGGTCGCGCCCGGGAGATCCACGACGAGCACGTACCCGTCGTCGGATTCGAGCAGGTCCGCAAACACCGCGTCCGGGAGGTCCCGGAGCGCGTCGCGTAACGCTGACATGAACCGTTATAGGGTCGCCGCGGCGAAAAAGGTGTGGAAAAGTCGGATCGATCCCGCAGCATTGACGGTGCGGCTGCGCGGCGCTAGCGGTCACGTTGCGTCGACAGCGCGGTCACGCTGAGTGTTGGCGCGATCGCGTCGGTCAGTCCCCTCACCTGTCGTCGTTCCGATCGAAGTCGATGTCGATGTCGTAGATGTCCTCGCCCTGCGATTCGCCCGGGAGGATGTCGCCGAGTCCAGCGCCGAAGGCTGCCGCCGCCCAGACGACCGCCACCCGGCCTACCTGCTCAAGCGTAGTCGGCCCCGCTTCGTGGAGCCGACCCCAGAGAAGCAGCATGAAGACGGATGTCACGAGCGAGACGAACAGGATGCCCGCGTACCGGCGCGGGATGACACCGAGAATCGGATGTCTGACTTCGATGTGCCGGAAATCGGCGAAGTAGAGAAGTCCGGCAGTCATGACGAGCACGAACCCGACGTGAGCGATCAGAAAGACTGGGACGCCTCTCGGCGTGTTCGCCGCGAACCACGCCGCGATCTCGAAGACGCCGCCCTCGACGAGAAGCGGGAGCGCGAAGAGGACAGCCCCCACGAACGCCTCCGCCATGTCCCGCGAGGTGTACTTCGTGATCCGGGTGGTGAACGCCGTGCTCCCGGGCATCCGTTCGACGAGCGAGATGGTCTGTCGCACCTTCTCGCGCTCGTGTCCCTCGTCGACGGTGTCGCTGAGGGCGTCGAGTTTCGCGAGCAGGTCGTTGATGTCGGGGTCGCTCGGCCCGTGCGACGCGTCCGCGGCTCCGTCGTCTGGTCCCGCTTTTCCACCGTCGGCTCTCGCCGCCCTGCTGGCGGCTCGATTCGCCTCGTCCCCGTCGGTGTCCATAGACCACTGCTCGCCGCCGACCGTGGAAAGCGTACCGGGTGCCGCGGACGGCCTCGCGTGCGTCGTCGATCAATTTATATACTGTGGGGCGGTAACACACACCACGAGGTGAGTACCGAGAACATCGACGACGGCTATCAACCACATTCGGCTGTCGAGTGGCACCGCATCGAGTCCAGTGTGGACCGTCTTCGAGGCGCGGAGCGCGCCGACCCGCTGTCGGCGCTCCGCCGAGCGTTTTCTGCCCTTACCCGCGTTTTTCGCTCCTCAAGTCTCTTGTACAGTCGTGAATCCCGTTGCCCTATCGCCGTCGTGCCCGTTTCGAAGCAAGGTCTACCGTGAGCGGTCGATTGCCGTCATGAACGTCGACAACACCTCGGTGAACGTCGCGGGGCGTTCGAGCATCGCAAGATGGGCGGCGTCGTCGATCACCGCGCACTCGCAGTCGTCGATCCGGTCGGCGAGATACTCGTGGTACGCCGGCGGCGTGAGTCCGTCGTGTTCGCCGACGACCGCTAGCGACGGGACGGCGATATCGCCGAGGCGGTTGCGAACATCGAACGCGTGACAGGTCTGGAAGTCGCGTCTCGTGACCTCGCGGCCGCACTCCCGCATGCTCGCTCGCGACCGCTCGACGTACTCCGGGGGTACGTCGTGAAAGAGCCGGTCGGGCCGGTGGAGTCGGTCGATCGCCCGTTCGAAGTCGGTCGCCAGCGCATCGAGAAGATCCGTGCTCACGGAGAGCTTCGCGCCCGTGCCTGCGAGGATCAGTCCGTCGAGCGCGTAGTCGCGGTCGAGCGCGACCCACAGCGCCACGGCTCCGCCGAGCGAGTTACCACAGAGCACGGTCGCGTCGGCCTCGGCTGCAACGGCGACGACATCGTTCGCGTACGCGTCGAGCGTCTCGGGCCCAGCCGGAGCGTCGATGTCGTCGCTGTCGCCGTGCCCGGACAGATCGAGTGCGACGGCTCGAAACGGAGGCTTCTCGCGGGCTTGCGCCGCCCAGACGCTTTTCGTCCCACCGCTGCCGTGGACGAAACAGACCGTCGGACCGTCCCCGCCGCGGTCGGAGACCCGATAGGCCGTCTCGCGACCGTGATGTGTGACACGCTCCATAGCCTCGACTCCGCCGCGGCGGCACTAAGCGTCTGGCACCGAACGCTCGGCGATCCCGTCCGAGACCGTACCCATCTTCACCGTGTCTCGTCGTTTTGGTACCCCCGCGCTTTCCTTCCCTTCCAGCGCCGAACCGCAACACTACCGATGATTTCGTCGAGCGCCCACGTCATGCGATTTTACCCGACAGGTTTAAATACTTTAGCGCCTAACTTGTTGTTAGGATGAATCACCAACAGACCCAATCGACCGGCGACGGCGCGCTGCTTCGTCGGTACGAGTACGAGGATGGGTGGGTCGTCGCCGCCGATCTGGGCGCTGACGCCGAAAACGTCTCTGTCGACACCGTCGGCGAGACGGCGATCGTCGTGATCGAGGGATCCGGCGAGCCGGTCGAATCCGAGTTCGAACTGCCCGGAACGGCCGAGTCGGCCTCGGTCGCAAATGGCGTTGTCACCGTGGAGGGTGAGCGATGAAGCTCACCGTCAGACCGCTGAAGCAGAAGGACGCCGGGCGTCGCCTCGCGGCGATCGACCGCGTCGCGGCCGACGAGCTGGGGCTCTCCGGCGGGGACATCGTCCGCGTCGAGGGGCAAGACGGGGCCGCGATCGCCCGCGTCTGGCCCGGCTACCCCGAGGACGACGGGACCGGCGTCGTTCGCATCGACGGGCGGCTCCGTCAGGAAGCGAACGTCGGGATCGACGACCGCGTGACGATCGAGTCCGTCGACGTCTCCCGCGCGGAGTCCGTCACTATCGCCTTCCCCAGCCAGCTCCGCGTGCGCGGCCAGATCGCGCCGTTCATTCGCGACAAGCTCTCCGGACAGCCGGTGACCGAAGGCCAGACGATCCGCACCTCGATGGGCTTCGGACTGATGGGCGGACAGTCGCAGGCGGTGCCGATGAAGATCGCCGAGACGCGTCCCGGCGGGACCGTCGTCATCACCGACGACACCGAGATCACGGTCTCGGAGGTCGCAGCAGAGGAGATCGCAGAGCGCGGCGAGGGCCCCGAGGGAACCGGTGAGGGCCCCGACGTGGCCTACGAGGACATCGGCGGGCTCGACGACGAGCTAGAGCAGGTCCGCGAGATGATCGAACTACCGATGCGGCACCCGGAGCTGTTCAAGCGGCTCGGTATCGATCCGCCGAAAGGCGTCCTGCTGCACGGCCCGCCGGGCACGGGGAAGACGCTGATCGCGAAGGCCGTCGCCAACGAGATCGACGCGAACTTCCACACGATCTCCGGCCCGGAGATCATGTCGAAGTACTACGGCGAGTCGGAAGAACAGCTCCGTGAGGTGTTCGAGGAGGCCGCGGAGGAGTCGCCGTCGATTATCTTCATGGACGAACTGGACTCCATCGCGCCCAAGCGCGAGGAGGCTGGGGGCGACGTGGAGCGCCGCGTCGTGGCCCAGTTGCTCTCGCTGATGGACGGGCTCGAAGAGCGCGGCGAGGTCGTCGTCATCGGGGCGACGAACCGCGTCGACGCCATCGACCCCGCGCTCCGGCGCGGCGGTCGCTTCGACCGCGAGATCGAGGTTGGCGTCCCCAACCGCGACGGACGCAAGGAGATCCTGCAGGTCCACACGCGGAACATGCCCTTGGTCGAGGGGATCGACCTCGACGAGTACGCCGAGAACACCCACGGCTTCGTCGGAGCCGACCTCGAGTCGCTAGCCAAGGAGTCGGCGATGCACGCGCTGCGACGCATCCGCCCCGAACTCGACCTCGAAAGCGACGAGATCGACGCGGAGGTGCTGAACTCCATTCAGGTCACCGAGAGCGATTTCAAAGAGGCGATCAAGGGGATCGAACCCTCCGCGCTCCGCGAGGTGTTCGTGGAGGTCCCCGACACCACTTGGGATCAGGTCGGCGGCCTCGAAGACACCAAAGATCGGCTTCGCGAGACGATCCAGTGGCCGCTCGAATACCCCGAGGTGTTCGAGGAGCTCGACATGCAGGCCGCCAAGGGCGTACTGATGTACGGGCCGCCGGGCACGGGGAAGACCCTGCTCGCGAAGGCCGTCGCCAACGAGAGCGAGTCGAACTTTATCTCGATCAAGGGGCCCGAGCTGCTGAACAAGTACGTGGGTGAGTCCGAGAAAGGCATCCGCGAGGTGTTCAGCAAGGCCCGCGAGAACGCGCCGACGATCGTGTTCTTCGACGAGATCGACTCGATCGCGACCGAGCGCGGGAAGAACTCCGGCGACTCCGGCGTCGGCGAGCGCGTCGTCTCCCAGCTGCTGACGGAGCTCGACGGGCTCGAATCGCTGGAGGACGTGGTCGTCATCGCGACGACGAACCGTCCGGACCTGATCGACTCCGCGCTGTTGCGCCCCGGTCGGCTGGACCGACACGTCCACGTGCCCGTCCCCGACGAGGAGGCGCGCCGGAAGATCCTAGAGGTCCACACCCGGAACAAGCCGCTGGCCGACGACGTCGATCTTGACGCGCTGGCCCGCAAAACCGAGGGATACGTCGGGGCCGACATCGAGGCAGTCGCCCGCGAGGCATCGATGAACGCCTCCCGGGAGTTCATCGGCAGCGTCTCGCGCGAGGAGGTCGGCGAGTCTGTCGGCAACGTCCGCGTGACGATGCAGCACTTCGAGGACGCCCTGAGCGAGGTGAACCCCAGCGTCACTCCCGAGACGCGGGAGCGCTACGAGGAGATTGAAAAGCAGTTCAAGCGGTCGGATGTCGACCGGACCGAAGCCGAGCCCGGCGCGGCGTTCCAGTAAGCGAACGCCCACCCGCGACGGCTCACACGGTTTTTCAGCAGTTTCGAGACGGAGCCCCCGGCCTCAAGGAGCAAGGGCTTCCGACGCTGAGTCGGAAGCACGACGCGAGTAGGCCGGGTGGAAGCCGACACGCTACGATACAACCGGCGTACTGCGACCAGCAGACTCCCAACTATATAAATACCGTCGAGCCTTCTCTGAAGTATGGATGTGCGTCGAACCGCCGTCGTGAAACTCGCCGTTTCCGACGAGCAACGCGACGCACTCCACCGAACCGCCGAGCAGTACCTGTACTGCGCCAACCGAACCGCCGACTACTGTTGGTCAGACGTATCGTACACCGAGTGCAAGACCAACAAACGGCAGGTGCGGGACGCGCTCTACAGGCGGAGCAGGCCGAGTGTCTCGGGGACAAGCCCCGAGGTACTTCACGAGTACGTCGAATACAAGGCACCAGAACGTGGTGTCGCTGTCGAACAAGTTGAGTCGAGCCACACGTCCCAACGCTGTTCGCGGACTGACTGTGGGTTTACGCACGGCGACAACCGCCACGGTGAACAGTTCCGGTGCCAGAAGTGCGGCTATGAGGTGAACGCGGATTACAACGCCGCGAAGAATATCGGGATACGATACGGCCGAAAGCGGACACACAGCCTGCGTTCCTCGCCCACGTCGGGGAGCGGAGACGCAGAAGTAGACCTGCGTATAAATGGTGGGACGTTGAACGGTGAGAGTTACCAGCCGATTGCTGGCGACTGATCGCCAGGAGTCCACATCAAAACCCCACCTCAAGGACTGAGGTGCGTAGTCGTTCGAGACGGCGAAGCCGTCTCGTGATGACGAGAGAGCTTCGCTCTCTCGGACCACGCCGAGGGAGTAGGGTGGGGTAGTTTACATGACGCCGAGCACCGTCAACAGGTAGACGGCGGCGACGACGACGATACCGATCGTGATGAGTCGCCACGCGAGCTTCAACACGAACTTCCCGAGGACGATCACGATCGCCGCGGCGACGAGCGCGGCGAGGAGCTGTCCCGTCGGACTGGCGAGGATTCCCGCCTGAAGCGGTCCCGACATCGCAAGCGCAGCGAGTGATGTGGTCATGTCCGGGGCCACGGCGAGGGCAGGCATAAGCTTGTGGGAGCGCGGTCGACCGATCTGTTATTCGATTCTGATACTTCTGCCGAACGAACCCGATCGAAATCCGACAAACGATCACCGAGGCGAACGGAAGAGACGCGACAGTGTCTCGCCGCGGCGCAAAACGCGGTCGGGAACAACCCCCCTCTTGTTCTAGTGGGAGGAGGCTACAGTCAAGCGATTCTGGTCGAATTCGATCAGTTTCACCTCGGTCTGGCTAGTCTTATGTATCCGGGACCCAATACCTGACTACGTACCCGAAGCCGGCGTCAGACGCGCAGAACAGACGTTACATAACGCATCAGATAAATACGCGCTCGACGGGTCCGGATATCCGAACCTACAAGGGCCCGCCTCGCGAGTACACCAACACTACGATGATTCATATTCCACACCGACCGAGCGGGGTGACCGTCGAATGAGCAGCGACGGCGTCGCCGCCGACGAACTCGAACTGCCGATCAAACGCACCACGGGCGAGACGATGGAAGAGCGGCTCACGGCCAACGCCTACCAAAACATCCTGCCCGCCCGCTACCTCCGAAAGAACGCCGACGGCGAGGCCATCGAGGACCCAGAGGAACTCTTCGTCCGCGTCGCGCGCAATGTCGCGCTCGCGGAGGCGGTCTTTGAGGCCGAAAAGCAGGGTATCGAGGTTACCGTCACGCCGGACCAGCTGAAGCCCGACCACCCCCGGCGCGACGAACTCGCCGAAGACGTGTTCGGCGCGGGTGTCACGGCCGACGCCGATGCGGAGACGACGCTCACCGCGCACAACGTCAACAAGTTCGCGTACGATACCGTCGTTCCCGAACTCCCCGAGAGCGTGCGCGACCACGTCGAAGCGACCGCGGACCGGTTCCGCGACGGCATGGAGTCGCTCTCCTTTATGCCGAACTCCCCGACGCTGATGAACGCCGGCGACGAGCTCCAGCAGCTCTCCGCGTGTTTCGTCGACTCTCCCGCAGACGACATCACGGACATCCACCAGACCGCGAAAGAGGCGGCCGAGGTGTTCCAGTCCGGCGGCGGCATGGGATACGCGTTCTGGAATCTTCGCCCCTACGGCGACGCGGTCGGCTCCACGGGTGGTATCGCCTCCGGCCCGATCACGTTCATGCGGACGTTCGACCAGATGTGCGAGACGATCGCACAGGGTGGAGCGCGACGCGGCGCGCAGATGGGCGTCATGCGCGTCTCGCACCCGGATGTCATCCAGTTCATCCACTCGAAGAACAAGGATGTCTCGCTGGCGCACTCGTTGCGGCTCAACGACCCCGACGACTTCACACACAACTCCTTCGCGGACGCCCTCGAAGAGGCCCGCGAGCTGATCGACGAGGACGGCAAGGTGCCCGAACACCTCCGGAACGCGGTCGAGGGTCACCTCTCGAATTTCAACATCAGCGTCGGCGTCACGGACGACTTCATGGAGGCGCTGTACAACGACGAGGAGTTCACGTTCACCAATCCCCGCACCGAGGAGCCCCACGTCGCGACTCCCGAGACGAAGGAGATCTACGACATGTTCGGCCTCGGCGAGCACGTCGAGGTCGGCGAGGTCCTGTCGATCCCGGCACAGGAGCTGTGGGACGACATGATCGAGGGCGCACACGAGAACGGCGAGCCGGGAGTCATCTACCTCGAACGCGTGAACAAGGAACACTCGTTCGATGTAGAAGAACACCCGGATCACCGGATCCTCGCGACGAATCCATGTGTCACCGGAGATACGCTGATCAGTACCGAAAACGGTCTCGTCGAGGCCGAAGAGCTGTACGAACAGGGCGTCGCGCGAGACGTCGTCGTCGACGGGCGGCTCAGCGAGGAGACGCTCAAGGAAGCGAGTAGCGTATACAAAACAGGTGAGAAAGACGTCTATAAACTTACCACGGAGGAGGGGTACGAACTCCGCCTGACTGCCGACCACCGCGTCATGACCGATGACGGATGGACGGAAGCCGGCAACCTCGATGCGGGCGACACCGTACACATTCAGAACCGAAAAGGCTCATTCGGTCAGCACGGGACGGCCGCCGAAGGTCGGGTACTCGGCTGGTTGGTCGGTGACGGACACCTCAAAAACGGCGAGGAGAGAGCCGTTCTCAACTTCTACGACGAGGACGCCGAGGTCTCGGAGTCGTTCGTGGCCGACGTGAACGAGATCGTTCGCGACCCAGTCGGCAACGCCGACTACGAGGTCGGTATCAACGAGATTACCAGAGGTGACGACTACCGTGGTGCACAGGCCGTCGAGCAGCGAATCCGCTCGACTCGGCTGTACGAGTACGCGGAGGAAGCCGGCTTAGTCGATCAGAAGCATCAGGTCCCTGAGGCGGTACTGCGCGGAAGCGAGGAGATGGCGCGCGGGTACCTCCGAGCGCTGTTCTCCGCGGACGGCGGCGTTCAGGGGAACGTCGAGAAGGGCGTTTCTGTCCGGCTCACAAGCACCAGCACTGACCTGTTGAAGCAGGTTCAGCGGCTCCTGCTTAATTTCGGAATATTCAGCAAGATCTACGAAGAACGCCACGAGGCGGGCGTTCAGGAGATGCCCGACGGAAAGGACGGAACTGTGGAATACGAGCGGCAGGCAGATCACGATCTCGTCATATCGAAGGACAATCTCGTTCGGTTCGCGGAGGAGATCGGATTCCTTCTCGACTCGAAACAGGACGCACTCGACGAGCGTCTCGCGAACTACGACCGCGGGCCGTACAGCGAGGGATTCGAAGCGACTGTTTCCGCAGTCGAGAATGACGGCCACGAAGCGGTCTACGACCTGACGGAGCCCGAGACGAGTTCGTTCGTCGCGAACGGTCTCGTGGTTCACAACTGCGGAGAACAGCCGCTCGAAGAGTACGAGGCCTGTAACCTCGGCCACATCAACCTCTCGACGCTCGCGGCACAGGACGCGCCGGACTGGCGCGTCTGGTCCGAGGCGCACGCCGACGAGTACGACTCGAAGGAGGCGGCCATGTCGGCGTTCCTGGAGGAGGCGATCGACTTCGAGGAGTTCGACGAGCGGATCGACTACGGCACGCGATTCTTGGAGAACGTCGTGACGATGTCGGACTTCCCGGTCGAGAAGATCGAGGAGAAGGTCCGCGACATGCGGAAGATCGGGCTGGGGATCATGGGGCTCGCCCAGCTGTACATCCAGCTCGGGATCCGGTACGGCACCGAGGAGGGCAACGAGGTCGCCCGCCAGCTGATGACGCACATCAACCACGCGTCGAAGCAGACCTCCCATACACTCGCGACGGAGCGCGGGACGTTCAACGACTGGGAGGACTCGAAGTACGCGAACCCCACTGACTACCCCGACTGGTTCGAGCACTACACCGGACTCGATCCGGAGGAGTGGGAAGACGGCTTTCCCGTCCGCAACCACAACACGACGACGATCGCGCCGACGGGCACGACCTCGATGATCGGCAACACCACCGGCGGCTGCGAGCCGATCTACAACGTCGCGTACTACAAGAACGTCTCCGACGACGTGCAGGGCGACGAGATGCTCGTCGAGTTCGACGACTACTTCCTGCGCACCCTAGAGGAGAACGACGTCGATGTCGACGCGGTCAAGCGGGAGGCCCAAGCGCAGATGGCGGAAAACGAGTTCGACGGCGTCGACGGGCTGGAGACGGTTCCGAACGCTATCGGCGAGCTGTTCGTCGTCACCGGCGACCTCTCCGGCAAGCAGCACGCGGCGGTCCAGTGCGCCTGTCAGGAGGGTGTCGACTCCGCTATTTCGAAGACGTGTAACTTCCCGAACGACGCCACCGCCGAGGAGATGGAAGAGGTGTACCGCTACATCTACGACCACGGCGGGAAAGGCGTCACCGTCTACCGCGACGGGACCCGCTCGAAGCAGGTGCTCACCACCCGCGCGAAGAACACGGAGTTCGCCGACGAGAGCGAGGCGGCCGAGGCGATCGTCGAGCAGATCGGCGAGGTGTTCGGCGGCGTCGAGGCGTTCCTCGACAACGAGGACGTGCAGGCGGCGATCGACGCGGAGATCGCGGATCTCTTGGAGGCCAGCGAGCAGCCGCAGGTCGACTACAGCGAGCGGAGCCCGCGGCCGGACTCGCTTTCGGGCGTCACCCAGCGCGTCGAGACCGGCTACGGGAAGATGTACGTCACCATCAACGAGGACGGGAACGGCCGGCCGTTCGAGCTGTTCGCGAACATCGGCCACTCCGGCGGGTACACCAACTCCTTCACCGAGGCGCTCGCGAAGGTCATCTCGACGGCGCTCCGCTCGGGTGTCGATCCCGAGGAGATAGTCGACGAGCTACAGGGCACGCGGAGCCCGAAGGTGGCGTGGGACAAAGGCGAGCAGATCCAGTCGATCCCGGACGCGATCGGCACCGCGCTCCGCCGCTACCTCGACGACGACGTGGACAAGGGGATTCCGCAACAGCAGAGCCTCGACGACGTCGAGGTCGACGCCGCGGCCGAACCGCCGAGTCAGACCGACGGCGGGGAAATCGACGCGCGGACGGTCGACGACGCGGTCCCGACGAGAACTGACGCACCCGACGAGCCGAACGCAGACAGCGCCGAAGAAGTCGACGACGCGATGCAGGAGCTTATCGCCGCGGGCGAGTCACCCGAATGTCCCGACTGCGGCGGGATGAACCTCTACTACTCCGAGGGCTGCAAGACGTGCGAGTCGTGCGGTTGGTCGGAGTGCTGACTCGGTCGCCGCCGATGCGGTAGCACGTCTAGACCGTCCCGTTTTCTCATTCTTTCCGCAGAAACCCACGCTTAAGTCGCGGTCGCCCGCCACGTACGGTATGAACGTCGACCTCGGCAACACGATAGAGACGACGCCCGGACTCACGGACGAGACGCTCGATCGGCTCGACGACCGCGTCGCGGCCGCACACGACCGGATCGTGGCCGGCATGGAGGCTGACGAGTTCGGCTACGCGGCGCTGACGCTCCCGGAGACGACGGACCCCGAGGCGATCCGCGCGGTGATGGATCAGTTCGATCGGCCAGCGGCCGTACTCACGGTCGGTATCGGCGGGAGCGCGCTCGGTGCGGCGGCGATCTCGAACGCCTTGGAGAGCGACGTGGACGCGCACTTCCTCGACAACGTCGATCCGGACGCGGTCGACGCGCTGCTCGCGGACCTGCCGCTCGCGGAGACCGTCGTCAACGTCGTGTCGAAGTCGGGGACGACCGCGGAGACGCTCGCGAACTTCCTCGTCGTCCGTGAGGCCATGGCCGAGGCTGGCGTCGACTGGACCGAGCGGACGATCGTCACGACCGGAGAGGAGGGGAACCTCCGGTCGCTCGCCGACGAGCACGGCCTCCCGGCGCTCGATGTTCCGGACGGGGTACCGGGCCGGTTCTCGGCGCTCTCGACGGTGGGGCTCGTCGTGCCGGCGCTACAGGGCCACGACATCGAGGCGGTGCTCGCCGGCGGGCGGGACGGCATGGACGCGCTCGCGGGGTCGCTGTACGAATCGCCAGCGTACGCGTACGGCGCGGCGACGTACGCGCTGGCCGAGCGCGGCGCGCTCACGAATGCTGTGATGCCGTACGCGGAGTCGCTTGAGACGTTCGCGGAGTGGTTCGCCCAGCTGTGGGCGGAGAGTCTGGGGAAGGACGGGCTCGGACAGACGCCGGCCCGCGCGCTCGGCGCGACGGACCAGCACTCCCAGCTCCAGCTGTACCGCGCCGGCCCGCCGGACAAGATCGTCTCGCTGATCCGACCCACGGAGCGAGCGGACACGACGATTCCGGAGACCGACCTCGACGGGCTTGCGTACCTCGGCGGCTCGTCGCTCGCGGATCTGCTCGACGCCGAGTTCGCGGCGACGGAAGCGAGCCTCGCCGCCGCCGACGTGCCGAACATTCGGGTTGAAATCGAACGGGTCGACGAGCGGAGTCTCGGCGAGTTACTGTACGGAATGGAAGCCGCGTGTGTGCTCTACGGCGAACTCGCGAGTATCTCGACGTTCACCCAGCCGGCTGTCGAGTGGGGGAAGAAGGCGGCGCGGGGACTGCTCGGCGGCGGCGACTTCCCGGAGGCCGACGCCGTGGCCGACAAGCGGGAACTGCGGATCGAGCAGTCCTGATCCCCCCGATGCGGTATACCCCCTCCGAACCAGACCGGTTCCGGAGCGCCTAACACGCCGTGCGTCCAACGGCCGGCAATGACGGACGACCTCCCGGTTCCGGTCGACCGACTGGTCCACGTGGCGAGCGCGGTGTTCGCTCTCGTGTTCGCGCTCGTCCTCACCAGCCTGATCACCCAGTTGGCCACCTCGGTCGCGCTGCAGGTCGGCGTCGTCGCCGCGGACACGAACGCGTTCGCGCTTCTCGAAACCGCCGTCAGCTTCGCGGGATTCCTCCCCGGCGTGGTCGGGTACCTCGTGATCACTGACCAGCGAACGCTCGTCTCGGTCTCGCGGCCGTCGGTTCGAGAGATCGGGCTCGTCGCGGGCGCTGCCGTGCTGCTCTACGCCCTCCAGATCGGGCTGTTGTTCGGGCTTCGAGAGTTCGGGCTCCGGACCGGACAGAACCCAGCGACGGTGGCCGCCGGCGACCCGGTCGCGTACTACGCTGCGATGATCCTCGTCTCGATCCTCCTCGTCGGTCCGGCCGAGGAACTGCTGCTCCGCGGGGTCGTCCAAGGCGGGCTCCGACGGTCGTTCCACGCCGCGCCAGCGATATTGATCGCGGCCGTCATGTTCGGTGCGCTCCACGGGAGCGTCGAGGGGACCATCGTCGAACAGGTCGCGTACATGGGCGTGACGGTCGTTCTCGGCGCGATCCTCGGCGTGCTCTACGAGCGGACCGAGAACGTGCTGGTACCCGGGCTCGCCCACGGGCTGTACAACGCGATCATCTTCGCGGGACTCCTCTGGAGCGCACTCTGACGGGGGATGCAACGTTCGCGGCGGCAGCAACTGCGGGTCACAGCCGCGTCTTCCCCCACCGGTGATCGTCGTAGGTCGACTGCTGCTCGCTGTCGAACCGGTCTTCGAATGCGCGTCGGAGGGCGGTTTTTTCGGTCGCTGCGATCCGGGCCAGCTCGTCGGCTTTCGCCACGGCTTCCGGGGGTCCGCGAGACGCGGCCACGTCGGCGAGCACCTGTCGGGTGAGCCGCTCTCGGGTGTCCCGATCGCGGGTGAACGCGTACGGGGCTTCGAGCTTGTAGGTCACGTCGGTCCGCGGGTCGTACAGCACCATGAACGTCGGCTCGTACAACTCGGGATCGAACTCGCGGTCGATGCCGAGCGCGTCGCGGTCGGCGGCCATCGTCTCGTCGGCTCCGCCGCGGCTGTGAAACCACGTGGTGAAGGTGAGTTCGTCGTCGATACGCTCGCCGCGTCCGTCAGATCCGTTGCTGTCGTCACCGAATTCGTCCTCGGCGGCGCGTCGCTCCAGCAGCCGGGTGAACAGCGCGGTGTCGTCCGGCCACGGCGGTTCGACGCCGTTGCGCGCCAGCGAGCGGACGATCGTCCCGCTGGAGGGGTTCTTCACGAAGCCGACGAGCGGCACGTCGCGCTCGACGAACCGCTCGACGAGCCGAACGTAGTTCTCGACGACCGCGCGCGGTTTCGCCTCTCGCGTGAGCGCGCCGAGTTCGGGGTTCCTGTCGTCCCACGTGAACAGTTCCTTCGGGTAGATCGGGCCGTCGAGCACGAGGAGGTCGTCGACGCGGTCGGCGTGATTGAGCGCGTGCGTGCCCTCGGCGAGGTACAGCGCGAGCGCGTGAACGACGCCCTCGGCGTACCGATTCACTCGCGGCGCGTGGAGCACGCGTTGGCGAGTGTGGCCGTCGTCACGGTTCGTCCAGTCCCCGTCGAAGTCGGCGGTGGAGTCGCCCGCGTGGACGGTCGCGACGATGGTCCGGTCGCGGTGAAGGTCGAGATCCGTCGGCTCGCTCGCCATCGCGGCGTGCGCCACGTCGACGACGAGTCCGTTTTTGAACGTCGTCGGGTTGATCGTCCCGGAGTCGAGCCCGTGGACCGTCTCGAACGGCCGCGCCGCAAGGGCGGCGTCGTCGATCGGCGCGCGCCGCCGCTCGTGGTCGCCGACGGGCTCGATCACGGTGCGGCCGTCCCGGCTGAGGTCGGGAAGCCAGTCACGCCACACCGTCCCAGCGAGGTCGTCGTGGTCGGTCGTGTCCACGTCGCTCGCGATCCCGTACGCGAGCCGCGCGATGTTCTCGACGTGGATCGGATCGAGCGTCACGGGCGTACTCCGGCCCGACCGGTCTTAAAATCGTTCGCCGAGGACGACGCGAGATCGACGGACGTCAACACCTCGGACGGGAGTTCGATCCGGCGACCGCGGTTCGACCGCCTGTCGGCGAGAGAGCGGCTCTAGCTGTATCAGATGAGATATTCAGAGGAGAACCTTCTTTGCCGGAATCGGTCGTGACCGTCGTATGACAGAGTCAGGGGTCGCGTCGGAAACGACGACCGGCCAACCGCAGGGGGCAGGCGAAAAAATACGCGATATTGTCAGGTACATCCCGGACGGAAGTTCGATGCCCGGGGAGATGTGGCGGCCGCGCCACCGGAACATTTTGATCGCGATCGCGGTGCAGGTGCCGTTCCTCATCGCCTTGGGGCTGTACAGCGGAACCGAATCGATCACCGGGGCGCAGATCCCCGCAACGCCGGGCTGGATGCTCGGTGGCTTCGTCGCCATCATCCTCGGCACTGCGGCGCTGGCAAACGTCTCCCGACTCGGCCGCCGCCAGCGGACGGTGCTCACGGCGCTCAGCCTCATGACCGTCTCGATGGCGCTTGTGAAGCTGTCGGGCGGCTACATCGAGGCGCACTTCAGCTTCTTCGTGTTCATCGCGGTGCTCGCGCTGTACGAGGACTGGGTCCCGTTCGCCGTCGGCGTCGCTTATGTCGCGATCGGCCACGGCGCGTTCAGTCTGATCGATTCGAGCCTCGTCTACAACCATACCGCGGCGATCGAGAACCCGATAATCTGGGGCGGCATTCACGCGTTCTTCGTCCTCGGGCTCGTTGGTGCGCTGATCGCCAACTGGTACTCCATCGAGAAGTCGCGCGAGGAGGCGCAACGCCAGCTCGACCTCGTCGCAGCGCAGAAGGCGGAGATACAGGACGTCGAGGAGGCGAAAGCGGAGGTCGAGAAACGCCGCGAGGAGGTCGAGTGGCTGAATCAACACCTCGAAACGACGGCCGACGACTACAGCGCGATGATGGACCGCGCCGCCGCCGGCGACCTCACGGTTCGTCTCGACGCCGAAAGCGAGAGCGAAGCCATGGAGCAGATCGGTGCCGCGTTCAACGAGATGATGGACGGCATCGAGGCGACGATGCAGGACGTGCAGTCGTTCGCCGGCGAGGTGTCCGCGGCGAGCGAGAAGACGGTCCAAGGCGTTGACACGGCCGAGGCACGCAGCGAAGACGTGAGCCGGTCGGTCGCCGAGATCGCCGAGGGAGCCGGCGAACAGCGCGAGATGCTCGAACAGGTCTCCGGCGAGATGAACAACCTTTCCGCGACGATCGAAGAGGTCGCATCTTCGACGGAGACCGTCGCGGACGCGGCCCAGCAGACGGCGTCGATCGCCGACGAGGGACAGGACACCGCCGGCGAGGCGATCGACAGCGTTCAGGAATCGCGGAACGCGATCGACCAAACCGCGGAGAAGGTCAGGGTCCTCAACGAGCGGATGGAAGACATCGGCGAGATCGTCGACTTGATAAGCGACATCGCGGAGCAGACGAACTTGCTCGCGCTCAACGCCAACATCGAAGCCGCCCGCGCCGGGGGAGCCGGCGGCGGGAGCGACGGATTCGCGGTCGTTGCTGACGAAGTCAAACAGCTCGCCGAAGAGACGCAGGAGGCGGCTCAGGAGATCGAGGAGCTGATCGCCGGCACGCAGGCGCAGACGCAAGCGACCGTCAAGGAGGTCCGGACCGCAGAAGAGCACATGGAAGAGGGAGCGGAGGCGGTCAGAGACGCCGCCGACGCGTTCGCGGATGTGGCTGACAACGCCGGGGAGACCGACGATGGGATCCGCGAGATCAGCAAGGTGACCGACGACCAGGCCGCGAGCACCGAGGAGACGGTGTCGATGGTCGAGGAGGTGGCAGGGATCAGCCGATCGACCGCCGACGAGGCCGACGATGTCAGCGAGGCGGCAGACGAGCAGCTCGCCGCGATGTCGCAGGCCACTGCCGAGGCGGGCTCGCTCGCCGAGCAGGCCGACCAGCTCCGGGCGCTACTCCGGAAGTTCGACGTCGGCGAGGAGTCTCCCGACGACCGGGCGGCGGCGGGAGCGCGCACCGTTGCGATGGGCGACGGCGGTCAGTCTGAGTAAGGCGGCGACTCGACGCGACGGACTCGATTTTTATCGCCATCGACCATCTATCACGGTTCATCGACGACGGCCGCGAACACCGGCAGCACCCGCTTGACGTGTGCGCCGTCCTCGACGAACACGAGCGTTCGCGGCGGCCGGACCGCCTTCGGCCTGACGCGGAGGGTGGTGTCCGCGGCCGCGTCGGCGGCAGCGTCGACGGCCGTGAGAAACTCGATCCGGACGCGGTCGGGTTGTACGTACACCTCGGCGACGGCCTCGGGATCGCGCGTCGCTTCGTCGTCACGCGTCTCTCGATCGTCTCCCGCGTCTTCGCCGTCGGATGTCTCCCCGGCGTCGCGGACGACCCGGTACGCGAGCGCGCCGTCGGTCGTCGGCTCCACGTCGCGGTCGGCGTCGGCGAGCGCGAGGTCTCGAAGTCGCCCCTCGTTTCCGGATATCTCGGAGGCGAGCAACTGCGCGATTCGGACGCCATCGCTCAGTCGGTCCGAGTCCATCACGCGGCCTCCGCGGAGTCGTCCGCGTCGCGGGAGTCGCTGTCGTCGCGAGAAGCTCCGCCGTCGCCGCCCTCCTCGGCTGCGGTCGCGAGATCGCTTCTGACATCGGCCGCGAGGCGATCGACCGCGGCACCGTGTTCCTTCGCGTAGAGCACGGCAGCGGCCTCGATGGTGACGGCGAGCGTCCGCTGGCGTTCGTTGATGCCGGCGACCGCGCGCTGCTTCTCGACGCCCGCGGAGACGATCGCGTCGAGGGCCGTCTCGAAGGTGGACTGCTCGCGGAGGATCGCCTCGTCGGGAGTGAATCCCTCGGGGACGACCACATCGTCGGGGTCGAACTGCGCGACCAAGTCGCCGTCGACCGAGTCGAGGAGGCCGCGACCGACGGCGACATCGACGAGCCGCTTCGCCTGATCCGGCGAGAACCAGTCGCGGTCGAGCGAGAGCGCCACGACGAACTCGCCCTCGCCCAGCCGCTCTTTGGCCCGGTGTTTGAATGGGGCGGCGACGGCGACCTCTAGGCTCATGTGCGAGGGAGGGATCGGCGGGCGCGTAAACGTGTCGGACGGGAGCGATCGGCTCGTCGTCCCCGCCCGGCGGAGAGTCACCCCATCGCTCGCAGGGAACCGTCGACGCGTCGACCGACCGCGAACGCGACGGCGGCGACCGCCGCGAGCACGCCGAGCACGAACGGGCCGCCGCCGAGGTCGACGACGTACAGCGGGAGGACGAGCAAGGCACCGCCGAATGCGACCGACCCGAGCCCCACACGTACAGCCAGCCGTCGGACATGATCGGAACGCGTCAGCGGAGAAGTATAGTTGATCGGGTCGCAGTACGAAACGGAGTGCGAGAGGACGGATCCGGTCAGTCGTCGTTGCTGTCGGTGACGGCCGCGTCCGGTGATCCGGTCGTCTCCGCGGTCGACGCTGCTGCCGCCGGCGTCGATTCGATCGTGTAGCCGGTCGCCGCCATCGTGAACAGCGCGAGCGGCGAGAGGAACGCGAACAGGAAGTACGGCGCGTATTCGAGCGTCGGGACGCCGGTGACGCCGGTCATGTAGACCGCGCCGGCGTGCCACGGGAACAGCGCGCCGGTCGGCGTCCCGGCAGCCTCGACCGCGCGGGACAGCTGATCGCTGTCGAGGCCGAACTCGTCGTAAGTGTTCCGGAGCGTGACGCTCGGGAGAACGATACTCATGTACTGCTGGGCGGTGAGCGCGTTGATGAGTATCGCCGAGACGCCGGTGCCGGCGACGAGGACGCCGGCGCTGCGGACGGCCGAGGTGAACGCGTGGGCGACCACCGCCAGCACGCCGGTCCGCTCCAGAATCCCCCCAAGCGACAGCGCGGCCACGACGACCGTGATCGTCCACGCCGAGCCGGTGAGTCCGCCCGTCGCGAGGAGGTCGTTCACTAGGTCCGACCCGGACTCCGGAGCGGTCCCGTACATGAACGTGTCCCACGCCGCGACGAAGCCGGTCCCCTGTACGAGAACGGTCGCGAGTACGCCGGCGAAGACGCCGGCGACGAGCGTCGGCAGCGCGGCGTATCCGCGCAGCGCCAGCCCGAAGGTGACGGCGAGCGGGACGAACGCGAGCAGCGTGATCGCGTACGTCTCGCCGAGCGCGCCCTGTATCTCCACTATTCGACCCGCCGGAATCTCGCCGCTGGCGCGGAGGCCGAGCGCGAGAAAACCGAGCACCGCGAGCCCGAAGGCCGCGACCGTCCCGGTCCGCATCCGCCGGATGTGCGCGTACAGATCGGTGTTCGTCACGCCGGCGGCGAGGTTCGTCGTGTCCGAGAGCGGCGACTGTTTGTCGCCGGCGTACGCCCCGGAGAGCACGGCTCCGACCGTCATCGGCGCGGGAACGCCGAGCCCGGCACCGATCCCGACGAAGGCGACGCCCAGCGTGCCGACGGTCGTCCACGAGGAACCGATGGCGAAAGCGACGACGGCGGCGACGACCGCCGCCGCGGGGAGGAAGGTCTGCGGCGAGAGAAGTTCGAGCCCGTAGTACATCAGTCCGGGTATCGTGCCGGCGCTGACCCACGTGGCGATCAGTCCGTAGATGGTGAAGATGATTAAAAGCGCCTGCAGCCCCATCACGAGCCCGTTCGCGATGCCGTCGAACAGGTCGTCCCAGTCGTAGCCGAGCCAGATCCCGAACCCGCCGACGAACGCGATGCTCCAGAGCAGCGGCGCGTGCGGATCGAGACCCAGCACAGCGGATCCGAGGCCGAGGAAGGCCACGACTGCGGCGATCGGGACCAGTGCCGCCGCGAGACTCGGTCGTCGATCCGGATCGAGGTCGTCGTACGTGGTGGGCGTAAACGAGTTCGTCATGGACACATATATTCTTTTGAAGCATAAGTATATCTCGAAATATGCGTGAAAAGTATAACAATCGATCATGGGCGGCGGAGTGCGGGCGTCGCTGTGAGTCGTCACAGCCGGCGATCACACGCGATCACACGCGGAGGCCACTACGAGATCACGAGCGCGTTTGCGGCGTGTTCGACCGTGTGCCGCCGTGTCGCGGCGGTGGCCGAACGGACGGTCTTATACGCGTCGGTGGGTAAAGAGAGCTAACATGATATTTGAGGGCCTCCCGACGACTCCCCGCTCGGAGGAACTCGTCGACAAGGCGTTCTCGCGGGCCGCACGCGCCGGCCGCGCCAAGCGCGCCCACGAGGCGCAAGAGTCGATGCTCCGGACGGCCGGTAACGTGCTCTCGGACAATCTCGAAAACGTCGTCGTCTCGTGGCCCGACTTCGGGTTCGATGTCGATCCCTTCTACTACGAACTGGCTGACGCCATCGTCGATGTGGACCGCCTCCGGCAAGCGCTCTCGCAAGTGATGTGGGCGAGCAGACAGATCGAGGACCTGCGCGACGAGTACACGTCGAAGATCCGCAACTCAGACGTGGACACCGCGCGGAAACACCGCAAGCAGGCGTTCGCGCGCATGGCTGACGTGATGGACCAGATCGAAAATGACCTGCGGTACATCGGCGACTCGCGCGACCAGCTGAAGGTGCTCCCGGACGTGCGACCCGACGAGCCCGCCATCGTGATCGCCGGCTACCCGAACGTCGGGAAGTCGTCGTTCGTCAACCGCGTCACCCGCGCGTCGAACGAGATCGCGGAGTACCCGTTCACGACAAAGGGCGTTCAGATCGGCCACTTCGAGCGAGACCACATCCGGTACCAGATCGTCGACACTCCAGGGCTTCTCGACCGCCCCGCTGACGAGCGCAACGACATCGAGCGGCAGGCCGTGAGCGCCTTGGAACACCTCGCCGATGTGGTCGTCTTCGTCCTCGACCCGTCCGGCGACTGCGGCTACCCGCTCGACGTGCAGCTCGAACTGCGCGAGGAGGTCCGCGACCTGTTCGGCGAGGCCGTCCCGTTCCTCACCGTGGCGAACAAACACGACCGGTACGACGCGGTCAAAGCCGAGTCCGTCGACGCGACGATGAGCGTCACGGAAGACGAGAACGTCGAGGGCGTCCTCGACATGGCCGTCGAGGCGGCCGCCTTCGAGCCGGACCTCCCGACGCGAGACGGCGACCGGTAAGCGACCGCGATACCCTACCGCGAGCTGTCGCGGTGGCTCACCGCGAGACGGGCACGTCTGCGAGCTGCCGCGCGAGCTCCTCGGCGATCGATCCCTCGGCCTCCTCGACGAACCGAGCGATCTCCTCACCGTCGGCCGTTTCGACGACGACCGTCGGGATGAACTCGATACCGTACGCCTCCACCTGCGGTCCCTCCTTCCCGTCAGGTCCCTTCGTGACCGGGAAGTCCTCGATCCGGTCGTCGGGGACGCCGGCAGCGGCGAGCGCCGCCGCGAACGCCGGCAGCTGTCGCTGGCAGTCGCCGCACCAGTCGCCGCCCCACACCTTGAACCGGTAGTTGTCGGCCGCGAGCGCCTCGATCACCGCCGGGTCGATATCGTCACCGTCCGCGTCGCCGGGCGAGAGCGTTTCGAGCGTCATAGCTCCCGTTACGTCGCCGTCGCTTGTAAACGACGCGCCGCTGGCAACTCATCGCTGGCAACTCATCGCTGGCAACCCACCGGCGGCAACCGCCGCGTCCCTTGCCGGAGTCCGCCGGGCATTTGAGTCTCGCCCGTCTTCTGTCGGAGCATGAACGACGACGTTCTCGACGGGCTCGGGTCGCCGCTCGTCCGGGTGGACTCCCCGCCTGAGACGACGGTCGCCGCGAAGCTCGAATCGCGAAACCCGGGCGGCTCGGCGAAGGACCGACCCGCCCTCTACATGGTGGAGGCGGCCGAGGAAGCGGGCGAGCTGGAGCCCGGCGACGGCCTCGTCGAGCCCACGTCGGGAAACACCGGAATCGGGCTCGCGGTGGTCGGCGCGGTGAAAGGGTACGACGTGACGCTCGTCATCCCCGAGGGCAAGTCGGTCGAACGCCGCCGGCTCATGCGCGCGTACGGCGCAAGCGTCGAGCTCGTCGACGGCGACATCTCCGCGGCGAAAGACCGGGCCGACGAACTGGAGCGCGAGGAGGGGATGGTCCAGCTCCGACAGTTCGAGAACCCCGCTAACCCCCGAGCGCACTACGAGACGACCGGCCCGGAGATACTGGATCAGGTCGGCGACCGCACCGTCGACGCGCTCGTCGCCGGCGTCGGCACCGGCGGCACGATTTCGGGCATCGGCCGCCGCCTCCGCGAGGCGTTCCCCGAGGTGCGGATCGACGCGGTCGAGCCGAGCGACAACGCCGTCCTCTCCGGCGGCGAGCCCGGCGTCGACGACTTCCAGGGCATGGGCCCCGGCTTCGTCTCGCCGAATCTCGATACTGACCTCCTCGATGAGATTCACACGGTCGACATCGAAGATGCGGAAGCCGAGTGCCGTCGGCTCGCGCGCGAGGAGGGGATACTCGTCGGTCAGTCGTCGGGGGCCTCGAACCTCGCGGCCAAGGACGTTGCAGCCGAACTCCGAGACTCCGGCGCGTTCGCGGGCGAGGAACCGCTCGTCGTCACCGTCTTCTGGGACAGCGGTGAACGGTACCTCTCCGCGGGCACCTTCGACGAGCCGTCGACCGAGTGACCACGCCGTAGATCGGCGGCGTTCCGATCCCCAGCTTCGGCTCCGTGGAGTCGTCGTCTATAACCCTCGGCCGGCCCCTCTCCCGTACATGATTGACGACCTGGACACGCCGGTGCTCGACAACCACCTCCACCTCGACCCGCGCCACGGTCAGGGTATCGACGCCGTCGAGGAGTTCGCTCGCCTCGGTGGCACCCACCTGCTCGTGGTGAACAAGCCGTCGTGGCTCCTCGGCGTCGAGCCCGACGAGCCCGCCGACTTCCGTCCCGTCTTCGAAGAGACGATCGACGTGGTCGAGCGCGCGACCGCGGCCCTCCCGGGCCGAGCGTGGCCCGTTCTCGGCGTCCATCCCGGATTGATCGACCGGCTCGTCGACGAGCGGGGGTTCACGCCCGCGGCGGCTCGCGACCTCATGCAGGGGGGGATGGAGGTCGCGAGCGAGTTCGTCGCCGACGGCGAGGCGCTCGCTCTCAAGTCCGGACGACCGCACTACGACGTGAGCGACGCGATCTGGGAGGCCTCGAACGCCGTGACGCGACGCGCGTTTGAGCTGGGGGCCGAACGCGACTGCGCCGTACAACTCCACACTGAAGCCACGGAGGACTTGACCGATCTGGCCGCCGTGGCTGAAGAGGCGGGACTGGACCCGGCGCGCGTCGTGAAACACTACGCGGCAGGTGAACTGGCGGGACCGACGCCAAGCGTGATGAGCGACAAGGACCGCCTCGAACGGGCCGCGGAGTCGGGCGAATCCTTCCTGATGGAGACGGACTTCGTCGACGATCCCGACCGTCCCGGGATGGTGCTCGGGCCGAAAACCGTTCCGCGGCGCGTCCGCTGGCTCCTCGAAGAGGGATACGACGAGGCGGTCCGGCGGGCGCACGTTCAGACTCCCGCCGCAGTGTACGGGATTGACACCGAGGCCACGCTGGAGTGATAGCCAAAATTCCGCTGTCGAGCGGGTGTGAGCCGGTCTCGCGGGACGATCGATAGGAAAGGCATTTGAGTAATCCGGGCGACCTACCGCGTATGACTGACGACGACGCCGTTGAAACGTTCTATACCGACGAACGCTGGCAGAACTGGCTCGACAGGCTCGAAGAGGAGGATCTCGACCCCGAAAACGAGGACTCGGCTCGACTCCTCTTGAACCTGCAAGACGACGCGGCGATCGCCGTCGTGAAGGTGCTCTCGGCGTACGACGACGGCCGCATCGACGAGGACCGCGCGGTCTCCGAGATCCACGACATCCGCGAGATTGTCCTCGCCGAGGTCTCCTTTGACGACGAGGACAAGGTCATGCTGATCGACGGCGTCCAGACTTCACTCGTCCCCGTCTTCTACGCGGCCGAGGAGTACGTCGTCGGCGGCGTCGTCGAGGGCGACGTGAGCGAGTTCGTGCGCGCGGCCGCCGACGCCGAGGCCGAAGAGGACATCGACGCCGCGCTCGGCTACGTCGTGCAGGCCGGCACCCGGATCGTCGACGGCGAATCGCTCGACATCGATCTCGTCGAGGACCTCGAATACGGACTCGTCTCCGAGTGGGTCAACGGGCTCGACTCGCTGCAGTCGGCGATCGAAGACCCGGAAGTCGTCGAAGAAGACGAATAATAGCTGAGCTACATCATTTCGGTCACCACAAAATTAAGTCTTGTCTGCCTGAACGATCTGCTGAGTGAAAACTAATGTCGATAGATGGGAACCAACAGTTGGCCAGAAACGTAGCATCTGCCATCGAAGAATGGACGCCGTCTGAAGCGTACGATCACGAATCTAAGTTTCAGAATGAACTGCAGGAGTATCTCGATAGGCGATTAAATTCTGGCGGCAACATGATGCTCGGTCCTAGTCAAGATGTTGTTGTTGAAAGAGAACACGGCAACGTGAACGGCGATGTTGTGGTTAATGGCGATATTGGGATAGAAATGAAACGAAACCTCACCAATAGCCAGACAAAGAAACTACGGGGTCAAATTGAGGAGTACCAGAAAGAGTACACCCATGTCATTCCTGTTGCTTGTGGCATTGACGACATGGACGGATGGCGGAAGTTGAAGAACGATTATGAGAATCAAACGGGAATTGGAATGGATCCTAGTAGCGCTCCGGTAAGATTCATCCATAAAAACAAATCAAACTACGGGGAAGGTGACACTGCTGAAAACTATGACTATTCCGGCGGAGGGGGTCAGCAAGGCGCTGAATTAGCTGAAATAGCGAATGTGATTGAAGACGGTATGAAAGGCTACCAATCTCTCACAGGAGACGGGCCTATGGATTCTGGAGAGGCAGTAACAGCTTTTGCCCAAGCTGTTCTTATTGTTGGATTCCTCATTGCGGTTGTCGCGATTATTCTACTCAATATGTTGTAGAATGTTGCTCTACGATCGTTATCTACACAACGTCAACCAGCTATTGCGAACAACAATAGATTGTGCGCCGCGGGACCGAGTCCGACGGACGCGACGAATCCCAACAGCAGATAGCCCTCCGCCGGTGTTTCCCGGATGTATGCCGCGAACAGCCACGTCACGGCGCTCGCGACGACGAGTTTGACGAGCAGGAACAGCCACCCCTCGCCGAGGACGGGAACCGGCGGGACCCCCCCGAGTTCGAGGAGGATCCGTGAAACCGGTGTCCGCTCGCCGAAGCCGAGTTGCGTCGTGCCGATCGCCGTCGAGACGCCGTCGAGGGCGTGGCCGAACACCGCGAGCGCGCCGACGCCGCCGGTGACCGCCGCTTCGGGTCGGAGTCGGGTGAGGCCGACCCACGCGGCGGCCGCGATCGGGAGGGTCAGCACCAGCGACGCGACAGACCAGAACGCGCCGTCGGGCGAGATCCCGGTCGCGAGTGCGAGCGCGACCACCGGAGCGAGAAGGCACGCGCCGCCGGCGACGAGGACGGTCGGAACGCGGGTCGGCCGGAGCGCGTCGCCCGCGAGCCACGTCGCGCCCGCGAGCGAGCCGACGGTGAGGTACACGGTCGGCGATCCGGCGAACGGAGCGAGGACCGTCGGAAGCGCGTCGACGACGTACAGCACGTGTGCGGTTGAGCCGAGCGCTATCCACGGGGTACACGCGAGGACGTGCCGATCCGTGACCGCGGGGCGGCGTCGACGGAGCCCTGCGACGACCGCGACGACCGCGATCGAGACGGCGATCAGGTGCGGCAGCGGCGGGAGCGTCGTCCCCGCTGGCACGAACGGAAATCCGCCCATCAGACGGAGAGGACGGGCTGGCTCGCGTACAGGAGTACGTACTCGGCCGCCTTCCCGAGCACCTCGCCGGGGTCGCCGGAGACCGGCTCTCGCGGGACGACGATGAAGTCTGAGTCGAGCTCCTCTGCGGTGTCGAGGACGACGCTGCCGGGATGGACAGTCTTCACGCTCATCGAGAACCCGTACGCGATGGAGTTGCTGTGGGGCACGCCCGCGGCCTCGGCTCGGCGGGAGACGGAGTCGGTGAACGCCTCGGTGTCGTCGGCCACGTCAGCCTCGTCGACGACGCCGTGGTCGATCGCGCGGACCACGTCCTCGTCGAGCACGTACAGGGCGTGAACGCTCGCGTCGTACTCGGCGGCGACCGCGATGGCGTAGTCGACCGCCTCGTGTGACTCCTCGCTGCCGTCCACCGGCACGAGGACGAGGTCGATGTCGAGATCGGTCATACGCGGGTGGTCGTCACGGGCGGTGAAAAAGCCCGCCCCATACGGTCGCCAATTTCGCGGATCAAAACTCCGGAAGCTCTGACTGGCCGCTCTCCCGTCGGTCGCTCGGGGGCACGTTTGTCGCGACTATCTCGTCGACCGCGTCGCGGTTGTCTCCGTCGCTGTTGATGGCGCGCGTCGCATCCTCGACGTCGACGTGGAATCCCGCCTCGGCGTAGGGCTCGTACATCACGCCGCTGTTGCTCACCACGACCGACACGCCGGCGGCATCGAGGTCGCTCGCGACCTCGAGCAGCCGCGTCTGGTCCGCCCGATCGAACCCCTCGGCGCTGTACTCGGTGAAGCTCGCCGTCGCGCTCATCGGCTCGTACGGCGGGTCGAAGTAGACCAGATCCCCCGGTTCGGCGGCGTCGAGGACGTACGCGAAGTCCCCGTTCCGCAGCGACGCGTCGGACAGGACTCGGCTCGCGGCTCGAATCCGGTCGCGTTGCACCCAGTCCGGATTCGCGTACCGTCCTACGGGGACGTTGAACCCGCCGTCCGCGTTCTCGCGGTAGAGCCCGTTGTAGCAGGTCCGATTGAGGTACAACAGGAGTGCGGCCTCCTCGAGCGGGTCGAACTCCCCCTCGTACGGCCGCCGGTTGAACCGCGCGCGCTGCTGGTAGTAGTAGCTCTCCACGGACCGACCCCGGGCGGTCTCTTCAGCGTAGGGGAGATCGGGGTCCGGGTCGGCCTCCGGGTCGTCTAACGACCGCAGTCGCTCGACGAGCGCGTCCGGCCGGTCGCGGACCTGCTCGTAGAAGTTCACGAGCCGCGGATTGGCGTCGTTGACGGTCGCGTCCGCCGGTTCGAGGTCGAAGAACACCGCGCCGCCGCCGAGGAACGGCTCGTGATAGCGGCCGTAGTCGGCCGGGAACCGGGCGTACAGCTCGTCGAGCAGCTGCCGCTTGCCGCCCGCCCACTTCAGGATCGGCTCGGCCATGCGATGTCGGGACTCTCCGGCGGGCACAAATAAGCGTCTCGGGCGAGCCGACGCGCGCGTCGAGAGGCGGGGGCGGCGTCGCGAGAGGAGCTACAGATCGGCGGCGACGCGCTCGCCGACATCCAGTCCGTTCGCGATGGCCGCGTGCAGTCGCCCCTCGCCGGCGACCCAGTCGCCGAGGAAGTGTAGGCCCGCCTCGCGTGCCGCGTCCACCGCGTCGCCGTCGATCCCGGACTCGGGCAGCGCGTAGCGCCACCCCTGCGTGTCGACCCACGCGGGATCGGCGAGTCGGTCGTCGCCGACGATATCGGCCGCGTGCTCGGCGAGGGCGGCGGCGTTCGCCGCGGGGTCGCGGTCGTAGTGCTCGCGGGACCAGCCATCGTTCGCCTGCACGACGAGCAGGGTCTCGTCGTCGGGGACGTGTCCCGCTTTGCACTCCTCGCGGGAGATCCACCCGACAGCGTGTTCTTTGTCGGCGTTGACCAGCCCGTAGTACGGCACGTCGACCTCGAACAGGTAACGCGCCACCGCGGTCCATATCGTTCGGTACTCCACCGCACTGGCTGCCTCGACGAGCCGGTCGCGGAGTGGCGACGCCCACTCCGCAGTCCGGAGGAGTTCGGCGGTCTGCGGTGCGGGCGGATTCAACAGGAGCCGGTCGAACGGCCCCCACGACTCTCCCGCCGCGTCGACGAGTTCCCAGCGAGCGGTGTCGTCGCCGACCCGCCGAACCGTCTCCACGGGGGTGCGCCGGTGGACCGTCGCGTCCGTCCGCACGAACAGTCGCTTTGCGATCTGAGTGAGCCCTTGTCGATAGCTCCACTTCCGCTCGTCGGCGTCGCGTCCGGGCGACACCGCACCGTCGGAATCGAAGGTGTACACCGGCTCGGCGACCTCGACGAGCCCCTCGGCGTCGAGTCGCTCCGTGACCAGATCGACGACGCGCTCGTCGTCGGCTTTTAGATAGTTCGCGCCGTAGTCGTAGGTCAGATCGTCGCGTCGGCGGGTGGCCGCGCGGCCACAGAGCCCGCCGGATTTTTCGAGTACCGTCACGTCGGCGTCCGGGGCCGCGTCCGCGAGGACGAACGCCGCGGCCGCCGCACCCGCCCCCGCACCGGCGATGGCGATCTCCGTCACGACCGGTGTAGGTGCTACACCGACTTAATCGGTGGCGTCGACGCGGCGCGCACCCGTGCCGCCGTCCGTTCCGGATCCCTGAAACGGTCGGTTTTCGGATTGTCGTCCGCGCCGTCTCAGTCGTCCGCGC
This sequence comes from Halorubrum laminariae, assembly GCF_024494655.1. Classification (GTDB taxonomy): domain Archaea; phylum Halobacteriota; class Halobacteria; order Halobacteriales; family Haloferacaceae; genus Halorubrum; species Halorubrum laminariae. Next base: position 254,219 of record NZ_JANHDL010000002.1, on the reverse strand, counting down.
CGACGACCATCACGGGCGCGGAGGCACCACGCTGGACCCGAACGGGGAGCGTCTCCGGGTGGACGAGCCGGTTGAGGCCCGTCCGGCGAGCGGAGCCGACGACGATCAGGTCGGCGTCGTGCGCGGCGGCGAACCCGAGCACCTCCTCGTGTGCCGTCCCGTACCGGAACCACTTGTCCACGTCGACGCCGGCGACCGCACCGCGCGATTCGGCGTCCTCGACGAGCGTCTCGCCCTCGCGCTCCGATCGCTCGACCGCCATGTCCCAGTGTTCGGTGGTGTCGACGACGTACAGCGCGTCGACGCTCGCGCCGTGGGCGGCCGCGATCTCGACGCCGGCGTCGACCGCGGCGCGGCCGGCGTCCGTGTCGGCGGTGACAACGAGCACGCGCTCGAAAAGTGATCTGGGCGCTGCGGTCGCGGACGACTGCGTGACGGTCGAGGGGTCGTTCGTCGAATCGGACGTGTCTGAGTTGGCTGACATGGTGTTCGGTGCCGGCCGTATCGATCCGCGATCGCCGGCTTCTCTCGTATGCGGGTAGGAGCGGCCGCCTCTTAACGGTTTTCGACAGGATAAACGATTATCATTATCTATGTCGATCCCGTGAGTGATACTGGATTTCTCACCGAAAATGTTCAACGTCTGTTTACCAATGCGGTATATAGATCGAAGCGGTGGCGTCTTGGCCGCGACGGCAAGAACGACTGCAACGACGCGTTTTAACTGCCGAGTCGGTCAGTACCGGAACAGAGCGGACCGGCACACGAGAAGGCACATGATATCGATACACACCACCGACGCGACGGACCGAACCGATGGCTGACGGGGAAAACGGCGGCGTCGACTACGCGCGCCGCGCGGCCGACACGCTCGGCTTCTCGCGGTGGTGGCAGATCCTCGCCGCGGCGGGGATGATGGCCGCGGTGAGCCCGTACCAGTACGTCTGGTCGTCGATCGAGCAGCCGCTCGCGGCGAGCCTCGACATCGCGCTGCCGGCGCTCGGTGCGGTGTTCTCGTTTTACGTCGTCTTCCAGTCGCTCTCGCAGTTCCCCGCCGGGAAGTGGCGCGACCGACACGGTCCGGGCGCGCTGACGTTCCTCGCCGCGATACTCGCCGGCGGCGGGTACCTCGGACTCGCGTACGCGACCACGGTCTGGCAGCTGTACCTGTTGTACTCGCTCGGGGCCGTCGGCGTCGGGATCGTCTACACGGTCGCGGTCAACACCGCGGTCAAGTGGTTTCCCGATCGCACCGGACTCACCACCGGCATCGGGACGATGGCGTTCGCGGGCGGGAGCGCTCTCGTGGTCCCGTACGTCCGTGCGAACGCCACCGTGGGAGCCTACGCCGACGTACTCCGGAACCTCGGTGTCGCGATCCTGCTCGTGACGCTCGTCGGCGCGTACCTCCTGCAGGACCCGCCCGACGACTGGCTCGACGACGAGAGCGACGAACGCGACGAACACGACGAATCTACCGACGAGCCGTCCGCCGAGGCCGACGACGGCGGCGATCTGGCAACATCGCTTCGCGGGCGCGACTACGGCACCCGCGAGATGTTCTCGACGTGGCAGTTCTGGCTCCTGTACGCCATGTTCATCGCGACCGCCGGGGCCGACCTCATCGTCACCGCTAACGTCGTCCGATTCGCCGACCACTTCGGACTGGCCGCGGTCGTGGCGACCGCCGCGGCGACGGTGTTGCCCGTCGCCGCCGGCGTCTCGCGGATGATCCTCGGCGAGGCCTCAGATCGGTTCGATCGCACGTGGGTCATGGCCATCTCGTTCGTTCTCGCCGGCGTGTTCAGGCTCGGGCTCATCGGCGCGGGTCGCGCTGAGGCCGGTATTCTGTTCGTCGCGCTCGTGATGGGCGCGATGTTCTTCTCGTCGCCGCTGTACGTATTCTTCCCCTCCATCGTCGCGGACTACTACGGCGCGTGGAACTCCTCGGGGAACTACGCCGCCCTCTACACGGCGAAGATCGGCGGCGGCGTCTTCGCCGGAACCGTGGCCGGCTACCTCGTCGCGCGGTTCGGCTGGGAGCCGACGTTCGCGCTCGGCGGCGCACTCGCCATCGCTGCGGGGCTCGCGACGTTCCTGTTGCGCCCGCCGAGCGACGCGGGATTCGACGGCGACGAGAACGGCTCCGTGAGCTGACGGGAAACGCACATCCGTCTCGCCGCCGTAGCGAGGCCGATGGAGGTCGCGTTGATCACGGTCGGCGACGAGTTGCTCTCGGGGGATACGGTGAACACGAACGCGAACTGGCTCGCCGGCGAGTTGAGCGACCGCGGCGTCGGCGTTCCGCGCATTCTCTCGGTCCCCGACGACCGATCGGTCATCGCCGAGCAGGCGCACACGTACTCCGACGCCTTCGACGCCGTGATCGTCACCGGCGGGCTCGGGAGCACCCCCGACGACGTGACGATGGAGGCCGTCGCCGACGCGTTCGGCCGCGAACTGGCTCCGACGGACCTCACCCGCGAGGCCGTCGAACGTCGACTCGCGGCCGTCCGCGACCGGATCCCCGACCGCGACGTCGACGTGGATGTCGACGCCGAGGCCGCGATTCCCACCGGGAGCCGGCCGCTGTTGAACGAGGCCGGCCTCGCCCCGGGCTGTGTCGTCGAGGGCGTCTACGTCATGCCGGGCATCCCCGACGAGCTGCAAGCCATGTTCGACGCCGTCGCCGACGAGTTCGCCGGCGACCGCCGGTCGCGGTTCCTCTACACGGTCGAACCCGAGTCGAACATCGTGCCGGCTCTGGAGACGGCCATGGACCGCTTCGATGTCGCCGTCGGCTGTTACCCCGACCGCGAGGCCGACCACAACCGACTGAAGGTGACCGGGACCGACGGGGCCGCGATCGACGCCGCGGCCGAGTGGCTGCTGGCGAACGTCAACGCGAGCGACGAACCGGTCCGACGCGGTTGGTAGCGAGAGGAACCGTCGAGCGAATTGTTTAGTGCCGACACGTCGAGGGGGACGATATGGACGAGCCTGCGGTCTTCGACCGCGTCGTGACCGCGCTCGACGAGCGGAACTACGAACCGCTGGTCCACGTGCCGGAGGCCCACAGCGACGCGTACGCCGACGTGCTCGACCGCTGTCGCCGCCACGAGATCTCGATCCGCGGGCGGTACCCCGACGTGCTCGGATTCACCGAGGCGGACCGGGTGTTCGCGATCGAGGTGAAGGGCTCGCGGAACCTGCTCCGCGGTATCGGGCAGGCGCTGACCTACCAGCAGGGGTCGCACGTCGCGTACCTGGCGGGGACCAGTGACGCCGTCGCGCCGCACGCCGACCTACTCCGGTCGAAGGGCGTCGGCGTCATCGGCGTCGACCCGGACGGATCGGCGTCGTGGGACGCGCCCCCGAGCGCCGAGTCGACCGCGGAGGTCGCCGATGTCGCTGGACAGCTGTCTGTCCGCCTGCGCGACGATGTCTTCGGCGGCGACATCACGACGCTGAGCCTCGCGCAGCCGCTGAATTACCTCGCGCCGGTCGTCGCGCTCGACCGGTACGGCCCCCTCGCCCGCACCGAACTCGTCGATGTCATCGCCGACGAGTACGGGTTCGGTGCGGGCGACGAGACGGTCACGAGCGCGCGGACGCTCGGGCTCCTCACGGTCGGATCTCCTTACGAGCTAACGTCGCAGGGAGCGCTGTCGTCGACCGTGCTCCGCGGGTGCGGAATCGAAGAACTCGACGACCTTCGCCTGACGAAAGACGAGGTCACGGGACAGACCCTGGCTGCGGTTCACCCACCGCTCGCGACGCTACTGCGCAACGCCTTCGCCAGACACCCCGAGTTCGGGCTGCTGCTCGACGCGCTCCGCGAGGAGGGGCCGCGGATCCACTTCCTCGATCTCGTCGAGCGACTCGTCCGCGAGTACCCGAACGTCTTCTTGAGCACGTTCTGTACGATTCGCGGGGCCTCGCGCGCTCGAAAGCTGATCGAGCGGGGTGAAACGGCGCGGCTCTACCGCGATCCGTCCGTGTGGCGAGACGTGATCCGCAACAACGTCCTGTTCAACTTCGTCCAGCAGTTGAAACACGTCGGCGTCCTCGCGGCCGAGACCCGTAGCCACAGCGGGGCGATGAGCGAGTACGATCCGGACGAGAAGCCGTGGATCGTGGCGGATGGCGGCTGATGGGCCAGGTGTCGGCGTCATGACCGGACGGCTGGATCTGATCGACGAACACGTGAAACTGCCTTTTTATCACCAATCAGAGAACGTATTGACTGGTGCGGATTCGAACGCGGACGACTCCCTTGGGTCGTCCGCTACTCTTCGCCTCGCTTCACTAAGCGGGAACGCCGACCTGCTCCGCGCTCCTTCAAAAGCGTCAGGAGAACGTATGGGTTGGGGCGGATAATCCGCGGACTACGCGGTTTCCCTTCCCTCTCGGTTTCGCGCGCGAGACGTCTTCTAACGGGGGTCTGTGACAACTATGAGCACGGACGAAGACGATCTCGAACCCATCGAACCGGGGACGGCGCAGGAGCTGTTCTTGGATCACAAGGCGACCGACTGTACCGACTCGACCGTTCGGAACCATCGGTACCGTCTGAACCCGTTCGTTCGGTGGTGCGGTGAGAACGGAATAGACAACCTCAACGAGCTCTCCGGCCGGGACCTACAGCGGTACCGGCTCTGGCGGAAGGAAGACGGCGACCTGAATAAACTCACGCTCCGCATGCAGATGTCCACGCTCCGCGTGCTTCTGAAGTGGGCGGGGTCAATCGAGGCGGTGCCGCAGAACCTGTACGACAAGGTGATGGTCCCGCGCGTCCACCCCGAAGAGCGGAAGCGCGACGAGACGCTCGACGCCGAGGACGCACAGGAGATCATGGACTACCTGTCGAAATACGAGTACGCCTCGAAGGAGCACGCGGTGATGGCGCTGCTCTGGCAGACGGGGATCCGCGTCGGATCCGCGCACTCGCTCGACGTGGACGACGTCTTCACTGACGAAAACTACGTTCAGCTGATCCACCGACCGGACGAGGGGACGACCCTGAAGAACGCCAAGAGCGGTCAGCGACCCGTCGCGCTCACGCCCGCCGTCTCCGAAGTGCTCGCTGACTACATCCGGAACCACCGGAAGGACGTGACCGACGATTACGGCCGCGACCCGCTGTTCACCACGCCGCACGGCTGGATGCACGGGAACACGATCCGTCGAATCACGTACCGGGTGACGGCCCCGTGCTACCGGGGAGCCGACTGCCCGGACTGCGCCGCCGGCGAGGAGAAGTGCCCCGAAGCTGTCAGCCCGCACGCGATCCGTCGGGGGAGCATCACGCACTTCCTCACCAGCGACGTGCCGGTTGACGTCGTCAGTGACCGGATGAACGTGAGCCGGAAAGTCCTCGATGAGCACTACGACAAGCGGTCCGAGGAGGTGAAGATGGAGCAGCGCCGCGGCTACCTCGACAACGTCTGACGACCGGGCCGGCCGCGGCCCCACTCGTATTTTTCAACGAAGACGCGGCGAGAGCCTCTCGTGTTCGATCCGCAGCACGCCTTCGTTGACCCCCTGCTCGCTTGGTACGAGCGGAACGGCCGCCACGATCTGCCGTGGCGAGAGCCGGAGCGGACGCCGTTCGAGCTACTGCTCGCGGAGATACTGTTACAGCGGACGACCGCCGAGGCGGTCGCGGGCGCGTACCGGCCGTTCGCAGCTCGATATCCCACTCCGGAAACCGTCGCGGTCGCAACGACCGACGAGATCAGGACCCACGTCGCGCCGCTCGGGCTCGTGAAACGCGCCGCGTACCTTCGACGGTGTGCCTCGGAAATCCTCGCGCGGCATTCGGGCGACGTGCCGCGGGAGTACCCGGAGCTAGTGAACCTCCACGGGGTCGGCGAGTACACGGCCCGGTCGGTCCTGATACACGTCACAGGGCTCGGAATCGCGGCCGTCGACACGAACGTCAAGCGACTGCTGTCCCGATTCTTCGACGTGAACCCAGACCGGAACCGGATCGCCGTCCTCGCCGACGCGCTGACTCCTTCGACCCGGAGCGCTGACTTCCAACACGCGATGCTCGACTTCGCGGCCGAAGTCTGTACCGCCGGCTCGCCCGCGTGTTCCTCCTGTCCGCTCCGCGGATCGTGTGAGAGCTCCGAAGAACAATTCACACCGAGATAATGATCAACCCCTTCCGTAACTTGAGTACCATCCGCTAGAGAAGCGCTCACGGATCTGTTGAAATCTTCGGTCGCTGATAGTTCGTTGAGGCCGTGCCGAATACAGCGCGCGAATGTAGCAGCCAGAAATCTCGCAATCGAGTCCGTTTCAGTAGGCCGCACGCTACATAGCTGGAAGCTCCGACCGGTCGATGACAGACGACTGAGGACAAGCACAAAATGGAGCTAGGGTGTCAGGAGCGAAATCTGTGAAGGGCATCTCTTTCTATCCGGATTTCCAATTACAGTCATGCTCGTCTCAGAAGACCACATCGTCGAACGGATCGACGTTGACGAGCGGGATCTCTACGATAACCCGCCGGGTGTCCATCTACGGCACAACAACACTCAGCCCACGGTAATGAGCGACGGCATCGACTTCATCGCGGTTATCGAGACCGACACCGAGAATATCTACCGGCTTGATTACCGGGGATATGAGTTCGGCCGATTACAGGTGACCAAGGGCGGCGTCGAAGAAATTGGTGCCCTTCTCACGACGAACACACGGGGCGTTCCAAACTGGACACTAGACACAACCACCGTCGATGTAGCGGATCCTCCGTGGTGGATTCCCAAGGAGGCCAAAATATCCCCGACTGAGACATGTGGTCTCTGTGGCGATACATTCCCTGCCAGCGACGTATTCACGACACACGATCTCCCGCCTGAAGCAGATTCGCCTATCGTCTGTCAAGACTGTTTGAGACGTCGCTGACTCATCGACAATTATCGGAGATTCAGCCGTTGATTCAGCACTTGAACATCAGATCGCACTAGCGCTAGGTTCATCCTCTGTATCGGTTACGCCCTTACTGACAGGCGGCAGGGAATTCGAAACGGCGTTGCTGTATACTGGGCGCGCGTCTGGTTTTGGCAAAAATACTAGGTATATTAAATACTGCTGTAGTCACCAATCACCCGTTCCGTAATTGTGATGCCCTCAATAGCACCTAACAGCTTTTTGGCGGCTGTATCCGTGGGTTCAAGCTTTATCTCATTATTTTTCATCTCTATTACTGCTATATTCGATGTGAATTCGCCTGTACTGTATTCAGACCCATCTGTCTCTAAATAGCACGAGGGCAGGCCGCTCATACGACGGTCAGCCTGCTCTTCCAACGCCCTGAAATTGTCCCTACCGTAGGGGATGATTTGCCATGTCTTTGGTAGCACTTCTTCCCACTCATCAAATAACACTAACTCCCCGTCAGGCGTTTCAACAGCAAAATGTAACTCCTTCCAGTGACGTGGAGCTTGTGTCCGCCTTTGTGAAACACTGTCGGACTCTTGTGCCAATTCTTTTTGGTCGTAGTGTCTCGCTTGTCACCATCTGAGCTGAATAGTCCCATAACCAGAGTATGCCTAACAACGTATTAGAACTTCATGCGGTATGCTGCCTCTACTCTCTGTATTCAGCACGGAATTTGTGTTAGCATTTGAGTATTTCAACAGAGCCGAACTCGTGAGCCGGTCAGGCGGGAACGATCCCGAGCAACGCGAAGTTCACCGCGATCATCGCCACGAAGACTGCGTACCCGGCGGCCCCTTTAGCGGCGCGTTCCGGCCCCGGAGGCGTGACACCGCTCACTCCGGGAGTCAGCGCTTCGAGTTCCGAGTGAAGCCGATCGACGGTCTTCGAACCGAGTGCTATGGTGCCCGCGACGGCAGCCGTTCCCGGGCCGAAGGCGGTTTTCGGACTCCGTCCGAACTCGTCGATGCTCCGCTGTTCCTCGTCCGTCTCCTCGGTCGCCTTCGGCGTCTCGTCCGTTCCGTCTTCGGTGGCCGTCGCTCCGACGTCCTCGCCGTCCGTCGCACCGGCGGAATCGGAACCGGTCTCCGAAGCCGCACCGTTCGATTGGAGTCGGCGTAGCGCCTGCGGGTCGATCATCCCGTCCTCGTCGATCAACACCTCGCTCATCTGGTCCAAGTCCAGCGTCTCTTCCGGGTCACCGTACCCGTCGTACAGCTTCTCGAACACCTTGAGCCGATGCTTCCGTTTCCGCTCCTCGCTGCGAGTGTCGTAGTGTTTGTTCAACACGGGAATCGAGACGTCCACCCGGTCGGTCAGCATCTCCTTCGAGACACCGGCGTCGATCTGCGACTCTATCGAGTACCGGCGAAGCGGATGCGGACTGTGACTCGACGGGCACTCGCTCGCGTTCGCGTTTTTGAACGCGTCACACGCGTCCGTGTCCCGATCGTGCGGGCAGTTGTCCGCGTGGACGCACGGCCGAGTCAGCTTGTACAGGTCCCGACGGATCGTGTCCGTCAACGGTCGGCCGTTTTCCGTCGTGAACAGCGGTTTCCGACCGAACCGATCAGTGACATCGTACCGGCCGGGATTTTCCTTGTAGTCGTTGATCAGTTCCGCCAGTTCGGTCGGAATGTTGACGTGCCGTTCCCCGTCGCTCCCGTTTTTCAGCGGAGTGCCCTTCTCCTCCGGGTGATCCTTTTCCGGACGGTGACGGAACCGGATCACACCCTCTTCGAGGTCGACATCACCGACATCGATCGCTCGGACTGCGCCGACACGGCAGCCGATCTCTTCGATGATCTTGTACTCAACGTGGCGGCGAGACACCGGTTCGCACGTCTCTAGGTACTCCAGCGCCGCTTCGACCTCCTGCTCCGTCGGCTTCTCGTAGTTCACGTCCTCGTCATCCGGCACGTTCGGTATCGGGGTCTTGTCCGGCGTTCCTCTCGCCACGGCCTCTGGTCGTGTTACCGTGACGAGGAACCGGCGTGTGGGACGTGCGACGCGTGTGCGTTCCGGCTTGAGGCATTCCGGAATGCCGGGTCACGCGATCCGATCACGTATGCTGAGCGGCCGGAGTTCTCGTAACTCGTCAACTGAGATAAGTCCACTCTCGCACCTTCGTTGAAATCCGGTTCTTCAGGCTTATTTTTGTCTGAAACAACCGGTCACTGAATCCTGCGAATTGAGCGCCGAGAATTCTGCCAATTTTGATATGTGTTTCATAAGTTGTACAAGATACAGGGCGCTGATTGTGGGTGTTCACCAACCATCGAGAGGGCCTTATTAAGAATCATATCCTCTCCAACCAGCCACTGTAATTTGGTACTCACTTTCGTTTGAGTTCCAGGATTGCTGTCGGAATTCGCGTCGAAAGCCCCATCAATACTCACATACAACTCGGTTCGGTCTCACTCTTCGCTGGGGATTCCGAGGTCAATTCTGGGGATATCCGCGTCGGTCTTTCTCGAATGGCTGAATGGTTCAATAATGAATGTCTGAATGAGACCATCCATCTGAAGGACCTCGATATGATCGAAGCTGAAAGATCGATCCTTAGGGTGCACACCACCAGAGACATCGAATGGAAGTCGATTGACTCTAGAGAGCCCTTCGCAGATTTGTTTGGGGATCTCGATGTCAAATGCATCATTGATTCGCTCAGCGGACCCGTAGAAGGGATTGTTCGCTACCACATCGGTATGCTCAAATTCGTGATCGGGCTCGAAAGTCATACGACTCGTTTGATCGAGGGTTGAGTCTCCATTGATCCGGAGCAGTTGTAATCGAGTCTGTCTCTCGAATGACTGAGGGTCACCACCCAGTTCAGTGAATAACTCTTGATACGGGGTGGGGTCCAGAGGGATATTTCTGAGCAGGATATGGAGCGAACTGCGCCCTCGTCGCAATGTATCTCCATTCCACTGCATTTCCAGAAACCCGATCCCTTCGCTTACTGGGAACGAGATCACGCCGATTGGTCGAACCGATTTGCTAACTGCATCTCCTCCAGGGGTTAGACGCGCACAGACCTGCCGGATGCGTTGAGTGTCTTCTATGAAGTTCTCTATGCCTCTCCCGACAAGTTGCCTTGGTCCATATTTGATCGCGTATGAATGGGAAAGATATGATGAGGAAGATAGGGACTTCTCTATATTCTCTAAGCAGCTTTGTATGTCCGATACCTCTGCTAACGAAATCCGATCTCGTACTCGGACCGTTGATTGGTCCGTGTTGGCGGGGTCAATCCCGGTGCTTCCAAACATAACGATATCTCGACCCCCCGACTCCACTATGAGACGATTCTGTGGTGCGGAGTATCTTGGTGGGTCTGGCTCCGGTATTTGGTCAATTGTTCCAGACCGATACACTCCGCCACTCCAGTCACGCTCACGTGTGATGTCTCCCCAGTAGTCAGACCTCCCATCAACAGATTCTTGATCGCTTTCTTCTCGGGTGTTCTGAGCAAGGCCCAGCCCTTTCGACTGAAATATTCGAGACAGGTCATGACAGCCTAGATAGCCGGTTGTAGAGCCGTGCCGCATCGGGAATACTGGCTTTCCATTTATCTCAAGCGAGTGAATTTCCTCTTCGTTGCTGACAGAGATTTCTACAAGCGTCTTCGAATCGTAATGAGCTAATTCGTAGTTTAGGCGGATAGGAGGTTCCACCTTATCCCGGATTTGATTCTGTAACGACTCCTCCAACCCACTAGGATCGCCGTTCTCTGTTACGTCCTCTATCTTCACGATCTCCCCGTCGTTTTCTTTAATTCCGACAATTAACCTGCCTCCACCGTTGTTTGCCAAGGATACCAGTTCTCTGAGGATGGACTCAGAGTGGTCATCCGCACTCTTGTACTCTAGATCTTCACTCTCCATTGCTTCGGCGTCGATTAGTTCTGCCAGTTCCATCTTATCGCTCTAATCTTGCTCACCAAGTTATTCTTCTGCTATTGACAGAGCGACAATTGGTCTAGAAGTCGTCTGTGGACATCCTGATGAACGGTCTCAGTTATGATTTAAGATACGGGAGAGGTTTCCCTCTGCATACGATGGACTCCCATACCTTCGAAGATAACCTGAGCTATCTCTCCATCCTCGGCCGGTACAACACTGAGCGGCGACCATTGATTCGGGAATATTTCAACCAGCAACTCCTAGGCGGCCATCTCAGCGAAGAGACAGTGTCTATAGAGGACGTGCGAGAATTTGCGAAAGAAGAGACTCCAAGCGAGCAAGATGATGATCTGGGATTCAACAAAGCCTTCGAGCGAGCCCTACTGACGCTCCCGGAAGACATCAACCCACAGGACTTCCAGCAGTACCTCCTCTTTCGCTATGATCACCTAGAGCAACCATTGAAAGAGGAGAATCAGTTCGCTATCTACGATCTCTTGTCTTTTGAAGCACTACTCCTTGACACTGCCCTCGGAGAGACCGACATAATCTCCTCAGAAGTACACCGATTCACTTCGAAAGAAGAGTACATCGACTCTGCGAGCATCCACGAACCAAACGACCAGTTCAGTGAGAGATGGGAGAGCAAGATCCGGGTTGATACACAGCAGATACTGAATGAGTTCGTCGAACGGACCTTACCAGACGACCCTACCCTTGGCCCTGAGCGTGTCGATGAACGCATAACAACTGGACAAGAGATTCTCGGGTTTCTAACGTACTCTTCGGACCACCGTGCGCAGATGGATTTCTTCTCAAATCCTCTCTACAGGGAGAAAGAGGACCGCTCCAAAGTGCTCATTCCGTTTCCCGAGATGTTGCTAACGACAGCACAGTATCGAATTGAGGAGTACATCGCTCAATTCGATGAGATCCAAGCGACGGAAGATCAACAGAAGGGAGATGTTGTTGAGGAACTAGCGCAGGCACTTCTGCAGCAGATACCGAATCGAAACTTCATCAAGAATTTCCAGTACGTACACGACCCACACCCTGGAGAAGCAGATGGTGTGCTGTTTTTCGATGATGCCTACTGGACGGTAGAGGTCAAATCGCACCCGATCTTCCGAAAAGTCCCTCGGCAGATAGAACTCGTCAAAAAGCGCTATTTGGATAAGGTGACCCAAGCGCTCACCCAGACACGCAGAGCCAACGAGTATCTGTGCAGTGTCGATGACCTCGGGTTGATATACAATCTCACCGGCCAGAAAACCCCGAATAGTATGGATTCTGGTGGGATAGTGGTCCTCGATGGGTTCATCCCAACTCTGTTCTCAGGCAATGAGCGAGCTGACAGTCGGCTGGGGGTGGGGGAACTCCATGAGATGCTTTCGACCGATGAGAGGCTTGTTGTGATCACGCTCTACGACCTCTTTCAGCTCCTACAGGAGAAAGAGACAGAGCAGTTCAATTCATTCCTCCGCTGGCGAACAGACTATGATGGGGACCATCCCATATGGGGCTACAACGAACGAGAGTATTGGGCGTTCTACTTCGATATATTCCGAGGTTCCGGACAGTGGGCAGACGCCTTAGAAACTGCAGTCGAGAAAGAGATTATTACGATCTACATCAGCGAACGGTTCAACGACAAGTCTCATCTCGAAAACTTGGGCAAGTAAGGTCTCTTCAGCCGGCACCTCCCATTACTCTTCCTCAATAGGTGGTCGGAGGTCTCAGGCACGAAAGTTCGCTTGCTCACCACCATCGAGTTCAATTTGGTAGATCTGTGAGTCTTCATCGCTGCCGGTGGTCGCTCCGAGGTCGTCCGAGAGGACGTGCATGATCTCTCCGTGGGTTCCATGGAACTGTTCATACTCCGGGTCACGCTCATCGGGGATGTCAACGCGGACTCTGCTGCCCACTGAGAGTGATGGCATGGTGTTGAATCAGACTGTGTAGGAAAGTCAACGCTGTGGTGCTGCATCGATCACCAAACTGTGTCAAAACTGAGAAGCCGTCTATCCCTGAATGCGATACTCCGATTACCTGAGTCAGTACCCACCAGAGAGTATACTTTGATCTTCAAAATAGGCTTCCAAATCAGATTCCATCTCACCGGAAGCCTCCACGTATCTCCAGATTCGTTGCTTCACCACATCCGTAGTGATTACTAAGAGCCTATCTCTGGACGCGTACTCTTGGTCGTACACTGGCTGGTTCTGAGCAACATCCCGGGTGACCGAACTGACGTCTGTCTCGTTGAACGGCTCCGAAACAAACAGTGGATAAAGGACTTGCCCGAAATCACCACCCACCAATTGAATCTCATTCCGCGTGGTTACAGTCAGTAGCGCATCAAGCAGCAGAGAGAGTGCGTCCGCATAGAACACAACCATACACTCGTCGTTATCCGATTTTTCGTATTCCTTCTTGATCCGATCGTAGAAATCGAGTTCCTGCTGACCATCGATCTCATTCACAATGAATACATGCGCAATTTGTGTCGCATCGGTTTGACGCCGAGCTCGACTAAGATAGTCGTCATGCTTGCCATCAATCGGCTCGCTCCCGAAGTTCGCGTCATCACCTGATTTGGCGTCAACAATTCCTAGGACCGGATCGTACTTTCCGTCAGGGTCAGAGATTTGTGGGAGTTTGAACAAGATATCGGGAAGGTTCTTTCCCCGATCACTCTCCCCGCCGGCGTCGGGGTACGTCGATGCGATAGTAGATAGCGCAGCGTGCCCAACCTCTTCGAGTCTGGTTCCGGAACTACGCGGCAGCTCCTTGTTCTTTCGTAGTAATCGCATATGGTTCAGTTCCGTTAAAATATACCGAGGATTGCTGTTTACCTTCTTGACGACGTGGTGCGTCTCCGAATCGAGATGGTCTTCGAGAATTCTCTCTTCAAGTTCTTGGATACTGGACATCGTCTCAACTGGTTTAGAGATGTATTCAGCAGAATCCTCCAGCATCGAAAAGGGAGCTGTATAGACGAGTGATCCAGTTGCGAACAGAGACTGAACCTCTAAATACGGTTCAATAGTCTCATCAAGAACGAGAAGAAGAGTTTTCGTATCGTTCTTGAGCGACTCAGCAAAGACTTCCATCGTAACGCGCTCAACGTCTCTTACCCCACCGAGAATGACAATGCGAATGCCGTCGTCAGTACGCCCCTCCACAAAACGGGGTAACGAGTCTTGAGTTACCGAACGGAGTGTCCTGTCCAGAGCCTCTGAAACAACCTGCAGGACATTCTGCCAGTCAAGTGGGTAGTATGTCCACTTTGATAGGTCTTCCGACGCTTCGTGTGTCCCTTTTCGCCTACCTTCACAAAGCGTGTGTATCTGCTCTGCACTACGGTCGATCTCTGAGTCCCGTACTGGAGCTCTACACCTGGACACCGGGCATTTCTTCGGAAGTCGGATGTCCCTATTAACAAACTCAGTTCCCTCCATCTCTGGGGGAAGATCTTCTGCAGTGATGTCCCCTTCCTTGAACCGGGTCGAAATTGCTTCTTGAAGTGCCTGAATCGGAACTTCGCTCATATGACCGTCTCCTGGTCAAAGAAGAACCGAAGTGCGACCTTTGCGTCGTCAGACAGCGGTGCGTTGTCTGTAGGGTAGTAGTCGCCTTTGCGGACTGCCACGTTGCGCCCACCAATCGACAAGACAAGTCCAGCGTTTTCGTCATCTGCTGTGGTCAGGAAGTCCAAGAAGCTGTCTCGCATGAGGTTGACTCGGTCGAAAATTTCCTGTAAGCCCTCTCGCCCAACCAGTGAGAACTCCTCGGCAGCAACAGATGGGTCGTCGAGGACTGTGGAACCGTTATATCCAATCGAATCAAGCGCTTGGACGACGTTATCTCTCTTACTTGGGGACAACGAGGAACTACGGACATCCTCTTTGGCACTATCGGCTCGTTCATCAATCAACAGTCTCGTCTGTTCGATTGGGTCCGATGCTGATTCCAGTGATTCCGTAGCTTCCTGTTCTAGTTCACTAGCGCTCTCAATTTGGCGCTCCTCTAGCTGATTTATCAGACCTTCAATCTCGAACAGCGTCTCAAAGAGAGCATTGAGAACCCGCTTCCAGCCCTCTTTCCCGTCGGTTAACACGACAATGGTCTCGCCGTCCTGCTGTTCGATATACACCCGAGTGCTCTTGAGCCTTCGAACCTCTACGACCTCTTCTTGGGGCCGCGCAGGGATCTCAGAGTTGGCGTCTGTTCGAAAACCGAACGTCGAAAACCGATCCGGTCCGTTGCCCTTCTCCGCTTGAACGTAGAGTGCTGCATTCTCGTCGGTTCGCATCTGAAGATCAACTCGTGCAGCCTTCGACTGTTCACTTCTATTCCAAGAGGAGTGGAAGTCGGCTATGTCATCCGAGAGATCTGCAAGCGAGAGCCTCTCGTCGAATACGTACGTATTATTGGATGCAGCCTGCCTCACCCGACCGCCGAGGATAATCCGGTCAATTTCATCGCTAAGACCTGCATCATGAACCAGTGCTGCTAGGCCGAACAGTGAATCTGGCTGTCTATTCTCAACTGAGACTTGATGTTTGTCAGCGATATACCGTAGCGTCGGGTCAAGGGTGACGCTTTCGTCAGTTAGTCGCTGATACGTCCGAAACCAAGCGTGTGTTTCCTCAGAGAGTGTGGAAGCAAGCGCCCGTCGGAACCCCTCATGAGTGTATTCAGACTTCTCCACATCTTCGTTCGCAAAGATAGTGACGAGGTAGTGAAGAAGGGACTTCTCTCTGGGTTCGAGTTCTGAGTATAGGTCTTCATCGTACTCATCCTCCGGCCCAGCTATTGACATGCATCAAAACTGTCGAAGGTAGTTAATAAGACTTCTCCAGTCATGTTCGGTCGCGTAAAGTTAGAGAATGAGGCGGACTGCTCTGTTGAAGAGCGATCTTATCAGCCGATATCATCGGTTTAGAAGGATGAAGCCGAGGAAATCGAATCTGACATGGAAATCGACATCCTCGACTTCATCGAGCAGTGTCGTCACCTAGCTAAACAAGCGTTGGGGAAGCACGCGGGCGAGCCCGCCAGCGGCGGGTTCGCCCGCTGGGTCCACGTTGTTCTTCACTGTTTTCGGGTCGAAGAGACCCACAGCTACCGTGAAACGCCGAATCGGCTGAAGTACATGGACGAAGTCCGTGACGCTCTCGGCTTAGATCGGGACGATCTCCCCGATCACACGACGATCTACAAGTCGTTTGATCGGCTGAAAATGTGGGTGTGGCGGGCGCTGCTGCGCATTTCTGCGCAGCAGCACCCGCAGTCTGGTCACGCTGCGCTCGACAGCACGTTTTTCGACCGCCGACGTGCGTCATCGTACTTCCGCCAGCGGGCCGGACGGACGATACAGACGCTCAAAGCGACGACATTGACCGATGTGGAATCACTTGCTGTTCTCGACGTTCACATCAACGCACGGTGGAAGCACGATACGAAGACCGGACCGCAGGTCGTCCGCCGAAACGCAGACGACCTGCAGTCCGTCGCCGCCGATAATGGCTTCCAAGACTGGCATACCGAGTACGAGATCGCCGCACACGGCGTTGAGTATCTTGTTCACTATCGCGGTTCGTCAGCGAAAGCAGCCGCGAATAACGTGCTCAATCGAGCAAATGGCTACGCTCAGCGGTGGATGGCCGAAACATCCTACTCGACAACAAAGCGCTCGCTCGGCGATGCCGTGCGAGCGCTGAGCTGGTATCGGCAGTTCCGTGAAATTGTTCTCATGTTCGCCATCAGCAACATAGAACCGCTGTGTGAACCGCTGTAACCGTGACTCAGCATCTATTCAACACAGCAAGGCGGACGAGTTCTGAGTGTCTGTGGCAGAATTCGACCGCTTCAACGATGGTATCACGTGGATCGACTTGTCATTTGTGGAGCGAGATCGAACTCCGCGCTGAGCGATCGAAGTAGGGATCCGCTGTCATTTGGCTGGTATGTCACTACGTGAGGTAAGTAAATCTCTCGATGAATATGGGATCGATCGGAGTCACGTCGCTATTCACAACTGGGTACATAAAGCCGATCTACAGCCGATCTCAACCGTCTCCGAGGATCAGTTCGCGGTTGACGAAAAGATGATCCGGCTCCATGGTCGAAAGTTGTGGCTGTACGGCGCGGTTGATCCGTATACGAACGAGATACTCCACGTGAGCCTCTATCCGACCGCAAATAGACAGACAACGCGATGGTTTCTCACCGATCTTCACCGCCGTTATCAGCTTGACAACGTCGAATTTCTCGTCGATGACGTAGACTATCCCGGACCAGTTCTTGCTGAAGACGGGTATCGATTTCAAATCATTCAACATGGAAATCGGAATGCTATCGAACGTGTCTTTTGAGAAATAGAACGACGAACATCATCGTTTTCGAATAGTTTCAGCCATGTCGCGCTAGAGACAGCTGAAAACTGGGTCGAAGCCGTCGCCGTCTACCACAATTCACGCCAAACTCAACGCGACCGTATTCAGCAACCAATCTCTGAGGATTTCAACAGAGCCAGATCAAACTGTATTCATTGCTGGTGGCTTTGTTGAAATCCTCAGAAGTTGATAGTTTCATGCCCTCGATCGCTTAGTACAGGGGACTCATTATCAGATCTCCGGGTCACCAGACAGTACTAGGTCCGCTAGGATGCCGAGAGATTATTTGTAGTGAGCAGAACATGATTGATATGAGCGCAAACAAGAGTATCATTGGTCTTCAGGTGTCGATACTAGGCTTGGCGGTGGCTAACTTCTACGCAGGATCAACATCATTTGGGTTTTTAGTGCCTGTTGCCCTCTTATTGTACGGTTCGTATCTCGTTGGGACGAACGAATTTGACCGTTGAGAAACAAGACACGCAGCTCTCATCAACCGGCTGTTTTAGGCGAAAATATGTCTGAACAATAGGAATTCAACAGAGCCTTGCTGGTGGTATCTAAAGTTCACACTAACCACACAGTACTCTACTGTGAGAGGGAACTGCCGCAATGTTGGATCCACACAGTACCATGTTTCCGAGCCAGCATTCTGCTGATCGTTAGAATCCCTGAGTCGGGGTGTACATGGTTCTGGAATCGGAGGTGGTCGTGAATTCGGAGAGAGCTTCCTCTGCTATCGCAGTAATATCGACATCGCTTGTGGTCACATCGTACGTGTTCTCGACGAAGGTTTCGAACTCACGTCCGATTGATTTCGCTGTGTCGAGGAAAGTGAGGGGATTGATGTCCTTGACCTCCTGGATAAACTCGACAGTCTGCATCACCATGGAGCTGAGATACGTGGCGAACGCTTCAGGATCCCGTAGCGCTGCCGGGACGATACCGCGGATTGCGTAATGGACTTCGCTCAACAGCAGTTTATAGAGGCCATTGTGTACGGCCCTGAACCGGTAGAGCACTAGGTTATTGAAAAATCGTGTTCCTCTCCATGCGGTCTTGAAATTCAATGGGGTCGTGAAGAGCATTCCTTCTGCGATGAAAATGGCCAGTGATCGATAAAAATCGAAGAACTGCGGCGTCTTAATGGCAGAAACCGAACCAGCTTCTTCGTGGGCGGTATCGAGTGCAGTGGCGGAGAGCAGAAGGCTGTGACCTGCAAGAGCAAATGAGCCCATGGAAGTGAATGTCGATGCGATGCCTGCGATCCGTGCGAATTTGCTGTGCCCAATATCGATTGCGAGGTCTTCTTCGATCACTTCCGTAACTTTCCGGATGCCGTGGAGTCTGTCTGTGTTGATGTCCCCGACAGCTTCGGATAGCTGCTGGTCCTCTATGACTGCTGCCAGTTCTGTGTCGCCAAGTTCGGAGTGAACGACGGCGAGTCGGTCAGCAAGTTGGACAGTCCGCTGGGAGGGCGTGGAAGCGACTGCGTGAGATCGGAGGCCAGTCTGAATGCGAGCTTTCGAATCCGCGAGCCGAGCGGGGTCGGCTTCAGTCATATTCAATACACGATCAGCGATGAATTTAAACCCTTCTCGTGCGGTTGACAATTTACAGGGATGGACGAGACCCCCGATCGAGAAACCGTCCAAGAGTGGGTTGACGAGCGTGATTTAGGCCGGAGAGACGTTCTAAAAGGAATTCTACCAGTTGCTGGGACAGGTTTCGTATTTAGAAACCAACTTCCCACGTCAAGCAATGCTCATTCACGCCTGACAGATGCTGAGGAGAGCGCGACAACGCTTGCCGAGCGAATCGAGGTGACTGATCTGCGGGACCCACTTCTAATGTCGGGCCTCACGCTGACGGTGGAGGGCACGATCGAGACGATCACTGAGGTTCTTCATGATGCGACAGTAACACAGAGTGTCTGGATCGCCGAGAAACAGCGAAATGTCGCCAACGTACTCAGCGTTATTCCTGGGATTGCTTCTCCCCCATCCCAGTCACGTCCCGCAACACGCGTGGCTCGGCTTGAAGCAGTACTGACGTATTACCAATCTCTCAACGATGTTCTCCAGTACGCCGCATCAACACAGCATGATCTCGCAACAATCGAGTTTCCTGCGCTGCATGACGGCGCCCGTCCGGAGCAAGCGCCACCGGATGTCCTTGATTCCGATGTAATCGAGACAAGTAATGATGAAGCCAGAAAAGCCGGGGAACGAGCAGTGGAGGAGGTATCTGCAGGATCTCTACTCCCTGAAATAGAACAGGTAGCAGCCCACATCACCACTCAAGTACAGATTCAGAACCAACTCAGTACCACGGTTCAAGCGTATCTCGATACGGGTGAGTTCATCGAAACAGGAGCTCGAAAGCACGAGCAAGGGAAATTAGACCAAGCCAGGAATCAGTTTCGCGCCGCTAAGGAGGCAATCCCCAAGGACGTACTCAACTCAGATCAACCGTACGCGATCTCGCATGACGGTCCAACGCTACGTGACTATCGCACCCACTTCTCCAAGCGTGGACAAGGGCTTAACCGGCTAATCGCCGCCTGCAAATCGGATATTGACGCCAGCACGCAGGACACTCGATTCAACGAAGGATTATCCCATCTCATCGACGCACGGGGAGTCGTGAGACAGTAAGGTTCGCCATCGAAGATAGAGTGGCTATCGGCCCAACGCAAACTCAGACAACCATTGGCCTACGCTCATACTCTACAGATATACTGAGCAGGTGATTCGGCTCTTCAGTCTTGAAATCAATCACCTTGTGAACTGTTCTATGATAGACCGTTCTATCGACCGATCATCTGACGATGAAGTTAAAAATCCTCCTTGTAGGGGACAACCCCGGCGACATTCGTCTGACACAAGAAGCGTTCAAGACAGTGAACATCGATATCGAGACAACACTCCACATAATCACCAACGGAGATGACGCGGTTGACTTCTTACACAAGCGAGCACACGACGAAACGAGCTTGCTCCCCGATCCCGCACTCGTAGATTTGAATCTCCTGGGAAAATATGTAATTTCCCCGATACAATCAAACATCCCTACAGATCAAGCGTCTTCCAGTGATTATACTCACGAGTTCTGCGGAGAGAAACGATATCAAACGATGTTACGATGCCAACGCCAACGCATACATGCCGAAGTCAACCACCCCGGACAAGTTTGAGTCACTTGTAGAGGCTGTCTGCCAATTCTGGTTTAAGCGGGTACAACTCTCTCCTGCTCAGTAAATACCTTATCTGTGCTGACCGGAAGCTGGTTCGAATATGTCATCTTCGGAGGATTTCAACAAAGCCGTGAACGAGTACATCAACCAATCAAAACGGCTCCTAACGGTCCGTCGGAACAATGTTCTATTTGCAGCAGTTGCTGGACGTGTATCACGTGTCAGGGGCCTCCACGGTAAGCGCCTCGTCGGTGGGTGACCAGGTATGCTTGTTCTGCTCAGCGAGGCCAACGTTCTGGAGGCGACTCAGAATCGAACCCACCTCGTTTCGTTCTGTACCGTTCGAATTTGGTTCTGTGAACGGTGAATCGGGGATTTCGCATACTTCTCCGTGGATGACACGACGGACCGCGCCGCCGGTGTTCTGGCGGAGTGCCTTGAGGACGTACTGTTCTTCCGTCGTAAGCCGGTCGATAGCGTCTGCAGGTTCTTCAACACCGCCAAGACGTGTCTTAGGCGTCGCCCACTCTTTGAGAACAAACTCGATTATCGCCTCTTCGCGGTCCTCGATATTTTCGACGGACCACTCGTCATAGTTGTCCTGGATGTCCCACTGCACCCAGAGCTTCGACTCTACGTACCCGTCGTCGCGCTTTGTCTCGAACGCAGCATTTCCCCACTTCGAGTTCCATGGTCTGCTCGCCAACGTGAGGTTCCCGAGACGGTGAACATATGCATCATACCGCGCTTCGGGACTCGGATAGTCGTCGGCATCCTGGATGGGGAGTTCGTCAGGACTCTGTGGCCAGATGTGTTCGACCGTGTATTCGTTGCTCATTGCTTCCGAGAGCGTCGGTCCCCCACGTTCACCCTTCTCGTCAGCTCGATGTTCGTTGTAGAAGTAGAAGAGATACCGGAGATCTTGCGAGCTCGCTTTCGAGTAGAGGTCAGCAGCGGACAATGATCGTCGGAATTGCGAGTCGTCCTCGTATCGGTTCATCAGGGAGACGACTTTGCTTACCCAGACATCGGCAGGGCTGTCCTTGCTGAGGTTCCGTGTACGGACGTAGAGGCTGGACTCACCAGTGTGGCTTCGATGGTTCCCAATAGAGTAGACGCGGAAGATGTACGTTTCAATCGCGTTCAGGAGCTCCAGTCTCTCGTCTTCATCAAGGTTCGGCCACGCTTTAAGCAGCAACGGGTAGAACTTCGTCGCATGACGCAGGCGATGTATCCGATGAATGAGGGTCGAAACTTCGTCGTCGCCGGTACAGTCAAGAACTTTCGCTAACGCGTCGAATCCGCGCTCCAAGCTGTTGGTGTAGTCGCGGATGTATTCCAAGCACGCTTGAGGGTTTTCCCTTCGGAGCGTGCGGACGTGTTCTTTCAGTTCGGTGAGGAAGGCCGGATCGCTGTACTCGTCGGAGTTTGACCAGTCGAAGTACGAGATGAAGTGATACCGCTGGACCGCATCGTCGCTGATGTCGGTGACGTACGGTGACTCCAGCATTGTCTGGTGGTCATTATACATTTCCCCGAAGGACTGCCGAATGCGGCGAATGGTCGCTTGGGCCTCACCTTCGTCGGCCGCGGCGAGATAGGCCATCCGCATCAGGAATGACTTCGTCTTGTCGAACGTTGAGAGGGACCGGCCGCGGTCGTTGACGTTGTCGAAGATGAGCGTTGCCTTCTCGGGGTTGGCTGCGTCAACGACGTACACCATCAGTTCGAGTTCGAGGATGGTCTCCCAGAGTTGCTTGAGTTCGGTGGCGACGTCTACGGGATTAACATCAGGGGACGCAGTGAGATCATCGAGTTGCTCGTCGAAGTATTCCTTCGCCTCGATCATCTTCCGCTGGGACGGGCGCTCCGGTTCGTGAACGTCGTGCCCGGTAATCAGCCATTCGAGATACTTGTTGTCCTCCTCGTCAAGTAATTGGAGCTGGTAGATGTTGTCCTCCACGAGAAGCGTCTCGCGCATTTCTTCGACGTCACCGAGTATCTCGGCCTCGTGATCCGTCTCCGGTGCGATCTCTTCCAGACACTCCGTCATTGAGCGTACCAGCAGTGCAAGTGAGGTGAGGCGCTGTTGGCCATCGATGAGGAGGTTGATCGGTTTCTCTCTGGAAGAGCCGTACCCTCCGGTACTCCCGCCGCTTTCCGTTTCGTCCGTTTTCTGGATGATGATCGTCCCGAAGTAGTGCTGTTTGTCCGGCGGAAGCGTGTAGAGGTCAGTCCAGAGGTCGTCCCACTCCGGTTCCGTCCACGAGTAGTACCGCTGGTACTCCGGAACGTGGAACACCCCTGCTGTCGTTAGTTCTTCTAACGATTTCTTTCCCGATTCCATACGGTCGTGTGTTCAGCGGAGAGAGAAAGTTCCCAGGGTGATATCCACTCCAAGAACGTCCTCGGTCGCCATCCAAAGTTCTATATGCTGGCGTATAGTATCTAGAGATGAGCGCAGAGGTGCTGCGTGGAGCCTGTGTGACCATGGCCCGCAAGCCTGGCGGCGCAAGCCAATAGGCGTCGAAGACGGACGTGGGCACAGGAAACGCACCTGATTTCTATACCTCAGAGAGACGGGTAGCGAGTTCTTCATAGCCTTCTCTTCGGGCATACTGCACAATTGGCCGGACAGAGGACTCGAACTGAACTGGTTCGCCGCCGCCCATCACACCCTCGAACCAACAACTCATCCGAGTTGGAACGGTTTCGGCCCTTCGTTGCTCAATTGGCTCTGTGTACACAGGAGACGAGGAATTCACTATCTCATTGTATGCGGGTCCCCAAAGATGGTTGAATTCCTCTTTGGTTACTGGGGCAGGTGGCGTCACCTCAGAGCAATGGCGGGGATGGTCGATCTGGTATGCAAGATGACTCGCACAGAGGTCGGCGAGTAGGGAGGTGGGGTAATACAGTTCTGACTGGATACAGGTCGCCATCGGTGGGCACCGGCCTGAGATCCCCGTGATTGCACGCCCAAACCGTTCTGCCTTGTCCTCGTTACCGTCAAGAATCACGAGCGAATCTTCGACTCCCACCTGTTCAGCGAGAACAGCAGATTGGGCTGCTTCAATACGTTCCGGATCAGACCCGTCCCGGCCGAGATGAGCAGTCGCGTTCAGATACTGACTGTTATTCTGAACGACCGTCTCGAAGAACCCAACGCTATCTTCGTACGTCAAATCATGTGATTTGTCTCGAAACGGGAAGAACGGATATCCCTCGGCCGCGGCGTAAATGCTGTCCAGAATCGCCAACTCAGCGGTACGATCCGCACTCACAGCAACGGTGATCGTGATGTCACCGATAGTGCTCGCATCAATTGCGATGGATCGTTCGTAGGCAGCTTCGCCAGCACGAAATGGACGCACAGATCACTCAAACCTACTCTGTGCTGTTTCTTGAGCGTTCCGTTTGGTGCTTGTGACACGACCACTGTAAGCCGTCAACCGTTGAGACGGAGGAAAACGCGAACGACTTCCAATCAGTCGCTCGTGAGATCTGTTGGAGAAAAAATCGCCGCCGCAAGTCGGTCTTGATTCAGAATCTCTGCGAGAGACGATGAGACGACTCGATAAGTGAATACCGTAGCACTAGCTTCTCTTTCCAATCTTCTGTGAGAAATACCGGTGTGTAGCAACGAGTACGGATGCTTGTGTGGAATACTGTAGGTGGCTTCTCAGCTACTGTGTTGGGTGAGGCAGTAGGAGAGTCCTTTGACTTCAACGGCTTCGACGTCGGGGGCTTTGATGACGGCTTGGCCTTTGCCGTATTTTTGGAGGTCTTGTTCGTAGCCGCGAGGGATGGAAGGGACTTTGGTGATGACTTCTTCACGGAGGCCGAGGAAGATGTTGGTGTTGGTTTGTTTGAGGATATCGCTGTCGATATCTTCGGGGTTTTGAGTGATCATGAAGAGGTCGCGCTTGTCTTTGCGGGTGGGTATTCGCGTCAAGGGTGTGGCCATTGAGTGGTAGGTGAGGTCAGCGAGACTGTGGCTGTCTTCGTCGTCGCCGAGAACATGTTTAGGTACCATTAGTTTCAATAGTCCTCTATTTGTGAATCAGTTTATGAGTGATCGTGAAGTCGTGGGAGAGTTGCTTGAAGCGCTCCAAACGGGGTATTCGAGTGGCGATATTGGTGTGTTGCCCGAGGTGTTGGAAGGGATTGATCAGGAGCAGACGGTATGCGTGGCTCGGCTTGGTGCGGAGTTGAATCTCAATGCGATTGCTATTGGACTTGGATTGGAGAATATCCGGTACGAGCCAGAACAGTTCCCAGGGCTCGTGTATATCTCTTCAGATGAGGATGTCGCGGCGGTTCTACTTGGAACTGGGGTGATCATTGTACCCACTAATCAAGCTGGGGATCCGACCGATTTCATTCGACAAGTGGTTGAGAAGCTTGAAGCAATTGGGTTGTATGAGGGTGAGCCCGATGCTGTCTCCATTGAGACAGAGACTGTGGCGGACGTGATCAGTCGAAGCTGAAGTTTTATGACGGGATCAAACTAGAGTTCTGACGTATTTTAATAGATGAATGAGTTGATTGAACGAAACCAACTGTTTATATGGTAATAGTAATCACTGTGGTATGACTAATCATGGGAAAAGCTGGGTGCGTATGATGATTCTTGATTTGAGGAGGGTCTGAAAGATGGCATCGAAGTCGAAAACAGTAGTGGCTCTGCTCGCTATTTTCTTTGGTTCGTTCGGTGCTCATCGATTCTACTTGCGGTCATACGGGTTGGGTGTTCTCTATCTTTTGTTCTGTTGGACGCTGATTCCGGGTCTCATTGGATTTGTCGAAGGGGTGAGGTACTTACTGATGGACGAGAGGAAATTTAGAGCGAAATATACTGAAGTGTCCTCAAAGAAGAATGAGATAGCGAGTGATGATTCGTCGGAGGCGGAACGTCGACATGGAGATACCTCAGCTGATTTCACTATGGAACTTTCGGTTGGTGATGAGGGAGAGGTTTCGGTTGGGTCGCAACTCAATGAAGAAGAGATGGTCGATCAATCTTCGAAAGCATGGGTCCCACCAGGAGAAAACGTCTCAATTGACGGGTACGAGATTCCGGGAGGGATGGTGTACGTCGGCACTGAGTTGAGTTCGGTTGATGGGTTTCACGGGACGGATGCGTGTTTGATCGATCCGACGCTTGATGTTGATGCCAGTGAGTCAGATCCAGAAGGGATTCGAATGTCGTATTGGCCGTCGTATTCGGGTATTGATTCGGGTTGTCGAGCGACGTATCTTGAGTGGTTGGCAAGTGGTCGGCGTGATCCCGACATTGATATCGGGTATGTGTTCCTGTTTTTTTATGGTCTCGAACGACGGGTGCTCTTTGATGCACAGCATTCGAGTCAGGCACGTTCTGAAATTCCACGCATCCTCGCAGAGGTGGAGGAATTGCTGGAAGTATATGGTGATGAGAGTTCCTTCCCGGGGTACGCAACGCGGTTTTTGAATGCGGTGCGAGCTAAATACGACCCTGAGTCTCTTACGAAGAATTCTCAAACGAGCCGGGGACGAGAGATTCCATTGGGTGTCCGAGTGAAAATCGGTCGGCAGATTGCCGAGGAAGGATCTCTTGATCCCGAGGTTGCGTTTGAGTGGTTCAAGCAATCCCCGGACACGTATCTGCGGACCCCAGGTCAACGGTGCGAGAAGAAGTTCAAGTCGCTCTTCCTCGCAAAGTATGAGGAACGCTTTGAGCAAGGATTGATTGATGATGCCAATAGTGCGCCACTCGCTGTTAGCTATCGAGCTGCCAGTCGTTCATTGCCGGGCTTGGGGGATGTCGAGATCGACGGTTTGCCGGATATTTCTGCGCTTTCGGAGCCGCTAGAAGCCATGCAAGAGTTAGCCAACGAGTGTTGTGATGAGTTAGACTCGTACTCTCGACACGTCGGGAAAAACGATGATCGAGACAGCCTAGAGGCACTATCATTCCTTCCCGAATCGCTTCTCGATGATCAGCAATCTGAGGCGCTGACCAACTGTATCCGGGCGATTGAAAACGAGTTGGGTGGATCTGAGATGGTCGAGACGAATCTCGATCTGTTGCTTGAATATTGGCCTGTCGAGTCAGGTGAAGACGTTCGGAAGCGTGATCTGCGTCGACTGGCGAATTTGCTTGAGAAGATCGGGTTTGGTGTGGAGCCTGACACCCGGTTTTCTGCTCCCTCCCGCGGGTGGGGTGATCCCGCTGTAATATACCGACTGCCACCCGAGGCTCACGCTGAGACGTCTGCGGTTTCAGACGATATCAGACTGATTCAGAAGCTTGCAGTCAACGTTGTATTAGCTAATGATGAGGTAGCACCTGAGCAAACGGCGTACCTCGCAGAAAACCTTGGATCGTTCCTCGAATTAAGTGAATCTGACCGATTACGGCTGGAGGCTCACAGGCGGTGGCTCGTTCTTGATTCTCCGACTCTGCACGGTGTCCGGCAGCGTGCTGCGGATCTTCCAGATGAACAAAAACCGCGGATTGCGAAGTTTCTAACCGCTCTTGCGTGCTCCGACGGGAATATTGACTCGGACGAGATTCAGGAGTTGTCGAAGGTCTATCCGATGTTGGGATTAGATGAAGGCGTAGTTCACACGCACGTTCATCAGCTTCAGACGAGTTCATCGGAAGCAGATGACGAGCCTGTGACCATTCAACAGCCAGAGACCACCGGTGAAGATTATGAAATTCCAGAACCGAGGGTCGAAGAGGAGTCACCGAGTTCGGAGATCGAGTTAGATCAGGATCGGGTGAGGAAAACTCTCGAAGAAAGTCAAGAGGTGAGCACATTCCTTGCAGATATATTCGAGGATGATGAGGACGAGACAGAGAAAAACGATGCGCAGCAGGAGTCTCAGCCAGTAGAGAATCAGCCTGCTGATCCAAAGTCGAGTACTACAGATGACGAATATGAGGACTTAGATGAGGATCACCGCCGATTCCTCGTCAGCCTTTCTCAGAAGCAGCAGTGGGAGCGCGAGGAAGTTGAAGAGCTGGCTCGTGAACACGGGTTATTCCTCGGGGCGGCAGTAGAAGTGATAAACGACTATGCATTCGAACTGGTCGAAACACCCGTCATTGAAGGCACAGACGAAATAACAGTCAATAAAGACGTCTCCGAGGAGATCTTAGGATGAGTGAAGACACGTCAGACTTGGAAGCGACAACGATCCGGCCACGTGACCGTGATGCAATCATTCAGTCTCTCCAAGCGGGTCTCGTCCCTCGACGTGGTCTGCAACACATTCAGGTCGGCCGTGCGAAAGAGGTGAAGGCCGTAACTGAAGACCTTGATCGGATTGCGGACGGAGGGTCCGCAGTTCGGTTCGTCATTGGGGAATATGGGTCGGGGAAGACGTTTTTCCTCAACTTGATGCGGTCAATCGCGTTGGAGAAACGGCTTGTCACGGCACACGCAGATCTAACACCGGATCGACGTTTCCGATCAACGTCAGGGCATGGGCGTGCGCTTTACCAACAGTTAGCTCGAAATCTTTCGACTCGTGCTACACCGGACGGTGGTGCACTTCGAAGTATTGTTGAACGCTTTATTGCGGAGGCCAATCGTGACGCGAGTAGTCAAGACGTCCCGACTGAGGAAGTCATTCGGGACCGGTTAGACGAACTCTCAGAACTTGTTGCTGGGTATGCGTTCACGGACATCGTCACCCTGTACTGGGAAGGGTATCAGGAGAATGATGATGAGTTGCAACACGCTGCGTTACGGTGGTTGCGTGGTGAGTACGACACGAAAACGGAAGCGCGAAACGTTCTGGATGAACGCGTTCCGATTATTGATGATTCGAACTGGTATGAGATGACGAAGCTGTTGGCGCGATTCGTTGACTTGGCGGGTTATGAGGGACTGTTGATCAATCTCGACGAGATGGTGAATCTATACAAACTGTCTCACACAGGGGCGCGGAAAAGCAACTACGAAAAGCTTCTATCTATCGTGAACGATGGGCTCCAAGGCCAAACGGTCGGTCTTGGCTTTCTGTTTGCGGGAACGCCAGACTTCCTCACTGATACCAAACGAGGGCTGTACAGTTATGACGCATTGAAAACGCGGCTGGCTGAAAGCACGTTCGCTTCGGATGAACTAGTGGATATGAGTGGGCCAGTTATCCGCCTTTCCAGCCTCACACAGGAGGATATGTTCGTGCTTCTCCAAAAGCTTCGTCACATCCACGCAGGAGGGGATCCTGAGAACTACGTTATCCCGGACGAAGCACTAGAAGCGTTTATGCAGCATTGTAATGAGCAGATCGGGGCTGCGTACTTCCAGACACCCCGCAATACGATCAAAGAGTTCCTCAGCTTCCTCGCTATCTTAGAGCAGAATCCTGCGGTTTCGTGGGATGAGTTGATCGGTGAAATCGAGGTTGAATCAGAAGGTATTGACACGTCTCAAACTGAGGAATCAGAGTCCACTGGGGACGACAAGGGTGATGATCTTGCCGGGTTCAAACTCTAGTGACGATGAGGATGATTCCCGCCAGACGCAGTCTTTTGAGCTACTTCACGAGTCGATACAACGATGGGTTTGGAAGCAAGGCTGGGAGGCACTTCGCCCAATCCAAGAACAAGCGATCCCCGTTGTTTTAGACGGCAGCTTGGACGTCATTCTGTCGGCCCCAACCGCATCAGGAAAAACAGAAGCGGCGTTCTTACCGATTCTGTCTCACATTACGGATCGTCGAGAATCGTCTGAAGATCCCGAACCGGGGTTCGATGTCGTGTACCTCTCCCCGTTGAAGGCACTCATCAATGACCAGTATGACCGTCTCGAAGAGCTGTGTGGTGCTTGTGATCTACCCGTTCACCGGTGGCATGGTGACGTATCATCGAGTAGAAAAAACAAAGCGTTAGAGGAACCGGACGGGATTCTGCTCATCACTCCAGAGTCGGTGGAGGCGTTGTTTCTTCGTCGACCATCGGTGTTCCACCAAGCGTTACAAAATACCGCTTATCTCGTTGTAGATGAAGTCCACGCGTTCATTGGGACGCCACGAGGCAAACAGTTACAGTCCCTTCTACACCGAATTGAGGGGGCGATAGGCGGGTGGACACCGCGTGTTGCGCTTTCTGCTACGATTGGGGATCACGAGATGACTGCGGAGTTCCTTCGTCCAAAATCAGGATCCGAAGTTGAGGTTATTGACCCTGTTGGTGATCGCCAAGAGATCCGCCTTCTAGTAAAAGGGTACGAGAACAAGAACAACGGCAATAACGAGGAAAACGGGGAAGATCCCTCTGGGACAGTTGTGGATATCGCTGAACACATTTTCACAACCATTCGTGGACAAGACAATCTTGTCTTCGCAAATCGCCGAATGGATGTCGAACTCTACACCGATCTGCTGAAGCGAATTTCAGAGGACAGAGGCGTTCCGAACGAGTTTGCTGCCCACCATGGGAGTCTATCGAAAGAGATCCGAGAGGAAAGCGAACGTCTGTTGAAGAATTCGAAGGCTCCTGCAACGGTTATCTGTACCAGCACGCTCGAATTAGGAATTGATATCGGATGGATGGACAGTATCGGTCAGGTCGGTTCACCCCCGTCGGTTTCGAGTCTGCGGCAACGACTCGGGCGATCTGGGCGGGGAGACAATCCAGCGGTCCTACGGGCGTACATTCAAGAGCCAGAAATTAGCGACTCGACACCGCTTGAGGATACGCTACGCCCAGAACTCGTTCAAACCATTGCGATGGTTAATTTACTACTTGAGAAGTGGTACGAGCCACCGAATCTTGATGCGCTCGAACTCTCAACGCTGATTCAACAACTTCTCTCGCTGATCGCTGAACACGGTGGAATCAAAACGAAGACGGCCTACCGTCTCTTATGTCAAACTGGGCCATTTGATAAGATCACAGTTCCTCAGTTCAAATCATTACTGCGAGGTCTCGCAGACGAGGAGCTACTCAATCAAGCTGGGGACGGGGATCTCATAATGGGTCTGACCGGCGAGAAACTCACCCGACACTATGATTTCTACGCCGCGTTCTGGAGTCCGGACGAGTACCGGCTTGTCGCCAATGAGAAAACGATCGGGACACTCCCAATCACGAGTCCCTTGGTAGAAGGTAAGCTGCTGATATTTGGTGGACAACGTTGGGAAGTAGAATCAGTTGATCAGAAGAAACAAATAGCGTTTTTGCAATCAGCTCCTGGTGGAAAGGTGCCGAAGTTTGGAGGTGAAGGAGCGCTCGTTCATTCTCGTATTCGTGAGGAAATGTTTACTACGTACACCAGCACGGAGGTTCCAAGTTATTTAGACGCGAAGGGAGTGGATCTGCTTGAAGAAGGCCGAGTTCATTTTGAACGGCTCGATCTCCAGGATGCAAATTTGATTCGACAGGGAGACCACACGGTGCTATTCGTGTGGGCAGGAGATCGTGTCGTGAATACGACACATATACTTCTCTCAGAGAAAGGTTACAAGGCCTCAAAGTCTGGAATGACGCTACAGGTCAGAGACTGTCTGCCATCAGAACTGTTCAATGTTCTCTGTGAGATTGCGACAACGCAGCCTCCTGAACCAAGTAAACTAGCTGCAACTGTAGAAAACAAAATCATCGATAAACACGACCGATACCTGCCAGAAGAACTCCTGAATTCGAATTACGCATCCAAACGTTTGGACATCGAAGGTGCATTGGACGAGATCACCACGATTGTAGATGAAAGCTGAACTCACCCGATCCCTTTGAGAATAGTAAAGACAGGACAACTCAAATAACGAATTATCCATGCTGAACCTCAGATAGAGTCAATATATACTGACTGGGCGTGGTCTGTGATTTGACTTCGTCAGTTTCTATGTACCTTGACTGAGGTGCCTGTTTTACTTTCACCGTGCTGAGTGTAGGTTTATAACCCCGCCGGGAAGTGATGTGTGTGTGACGAGATTCCTCCATTTGGCGGATATTCACCTCGGTCAGCAGCAGTACGGTGTGTCGCAACGGGCGACTGATGCGAAACTCTCGTTCCAGTACGCGCTGTCGCAAGTTTCGGCTGAGGATGCCGACGCGGTGTTGCTCCCGGGCGACTTGTTCGACAGTCGGGATGTGCGGCCGGAGACGCTCGCATCGGTGGAAGACGTTCTTGCGGACGTCGAGGTACCGGTGATCGTGAGTCCGGGGAATCACGATCAGAACATGAGTCGCCGACGGGACTTGACGTGGTTACAGTACTTGAACAACAAGGGACTTATCACGTTGCTGTCGGCTGATTTTGCCGATGACCGCGCGTCGTTCGTTCCGACTGACGTGGAGTCTCCACGGCATGGTGGCGGGGGGTACGTCGATTTGGAGACGGACGAGGGGACGGTTCGCGTGTTCGGCGTCCAGTACCGTGGTGCGTACATGGAACGACAGATTCCGGCGGTCGTGGATGGGATCGAAGCCGTGAACGCGTCTGAGGGTGAGCCGGCGGCGACGGTCGTGTTAGCGCACTTCGGTGTCGATGACGCGGTGCCGGACCTGGGTGCGACGGTGTCTGTCGCGTCGTTGACGCCGCTGATGGACGCGGTGGATTACGTGGCGCTCGGGCATATTCACAAGCGGTACGAGGTGGAGAACGTGTATAACCCGGGAAGTTTGGAAGCGTTCTCGGTACAGGAGGGGCGGTGGGACGACGCGCACGGGTACTACGTGGTGGACGGGGATGACTGGTCGGCGGAACACCGCGTATCGAAGCGACGGCCGTACGTGACGGTCGAGTTCGACGTGTCGGGGTACCGGACGTTCGACGACCTCCGCGCGGCGTTTGAGGACACGGTGCGTGACGAGCAAGGAATGGTCGAACGGGTGTGTAGTAACGCCGAGTTCCAGGCGGGTGACGGGTCGCGTCGTGATCCGATCGTGAACTTGCGGTTGACGGGGACGCTGTTGCTCGATCACGTCGCGTTCGACGTCGATGCGTTGCGAGAGGTCGCGGGAGAAGAGCTGGAGGCGCTGTACGTGCAGCCGACGGATAACACGGAGCGGAAAGCGATTCAGGAGCTGCTCGGCGATATCGATCGTGACGAGGCGTTCGCGGCTGACGGGACGGTGAACACGGACGCGTTACAGGAACGCGTGTTCACGACGCTCGCTGAGGAGTCGCGGTACAGCGCTGCCGGGGACGACGTCGCGGCAACGCTGGACGAACTGGAAGGACTCGTCACCGAGGATGACGCCGGTGTCGGTGAAGCGGCGTCGTACTTGCGAGAGCGCCGTCGGGAGTTGTTCCCTGACGGCGTCGGCGAGTCAGGGGAGACGGATGAGGTGGCCGCCGTTGACGGAGGTGAAGCGGAGTGACGGTCGTTATCGAGTCGGTGACGTTGGAGGATTTCAAGAGTTACGCGGACCGGACGACGATCGAGCTCGGCGACGGCGTCACGGCGATCGTCGGGGTGAACGGGTCGGGGAAAAGCACGGTACAGGAAGCGATCGGGTTCGCGTTGTTCGACACGCACCCGTTCGATAACCAGGACCGCCTCGTGCGGGACGGTGAGGCGTCTGGGCACGTCGAAGTGACGTTCCGGGTCGTTGAGACGGGCGAGGTGTACACGGTGCGGCGCTGGGCCGGGCGGTACAAGTTCGACGTGCTCGATGCGAACGGGGACGCGCTCGGACTGGACACCGGGTCGGCGATCAAAGACTGGGTCGCGGAAAAACTCGGTGTGGATGACGCGGACGATTTATCGGAAGTGTGGGAGCGGAGCGTCGGGGTACCGCAGACGAATTTCCTCGCTGATTTCACGCAAAGTGAGACGGACCGGGTGGACACGTTCGACCCGTTGTTCGACATTGAACGGTACCGAGAGGCGTATAAGTCGTTGAGCGGCTTAGAGGGTGAATTCGACGAGGAAATCAGTGCGAAAGAAGAGCAAGTCAGTGAACTCCGCGGGGAATTGAATGACTTGCCGGACGTCGAATCGAAAGTCGAAGAATTGGAGGACGAGCTGCGAGGGTATGAAACCCAAATTGCGACGATAGAACACCGCGTGGCGGTGCTACAGGTGGAACACTCGGCGGTTAAGGAAGTCGAAGATGCGCTCGATAAGAAGCGAGGTGAGTTGGAATCGCTTGAGGACACGAAGATCCCCGTAGCAGAGCGAGAACTCAAACAAGCCGAAGAAGCGCTGGCGGACGCCGAGGCTGCCGTCGAAACGCTGTCCGACGTCGAAGAAGAGTACGAGGCGCACCGCGAGGCAGAGAAGAAGCGAGAACGATTGGAAGAGGAAATCGACGAGCGCGAGGAGTTGGTCGATGAGCGCGACGAGCTCAAAAGCGAGATTAAACAGAAGCGCACCGAGACCGAGCAGAAAGAGAAGGCGGTTGAAACGGCAGAGCAGGCGAAAGAGCGGCTTGAAGAACTCGAACCGGACGTCGAGGAGTACCGAGAGTTAGAGACGGAGGTCGAGGAGCTTGAGGACGACGCAGAGCGGGTCGGTGAAATCGATGAGGAGATCGGCGAGCTCGAAGCGGAGATCTCGGATCTCGAGGGCGAAATCGAGGAAGTCGAAGATCAGATTGTGGCTGCTGAGGCGCAGCGTGACGAGGCCGAGAAACTCGAAACTCTGCGCGAAGAGCGCCGTGAGTTGTCCGTTGAACGGGAGTCGCTACAAAAGGAGGTGGAGGAGCTGGAAGCGCAGAACGAGGAGTTGAGGGAAATCGACGTGGATGACGCGTCGGACGTGCCGTGTCCGACGTGCGATCGGCCGATCACGGCGGATCACCGCAATTCGATGATCGAGCAGAACACGGAGCGGATCGAGGAGATCGAGTCATCGGAATTCCCGCGGATCAACTCGCGGCTCAGCGAACTCGCCGACGAGACCGATGACGCTGAAGCCGCAGCCGACGCGGTATCGGAAATCCCTGAACACGAATCCGAGATTGACGATTTGAATGAGGAAATCAGTAATCTTGAATCGACAATCAAGGAGCTGCGGAGCGAGCAGTCCGAGCTCGAAGTTCGCACTGAAGACCTTCCTGAGAAGCAGCGTCGCCTCGAAGAACTCGATGGTGTTGAGGCGGACTACACGGCAGCGAAGACACGGTACGAGGATAACAAGTCCGCTGAATCTGAGTTAGAGTCGATTCAGGAGCGTATCGAAGAGTTAGAGGCTGAAGTCGCGGAGCTCGATGAGGAGATTGCGTCGTACGGTGATCTTGATTCAGAGCTTGACGCGGTTAAGGAGACGTTGGCAGAGACGAAGGAAGGGTATGAAACGTACATTGCTCACGAGGAAGAGGCGAGTAAACGCGACGAGCGAGAAGAGTCGGTCGAGCGAGCGGAGTCCGAGTTAGCAGACCTCCGATCCAGCGTAGGGGATGTCCGAGAGGAGATCAACGAGTTGGAATCGGAGTTCAACGAGGAACGGTTCGAGGCCCTGGATACCGATATTGATGCGTTCGAGGCTGAGAAAAATCAGCTCACAGGGAAGCGAGAGACCGTTGAAGGGAATTTGAGTGAGGCCAGGAGCGAGCTGGACGATCTGTACGAAAAGCAGTCGGAAAAGGAAGCGCTCGAAGCGGAGATTACTGAGCTGGAACGTGACAAGCGGTTTGCCGGGTGGTCGCGGAACACGTTACAGCAGGGGGCGGCGGATTTGCGTGAGTTGATCACGACGGAGATCGGGCACCGCGCGAATGAGGTGTTTCAGCAGCTCCGCGGGAATCCGACGGAGACGTTGGTGTGGGATAAGACGTACAACCTCCGTGTCCGCGTGAAGGGGCAGGACAAGCCGTTCGATTCGCTGTCCGGCGGGGAGAAGATGGCGGCTGCGCTCGCGGTCCGGTTAGCGATTCTCGAACGGTTGGCGAGCGTCGGGATGGCGTTCCTCGACGAGCCGACGGCGAACCTGGACACGGAGAAGAAGCAGAACCTCGTGAATCAGTTGGAGTCGTTGGAGGGGCTCGGGCAGTTGACTGTGGTGAGTCACGACCGGACGTTTGAGGCGATGACGGAACGCGCGGTCGTGCTCGAAAAGGATGAGACTGACGAGGTGACGCGGGTGGTGTCTCAGTAATGCCGTTGTACCCTGAACGCGTCGCCGAGCAACTGGAAGCGAACAAGGCGGAGATTCACCGGTTCACGCACGACGACACGCGCGTCGTCGAAGTGTACCGTGACCGGCTCCGTGACGCGGTGACGGAGTCGCAAGCGGCGGTTCGTGACGCGGTCGGTGACGACCGCGACTCGTACCCGGGCGCGGTCCCGACACGCGAATGGGACGCGGTGTCGGGCCCGGTCGTGCCGTTCGACGCGTCGGTGCCGTGGGATAATCACGAAGCGGTGAACGAGTTCGCGGCCGACGTGTTAGCGGGCGTGTCGACGGTGGCGGCGGACGGGTCGGAGATCGGGCCGACGCGCGAGTTCACCGTCCCGCTCGGCCTGGTACAGACCGCGTGGTGCCGGAACGGACACTCACCGTCCCGCGATTACGAGGAGGACGTCACGATGAGACTGCTCGTTCCTGCGGACTTGACGGAGGACCGCGATGACGGGCGGCGGTACGTGGACGGGCAGGCACCGGCGCACGAACGGTACCGCGAGGAGGCGCGGACGATCATCGATTGTATCGAGCGGTTCGCTGACGTGACGCCGCCGCCGGTCGTGTTATACGACGGGCCGCTTGTCCCGTCGTTCGCTAACACGTTCGCGCCGGACATCCGGGACGAGTATTACCGTGAGCCGATGTCGATGGTGTTGGCGGCGTCGGAACACCACGGCGTCCCAGTCGTCGGGTACACGGCCGGGAGCGGCAGCACGAACCTGGCGAAACTGCTGCGCCGGCGGTATCCGGACGCGTTGGGCGACCGGCCGTTCGTCGCGGACTCCCGGATCTTGGACCCGTTCATCGACCACTGGGGTGACCGGTCGCAGTTATTCAGCAATCGGCAGGACGGCGCGGTTGACGCGTTAACGACGCAGTACCGCGGCGAGGACTACGAGTTCTGGGACGACGTGTTGTTCTCGTACCTCAACGTTCCGGGCGGGGACGCCCTCGATCGCGTCGAGCTTCCGGGGTGGGTGCTGCGGGACGACCGGGCGGAGTACGTGTTCGATGTCGTGCGCGCGGAAGCCGGCGTCGGGCGCGGGTACCCAGAGATACTCCAGCAGGCCGACGCCAACGCGGTGCTTGACACCGGGGCGAAAAACCGGTTCCTGGCGCTCGTACAGGAGTTCGCCGAGGAACACGACTTACCGATCGAGTGGGACGCGAAAGCCCTCTCGAAGGAACGTCGCCGCCGATAACACATCACACAACTCATGACACAACAACCGAACGCGGACGATTCGACGCCGGCGATCGCACCGACCGACACGGCGTTAGGCAGTATCGTACACTCCAACACGCAGATGGACTACGTCGCGCAGGCGTTTCGAGACGGCGAGCGGGAGGACCCGCCGTCACGCGACGAGTACGAGTTCGGCCAGCCCGTGTACGCCACGGAAACTGTTCGCGGCACTCCGTACGCCGTGGT
This sequence comes from Halorubrum laminariae, assembly GCF_024494655.1. GTDB lineage: Archaea > Halobacteriota > Halobacteria > Halobacteriales > Haloferacaceae > Halorubrum > Halorubrum laminariae. Next base: position 217,265 of record NZ_JANHDL010000002.1, on the reverse strand, counting down.
CGGCGTCGTGTACGACACGCGACTTGTTGACCCCGATCAGGGACGGGACGGGCCGCGGCTTTCCGCCCCGGACCAGGAGATGTTCGTCCCGGGGTACGTGAACGAGAAGCAGACGATGCTCGGGATCGCGCTCCTCGGCACGGCCGAACTCGACGCCGACCCGCACCAGCACTCGAACGGCGAGGTGGGCGGCGATCAGCAGTCGTTCACCGCGGTGTCGCAGTCGATGCCGCGGTGGACGCTGGACATCGACGACTTCGTGTACGCGCTTTCGGACGACGGGTTCCGGCAGTTCCATACGCACGACGGGACGCTGAACTTGGAGTACTACGAGCGACTGATCGCCACGGCCGACCAGTTCGGCCCGGAAGTCGGGTTAGCCATCGTGGACCGCCTGCGGCGGCTCACGGACGCCGACGCCGTGTTAGATGTCGTCGAGAAGAAAGTCCGCTGGCAGTCCAGCGAGAGCCGCGGGGTGCTTCGATGACGAGCGACGAACACGGCCTCCCGAGTCCGCCGGCTACGCGTGACGTTCCAGCGCTCACTGGGACGCCTGTCGGGACGGTCGCGTGCCCCGGAGACGACCCGTCGGAGTTCGAGTTCATCGCCCCCGGTGACAAAGGGCTTCGCACCGGGGAATTCGTCGCGTACAACGCGACGGTCGCCGGTGAGCAGGAAGCGATCCTCGCTCGGGTGACGAACACGACACAGGAACGCGGGTTACCGGGCGAGTTCCTAGCGAACCCGGACGTGGATCCGGATGAGGTCGCCGGTGCCCTCGGTGTCCCGACTGAGGACACGGAACTCAGCCGGTTCACGGCGCGAACGATCGGGTACTTCGACGAGCAAATCTCGACGTTCACGAACCCGCGTATCCAACCGCAGCCGGGGACGCGACTCCAGCTCGCTGCCGACGCGTACTTGGAGGCCGTGCTGCCGAGCGCGGATTGGGACTCCGGAAGCGGCACGGCGCACCTCGGATGGCTGTTGAATCGACCGCACGGGGCCGCGAACATACACATCCCGATCGATAAGTTCGCGGCGACGCACCTGGCGATCCTCGCATCGACCGGGAGCGGGAAATCCTACACTGCGAGCGTTCTGATCGAGGAGATGATGCGGCCGGCGTCGCGCGCCGCGATGCTGGTGTTCGACCCGCACGCGGAGTACGACACGCTCCCCGAGATGCGGCGCGACGAACACAGCCACGTGTTCGAAGGCGACGACGGGTACCGGCCCGAGGTGGAGATCATCACGCCAGACGAGATCACGATCCCGATCCCGGATCTCACGTACAGCGACTTGCTCGCGTTGCTTGACGGGCCGAGCGACCGGATGCGGTACGTACTCAACGAAGCCTGGCGAGACCTCACGGGTGAGAGCAACCACATCACGCCACAGGACATCATCAACAAATGCGAGGACGTTGAAGGAGAGCGCAGCGGGACGGTCGATGCGCTCGCGTGGCGGTTGAACAAGTCGCTGAATCGGGATTTGTTCGTTCCGGCAGCGCGTGACGAACTCACAGACCTCGTCGCGCCCGGGCAAGTAACGGTCCTCAAACTCAATCGACTGTCTCAGTCCGACCAGCAGATGCTCGCCGCAGCGTTGCTCCGGAAACTGTACGAGGCACGGGAAGCAGCGACGCGCGGTGAGGACGACGCGATCGACCACCCTGTTTTCTCGCTGTTCGAGGAGGGCCACCGGTTCGCCCCGGACGGGGACGCTCGGAGTCTCGGGATCCTCCGCCGGATCCTCTCGGAAGGCCGGAAGTTCGGGTTCGGGGTCGGTATCATCAGTCAACGCCCGTCAAAAATCGACCCCGACGTGTTGTCACAGTGCGGCACGCAGATCATCATGCAGATACAGAACCCGAACGACCAACAGGCGATCCGCACGTCGGTCGAGAGCGCCGGCGAAGACGTACTCGATGAACTCCCCGGCCTCACGCCCGGGCAAGCCGTCGTGGCCGGAGACGCGATGAACACGCCGGTCCTGTTGAACGTCCGGGAACGCCACACCGAACACGGTGCCGATAGCCCCGAAGCGACGAAGGAGTGGAAAACGGCGCACGACCGCCTTGAAAACGAACCAGCGGGTGTGACGGACGCATACGATGACGATGGCGATGTCGACGAAACTCCGCTGTAACCACCTGTACAGAATTTGATGGTGACTGTTTTACGCAGTTCTTCCGTAGTAGGGGCCTCCTTGCGGTAGGGCCCCCTCAGCTCTCTGTAGTAAGGCCCCTTTCAACCCCCTTGTAGAGGCCATCGCAACTGAGTAGGAACTTTGAGGGGGTGTGAGAAGTGTGGAGAGTCATGAGTCTGACCGTCCAGGAACTTAGAAACGAGATTCGAGCGGCGACAGGGAGGTTCGAACGGGAAGTCAAGGCGTCGTTCACGAAGGAAGAGCTGCGAGCAATTTGCGAGGCACTCGGAATCGATGTCGGCGCGGCAGGGCGACCGTCAAAATCGCAGATGCGCCGACTGATCCGGGCGCACGTCGGTGTCGCAGAGTCACCGGAAGCGGCTGACGACTCTAGCTTCCGGAAGTCGGATCTTGAAGCGATCGCTGACGGAGTCGGTGTATCGTTCGAGCCGTAGCCGCCAATCCCCGGGGATCCGGTTGCTCTGGTTCCAGACCCGACTCCCTGAGCGAGGTCGTTTCCCAACTCACATGGATATAATCGGAATTGGAGTTTTCAGTGCCTTTAACTACTCATTTTTCGGGATAAGCCCGGTACTTCGTGTATTTAAATTGAGTGAATGGTAGTTACAGGCCTGTAAGCGGGATATGTTAGGGGCAGTGTGTTCGTGTACATGGGAAGTACTGATTATCGGATTGAATGAATTCTCACGACGAGGGTTTATCCGTGAGTGGTTTCGAGATTTAGTATTGTAGGGAAATGGGCACACACCAAGATGAGTTTGCCGAGGAAACACGGCACTCACGACAAGAGGTGGTCAGTGAGTTTGCGTCGTTTAATTCAGAAGCGACAAAAGACGTCTCGATTTCGACCGTAAACGGCCGCAAAGAGGTTGAGCTACTGGAACCGTTGCTCGTTGTACTCGCAAAAGAAAACAGGGGTGACACCAACAGCGATTGGTCAGATCGGGAAGGATCCGTGGATGCGATTTTCGATGAAGCATTGTGTGACGTGACCGAGCTTGCGTTACAAACGGTCGGAGCTCCGACGGAGAGGGTTGAACTCTACAAGTTGCGCGCGTTACTGATTCAACTGGCGCGTGGTCTCGACACGTACGAGGATCTCGCTGATTACATCGGGCAGTATTCGACCGCACAGCTCGAACAGTTCGGGTTACGCGGGTCACGTGAACAGTCAACGTATCGTAAAGCCGCGAAAACCCTGAAGACAACTGCTGGATTCCAGACGGTGCGCGATGCGTGCTTCGTTGCGGTACACGCGCTGTTCTGGAATGGGGTCCCAATCCCACAGACTGTGCTGGAACGGTATCAGCTCGATTACGATGCCGGGCCGGCAGCGACTGACTTCTCGGACGGAGCGCGGCAATTGGCGTTGTACAACCTCGTCGAAGACTTGATCCAGATCGTCGTTGAGAACCTCTCGCTTCACCGCGAGGAGAACAAGTCGCGTGAGTTACGGAGCTTGCTCGGGGTGTTCGCGTACGCCGCACGTCACGGGGAGAGCATCACCGATTACGAACGAACCGCGCACCATGCGTTTGATCTTCATCCGGCGCTTAGCGGGTCAACGATCTGGACGCACCTAGAGGGGCTTCACCGGTGGAAAGTGAGTGAGATGTTCGATGATGTTAACCAAGCGCTGCTGAAGTACGTGCTCGGTTCGGGCGTGGTGTCTGAACCAGTCATGGTGTCGTACGATCTAACTGATGTTCAGAATCCCGGGATCGAGACAGACGATCAGGCATTCAAAACGGAGGACGGTCGGTGGCGATTCGCATCGCTCGCGTTCACCGACCCGGACCTCGATTTCTCGTTCGGATTACGACTGCTCAAATCCGAATCACAGCGCGCACGAGTTCTGAAGAATTTCCTACGGTCTCTCACGGAGATGGTTGAGGTGAAGCGGTTCATGCTTGACCGCGGATTTGACGGGCGTGAAGACGTCAAGGCCTGCCGGGCGTTCGTTCCGAACGAGTGGGTGATCTGCGCACAAGATGATAGCGATTCTGTGGGGGAGAACTCTGACTACGCACGCCTTCGCGCTGACCTCGAACCCGGTGGCACAACTGTTCAGAAGAACGCCGGGTACGCTGACTTGACACCGGCTGTCAAGCTCATCGGGTACTCAGGCGCTGACGAACAGGCGGACACCTGAACCCGTCCGGGCTTTCTACACCGACATGGAGATCCCGGAGGAAAAAACAAAACAGGATAAACTGATCACGAAGATCAATTTCCAGTACAATCAGCGTGCGAAAATAGAACCCGTCTTTCGAATGGCGGAAAACAGGTTCGATCTCGCAACGGACAGCGACAAACCGCAGGTGAAGGCGTTTTACGTCCAAATGTCGGTGCTGTTGTACAACCTGTATACTATCGTGGACACGGTCCCGTCGCCGAAAGCAGGGGTCGACATCGACACGACGCAAAACGAGCTGTTAGAAGTGGTTCACAATCTCGCATTGAACGGTCCGACCATTCCCGACGCGTTAACTTACCATCGAGACCCGGTAATGCCGCTCGAATGTTCCGCAGACGCGCTTCGAGAGATCGTTCGGCTCGTATTGGCTATCAGGAAGGACGGTGAATGCCGCATCGATATTGACGAAGAGAAGATTCGTTTACGAGCGTGTTCGGAGGACAAGGTCGCGTATCTCGATTACTCACTCCCAACGGATACCGCAATACGTTCTACCGACGGGGTAACAGGGTCGTACTGGGCGGAACTCGAAGGTCTTGACTACTTCATACGTGCGGGAGCTACCGAGGAGGTGAGTGTTTCCTTTCCCCCAGAGACGCCGAAGTCCAAGATCGCTATGCGATCTGCTGGACTTACGTACCGATTCCCTGTACTAGCAGAACAGTTGGCTCACCGCGTGTACAACCGTCTTTCGACGGGAGAGTGTTGTGAGTGCTCGCTCCCGAATAGGGTGTTTGACCGCGATATCAAAGTCGCCGACTTGATCGGGCCAGAAGTACAGGTACAGTTCGACCCGGTAACTCAGTTCGTTGAGTTCGCTGCGGAAGGCAAGAAGAGTCAAGACGCGTTCTCTTATTCTCACGCTGTTCGTCAGCCGGAAAGTGTCGGTAACTCAGTCGAGACGCTCACGATTCCCGTCGCCCGACTTCGAGATATTACGCCGCGTGTTCCTTCCGCTATGCCCGTGACCTTGAGAATCGGTACTCGCCACCTCACGTACCAGACGGAGGGTCCTGTCGAAGGAGGCAACCTGACTGTATATTCTGCTAAGCGGTATGACGAGGTCGGGTGAGACGTGATGGCGATGGTTCGAAGAAGTCTCTGATCTCCCGATTTACGGAGATATATCAATCAGAAGGCGACCAAGGGATTTCGTGATAGACCTTCGGCGCGTGTTCGTCGGGCCGTTGCTTACTTGGAGAGTTTCAATAGAGCTATTGCCGCGCGACTGACACAATTGGCACACGCGTAATGCCTGTCCTCGATGACCTCTCCGGATTCGAGTTCGAGGATGTGATGGAGGACGTGTTCCGGAACCTCGGGTACGAGAACGTCCGGCAGGCGGAACGCACGGCCGACGAGGGCCGCGATGTCCTGATGGAAGAGGTCGTTGACGGGACGCGGCGCGGCGTCGTCGTCGAGTGTAAGCACACGGAGACGGTCGGGCGGCCGGTGGTCCAGAAGCTACACTCGGCGATTGCGACGTTCGAGTTCGACGGGCCGAAGCGCGGGATGGTGGCGACAACCGGTCGGTTCACCGGCCCGGCCGTCGAGTACGCCGAGCGGCTCCGGCGGAACGACGACCCGTACCCGATCGAGCTGATCGACGGCGAGGACCTGCGCGAGATCGCGGACGACATCGGGCTGGACCTGTACAACGGTCGGATTGAGATTCTGTGTGACGAGACGCTTCGACCGTTCGACCCGGCGACGTCGGTGACGGCACCCGTCGAGGAAGCGTTCCAAGACATCGACAACATCGAGTCGGCGGACCTCCCCGCGCCGCACTCTCGCGTCACGTTCCGACCGGTCGTCGCCGTGACCGCGGACACGAACGCGGTGTTCGAGACGTCGGTCGGCGTGATTCACCGCGTCAACGACCGGTCCCGGTTCGTCGTCCACGCCGAACGCGGCCACCCGGAGACCGCGACCGGTGACGTCTCGAACCTCGTGACAGAGAACCTCCACGCGACCGTCGAGCTCGACGCGGACCGGTTCGAAGATCAGTTCGACGCGGTCGAAGAGCGACGGTTCGGGCAGACGCAGACCGAGTACAAGGACTGGGCCGTCGACCGGGTCAGAAAACGCCACACGGTGACGGTCTCCTACACGGGAGACAACAACGTCACGTACACGAAGACGTGCGAGCCGAAGCGGTCCGACGTCTCAGTCCAATCGATCGAGCCGGTGTACCTCCCGCAGGTTCGGCACACGACCGACCTGGGAGAGTACACGTACCCGTACGAGTACTTTATCGCGGGGCCGTCACGCGTGACGAGTGAGGACGGGATTCACCGGTGCGTTCACTGCGATACAGCTGGCACCGATAACGACTACACGTACTGTGCGAACTGCGGGAGCGTCAACTGTGACTCGCACATCAGAACAGAGCGTCTGGAAGGAACGCCCGTCTGTACCGGGTGCGCGGTGACCGAGCGCTTCGCGTTCAAGACGAAGTACTTCTACGACGACGAGAACCGAGACGCGTTCCACGAGGAGTACGAAGCGATGCCGTTCTACGAGAAGGCGATGGAGAACACGCCGCTCGCCGCTGGAGCAATCTCCGTCGTCGTCCTCGTCTTGCTCGGGGTGCTCCTCAGTATCGGCGGTCTCTGACTGATTCCCCTGCCGCGTTCGCTTTCGAGGTAGCCGGTGCCGAACAGTCAGATCTCTTCAGAGTGAGCGTCTTGACCGGCGCGCGCGGAGGTCCGCGACGGCACCAGATACTTATGCATCGATCCGAGTCATATAACCGGATTCCCGGACGGAGGCGACCAGCATACGACGACCGGTTGAGTTAGGAAGTTTCCGACCCCCCGAAAACGCGGCCCGAAATTGCGATTCGGGCACTAGCGAGCTTGAAGCGGAAGAAATCGTACGGTTACAGTCCGTGCGTACTACGTATGGGTTGGGGCGGATTCGAACCGCCGACCTGCTCCGTGTGAAGGAGCCGTCATAACCTGGCTAGACCACCAACCCGCTCGTGTCGAGGTATCCGACCTCGCGACTTAAGGGTTACTTTATACCGGAGTCACGCCTCGTGAGCGGGACGGCTCGCCGAGACCCACCCGCAGAAAACAGGCCTACTCGTCTGCCGCCGCGTCGTGGCCGCGGTACTCTTTCACGCGCTCGCGCGCCGACGCCACTGCTTCGCGGGCTTCACCCTCTGCACGCTCCTCCAACTCCTTGAGGTCGGCTTGGATCCGGTCGAGCCGCGACGGCTCGGGCTCCGGTTCGTCCTCCTCTCGTCCCACCAGCTCCTTCACCCGCGCTTCGACCGGCTCCAGCTCCTCTTTCACGCCCGCCTTCGCGTGTTCGGCCGCGCGACCGAGGTAGTATCGTGCGTCTTCGAAGTGCTTGCTCATATCTGCCCTTTAGCGAAGGACAGATAAAGCCCTTGTGGCGAGCGACACGGGAGCGAGACGCTCGCGTGGACGGTGTCCGCTCGCAGTGATGATCGACGTGCGGCGGCTCAGCCGGCGAACGGCCGCTCAGTACGACGGCGACTCCTCGGGCTCGCCGTCGCGAGCGTTGGCGACCCGCCCGAGGGTAAACAGAAGATCTGAAAGACGATTGAGGTAGGTGACGACCGTCTCGTTTATGGGCTCTGATCGGGCGAGTTCGACCGTCCGGCGCTCGGCACGCCGGGTCACGGTCCGCGCGTGGTGGAGCCGAGCGCCGACCTCGCCGCCGCCGGGGAGGATAAACGACCGCAGCGGTTCCAACTCCTCGTCGAACGCGTCGATCCGGTCTTCGAGTGTCTCGACGAGGTCGCTCGTCACTGCCGGGTCGTCGGGGTCCGGATCGGGGTTCGCGAGGTCGGCTTGCACCACGTGGAGGTGGTTTTGCACCGTCTCCAGCAGGTCGTCGAGGTCGTCGTGGCCGGTCGGGCGCACCGTACCGATCAGCGCGTTCGCCTCGTCGACGGTTCCGTACGCCTCGATCCGGAGGCTAGCCTTCGAGACGCGGCTCATATCTCTGAGGTCCGTCTCTCCTTCGTCGCCGCGGCCGGTGTAGATCGTCATGCGAGGCTCTTCTCGACGTACTCGACGATGTTCGCGCTTTCAGACATGGTGACGCCGCGCTCCTCGTCGATGATGACGGGGACGCCGCGCTGGCCGCTGACCCGCTTGACCTCGTCGCGGTCGGAGTGCAGCGCGTCGACCCACTCGGTCTCGTACTCGACGCCCGCGGCGTCGAGCGCGTCGGCCGCCTTCTCACACCACGGACATCCGTCGAGCGCGTACAGTCGAATGGACATACGAGATTAATCGGTGTCCGACGGCAAGAAGATGGGTGTCGTGGGGGTGACAGAAAACTGGTAGCGAATCGTGCTGGTGATGGTGAAGTGGTATCAGAGGTCGTGATACGCCGTCATTTTCGCCCGCATCGGTTCGGGGACGGGCGTCGGCTCCCCGGTCTCCGGATCGAGGCTGACGATCGTCGCCTCCGCTTCCGCGGCGAGGTCGCCGTCGTCGCTCCCGATCCGAATCTCGTAGCTCATCGAGACGCTGGTTCGGCCGATCTCGTCGACGACGCTTTTCACGGTCACCGTCTTGTCGGTCAGTTCGACTGACCGCCGAAAGTCGAACGATGTCGAGGCAAGGACCGTCGACGCCCGCGAGAGGTCGGCGTCGAGCACGTCGCGAAAGTACGCCGTCCGGGCCTGCTCGATGTACGTCGCGTACACGGCGTTGTTGACGTGGCCGAGCGCGTCGATGTCGCGAAAACGGACCTCGATCTCCGTGGTGTGAACCGTCATACGCGACCCAACGCGGCGCGAAATATGTAGCCGTCGGGTCGAGCCGGGCCGTCGGGCACAGGGAGCCGAGTGTCGTCGGGGAGAGCCGATCACAACACTGCGCGCTCGTCTACGCCGTCAGTAGTCAGTACAGCAGTTCGTCGTCGTTCTCGATCATGTACAGCGAGCGCGCGGCGATGTTGACCGCGTGGTCGCCGACGCGTTCGAGATCACGGATCGTCAACAGGAGTCGAGAGACGTTCTGCATCGTGGCCTCGGTGTCGTCGTCGCTGTCACCGTCGCCGGCTGCTCGGAGGTCGTCGCGCTCGATGAGATCGCGGACAACTAGGTCGCTTGCAGCTTCGCAGGCGGCGTCGAGTTCGTCGTCGGCGTTGGCGACCGCGTAGCAGCGGTCAGGATCCGAATCCGCGTACGCGGCCATCGCCTCGTTAAGCATGTCGAGCGTGTCGTCACCGATGCGTTGGACATCGACGTCCGGGAACACCTCTCGCTCGGCCGCCTTCGCGTACTCGCCGAGATTCGTCGCCAGATCGGCGATCCGTTCGAGATCCGTGATGATCTTGAACGAGGCGGCGATGAATCGCAGGTCGCCCGCGACCGGCTGCTGGAGCGCGATCAGGTCCGTACACGCCCCTTCGAGTTCGAGATAGAGGTCGTTGATCTCGGCGTCGCCCGTGATGACTTCGTCCCCCAGTTCGTCGTCCCGCTGTTCGAGGGCGTCGAGACCCATCCGGAGCCGCTCGGCGACGACCTCGCTCATGTAAAGCACGTCGTCGCGGAGTTCCTCCAACTTCGTCTGGTACTGTTCGCGTGGCATTGTGTTAGCGTAGTTCGCACGCCCGACGTACAAAAACACGTCGCCGACGATCGCATCAATGCGACCCGAAAATCGGGAGACGAAGCCATGAGATCAGAGGTCACAATAGCGAAATGTAGTCCTCAGGTACGCTGGATCGACACGCGCGCGGTCACGCCCTATTCGTGTCGCTGCCGTCGAATGCGACCGTGCGGTACGCGACCGCTATCGGAGCCGGACGACCGTCTCTCCGCTGCGTTCTTCGACCTTGATCAGTCCGACGTCGGCCAGATCCGTGAGTAGTCCTCGAAGCCACTCTCGCCCGTGCTCACCGTCGGGAGCGTAGTCCATGCGGATCCGATGGCCGAGGTGTCCAGTTCCAGATCGTCATGTTCACCGAGGACGCGAACGATCCGCCCGCGGAACTGCCGACGGCTTCCCTTGAAGCCCGGCTGGGTGGGCACATCGGGCGCGGTGAAGTCACCGGTCTGGTAGGCGTGACACCACTCGCGCAAGGGACAACTAGCCTCGTCACACCGTGGTTGTTTCCCACAGGCGCGCCACCTAGTTCCATAATCGCGTTGTTCCAGATTCTGGTCTCTCCAGCCGGCATGAGGGCGTTCGCTACGGTTTCGTAGTCCGGATCGCCCGCATTATGGATTTCCGCAAACGCTCGGTAAGAACGGTTCCCAGTCAAGGTGAACGTGAACTGTCGATTCGGCCGTTTTGATATTCTGAACCCGATCCTCGGCAGTCGGGAAAGGTTCTTATGCGAGAACCGCCTCAGTTAGAATAGGCCCATCTGGAGGCTCCAACGATGACCTTCCAAGAACAACTCCGCTCTCTAGAAGAGCGGTATGACGTAAGCGAGAGCGAATATGCCCGGGAGCTTGGGAGCACCGTCGCGGACCTTCAGGACTAACGCGGTTATTCTGCCTTTTCGAGGAACGAGACGAACTCCGCATTGCCAATACCTTCGGTACTGAGGAGTTCGTCGTGTCCAGCACGGGTGACGGATTCGGTGAGGAAGTCCGTACAGAGTTCAGTGTGCACAGCCCCATAGTGCGCGTACGCTTCTGAGCGAGTAAAATCGAGATCGTACTCTGCAAGAACGATCTCGATGCCGTTCTTCCGTACGACGGTGTCACACCCCCACTCAGAGAGTAACGAGAACGCCGTCGTGTTCCGCCGAACCGTGAGAAGCCGCTTCGATTCGATAATGTACTCGTTGACCCACGTCTTCCAGTCGTACGCTTCGGTCGCAAAGTCAGGAAACGAGAACCCGGTTTCGATGCTCTCTAGGTACCACTGAGCCATACTGATCGATGTCCGGTGATTCGCGTTGGGTAGCGCGTGTTTCAGAATCAGCGTAGACATAAGCTGCCCTGCGACATCGACGGCGGTACCGGTCCAATGGACGCGTGCGATAGCGTCGGGAATCCGCTCTAATTCGATCTGCTTGTAAATTTCGAGCTTCGCTTCCTCTTCCAGCTCTTTTTCCTCGACGATCTCCTCGAATATCTGAAGCAACCGCACCGTGATCGTCCGGTCCTGCGGTGACATCTCGTCGAGTACGTCTTCGAACTCGTAGTCAAGGTCCTCGACCGTACCGCTCGCCCCTCGGTTCGTATACAGCACGAAGAACTCCTCGTCGAGATCGTAGCGCTCAATGATCGCATCTTGCCCGGACGTCGTTATCTCATCCCTGTCTTGAGTGACGTACGCGAGAGAATAGTGAGTATCTTCGGGATGATGGTAATAGACGCGGGCAGTCATCCCAGCAGCGTAGGAGACAGACCGAATTAAAACACACTACATCCACGCAGTTCCGGCCTTGACAGCAGGCTATCGACGTAGGGATGCTTGGAGGCGAGATCCACTGCAGTAGACTAGCTTTGTTGAACTCCTCATCAGTTGATGGTTTTGCCCTCTCAACCGCTCAGTACAGGGAATTCACCTATTAATTGATTCAGGAGGGGTAGTTCGAAAACAGTAGTATGAATCTTTCATCCCCAGCAATTATGTAGTAATGATTAAATGAAGTCAGTATGGCTGAATCGTCAATCAGTGCTCTTGAAGAATTCGTAGTAGGTTTCTATCTTTTCCTGCTTTGCGGAACCATTGTAGGTTTCGGGTTTCAGGGGACAGTTGGTTCAGTTCTCATCCTCATCGGTCTTCTTTGGTTTACCGTGCTTGCGGCAGGCTGGGCCTCTCTCGTTGTGCTTACGACAAATGCGTACAGGTACTTCCGTGACGAATCTCCCAGTTGGAAAGCAGTGACGTTCGCCTTGTTGACATCCGTCTCTCTCGGTTTGGCCGTCTATTTATTCCTCGTCACTACACTCTACCGACTCTGGTTATCCGTTGGAGGGCTCGGATTCTTTTGCTCTCTTGGGCTCGTTATAGCAGTATTCGATGGACGCGCCCGACGAGTGTGGTCACAACACGTCCGTTGACCAATATCGCTCAATACGCACTCTTCAGTGACTGGCTGTTTCAGAATAGTTTATGTCTGAAGAATAGGATTTCAACAGAGCCAGTAGACTCTATTACTCACTGAGCTTCGCTACCGTCCTGTCATCTGATCCTTCGACATCGAGAAGGCCATCCTCGGCCAGATCAGTCAGAAGTCCTTCCAACCACTCTCGACCGTGTTCCCCATCCGGTGAATAGTCTACACGAATCTTAGGCCCAAGCTCATCGAGTGTGAGTTCATCGTGGTTCGAAAGAGCACGAACGATTCGACCACGGAACTGCCGGCGGCTCCCGTCGAAACTCGGCTGCGTGGGCACGTCGGGCGCGGTGAAGTCGCCGGTCTGGTAGGCGTGACACCACTCGCGCCACGGGCATCCCTCCTCGTCGCACCGCGGTTTCTTCCCGCAGGCGACGCCGCCGAGTTCCATGATCGCGTTGTTCCACACCCGAGATACGTCGGCGGGCATCAACCCGTCTGCGACCCGCTCGAACGCAGCGTCGTCGTCCGGCACGGCGAACGCGCGGTGAAGCACCCGCTTCACGTTGGTGTCGACGACCGCGTCGCCGGCGTTGAACGCGAAGGAGGCGACCGCGTTGGCGGTGTACGGGCCGACGCCCATCAGCTCCTGTAGCTCCCCGGGCGACTCGGGGAACGAGCCGTCGTACTCGGTTTCGACCTGCTCTGCGGCCTCGTGGAGATACGTCGCGCGGTTGTTGTAGCCGAGCGAGTGGCCAGACCAGAACGCGACCACGTCGGCGCGGTCGGCGTCGACGAGGTCGGCGGCCGTCGGCCACCGTTCGAGGAAGTCCTCCCACGCCGGAACGACGCGGTCGAGCTGCGTCTGCTGGCTCATCACCTCGCTGACGAGGATCGCGTAGGGGTCCTCTGTGCGCCGCCACGGGAACTCGCGGTGGTCTGCCTCGTACCACTCCACGAGGGCCTCGCGGACCGCGTCGAGGTCGGCCGACAGTCCGGGGGCGTCGCCCTCGCGGAGCGCCGACGAGGAGTCCGTGTCGCTCATGGGCACGCTCGGGCGCGGGCTCGTTTCACCCTACCGGTTCGAGCGACCGCGGGTCGCGATCGGGGCCGGGATACTCTCCGCCGACGACCTCGGGATAGAGTCGATCGGGAGCGAAGACGGTCGCGAACGCGCGCGGCTCCCTGACGCTCACCGGCATTCGGTCGCGCAGCCCCGCCGCGGCGCGCGGTCCCGTGAGCGACGAATCGAGGCTCAGGACGTGCATCGCCCCGCCGTGATAGGCCGACGCCAGCGCCGGGTGGTCGCCCGCGGGATGCGCGACCGGCTCGCGCCACGATTCGACCGCCTCTCGCCAGTCGCGCGCGAGGCCGGCATCCGCGAGGTCGGCGATCACCGCCGCCGCGTCGTCGAGCAGTGGATCGCTCGCGACGAGCGTCGTCCACGAGTGCGCCCGCAACCGATCGAGCGCGTCTCGCACGCTCCCGCCGACGAGGAGGTCCGCCGCGAGCACGTCGGCGTCGGCGACTACACGCGCCGGACCGGGCTCGTGATCGTCCGACGGAGAGTCCCCGTTGGCCTCGGTTTCGTCCGACGGAGAGTCCCCGTTGGCCTCGGTTCCGTCGCCGCGTCCCGTCTGGTTGCCGCCTTCTCTTCTGTTCGCTCGATGGTCCGCGACCGCCGCCCGTATCGCCTCCGCGGTCACGTCGCGGACGGCGGCCCGCTCGAAGCAGTCGGCGAAGCTCATATCCGGTCGTGGTCGGCCACCGGTTTCGGCGTTGCGGCTGCCAGTCCGATCGCGACCCTGCTCCACCGTGCGGCGCGTGGAACGCAACGCTTAGCGGCTCCCCGCTCGCACCACCGGGCATGAGCTTCTTCGAGTCGCTCGCGGACCGGATCGCGGCCGTCGACAGCGTCGTTTCGGTCGGGCTCGATCCCGACCCGAACCGACTCCCCGAGTTCGTCGCCGACGCCGACCTCCCGCGGTGGGCGTTCAACCGCCGGATCATCGACGCGACCCACGAGCACGCCGCCTGCTACAAGCCGAACGCGGCGTTCTACGAGGACGCCGACGGCTGGCGTGCGCTCGAAGAGACCATAGCCTACGCCCACGGAAAAGGCGTTCCGGTCCTCTTGGACGCCAAGCGCGCCGACATCGGCAACACGACCCGGCGCTACGCCGAGGCGCTCGACGACGCGGACGCGATCACGGTGAACCCGTATCTCGGCCGCGACTCGCTGCAGCCGTTCCTCGACCGCGCCGACAAGGGCGTATTCGTGCTCTGCCGCACGTCGAACCCCGGCGGCGAAGACCTTCAGGACCTCGAACTCGCCTCCGGCGAGCCGCTCTACGAGCGCGTCGCGGCCCTCGCGGACGTGTGGAACGCGAACGACAACGTCGGGCTCGTGGTCGGCGCGACTGCTCCCGAGGAACTCGCGGAGGTGCGCAAGATCGTCCCCGAGATCCCGTTTCTCGTCCCCGGCGTCGGGACACAGGGCGGCGACGCGGAGGCCGCGGTCGACCACGGCCTCGCCGCCCGACCGGACGCACCCGTCGATGTCGGGTTGGTAAATTCGTCTCGCGGGATCATCTTTGCCGGCGAGGAGTCGAGTCGCCCGGACGACGAGGCGACGTACGTCGGAGCCGCCGGCGACTCGGCGAAGCGCCTCAAGAAGCGATTGAATCGGTATCGGTAGATCTACTGCTGTCGCCCCGCCGCACATGCGGTGCAGACTCCGATATCGGCGCGCCAGTGATCGTCGCAGACGGCGCTTCCGCAGCCCGGACAACCGTGTTTCGCGACTTCTGCCTCGCAGATCTGACATACTCCGGTGAGGCTCATGCGGGCAGTCGGGTCGGACCGCTTATCAGCGTCGGGGTCGACCCCCGCGTATGCGCCAGTTCGTCGTCGTCGGCCACGAGGTCCCGACCGACCCGGACGCGATCTCGCTGTCCGATATCCCCGGCGCGGGACGGCTCGACCTGTTGTGTCGGTGTGTCTCGACCGGCGTCTTCCTCTCGCACGACATCCGGGAGTCGGTTCGAGTCCACCTCGTTGTCGCCGACGAATTCACTGTCACCTTCGACGCCGACACGCTCCGGCACCTCCACCCCGACGAGCGAAACGTCGCCGCTCGCGTTCGGGACGCGCTCGCCGCGAAGCCGGACGCGATCGGTCACATGCCCGCCGACGTCTCTCCCGGCGTCGAACTTCGACGGATGGGGCTCGACGCCACGCTCGACCGGATCGCGGGCGGCGGGACGGCGAGTGACGGATCCGACGCCGAGGTGACGGTCGTCCAACTCCACGAGGACGGCGATCCGCTCGTCGACGTCGAGCCCCCGACTGATCCCGTGTTCGTGCTCTCTGATCACCGAGACTTCACCGACGAGGAATCCAAGTCGATCGCGGCCGCCGCGGAGCGTCGGGTCCGGGTCGGCCCGAAACTGCTCCACGCCGACGATACGATCGCCGTCGCGCACAACTGGCTCGACACCGATGGATACGAGTCGTACTGATAGCGAAGGTGACGGCGGCGACGCAGTCGCCGACGGCGACCGAGAGCGCCGGACGACGACCGCGCCCGACACGGACGATCGGTTCGCCGTTCCCCTTCGAGGCGTCGCGGTCGACCACGAGACGCGGTGTGCGCACTGGAACTCGGCCGTCGACGTTGTCGCGCTCCGGTTCGGTTGCTGTGGGACGTACTACCCCTGTGACGCGTGTCACGACGCGGCGACGGACCACACGGCCGAACCGTGGCCTCGCGATCGGTTCGACGAGCCCGCAGTGTTGTGCGGACGCTGCCGAGCGAGGCTGTCGGTCCGAGCGTACCTCGACACGGACGACGCCTGCCCTCGCTGTGGCGTCGCGTTCAATCCCGGCTGTCGAGCACACGCGGACCGGTATTTCGACATCTGAGCGAGCGCGCGCGACTTGTGTCTTCGAGTGTGGCCGTCGCTCGTCTTGGCTTTCGGAAAGATTAAACCGTCCAACGGCCTTCCCACGAGTGCGGGCCGGTGGGGTAGCTTGGTATCCTTCGGCCTTCGGGTGGCCGTAACCACGATTCAAATTCGTGCCGGCCCACTTCTCCCGCATTTTCGCTCTCTGACAGTCCCAACTCCTGCATTCGGCCCCCGCGTTTGTGGAGGAATTTCAGAACGAGCCCGTTTTTCCGCGTTAGCTCGTCGCCTGCGGCGACTCGGTTTGATCGTACTTCTCTTCGAACTCCTGGATGAGTTGGCCCATCTTCGCGTACCAGTCGTTGAGCATGCGCTGCATCTCGCTCGTGATCTTTTCAGGGTCGGTCGGCGAGTAGACGTGATAGTAGCCGCCCTGGTCGTAGTTGATCTGTTCTTTGGTGATGAAGCCGGTCTGGAGGAGCCGCTGGACCGATCGATACGCGGTCGAGCGCTCGCGGTCGACTTCCTCGGCGACGGCGTCGATAGTCATGGGCTCGCCGCTCTCGACGAGGACGGAAAAACACTCCCGATCGAGCGGCTTGAGCCCGTGAAAACACTCCAAAAGCCCTTCACACTGCATGTCGCTCTGGAGCTGTTCCGATAGGGAGTCTGGCATTGTCTTATACCGAGTACGCAGTGCGTGCCTAAAAGGCTTGTGTGTGGATAACACAATTATGTCGTGTTCTAATAACCGATTCAGCCGACGCACGGAGAACCGACGACTTCGATCGCGTGAATCGGAGATAGAGTACTCAGATTGGGTGTTCCCTCGGCGGCAGAATCGCCGCACTGGACCGCTGTTTGAACGTCGAGCACTCACTCGTTGAGCCTCGCTTCGACAGTCGTGATTCGAGGCCGTCGACTTCTCGCCCGATCCGATCGACGAGCAGCAGGACGACCGTCGTCTGTATGAGGGTCCGCGCCGCCATCACCGACCACCTCCGGGTCCGTCCATGGATCCATTGATAGGAATGTGTGTTCTATACAATCACACCGAGTGACTGCTTTCTCGGTCGGGAGGTATAACCCATCGGGGACCGATACCGGAATCATGAGCGACGAACCGATCGAGACGGCGGTCGAGCAGTTCCTCGACGAGGCCGCGTCCGCGCTGGACGACTACGAGGAGGGATACGCCGACGCTGACGCGACACTGTCGGTGATCCGGTCCCGAATGGACGAATTGGAACGCGCGATGAGAGGCGACACCGACGACGACTGAGCGGACAGGTGTCGGGCTAGAAGCACAGCGGACGAAACGAACGTAGGGGCCAGCGACCGACCGACGGCTACTCGCCAGCCCCGATCAGGTCTCTGACGTGGGCGACGTGCTTGCCGAAGGCCGGATCACCGCGTTCGCGGGGGCGGTCGACGTCGACATCGACCACGTCACGGACGCGTCCCGGTTCGGCGGCCATCACCACGATCCGATCTGCTAGCGTTACCGCCTCGGAAACGTCGTGAGTAACGAAGAGCACGGTCTTGCCGGTCGACTGCCACACGTCGAGGAGTTCGCGCTGAAGCATCTCCCGAGTCTGCGCGTCGACCGCGCCGAACGGCTCGTCCATCAACAACAACTCCGGATCGACGGCGAGCGCTCGCGCGATGGCGACGCGCTGTTTCATCCCGCCGGAAAGCGTCTTCGGGTAGGCGTCGCGGAAGTCGGTGAGCCCGACGAGTTCGAGCATCTCTGTCACCCGATCGTCCTTGTCGGCCATGGAGCGGTCGGTGCGGTCGAGGCCGAACCGGATGTTCTCTTCGACCGTGAGCCACGGAAACAGGTGATACTCTTGGAAGACCACGCCCATGTCGGTCGTCGGCCCCGTGACGGGCATCCCGCCGAGTCGAACCGTCCCGTCAGTCGCGTCGATGAGCCCGGCGATAATTCGGAACAGCGTCGTCTTCCCACAGCCAGAGGGACCGACGAGACAGACGAATTCGCCCCGCTCGACGGCGAACGAGACATCGTCGAGCGCGCGGACCGAGGCGGATTCACCGGAGCCGGAACCGCCGTACGTCTTGCCGACGCCGTCGACGACGACTCCGGTCTCCCTCCCGCGACTCTCCTTCGTTTTCGAGGCCGCGTCCCTGCTGCCGTTCACGCCTGCCATGCTAACACCCGCCGTTGGACCGCGCGGAACGCCACGTCGACAACGAGGTACATCACGCTCAACACGAGGATGTACGCGATCGACGTGTCGACGAGGAGATTGTTGCTCGCGCGCAGTATCTCGCGACCGACGCCCGGAACGCCGAATATCTCTGCGGCGACAACGAGCATCCAGCAGCGCCCGAGCCCGGTGCGGATCCCGGTCGTGATCCCCGGTAGCGACGCCGGGAGGACGATCGACCGAATGATGTCGAGGTCGCCGCGCACGCCGAGGGTTCGCCCCACGTCGAGGAGGTCCTCGGAGACGCCCTCGACGGCACCGTACGCGGCGTAGAAGTTGATCCAGAACGCCCCCACGGCGATGATGAAGGCCGCGCCGGCGTGGTTGAGGCCGAACCACGCTATCGCGAACCCGATGAGCGCGAGCGGCGGCACGGGTCTGAGCGCGCGGACCAGCGGGGCCGTCACGTCGTCGAGTACGCGACTCCAGCCGAACGCAACGCCGGCTCCCACGCCGAGTCCCGTTCCGACGATCGTCCCGGGAAGCCAGTGACGGACGCTCGAAAACAATGCGGTGGTCATCGTCCCGGAGGCGAGTTCCTCGGCGAACGCCGCCGCGACCGCAGACGGCGACGGCAACACGATCGGCGACGTCGCGAGCGAGACCAGGTGCCACAACAGGACGAATCCGACGACCCCGCCGAGACCACGTCGGAGCCGCCGCGTGTCGTCGAGGCCGAGATCGGCGCGCAGTCCCGTGCCGCTCACGTCGTCCGGAGTCCCGTCGAACTCTCCGCCGGTGTCTGTCGCCATCAGAGCGAGTCGTAGATGTCGAGATCGAATATTTGGTCGGTAGAGAGCTGTTCGTCTATCTGGCCGTTACCGGCCGCGAACTCAGAGAATACCTGCGTCGCGTCGGTGATCTCGTTGGGATCGGTGATAAAGTTCGACAGCGGCGAGTCGAGCGCGCGTCTGGCTCGATCCGCGGGCATCCCGATCCCCTCCTCGACGTGTTGAGCGGTCGCGTCGGGGTTCGCGTCGATGAACTCCGTGGCGCGGACGTGCTGTTCGAGGAACTGCGCGGCGAGCGGCGAGTCGCGGACCGCGTCGCTCATCAACGTGACCGCGGCCGGCTGGCCGGGGAGGATCTCCGCCGCGGTCCTTAGCATCGTGACGGATGAGCCCTCTGCCTCGGCGATCGTCGGCACGGGTTCCATGATCGACGTGCCGTCGATCTCATCGTTGGCGATCGCCTGCCAGACCGCACTTGCCCCGTTGATCTCGATAATCTCGACATCGCTGTTCGACGCCGGATCGACTCCGACCTCTTGCAGCCAGTACCGAAGCAACACGTCGGGGACGCTCCCTTGCGGGAACGTGCCGAAGCGGAACGGGCGACCCCGCTCTTCTCGCCACGTCGCGAAGGCGTCTGCACCCTCGGATTCGAACGTCTCGTGGAACGACGACTCGGCCATGATCCCCATCGGTTCGCGGATGTTCGCCGCGGTCACCTGCGCGGAGATGCCGCGGTCGATGACGATCATCGCCGGCACGATCCCGAACATCGCGATGTCGATGTCACCGCTGCCGAACGCCTGCACGATCGCCGGGCCGTCGGTGAACTCCTCGCCCGTGACCTCGGCGTCGATCGCGGAAAAGTACCCCTCGCCCTCCATCACGTACCACTGGAGATCGGGATAGATCGGCATGTGCGCGACCGTCAGATCGTCTAACCCGCTACCGCCTCCGCCGCCGAGACATCCGGCGACGCCGACAGTTGCCGCCCCGCCCGCGGCCGCGAGCACGGACCGGCGAGAGGGCGACGCGTGTTCGTCGTACATACATGCAGTATCGACTCCGCGGTCAACACCCTCGCGTCACCAGCAACAATCACAGATTTCGGTGACGAATTTAAAATTCTCTAATTCGTCAAAAAAGCGTTAGTAAGCTCTGTTCTGCGGTTTTCTAGACTGAATACTTTCGAACACTCGTCTTTGGTAACTGCAATACTTGTACGATCGGTGGCGCGAGCGCGCCGACCCGCCGTCGTTTATCACACCGGCGGCCGACGGGAGGATATGGTCTCAGAGCTATTCGATCCCGACGCGTGGGAACAGGTCACGGACGAGTTCGAGGACATCACCTACCACCGCGGCGTCGACGTGCCCGTCGTCCGGATCGCGTTCGACCGTCCCGAGGTCCGCAACGCCTTCCGCCCCGGCACCGTCGACGAGCTGTACGCCGCGCTCGATCACGCGCGCAAGCAGGCGGACATCGGCTGCGTTCTGCTCACCGGGAATGGTCCCTCTTCTGAGGACGGCGGCTGGGCGTTCTGTTCGGGCGGCGACCAGTCGGTTCGGGGCGGCTCCGGCTACGAGTACCGCGACGGCGACGAGGCTGGGGACGAAGACGACCCGCTCGTCAAGGAGGCCCGCGCCGGTCGGCTCCACATTCTGGAGGTGCAGCGATTAATCCGCTTTATGCCGAAGCCTGTCGTTGCGGTCGTGCCCGGATGGGCGGTCGGCGGCGGCCACTCGCTGCATGTGATCTGCGACCTCACACTCGCGAGCGACGAGCACGCGAAGTTCCTCCAGACGGACCCCGACGTGGCTTCCTTCGACGGCGGGTTCGGCTCGGCGTATCTTGCGAAGCAGATCGGCCAGAAGAAGGCCCGCGAGGTATTCTTCCGCGGGAAGACTTACTCGGCCGAGGAGGCCGAAGAGATGGGGATGGTGAACGAAGTGATCCCCCACGAGGAACTGGAGGAAGTCGCGATCGAGTGGGCCGACGAGATGACGAAGAAGTCGCCGACCGCGATGCGAATGTTAAAGTACTCGTTCAACATGACCGACGACGGCATGGTCGGCCAGCAGGTGTTCGCCGGCGAGGCGACCCGGCTGGCGTACATGACAGACGAGGCCCAAGAGGGCAGAGACGCCTTCTTAGAGAAGCGTGAGCCCGCGTTCCGCGACTACCCGTGGCACTACTGAGGGCGCTGTTCCGGCGCTACTAAGGGCGTTGCGTCACTCACCGCAGGGCGCACGTCGGTGGCGTCGTTGGCTCCGCGTCGGTGGCGTCGGTACCCGACCCGCGCCAGTCGCATCGTTCCCACCGACAGCGTTTTTCGGTGCCGCCGCGGATGACGGGCGTGAACGTTCGGGGACCGATCGGCTCCGTCGGAGAGACGCGGACGGTGTCGACGTCGTACGGCGAGCGCGACCTCCGCGAGGTCCGGATCCGCCCCGACCGCGGCGCGGGCGACCCCGTCGACGTGACGCTGTGGGGGAAGTGGACGGAAACGGCCGAACACGCCGAGCCGGGCATGGACCTGCTGGTCACCGACGCCGAAGAGGACGAGTTCGGCGGCGAGACGGGGTACGCGACCACCGGGGACTCGTGGGTCGTGCTCGAACCCGACTTCCTCGTCGACGTGACCGGGATCCGCTCGTGGGTGCAGTGTCCGCGGATGTACTACCTGAACAAGCTCTCCGGAATCCCGCTCAACTACCCCGTGGTCAAGGGAACCGTCGTCCACGAAGTGTTCGGCGACCTGCTGCGCGGGATGGACCTCGACGCGTCGGTCGACGAGCGCGTCGCGGAGGCCGGCCTCGAACTCGGGCTACTGGGATACGAACCCGCGGAAGTCGAAGACGAGGTCCGGCGCAACGCCGCCGCGATAGAGGAATGGCTCGCGCAGGGCACCCTCGACGACGAGGACTCGTGGCGGTCGGAGTTCACCCTCATCTCGCCCACATTCGGCCTGAAGGGCAGGGCCGACGCGCTCCGGCGCGGGACACCGGTCGAACTGAAGACCGGGAAAAACACCAAGCGAGAGCCCCGGTTCCACGACAAGGTACAGGCGGCCTGTTACGCGCTCATGCTGGACGAACGCGGTGTCGACCCCGACATCGGCACCCTGCTGTACACGAAAAACACCGCCCTCGACCGCAACGAAGAGAGCGGCGACCTCGCGCCGGCCAAGGAGTTCACGGTCGGCCGCGGATTCTTGGAATTCGTCGTCCGCGAGCGCAACGCGCTCGCCGCGATGGAGTGGCGCGCGCTCAACGACCCCGGGGAGCGTCCCACCGTGCCGACGGGCTACGAGGCTGACGCGAACTGCAGCTACTGCTTCGAGCAGGACGCTTGTATGGTCGTCTCCGGCCGGCTCGATCAGGAGTCGAAGGCCGGCCAGATCGGAACGGCGATCCCCGACGAGGAGCGCGACTACTTCGATCGCTTCTACGTCGCCCTCGAAGAGGAGCGCCGCGAGACCCACGCCGAATACCGGAAGCTCTGGGAGCAGTCGCCCGCGGAGCGCGCCGCGGACGACCGTGCCCTCATCGATCTGGAGCCGGTCTCGCAGACCGAGATCGACGACGCGCGCTGGGAGCTCCGCGCCCGCAAGCCCGACGACGCCGTCTCCAAACTCCGCGAGGGCGACGTGGCGCTCGCGAGCGACGGCGACCCGATCGGCGGGCACGCCGAGCTCGGCCGGATCACGGTCCTCGACGGCGACGAGGTCGTCGTTGAGACCGACGAGCCGGTCGAGCTCCGGCGGCTCGACGTCTACCCCTCCGAGATCTCCGTCGACCGCTCGCTCACCGCGCTTCACGACGCGATCTTAAAAGGGAGCGACGCGCGCAAGGACGTGCTGTTCGGGCGGCGCGAGCCGGCGTTTCGGGACGTCGCCGACCGCCCGGCAGACGCCCCCGACGCCTACATCGACAACAACGACGCACAGAACGAGGCAGTCGAACTCGCCGTCGACGCCGAGGATATGGCGCTGATCCACGGGCCGCCCGGCACCGGGAAGACGTATACCATCGCCCGGACGATCCGGGCCTTGGTCGCCGAGGGGAACCGCGTGTTGCTGTCGGCGTTCACGAACCGCGCCGTCGACAACGCGCTGGAGGCCCTGCGGGATCAGGGGTTCGACGACGTGCTGCGGATGGGGTCCGAGACCGGCGTCCGCGGTGACATGCAGGACGTGCGGCTCGTCCAGCGCGGCGACCCGAACGCGAAGGCCGCCGAGCTTCGGAACGCGCCGGTCGTCGCCGCCACCACCGCGGCCTGCGGCTCCCGCGTCATGCGCGAGTGCGAGTTCGACGTGGCCCTCGTCGACGAGGCCTCGCAGCTCACGGAACCGGGCACTCACACCGCGATCAACCGCGCCGACCGGTTCGTACTCGTGGGCGACCACGAACAGCTTCCCCCCGTTGTACGCGCGGAAAACGACCTCCAGACCTCCCTCTTTCAGCGCCTCATCGAGACGTACCCCGACGCGAGCGTCATGCTCGACCGCCAGTACCGAATGAGCCAGCGCATCCAAGCGTTCGCGTCGTCGGAGTTCTACGACGGTGCGCTTCGTCCGGCGACCCCCGAGGTTGCCGCGCAGACGCTCGCAGACCTCGGCGTCGATCCCGCCGACCTCCCCGAAGGACTCGCGGGCGGCGTGAGCTTCGTCGACCCCGACGGCGAGCGCGACGGGAACCGGAACGTCCGTGAGGCGGAGCGCGTCGCCGAAATCGTCGACGCCTACGTCGCCGCCGGCGTCGAGCCGGACGACATCGGCGTGATCGCCCCGTTCCGCGCGCAGGTCGCGGAGATCGGTCGTCGGACCGACGTGACCGTCGACACCGTCGACCGCTTCCAGGGCTCTTCGAAAGAAGTCATCGTCCTCTCGCTCGTCGCGAGCGGCGGCCTCGACGGGCCGATATTCGACGACCACCGCCGGGTGAACGTCGCGCTCACACGGGCGAAAAAGCAGCTCACGATCGTCGGCGACGCGGACGCGCTCGCCTCAGACCCCTTCTACGCCCGGCTGTTGGACTGGGCGCGTCGGTGACACGGTTATCGCCCCGATTCGCTCACACTGGTGAGAGATAGCGCATATCATTTATAAATTGGTGCGGTGGCGCGTGCCTCTGAGCGGTCGCCTTTGGCGACCGAGAGGAGCACCGCGCGAGGGACGCGGCGAGCGAGGTGTGAGCGAAGCGAACACCTCGACTGCGAGCGGTGAAACCGCGAGCAGCGAGCCGCGAGGCTGGGGAGGCGTGAGGTTGGGGAGGCGTGAGGCTGCCGCGTTGTGCGAGCGGGTGGGACTCAAAGGGGCAGCCGCGAGGGCGACGCTTGGCGACGCAAGCCGTCGCGGCTGGGGCTTTGAAGGTCTTCACCGCGACAGCAATTGGTCATAAATGATTCTCCCCGATGTCAACATCGCGCTTTTATAAGCCGTCGACCGCGTCGAGCGCTGTCTCGAGGTCGGGCACGTCGAACCACTCGCGGTCGGTGTAGGCGTTCGTTCCGGCCGCGTACATCGTCGAGACCGCGTCGACAACCTCGTCGGGGAGCGGGTCGGGCGTCTCCTCGCAGATCTCACGCCAGTCATCTGTCTCACGGCCGTCGACCGCGGCCTTCGCCTCTTTTACAGCGTCGACCCACGCCGGATCGTTCGCCTTGTACCACTGGCGGACGACCTCCTTCGAGATGCCGCGCCCGTCGTACGAAAAGCGGTTCTCGTCGAACGTGCCGACCACGTCGGCGACGCGAAGTTCTCCGTCCGCGTACAGACACTCGATCTTTCCGTCCTCGTGGACGAACCCGGCCGCCTCGGCGCGCTCGGTGACGACGCGGTTCACGTCGCGCGCGAGCGACTCCAAGGCCTCGATGTCGGCCGCACCGGCGATCCGGTCGGCCTCCGCGCGGGCCAAGTAGCGGTCCTGCTGTTCGTACTTTGTGGAGAACTCGACCACGGGCTCCGGCAGGTCGACCGGCTCGTCGGGCCAGTCGCCGTCCTCGGCGATCGCGTCGAGCCCGAAGTCGCCCGGTTCCGTGCGCGTCCGCAGACTGGAACCGATCGGCACGCGGTTCCGAAACACCACTTCGAGCGGCACGAGGTAGTTGTCGCCGCCCGCCGCGTGGAACGCGTCGTAGTCGTAGCCCGCCGCGGGCCCCTCGTAGGGGAGGTCCGGCACCTGCGTCAACTCGATCGCCATCTGCGTCGGCGGTGCGCTCGCCTCCGCGAGCGGAACGATCGGGGGCTCGGCGTCGCCAGTCGCCTCCTCGTCGGTCGTTCCGCCGCTGACCGGATCGTCGTCGTCCGTTCCGTCGCCGGCGGTCTCGTCGATCTCGCACGGATCGACGACTCCGCGGTAGTGTGTCGCGATCCCCTCGTCTTCCAGTCGCTCGAAGTTGTCCGCGCCCATCGCACAGAGGCTCGCGCCCTTGTCCGGGATCGCGTCGGGCATCTGCCCCCAGTCGAACACCGAGTAGGCGTCGGTGAAGACGAACCGACCCCGCCCGGTGGCGTCGGCGGTCGCGGACGCGTCGACGCGGAACTCCTTGACGCTCGTCATACCTCACCGGGCGACCGCCTCCCCCATGAATCTTTCAGTTACGTGGTCACCTCCCGCCTTCGGTCCGGTGAACGATCCACGATCGTGATGTATTCTGGCGCATCGCGCACAGGAGTTCGCCCGCGACCGCATCGAAAGGACCACACCGATCGCTGCGCACGCTCCGGTATGCACGAGGCGCGTGATGTCGTCGTCCTCCGGTACGGTCACCGGCCGGGGCGCGACGACCGCATGACGACGCACGTGGGTCTCACGGCCCGGGCGCTCGGCGCGGAACGGGTGGTATTCCCCGATAATGCCGGCCAGTCCGCGGAGACCGTACGCGACATCACGGACCGGTTCGGCGGGCCGTTCGACGTGGAACTCCGCGGGGACCAGAAGGCGATCGTCCGGAACTTCGAGGGGGTCGTCGTCCACCTCACGATGTACGGCGAGCGCGTGCAGGACGTGGAATCGGAGATCCGCGAGTCGGTCGGACTCGACACCGCGATCGAATCGGCCGGGGACGGCGCGTCGGCACCACAGAATCTCCTCGTCGTCGTCGGCGGCGAGAAGGTTCCGTGGGCGCTGTACGAGCGTGCCGACTACAACGTCGGCGTGACGAACCAGCCGCACTCCGAGGTCGCCGGCCTCGCCGTCTTCCTCGATCGGCTGTTCGACGGGGCGGAGTTGGAGCGCGAGTGGACGGACGCCGACCGCCGGGTCGTCCCCGAGGCGACCGGGAAGACGGTCGTCGACGCCGGCACCGATGAAACGCGCGCCGCGGACGAGACGCGTGACGCGGGCGAGGCCGACGAGACGATCGATTCCGGTGACGAAACTCGCGGCTCTAGGTAGCCCGTTCCGACCTACTCGCAGTCGGCGTCGCCCTCGTCGTCCGATCGGTTCCGTCGGGTATCGACGAGTTCCGGCATGCCGCTCAAAATGCCTCTCATCCCCGACATCGGTTCGCCGACCGTGACCCCGTGTTCCGTGATCCGGAACTCGCGGATCGTCCGTTCGAAGTCGCTCGTCCGTTTTTTCAACACGCCGATCGCCTTCCGCATCTCGCCTTGCACCTCCAGATGGCGGAGGAAGACGATGTTGTCGGCGAGGTAGCTGATGTTCTCGACTGTCGCCTGAAACTCGCCCGTGATGTTTCGCGTCTCGTCGACGAAGATCGCCGTCACGCCCATGTTCTTGAGATAGCGCCCCAGCGCGTGCATCTGCTGGATCATTATCCCGTCCGCGCCGCGCAGCGTCAGCCGATAGCCAGCGATCCCATCGACCATCACGATGTCCGCGCCGCGGTCTTCGACCTCTTCGCGGACCATCCGCGCGAACTCCTGCGGCGACCGCTCTAACGCCTCCACTTCGTTCACCTGTAGGGACCCCTTCTCGATCATCTCATCGACGGGGATGCTCACCGCCCGCGATCGTTTGAGAAACGTCTCTTCGGTCTCCTCGAACAGGTAGATGACGGAGCGCTCTCCGCGATCGGCCGCCTCCTTCATGAACTGCGTGCTCAGGGTCGTCTTGCCCACGCCGGTCGGACCGCTGACGATGCTGACGGTCCCCCGTTCGATCCCGCCGTTGAGCAGCTCGTCGATCTCCGAGACGCCGGAAGAGATCTGTTCGAACTCGTACTCGCCCGTGTGGTCGCCGGGCTGGAGCGCCGGATACACCTCGATTCCCGCATCCGTGATTCGGTAGGCGTGGTCACCACTCTGTGTCGCCGCTCCGCGGAATTTTGGCACGTCGATCGTCTTGCCGTATTCCGCCGCGCCCAAGTGGATCGTTCCGTCAGTAATGAACTCGAGGTCGTCGGTCGGCAGCGCGTCGGTGTTCTGCACGGTAAACACCACCGTGGCGGCTTGTTCCTTCAGAAAGCGCATGAAGCCCACGACCTGCTTGCGGAACTGGTAGTCGTCGGACAGCAGGAAACGGAGCTGCGTCAGCGGGTCGACCACGACCCGGTCTGGCTCGATTTCTCTCACGCCTTCGACGATCTGTTCGGTGAGCGGCTCTCGTTCGACCTCCTCTGGCGCGAACACCTCGTACGACTGGTCGTCCGTGAACACGTCGGCGCTCGGACTCAAGTCGAGAAACTCGATCGCGTCCGTGTCGAACCCGAGCGACTCCGCGTTCGCCTTCAGGTCGTCCACGTCCTCTTCGAGGTTGATGAACAGCCCCGTCTCCCCGGCGTCGAGTCCCGCCTCTAGGAAGTGCAGGCTGAGGATAGTCTTCCCGCTTCCCGCCCTCCCCCGCACCATGTAGCTCCGCTCCGGTATCAGCCCGCCCGAGAGGACCTCGTCGAGACCGGTGACTCCGGTCGACAGCCGGTCGGATAGCGACGGTGTCATACTGTCACAACACAGCGCGAGGGGATATATAAATGCATAACCCTTAGTGACCGCGGACCCACTGACGATTGGAAATGGGCTCTGATTCCGGGGTGTCAACCGATCCGTCGGACACGGCCAAAGAGCCCGAACCAGACGGGTCTACAGACCTAGACGAATCGTCCGAACCAGACAGAACCTCGCGCTCTCGGGACACGGCATTCAACGCGGTGACAGGCGACTCGAATCTCTCGGAGCCGGACGACACCCCGCGCGTCCTGTTGCTCATGCGCCCCGGCCGCGACCGAGACTTGGTCGCCGACGCGCTCGGCGAGCGGTACCGAATCGACACTGCTACCGAGCCGGCAGCGCTCGGCCGCGAGTTCGACTGCTGCGTCCTCGACGGTGCGGGATTCGACCGCGTCGGCGACGCCATCGCGACGCGCCGATCGGCCGTAGACCCTATCTTCGTGCCGTTCGTGCTCCTCGTGAGCGAGCGGTCCGGAACCGTCCCGACGGGCGCTTGGGACCACGTCGACGACGTGATCGAGCTGCCGGTGCGCCGACGCGCCCTCGTCACTCGGATCGGCAATCTGGTCCAGCGACGGACCACCTCACGCCGGCTGTCCGAGACGGTGGAGACCCTTCACGTCAAAGAGCGGGCGATGGACGAAGCCCCCGTCGGTATCACCCTCACGACCGCACAGCCGGAGTCGAACCCGCTCGTGTACTGTAACGACGGATTCGAGAAGCTCACCGGCTACGGCCCGGAGATGCTCGGGAAGGACTGTCGGTTCCTGCAGGGAGAAGATACCGCTGTCGAAACCCAAGCGACGCTGCGGGAGGCGATCGACGCCGAGCGTCCGGTCGCCGTCGACATCCTGAACTACCGCGCGAACGGGCAGAAGTTCTGGAACCGGCTTTCTGTCGCGCCGATCCGCGATGAGTCCGGTTCGGTGACACACTACGTGGGATTCCAGTCGGACATCACCGACCGGAAGATCCGCGAGCGCCGCCTCGAAGTGATGGGTCGGGTGCTCAACCACAACCTCCGGAACAAGATGAACCTGATCGAGGGGTACGCAGACCTCTTGCGGACGGACATCGACGACGAGTCACAACGCGAATCGCTCGACATCATCTCCGAAACGTCGGCCGACCTGATGGGGATCGCCCGCGCAGTCCAGAAGATCGACGAGACGCTCGCGGACACGGACAAAGCCCCCGTGGATCTGCGTGAGCGGCTGATCGAACTCCGAAACCGGATCCACAGCCGCTATCCCGACGCGTCTGTCGAGTTGTCGCTACCCGACGACGATCCGATCACCGTGACCGTCGTCGGACTGTTCACCGCGATCGAAGAGGGCGCGGAGAACGCCGTCAAACACAACGACTCGTCGTCCCCGTGGGTGGAGGTACGTGTCGAGCGGCTGCGAAGCGGTTGGATACGCGTCGAGATCGAAGACGACGGGCCGGGGATCCCCGACCACGAGACGCGGGTCCTCGAACAGGGGGAGACCTCACTGACCCACGCCGACCGACTCGGGATCTGGCTGATGTACTGGGTCGTGAACAAGGCGGGAGGCGGGTTCACCGTGCACACCGACGAGACGGGGACGCTCCTCCGACTCGACGTCCCCACACGTCCCTGATCCGATCGCCGCTTCGACGCCGTCGATCGGAGTGCTCGCGACGGCACCGCCGGTCAGAGTACCCGATTCGGTACCGCCGGTCAGAGCGCCCGCTTCGAGCGGAGTTGTGCGAGCCTGATCCGGGCCTCCTGTCGGCTCGTCCCCCGGACGCGACCGGTCTCGCTGTCGGCCATCGAGACGAACGAGAGCCGGTCGAGGAGGGGCGGCCAGTCGGCCGCGCCCGCAGCGTCGCTGGCGAAGGAGACCGCATTGCCGAGTCCGGTCCGCTCGTCGGTGCCGGCGCGCGCCACCGCGGCGTCGGCGTGCCGGCGTCCACCGGCGACGGTGAGCCTGTCGCCGACGGTCGCGGGGACCCACGCGGGGAAAAGCAGCACCCAGCAGAGGATCCCGGCGACCGTGTACGCCCACGACGGAACCCGATCGCGGTCAGGCTCGTATCCGTGGATCCGATTGACTCGACGGTCGCCGGTCGTCCGTTCGTCGCGGCGGCCCACGAGGAGCGTCGCGAGCAGCGCGATCGTCTCGACGACGGCCACGGCGGGGAGGACCGCGGTCACGAGCAGCGGGTCCCGGGTTCGGAGCCGGACGAGTGCGTGTCTGAGGGCGGCGTCGCGGTCGGCCTCCGGCAGCGAGAGCAGCCGCGTGGAGACGACGAGCCGGGAACCTCGGTAGCCGTCCGCGACGGCGACGTTGGCGGCGTCGGCGCGGACGACGGTGACCGCGGGAGCGTCGACGCCGACCTCGTCGGCGATCGCCGACACCCGGTCGGCGACGAAGTCTGCGGGGCGGTCGTCGAGTTCAGCCTCGGGCAGCCCCGCAATCCGGCGGTCGACGAGGACCGGTCCGAGGAGCGCGGAGCCGCCGAGGCCGACGACGATTGCCGCTACGAGGCCGCCGACAGCACCCGGACCGGCGACCCCCAACCCTCCGGGTCCGATCAGGGCGGCGAGCGGGACGAGCGGGAGCGCGACGAGGAGTACGGGTAGCGAGAGGTACGCGAGCGTTCCGACCGCTCGGCGTCCACGTCGGTCCCGCGTTCCGTCGCGTCGCGAAGCCATATGCACGAGTGGTGACACACCCGACCTAAAGCTTTGCCGGAGCGGGCGATGGAATCGGAACAGCGCAGTGGATTCGGAGATGTCTATTCGGAGCCGGCGACGACGGTCTCGCTGACGGATCGTGGGGCTTTCGGAGGTTTTAATCCCGTTCCGCCACCAGTTTATCGCAATGGCTTTTGAGGATCTACTGAACGACCCCGTCATCCAGAAGTACCTCCACGAGCTGGTGGGGCCGACGGGGATGCCGGTCGCGGCCGCGCCGCCCGACGGCGAGGTCACCGACGAGGAGTTGGCCGAGGAGTTGGGACTCGAACTCAACGATGTCCGCCGCGCGCTGTTCATCCTGTACGAGAACGACCTCGCGACCTACCGCCGCGTGCGCGACGAGGACTCCGGCTGGCTCACGTACCTCTGGACGTTCCACTACGACAATATCCCGGAGAACCTCCAAGAAGAGATGTACCGGCTGCTCGACGCCTTGGAGGAGCGCGAGGAGTACGAGCGCACCCACGAGTTCTACCTCTGTGAGGTGTGTTCGATCCGCTTCGAGTTCGGCGAGGCGATGGACTTCGGCTTCGAGTGTCCCGAGTGCGGCTCCCCCGTCGAGGCGATGGATAACGATCGGCTCCGCGAGGCAATGGACCGACGCCTCGAAGAACTCCGCGAGGAACTCAACGTGGACGTGACCGGCTGATGGTCGTCCTCGCAACCAAGTGCTACGTCGCGGGCGACGCCCGTGACCGCGCGCTCGACGGCATGGGGTCGCTCGTCGCCAACGATGTCGGAGATCTCCACGTCGACTGGCAGATCGGCGTCCGCGACGACGGGTTCGTGCAGGTGGATCTCACCGGCGACGACGCCGAGGTCGCCCGCAACGTCCTCGCGGAGACGTGGGGAGAGATCGTCGCCCACGACGAGGGACTGACCGCGGGCGAGACGTACGTGGGGACCCTCGAATCGTGGGACGAAAACGGGTTCGTGCTCGACGCCGGCGAAGAGGTCGTCGTTCCCGCCGCTGAACTCGGTCTCGGCGTCGGGTCGCCGGAGCAGGTCGTCGAGCGGTTCGGGCTAGTCCAGCACCTCCCGATGCGGTTCGTCTACGGCGGCGACATCGGAGATCCGGACGCGGAACCGAACCGACTCGCCGACGCCGAGCGCGACCGCCTGTACGACTGGCAGCGCGAGAACGGCCGCGTGAACGTCAACTCGGCGACCCGCGGCGAGGTCCGCGCGACGGTGAACCGTGCGGGCCACGCTCAGGACATCGTCACGGTCGAACGGCTCGGCCTCTTAGAGCAGAGCATCGTCTGCACCGAGAACACGGACCCGCCGGGACTGCTCGCCGCCATCGGCTCGTACCTCCCGGCGGAGATGCGGTGTGTCGTCTGAGGTGACCTGACCTCGTGAACCGACGCTTCGCCCTCGCGGTTGCCGTCGTCGCGCTTCTCGCTGTCAGCGCCGGCTGTCTCACTTACGTCAACGACGGCGGCGACGTCGCGAACGCGACCCTCGACACCGAACCGCCGAGCGAATACGAGTTCGCGACCGATCGCGACGCCGCGTTCAACCTCTCGACGGGGACACAGTACACGGCTGTCTACAACGTCTCCGGCGTGGAGGAACTTCGGCTGTATCGGCAGACGCCCTACGCGGGCGACCAGCCGCTGGAGTTCGAGGCGTTCCGCTACCGAACAACCGACGGCGAGGTGTTGAACGGCACAGAGTTCCGCGCCGCGGGCGGCGAGGTTGAGCGGACGCCGGACGAGACGTGGATCCGGTTCGACGACGGGCTGGGTGGCGGACAGGTGGCGTTTTCGGCGACTGGATCGCCGCGGCGGTTCACCACGCTCACCTACGTCGAGGGGTCGTACGCGGTGACGCTGCCGCCGGGCTTCAGCACAGAGTTCCCGGTCGTGGGCCACGTCTCGCCGCGCGACTACGAGGTCGAAACGGTGGGCGACCGCGACCGCGTCGTCTGGGACGACGTGACGAGCGGATCCGTCGTCGTCCAGTCGTACCGCGAGACGGATCTGCTCGTCTTCGGCGTGATCCTCGCCGTCGCGATCCTCGCCGCGATCGTCGGAACGGTCTACTTCCGCCGGCAGCTCGAAGCCCTCCGCGAGCGCCGCCGAGAGATGGGCCTCGGCGAGTACGACGACGAGAAGTAGGTGGGAAAGAGCGGTCGCGTCGCGCTCGCGCGCCTATTGTCTCCGTACACGTCGGCGCGTCGCTCCCGGCCGTGTGCTTTTCTATTCCGCCCGTCTTGGTCGGGTATGGACGCTGCAATCGTCACCGTCGGGGACGAACTCCTCGTCGGCGACACCGAAAACACGAACGCGACGTGGCTCTGCGACCGACTCGACGCTCGGGGCGTGCGCGTTCGCCGAGTGACCGTCGTCCCGGACGAGATCGGCGAGATAGCGAGAGTCGTCAACGAGTATCACGCCGAGTACGACGCAGTGATCGTTACCGGCGGCCTCGGGCCGACGCACGACGACGTGACCATGGAGGCTGTCGCGGCCGCCTTCGGTCGCGACGTGGTCGAGAACGAGGAGGCGGCTGCGTGGCTCGAAGAGCAAGGATACAGCGCTGGCGACCTCACCGCCGAGACGACGCACCTTCCCGCTGACTGCCGACCGCTCGAAAACGAGGCGGGCGTCGCGCCCGGTGCCGTCGTCGAGGCAGTGTACGTCCTCCCGGGTGTCCCCCGAGAGATGAAGGCGATGTTCGAGTCCGTCGCCGACGAGTTTGAGGGGACGCCCACACACACGGTCGTCGTCGACGTCGACGAGCCGGAGAGCGCGCTGTTGGAGCGGTTCACGGCGCTGCAAGAGGAGTTCGACGTGAGCGTGGGGTCGTATCCCGGCGAGAGCGTCCGCGTGAAGATAACGGCGGCGAGCGCCGAGGAGGCCGAGCGGGCAGCCGAGTGGATCAGAACGCGGTCGACGCTCGTCGATTCGGCGTGATGGGGCGATCGTCGGGAATCGCCCGACTGTGACGCCGTCGACGAGGTTATCGGAAGAGGTACACGAGCCACGCGGCGGTGACGACGAGACTCGCGACGAGCACGGCGGTCGCAGTCGCGTCGATCGGCAGCGGTTCGGTCACGGCGGCTTCGAGTAGCATGAGTCGGGGTTGTTCTGGGGGCGTCTTAAGTATTGATCTTCGCTATCCGCCACCCCCACCGGCGTCGGTAGTGGGAGACTCCGATCGCCGTGGCCGACGCGCCCCGCTTAAGTTCTCGCCGTCGAAGAATCAGGTATGCACGTCGGATTCGTGATGAACCCGATCGCCGGCATGGGCGGTCGCGTCGGGCTCAAGGGCACCGACGGGAAGGTCGAGGAGGCGGTCGAGCGCGGCGCGACGCCGCGAGCGCCGGACCGCGCGCGCCGGACGCTCGACCGTCTCGCAGCGATTGCACCCGAGGCACGCGTCTCGACCGCCGCCGATCCGATGGGCGAAACGCTGGTCCGCGAGGCCGGCTTCGAGCCCGTCCGGATCGTCGATCCGTTCGACGGCGACGCGCCGGAACCGACCGAGACGACCGCCGACCACACCGCCCAAGTCGTGCGCGCGTTCGCGAGCGCTGGAGGTTCCAACACAGTCGATCTCGTCATCTTCGTCGGCGGTGACGGCACAGCGACAGACGTGGCGACCGCGCTCGACGGCACCGAGGTCCCGATGCTCGGCGTCCCGGCCGGGGTGAAGGTGTACTCGTCGGTGTTCGCGGTCTCGCCGGAGGACGCCGCGGAGATCGCGGCGACGTTCTCACGGACGGAGCGCCGCGAGGTGATGGATATCGACGAGGACGCCTACCGCGCTGGCGAGGTCCACCCGGAACTCCGAGCGGTTGCATCCGTCCCCGTCGCAGACGACCTCCAGTCGTCGAAACAGACTGCGAGCGGGACCGTCGAATCGCTGGCCGAGGGCGTCGCAGACGACATCCGCGCCCGCGACGGCGAGGGGGTCACCTTTGTCCTCGGCCCGGGGTCGACTGTCGGCGCGATCAAGGCCGAGCTCGGGTTTGAGCCGTCGCCGATCGGCGTCGACGTGTGGCGCGACGGCGAGGTCGTCTCGCGTGACGCGGCGGAGTCCGAGATCCTTGCCGCGCTCGGCGACGAGAACGTCATCGTCGTCTCGCCAATCGGCGGGCAGGGATTCGTCTTCGGCCGGGGAAATCCGCAGCTGTCGCCCGCCGTCATCGAACGCTGTGAGGTTCAGATCGTCGCCTCCCGGTCGAAGCTCGACGACGTGCGCGCGCTCCGCGTCGACACCGACGATCCCGATCTCGACGCCGAACTGGCCGGGTGGGTCCGCGTTCGCGTCGGCAAATTTGAAACGCGGATGATGAAGATCGCCTGACTGGCCCGCACGTCGCGTCCGGGGTCGTGCCACACCTCGAACGTGACGCGTCTGGGCTCGCGTCGTACTCGTCGAACGGAACGCGCGAACCTGTTCGCTTAACCCACCGTGGATCGTGTGTTCGTGTATATGGTCGAGGTTCTGCTTCTTATCGGGTTGGTGGTCGCGGCGTTCGTCGGGTACAACATCGGCGGGGCGACGACCGGACCGGCGTTCGGGCCGGCGGTCGGCGCGAACGTGATCTCGAAGGCGGGTGCGGCCGCGCTGATGTCGGTGTTCTTTTTCGTCGGCGCGGGGACGCTCGGACAGCGCGTCGTGACGACGCTTGGCGAGGACCTCGTGACAGGCGCGAACGTCTTCACGCTCGAAACGAGCATCGTCGTCCTGTTTTTCATCGGCGGCGCGCTGTTCGTCGGAAACTTCGCCGGCGTTCCGGCGTCGACGTCGATGACGGCGGTGGGCGCGATCGCCGGGCTCGGGCTGGCGACCGGGACGCTCGATCTCGCGGTGATGGGCGAGATCGCGATCTGGTGGATCGTCGCCCCGATAATTGGGTTCTGGGTCTCCGGCGTCGTCGGACGCTACTTCTACCCGACGATCGACGAGTGGGTCGCGATCGAGAGCACGGAGGGCGCGCTGTTCGAGTTCGACCGATCCGGGCTGATTCCGCGTCCCGTACCGGGACCGAACACGACCCGCCGCGAACTCGTCGGCGGCGCGGTCGTCATCGCTATCGGCTGCCTGATGGCCTTCTCGTCGGGCACGTCGAACATCGCCAACGCCATCGCGCCGCTCGTCGCGCTCGACGGCGTGGAGATGGGGCCGATGATTCTCCTCGGGAGCGCGGCGGTCGCGGTCGGCGCGTTCACGATCGCTCGGCGGACGCTCGACACGCTCGGGAACGACATCACCGACCTGCCCTTGACCGCCGCGATCGTCGTCGCCTGCGTCTCCTCGGGGATCGTCATCACCCTCTCTGCGGTGGGGATCCCGGCGTCGTTCGTCATCATCGCGACGATGTCCATCGTCGGCCTCGGCTGGGGGCGCGCGACCCGGACCGTCACGGTCCGGCAGGGGATCAGCGGCGAGAAGGAACCGACCGTCTCCGTGGGCGCGCTCGCGGCCGACGAGACAACGGACATCGGCGAGGGCGACCCGTCAGACATCCCCTCTGCGTCGGATCTGTTCAATCCGAGCACCAGCGCGCGTGTCGTGCTGATGCAGAACGTCGTGCCGCTCCTCTCGACGATCGGCGCGCTCGTGACGTTCACGCTGCTGTTCCAGTTCGTGTGGTAACGCCGATCTCCCGATGAAACGCGGCGGTCGGACCGGCGTAGTAGAGTGTGTGCGACCGGACCGCTACGATCTCACCGGCCGAACCGCCGCTGTCGGTCTTGGTAGTCCAAGACCGCCCGGAGGTAGTCGCGCCGCCTGAAGTCCCGCCAGTTCACGTCGGTGAAGTATAGCTCCGCGTACACCGACTGCCAGATCGCGAAGTCGGAGAGCCGCTCCGCGCCGGTCTTGATGAGGAGGTCGGGCTCTTCGGGGAACACGAGCCGGTCGGAGATGTCGTCGGCGTCGATCGAGTCCGGGTCGACGGTGCCGTCGGCGACGTCTTCGGCGAGTTCGCGAACCGCGCCGGCGAATTCGGCCTTTCCGCCGAGCCCCACGGTCGCCCGGATCGGGGGGTCGTCGTCGGTGTCTCGGTCGTCGGCGTCGTCGGCGTGCGTTGCCCCCGAGCCGTCGCGGTCGGCCTCGGTCGGCCCCCGAACGACGAGCGGCTCGGGGGTGTCGAGTCGCCGAAGCTCACGCGTGAGCGCGGGCACGACGGACTCGTCGAGCACGGACACCGAGACGGTGACGCGCGTCGCGCCGTACTCGAAGGCCCACCGGAGCGCGTCGGCGAGGGTGTCGAACGCGCCGTCGGCGAGCAGGTCGCGCTCGGTGATGACGATCGCGACGTGCGAGGGTGGATCGCCGTCGTGGAGGCGGTGACGGACCGCGAGATACCTGTCGTACAGTCCCACGTCGGATCGATTCTGCGCGGTCGAGTATAAATTGTCGGCGTCGACGTGGACACGTTGTGGACGCGACGCGTCTGTGCCGCGGCGATTGACCGCGCGCGACGACGAGGGGTTTAATTCGTCGTCGCCCGTAGCGCGGGCGATGGCAGACAGCTACCGCGGCGTGTTCGGCGCGATCCCCTACGCGATCCGTCACACCGACTCGTGGACCATGCGTCTATACGGGGTCGTCGGAGCGCTGTCGGCCGGGTTCATCGCGCTCGTCGTCACGCTCGGGCTCGTCGTGTGGATGGGCGAGACCGTCGGCGTCGAGAGCGGGACGTTCCTGTTCACGCGGTCGCTGTTCGTGGTCGCCGGATTCGCCGCGGTCGCGCCGCTTCTCGCTCCGCTGCTCTTCGTCGCGCGTCGACACCGGCGAGGCGTCGCGGTCCGTGACGACTACGACCGCAACCTTGCCTACGGCGGGTTCTGTTTTTTAGCCTCGCTGTACGTCGGGATGATCATCTCCGCACCGGCCGATCTGCGCGAGCCGACAGAGTCGGCCGTGTTGGGCGCGCTATACGCGCTGCCTCGGCCGGCCGCGGTCATCCCGCCGCTCGCGGCCGCTGCCCTCGTGTTTGCGCTCCACTTCCGGCTCCGCGGCGAGTCGCGGCCAGACGCGGCCGGCGGGACTGATATAGACTCGGAGTAGCGATCGATCCGCTTCTGCGGCTCGAAACCCCGAAGGGCCTCGGCGGCGTACGGACGGGCGATGACCGATGAGACGGCACGCGAAGGAGAGTCGGATCGCAGCGACGACGCCGACGAGGCCGCCGGCAAGGAGAGCACGTTCCTCGTCACGCACGTCGAGGCCGACTCGGCGGTGCTGAAAGACGTCCACGATGGACAAGTCCACACGCTGAGTTCGAATCCCGGGCTCGACGAGGGCGACGCGATCGAAGCGACCGTCGCGCCGGACCCGCCGATGGAGGTGACCTATCAGGTGATCGAGGTGGCCGAGCGGCGGAGCCTCTCGATGAGGGAAAGCGAAGAGCCGCCGACGGTCCACGAGCGCGAGCTGGCGGCGGAGACGTCGACCGGCGAACTGGCCCGCGAGCCCCGAGCCGGCGTCGGTGAAGTCCACGTGCTGACGCCGCCCGAGGAGGACACGCGAGACGCCGTCGACGACGTGCTGGC
This sequence comes from Halorubrum laminariae, assembly GCF_024494655.1. Taxonomy (GTDB): domain Archaea; phylum Halobacteriota; class Halobacteria; order Halobacteriales; family Haloferacaceae; genus Halorubrum; species Halorubrum laminariae. Next base: position 178,863 of record NZ_JANHDL010000002.1, on the reverse strand, counting down.
GGACCGCGAGGGAACGCTCGCGCGCGCCGCCCGGCTGGGCGTGAACCGCGTCGAGATCCGGTCGGAGCCCGGCGTCGTGAGCGTTCGATACCTGCCATGAGCCCATACCTCCCGTCACCTGCGTGAGCGACCCGGATCGCGCGCACCCGAGTGAGAAGGCTTATTCGAACCCGCGCGGGAATCGGTGACTATGGTAGCGATCGAGGTACCGGAAATAAACTACACCGAGTACTCTAACCGGCAGCTCGTGGCGGTCCCGCTCGCGGTCCTCGTTCTCGCCCTCGCGATCATCGGCGGGTGGTATCTCGTCACCGGTGCGCCGGCGGACCTCGGGTTGGAGTTCACGGGCGGCGTGGAGCTCCGCATCGCCGACGACGGCGATAACGTGGAACAGCAAATCGAAACCGCATTCGAGCGACAGCCGGACTCGGTCCGGTCGATCCCCGCGGACGACGTGTACGTCGTCACCTTCCGGGCGGCAGACGACGACCCCGAGGGGCTCGCGAACGACCTGTCGACGCAGGCGGACGAGGCGGGATTGACGACCGAGGCGGTCGATCAGGTATCGCCGAGCTTCGCCAGCGACACCGCGCGCACCGCCATCTTCGGTGTCGGGCTGGCGTTCCTCGGGATGAGCGTGCTCGTGTTCGCGCTGTTCCGGACGTTCGTCCCGTCGATCGCGGTCGTCGCCTCCGCGTTCTCGGACCTCGTGATCCCGATCGCGGTGATGAACCTGCTCGGGATACAGATGACCCTCGGGACGATCGCGGCGCTTTTGATGATCATCGGTTACAGCGTCGACTCGGACATCCTGTTGAACAACTCCGTGTTGCGCCGGACCGGCGACTTCTACGAGTCGGTGAGCCGCGCGATGCGGACCGGCGTGACGATGACGCTCACGTCGATGGCCGCGATGATCGTCATGGCGATCGTCGCGGCCGCCTTCGGCGTCGACCTCCTCCGGAACATCGGGATCATCCTCGCGGTCGGGCTCTGTGCCGACCTCATGAACACGTACCTGCTCAACGTCTCGCTGCTCCGCTGGTACAAGTTTGAGGGGGTGAGCCGCTAATGCTCGAACCGATCAAGAAGAACTGGCGCATCCTGCTTCTGGTCGTCGTCGTACTCGGGGCGACGGTTGCGCTTTTCGCGCCGCAGTTCGGCCCGCAGACCGCGCCGGGCGAGAACGCAAGCGAGGCCCAACAGGGAATCACGAACCTCCAGTACGGGCTCGACCTAGCCGGCGGCACACGCGTCCGAGCGCCGCTCGTGGGCTACACGGCGACCGGCGTCGACTTCGGAGGCGACACACCCGTAGAAGTCGAGGAAGCAGTTGCCGCCGAACTTGATGACACCGGCGCTCGCAACGTGGGAACGTACGTCGAGGACGACGCCCGACAGGTCGAGGTCACCGACTCCTCGGTGAGCGAAGAGCAGTTCCGCGCCGCGATGGACGCGGCGGGATACGGATACGAGGACGTTAGAGCGGGCGTGACTCCCGAGACGCGCGATCTCGCTCAAGAGATCATCCAAGGGAAGATCAACGAGGCGGGTCTCTCGGGCGGGAGCGTTCAGCAGGTCCAGTCGATCTCCGGGCGGTACTTCATGCTCGTCGAGGTGCCCGGCGAGGGTCGAGAGAACGTCGTCTCGCTGCTCCAAGAGCGGGGAACGGTCCAGATAGACATCGCGTACCCGTCTGATAACGGTACCGCCGTCCAAGAGGCCGTCCTGATCCAAGACGACTTCGAGAACATCGGCACGGCCACGCAGCGCGAGGGGACGACGCAGTCGTACGTGCCGGTCACGGTCCGAAACACCGCCGCCGACGGCGACCAGTCGCCGGCACAGGGCTTCCAGCAGGCGGTTACCGACCGGGGATTCCAGTCGGCGTATCAGTCACAGCAGGACCGCTGTGAGTACAACTCGGAGACGGGCGAAATTGGGAACGACAACCCGTGTCTCCTCCTCACCGTCGACGGTGAGGTGGTGAACTCCTTCGGGATGGATCCGGATCTCGCGGACAGCATGGCAAGCGGCGCGTGGGCGGACACCGGGAGCTTTCAGCTGACGACCGGCGACTTCGCCACCGCGGAGACCATCTCGGTCAACTTGCGGGCCGGTGCCCTCCCCGCCGAACTCGACATCAGCGGACAGGGGACTTCGAGCACCATCTCGGCCGCACAGGGTGAAAACTACAAGAACTATTCGCTTGTGACTGGGATCCTTGCGGTCTTGGCGGTCGCGGGTATGGTGTTCCTCCGCTACCGCGAGCCCGCGGTGGCGTTGCCGATGATCGTGACCGCGCTCGCCGAAGTGTACGCGCTTCTCGGCTTCGCCGCGCTGGTGAGCTACCCGCTTGAACTCGCCGTGATAGCCGGGTTCATCGCCGTGGTTGGGACCGGCGTCGACGACCTCGTCATCATCGCCGACGAGGTGATGAGCGAGGGCGAGGTGAACTCCCGGACGGTATTCGACTCCCGGTTCCGTCGCGCGTTCTGGGTGATCGGCGCGGCCGCCGCGACGACCATCGTCGCCATGTCGCCGCTCATAGTGCTCTCGCTCGGCGACCTCTCCGGGTTCGCGATCTTCACCATCCTCGGCGTGCTGATCGGCGTGTTGATCACCCGCCCCGCCTACGGCGATATCCTCCGCCGGCTACTTACCATCCGCTGACGCCGGCCGAGACTCTTCTGTTCGTTCGCGCGCGGCAGTCCGCACTGTCGTTCCGCGCACCACCTCGTTCGGACCGATTCGCGTACCGCACGTCCCGCCGTACCGATCCGCACGTCGCGCTCTTCGTCGCACTGATCCAAGCGCGAGCGTCTGCGTCGGGTTCGCGCCGAGTTGGTTTCGGTGCCGATACGGATGGGCTGCCGATCCGACAAACTATTATTTTAGACTAATCTAAACCGTCTATGCCCACCGACACCGTCGAAGATTATCTCAAGACGATATACCGGATCGAGTCCCGGACGGGGCCGCCGGTCGCCACCTCCGCGATCGCGGAGGCGCTCGGGAAGGCCCCGGCGACCGTGACGAGCATGCTCGAAACGCTCGAAGGCCGTGGGCTCCTCACCCGCGAGAAGTACGCGGGCTCGGAGCTGACGCCGGCGGGCGAGGTCGCCGCACTCGAAGTCGTCCGCCGCCACCGACTCATCGAGGCGTTCCTCTCCGAGCAGTTGGGATACGAGCCGAGCGAGGTCCACGACGAGGCGGATGCGCTCGAACACCACGTCAGCGAGGAGTTCACCCGCCGCGTGGAACGCGCGCTCGATTACCCGTCGGTCGACCCCCACGGCGACCCGATCCCGCCCGAGGATCTGTCGACGCCGGAGACGACCGGGACCGCGGTGCTCGCGTCGCTCGAACCGGGGTCGCGGGTGGCGGTCACCCGCGTGAGCGACCGCGATCGGGACGTTCTGGAGTTCCTCTTCGATGCCGGCATCACGCCGGAGACGACCGTCGAGGTCGTCGATGTCACGTCGTTCGGGATGGTGACGGTCCGGACCGACGACGAGACCGAACACGACCTGCCCGAGGCGGTCGCCGAGTGCGTTCACGTCGCCCGGCCCACGGAGACCGGCGGCGTCGACGACGGCGTGGAGGCGGGAGGCGCATGACGGGGTACGCGGAGATCGTCGTGATCGCCTTTGCGGCCCAACTGGCGGTGCTCCCGGGCGAGAAGGTCCAGCTGATGATCGCCGGGCTCGCGACGCGGTACGACCCGAAGGTCGTCGTCGCGGCTGCCGGCTCCGCGTTCGCCGGGTGGACCGCCGTCGAGATCGCGTTCGGACGGGCGCTCCAGGCCGCGCTGCCGCCGCTCGCGCTCGACGCGGTGACCGCGACTCTGTTTTTCGCCTTCGCGTTCCTGCTGTACCGGTCCGCGCCCGCACCCAGCTCGGGGTTCGGTGACGCCGAGCGGACCGACGGGGGGCTCGCGGCGTTCGACGATCTCTCGCTTCCCGGACGTTTCGACCGCTACTCGGGGTCGTTCGGCGGCTTCTTCCCCATCTTCCTGCTGACCGCGACCGGCGAGTTCGGCGACAAGACCCAACTCGTCACCATCGGGCTCGCGGTGCAGTACGGCGCGACCTCCGCGATCTGGGTCGGCGAGATGTTCGCCATCATCCCGGTGAGCCTCGCGAACGCGTACCTGTTTTCGACCTTCGCCGGGAGGTTCGACATGCGGCTCGCGCATCTCGGATCCGCGCTGCTTTTCGCCTTTTTCGGAGCCGACACCGTGCTCTCGATGGCCACCGGATTCTCGGTCTGGGACACGTTCGTCGGCGCGGTCGGCGGGTTGGCGTCCGGGCTGGTGTGAACCCCCGATCGCCTCAGAACTCGTCGAGCGCTGACTGTTCGGCGGCGGCCAACGCGTCCTCGCACGTCGCCCACGACCGCCGGGCGCAGTCTGGCACGTCGCCGTGGTCCGCGACGTACTCGCGCAGGAACGCCCGTGTCGCTGGGTCGCTCGGGTAGCCGCTTCCGAGGTCGCCGTATTCGTCGTACGCAGCGTCGATCGCGGCCATTCGTTCGTCGCGGGCGACCTTCGCGACGACGCTCGCGGCGGCGACCATCGGGTCGTCTTCGTCGGCTCCGTGCGCAGCAGTCACGTCCACGGGCGGAATAGGATTCGCGTCGTCGGGGTCCACGTCGCCGCCGTCCGCGTCGACGAACTCGCGGAGCCGCCGCTCGAATCGCCCTTCGTTCGTGTCGCCCGCGTCGGCGACGACTCGCACCGGCTCGTCGCAGTCGGCCGCGACAGATCCGGACAGCGCGATCCGTACCGCCCGAGCCTGCCCCCTGACAGTGAGCGTGTTCATATCCGTGTCGGGACGATCGATTTCGGCCGGGTCGACGAAGGCGACGCCGATCGCGACCTCGTCGAGTGCCGCGATCTCGGTGTCGAGCGTCTCGCGCCGCTCGGGCGAGAGCCGTTTCGAGTCGTCTACGTCCGCAGGCAGATCCCCGGGATCGGCGAGCACCGCCGCGGCCACCATCGGCCCGAGCACGGGTCCCTTGCCGGCTTCGTCGACGCCAAGATACACGCGTCGGTGGTCGTCGTTCACGAATAAATACGTTCAGAAACGGCGGCGCGTTCGTCGGATATCGCTACTCGATGAGGACGGCGTTGACCTGTCCGGTCTGGCCGGGGCGCGACGTGACGCGAGCGCGACCGGCAGATGTCTCGATGATCGCTCCCTTCGTGACGATGTTCCGGCGGGCGTAGTTGACGTTCGAGGGATTCTCGACGACGTTCTCGATTTCGGCTTCGTTGACCGTGCCGTCGTCGGCAACCTGCGCGACGTTTGTCGAGAGCGCGCGGACCTTCTTCTCAGTGCCGCGGGAGTCGATGTACTGGACTCGGGTCTCGCCGACGGTCGTCTCGGCGGGCTCGCGGCCGAGCTGGTGGCGCTTCTTGTTCGCGGCGTGTTTGAGTCGGCCGCCAGTTCGCTTGCGTGTGGAGCGTCCTTGGTCTTTCATACAGAGGTGAACAGCCAGCGAATACTTGAAGCGTTCGACTCGCTCCGGACCGAACCGGGCGGGACGGGGTCCGAGCGTCGCGGGACACGCGATCACGCGAACCGCCGCTCGAACTCGCGAATCCCGTCGTCGGTCCCGACGACGACAACCTCGTCACCGGGCTCGATTCGCGTGTCCGGGCCGATGTCGGTGATCGTCTCGGCGTCCCGCTCGATCGCGATGACGGTGCAGCCGGTCGCCTCGCGGACGTTCGCCTCGGCGACGGTCCGTCCGGTCAACCTCGGTGCCGCGCTCTGGATCACCTCGATGTGTTTGTCGAGCGAGAGCACGTCGCGTCCTTCGAGGACGTGCGAGGCGCACAGCCGACCGGTTACCGTCGCGAGCGCGAGCACGTAATCGGCACCCGCGCGGTGCATCTTGGGGACACTCTCGCTCTCTTCGACCCGCGCGAGAATCTCAACGTTGGGTGCCAGATCGCGGGCCACGAGCGTCGTGAACTCCGCCACCGTGTCGTCGGGGAGCGCGAGCACGACCGTCTGCGCATCTTCGATGCCGGCTGCCGCGAGCGTCTCCGGATCGGTCGCGTCGCCGACCACGTCGACGCCCTCGGCGTCCGCCTCGTCGACGACCGTTACCGGAATGGAGGCATCAGTTAGGGTGGACGTGACGGTGCGTCCCACCTGTCCGTAGCCGATGATGACGGTCTCGCCAGCGCCAAATCGGCGGGTCGGTGAGTTGCTCAGGTCGACGAGCCGTTCGAGTTGATCTTCTCGCCCGGAGACCAATAGCACGGTTCCCGAAGATAGTGTCGCGTCTGGCGGCGGCGCGGCTTCGAACTCGCCGTTGAACCACGCCCCGATCACGTTGACGCCGGTTCGTGCCCCGATCCCGCTGTTGGTGAGCGTCGTCCCGGCGAGTTCGCTTCCGTGGTGGATCGACACCTCCGCGAGCCGAAGCGAATCGCCGATCAGGACCGCCTCGTCGAGGTCGGTGTGCACCGCGGTCGTCACCTTCGAGGCGAGGCTCTCGCCGAGTAGCGCACGGGGGGAAAGCACCTCGTCAGCGCCGGCGAGTTGGTGGTACCGCTCGCGGTCACGGTTCTCGACGACGCTGATGACGCGGATGTCTGGCGAGATCTCTTTGGCGGCGAGAACGACGCTCGCGTCGACCTGATCGGAAAGGTCGGTGACCAGCGCTCGCGCGGTCGTCAGGTTCGCGCGTCGGAGTCCCTCGGTGGACTCCGGATCGGCGCGGATCACGTTGTGGTCTTCCTCGTACAGCGCCACCGCGCGGTCGGGGTCGGGCTCGACGACGACGTACGGGATCGACTCGGAGGCGAACTCGTCGAGCAGCGCGTCCGACCGCGAGGTGTCCGCACAGACTATGACGTGGTTTCCGAGATCGTCGCCGATCTCGCGGGGGACGGTCGTCGAGAACGCCGCTTCGAGGAGCGGCGTCACGACGACGGGTAGCGCGCCGATGAGGAGCACCATCCCGACGAGGTCCATCACGGCGATGAACGCGTTCATTTGTTGGCTCTCCCACGGAGCATCGCCCCCGAACCCGGTCGTCGAGAACATCTCGACGGAGAATCGGAGCGCCTCGATGAGCGTGCGCGGATCGTTCTCGTACACTCGCATTCCCCACCGATACGCGAAGGCGGTGATGAACAAGACAGCGAAGACGAAGACGGCGTACCCGACGACGCGACGCTTCCACGAGTCCATAGAATCGGGATACGCCACCCACTCACAAAAACGGGGCGTGTGTGTCCCGGCGGTCGCCCGACGGCGAACGTCGAGGGTTTAAGATTCGCGGGCGTCGAAGGGGACACATGGTGCGGACCCCGCCGCGCGAGCGGGCCTCTCCGTCGGTCGACGAGGTGCTCGACGCGCTGGCCGACGACCCCTCGCGGCGGATCGTCACGGCGCTTTCCGAGCCGAAGACCGCGAGCGAACTCTCCGAGGAGTGCGATATTCCGCTGTCGACGACCTACCGCAAACTAGAGCGGCTCACGGAGGCGTCGCTGCTCGAAGAGTCGACCGACATTCGCCGCGACGGGCAGCACACGACGCGGTACTCGGTCGCGTTCGAGAGCGTGACAGTCTCCGTCTCGGACGCCGGCGAGGACAGCGACGCCGAGACCGACACCGGCGACGGGGAGCGCGAGTTCGACGTGTCGTTCACGCGCCCGGAGCGCACTCGGGACGAACGCTTGGCCGACCTGTGGTCGGAGCTACGCGAGGAAACATGACAACGCACATCGACCTGCTCATCATCGTCGCAAAGACCGCCATCCTCGTGCTCGGTGGCAGCATCACCTACTACGCGCTCCGTGCGTACGGACGGACCGGTGACCGATCGCTACGCGCGCTCGGTATCGGGTTCGGCATCGTCACCGTCGGCGCGCTCGTCGGCGGGGTATCCCACCAGATAATCGGGACCGACCTCGCCGTTGGAATCGCGGTCAACAGCCTGTTGACCGCCGTCGGATTCGCCGTCATCATCTATTCGCTGTACGTTGAGTGAGTTCGGCGTCGTCCGCTCGGTGTCTCTGTCTGCCGGACTGGAGACCTAGACCCCTCCTTTCGGTAGCCTTTTGCGCCGTTCGGTCGTCAGATGGACTAATGAGCGATGCACGCGAAGAACTCTCCCGCCGGATAGCCGGCGAAATCACGCTCAGCGACGATCCCGGAGCGACGCTCCGGAAGTGGCGAACTGACTTCGATGTCTCGCAGACCGAACTCGCTGAACAGCTCGACGTTTCCTCGTCGGTTATCTCCGACTACGAGAGCGGCCGCCGCGAGAGTCCCGGCATCGGCGTCGTCCGGCGCACTGTCGACGGCCTCCTCGACATCGACGAGCGGCGCGGCGGCGGGCGACTCCGCCAGTATGCCCGAGTGCTCTCGGCGGGGTTCGAAAGCGACATCGTCCACGACCTCCGCGAGTATTCGACGGCCGTGTCGCTCGACACGTTCTACGACGCGATGGGGGCGACGGAGGTGGTGCGCGGCGAGAAAGACCACGTGAACGGGCACACGGTCATCAACTCCATCGAGGCGATCACGCGGCTGTCGAGCGAGGAGTTCTACCGCCTGTACGGCCAGTCGACGAACCGCGCGCTGGTGTTTACTGGGGTCACCCGCGGCGAGTCGCCGCTCGTCGCAATGCGGGTCGTGAGCCCCACGCCCAACGCGGTCGTCCTCCACGGGATCGAAGCCGACGACCTCTGGGAGCACGCATCCGACCTCGCGCGAGTCGACCAGTTCTCGCTCGCCACGTCGACGAAGGACCTCGACGCGTGTCTGGCCGACCTGCAGGCGCTTTGAGCCGCCGGTCGGTGTCGAGAAGGCAGCAAGCCAGGGCAGGGAGTTGAACCCCGGAAGTCTCGATTACAAGTCGAGTGCATGAACCACCCATGCTCCCCTGGCGCAGGCTGGCGTATTCGGTCCACCTATGAGTGCGTGTCGCTTTCGGCGAGCGGCTTCGTCAGCTCGATCCGGTGCGGCTCGTACCCCCGGTCGGCGTAGAACTCCCGGGCGCGGTCGTTGTCCGCGAGCGCCTCCAGCGCGACCGCATCCGCGCCCGCCTCGCGCAACGCGCGCTCGGCCGCGTCCAGCAGCTCGGATCCGATCCCTTCGCCGCGCCGTCCGGAGACGACGAACAGGTTGCTCACTGTCCCTCGCGCCCGGTCGCGCTCATAGCCGTCGCTCGCGAGTTTGAACCCGACGAAGCCGACGAGTTCGTCCTCGTCGCGCGCGACGAGCAGCTCTCCCGTGACCGCGGAGCGCGCGACCCACTCTCGGACCGCGTTCCGGTTCGCCTCCGAGCGCAGGGTCGCTCCGTAGCGACGCTGTCCCGCGGCGAGCGCGACCCAGAGGTCGGTCACCGCGTCGATGTCGTCGGCGGTCGCGGGAGCGATCCGGACCCGGTCGCTGTCGGGCATCCGATCGTGGTTCGGCGCGGCGCGTGTTGAGGCTATCGCTGCCGAACCGCGGGAGGGCGCAGTTCGGTCGCGACAGGCCCGATCCGGCCGTGGGACCGCAGTTCGGTCGCGACGGGTCCGTTCACGCCTCGCGACACTCCGGACAGACCGCCTGCCCGTTGGCGGTGACGAGATTCGGAACGAGCGCGCCACAGGCCTCGCAGACGCCCTGTGTCGCGGATTCGTCGGCGTTCGCGGCCGGTCTGTCGACGGCGTTGTCCGTCCCGACGTCCGCGTCCGGCGACCGTGCTCGCGCGTCTCTGGCCGTCTGCCGTGACCCGTTCGTCGGTCGGTCGCTGACAGTGCTCCCCTGTGGACCACCGTTTCGCGACGCGCTCGCGGCGATAGCGTCGGCGGCGGTGACGACGCCGATCGCTTCGCCGCCCTCGACCGCCACGACCCGGTCGACGCCCTCGGTGACGAGCCGCTCCTCGACGGCCGAGAGCGCGTCGTCGGGCGCGACGGTCGGAAGCGGCGGCCCCATCACGGAGCCGACCGTCCGGGTTTCGGCCGCGTCGCGATCGCCGTCTGCCGCTCCCGCTTCGAGCAACGCACCGAGCGCGTCGCGGCACGCGAGCCGGCCGACCGGCTCGCCGCCTCGCACGACAACGAGACAGTCGGTCTCCTCCGCGACCATGAGTTCGGCCGCCGCCGCGAGCGAATCCGACTCGCTCGCGCCGAGGAACTCGCGATGCATCACGTCTCGGACCGTGGTGTCTGTTCGCATACGACGTGGAACTCTCCCGAGTGGCTAAAAACTGCCCCCGATACCGTTATCAGAGTTCGTCGCGTAGCCGGCCGGTTGGGACCGCAAAAAGGGGGGATTCACACTCGCTGCCGCTTTTGCCGTCACCGTCGCCGGCTCGCCACCCGCTCTTCTGCGGTCTCGGCGCTGACGACCTCGTAGAGGATCGCCCGTCCGCCGTCGTCTTTCGGCCGCAGGACGCGCCCGAGTCGCTGCGTAAACTCCCGCTCGCTGCCCGACCCGGAGAGGACGACGGCGACGTTCGCGGCGGGCACGTCGACGCCCTCGTCGAGCACGTTGGCGGCGACGACGCGACCGTACGTCCCGTCACGGAACCGTTCTAGGGTCTCTCGGCGCTCCGCCGCGCTCGTCTCGGCGGTGATCGCCGGGAGGAGGAAGCGCTCGGAGAGTCGGTAGACGAGGTCGGTGTGAGCGGTGAACACGATCACGCGGTCGTTGCGGTGACGGTCGAGAATCGCCGCGAGCCGCTCTACCTTCCGGGTCGCGTTCATCATAATCTCGCGGGCGTCCTGCTTCGCCAACAGCGCCTCGCGGGCGGCAGGGTCGTTCCCGGACCGTTTGACGAGTTCTTGGTAGTCGCTCCCGCTCGTGAACGTGATGCCGGCGTCGCGCACGTACTCGACGAACGTACCCTGTTTCTCGTCGTATCGCTCGCGTTCCTCGGGCGTCAGATCGACTTCAATCCGGCGGATGTCGTAGGGGGCGAGGTGCTCGCCGGCGAGGTCGTCGGCGTCGAGTCCGTACACGCGGTCGCCGATCAGTTCCGCGACGGCCTCGTGGGCGTCGTCGGGGCGTTCGAACGTCGCGGTGAGTCCGAGCCGAGCGGGCGCAGCGAGCAGGCGCGCGACGTCGCGGTACCCCTCGCCGCCGAGGTGATGGACCTCGTCGAAGACGACGAACTCGAAGGCGTCGCCCACGTCGTCCGCCTTCAGGTACGCGGAGTCGTACGTCGACACCGTGACGGCTTCGCGGCGCTGTTCACCGCCTCCAAATCGACCGATCGGCACGTCGAACTCCGCCTCCAGTTCCCGCTGCCACTGATCGAGGAGGTCGACGGTGGGGACCACGACCATCGTCGGGACGCCGAGGTCGACGATCGCGCGGATCGCAATCACGGTCTTTCCCGCGCCGGTCGGGAGTTCGAGCACGCCGCGGTCGCCCGCGTCGCGCCACGCGTCGAGCGCCTCGCGCTGGTACTCGCGGAGGTCGTAGTCGGTCGAGAGGCCGTCCGCGAGCCCGACCGCCTCGGCGGCGCGGTCGCTCGCGTCGAGCACGCGGTCGTCGACGCGCACGCCGGCCACCGCCAGCGCGCGCCGGATCGCGGCGTAGCGGTACGCCGGTGCACGGCTCGTCTCCGATCGCGGATCGGCCTCGACGCCGGGAAGCGGGGGAAGCGACTCGGCCGAGTCCGCGTCTGCGTCGACCCGAATCGTCCCGTCCTCGTAGCTGAGACGGACGGTCATCGGTGACCGTTTCCGGTCGACCCACAAAGACGCACCGTTCGGGAGTAGAGTGAACGGGAACGACCTGCGCCGCCGAGAGCAGGGCGCGAGCCGCGAAGCGACGGCAGCGCTACTCCGGAATGGTTGTCTTCACGATGCTCACGGGCGCGGTCGACTGCCGCGAGACGCGTTCGGTGACCGATCCGAGCATCCGGCGGTAGTTTCCCGACCGCGTCTTCGATCCCATCACCGTCAGATCGATGTCGTTCCCGTCGATGTACCGGAGGATCTCCTCGTGTGGATCCCCGTACACGAGCTTCGTCACCGTCTCGACGCCGGCGTCCGCAGCGTGGTCGGACACCGATTCGAGCGCCTCGCGGCCGCGCTCTTCGAGCGTCTCTTCGGCACCCTCAGACCCGTCGACGAACTCGTCGCCTGAGTACGCGTTGACGACGCCACTGTCGACGACGTACAGCACGTGGAGCGTCGCATCGTACCGATTCGCGGCGTCGATCGCGTGGTCGATCGCGCGGTCGACGCCCTCGCTGCCGTCCGTCGGGAGCAGTATCCGATCGTACATACGTATCGGTTTGACATCCCGTCGAATAAATCGGTCGGCGGTTCTCACGTCGCCGCGGACGACGCGTGGAGATATGACTCCGAGGACGTGTCGTGACCAGATTCGTAGGCGGAACTCCGGATAAAATCGAGCGGTGTTCGAGCGCGTCTCGCCCGACTGTGATAGGGCCGTTCAGCCCGAGTCTGCGGCGCTTAGATGACGCGGTTCTGCAAGTAGTCGAGGTGTTTCGCGTTGTAGACGATCTTGACCTCGTCGGTCGCCGGGCTGCCGATACAGGTCAGCCGGACGTTCTTCTCTTCGACCTCCTCGTCGGAGAGGATCTGCTGCATGTCCATCTCGATGTCGCCTTCTTTGACGATGGACGCGCAGTTCGCACACGCACCGGCGCGACACGAGAAGGGCCAGTCGTAGCCCTGCGCTTCGGCCGATTCGAGGATATACTCGCCCTGATTGACGTCGAGGGTGCCGTAGTCTTCCGCGTCGAGGTCGGCCGCGGCGGCCTCCTCGAAGAGGTCGTCGTCGTCCATCGACCAGCCGTGGTCGTCGAGCACTTCGTAGTTGAGGTATTCTACTGTGGGCATCATCTGCCGATTTAGTGCCCACCTCATTAGGCTTTGCTGTTCCGCGTATTCTGTGTGAGAATCGAGGCCTCGAAGTGAGGCGTTTCCGATCCCGCCGCGTTCGGCCGTCCCAGACTCTGAACCCGGCAATGCGAGGGCGACGGCTCGGTCGGTGCGTCCTCGGGACTACCGACCGTCGTCGTCGACTGAGGCGTCGTCGCTCGGATCCGCCGCGTCCACGCCGTCGGCGTCGAACTCGTCGACGGGCGTCACGCTGTAATCGACGGTGAGCGTGTCTTTCGTCGCTCGGACCTTCCCGACGAACGCTGAGATCTCGTCGAGGCTCCCTTCGAGCACGAACAGCTCCATACAGTAGCGCGAGCCGACGTGGCTGTGGAAGTTTGAGGCGACGATCCCCTCGTGTTCGTGTCGGAGCCGCATCATCCGATCTTCGACGCTCGTCGTCTCGTAGTCGAACAGCACGGTCACCACGCCCATCAGATCTCGGCCGTCGAGCCGTTCATCCTCGAACTCGCCGAGGAGACTCCGGGACGCCTCGCGAACGACCTCGCTGCGACCGGTATAGCCGTGCTCGTCCGCGAACCCGTCTATCCGCTCCAGCAACTCCTCCGGCATCGAGACGCTAACGACGGTCATATAATAACTGACTGCACAGATATTGTTAATCCTTGAGGTTCGAACCGGTGTCGGCGTCCGACGATCGTCCCTCGTCGACCCGCGCTGTGAGCCACTCGTAGTGATCGAGAAGTGCGCGCTCGCCGGCGTCGGTGAGCGCGTACACGTCTGCGATGCCCTCGGTGTGCCGGTCGAGGAAGCCGGACTCGACGAGCGACGTGAGCGTCCCGTAAAACGATCCGGGGTCGATCCGCTCGTCGTAGTGTGATTCGAGCCGACTCTTCAGCGACTGCGCCCGCAACTCTCCGGCGTCGTACAGCAGGGCACACAGATCGCGGCGGCGACCGCTGTGGAGCCACTTCGTCATGAGTCGCGTTTCGCGCGACGGCCCACGACCGTTTCGGTCGGGAACGCGGCTGACATCGGTCGGAATCAAATAGAATATAAAACCGGCCGAATAAGTCTCATCTCGAACTATAGGATCAATACCAAAGAATAAATTCAGAATATATTAGTTATTTGTATCGTATTATCTCTAATTAGGTGTGTATACAGAAGTTTCATGACTCTCCTCGTCGTGACACGAGTATGCACACCACGATCGAACGCGTGATCTGCCGACACCGGTACGAGCGTCGTGCGGTCGTCATCGATCCGGACGAGGTGGTCGAGTCCTGTATCAAGTGTGGCAAAGAGCGTGTCCGGTCGGTCACCGGGACGTGATGCGACCCGAGACGGATCCACCGAGTCCGTTCGGAGTGCACGACGGCGTTCGGCCCGCCACCGGGGCGATAGGGGCAAATGTACGGAACCCGTACCCCGCCCTATGCTCGCGCTCGTCGGGTTTCTCACTCTCGTCGCGCTCGTCGGATTTCACGTCCTGCTCGCCGGAGTGACGACACGATTCTTCCGGCTCCGTCTGTCGACCGCGTGGGGATCGGTCGTCTACACGATCGTCTTGACGCCGATACTGCTTTTCGTCTCCACGCTGTTTTTCACCGGCGTACTCAACGTCGGTATCGGCCTCGATCTGGGGAGCCCGACGATCGTCTTCGGTCTGCTCATCGTGCTCCCGATCGTGCTCGGCGTGGCCATCGACTACTTGTACGTCCCGTCGCCAGAGGAGTACGAACTCCCGGACACGCGGTGACGCCGGGGAGCGACGCCATGCGGTAGACGAACTATCGCTCTCCCGTGAGATCCGTGACGATCTCGCCGACTCGATCGCTGACCGCCGCCGGCGACGCGGTTGCGTCGACGCGGTGGAACCGGTCCGGCTCGGCGTCGATCAGTCGCTCGTAGTTCTCACGGACTGCGGCGAGGTAACCGTCCTGTTCGAACTTGTTCGTCCGTCCGGCCCGCTCGGCCGCGGTCCGGGCGTCGAGGTCGAGGTAGATCGTCGCGTCCGGCGGTCGCGAGAACGGCTCGTGGATGTCGCGGATGTATGCGAGCGGGCGCTCGATGTCGGCATCGCTCACGGCGAGGGTTGCCGCCTGGTACGCGAACCGCGAGTCGGAGTACCGGTCCGAGATCACGAGGTCCCCGGCCGCGAGCGCCGGCTTGATCGTCCGAGAGAGATGATCTGCGTGATCCGCCGTGTAGAGGAACAGCTCTGCGAGTGGGTCCGCGTCGTCGGCCTCGATCGACCGGTAGACCGCGTCGCCGTACCAGCTATCGGTCGGCTCGCGGGTGAACGTCGCGTCCGGGAACCGGTCGCGAAGCGCCTCCCAGACGGTCGTCTTGCCGCTCCCGTCGACCCCCTCCAGCGTGATAAGCATGGTCGGGGTCGGACGCGCCGGTGAATAAAGTCCCGGCTTCGATCCCACGCGGCCCGACACGTCGCCCGACGTGTCGGCCAAGTGCCGGCCGACGACCCGACCGACGGACTCGCCGACGAACCCGCCTTTTAGTTCCCCCGCGCCGAACCGCCGCCATGGTCGCAGACGCTCGACGCTGGTTCCGCGAGCCACACGGATCATCGGCCCGAACCGACGAGTCACCGGCCCGAACCGACGAGTCACCGGCCCGAACCGACGAGTCACCGGCCCGGATCGGCCGCACGGCTCGGAGGATCGGATGGTAGCCGTCGCCGTCTCGGTCACCCGGGTACTCGCCGCACTCGTGTTGGTGGTGTTGAACGGCTTTTTCGTCGCGAGCGAGTTCGCGTTTGTCCGGGTCCGCTCGACATCGGTAGAACAGCTCGCCGCCGAGGGCCGTGCCGGGTCCGGCGCGCTACAAGACGTGATGGGGAGCCTTGACGACTACCTCGCGGCGACGCAGCTCGGGATCACGATCGCATCGCTCGGACTGGGGTGGATCGGCGAGCCCGCTGTCGCCGCGCTCATCGAGCCCGTCCTCGGGCCGGTGCTTCCCGAGAGCCTCGTTCATCTCGTCGCGTTCGCGATCGGGTTCAGCGTCATCACGTTCCTCCACGTCGTGTTCGGCGAACTCGCGCCGAAGACGATCGCCATCGCGCAGGCGGAGCGGGTCGCGCTGCTTTTGGCCCCGCCGATGAAGCTCTCCTACTACCTGTTCGCGCCCGGGATCGTCGTGTTCAACGGAGCCGCAAACCGGTTCACACGGGCTCTCGGCGTCCCGCCGGCCTCCGAGACGGACGAGACGCTCGAAGAGCGTGAACTCCGTCGCGTGCTGGCGCGCTCCGGCGAGGCCGGCCACGTCGCCGACGCGGAAGTCCAGATGGTAGAGCGGGTCTTCGAACTCGACGACACCGTCGTCCGCGAGGTGATGGTCCCCCGTCCCGACGTGGTCAGCGTCCCAGCCGACGCCGACCTCGACGCGATCCGGTCGATAGCGCTCGACGCCGGACACACGCGCTACCCGGTCGTGGCCGACGAAGACGCCGACCGCGTGGTCGGCTTTCTCGACGTGAAAGACGTGTTGCGCGCCGTCGAGACCGACGACGAGACGGTCACCGCGGGCGACCTCGCGCGAGAGTTGATCGTCGTGCCGGAGACGACTTCGCTCAGCGACCTCCTCGTCCAGTTCCGCACCGAACAGCGCCAGATGGCCGCCGTCGTCGACGAGTGGGGGGCCTTCGAAGGGATAGCCACCGTCGAGGACGCCGTCGAGGCGCTCGTCGGTGACCTGCGCGACGAGTTCGACGCCGGCCGCGGCGAACACACTATCCGCAAGGAAGCCGAGGGGACCTACGAGGCCGACGGCTCCGTCTCCCTGTCAGTTGTCAACGAGACGCTCGGAACCGACTTCGACGGGAACGGCTACGAGACGCTCGGCGGGCTCGTGTTGGACCGTCTCGGCCGCACGCCCGACCCGGGAGACGCCGTCGAAGTCGGCGGGTACGGCTTCAAGGTCACCGCGGTCGACGGGGCTCGGATCTCGACCGTACGAGTGACCCGGTCGGACGCTGCGGGCGCAAACTCCGACGACGAGGCCGACGACGCATCCGACACCGACGGCTCGGGAGGCCGTGTCGACGTCGACGCCGACGAATAACGGCGACGACAGATCGCAGTATGCCCATCGGACGCTCCGCGAATGAACCCGTGAATCGAGGGTGGGTATTTTATCCGTACACGGCGACGGTGCGCACATGAACGACCGAATCTTGTTCCCGACGGACGGGAGCGAGGGAGCGACCGCCGTCTTCGAACACGTCCTCGATATCGCCGCCGACCACGATGCGACCGTTCACGTGCTCAACGTCGCCGACACGACCCACGACAGCGTCACGCGGATCGGCCGCGATGTCGTCGACGTGCTCGAACGCGAAGGCGAGTCGTTCGTCGCGGATCTCGCCGACGCCGCCGCCGGCCGCGGTGTCTCGGCCGTGACCGAGGTGGTTCAGGGCGGCGTCGACGAGACCATCGTCGCGTACGCGGCGGACCGCGATATCGACCTGATCGCGATGTCGACTCGGGGGCGCACGGGCCTCGATCACCTGCTGCTCGGGAGCACCACCGAACGAGTCCTCAGACGGTCGAGCGTCCCGGTTCTCAGCATTCGCCCTGACGACGCGTCGATGCGGTATCCGTACCGGAACGTCCTCGTCGCGACCGACGGGAGCGCCCCCGCCGACGCCGCGGTCGAGCGCGCCGCGCCGCTCGCGGCCGCGGCCGGCGCGCCGCTCCACGCGCTGTCGATCGTCGATGTCGGTGCCGTCGGGAGCGAGGCGTACTTGGGGGTCGACACGCTGGTCGACGACGCCGAGGAGACCGTCGCGGTGGCGGCCGACGCCGCCGCGAGCGAAGGCGTCGAAACGGTCGAGGCCGTCGAGGTCGACGCGTCTGCGCCGGGCGGAATCCGGTCGTACATCGCCGACCACGACATCGACCTCGTCGTGCTTGGAACCCGCGGACGGACCGGCGTCGAGCGGTTCCTGCTCGGCAGCGTCGCCGAGCGCACCGTTCGAACCGCGACCGTGCCGGTGGTGACCGTCCCGGGGCCGGACCGGTCGCCAGAGTGACGCCCGGATCACCTCGCGTCGCTCCGGCAAACACGTCGAATTCGCGGTAGGTTTACGGGCCTTCCGCCCCTCACGAATCGTATGAAAGTGTTGGTAGCCGGCGGAACCGGGTTCATCGGGTCGTACCTCTGCCGCGCGCTCGCCGACGGCGGTCACGAGGTGACGGCCCTCTCGCGATCGGCGAGCGACACGCCCGAGGGCGTCGACGCCGCCGTGGGCGACGTGACCGACTATGACTCGATCGTCGACGCGGTCGACGGGCAGGACGCGGTCGTGAACCTCGTCGCGCTCTCGCCGCTGTTCGAGCCGAAGGGCGGGAACGTGATGCACGATCGGATCCACCGCGGCGGCACCGAGAACCTCGTACGAGCCGCCGAGGAGGGTGGAGTCGACCGGTTCGTCCAGCTGAGCGCGCTCGGTGCCGACCCCAACGGAACGACGGCGTACATCCGCGCGAAGGGCGAGGCCGAGGCGATCGTCCGCGAGAGCGACCTCGACTGGACGATATTCCGGCCCTCCGTCGTCTTCGGCGACGGCGGCGAGTTCGTCTCGTTCACCAAGCGACTGAAGGGGATGTTCGCGCCCGGTGTCCCCCTCTACCCCCTTCCCGGCGGCGGGAAGACCCGTTTCCAGCCGATCCACGTCGAGGACCTCGTCCCACTGCTCGTCGCGGCGCTAGAGGCGGACGAACACGTCGGCGAGACCTACGAGATCGGCGGCCCGGAGCGGCTGACGCTCCGCCAGGTGACAGATCTGGTGTACGAGGCCGAAAAACGCGGCGTCACGATCGTCCCGCTGCCGATGCCGCTCGCGAAGATCGGTCTCTCGGTGCTCGGTGCCGTCCCCGGCTTCCCGATGGGGCCGGACCAGTACCGTTCGTTGCAGTTCGACAACACGACGGCCGACAACGATATCGACGCGTTCGGCGTCGACGCCGCCGAACTGACGACTCTCTCCGGATATCTGGGGGTCGAGTGAAGGATGCAGCGTCCGGAACAGTTCACTGATGGGACGACCGAGACGGGGCCAGCCCGACGAGTGCGGTCGCCGGCATCGATCTCAGGGCTGGTAACGGCAACCGAAGGCTTAAATACGAGTTCACAGTCTGTTGTTTCCAAAGGCCGAGAGAGCACACGATGAAACTTGCAATGATCGGATTCGGACAGGCGGGGGGGAAAGTCGTCGACAAGTTCCTGGAGTACGACAAGCGGACGGGGTCTGAGATCGTCCGCGCGGCCGCGGCGGTCAACACGGCCAAGGCGGACCTGATGGGCCTCGAACACATCACCGAGGAACAGCGGGTACTCATCGGACAATCCCGGGTGAAGGGCCACGGGGTCGGCGCAGACAACGAACTCGGCGCGGAGATCGCCGAGGAAGACATCGACGAGGTGCAGGGCGCGATCGATTCGATCCCGGTCCACGAGGTCGACGCGTTCCTCGTCGTCGCCGGTCTCGGCGGCGGGACGGGCTCCGGCGGCGCGCCGGTGCTCGCGAAACACCTCAAGCGGATCTACACGGAGCCCGTCTACGGGCTCGGAATCCTGCCGGGCAGCGACGAGGGTGGTATCTACACGCTCAACGCCGCCCGCTCGTTCCAGACGTTCGTCCGCGAGGTGGACAACCTGATGGTGTTCGACAACGACGCGTGGCGACAGACCGGCGAGTCCGTTCAGGGCGGCTACTCCGAGATCAACGAGGAGATCGTCCGTCGATTCGGCATCCTCTTCGGTGCCGGCGAGATCCAGCAGGGCCAAGAGGTCGCAGAGAGCGTCGTCGACTCCTCCGAGATCATCAACACGCTTTCCGGCGGCGGCGTCTCGACCGTCGGATACGCGGAAGAGGAGGTCGAAGAGCGAACCTCGGGCGGGCTGCTCTCTCGACTCCGCAACGACGACGACGAGGACGAACTCGACAGCGCGCACACCACGAACCGGATCACGAGCCTCGTCCGCAAGGCGGCGCTCGGACGGCTCACGCTTCCCTGTGAGATCGAGGGTGCGGAGCGCGCGCTGCTCGTGCTTGCCGGACCGCCGGAGTACCTCAACCGGAAGGGAATCGAGCGCGGCCGCAAGTGGCTCGAAGAGCAGACCGGATCGATGGAGGTCCGCGGCGGCGACTACCCGTACCGCGGTGCCGGGTTCGTCGCCACCGTCATCCTGCTGGCCGGCGTCACGAACGTCCCACGGATCAAGGAGCTCCAGCAGGTCGCCATCGAGGCGCAGGACAACCTCGATGAGATCCGCGAGGAGAGCGAGGAGAACCTCGACGAACTCGTCAGCGACGGCAGCGACGAGCTGGAATCGCTGTTCTAGGGCGTCCCGCCCGATGGAGGTTCTCGTTCCATTCTCGACAGAGTGTCCCAAGTCTCGACTCTCCGCCGTCCTAGAGCCGGGCGAGCGCGCGGCGTTCGCCCGGGCCATGCTCTCCGACGTGCTCGCCGCCGTCGACGCGGCTGGCGGCGATCCGCGAGTGCTCGCGACCGCCTCCGTCGACGCCGCGCTCGGATGTCCGGTCGAGGTCGACGACCGTCCGCTGACGACCGCCGTGAACGCGGCGCTGTCCGATCGGCGCGCGGTCGACGACGGGTCCGTCGGGGTCGTCATGGCCGATCTCGCGATCGCGACGCCGTCTGCCCTCCGGGGGTTGTTCGACGCGGTCGAGCAGTCCGCAGACGTCTCGATCGCTCCCGGCCGCGGTGGTGGAACGAACGCGCTCGCTGTCGACCACGCCGAGTTTCGTGTCGACTATCACGGCTCGTCCTACCGCGATCACCGGCGGATCGCGGACGAGGTCGGCGCGACCGTCAGCGTAATCGACTCCCATCGGCTGGCGACCGACGTGGACGAGCCTCCGGACCTCGCGGAGGTGCTGATCCACGGGAACGGTGCGGCCGCCGCGTGGCTCCGCGACGCCGGATTCGGCCTCGACGACAGCGACGGCCGGGTTGGCGTCGCGCGCGTCGCGAACGGGGACGACGCAGCGATCCGGGACCGCGATCCTTTTTGAACCCCGAGCGCGACTCACGCCTGTGTTCACGGCGGCCGACGAGTACGGGATCGACCTGTCGATCGACGCGGACCGCGTCGAGCGGCTGCTGTCGGTGTCGCCCGCTGACGGTACTCCCCCCGAGCGGCTCACCTTCGCCCGAAACGTGTTCGTTCCCCTGACCACTGCGTGCCGATACACCTGCACCTACTGCACCTACTACGACGTGCCCGGCGAGGCGTCGCTGCTCTCCCCCGCGGAGGTCCGAGAGCGGTGTCGCGTGGGTGCCGACGCCGGCTGCACGGAGGCGCTTTTCACGTTCGGCGACGATCCGGACGATCGGTACACCGCGATCCACGACCAGCTAGATGAGTGGGGGTTCGACTCGATCCACGACTATCTCTACCGCGCCTGCGAAATCGCCTTGGAGGAAGGGCTTCTCCCGCACTCGAATCCCGGCGACCTCACTGAGTCCCAGTTCGCCGACCTGCGCGAGGTCAACGCGTCGATGGGCGTCATGCTGGAGACGACGGCCGACGTCGACGCGCACGCGGGCGGCCGCCGGAAGACGCCCGGCCAGCGGCTCAACACGATCCGGGCGGCGGGCCGGCAGGGCGTCCCCTTCACTACGGGGATCCTCGTCGGTATCGGCGAGAGTTGGCGCGACCGCGCGGAGAGTCTGCTCTCGGTTCGCAAACTCCACGAGCGGTACGGTCACGTCCAAGAGGTGATAGTGCAGAACGTTGTTCCGAACGAGCGGTCGGACTTTCCGAAGCCGGATCTTGCGACGATGCGTCGAGTCGTCGCCATGGCGCGAACGGCGCTCCCCCCGGAGGTTTCCGTGCAGGTGCCGCCGAACCTCTCGCCGGCGGCCGCCCTCGTCGACTGCGGCATCGACGACTTGGGCGGCGTCTCGCCGGTCACGGACGACTACATCAACCCCGAGTACGCGTGGCCCGACCTCGACGGGCTCCGAGACGTGGCCGACGCCGGCGGGATGCCGCTCCGGGAACGGATCCCGACGTACGCCCGGTATCTCCCGGACGCCGTTCGCCCCGCTGGCGTCGATCCGGCTCCGCCGCCGGCGGACCGTGACGGCTGGGTCTCGGCGACTGTCACCGAACGGATCCAGCAGGACGACGTACACGGCCGGCGGCTCCGCGGCGTCGCGCGTGGCGACGGCCCGCTCGCAGTACGCAGCGACTGAGCGTCGGGACCCGGAACGGCCCGGCGGTGACCCACCGTAAACAACTGCGGTGCCAGTAGGTTCTTTATATACCCTCACGAACAGGGTCGTTGATGACTCTCCTACAGCTCGACGCGGTCGCGAACGCGATCGACCTTCCGGGTATCGCGACGGCGGTGGCCGGGTTCATCGTCGGTTTCCTCGCCGTATTGCTGTTCGGCAAGTACGCGTTCGTTCCGGGGGTACGTCGTGTCCTCGGATCGCGGGGATTCGACAAGGCGGTCCGGAGCCTGGCGACGAGCGTCGCCAGCGGTGTGGTCTGGGTCGCGGCGCTCGCGATCGGCTTCACCGTGGCGGGGTACGGGGCGTTTCTCTCCGCGTTCGCCGTCTTCGGTGGCGCGATCGCGCTCGCGATCGGCTTCGCCGCACAGGACCTCCTCGGCAACTTCGTCGCCGGTGTGTTCATCTTGAAGGACAAGCCGTTCGAGGTCGGCGACTGGATCGAGTGGAACGGAAACGCCGGCCGAGTCGAGGATATCGACCTCCGAGTCTCGCGGGTCCGGACGTTCGACAACGAGCGGATCACGGTGCCGAACGGTGACCTCGCGAACAACGCCGTCACGAACCCGGTCGCCTACGAGACGCTCCGACAGAAATTCGTCTTCGGGATCGGCTACGACGACGACATCGACGAGGCGACGGACATCATCGTCGAAAAGGCGGCGGAACACGAGGAGATCCTCGACGACCCCGCGCCCTCCGTCCGCCTGACGGAACTGGGTGACTCGGCGGTCGGACTGCAGGCGCGGATCTGGATCGCCGACCCCGACCGCGGGGACTTCGTCCGCGTGCGCTCGGAGTACGTCGCCGCGGTGAAGGAGGCGTTCGACGACGCCGGCATCGACATGCCGTATGTCCACCGGCAGCTCACCGGCAGCGTCGAGGTCGTCGACGCGGTCGCCGACGACGAGTAGCGCGAACCGAATCGAAGACACGTCACCGCCGACCGTTTCCCCGCCGCTGTCCCGTCTTCTCACCGCCAACCGCCCCTCGTTGTCGACGGAATCACTTTTCACCAACCACTCGAAAGTACCACCGATGAATCTCACCGGATGGCGGACGTATCTTGTGACGCAGTCGGATCGATCGGCCGGTCGTGACACCGAGGAGATCGTCGAGGCGGCGATCGACGGCGGCGTCGACGCCGTACAGCTTCGCGAGAAAGGCCGGTCGGCTCGCGACAGATACGAACTCGGCTGTCGCCTCCGCGAGGTTACAGCGGCGGCAGAGGTGCCGCTGCTGGTCAACGATCGGATCGACCTCGCCGCGGCGATCGATGCCGACGGCGTCCACCTCGGTCAGTCGGACCTCCCCATCGAGATTGCTCGCGAGCGTCTCGGCTCAGACGCGATCGTCGGGTGTTCGACGTCGACGGTCGCGGAGGCCGAGGCCGCCGAGGCGGCTGGCGCGGACTACCTCGGCGTCGGAGCGGTGTACGGAACGGCGTCGAAGGATGTCCCCGCCGAAAAAAACGGGATCGGGACGGAGCCGGTCGCGACGATCGCGGATGCGGTCGAGATCCCCGTGTTCGGCATCGGCGGGATAACCGCCGACAACGTGAGACCCGTGATCGAGGCGGGTGCGACGGGCGCGGCGGTCATCTCGGCTATCACCGCCGCTGACGACCCGGCGGCCGCGACCGCGGCGCTCGACGAGGTGATCGCCGATGCCCGCTGAGCCGGTCGACGACGAGCGAGTCCGTGCGACGCTGTCAGCAGTCCGGGAGTCCGCGCCGCTCGTCCACCACCTCACGAACGACGTGACGATGAGCGAGACGGCGAACGTCACGCTCCACTGGGGCGGCCTTCCCGTGATGGCCAACGCTCCGGCCGAGGCGGGCGACATGGCCGCCGGCGCTGACGCGGTCGTGATCAACACCGGGACGGCCTCGGTGACCGACGTCGACGCCATGATCGACGCCGGGGCCCGCGCGAACGAGGCCGGCATCCCAGTGGTGCTCGATCCGGTCGGATACGGGGCGACGCCACACCGCGTCGACTCGGTCGGTCGTCTGCTCGACGCGGTCGCGTTCGACGTGATCAAGGGCAACGTCGGCGAGATCCGCGGGCTCGCTGGCGAGGAGGCGGCCGTCAGAGGCGTCGAATCGGTCGGCGAGGCCGACGGTGCCGCCTCGGCGGCGCGGGCGCTCGCCGCGGAGACGGGCGCGGTCGTCGTCGCGTCCGGGCCGGTCGACGTCGTCGCCGACGATGAGGTGACCTACGAGCTGGCGGTCGGTCACGAGCGAATGGGGTCGTTCGTCGGGTCCGGCTGCATGCTCGCGAGCACGCTCGGGACGATGGCCGCGGTCGCCGACGGACCGGACTCGCCCGTCAACTCGACGCTTACGGCGTCGCTCGTCGCGTGTGCAGCCTACGGGATCGCCGGTGAGCGAGCGGCGGAATTGGATCCCGCCGGCCCCGCGAGCTACCGCACGGCGTTCATGGACGCGGTCGCGTCGCTCGCGGTCGACCCCTCCGACGCCGACATCGAATCCCGCGTATCGCGGGTGTCACAGGAGTGATCGCTCGTCGAGGACGGTCTCGACGACGACGCGTCGTGGGACGGACAGCGATGGCGAACAGGCGGTGCGTGCGGCCGACGGTCACGTCGAGCGTCGGCGACACCGCGCGGGACCGCACCGCACACCCGCGTTCGCCCGCGCGGCGACTGGAGTTGGCACGGGGCGACTGGCGGCGGTATCGGTGAAAACTAGCGGGTCGCGGCCTTCCACTCGCGCAGGCCGAGTCGGTCGCCGTCGAGGTCGGCGGCGGGGGCCTCGGTGGCGGCCCAGACGAAGAGCGGTGCGACGCTTTCCGGGTCGCGAGCGCGCTCTTTGCCGGTGAGGTCGGTGGCGACGAGCCCCGGATCGACGACGCCGACCGTCGCGTCGAGGTCGGCCGCGAAGCCGCGCGCGACAGCCTCGGCCGCGGCCTTCGAGACCGCGTACGCGCCCATGCCCGCGGTCGAGTCGTGCGCGACGGACTCCGACGGGACGATGACCCGGGCGTCCCTGTCGAGGTGCGGGACCGCCTCTCTGATTGTCGCGAACACGCCGCGGGCGTTCGTCCGCATCGTGTCGTCGTAGTCGGCGTACGAGACGGAGTCCGTCGGTTTCTCTCCAGGCGCGCCGTGGAGGACCGCCGCGTTCGCGAACAGCACGTCGATCGGTCCTGCCTCGATCGCGACCCGCTCGAAGAACCGTTCGAGATCGAACTCGTCGCGGACGTCGATGCGGGACCCCCACGCGGTGCCGTCCGAATCGTTCTCAGCTCCGCTTTCGCTCTTGTCCCCGCCGTCGTCGCCATCGCCGTTCAGCCTCGCGACGGTGCGATCGACCGCGTCGCCGTCACGGCCGGAGACGGCGACGAACGCGCCCGCGTCGACGAACGCCTCGGCGACCGCCCGTCCGATCCCGCTCGTTGCGCCGGTGATCGCGACCGTCAGATCCATTGGGAGCCGATAGGCGCGTCGGCGACTTAGGCATACCCACTCGCACGGCTCGCGGCATCCCCGGCCGGAGCGGCTGCCGACCCGAAGCTGTCGGTCCGCCTCGCGCCCGTCTGGCCGGTCTTTATACTCCGTCCGGGCGTACAATCTCCCATGGACGTGGCCCCGGAGATCGATTCCGTGGCCGGCGAGTCCGTCGTCGTGATCGGCGGCGGGTTCGGCGGCCTCTCGACCGCGTGTTACCTCGCCGACGCCGGTGCGGACGTGACCCTCCTCGAAAAGAATGAGCAGCTCGGCGGCCGCGCGAGCCGACTCGAAGTCGACGGCTTCCGGTTCGACATGGGTCCCTCGTGGTACCTCATGCCCGACGTGTTCGAGCGGTTCTTCGACCACTTCGGTCGATCGCCCGAGGAGTTCTACGAGCTGGAGCGGCTCGACCCGCACTACCGGGTGTTCTGGAAAGACGGGGATCAAGTCGACGTGCTTCCGGACCGCGAGGCGAACAGAGAGCTGTTCGAAGCGTACGAACCCGGCGCAGGCGAGGCGTTCGACGCGTATCTCGACGAGGCGGAACGCACCTACGAGATCGGGATGGAACACTTCGTGTACGAGAACCGTCCGCGGCTTCGCGACTATGTCGACAAAGACGTGCTCCGGTACTCGTGGGGGCTCTCGCTTCTGGGCAAGATGCAGGGACACGTCGAGAGCTACTTCGATCACCCCAAGCTCCAGCAGCTGATGCAGTACACGCTCGTCTTCCTCGGCGGATCGCCGCACAACACCCCGGCGCTGTACAACCTGATGAGCCACGTCGACTACAACATGGGCGTCTACTACCCGGAAGGCGGGATCGGCGCGGTCGTCGACGGAATCGTCGACCTCGCGACCGATCTGGGTGTTGAGTTCGTCACGGACGCCGAGGTGACGGCGATCGAGGGCCGTCGCGGCGCGTTCGCGGTCGACACCGTCGGCGACGACCGCTACCTCGCGGATCTGGTCGTCTCCGACGCCGACTACGCGCACACCGAACTGGAGTTGCTCCCGAAACACAAACGGCAGTACAGCGAGGCATACTGGGAGTCGCGGACGTACGCACCCTCCGCGTTCCTCCTGTACCTCGGCGTCGAAGGCGACGTGACCGACCTCGCGCACCACACGCTCGTGTTGCCGACGGACTGGGACGAACACTTCGCCCAGATATTTGACGACCCGCAGTGGCCTGACGACCCGGCCTACTACCTCTGTGTGCCCTCGAAGACCGACGACACGGTCGCGCCAGAGGGGCACAGCAACCTCTTCGCGCTGGTGCCGATCGCCCCGGGGCTGGCCGACACGCCAGCGCTCCGCGAGTCGTATCGCGATCTCGTGATAGACGACATCACGGCGAACACCGGAACCGACCTGCGCGACCGCATCGTCTTCGAGGAGACGTTCTGTGTCGACGACTTCGCCGACCGGTACAACAGCTATCGGGGGAGCGCGCTCGGGCTGGCACACACCCTGCGACAGACCTCGCTGCTCCGGCCGCCGCATCGGTCCGAGACGGTCGACGGACTCTACTTCACCGGCTCGACGACGACGCCCGGAATCGGCGTCCCGATGTGTCTCATCAGCGGCCAGTTGACGGCAGAGGAACTGTCGAAGACGGCGACGCAGAGATCGTGAGCAGCGAGATGTCATCAATTGCCGGAGATGGCGAAGCGACTCGGCGGCCGACCGAACTCCTTCGCTATCTGCTGGTGTTGTCACGCCCGCGCTTCTGGCTGTATCTCGCCGGCCCCGTCGCAGTCGGCGTCACCTACGGAATCGGTGACGTGAGCGGACTCTTTACGCCGGTCACGGTCGGACTCGCAGCCTACTTCCTCGTGCCCGCGAACGTCTACCTCTACGGCGTCAACGACGCGTTCGACGCCGACATCGACGAACTGAACCCGAAGAAAGACGAGCGCGAGGCGCGATGGCGTGGAAGCCGCGCCGTCGCGCTCGCCGTCGTCGCCGCGGGGGCCGTCGGCCTCGTGACGTTCGCGATCACTCCGCGGGTCGCGTGGCCGTACCTCGCGGGCTTTTTCGCGCTCGGTGCGGCCTACAGCGCGCCTCCCCTGCGATTCAAGACGACGCCGTTCGCAGACTCCGTCTCGAACGGGCTGTACGTCCTCCCCGGCGCGGCCGCGTACGCGACGGTCGCGGGAGCGGACCCGCCGCTCGCGGCGCTCGTCGGCGCGTGGCTCTGGGCGATGGGGATGCACACGTTCTCCGCGATCCCCGACATCAATCCGGACCGGGCCGCGGGGATCCGCACGACTGCGACCCTGCTGGGAGAGAGTCGGACGTACGCCTACTGTGTCGCCTGCTGGACCGCCGCCGCGGGCGCGTTCGCCGCCGTCGACCTTCGACTCGGCGCGCTGCTCGGCGCGTACCCGATCTTTGTCGCGTGGGTCGCGTCGTCGTCGATCGCGGTCGACCGCGCGTACTGGTGGTTCCCGGCGCTGAACACGACCGTCGGAACGCTGCTCGCGATGGGCGGGCTCTGGCGCGTCTACCCGATATGGGAGGCGCTCTGATGACCGACGCGCTCCGCGCTCGGCTCCCGGACACCCGCGGCGAGGCGGCCTCGTTTCTCGACCGGCTCGTCCGGGAGAACCGATTCACCATCGCGGTGGTGTTCCCGCTCGTCGGAGCGGTCGCGCTCGTCGGCAGCGCCGAAGGGTGGGTACCCGACCCGCTGGCGTTCAACCCGTGGTTCGTGCTGTTCGGCGTGCTGGTGATGCGGTCGCCGCTCGTCGTCGGCGTACTGCCGGCGGTCGATCGTCGCGCGCTCGGCTGGCTCGGCGTCTTGGTCGCGTACACCTACGCGATCGAACTCGTCGGCGTCGCGACCGGCTGGCCCTACGGGGGATTCGAGTACACCGTGAGCCTCGGACCGATGCTCGGTGGGGTCCCGCTGGCACTACCCGTCTTCTTCATCCCGCTCGTGGTCAACGCGTACCTGCTCTGCCTGCTGTTGCTCGGTCCGCGAGCCGAGAACGGCTGGCTCCGGTTGGCGACCGTGATCGCCGCCGTCGTCGCGATGGACGTGGTCCTCGATCCGGGCGCGGTCGCGCTCGGCTTCTGGGACTTCGGCGGCGGCGCGTTCTTCGGTGTTCCCCTCTCGAACTACGCCGGCTGGGTGCTCTCCGCGACGGTCGCGGTCATCACCCTCGACCGGGCGTTCGCGATCGACGACCTCCGCGTCCGCCTTCGCGACTGCGAGTTCATGCTCGACGACATGGTGAGCTTCGTGATCCTCTGGGGCGGGATCAACATATTTTACGGAAATCTCGTTCCCGCAGCTGTCGCCGCCGCGTTCGGCGTCGGCCTCGTCCGTGCGGAGCGGTTCGACGCCCGGCTGTTCGTTCCGTGGGCGTAGCTCTCGTGCACGACCGGTCCGTCAATTCGCCTCTGCGCGTCGCCAAGAGCAGTCGGCACCACTCGAAACCGCTTATATACCGTCCGCTCGTCGATCGATCCATGAGCGTTCGATCGGCCGCCGTTCCTCTGGCGGCGGAGGCAGCGAGATGAGTCGACTCGCGATCGAGTACGGGTCACACGACCGAGTCACGGAGATAATCGATCGGCTGACCTACTGTACGGAGTACGTCAGCCGGTCGTTCGACGGATGGGACGAGCCGCACGCCAAGGGACCCGGGTTGTACTTCGCCGTCGTCGCGGACCGCGAGTACGGCGCGTACGCGGACGCGATGGGCGACAACCGCTGGCCACGCGAGAGCTGTCGGTCGGTCTTCGAGGAGGACGGATTCGTCGACGCCGTCGAAACCGTGAGCCTCGAACAGGACGGCGGCATCGTCGTCGCCGTCGACGGCGAGATCGAATCGCAGATGGTCCGGTTCCGTGATCTGGGGACCCGAAGCGGAGAGTCTGACCTCGTCGACGACGTGAGCTACGAGCCTTGGATGGGGTCCAGACACATGAGCGCGATCGAGACCTCGGTCCGTCCGGAGGTTGTTGCGACCGTCACGCTGAGCGAGGAGACGGGCCGCGTGAGCGTCTTCCGCGACGGCGACGCCGAGTCGATGGAGCGAGACGAGCTGGGCGGATCGTGGCGCGTCGATTGAGACCGCCATCGCCATCGCGATCCATTCCGGTGTCGGCGAAAACGCACGCATACGACGGGGTTTTACCGTCGGATTTCTTACCGTGCTATATGATGACACAGATCGGGTCAGGGCGTGCGGTCTCTGACATCGGCCTCACCCCCGCCTGCGGTGACGCCAACAGGCTTATTCCCGAACCGGGTGCAGTTACTGATATATCCCGCGAGGAAGCATGAACGAAGTACAACTCGAAGTGGCGAAGGCGTACCCGAACGACTCGGGGCGCGGTATCGCTCGGCTCGACCCCGACACGCTGTTGCACCTGAAGCTCTCGCCCGGCGACATCATCGAGATCGAGGGCGCGGATACGACCGCGGCGAAAGTCTGGCGCGCGGACCGACAGGACTGGAACACCGACACGGTCCGCGTCGACGGCTTCACGCGACAGAACGCCGACGTCGGCATTGGCGAGCGAGTCACGATCCGGAAAGCCGAGGCGGAGAAGGCCGACAAGCTCGTGTTGGCCCCGCCGGAGGAGGCGTCAGTCCAGTTCGGCTCCGACGCCGCCGGCATGGTGAAACGCCAGATCCTCAAGCGGCCGGTCGTCGAGCGCGACATCGTCCCCGTGATGTCCTCGACGAACCACCCGTTCATGCGATCGCCCGGACAGGCGATCCCACTCATCGCGGTCGAGACGGAGCCAGAGGGCGTCTGTCTCATCACCGAAGACACCGAAGTCGAACTGCGCGAAGAGCCGATCTCCGGGTTCGAGAAGACCGGCGGCGGGATCACCTACGAGGACATCGGCGGGCTCCAAAACGAGATCCAGCGCGTCCGCGAGATGGTCGAGCTGCCGATGAAACACCCGCAGATCTTCTCGAAACTCGGGATCGAGCCGCCACAGGGCGTGCTGCTCCACGGTCCGCCCGGCACCGGGAAGACCCTACTCGCGAAGGCCGTCGCCAACGAAACCTCGGCATCGTTCTTCTCCATCGCCGGCCCGGAGATCATCTCCAAGTACTACGGCGAGTCCGAACAGCAGCTCCGCGAGATCTTCGAGGACGCTAAAGAGGAGAGCCCGAGCATCATCTTCATCGACGAGCTCGACTCGATCGCGCCGAAGCGCGAGGACGTGACCGGCGAGGTCGAGCGCCGCGTCGTCGCCCAGCTGCTGACGATGATGGACGGGCTGGAGACGCGCGGACAGGTGATCGTCATCGGCGCAACGAACCGCGTCGACAGCGTTGATCCCGCACTCCGCCGGCCGGGACGGTTTGACCGCGAGATCGAAATCGGCGTCCCCGACGAGGTGGGTCGCAAGGAGATCCTCCAGATCCACACTCGCGGCATGCCGCTCTCGGACGACGTGAGCTTAGATCACCTCGCGGACGAGACCCACGGCTTCGTGGGTGCCGACATCGAGAGCCTCACCAAGGAGGCCGCGATGAAGGCGCTGCGTCGGTACCTCCCCGAGATCGACTTAGACGAGGAGGAGGTGCCGCCGAGCCTGATCGACCGGATGATCGTCAAGCGCGACGACTTCTCGGGCGCGTTGAACGAGGTGGAACCCTCGGCGATGCGCGAGGTGCTCGTCGAGCTGCCGAAGATCTCGTGGGACAACGTCGGCGGTCTCGACGACGCCAAACAGCAGGTAAAAGAGTCGGTTGAGTGGCCGCTTTCCTCTCCGGAGAAGTTCGACCGGATGGGCGTCGACGCGCCGAAGGGCGTGCTGTTGTACGGCCCGCCCGGAACCGGGAAGACGCTGATGGCGAAGGCCGTCGCCAACGAGACGAACGCAAACTTCATCTCCGTCAGGGGGCCACAGCTGCTCTCGAAGTGGGTCGGCGAGTCTGAAAAGGCGATCCGACAGACGTTCCGGAAGGCCCGGCAGGTGAGCCCGACGATCATCTTCTTCGACGAGCTGGACAGCCTCGCGCCCTCTCGCGGGCAGGAGATGGGTAACAACGTCTCAGAGCGCGTGGTGAACCAGCTACTCACCGAACTCGACGGGCTCGAAGACATGGGTGACGTGATGGTGATCGGCGCGACAAACCGCCCCGACATGATCGATCCGGCGCTCCTCCGGTCCGGCCGGTTCGACCGGCTCGTGATGATCGGCCAGCCGGATCAAGAGGGTCGCGAGCAGATCCTCGACATCCACACGGAGGACACGCCGCTTGCCCCCGACGTGAGCCTCCGCGAGATCGCGGAGATCACCGACGGGTACGTCGGCTCGGATCTCGAAGGGATCGCCCGCGAGGCCGCTATCGAGGCGCTGCGCGACGACGACGATGCCGAGGAGGTCGAGATGAAGCACTTCCGTCGGGCGATGGAGTCCGTTCGCCCCACGATCAACGAGGACATCCTCTCGTACTACGAGGAGGTCAAAGAGCAGTTCAAGGGCGGGGGCGGCGAGTCGATCCGCGACACCGGCGGGAGGATCGGCTTCCAGTAGCGGTCCGACGAGCCGTCGCACGCGACTGTCGCTACTCGTCGTCCGTCTCGTCCGTGTCACACACGCCGAGCGGAAGCGCCTCCGTCGCCGCGTCGTCGGCGTCGAGTCCCTCGTAGGCGTCGTCGATGAGCCGGGCGAGTTGGGCTTCCGGGGTCACGCCGCGGGCGGCGGCGAGCGCCGTGAGCCGCTCGTACTGCTCGGGCGGAACGGACACCGTGCCATCGTTCATACGCGAACTGGATGTCGAGGCTACAAAAGCGTTGTTCGGGTCGATTCCCGCTCCGGCTATCGACCGAGGTCGGCGTGTGCCGACGACAGGTGCCGCGAGCCGAGCGCCGCGAGCAGCGAGAGCTCGCCGGCGAGCGCGCAGACCGCGATCGCCTCCGCGAGCGCGTCGCCGTTGCTGCCGGCGGGGTCACCGCCGCCACGGACGCCGAGAATGTCGAGCCCGGCCGCCTGTGTCGGGAGCGTCGTACCACCGCCGACCGTTCCCACTTCGAGGCTCGCGATCGACACCGACGCGTAGAGGTCGCCGTCGGCGGTCGTCTCGGCGGTCGTGATCGCGTTCGCGCCCTCGACGACCTGCGCCTCGTCCTGGCCCGTCGCGAGGAACATCGCCGCTACCGCGTTGGCGACGTGGGCGTTGAACCCGAGCGAACCGGCCTTCGCCGATCCCACGAGGTTCTTGCGCGTGTTGATCTCGGTTATCGCCTCTGGCGTGGTGTGGAGCCGCTCTTCGACGATTTCGCGGGGGACCTTCACGTCGGCCGTGACCGATCGGCCGCGTCCCTCGACCGCGTTGACCGCGGCGGGCTTTTTGTCCGAACAGAGATTCCCCGAGAGTGCGACGAGCGACGCGCCGGTCTCGGATTCGATGCGATCGCAGGCCTCCCGTGTCGCGATGGTTGCCATGTTCATCCCCATCGCGTCTTTCGTGTCGTAGCGGAACCGCAGGAAGACGTTGTTGCCGACCACGTACGGCGTCACGTCGAGGAGTTCGCCGTGGCTCGTCGTCGATTCGGCCGCCTCACGGAGGGTCGCCTCGCTGTTGCGGACCCACTCGACGAGCGCCTCCGCCTCAGCGACATCGGCGACGCGGAAGACCGGCGCGCGCGTCATCCCGCTTTTCGTCACGCGGGCGGTTGCCCCGCCGGCGTCGGTGACGACGGAGCAGCCGCGGTTGATTGAGGCGACGAGCGCGCCCTCTGTCGTCGCAAGCGGGAGATATCGCTCTCCCGAGAGCGCGCCGCCGTCTATCGCGACCGGACCGGCGACGCCCATCGGCATCTGCACCGCTCCGATCATGTTCTCGATGTTCGAGCCGTGGGCATCGGCCGCGTCGAAGGCATACTCACCGAGCACGTCGACATCGGTGTCGGTTGCCTCGGCAACGATCCGCCGGCGCGCGGCTGCCGCGGTGTCGGCGTCGGCGTACTCCTCGATCTCGTGGAACCGCACGTCGCCGTCGCGGACGCGGTCCGCGAGCGACGCCGGCGAGGGATCCGTCATGCCCGACCCTCCTCACGGCGCGTGCTAATGCGTATCGGTTCGGCGGGCGACCACTGTGTCTCTTCTACCGGTTCACGAACTCGGAGAGTCGATCGCGGAGCGAGTCGCCGCCGAGCTTAAGATAGTAGGCGTCGCCGCCGTCCTCGTAGTAGTTGTCTATCCGACGCACGACCTCGAATCCGAGGTGTTCGTAGAATCCGAGCGCCGCGTCGTTCGTCGTGCGGGCGTGGCAGGTGACGGAGCGGTGTTCGGTTGCGATGTCGGCGATGAGCCGCTCTGCGTGACCCTGTCCACGGTAGTCGGGATCGACCGCCAGAAAGAGCACGTAGCCGTCTCGGCGGACGGAGGCGAACGCGACGAGCGTGTTCGACTCGACGAGAAGATGCGTCGTGGACCGGCGATAGGCGTCAATAAAAAACCCCCGCCGCTGTCGCAAGACGCCCTCGCTGGCGCGGATCCGTTCTTTGAGGTCCCACGCGGCCGACGCTTGCTCGGCCTCGCCGGGGGGATCCGTCTGTTTCTCTACGGTGACGCTCACTGCACACAACTAACAGTCCTGTGGGATATAACTCCACCGCCACCGGGGAGGGTTGCATCCCGCGACCGTCTGCCGATCGTCCGAGGTGACTGTCTGCCGATCGACCGAAGTGATCGACGGACGCAGCGATCGACGGGCAGCGCGGCCGACGACAGAACCGTTTTGTCGCGGTCGGCCGTGGACACCTATATGTCCAAGAAGACGCCGCCAGGACAAAAGCGGCTCCGCCGGGCCTTCATAACCGGAGTCGCCGTGATCGTGCCGGCGGTCATCACCCTCGCGGTGTTGGGATTCGTCTTCGACGCCATCTACCAGTATCTCGACGCGTTCTCGTCGGTGGTCGTGCCGCCTTCCTCTCGGCTCTCGCTGCCGGTCTTGGGGTCCGTCTCCCGTCAACTCGTCGTCGAGATCGCGACGCCGGTGATCTTCGTCACCTCGATTCTCGTGCTCGGGATCGCGGTCGAATCGACACGATACGGCGAACGGGCGGTCGAGTACACGCACTACGCGATCGAGCAGGTTCCGGGTGTCGGGTCCGTGTACCGCGGGTTCAGACAGATGAGCGACGCCATGCTCGAATCCGACGAGGGGAACTTCCGCGAGGTCGTCCTCGTGGAGTTCCCGACCAAGGGGTCGTACACGCTCGCGTTCGTCACGAGCGCCACCCCCGCGGCCGTCACGGCCCCGGCCGGAGGTGACGAGATGCGGACCCTATTCATGCCGATGGCACCGAACCCGGTCATGGGCGGCCACGTCGTCTTCGTCCCCGAAGACCGGATCGTCGAGGTGGATCTGAGCGTCGAGCAGGGGTTGCGCGCCGTGGTGACGAGCGGAGTCGCGCTTGAGGGTGCGGCTGAAGGCGTCGACGGCGTCTCTCCCGAGTCGGTCCACACGGCCGATACGGCGACCCATCTGCGCGATAGACCCGACTCGGACTGGGAGATGACGACGGCGGCGGACGGAGAGGATGAGGGTGCATCCGGCGGGACCGCCGCAGTCGACCGAACCGACGCGACCGACCGGACGGACGCGGCTGGAGACGCCAACCGATGACACACGAACTGCGTGAACACACCGCAGATGTCGCCGTCGAGGCGACCGGTGACACCCTTTCTGCGGTGTTCGCGTCCGTCGCCGACGGGCTCACGGCCGCGAGTTGCGAATCGGTCCCGGAGATGGGCGACCGATTCAAGATGACCGTCCGGTCTGAAGGGCCGGAGGCGTTGCTTTTCGACTACCTCGACCGACTGATCTATGAGCGCGACGTGCGGCTCGTGTTACCGGCCAACCATCGGTGTTCGGTCTCTGCATCTCAACCGGCCGAGACCGACGACGGGACGGAACCCGCGAGCCACGAAGACCGCGGAGACGCCGCGTGGACGGTCGACGCATCCGCCCGCGGTGTCCCGCTATCCGACGTGGCGGCCCGCGAGATCAAAGCGGTCACCTACTCCGAGATGACCATCGAACGGCGCGGCGACGAGTGGTACGCGTACGTCGTCTTCGACGTCTAACGAAATACTCGCGCCGTGTGCGGTCGGTTCAGCCGAAGTGTTATACAGAACCAAGACCATTGGTAACGCATGTCACAATACAGCGCGACCGACGATGCGGCGGAGACGGTCGAAACACGTCACTGGATCGCGGGCGGTCTCTCGGGGTTCGTCGCTGGCGCGGTGATGGGTGTCGTGTTGCACGGCGCACTGGGGCTCATGCCGACCATCGGCGCGCTCGTCGGCGTCGAAACCGTCCTCGCCGGCTGGGTCGTCCATCTGTTCAACAGCACGCTGTTCGGGACCCTGTTCGTCGCGATCTTCGACCGGTCCCTCTTCGCAGAACTTCGCACGGATCTTGGAGGGTGTCTCTCGCTCGGCGTCGTCCACTCGGCGCTGCTCGGCATGATCACCGGCGGACTGTTGCTCCCGACCGCGCTCGCGCTCGAAGGAGCCACGTCGCTCCCCGTACCGACGCTTCCGGTACCGGGGCTCACGGCGAGTTTCGAATTCGGTGCGGTCATCGCCGTCGCACACCTGCTGTACGGGACCGTTTTGGGCGGGACGTTCGCGGCGTTCACCGTCTCCGACGCGCCGACCGATCTGCTCCCGGCCGATCCGGCCGATCGGTGAGGATCGCCGTGCAGCGCACCGTTCCCCGGAGTCAACGACCGGTTCGCTCCGCCGCGTGCCCCCGTCTGTGCCGGCTCTGCCGCTTGGTCACTGCTCAAGCATTTATCCACTCAGAGCATGATGGTACCGTATGACGCGAACTCGCTTCGCCCGTCCGGTAACGGTCCTCGCCGCGACGCTCGTCGGTTTCGTCCTCGCGTCGGGCGTCGCGTCGGCACACGTACGGTACGTAACCTCGACCGAACAGGTCGGCGAGGGGCTGGCGTTCCTCTCGGCCGCGCTGACCGATCCGGTGAACTCGGCGGCGCTCGCAGGCGGCGGAGTCGCGCTCTCGGCCGCCATCGTCACGTACCGCCGCGTTCACGTCTTCGACCGAGATGTCGCGGCGTTCCGGGCTGTGATGGCCGAGTACCGTGACCTGCTCCCGTGGCTGTTGCGTCTCGGGTTCGGACTCCCGCTTGTCGGAGCGGGGTTTGCGGGCTACTTCCTCAATCCCGTGGTCGATCCGCTGATCGGCGGCGGCGTCGACCGGCTGCTACAGATCCTGCTCGGGTTCCTGATCATCTTCGGCTTCGGCACGCGTGTCGCCGCCAGTGTCGGGCTCCTCGCGTACCTGATCGCGCTGCCCGTCGCCCCGCTTCTCGTGTACTCGCTCGAATGGATTCCGGGCTTTCTTGCGCTCGTGCTCGTCGGGAGCGGCCGTCCGAGCGCTGACCACGTATTCGAGCGCGTCGCGTCGACGCCCGGGACGTTCTACAGCGAGGTCGACCCGATCCGGCGGGTCGTGGAGTGGGGTACCGACCGCCTCGACCCGCTTGAACGGTACATACCCACGGTGATCCGCGTCGGGATGGGGATCGGATTCGCGTTCCTCGGCCTGTTCGAGAAGCTGCTCGCGCCGGAGATGGCCCGCGGGGTGGTCGAGCAGTACGGCCTCTCGACGGCGACGCCGATCCCGCCCGATCTGTGGGTCCTCGGCGCGGGGTTCGGCGAAATCGCCATCGGCGTCGCGATCGCGGTCGGCTTCTTCACTCGGGCGTCGGCGATGGCGGCGCTTTTCGTGTTCACGCTCACGCTGTTCGGAATCCCCGACGACCCCGTCTTGGCGCACATCGGTCTGTTCAGCTTGGCGTCCGCGCTGTTGATCACCGGATCCGGGCCGTACGCGCTCGACAACTATCTCACGAATCCGCGGCGCGCTCCCGCCGACAGCGACAGCAAACCCGCGGCGGGCTCGGCTGAACCGTCCGACGACTGACCGGAAGTCGACGGGGCTCCGGCACGGCGAACGCCCGCGGGACGTAACGCTATTCCCCCGGCCCGGCGAAGCGGGCGTATGACTACCCGCGAGATCAACGGGATCCGGCTGGAGAAGGTGCGCGAGCACGTCTGGGAGATCCCGCGTGAGGGCGACATGAACGTCCCCGCCCGCGTCCTCGCGAGCGAGGCGCTCTTAGAGGAGATAGGCGAGGACAAAACCCTCGAACAGCTGCGAAACGCGACGCATCTCCCGGGAATGGTCGAACCGGCGCTTTGCATGCCGGACGGTCATCAGGGATACGGGTTCCCGGTCGGCGGCGTCGGCGCGATCGACGCCCGAACCGGCTGTATCTCGCCCGGAGCGGTCGGGTACGACATCAACTGCGGCGTCCGGATGGTCCGGACGAACCTGACATACGACGACATTCGGGGTCGCGAGGGAGAACTCGTCGACGCGCTGTTCGAGGCGATCCCCTCCGGACTCGGCGGCGGCGGCGTGATTACCGGCACCGCCGACGCCATCGACGGGGCCTTAGAGCGCGGCGTCGAGTGGGCAGTCGCGGAGGGGTACGGGATCGAGAGCGACCTCGCGCGCTGCGAGGACGAGGGCCGCCGCCCGGACGCGCGCCCCGAGTACGTCACGCAGAAGGCGAAAGACCGCGGTCGCAACCAGCTCGGGTCGCTCGGCTCCGGAAACCACTTCCTCGAAGTCCAGCGGGTGACGGACGTGTTCCGCGACGACGTGGCCGAGTCGTACGGTCTCGAAGAAGACGGGATCGTCGTGTTGATCCACTGCGGGAGCCGCGGACTCGGACACCAGACCTGCAACGACTACCTCCGCCGGATCGAGAAGGAACACGGCGATCTCCTCGACGAGCTGCCGGACAAGGAGCTCGCCGCCGCGCCCGCCGACTCCGAGCTGGCCGCCGAGTACTACGGCGCGATGGGCGCGTGCATCAACTTCGCGTGGGTGAACCGCCAGCTCATCACCCATCAGGCCCGCGAGACGTTCGGCGAGGTGTTCGACGCCGACCCGATCGACGACCTCGGGATGGAACTGCTGTACGACGTGGCGCACAACATCGCCAAAAAGGAGACCCACGAGGTCGGCGTCGACGCCGACGGGCGGCCGGCGGTCGGCGACGCGGCCGTCGACCGCGCGGAGCGCGAACTGTACGTCCACCGCAAGGGCGCGACGCGGGCGTTCCCCGCCGGTAACGCGGACGTACCCGCGGCGTACCGCGACGTGGGTCAGCCCGTGATCATCCCGGGAAGCATGGGAGCTGGCTCGTACGTGCTCCGCGGCGGCGACCAATCGATGGGGGTTTCGTTCGGGTCGACCGCCCACGGTGCTGGACGCCTGATGAGTCGGACGCAGGCGAAACAGGAGTTCTGGGGAGGCGATGTTCAGTCCGATCTCGAATCCGACCAGCAGATCTACGTGAAAGCACAGTCGGGCGCGACGATCGCTGAGGAGGCCCCCGGCGTCTACAAGGACATCGACGAGGTGATCCGCGTCAGCGACGAACTTGGAATCGGCGACAAGGTGGCGCGGACCTTCCCCGTCTGCAACATCAAGGGGTGAGGGCGAAAACGGTGCCCGCGGAGTGCCCGGCGGTGCCCGCGCGCGACAGGGGGCACCTATCGCTCGCGCCGCCCTACCGCTCGCGTTCGGCCGCGCGGCCGAGGTGTTCCTCGACCGCCTCGACCTTGCGGTCGGCGCGCTCGTCGCTGGTCCGCTTGTCGTCGACCTTGAGCACGGTCGAGACGCGGTCGCCGTCGACGGCCTCGTGAGCCGCCGCCGCGGCCGCGAACAGGGTGTCGGCGTCGTCGGATTCGATCACCGTTCCCATCGGGTTCGTCTCGTAGCTCACGTCGAACGCGTCGAGCGCGGCGACGGCCTTCGCGACCTCCTCGGACATGCTCCCCTCGATCACCGGCGCGACGCTCAACAGCGCGATAACGGTCATGGGCGGCCGTGCGTGCCGCTGTCACTAAAACACGTCGCGCAGGAACGAGAGCTGGTGGCCGACGGCGGGCTCGAAGTCCTCGCCGAACGCGGAGAAGTGATCGGCTGGCATCGAGACGATGGTCCCGCGGGCGAGCGATTCACCGGCGTCCGTCACCGACTCGGCGTCGACGATCTGATCGTCGGTGCCGGCCACGAGGAGCGTCGGCGCGCGGATCTCGCCGAGCCGTTCAACCGGTCGGTACGTCGGAATGCGTAGCAGTGACCGCGCCGGCGTCTCGTTTCGCCATCGCGAGTCCCGGTCGACCAGATCGAGGTACTTCCGCTTCGTTCCCGGCTCCGTGATCGCCGCGAGGTCGGCGGCGTCGCCGACGATCGGCACCGACCGACCGCGGCCGAACCGGCTCCCGATCAGGTCGCGGACGCCCGCGACACCCGAGCGAACCAGGTACCGCGCGCCCCGCTGGCGAGCGATCGCGCGGCCGTCGAGCATCGGGACGAGTCCGATCACGGCGTCGACGTCGCGGCGGTCGGCGGCGAGCGTGAGGACGTGTGCGGCCGACAGCGACGCGCCCCACAGAATCAGCCCGCGGCCGACAGCGTCGACCCGGCGAGCCCGCTCGATCGCCGCCGCGTAGTCGGCGCGCTGTGCCGCGGGCGAGACCGCCTGCGAGTCACCGTCTGATTCACCGAAGCCGCGGTAATCGAAGCACAGCGCGGCGTACCCGGCGTCTGCGAACCGCTCTGCGACCGCCGGGTAGCCGAAGCTCCGCTCCGCTCCCAGCCCCGGTGCCATCACGACGACGGGCGGATCCTCCGGGTCGCCCCCCGGGAGATACAGCGTGCCCCGACACGTCTCGCCGTCGACGTCGAAGGCCACCTCGCGGGTAGCGAACCGCTCTCGCGACGGGCGCTGGAGGCGTCGCTGCGCGCGGTTGATCGGGTGTCGGCGCGTCACGGCTGCTCACCGTGTTCGGTTTCCGCCGGCTCGTGTCTCGCGTTCTCGGTCGTGTTGTCCGTCTCACGGTCTACGCCTTCGATCTCATTATCCGTGTCTCCCACGTCTCTGTCAGCGTCTCCCGGGTCGTCCGGTGCGTGCGTCAGCGTCTCCAGCACGCGCGTCGAGAACTCCGTCTCCGAAATTTCGTAGGCGCTGAGCGCGTCGAACCACGCGGCTTCGGCGCGCCACGTCCCGAGGACGTCGCCGGGCGACCGGACCACGGTCGCGTCCACCGCGACGGGGTCCCACGCGTCGGCCTCCGCGCGATGGATGAGCGCGTTGAGCACCCGCCCGATCTCCCCGTGGTGTACCTCGCGGCCGGGAAACGCCGTCATGTACGTCAACTCCAGCGGATCGGCTCCGTCGATGCGCTCGACGTTGACCCCGTAACTGCGGAGCGCAGACTCCACGTCGCTCGTCCGCTCGTCGCCGGTCATACAGGACCGTCGGTCGGCCGGGATAAATCGGTACCGGCGCGTAGTCGTGAAACGCGAAATGGCTGTGCGATCGACGGGGAGGTGAGCGGAAGGCGATGCGTACTCTTCGAGAAAGCCGCGGACGGGGAAGCCGCCGAGAGGCGGCTATCGATTTGTCAGAGGCACACGATTGTCCCGCGCGGCCGTTCGGGTGTACCTCTCGCGAATATATAAATTCTCTGGCGAATTATCACATTTCGATCGGCGCGCATCCGATTGATCGGTGTCGCAGTCACCATTTATACCTCTCGCGAAACAGGATCCGATATGCTCCGGAGGGCGGTCACGGCACTGGCGCGTTCGACCGATGTCACCGGTATTATTGTCGTCGGCGGACTGTTGACCCTCTCGACGTGGATCGCCTTCCCGCTCTGGGTCGCCGCGACGATCGCCGCACCGCCGGTCGCCGTGGCCGGCCCGATCGTGGTCACGCCGGCGCTCGTGGTCCGTGGCTACTTCATCAGAATTCTCGCTGACGGGATGGAGACCGGAAACGCGGACGGGGCCGCGTCGTTCGTCGCGTGGAACGAACTCTACTGTGACGGCGTCAAGTCGGTGCTGGTGAGCGCGGTCCTCCTCGCTCCGCTCTTGGCGCTGCTCGCGACGGCCACCGGAACAGGCGTCGCCCTGCGGTCCGGAACCGTCGATCCGGAACCGATCGCTGCCCCGATCGAGAGCGCGCTCGGCCCGGACGGGACTACGGCCATCGTCGCGGCCGGGGTTGGATTGCTGACCGTGGTCACCGTCACGTATCTGCTCGCGTACGCGTACGTCAAACCGGCTGCACTCGCCGCGTTCGCCGCGTCGGGTCGTCTCCGAGACGGCCTTCGACCGAGCCGGGTTGTCCGCGTCGCCGGGTCGGGTCGGTACGCGGTCGCGTGGGTCGTCGCGGCCGCGACGCTCGTCGTCGGATACGCGCTCGCTGGCCCGCTCGTGTTGATCGCGGTCGGCGGCGTGGTCGTCTTCGTCGTTCGCACTGTCGCCTACGGCGTGTACGGCCGTGGCGCGCGCGCGGCGCTGTCGGAGGGCGCGCCCGCGAAGCCCGCTCGCGAGACCGCCGCACCCGGTGACACACCGGCGAGCGTCTCTCCTCGTGAACCCGCTCCGCGCAGCGTGCCAGCAGCCGCCGGGCACCGGAGGCAGGGGGTACGGTCGATGGGCGACGGGGGGTCCCGGTCGGCGCGAACCGAGGCATCTCCCGCCGTCCAGTCGGGCCGGACCGTCCCGATCGACCGCCGGCGATCGCCCGACGCAGCGAGCGAGACACGCGCCGCGAACGCTGGGCGCGGCGGCGAACGCAGAACGACCGACGTCGACCGTCGACTGCCCAGCGACGACCGTCGGGTCAATGACGGGAGCGATCCCGACGGCTCGGCCGGCTTCGCGTGGGTCTCGGAGGAGACGATGACCGACGGCAAAGACAAGAGTTGATACGCGGCCGAGCGAACGGGAAGCCATGCGAATCTCCGATCGGGGCTACGGCGAGGAGGGCCGCGAGCGGCTCACTCTCGTTCCCGAGAACGTCGACGATCTCTGGCATCTGGCGCACGTCTTGGAGCCCGGCGACCGCGTCGAGGGCGACACCACCCGCCGGATCCAGCGGAACGACGACCAGATGCGCGACACCGGCGGGCAACGCGAGCACATCTTCGTCACGCTCGAAGTCGACGATGTCGAGTTCGCCCGGTTCGCCAACCGCCTGCGCGTCTCTGGCATCATCGTCGCCTGCTCGCGCGAGGATCAGCTCAACGCCCACCACACGATCAACGTCGAGGAACACGACGAGATCACGGTGGAGAAACACTTCAAGCCGGACCAGACCGAGCGGCTTGAGGAGGCGACGGAGGCCGCAGAGAACCCCGACGTGGCGATCGCCACTGTCGAGGAGGGGGCCGCGTACGTCCACACCGTCCAGCAGTACGGCACCGAGGAGTACGCCTCGTTCACCAAGCCGACGGGAAAAGGCGACTACTCACGCCCGCGAGAGGAGCTGTTCGCCGAGTTGGGCGAGGCACTCGCGCACCTCGACGCCGACGCCGTGATCCTCGCCGGGCCGGGGTTCACGAAGACCGACGCGCTCGATTACATCGAAGCGGAGTACCGCGATCTGGCCGACCAGATCACCACGGTCGACACCTCCGCTGTCGGCGACCGCGGCGTCCACGAGGTGCTCAAGCGCGGCGCGGTCGACGAGGTACAAAAGGAGACGCGGATCACAAAGGAGGCGACCCTCATCGACGATCTCACTGCCGAGATCGCGCAGGGCGCGAAGGCGACGTACGGTCCCGAGGACGTGGCCGAGGCGGCCGACTTCGGCGCAGTCGAGACGCTGCTCGTCGTCGACGAGCGGCTCCGCACCGAGCGACAGGGCGACGGCGACTGGGCGATCGACGTGAACGAGGTCATCGAATCGGTCGAACAGCAGGGCGGCGACGTGGTCGTCTTCTCGTCGGAGTTCGCGCCCGGCGAGCAGCTCGCGAATCTCGGCGGTATCGCCGCGATCTTGCGGTATCGGCTCCAATGACATCCTCCCCGACGTGAACGCCGGGGTTTCCTCGCGCTGGGGGGTATCGCTTACCGACCCACGGAGGTAACTTGCGGGTTCGTGCGCTCCTCGTTGGGACAAGAGCGTGGTGACTCTGACCATTCGTGGTCGTCCCACTTGAGTCGCACGGGCCGTGCCATCGGCCGTGCTACGTCTGTCTGCCGTTGACGAGACGCTTTGCGTCTCGTTCGCCAATCAGAACTCTTTGTGTTCTGATGATGTCTCAAGAACGTCTCGCTTGCCGTGAGGTCCGCGTGTCCCACGAATCCACACGGACACGTCAACGTGTCGCGGTGACGCGTCGTCCGATCGGTTGACCCGCAGTTCGGGCACTCTTGAGAGGTCCACGCTTCCGACCGAACTTCTACCGAGATGCCGTACTCTTCGGCGGTACACGCGAGGCGGTCGATGAACGCCCGGAACGCCCAGAAGTTGTGCGTCTTCGCGTTCGTCTCGACCGACCAGTGTGTGTCGAGTACGTCGGTCAACGCCCCGACGTACACCGTGGAAACGCCTTCGTCGTATAACCGTCCGATGAGGTCGCGGGCGAGCGCGTCTTGGGCATGGTCGCGTCGGCGCGTCCGGCGTCGGTACAGTGAGCGTATCCGGTGACTGCTGTACCGGCCGTCGTCTAAGAGCGCCTGCAATCGCGCGATTTCTCGCGTCGTCTCGCGGAACCGGTCGAACAGGTCGCGCCCTTCGTACAGCAGTTGTGTTCCGGCCGTGGTCGTACAGGCGACGAGGTTGTTCGCACCAATATCCAGAGCGGCCGTTTCGTCGCCCAGTGGTTGTGT
Source organism: Halorubrum laminariae (assembly GCF_024494655.1). GTDB lineage: Archaea > Halobacteriota > Halobacteria > Halobacteriales > Haloferacaceae > Halorubrum > Halorubrum laminariae. Next base: position 134,522 of record NZ_JANHDL010000002.1, on the reverse strand, counting down.
CAGTCGAGAATTGTCGATAGTGACTGGCTGAAAGGCCCTGAATGTCTGTGCTTGCTCGTCCCAGAACAACTCTAACCGGCCCTGCTTGTCGTACTCCGTCCAGTTGGGGTCGCCCCGGACTTCGAGCCGGAGGCGTTCGCGGTGTCCAAGTCCGTACTCGTCTTTTAGGTCTTGGCCGACGAGGATTTCGAGCCGGGAGTATTCGCCCCACTCGACTGAATACGACGTGTTGCGGATGTACGTGCGGAGTTTGCGGCCCTTCTGCTCGTTGCCCCAGTATCCGGGCTTGCCGTTGGCTTCGCCCTTCTTTTGGAGCGCGAAGAACGACCGCCACGCTTCGCGGTTCTTGCGTTCGATTTGCTGAACGGTCGAAGCCCCGAGCGTGCCGCCGTAGCGGCCGCGATACTCGCTGATGTCCCATACGTCGGCGTCTGGGTCGGCGTAGTTCTCGCGGCGCTCGTAGTTGATTTCGTTCCAGAGTGCGGCAGAAGCATCCAACAGGCGTCGAAGTAACTCCTCGTCCGCGTCGGACTGAGGAACCACGTCGAACGTGTTGGTCCGCTTCATCCATCACTTTTGCCGAATGATAAGACATAAATCTATGGTTATTCATAGACTGAGTTGTGACGAATATCCACATCGAAGTGCCGGACGAGGAACAGTACGAGCGGTTAAAAGACGTGAAGAACAAGTACGGGCTGACGTGGCGCGGGATGCTTGTCCACGCCGCCGACGACTTGGATACCCCCGACTGAGCGGCGTCGGCAGTTGTTCCACATTTGTCGGATTCACGCCCGCCGTGAACGGCGGGACTCTCTCCTTGACTTAGGTAGTGCTCCCCGCCCGTCGACGGCGGACGAGAACGCGAATCAGTAGCTTGAAAACCGCGCCGGACGGATTTCCGGACATGGCGCTCGAAAAAGACGTGGACTGTCCGACGTGTAGTGAGTCCCAGCAGTTCTACCGGACAGCGGCGATGACGCTTCACCTCGGCAAGAAGACGAAGTGGCGCTGTCCGGAGTGCGGCTACGGATTCGTCGAGATCAACGGGATCGACACGCTTTCTGCCTGATTCTCAGGTCTCGTCCACGTGCGATCGTTCAGCATAAAATTCGATCGTTCGCACGAAGCGTGTTCGAAAAAAGCGTGACGTGACGAGCTGCGGTCGCGTCCGCGGCCGGGGTGAGCGGGTGCCGGTCAGTTCGAGCGAGCGCCGATCAGTCGTCGGCGCTTTCCGGCGTCGCGACCGGGTCGCTCTCGTCGTCCGTGGTGTCCGACTCTTCGTCGGCGGTGATCGGATCGTTCTCGTCTTCGGTGAATCCGGCGGACTCCTCTTGGCGGGCCTTTGCGTCGGGATCGAAGCGGGCTTCGATGTCTTGGTACCGTGGAACGAAGGAGAGCTCGTGGTGGCTCTCGGTCTCGTGGCCGAGGTACCGGTCTTCGAGGTCCCACTGCGCCCGTTCCGCGTTCTCGGCGATGTTCTCCATGTCCTCGTAGACGGCGTGCGCGCCGGAGTGGAGCCCGTACAGCGTGATGAAGATGTACTGGTAGCCGAGGTCGCCGAGTTCCTCGAACGTGAGCGGGTCGTCCTGCTCGCTCCACGCGAACGACGAGGAGTAGTTGAAGGCGAGATCCAGGTCCGGGTGGGTCTCGTGGATCTCCTCGGCGTAGCGGACCGCGTCCTCGCGGGACGGGTCGGGCATCTCGGGCCAGACGAGGTCGACGCCGGCATCGGCGTAGATCCGGCCGCGTTCGACGTGCTCGTCCCAGTCGCCGTTCGCGGAACCGTAGGCGTCCGTGCGGGCGATGATGACCGTGTCTTCGCTCTGCTTGGCGTCGACGGCGGCCTCGAAGCGCGAGCGCGCCTGCTCGCGGGAGACGATCTGCTTGCCGGCGATGTGCCCGCAGCGCTTCGGCGAGGTCTGGTCTTCGATGTGGACGGCGGCGACGCCGGCCTTCTCGTACTCGCGGACCGCGCGGCGGACGTTGTGGACGCCGCCGTAGCCGGTGTCGCAGTCGGCGACGACCGGCAGGTTCGTCGCCTCGACCATTCGCTTCGCGTTCTCGACCATCTCGGTCATGGAGACCATCTCCAAATCGGGGAAGCCGAACTGGCCGAGGACGGTCGAGTAGCCGCTCATGTAGGCGGCGTCGACGCCCGCCATCTCGGCGAGGCGGGCGTCGAGCGCGTGGTAGATGCCGGGCGCGAACGTGTAGTCCTGTTCGGCGAACCGCTCGCGGAGCTTGCGGCCGGCCGGGTTGTCGATGTCTCTGGCGTAAACGTCGTCGTCGAGTTCGTTCGGATGCATAAATGTCACTCGTTGGTGTCGTCGAATCGGTCGGTCGCGCGTCGCGTGAACGTGGTCGGGTCGGGTCGCGGGCCGTCGCCGGTGCCCGTCATCGGGATCGGGCTCTCGGCGGGCCGCGAGGGCCGTCGTCGAGAACGAGTCGCGCTCATTGAGCTCCTCCGTCGGCGCGTGTCCGGCGGGTTGGACGCAGGTCGGGGACGATCGGAGCGTCCCGCTCGTCGTCGGCCGGCGGCGGGCTCGGGCGGCGGGTCGTCCCGCCGGTCGAAGTCTGATCGATAGTCGGTCGCGTCGCGGAACGCGTCTGCGGGACGAGCGGCGCGCCGGCCTCCTCCGTCGCCGGGATGCGGCCGGGAATGTGTGGGGATGTCGCGTTCGGCCGCTGTGCGGCGTTCGCGGTGCCGGTCGTCCGCCCGTCTCGTGTCGTTGATGTCTGGTCGGTCGGCGTGCGAGTCGTCGTCTCGGTTGCGTCTGTCGTGTCGTCAGGTGTTGTCATCAGGTTCGGGTGGTTGCGGTGGGCGTCTGGGAATCGATGTGTCTGTGATCCGGTCTGCGTCGTGTCCGCGTACGGGTACTGACATTGCACTCGGTTTGAGCCGATGGAGGGTAATAAATATAATGATTGATAATGATAATATTCGTTAATGTGTTTTACTGGTTTAAATGTTTCATGACAACGTGGACCACGATACGGACCGATCCCTTCTACTTCGCCCCGGTCGTTCACCCGACACTGTGAACGAGCGAGACGCGCTTCGAGCGCTCGCGGCCGATCTCCCGCACGCCGGCGACGACGCGGCCGTCGTCGATGACACCGTCATCACGACGGACATGCTTCACGAGCGGACGGACTTCCCGCCGGGAACGAGCAGGTACACGGCCGGCTGGCGTGCCGTCGGCGCGTCGCTCTCGGACGTCGCCGCCATGGGTGCCGCCGCGACCGCGGCGGTCGCCGTCTACGCCGACGCCGACTTCGACGAGGCGGACCTCGATCGGTTCGTCGCCGGCGCGGTCGACGTGTGTGACGCCGTCGACGCCGCGTACGTCGGCGGCGACCTCGACACGCACGCGGAGTTCACAACCGCCTCGACCGCGATCGGCACGCTCACCGACGCCGGTCCGGTCACGCGCTCCGGCGCTGCGCCGGGCGACGCGCTCTGTGTCACCGGCGAGTGGGGACGCTCCGCCGCGGCCCTCCGGCTGTTCGATCGCGGCCGAGACGACGCGGCCGCCGATGCCGACGCGATCGGCACTGTCGACGCGAGTAACGGTGCGGTCGAGCGCGCGAACGAGCTGTTCCGGTTCACCCCGCGGGTGGCCGACGGGCTCGCGCTCGCGCCGCACGCGACCGCGATGATGGACTCCTCCGACGGACTCGCACGGTCGCTTCACCAGCTCGGGGAGGCGAGCGAAGTCGGGTTCGAGCTCGACCGCGACACACTCCCGGTCCACCCGGCGGTCGAGGCGGTGACCGACGACCCCGCGGAGCGGTTCGAGCTCGCCGCTCACTTCGGCGAGGACTTCGAACTCGTCTGTACGGTCCCCGAGTCTGCGGTCGACCGCGTCGCGTCCGACTGTCCGGGAACGCTCGTCCGCGTGGGCTCTGCCGTGGCGGCCGAAGACGGGATCACCGTCGACGGCGACCCGCTTCCGGACCGCGGCTACACGCACGGAACGGAGTGAGAGTGCGCGGAACGGCGTGAGGCGTGCCTGTGAGCAGCGATTCGGCTGTCAGCCGTCGAACGATAGCCTGACGGCCTCACCGGCGTCGGCATCACCCGGGTCGACCGCGGCGTCGACTTCCGAAAAGCCCGCGTGGAGGTGGCCGTACGTCCGATCGATGGCTTCGACGATCACCTTCGTGTCGGCGGTGACGGGCATGAAGTTCGTGTCGCCGTCCCACCGCGGCACGACGTGCGTGTGGAGGTGATCGACCGATCCGCCTGCGGCCGACCCGCCGAGATTCCGCCCGGTGTTGACGCCGTCCGGGCCGACGTCGCGGCGCATCGCCTCGATCGTCGCCGCCTCCAGTCTCGCGTGGTCCGCGAGCGTCGCGTCGTCGAGATCGGTGAGCTCCTCCTCGTGCTCGCGCGGGATCACCATCGCGTGGCCGGGGTTGTACGGCGCGTTGTTCAACAGGACGTAGTTGTGGTCGCTGTACGCGACGATACGCGCCTCGCGGTCGGACTCGCGCTCGGGAAGCACGCAGAACGGACAGCCGTCGATCGGGTCCGACTCGCGTTCGACCCACTCGATGCGCCACGGCGCGTAGATCCGGTCCATCAGTCGAAGCCGTGGATGCCGGCAGTCGTCACCTCGACGCCGTCGTCGGTGACTAAGATCGTGTGCTCAGCCTGACTGACGAGCGCGTCGTCTGACTCCTTCAGCACGGGGTACCCTTTGACCGCGTTCGCCTGCTTGAGCCGCCGCAGCGCCATCCCGGCGCGGTCGCTCTCCAGCCACCGTGCGGCGAACGGAAGGTCGTCGAACGCCTCTATCTCTTCGAGGGCCTGCCGCGCGCGGCGGTCGCGAACGCTCGCGGAGCCCGTCTGTTCGAAGATCTCCTCGTCCGTCCCCTCGCCGACCTTGCCGCGCCCGTCGGTCGCGAACGGCTCGATGGCGACGGCCTGTCCGGGCTCCAGTTCGACGGACCGATCGACGCCGCGGTTCGGAACCGTCGGCCCCGTGTGGGCGTCGTAGCGCTGGACACCGTGCCCGGAGAGGTTGAGCACGGGCGTGTAGCCGTAGCCGCGGATCACGTCCTCGATCGCCTGTCCCACGACTCCGACCTCGACGCCCGGCCCGGCCTCGTCGACGGCGGCTTCGAGTGCCATCTCGGCGGCCTCGACGAGCTCTGGAGTCCCGCTGTGGTCGACGGTCACCGCTGCGTCGGCGATGTAGCCGTCGACGTGGACACCGACGTCCAGACACACCATCTCGTCGCCGAATGTCGTGTCGTCGTCGCGGCCCGGCGTCGCGTGCGACGCTTCCGGATCGACGCTGATGTTTACCGGAAACGCGAGGCCGGCACCCTGCTCGCGGACGAAGTCTTCCGTCCACTCGGCGACCTCAAGGTGCGCCCGCCCCGGTTCGACCATCTCGCGGGCCTCGTTCATCGCCTCGACCAACACTGCACCGGCCTCCCGGTAGCTCTCAACCGCGCCGTCGTCTAGGGATCCGTGACTCATACGTACCGGTTCGACGACCGCCCGCAAAGAGGTTGCGGAGGGGCGCTACGGCCCCACGGTGCCGCGTCGGATCACCGCTCTGTCGTCGGATCCAGTTCCGCGTCGTCGGCCGCGGGCAGCCATATTGTCACGCTCGTCCCCCGAGGCTCTCGCATCTCTATCGTCAGATCGCCGCCGGACTGCGAGACGATCCAGTGCACGAGCCAGAGCCCGAGCCCGCTCGCGTGTTCGAGCGGCGTCTCGCGGACCTCAGAGAAGACCGTTCGCTCGACCGAGGGGATACCCGGACCGTCGTCATCGACCGCGATCCGATAGCCGCCGTCGGCGGTGTCGACGCTCGCTTCGACGATCGGCGTCCCCCCATCGTGGTGGACAACCGCGTTCTCCAACACGTTTCGCACGGCGGACTCGAGCAGCTCGTCGGCGCGGACGACCGCCGTCTCCGGGACCGAGACGCTGACGGTCGCCCGTGGAAACGCCGATTCGAGCGCCGTACAGAGACGCGTGAGCAGCTCTGCGAGGTCGATCGTCGCTCGTCCCCCCTCGTTGTGGAGTGCCACGTCGATCTCGCGGGCCTGATCGCTGAGGTGCGTGAGCGTCTGCACCTTGCGGTCGATGGTGTCGAGGTACTCCGCTCCCTCGTCGTCGACGTGGTCGCGCAAGAGCCCGGCGTAACCGCCGATCACGTTCGCGTCGTTTTTCAGATCGTGTCTGAGAACGCGGTTGAGAACCTGTAGCCGCTGTTTGTATCTCCGAGACTCGGTCACGTCTGTCGCCGTGATCACGACCTCGTCCGTGTCTTCGAACAGGCGCTCGACAGTCGTCTCGAACTGTCGCCAGTTCCCGTTCGCGTGGATGAGACGGTGGGCGACAGTCTGGGGGTCGCGCGTCTCGAAGGCGCGCTCCAACAGGCGCTGTGACTCCTCACGGTCGTCGGGGTGAACCAAGTCGATCGCCGGCCGCCCTTCGACCTCAGCGGGTGTGTGTCCCAGCAACCGCTCGACTGACGGACTCGCGTACCGGACCAGTCCGTCGGTGCCGCACACGGCGATGACGTTCGGCGATTTCTCGATGAGCGCCCGGTACCGACGTTGGAGCGTTTCCTGTGCCGTGACGTCGCGGAACAGCAGGACGGTACCGCCGCCGGTCGAGTACCCGGCCGCGTCGTCGTCGATCTCGTGGGGTGTCACAGTTAGTATACGCGGGTCGTTCCCGCGATCGATCGTCACGCGAATCTCGGGGTTCGCCCCCGTCGCTTGGGCGTCTCCGCCGTTCCCGATCTCGCCGTCGATCGCGTCGATGACGGCCGGCGCGTCTTCGAACGCCTCATCGACGCGACTGCCGACGGCCGCCGAGGGGAACAGCGCCCGCGCCGGGTCGTTCACGTCGGCGATCCGCCGGTCCGACCTGACGACAACGACTCCGTCTGAGAGATTCGCGAATACCACGTCGCGGGCGACGGGCGAGAGATCGAACAGTCGGTGTCTGAATACGACCCACCCGAGCACAACGGACGTTCCGGCGAACGTGATCGGCGTGTAATCGACGAACGTCGTGCCGAAGGCTCCCCACACGCCGAGTATCCCGGCGGTCATCGGTGCGATTCCGGCGATCAGAAGCAGCGCGGCCTGCCGCCGAAACACTCCGTCGCGCGTGAGTGCGACCGAGCCGAGCACGAGGAACGTGAAGACGTTCACGACGTAGGTGTACGCTATGAACCCGATCAGCGCCGGCGTCGGCAGGAACGTCAACACGAGGTAGCCGTTCGAGGCGGAAAGCGCCGGCGAGCGGTAAAAGAAAGGATTGACACCGACGGCGAGAATCGCGGTGACGGCAGCGACCGGGACGGCACAGAGGAGGACGAACCGCTTCGGGCGAAACCACTCCCGCCAGTCGACGTACGCGAGCACGAACGCCGGCCACGCGACGGCGAGGATCCCGACGCCAATCCACACGAAGCGGTTCCAAAAGAGCGTCTCAGCGAGCGTCGTTGCCGAGAGCTGAGCGGCGTACGCCAGCGCCCAGAGACCAGCTCCGACCGTGACGCCGACGAAACTTCGGACGAGTGGCCGTCCGCCTCGCAGCCGGTTTTTGAGCGCGTATCCGGCAAACCCGAAAGACGCGATCGCCGCGACCAAAAGCGGCGCAGTAAACGGCGTCGGTTGCCACTCCATCAGTATCGGGTCGACGACAGTGGCGACTAAAAAGGAACCGGACCGAACGTCATAAACGATCACCGACCAGATATAGCACATGCTTGAACCCGGCGACACCGCACCACCGATTTCGCTCGTCGACCACCGCGGTGAGACCGTCACCGTCGATCCGGCTGACGCGCGCTACACGGTCGTCTACTTCTATCCCCGCGCGGACACGCCGGGGTGTACGACCGAGGCCTGCGGCTTCCGCGACGAGTGGGACGCCTTCGCGGACGCAGAGATCGCCGTCGTCGGCATCAGCGACGATCCGGTCGCGGATCTCGAGTCGTTCGCAGCCGACTACGACCTCCCGTTCACGCTCCTCTCGGACCCCGACGGCGAGGTTGCGAGCGCCTACGACTCCTACGGCGAAAAGACCATGTTCGGGAACACCTTCGACGGCGTGTTCCGGAACACGTACGTGCTCGACGCCGACGGAACCGTGGTCCTCGCGTACGAGGGTGTCGACCCCGAGGACCACGCGGTCGAGATCGTCGAGGACATCGAGTCGCTGGACGCTTAAAAGAGGCCACCGACGCGCGCGAGCAACTTTGGCGCTTCCGTCGCGATCGTGTGATGCTTCAACAGTCCGAAGCCGACGACGATGACGGCGAACCCGGCGACCGTCAGTCGCGTCACGGGTTCAGCGAGCAGTAGTGCGCCGGCGACCGTAGCGACCACGGGCACGACGTACGAGACGAGGTTGATCTCGAAGGCACCCAACCGGCCGAGCAGCGTGAAGTAGATCGTGTACGCCACCGCCGACGCCAACAGTCCGAGGAAGCCGAGCGCCACGAGCGCCGGCAGCTCCGTGGCCGGAAGCCGCTGTGACTCCCCGAACCCGAGGCTAAACCCGTGGATGAGCAGCGCCCCGAAACCCATCGCCCAGCCGGTGAGTGCGATGCTGGAGAAGCTTATCTCGACGGTGCGGAGTCCGACGCTGCCCACCGCCACGGCGAGCACGCCGACGGCGATGAGCCCGACGCCGATCGTGACGCCGCCGGTCAGGTTTGCTGGGTCCGGCTGCGCGACGAGTCCGACGCCGACGAACGCTAACACGACGCCCACCGCACCTCGCGCGTCGAGGCTCGTCCCGCCGATCCAGAGCGCCGCGACCGCAGCGGTCGCGATCGGGACGAGACTGTACGTGATCGCGGCGATCCCGCTCGTGGTATACTGTTGCCCGACGAACAAAAGCGAGTTGTTGACGGCGACGGAGAGCCCGCCGCTGAACCCGATCGCGGCCAGATCACTCCGGGTGCGGGGCAGCGGCGACGACTCGGCGAGGAGAACGTACGAGAGCAGCGCGAGCGCGGCCACGTCGAACCGATAGGCGGCGTACAGTATCGGCGGGTAGTAGTCGAGGCCGACCTCGATGGAGACGAACGAGCCGCCCCAAAGCAGCGCGAGCAGGAAGAACAATGCGACGTCTCGGTATCCGGACACACCCCAGCTGACGGCTGCCGCGGGTAAAGCCGTGTCCGTTTCACCGCCCGTCCGTATTCGCGTCGGCGTCTCATCCGCATTCGCGTCGTCGCCCCGTCCGCATCGCGCTGCCGTCGTCCGACTCGGGTCCGGATCCGACCGGCTCAGTAGCCGCGGACGATCAGGTAGTCGGCGAGGTCACGGAGGAGTTCGCGCGAGCCGCTCTCGGGAAGCACGTCGAGATGCTCTTTCGAGCGTTCCGTCAGATCCTCGGCGGTCTCGCGGGCGTAGGCGATCGATCCGGTGTCTTCGAGCGCGGCGACCGCGTCGTCGATGGCCGCTTCCGTCACCTCGGCTGGCGTCTCCGCGTCGACGAGGTCGTCGACGTCGACGCCCTGCTGACGGGCGTGGAGCGTGATGAGCGTCTCTTTCCCCTCGACGAGGTCGGAGCCGCGCTGTTTGCCCAGTTCCTCGGAGGGGACGGTCAGATCGAGCACGTCGTCTTGGATCTGAAAGGCCCGACCCGAGTCGATCCCGTACTGGTACAGCGCCTCTGCCACCTCGTCGTCCGCGCCAAGCAGTACGGCCGGTGTCGCCGCTGACGCGCCGTACAGGACTGCGGTCTTCAGCTCGACCATTTCGAGGTACTCCTCGGGGAGGATGTCGTCTCGCGACTCGAAGGCGACATCGAGCGCCTGCCCCTCACAGATCTCGGTGCAGGTGGACGCGAGCATCCGCATCGCCTCCAGCCCGTTTGACGGGTCCGCCCCGGTCTCTGTCATGAACTCGAACGCCTTCGAGTAGAGGGTGTCGCCGGCGAGGATCGCCGTCGACGTGTCGTACTGCTCGTGGACGGCCGGCACGCCGCGCCGGAGCGCGTCCTCGTCCATGATGTCGTCGTGGATCAGCGTGAACGACTGGATCACCTCGATGGCGACCGCCGCCCGCATCACGTCGACGGGCCGCCCGTCGAGCGCCGGGAACTCGCGGAACTCGGCGCTCAGTGGCTCGACGCCGGTGACCGCCTCGGCGGCGAGCGTCGCCACCGTGGGTCGGAGCCGTTTCCCGCCGGCTTCAAGGATGTATCGCGTCGCCTCGTAGAGCCGTTCCGGCTCCTGTATCGGAAGCTCCTCGTCGATAGCGGCGTTGACTAGTTCGCGCCGCTCGCGGATGGCATCGAGCACCCGCGCCTCCTTCGTCTCGTTCGTCATTCGACGAGCTGGATGACGTTGCCGTTCTGCGTGACGTGGACGTCGCGTCCGAGCTTGTACCCCTGCGACTTCGCGAGGTCGACGTACGGCGAGCGACCCTTCAGCGTCTGGTGGCCGGGGATCACGTGCTGTGGCTGGAGCGCGTCAAGCATCTCGTAGTGCCCCTCCTCGCGGAGGTGCCCGGAGACGTGGATGTCGTCGTAGATGCGCGCGCCCTGCATCCGAAGCAGCTGTTCGGACTGGTAGCGCTGTCCCTCGTTGGTCGGCTCCGGAATGACACTCGCGCTGAAGACGACCTTGTCACCGTCGTCGATTTCGAAGGGCGTCTCGCCCCGACCCATGCGGGTCAACATCGCGCGCGGCTCGCCTTGGTGGCCCGTCACGATGGGGAGGAAGTTACCCTTGCCCTCCTTCATGATGCGTTTAAATGCGCGGTTGACGGACTTCCGGTGGCCGTACATACCGATGTCGTCTTGGAAGTCGACGAAGTCGAGTCTCTCTGCCGTTCCAGAGTACTTCTCCATCGAGCGGCCGAGCAGGATCGGCTGACGGCCGATCTCGCGGGCGTACTCGACGAGCGTCTTCACGCGGGCGATGTGGGAAGAGAACGTCGTGGCGATGATACCGCCCGAGTAGTCCTCCATCGAGGTCAGGGTGTCCTCGACGTGTTTTTTCGCGTACGACTCCGAGGGCGTTCGGCCCTTCCGGCCCGCGTTCGTGCAGTCTTCGATGTAACAGAGGACGCCCTCGTCCTCGCGACCGATCTCGCGGAACCGGTCCATGTCGATCGGGTCGCCGATGACGGGCGTGTGGTCAAGCCGCTTGTCGAGGCCGTAGACGATCGCGCCCTCGGGCGTGTGTAAGACCGGGTTGATCGCGTCGATGATCGAGTGGGTGACGTTGACGAACTCCATCTCGACCTGCTCGGAGTCGCCGATCGCCATCGTGCCGCCCGCCTGCATCTTCACGAGGTCGTTGTCGACTTGGAACTTGCCCTCGTCTTCGATCTGCTGTCTGACCAGTTCGATCGTGTACGGCGACCCGACGACGGGGGCGTCGTACCGGTGCGCGAGTTTCGGGATGCCCGCGATGTGGTCGAGGTGCCCGTGCGTGGGAACAATCGCCTGCACGTCGCCCTCTAGTTCGCTCATGACGCGGTCGTCCGGGATCGCACCCATGTCGATCAGATCGAGGCTGTGCATGCTTTCGGTCTCCACGTTGTCGTGGATGAGAACCTTACTGAGGTTCAGGCCCATGTCGAAGATGACGATGTCGTCGCCCGCGCGAATCGCCGTCATCTGTCGACCGACCTCTTCGTACCCGCCGAGTGTCGCAATTTCGATTTCCATGATGTGTTGATATCGAGCGCCTGATCGGCGTCGATCACTGAAACCCCGCAAGGAGCCGTTCTGCGCTACGTCCGACCGTGCGTCGTTGAGGCCCCGCTACGGCCGAGTCACTGCTGACCCACCGTGTCCCGCGGGAGTGTGGTACCCGCAGATACAGGTGCCCGTGTTAAAAACACCCGGGTTCGGCCGCGCCGGTATCTCGTCGCCGGAATCGGACGGCGTCGTCCCGGCTTCCTCCCGGTATTTTTAATAGTGCGACGGGTCGCGGTATGCACAATGAGTGGACGACCCCTCGACGTGCTCGAAGCGTCGCTCGAGGAGCCTGTGACCGTACACCTCAAAGACGGCACGACGTACTACGGTGTCTTGGCTGGTTACGACCAGCACATGAACGTCGTCATTGAGCCCGAGACCGACGTGAACGACCGCGTCGACGACGATCTCGACGGCGAGTTTGCGGTCGCGATCGAAGACACAACGATTATACGCGGCGATAACGTCGTCACCATCAAAGCATGACCGGCTCCGGAACGCCCTCTCAGGGAAAAAAGAACAAGACGGTTCACGTGAAGTGCCGCCGCTGCGGCGAGAAATCGTACCACGTCAAGAAGGAACGCTGTTCGTCGTGCGGCTTCGGCGACTCCGCCTCGCGGCGCGACTACGCGTGGCAGTCGAAGTCCGGCGACAACTGAGCGACGATATCTTGTTTCTGCTCTCGCGCTGACTCGGTAGTCGCGGGTATCGCGTCCGATATCGATCTTCGAAACCTCGGTCCCTTCGAAAGCTCCGGCCCCACGTGTCCCACCGACTACACCCGCGGCCTCACGCCTCCCCAGCCTCGGTCGGGGGCGGTCGCGGACCCGCACCGCGTCGCGGCCGCCCCTGCCCTCCCTCGCGGGCTCCGAGCGCCCTGCCGGTCGCTCGGAGGCGCGCCACCGCACGTTTATTCATAAATAGATTGTCGCCGCCACGCCTGCGCTGTCACCTGCCGTGGATCGCTATCGGCCCGTTTCGGTGGCCCACGGTTCCGCCGGGACCCCAACCGTTACCGTCAGTGGTCGACGAGGATATCCATGGAGCTTTCAGCCGTCGACCTCTCGCCGATCCCCGCCGGCGGGACCGCCGCCGACGCTTTCGAGAACACCGTCGCGGCCGCGAAACAGGCCGAGCGACTCGGCTACTCGCGATTCTGGGTCGCAGAACACCACGGCCGCGCCGAACGACTCGCCGGCACGACCCCGGAGGTGTTGCTGGGTCGACTCGCCGCCGCGACCGACGAGATCCGGATCGGCAGCGGCGCGGTGCTGCTCAACCACTACAGCCCGTTCAAGGTTGCCGAGGCGTTCGGAACGCTTGACGGGCTCGCCCCGGGACGTGTCGACGCCGGACTGGGGCGCGCCAACGGCTCTCCCGCAGCCGACCGGGCGCTTGGCACGGACCGGCGCGTGGAGAATCCGGACGAGGACCACGAAGAGCGGATCCGCGCGGTTGTGAACCACCTTTACGACGCGTACCCCGAAACTCACCCGTACGCCGATCTCTCGGTACCCCGATCGGGAGCCGCCCCGCCGGCTCCGTGGGTGCTCGGATCGAGTCCGTCGAGCGGTGAGATCGCGGGCACACTCGGGCTACCCTACTGTTTCGCGGGGTTCATCCGTCCGGGATTCGCCGAGCGCGCCGTCGCCGCCTACCGCCAGACGTTCGAGTCCGGCGTCCTCCCCGCGAGCCTCGATTCGCCCCGCGTCGTCCTCGCGATCAACGCGGTCGCCGCGGACACGGACGAGGCCGCGGCGCGGCGTCGCGCCCCGGCTGAGGCCGTGTATCGGCGGATGCAGCGGGGGAACCTCGGCGACCAAACCCCGTCGGTCGAGGAGGCGATCGACGAGTTGGGCGGGGTTCCCGACCCGACGCCCGCGACGCTCGACGCCGACGAGTGGCCCCGATCGGTGTCGGGGAGCCGAGAGACGATCGCATCGGTCCTCTCACAGCTCGCCGACCGGATCGGCGTCGACGAGGTGATGGTTCAGCACACGGTGCCCGATCACGACGCAGCCCTCGACTCACACGCGACGCTGGCGGAGGCGTTCGACCTCGATCCGCGGACCTGACCGCATTCGGCGGTCTCGGGCAGTCTCGGGCGATCTCGGGTGATATCGACCCATCGACCGCCGCCGGCTCCACATCTCATCTGCGATACCTCCGAGTAACACTTATGTACTACTATGTCAGAGAATACCACGCACAGAATGTTCGAACGCTTTTCGAGCGGCTACTACTTGGGGGAACTGTACGTGGAGCCTCACGGCGGCGATCGCGCCGTCATTCAGCGGGCCGACCACGAGCGCGTCAACGAGCAGCTGTACGCCGACGGCGAGGGGATAGAGCGACTTGACGCGCCGCTCGTGATGAAACTAGACGGCGGCCACATACCTGTCGCCGGCGACGACGACGTGCCGAGCGGGACACTCGCGCTCCCCCGAGAGCTCGCCGACGAGACGCTTCCGGCCCGCCGAAACGTGCTCTTGGCCGACGCCGACCGCGCGGAGACACTGCTGCGGTGGGAGGGTTGGGAGCCGTTCGCGAACGCGTGATCGCCCGAGTCATCTCTCGTTACGGCGCGTCACCGTCCGTCGTCGGCTCTGTCGCTGTCTCTCCCGTCGGCGACCGCCGCCCGCATCTCGGCGATGGCGTCGCGAGCGGTGCTTAAAAAGCGCGGCATCCGAAAACGGCGAGTGATCCCCGGTCGCACACCCGCACGACATTGAAAGCGCTTTTATGGATGTCCGGATTACGTCGGGTCACAGCCTCTGTGGGGTTGATGATGTGCCGTTCCGTTAGGGACCGACCACGGGACGGACACGCGAGCCCGCACGGAGGACAGGTGAACAACATATGCCCGTTTACGTAGACTACGAAACCCCAGCCGACCTCGCCGAGCGATCGCTCGAAGCACTTGAGGTCGCCCGAGACACCGGTACCGTGAAGAAAGGAACCAACGAGACCACGAAGGCCGTCGAACGCGGCAACGCCGACCTCGTCGTCGTCGCCGAGGACGTTTCTCCGGAGGAAATTGTGATGCACCTCCCTGAACTCGCCGACGAGAAGGGAATTCCGGTCGTCTTCGTCGACACGCAGGACGAAGTCGGACAGGCCGCCGGCCTCGAAGTCGGCTCGGCCGCCGCCGCCGTCGTCGACGCCGGCGATGCCGACGACGACGTCGAGGACATCGGCGATAAGGTCGCGGAGCTTCGATAACCACCCATGAGCGCAGAAGAGGGCACCGGCGACTCCACCACCGCCGAGGTGATCGAGGTCGTCGGCAAGACCGGGATGCACGGCGAGGCCATGCAGGTCAAGTGCCGCATCCAAGAGGGATCGAACCAGGGCCGGATCATCACCCGGAACGTCCTAGGTCCCGTCCGCATGGGCGACGTGCTCCAGCTCCGGGAGACCCAGCGCGACGCGGACTCCATCGGAGGGCGATAACCAATGGTCGAGACACGCACCTGCGATTACACCGGTGAAGAGATCGAGCCCGGCACGGGCACGATGTACGTGAAAAAGAACGGCCAGATCCTCCACTTCGTCGACTCGAAGGCGGAGAAGAACTACCTCCTCGGCCGCGAGGCCCGCGACCTCGAATGGACCGAGGAAGGGCACAATCAGGGTGGCGAGTAGATGAGCGGCCACGACGAGCGCACCTTCGTGATGGTGAAGCCGGACGGCGTCCAGCGCGGTCTCATCGGCGAGATCGTCTCGCGGTTCGAGGCGCGCGGCCTGAAGCTCGTCGGCGGGAAGTTCATGCAGATCGACGAGAACCTCGCGCATGACCACTACGGCGAGCACGAGGACAAACCGTTCTTCGACGGTCTCGTCGAATTTATCACCTCCGGACCGGTCTTCGCGATGGTCTGGGAGGGCGCGGACGCAACTCGACAGGTCCGCGCGATGGTCGGTGAGACCGACCCCGCCGAGTCAGCCCCGGGAACGATCCGCGGTGACTTCGGGCTCGACCTCGGTCACAACGTGATCCACGCGTCGGACCACGAAGACGAGGGCGCGAACGAACGTGAAATCGACCTGTTCTTCGACGAGGACGAACTCGTCGACTACGGCCTCGACGCCGCTGCGTGGGTGTACGAGGACGAGTAACACTGGATACGGTCACACGACCGATCCGGATCGATCTTTGTCCGAATTCCAGTTTCGCTCGCAGAGAGGCGTCACCGTCTCGACACACCACGTTTCCGGTGAACGATCGTCAATAAATCGGTGCAGTCACGCGATTATCTGACGATGACGAGATAAAAGTGACTACGTAGCAGCCGATCTCGACCACGCAACTCTGCGAAGCGCGGGCCCGCTTTACCCGGACCGCGCCCGGTGGTCAGCCGCTCACGTCGACTGCGACCGTTCTCCCGGTTTGTGTCACGACGACGATCTCGTCGGTTCCGTCGCCGGTGACATCGGCGAACGCGGGGCTCGCGTAGACGACGGAATCGACGTTCCCACGGGCGGTGACACCGCCGTTCCGGTTCAACACGAGGAGCTCACCCTCTCGGTTTACCGCGACCGGGTCGGTCTCGCCGTCTCCGTCGATATCACCGAGAGACGGGGCGTTCACTCGGGTATTTGCTCCGTACTGTTGTTTCCACGAGACTTCACCGTCGAGGAGACTGACGGCCCAAATGCTGCCAGAGCCACCGACGTAGACGCGTCCCGGGCCTGCACTGCCGACCGTGACCGGGAGGTCTTGGAGTCCGATCTCGTATCGAGTCGAGCCGTCGGCGATCTCGATCGTCTCTAGATTCCCGTTCGTTCCGCCGAGCGCGAGGACCGCTCCGTTTTGACTGTCCGCCTGCTGCCAGCTCAGAGGCGTGACGGACGGCGTGGTCGTCCACCGCGTTTCACCGGCACCGTCGAGCAGTTTGACCGTGCGCTCGTCCCCCTCTGCCGTGACGACGGCGACGCCGTTGATCGCGTCGCCGTTTCCGCCGTCCACTCCGTCTGTCTCACTTTCGCCGAAGTCGAGCGCCAACGGTCGACGCTCGATCGGCGCGTCAACGTCAGTCTCGAAGACCGATTCGCCCCCGCTGTCGACGGCGAGGACGGTGCCGCTCGTCGAGACTGCGACGACCTCGTTGTCGCCGTCGCCGTCCACGTCGCCGATCGCGGGTCGGACCCCGCTCGGACCGTCGAGGTCGATGGCGAACCGCTCGGAGCCGTCGCCCACCGCGAGGACGACGAGCGATCCGGACTCGGTCGTGAACGCGACGACCCGATCTCCCCGGAGTGTTCCCGTGACGAGCCCGCTCGCGTCGATGGCCTCGTCGCCACTGCCGTCAGCCGTCGCGCCGCTTCCGGTTCCCGCACCGATCGGCGTCGTCCACTCGACGCCGCCGCCGACCGCGGTAGCCCGCACCGACCGAGTGCCGTTCCCCGTGACAGACTGCAACACGAGCGGGTCGCCGTCCATCGTGGCGACGACAGCGCCGCTTCCGTCGTCGCCAGCGACCGGATCGGACTCCCAGACGACCTCGGCCTCCGTCGCCCCGTCGTCGACCCCGACGAACGCGAACAGCGCGACGCCGACACCGGCCGCGCCGCCGGCGAACAGAACGAGACTCGCGAAAAGTACGCGGCGGTCCATTGCGGTGGAGTTCGGTCGGCGGCGGCATACGGCTGTCGGATGCGGTGCGACTGTCGGGTATGGCCACTGCTCCAACGAGTCACCAACGGGTCTGCAATGAGTTTACAACGGGCCTACAACGAGACCGCGACGCGGTCGGCGGGCGACTCGTCGCCGGCTCATGTCGGCGAACTCACGGCCGCGAGCAAAACCCGATCGGGCCGGACTGACGCTCGGCGGCGGCTCGTCACAACACCAGTCCGACGGCTTGGACCGCGAATCCGACGGCGAAGACGGCGAGCAGGGCGATCGTCGCGAGCACGACTGCGGGTGCGAGGGCCTCGTCGTCGTCGTCGAGGACGATGGACTCGATCTCCTTCATGCGAGGGAAATCGGTACCGCGCGGTTTGAACGCTTCGCTCGTGTTCACGTCGGGCGGGGCCGTCCAACCGGTGCGGCCCGTCACAGCCGACGCGGTCTCCGCAGTGCGCACGCCGCGACGATCCGGCCGAATCGAACTGTTGGATGGCGCTCGTGTGTGACAATTTCGCACGAGGAACGCGCACACGCATCTCCCATGACTTATACGGTCGACCGTCTAATCGACTGTATGAGCGAAGAATCCGGGCGTCGGAACCTCCGAATGCCCAACGACGACGAAGTGTTCGCCGTGGTGACAGAGCACCTCGGCGGGAACCACGTCAGACTGCGCTGTGTCGACGGTGAGACGCGTATGGGCCGGATCCCCGGTCGCATGAAGTATCGCACGTGGATCAGCGAGGGCGACGTCGTGCTCGCGGAGCCGTGGGACTGGCAGGACGAGAAGGCGAACGTCGAGTGGCGCTACACCGACGAGGACGCAGACCAACTCCGCCGCGAAGGCCACATCCAGTAGCGACCCCGGACTCGTTTTCGACTCGTCGTCAGTCGTACCCGGTCGCGCGGTAGATCGATCACGCAGTCGATCAGGTGTACAGGAGGATAACGGCCACGACGAACAGTATCTCTCCGCCGACCAAAAGCGTCGCGAGCAGCCAGTACCGATACCGCCACAGCCACTCCGTCACACGCGCCCGGAGAGCTGTCCCCGCGTTCCGGAGCGACTCCGAGTCGTCGACGGTCTGACCACCTGCGTACGACTCGTCTATCCGCCACCCCTCGTTGGCGTCGTACGTCGCCGGAACGCGAGTGCCAGCGAGTTCGTCGATGTCGAGCGGCGAGACGCCGGCCGCCTCGAGGAAGTCGAGAAACGCCGCCGACTCCGTCAGCGATCCGTCTCGCGGGGCCGGGAACCGTTCGGTGTGTGTCGATCCGCCGTGTGGCGGTTGGAGGTCAACTCGCACTTCGGAGCCGGCGGACCGAACGTCGGTCACGACCAACACGCCGGCCTCGTCGTTGAGATACGCCTCGCGAAGGCGGCGCTGCACCGATTCGTCGACACTCGACGCTGTCTCGGTGTGATTTCGCGATCCATCGGGATCGTCGACTGTGTCGACGCTGCGGTCGAGCCGATCCGTGTCTGCGTCTCCGCGGCGTGAGCGCTCGACGGACTGCTCGTCTCCGGAGGGCTCCTCCGACATCTGAACGCGTTTGGTCGTCCGATCGTATAAGGACGCGGCCGGTGGCTATCGCCGCTTGTACGCAAAACAGACATAAACAATTATTACATAGCAGTCCATCGGGTGGGGTGTGCCACCCGTAGTACACGATTGACGCAGGCTCGGAGTCGGGTCCGATCGGCGGACCCGAGTTACCGAGTACGCGCGCGACGACCGACGAAGCGGCCGAGACGACGAACACCGGAACGGCGGGGGCGATGTTCGATCCGGACAGCACCGTTCGCCTCCCGAACGGGACCGACCGCTGGAACGCGTACGCCGGTTCCTGTCACGGTAGCGACTGACGTGAACCCGGACACCCTTTTATCCTGAGAACGGCTACGTGCGACCGGCCGATGACGATGCACCGCACCGAGCTGCCTCGGCACCAGCGATGACGATCCCTATGAGTGCAGAGGCCGGCGTTTTTGCTCGGAGACCGTGTCTCTAGTCGGATCCGGTTGTGATCACAGTGGACATAGGCTCCGGTCAGATTGTTAGCGGACGGGCGGACACGGATTTAAGAACGTTGCCGAGCAATCACACGATATGGCCGCTGAAATTTCGGATCGGGTTCGAGAGATTGCGGAGGCTCGCGGCCTTCCGGAGTCCGAGGTGTTCGAGCGGGCACTCGAACGAGGCCTCGAAGGCCTGTGGGAGGATCTTGTTCTCGCGCGGTACCTCGACGGCGAACTCGACCGCGAAGAAGCGATCGACCGTGTCGGTCGGACGAAAGTCGAGCGGGCAGAGCGAGAACGCGGGGTCGTCGAGAAAGATGTCGACTGGGGCTTGAACGCGTGACGCTTGCGGCTGTTTCTGATTCGGGACCGCTTATTCACCTCGGCGAAATCGATTCGCTCGAACTGCTCTCGACGTTTGACACGCTCCTCGTTCCCGTGATAGTTTACGAGGAAGTCGCCGCCGGTGGTGTTCCGGACGGATTGGCCGACCGCTCGTACGAACTCCTCGAAACCGATAAAAATCGAATCGAAGGTGAAGAGCTAGATGCCGGGGAACGCGCCGCGATCACGGTCGCTGAAGAGCGGAACGTCGTTCTCCTAACCGACGACCTCGCTGCCCGCGAGGCGGCAACTGACGCAGGCGTCGAAGTGCGAGGTTCTGTCGGCGTCATCGCGCTTGGTTACGGTCGCGGATTGCTCGATAGAGATGAGGCCGTGTCGCGAATGCGGGCGCTCCAGCGGAAGACGAGTCTCTTTGTGACCGACGCTGTCGTCGAACGTGGTATCGAACTCTTGGACGAAACTTGATTGCGCGCCGGTCAGCGGATACGAAACTTCGCGGGCGCTACGCTTCACTTTCACTCCGGTTGGCTGTCAGTTATTATCTACTAGACCATTCGTTCGCTCATGTCCTATCATCGTGATACGTCTTGGACGACCTGTCCACACTGTGATAAAAAGCAGAAGGCTTCGAGTGGATGGGTGACGTGTCGAAGCTGCGGTGAGAGCTTTCATGCCTGACTGATGGTGTTCAAGTTTGTCAAATAGCGGAAGAGCAGCATCTCTAGTCGAATCCGGTTGTAGACGGAGTCGAAATGCCACCGCATGGAGGTGGTGTTCACAGGCTTCGAGATGAGATCACCGATAGTCAGTGAACACAGCGGTGACCATCAACTGTCTTGAGACTTCGAATCCGATCGGAAGGAATTAGGTTTGCTCCTGACGTGCGATCAGTAGACCCGACGTTTCGGAGCGTACCCTTGCGCCCCGAGACGGCACCACCCATCATGAAACAGTACCTCGATCTCGTCGACGACACGCTGTCGACGGGCACGTACAAGCCGAACCGGACCGGTGTCGACACCATCGCCTCGTTCAGCGGGCAGTATACCGTCGACCTCGCGGAGGGGTTCCCGCTGTTGACGACGAAGAAGATGGACGGCTACCGCTGGAACTCGCTCATCCACGAGGTTCTCTGGTATCTCTCGGGCGAAGAACACGTCCGGAACCTCCGCGAGGAGACGAAGATCTGGGACGCGTGGGCGGACGATGAGGGACTGCTCGACACCGCCTACGGCCGCTTTTGGCGTCGATATCCGGTTCCGGACGACGACGCGGCGCTGCCCGGTGAGACGTGGCCGGACGACGCGCACCGCTGGGTGACCGTCGAGGAGGACCCCGAGGGGGGCGAGCGCCGCACGTTCGACCAGATCCAGTACGTCCTCGACACGCTCGAAGAGAACCCCCGGTCCCGGCGGATGGTCGTGAACGCGTGGCATCCGGCCAACGCCGCGACCTCGACGCTGCCGCCGTGTCACTATACCTTCGTCGTGAACGTTCAAGGCGATCGGCTCAACCTTCACCTCACCCAGCGCTCGGGCGACATCGCGCTCGGCGTCCCGTTCAACATCGCGGCGTACGCGCTGCTCGCGAACGCACTCGCCCAGCGCACCGGCTTCGAGGTCGGCGAGTTCGGCCACACCGTCGTCGACGCGCACGTCTACTGCGGCCGCGGCGAGCGCGGGACGTGGTACGCGAACAACCTGAAGTACGTCCAAGACCGGCTCGCGGCCGTCGAGAACACGGCCGACTACTTGGACGTGAAAAGCTGGGTCGAGCGGACCGCTCCCGACGAGGCCGCCGGCGAGGAAGGATACGACCATGTCCCCGGCCTGCTTGAACAACTCTCGCGAGAACCGCGTGAGCGACCGCGGATCGAGATCGCCGACAAGCCCCTCGACGAACTGACGTATGACGACGTACGAGTCGTCGATTACGAGAGCGCGGACGGAATCTCGTTCGCGGTTGCAGAGTGATGACGGGCGACGCCGTCGACACTGGCAGCACCGCCGATACCGAAGACGTGACCGACGCCGCTCCCGCCATCGTCCTCGTCGCCGCCGTCGCCGAAAACGGTGTCATCGGTGACGACGACGCGATGCCTTGGCACTACCCGGCAGACCTCGCGCACTTCAAGCGACTGACGACTGGCCATCCCGTGGTCGTCGGCCGGGCGACCTACGAGAGCATCGTCGCCCGGATCGGTGGTCCGCTCCCTGACCGCACGAGCGTCGTATTGACGACGCGCGATCTCGGCGACGGCGACCTCCCTGTGGGGGCCGTCGTCGCGTCCGATATCGACGAGGCGGTCGCCCGCGCGGCAGTCGACGCCGACGACCGCGGCGTCGACACGGTCTACGTGATCGGTGGCGCGACCGTCTACGACCAGTTCCTCGACCGCGCCGATCGGATGGTGCTGACGGAGGTTCCCGAGTGCCCCGACGGCGACACGCGCTTTCCGGACTGGAATCCGGACGAGTGGACGGCGGTCAACCGCGAAATCGCCTCGTCTGACGACGCCGATTCCGGAGATCTCATGTTCGTCACCTACGAGCGGATCGCCGATTGAGAACGACACTTTTGTTCGTTTATATAGTAATTTTTGATAATACGAGACGTATATGTTCTGTTACCACGATATACTGATCGTCACAACGCTTTTGCTTCTTGGTATGTGTTATCAAGTCATGGCTTCAGCAGAGACCGCGATCGAGCCCAGACGGTGTCCGTTCTGCGGCGCGGA
Organism: Halorubrum laminariae; assembly: GCF_024494655.1. Taxonomy (GTDB): domain Archaea; phylum Halobacteriota; class Halobacteria; order Halobacteriales; family Haloferacaceae; genus Halorubrum; species Halorubrum laminariae. Next base: position 112,075 of record NZ_JANHDL010000002.1, on the reverse strand, counting down.
ACTCGCGTCTCCCGGCGCGGGGTTCATCCGTCATGTCGAGCGCTCGCCCGACTGTCGCGACGCGTTCGAGACGTGGCGCGACCGCGTGACGGACGATATGCGAGCCGGCTGGGCGGGGTGGCGACCCAGACGCTGGATGGAAACGGACTCAAGGGATCGACGGGATCGTCGCAATCGCCGACAACTGCGGCGAGTCCACCTCGCGTCGTCGTCGGCTTTCGAAGCCGGGTCGCATGTACCGGTTAAGGAGGGTTTTTCAGTCGTCCGACGTAATGGGAGGTAATGAGCCAGCGTGACACCGCGAGAGCGGGTGACCGACAATGATGGGTGGCAACGACCAGCAAGCGTACGATCGCGGCACGTCGCTGTTCTCGCCCGACGGCCGTATCTATCAGGTCGAGTACGCCCGCGAGGCCGTCTCTCGCGGCGCGCCGAGCGTCGGCGTTCGAACGACCGAGGGCGTGGTCTTCGTCGCGATGTCGCGGGCCTCGTCGACGCTGATGGAAGCGGAAAGCATCGAGAAGCTCCACAAGCTCGACGACCACCTCGGCACCGCAAGCGCGGGCCACGTCGCCGACGCACGTCAGCTGATCGACCTCGCGCGCCGCCAGTCGCAGGGGAACCGCCTCCGCTACGGCGAGCCGGTCGGCGTCGAGACGCTGACAAAGTTCGTCACCGACCACATTCAGGAGAACACGCAGCGTGGCGGCACGCGCCCGTACGGCGCAGCCCTGCTCATCGGCGGAATCGACGACGGCGAGCCGCGTCTGTTCGCGGCCGACCCCTCGGGCACCCCTAACGAGTGGAAGGCGACCGTCATCGGCGGCGGCCGCCAGACGATTCAGGGTCACCTCGAAGACGAGTGGACCGAGGATCTCCCGCTTCGAGAGGGCATCGAACTCGCGATCGCCGCGCTCGCGGCCCACGAAGACGAACTCTCGCCCGACGACCTCGCGGTCGCCACGATCACTGCGGCTGACGGCTATCGGACCGTCCCCGGCGACGAAGTCGGCGACGCGTTCGCGGCCGCCGGACTGTCGGAGGACAGTGATACGGACGACGCAGACGAAGACGACACCACCGACTCCGATGTGGACGGCGACGACGCTGCGGACGAAGACGACGCTGCGGACGGCGACACCGACGAGTAGCCGACCGAGACTCTCCGAACCGACGGCGACGCTCTGTTCGGCGACCTTTTTGAGCCGCTAGCGAGAACCCCGTCCATGGCGCGCATCGGTGAACTCGTCGCGTATCCGCTAAAATCCGCAGACTGCGTCACAGTCGACCGTGCCGAACTTGGTCCTCAGGGAGCCTTGCGCGGCGACCGCTCGTACGCGCTCGTCGAGGCCGGCGTCGACCCGCACGCGACCTCGGTCGGTGGCAGCGGCGGCTTCGTCAACGGAAAGCGTGAACCTGCCGTCCACGCGCTTCGCGCGAGCTACGAGCTGGTCGACGGTCCCGACGCGACGCCGACGGCGATCACGATCGAACGACCCGACCGCCCGGAAACGGGCGTCGAGGCCGACGTGCGGCGGTTCGCCCTCCCCGACGACCGCGAGGCACTGGAGGCGTGGGTCGGCGAGTACCTTGGATACTCCGTCGACCTCGTTCGCGACCCGGACGGCGGCCTCCCCGACGACCGCGCCGCGCCCGGGCCGACGGTCGTCTCGCGGGCGACGCTGGCGACGGTCGCGGGGTGGTTCGACGAAATCGCCGACGCGACCGAGATGCGTCGCCGACTCCGACCGAACGTCGTGCTCACGGACTGCCCGCCGTTCTTCGAGGACCGGCTCTTCGCGGATCACGGCGAGGGGATCCGGTTCACCGCTGGCGACGCCGAAATCGTCGGTTTCAACCCCTGTCAGCGGTGCGTCGTTCCCTCACGGGACCCGGACACCGGTGACGAAATCGACGGCTTCCGCGAGCGGTTCGTCAGAAAGCGCCGCGAGACGCGTCCAGCGTGGCTCGACAGCGAGCGGTTCGACCACGACTTCCGGCTGATGGTCAACACTGTCGTCCCTGAGGATTCGTGGGGTGCCGTGGTCGCGGTCGATGACCCAGTCGCTATCGAGGGCGTCGTGCCGGAACCGAACGTCGGAGACTGAAGAAGACGGACTCGGCCGCTCACCGACCGCCGTCGGTCAGCGCGATCGGATCTTCGTCAGCGTCGCTCGCGGCCTCGACGGTCGCCTCCCTGTTCTCCGTCGGATCGACCGCGGGGTCGACGACGCCGAAGTGAGTCCAGAGGGTGACGGCGACGACGGCGTAGGCGACCAGATCGTAGTGGACGGTCCCCTCGAACCCGGTGAACGCGGCGAGGGTACTGTAGCCGAAGAGCGCGGTCACGCCGCCGACGAACGCGGCGTCGGGCGTGACGCGTCCGGCGGCGAGCGCTGCAAGCGCCCGGCGGATGCGAGGGCCGCAGGCGACGAGGAACGCGATGCCGGAGAGCGCGCCGAGGTTGACGAAGAAGTGCGTCGCCATCTGCGAGTCGAGGATCGACTGGAGGTACTGGACGGTCACCGGATCGTAGAACAGCCACTCGACGCGAGTCGGGTACAGCACCGCAATGTACGGCGTCGCGACCATCAGTCCGAACAGCACCGCGACCGCGACTCTGGCGGACGCGAACTGCGAGGCTCGGCGGGTTTCGAACGCCGCGTCGCCGGCGTCGACGACGAGCCCGAGCGATTCGAGCGTCCCCCTGAGGTCGCTCCGCGAGAGCGACGAAGCGTGGTGGATCCCGACGGTTCCGTTTCGGGCCGTGGCCGAGACGGCGCTGACAGACTCCCGGTCCGCGAGGACGGCTTCGAGGAGTCGCTCTCGGCGGTCTGTGTCGATTCCGTCAACGGAGAACGTGTCGTGGACGTGCGGTTCCGGCACCCGTGCGACCCGCGGTCCCGGTTCGGGTCCGGACGCGTCGACGGGACGGTGACCCACCGAGGGATCAATCCCTCGGTCGCGGGCCGCGGCGTCGAGGTCTGTTCGATGCCTGCGGCGGTCGGCTGGCATGTGAACACCCTACATCCCTACTTGCTTGAACTTTGCCCCGCGATTCGCCGTCTCTCGCTCAGGAGTTGACGGACTCGAGATACGAGGTGACGATCATCTTCCCCTTTCGGGTGAGCGCGGCCCCCGACTGCCCGTCGACGACGAGGGACTCCTCGCGGAGCGTTTCGAGGATCATCGACGTCTGTGCTACGTCGCCGGTGACCACGTCCGCGATGTTCGCTTCTCCGCCGGCCGAGTAGATCGACACGAGGATCTCCAACTGCTCTTCAGTCGGATCGAATGACTCGACGTCTTCTTTCACCTCGTCGTACTCCAACTTGATGTACCGGCCGAGGATGTTCAGCGTCCGCCCGTCTGGTACCGTCGCGATCGACGTGACCGTCTGCGTGTCCGGAACGTGCCGGAATACGAGCGCCGGCCGCCGCGTCCCACCGAGCGTTCGATCCGTGCGTTCGTAGTCGATGACCGTCGAGAGGTCGACTTGGAACGGCTCCGGACAGTTCGTGAACCCGATCGCGCCGGGAGACAGCGACACGGACGCCGTGTGATCTTCGGCGTCGGTGACGCGGCCTCCGACCTGTGCCGGGTGCCGAACGGTGACCGTCACGCCCCGGAGCAGGGCGGTGAAAAGCAACCGCGTGAACCGCTCCATGTCATCGGGCTCTCCCTCGACGAGAGCGCTCTTTCGAGCGCCGTTCCGCTCATAGGCGACGGTGACGCTGTCTTGGAAGAATGACTGTAGGTCGCCCGGAACCGTACCGACCACGATATCGAACACCGACGACAGCGGGACTGTTGCCTTCCCGTCATCCGTCGCGAGCACGAGTCGCCGCTGGCTCAACAGGACGCGACCCGACACCGGATCGCCACTCCCGAAGTCGGTGGCGTGCACGCGGCCGACGAAGTCGGCGACGACGGACTCCTCCATCGAGTGTCTATATCAGCCGTTCGCTATTTACTGTTACTCTCGGCAGGCGGGGCGCGAACGTTATTCGGAGATGCGGATCCGGCTAGCGATCGAGGAAGGGCGGGACGACGATCTCGGCACGTTTCTCGTCGCCGCGGACGACGACGCTCACCTCGGCCCCCGCGTCGATAAACGTCTCGTGGAGGTACCCCAGCCCGATCGGCTCGTCGAGCGTCGGGCTCATCGTCCCGGAGGTCAGCTGACCGATTCGCGTGAGGTCACCGTCGGTGACCGCGTAGCCGCCGCGCGGAACGCCGCGTTCGAGGAGGCGAACACCGACGAACCGCTCGTCGACGCCCGATTCCCGCTGTGCGGCGAGCGCGTCGCGTCCGACGAACTCGGTGTCGAGGTCGACGACGAACCCGATGTCGGCCTCGTAGGGCGTTCGCGGCTCGTTTTCCGGATCGAAGTCCTGTCCGGAGAGGAGGTATCCCATCTCCATGCGAAGTGTGTCGCGAGCGCCGAGCCCGCACGGCTGTGCGGAGCCGTCGACCGTCTCCTCCGCGACGAACGCCTCCCAGACCGCTCCGGCGTCGGCGGCCGGACACATGATCTCGAAGCCGTCCTCGCCGGTGTAGCCGGTTCGGGCGACCCAACTCGGCGCGCCGGCGACCGTCACCGCCGTTGCCTCGAACTTCGTGAGGCTCGTGACCGCGTCGCCGCCGGTAGCGTCGGCGAGCGCGGCCGCCGCGTCCGGTCCCTGCACCGCGAGCATCGCCCAGTCGTCCGTCGCGTTTGCGACCGTCGCGTCGAACCCCCACTCGTCGCGGTGATCGACCCACCGGCCGTACATCTGGGCGTCGTGGCCCGCGTTCGGCACGAAGAGGTAGGCGGGATCGCCGGATCCGGCGTCGAGGTCGGCACCGGTGTCCGCGTCGAGATCGGCCTCGGCGTCCGCGCCGAAATCGTTGATCGCCGACGCGGCGACTCCCGCCTCGACACCGTCCGGAAGCCGGTAGACGACCGTGTCGTCGAGCATTATCCCGTCCTCGTCCGTGATCGCGGCGTACTGGGAGTCGCCGGGGGCGAGGGCGGTCACGTCGTTGGTCGTCAGACGATTTATCAGAGCGGTCGCGTCCGGACCCGAAACCTCGATCTCGCCCATGTGCGACACGTCGAAGACGCCGATCGTCTCTCGCACTGCGGTGTGTTCTTCCCGGATCGAATCGAACTCGACGGGCATCTGCCACCCGCCGAAGTCGGTGAACTTCGCGCCGCGCGCCTCGTGCGTCTCGTGGAGGGGTGGATGTCGGTCCGTCACGGGGGTACGCTCGCCGGGGGCGACCTTTAACCCCGCGGCATCGGTGCGAGACGCGCCGGCGACAGCCTCAAGCCGTTCGGTCTCTCGGATACCGACGTGAAGGGGGACCGATCCGGACCCTTCGGACCCGCCGCCGCGGTCCTCGTCGTCGCGCTCGTCGCCGCCGCCGTCGTCGGCGTGTGGCCTCCGCTCGTCGCGGTTGAGAGCGGAAGCATGGCCCCGGGAGTCGAGCGGGGGGACCTCGTCGTTGTCACGGCGGCCGACCGATTACCGTGGGGCGGTATCACGGGTCACACCGAACCGAACGCACCGACTCGGCTCGGCGACGCCGGCGACGTCGTCGTCTTCGATCCGCCCGAAAACGCTCACGGCCTGATCTTCCACCGGATTGCGTTCCCCGTGGCGGCCGGCGACGACTGGACGAACGAGGCGGACGCGTCGCTCCTCGACGGCGACTGCGCCGACATCGAATCCTGCCCGGCTCCGCACGACGGCTACATCACATACGGCGACGCCAACGGCGAGTACGACCAGAGCGCGGGAATCGCACCGGTCGTCCGCGAGGAGTGGATACGAGCCAAGGCGATAGTCGCGCTGCCGGAACTCGGGTGGGTTCGCCTCGCCGTCGACGCCGCGATCGCCCGCGTCGGACTCTTTCCGACCGCGGTCGGAGTTGGCGGTATCGCCGCGGCCGTCGGCGGATTCGTCGCGGTACTCATCGGCCGGCTCCGCTCGGAGTGTCGGGTCTGACCGCCTCGCTAGCGGGTCCGATCTTCGTGGATCGTCCCCTCCACACCCGTCGTCTGCTCCGCCGTATCGGTCTCCTCTGTCGCGTCTGTTGCTGCGGCGGTGTCGGTCTCCTCGACCGCGTCCGGCTCTTCGTCCGCGTCCGGCCCTTCGTCTGCGTCCGCCCCTCTATCTTCGCTCGTTTCTTCGTCCGCGTCACTTCCCTCGGCCGCGTCGCCTGCTCCGATCACGTCGCCGTCGAGGGTCACGGACCCGTTCGCGGCGTTGCGCAGGGCGTCCGAGCGACCGAACTCGCCGGGCGCGATCGCGAGCGTCCGGATCCCGTACCCGTTCGCGGTCTCGACGACCGGCTTGAAATCCGTGTCGCGCGAGGCGATCGCGAGCGTCGTCATCCGACCCTCGGCGGCGAACCGCGCCGCGTCGACCGCGAGCTTCACGTCCACGTCGCCGCTCGTGACCACGACCTCGAAGCCGCGCGCCTCGGCGGCCTGAATCAGTCCGGGCGTCGCGTGCTCGTCGAGGTACAGCCGCGTCGTGACGAGCGGCCCCTCCGCCTCGGCCGCGTGCCGCACGTCGTCGAGGTCCACGTCGAACTCCTCTCGCAGTACGTTCGGCCCGTCGACGAACAGCGCCACGCCGCCCGCGTCGGTGTCCGTTTCGCCGCCTTGCTCCATGGATGGGATTCGAGGCCCGCGGAGATATGCGTGGTGATGTGCGGGCGGTGCTCGCGGCGGACGATACACACCAGATTTGTCCGCGCAATCGCCCGACTGTGTGCTCACGCGCCTCGATATCTTATGACCTAATATTCGTAAGAGGTCTTGATCTACACACGTAGTGGATATACGAAGTTTTAAAATAGTATGTCCAAGAATAGCGGAGTATAATGTCGATGTCGAACTCATACACCATCATTTCCGCACAGAACGATCATGAATGCACCACTGTCCGTGCACATCCGCGGAACGAGACCTACCACATTGTCGACTACGCCGACGAGGGGGCGCGGGAGCGCGTCGCGGACCTGCCAGTCGGCTCGGTGGTCAGGATGGAACTGTCGCGCGCCGGTCGCCGGAGCAACGTCTGGTGTGCCGAGTCCGTCGAGACCGCGGTCACCGACGGCGGCTCACCGCAGTAAGGATCGAGGACCCCCGAAATCCCAGTCGCTCGGCCGGACGTGCTCGGGTCGCTCGTGATCGATTCTCCGGCAGAGACCACCGAAGCCCCAGCCCCGTCGAGTCCTATCCGACCGGAACCGCAGCCTCACACCTCCCCAGCCTCGTCGGTCACCTCCGCGTTGCTCCGGCGATCGACTCCCTCGCGCGGTGCTGTCTCGCGGTCGCCAAGGGCGACCGCTCGCAGGCGCGCGCCACCGCAGGAGGTAGTGACCAGCCGTCACTCGTGTTGGTCCAACGTTCCGATCGAAAATCGAACGATTCCGGCGGCTTCTCGGCCGCAGCGCCGGTTACAGATCTCGCGTGAGCCGGGGGTTCGTCACTGCGCCCTCGGAGGCGGACGCGAAGTCGCGGCCGTACTTCGCGAGAATCCCGCCTTCGTACTGCGGTTCGGGTGTCTCGAACGCCTCGCGCCGCTCGGCCAGTTCCTCCTCGGAGAGATCGACGGAGAGGTCGCGCTCCGGAATGTCGACGGTGATCTCGTCGCCGTCCTCGATGAGCCCGATCGGCCCGCCGACGGCTGCCTCCGGGGCCACGTGTCCGATCATCGGGCCGCGGGTCGCACCGGAGAACCGCCCGTCGGTCAGCAGCGCCACGTCGTCTTCGTGGCCCGCGCCGACGACGGCGGCGGTGACGCCGAGCATCTCGCGCATCCCGGGGCCGCCGGTCGGCCCCTCGTTGTGGATCACGATCACGTCGCCGGACTCGATCTCGCCGGACTGGACGTACTCCATCGCGTCCTCCTCGTTCGTGAACACCCGGGCCGGCCCCTCGTGGTAGAACGCGTCGTCACCAGTCACCTTGAGGACCGAACCCTCGGGCGCGAGGTTGCCCGTGAGGATCTTGATCGCACCCTCCGCTTCTTTGGGTTCGTCGACCGTGTAGAGGAAGTCCGCCTCGATGTCGTCGTCAGCGGGGAAGTCGCCGTTCGCCTCCAGCTCCTCGATCTCCTCGGCGAGCGTCCGACCGGTAACGGTCATCGCGTCGCCGTGGAGCAGATCCGCCTCCAGCAGGCGGCGGAGGACGACGGGAACGCCGCCGACCTCGTGGAGATCGTTCATCACGCTGTTGCCGCCGGGCTGGAGGTCTGCGATCTTCGGCGTGCGCCGCGAAATCTCGTCGAAGTCCTCGATCGAGAGGTCGATGTCGGCCTCGCCCGCGAGCGCGAGCAGGTGGAGCACCGCGTTCGTTGACCCACCCATCGCGGTTTGAAGGGCAATTGCGTTCTCGAAGGATTTTCGCGAAAGGATGTCGGAGGGGCGGCGATCGTTCTCGATGCAGTCCATGGCGAGTTCGCCGGCGCGCTCGGCCACGTCGTAGCGCTCTTGGTCCTCGGCTGGCGGGGAGGCTGAGCCGAGCGGAGCCATCCCGAGCGCCTCGGAGATTGACGCCATCGTGTTCGCCGTGAACATCCCGCCACAGGAGCCCGCGCCGGGGCACGCGTGGCGTTCGAGCTCGTCGAGCTCCTCGCCGCTCATGTCGCCTTCGGCGTACGCGCCGACGCCTTCGAACACTTGCACGATCGTCACGTCGCGGCCGTCGTGTTGTCCGGGCATGATCGACCCACCGTAGAGGAACACGGAGGGGAGGTCGGTGCGGATCGCCGCCATCAGCATTCCCGGGAGGTTCTTGTCACAGCCCGCGACCGTCACCAGCGCGTCCATGCGTTCGCCGAAGGAGACGAGTTCGACGCTGTCGGCGATCACTTCCCGCGAGATCAGCGAGGCCTTCATCCCCTCGGTGCCCATCGAGATGGCGTCGGAGATGGTGATCGTGCCGAACTCGATCGGCATGCCGCCGGCGGCGTCGATTCCGTCGAGCGCCGCGTCCGCGACATCGTCGAGGTGGACGTTACACGGCGTGATGTCGGCCGCGGGGTTCGGGACGCCCACGATCGGCGAGGAGAGGTCCTCGTCGTCGAAGCCCATCGCTCGGAACATTGAGCGGTGCGGAGCCCGTTCTGCGCCCTCGGTGACGTCTCTGCTTCTGAGGCTCTCGTCTTTCGTGCCCGCGAATCGATCCGCGTCTCCGCCTCCCCGCGAGGTCGCTTCCTCATCGGGTCGCGATTGCTGCTCGCTCATACTCGCCCCTATCGCTCGGGGGTCTTAAACTGACGCACCGGAACAAGTTGCTCCGGATCGTCGGTGGGGATATCGGTCTCGGATTCACCAGTCGCCGTCGAAGGCGATGTCGACACCGCAGGCGTCGGCGAATTCAGTTAAATATCGTTTCTTGTCGCCCTTGTTTAACGACGTATACACGTAGTAGCCCTCGCCGACCTCGCGGTACAGCCGCATCTCTTCACCGTTCGGATGAGCCGGTTCGTCGTTCAGGATTGCGATCTTCTCACCGGGTACGTACGGAAGCGGTGCATATGCGCTAACCAGTCCGCAATTTGCGATGAGATGGCCCACGACCATTCCCATGAGATCGGCTTGGCTATCGTCACCAAACTCCGTCGAGTTGTCTCCATCTGCGATTCGAACAGAATACTTGCCTGTGTAATTTGTCGGTTCTTGTACCGTGCGCTCTGTCGATCCCGGGTCGTTCTCTGCAGAACCGGTCGCAACGCCGTTCTGATCGTGTTCCAACTTTCCGATCAGATCGTCGACGAACGTCTTCGACAGTGACTCGGCAGGCTGCGAGACGACTTCGCCGACGCGGTCGACCACGGTCCCCCGAAGTGCTTCCGCGATCTCGTCTTTCTCGTCGGATAGCGTCGAGACCGCGTTCCGGCGGCGCTCCACTCGCTGATAGATGTCCGTCGACGCCCCCGATCGGATCGACTCTTCGGACAGCGCCGCGAGCATCCAGTCGCTCGCGGTGAGGTCTGCCAGTTCCGTCTGACCAAGTTCTTCGACATCTGGGTTGTTCCCGTCCTTTTTGAGCCGAAAAACGTGGAACGATTTCCCGTTCGTGAGGAGTCCCCAGTCCACCCACTCCTGTCGCATGTAGCTCCGAAGCTGGTCCGCGTGGCCGTCGGTGATCGTCGTGTCACAGCCTTTCGCTTCCACGAAGACGACCGGCGAGCCGCCTTTGAACAGGGCGTAGTCGACCTTCTTCTTCGAGGAACCCATCTGCACGGAATACTCCATCTCGATCTCGGTCGAATAGAAATCCCAGCCCAGCACATCCCTGATAAAGGGGTCGATCAGCCGCGAGCGCGTGTTCTGCTCGTCCATCTGCGGAGACGAGTCGATGAGCGACCGAGAGCGTTCAACGTAGTCCATCACCGTCTCCTCGTCCATCTTCTCGGTACGTCGAGTGCGCGACCTCTTAAACATCCCACCACCGGGTGACGGGGCGATGTTAAGTTAAGAACGAGGCGGTCGGTGTTTCGAATGCTCTATGTCCGAATCCAACCGCCTCGACGGCTGTACAGGATGGATCGACTTGGAGTTTGTGGAGCGTGAGCGGACACCCCACGAGATCATTGAAACCGGTATTCAACTCCACCTTGCTGGATTGTCACTCTCAAATACCAAACAGTATATTGAAAAGTTGGGTGTCGAGCGGAGTCGAACAGCAATTCACAACTGGATTCAAAAGGCCGATCTACAGCCAGTTGACGGTGCGAGCCCGAATCGCGTTGCGGTCGATGAGACTGCGATTCAGATCGATTCGGACAGATACTGGCTGTATGCTGCTGTAGATCCTCGCACAAACGAATTCCTTCATGTTGACCTATTTCCCGTCCAAAACCAACAATTCACGCTGGTGTTTCTCCGCGATCTCAGAGAGAAACACCACGTTGAGGATGCGCTATTTCTCGTTGATGCTGGCGGACATCTCACAGCTGCACTCTCACGAACGTCGCTCCGATTTCAAATCACTCGTCATGGAAATCGGAATGCTGTCGAACGTGTCTTTCGAGAAGTAAAACGGAGAACATATTCGTTTTCAAATACGTTTAGAAATGCGGAGCCGACGGCGGCAGAATCGCGGCTCCGAGCCTTCGCCGTCTGCTGGAACCGATGCTTAAGTTAACACGACCCCGGGTGACACCGACGGAAGAGTATTCGGCTGTGCCAGCGGTGTATCGAAACACATATTCTCGATACTGGGATCATTCCTCAAGAAGTGACGTAGTCGATCAGTCGCGTCCCGACATCGTCGGTGCGCTCGTTGACGAGTGAAGTCATATAGAAATCCACTTCTGTAGCATTATTGAGGGTCGCGATCGACCACGGGAGAGCGTAACTTCGTTCCCCGAGCGGGTCACCCTCGTAATCCTCATCTCGAAGGATGAGTGATTCTTCGTGGTAGGTCTTGGAGGAAATCAGCGCAGTAATGAGTTGTACGCCGTGGTCAGCGAACCGAGGTGTCCCCAAGACGAGCATCGGACGCCCCTTGTCCGAAAGCGGATCGGTTCCCCAGACTATGTCACCGCGTTCCAGTTCGTCGAACGCGGTCACTGAACCGGCTCCATGTCGTCGGTCTGCAACTCGTCGAGTCGTTCCTCACCGTACCGCTCGTCTGCAATCTCGTGATGTCGATGAAGCCGGTACGCTGCGCGGAGTCGTTCCTCGTCGTCCGTGATCGCCCAGTACGGACGCTTGTGACGCACGAGATCGCGCTCTTTCAGCCGCGAGAGTATCGCACTGACAGCGTCCGTATTGAGTCCGAGTCGCTCGGCGATCGTCGCGGCCTTCCACGCACGGTCGTCGTTCTCGTCGAGGAACAACACGATCCGCTCGGTGTCGTTTCGTTTCTCGAACTCGTCGGTGTCGGCGTCCTCAAACTCGTCGATATCGATGGTTCCGCTAGACATGTTGGTGCATTGGTTTTGTTTGAATATAGCTGTTTGGAGTATTGGTACATTGTTGTAGATATTATAAAATGATATAATTCACGAACATCGACTGCTCCTGACGGTAGACGTTTTCAAACCCGCTCTTTCAGCTCCACCCGATATCCGAACGGATCGCGCACGTACACGGCACCCGCCTCGCCGGTCGCTCCGAGCGGCGAGTCGAGGATCTTCTCTACATCGACGCCGGCCGCGTCGAGTTCTGACTCGATCGCGTCGATCGGCTCTTCCACGACGACCGCGACGTGGTCGTAGTTCGTCGCCGTCGGCGGCTCGAACGAGGCGGTCGGCCAGAGGTGGATCACTCCGGTCTCTGAGATCCGCACGTCGAAGAAGGGCTTCTCGCCGGCCGCGTACAGCGCGTCTTCGATCCCGAACCCCAGCGCGTCACCGTAGAACTCGCGGGCCTCGTCGACGCCCTCGGCCGGGATGCGGAGGTTGACGTGATCGATGTGGCGTGCTATCATACACACTCGTCCGGCCGCCGCGCGCAAAAGTCGTGGGGGTCGCCGGGGCGCGGTCCGGCGGGTGCAGTCGGCGGCGAACTCCGACCCTCTGAGAATCCGCGGCGCATATTTGACCGTGTGCGACGAACCTTCACTCATGATCGGTGGGACTGTCGACGACAGGAGACAGACGGAGGGTCAGTCCGCCGGCTCAGCCGGCGTCGGCGGAGCGAGCGGCCTCGTCGGGATGGCCGGCGGTATGGGTGGTATGGGCGGTGCGGGCGGTGCGGGCGGGATGTGGCTGACGGCGGTTCCGCTGGTGCTGTTGACGCTCGCCGCGCTCCTAGTGATCGCGTACGCCGCCGTTCGACTACTCTCGACCGACGACACCAGCGGCGAAGAAAAAGCGGCGTCGGAATCGGCAGAGGACCCGATCGAACGCCTCAAGCGGGGGTACGCCGAGGGCGACCTCACCGAGGCGGAGTTTGAGCGCGCGCTGGACCGAGAACTGGGCGAGGAGGCGACGGGGCGCGGTGCCGGCGATCGAGCCACCGAAACCGAAACTGACCGAGTGGCGCGGTCGGAACGGGCCGCGGACCGCTGATCGGACTGTTGGAGTGAGACGGCTCAGGCGAACGCCTGCAGAATGCCCGCGCCGTCCGTGCTCCGATCGAGGTCGGGAAGCGTGGCGCGTTCGGGGTGCGGCATGAGGACCGCGACGTGCTCGCGCTCGCCGAGGACGCCGGCGACGTTGTCGGTCGAGCCGTTCGGGTTCGCGGCGTCGCTGACGGTCCCGTCGGCGTCGCAGTAGCGGAAGAGGACGCGGTCGTCGTCGACGAGGTCGGCGTGGGCGTCCTCGCCTATCTCGAAGCGGCCCTCGCCGTGTGCGATCGGGACCTCGATCACGTCGCCCTCGTCGTAGGCGGCGGTCCACGGGGTGTCGGGGCGCTCGACCCGGAGATGGACGGGTTCACACTGGAAGCGCGCGGAGGCGTTCGTGGTGAACGCTCCGGGCGTGAGTCCCGACTCAGAGCCGATCTGCGCGCCGTTACAGATGCCGATCACGGAGACTCCGTCGGCGGCGGCCTCGCGTATCTCGTCCATGATTGGATCGCGGGCGGCCATCGCGCCGGCGCGGAGGTAGTCGCCGTACGAGAAGCCGCCGGGGAGGACAATCCCCTCCGTGTCGGCCGGGAGGCCGTCCTCGTGCCAGACGCGCTCGGCGTCGATGCCGAGGTGTTTGAGCGCGCGAACCGCGTCGCGGTCGCAGTTCGACCCGCCGAACTGGACGACTGAAACGGTCATCGCTCCGCAACCGCCACGTCGTAGTCGTGAATCGTCGGGTTCGCGAGCAGCCGCTCGGCCATCTCGCCGGCGCGGTCGGCCGCCTCGTCGGCGTCGGCGGCGTCCAGATCGAGCTCGAATCGATCGGCAGACCGGAGGTCCGACAGCTCGAACCCGAGGCGTTCGAGAGCCTGCTGGGTCGTCTCCGCCTCCGGATCGAGGACGCCCCGCTTCAGCCGCACCGTCACCGTCGCGGTGTATGTCGCCATTATCGGTAGTGCGGAGTCGTGTGTAAAAACCGTTTTGGAACGCCTTGTACATCCATATTCGTGGATCTATTTTGGTCGAGCGTGCCTGTCTCGGTCGGGATCAGAGCGAAAGGTCGAAACCCCTCCGGCCGCAGGTACGGGTGTATGCAGCCGCTCGAATCCGCGGAGGTGATCGTCGCATGACCCGCGAACTGACCGAAATCACGGTTGTCGGAGGAGACAAGACCGGACTCATCGCGCGGGTCACCTCCCTGCTGTTCGAGCGGGGAATCAACATCGAGGACTTGGATCAGGCGGTCCGCGAGGGAGTCTTCCGGATGACGACCCGGGTCGACGCCTCGGATCTCGAGACTTCGCGCGGCGAGCTTCGTCGCGCGCTGGCCGAGCTCGGCCGCGAGCTCGACGTCGACATTCAGGTTCGGTTCCCGAGCGACCGCGACGCCCGTCGAGTCGCGCTGCTCGTCACCAAGGAGACGCACGCGCCGGAAGCCCTCTTGGAGGCCGAGGCGAACGGCGAGTTGGCCGACGACGGCGAGGAGGCGGAGATCCCGGTCGTCATCGGGAACCGCGGGGACCTCAGAACGCTCGCGGAGCGGTACGACAAGCCCTTCTACGACGTCGGCGACGGCAACGGCAACACTGACGAGGACCGCCTGCTCGATCTCTTGGCCGAGTACGACGTGGACCTCATCGTTCTGGCCCGCTACATGCGAATCCTCTCGCCGGAGGTCGTCTTCCGCTACGAGGGTCGGATCATCAACGTCCACCCGTCGCTGCTGCCCGCGTTCCCCGGTGCGGAGGCGTACCGACAGGCGCAAGACGCCGGCGTTCGGATTGCCGGCGTCACCGCGCACTACGTGACGACGGACCTCGATCAGGGGCCGGTCATCGCCCAGCGTGCCTTCGACGTGCCCGCCGGAGCGAGCGTCGGCGACATCAAGCGGCGCGGACAGCCGCTGGAGGCCGACGTGCTGCTCGACGCGGTTCGGCTCCACTTGGCCGACGCCATCGCGATCCACCGCGGAACGGTCCATGTCCGCGAAGACATCGACGTCGACGCGCAGCTCGGTCTGTCGACCGCGGCGGTCGACGCCAACCCGGATCAGCCGATCGACGGCGAGCCGCTCTCGCGGCCGGAGCCCCCGACGACCGGCGACGACTGACGACGCCGGCCGCGTCGGTGGTCCGCTGCCTGCTGGGTGACTCGTACCGTCACTTCCCACTGCGTGAACCGCCCGGTTTATCCGCCCGCCTGTCGTCTCGGCGCGTGTATGAGTGGAACTCCCGCGGTGGACCGTGAGATCGATGGAAACCTGTTCGTCACCGTCTCCGGGCCGCCCGGCTGCGGGGCGACAACTCTCGTCGAGGGGATTTCGGCGGCGCTCGGCTGTGGGTACGTCTCCGGCGGGGAACTGTTCCGCGAGATCGCGGCCGAGCGCGACATGAGTCTCTCACAACTGATCGCGAAGACCGGCGAATCCGAGGAGATCGACCGCGCACTCGATCGGCGGCTTCGGACGATCGCCGAGAAGTGGGGAGCCTCGAGCAAGCCGTTCGTGCTCGAATCGCGGCTCGCCGGCTGGATCGCTGGCAATCGCGCCGACGTTCGGATCTGGCTCGACGCGCCCGACGAGGTTCGGGCTGACCGAACTGCGAGCCGCGAAGAGATGACCTCCGAGATGCAGGTCCGAGAGGTGATAGAGGAGACGCGCTACAAGTCGTACTACGGCATCGATCTGTCGGACCGATCCATCTACGACCTCGCGATCAACACGGGTCGCTGGGACGCCGAGACGACGCTCGACATCGCGCTCGCCGCGATCGACGGGTACGACATCGAGGCAGATGAGGGAGCGTTCGACACTCCAGACTTCGAAATCTGAGCTCGACGCCGCGGGCCGTGTCGACGTGTTGCCTCACAGTGTGATGACCTGATCGACGCCGACCTCTCCGAGCGCCTCGTACAGGTCCGGGAAGCAGCCGACTGTCGCGCCCGGCACCGTGTTCGTCGGCTCGTAGTGGTCGCGTCCGTGCTCGTCGGTGTGATCGAACTCCGCGAGTC
This sequence comes from Halorubrum laminariae, assembly GCF_024494655.1. Taxonomy (GTDB): domain Archaea; phylum Halobacteriota; class Halobacteria; order Halobacteriales; family Haloferacaceae; genus Halorubrum; species Halorubrum laminariae. Next base: position 96,039 of record NZ_JANHDL010000002.1, on the reverse strand, counting down.
CCCGCCGTGTCGCACACTGGTCGCACAGCATGAGGAGTATCTCCCGCTCGGCCGCCACGTCCGCGAGCCGTTGTCCCAGCGGATCGTCCTCTCGGAGCGCGTAGGTGTTGTCGTGGAAGAAGAACATACCGACGACGTCGGCACCGTGAGTGCCAGCCTCCAACTGCGGGAGGATCATGTCGCCGAGCACGTAGTCGATGGTCTGTCCGGCCGTCGCGAAGACGTACGCCACCTTCATACCCGAGCCACGACCCACGTGCTGTTCGTTCCCCGGACATCGGCAGCGTTCCCCGTCGTCTGTGACGCTCCCGATTTCACCGTAGGGAGTCAGACCACGACCGAGCCGAACGGGTACGCCGGCGACTCGGCGGTCCAGACGGGCCCGGCCTCTACGTCGACGAGCGAGACCAGGTCGTCGTCGTAGTGGGAGACGAGCAGCCGGTCGCCGACGCGGGTCGCAACGAGCCCCGGTGCCGGCGTCTCGACCGCGTCGCCGTCGAGCGATCGAACCGCGGACGCGGCCCCGTCGAGCACCCACCAGTCGCCGCCGATCCGAAACGCGTCGACCGGTCTGGAGAATTCCTCGTGAACCGCGAGCGGTTCGAGGTCGGGACCGAACTCGTGGACTGTCCCGTCTTCGCGTCCGGGGACGAGCACGCGGTCGTCGGTCGCGACGAGGTCGTATGGGTCGCCGCCGACGCCGGCCGAACCGACGACCGCGTCGGAGGCCGACTCACGGTCGGGATCGCCCTCGGCGGCCCCGACGCTCGCCGGATCGAAGCCGACGATCCGCGCTCCGCGCTGGTCGACCGCGTACCCGCGGCTCCCGTCCGGCGAGAGCGCCACGCCCTGAACGCGAGCGTTCCCGCCGACGTCGACGGACGCGATTCGGTCGCGGGCCGCGGCGTCCACGACATCGACGACGCCGTCGCGGCGGCTGCCGGCGTAGAGCCGTTCTCCAGCCGGGCCGACGGCGATCTCGTGGGGCTCGCCGCCGACGGCGACGCGCCCGACGAGCGTCAGGTCGACGGGATCGATCGCGGCGAGCGCGTCGCCGGCCGAACAGGAGACGAAGAGCAGTCCCTCGGCGATCGCGAAGTGCGACGGCCCGAGCACGCCCGTCTCGATCCGGGTCACCTCGCCGGCCGGACCGACCGCGGTGACGGCGCGTTCGCCCATGGTGGCGACGACCGTCCGCCCGGCGGCAACGGTCGCGTGGACCGGGTGGCTACCGACCGGCACGGTACCGACCCGCTCGCCGGTGTCGATCGCGAACAGCGCGAGCGCGTCCGCGCCCTCGCAGGCCACGGCCGCGATACGGTCGGCGGCGGCGGGAGCCGCGTCGTCACCGCAGCCGCCGCCAGCGATCGTCGGGCCGTCGCTCATCCGGTACAGGAGAAGTCGCCGCTGCTGTCGTCGCCGCCGACGCTCCCCTCCGTCTCGATCACGACGCTCGTCGCGGTCTCGACCGGGTAGCGGCCGCGGTCACCGTCGACGTTCGCCCACTCGCCGAAGCCGCCGTCGTACAGCCGCACGTCCTCGAAGCCGATCGCTCGGAGCGTGAGCCACGTCGAGGTGGGGTTGACGTTCTCGTCGCCGTACACGACGACGGTATCGGACCTGTCGATCTCCGCGTCGACCTCGTAGAGCTGGACCAGCCGCCCGGGTTCCGTCATGCGATTGCCGGCAACGTTTCCGACCCAATGGACGTTGAGCGCGCCCGGGAGGTGCCCGTGGCGGTCGTGGTCCGGGTCCAGCGCGTCGGAGCCGGGCGAGCCGAGATACGCCTCCGGTACCCGCGTGTCGACGAGCCCCGGCCCGTCACCGTTGAACGTCCCGACGCGCTCCGCGAGCCAGTCGCGGGTGACCCACGTCTCGGTCGCCGGGTCCGGCTCGTAGTCGGTCGGGGTCGGCGCGCTCCGGGATCCGGTTCCGAGACGTCCGTTCCAGCCGGAGAGCCCGCCGTTGAGAACCCGGATGTCGCCGGCGTGCCCCACGGCGGCGAGCGCGAACGCGGTGCGGGTCACCCGCGACCCGACGCTCGCGCCGTAGACGAGCACGTCGTCGTCGGGCGAGACACCAATATCGCCGAACGCGGCCGCGATCGCGTCGATATCAGGGACCTCGCCGTCGTCGGTCGAGACCCGGCTCGTGATCGCGTCGAACGGAACCCGCCGAGAGCCGTAGATCCGTTCTACCCGGAAGCGCTCCGCGGGTCTGGCGTCGAGGACGACCGCGCTCTCGCGGTTGTCGGCCAGCCACCCGGGACCGACAAAGTGGGCGACGTTCCCAGACACTTCGTACTGCGCGGCGACGTTCGCCGGCGTGGTGACGCCGAGGCAGCCGGCCGTGCTCGCCGCCCCGGCGACCGTCGCGCCCGCCGCGGCCTGCAGGAGCCTGCGTCGGGTGGTGTCGGCGTCAGCGGGTGCAGTGTCGGTATCTGCAGATGTCTTGTCGTCGTCTGCGGGATCGGTGTCTCTGGTCATTTATCCGCAGTAGCAGTGGTCGTCCATGCAGTAGGTCGCCTCCATGTCGCCGAACGTGATGCCGAGCGAGGCGAGCGACGCTTGGATGCTCGCCAGCGCGTCGCCCTCTGGTCGAACGGTTCCGGCGGCCACCCCGGTGGGAGCCTGTCCGGTCTCGACGGTCGCGACGACCTCGCGGCGCTCGTGGTCGATCACCGCGAGTTGGTTGGCGTCCTGAACGGGGACGTACAGCTTCTCACGGTTCGGCCCCCACGCCCCGGCGATGCTGCTCCCGCCGACATCGATCGTCGTCTCGTACTCGTTCGCCTCCAAGTCGATCACGCCGACGCCCTCGCCCGGAATGAACAGGTACGCCGCCGTGTTGTCGGGCGCGATCTCGCTCGTGATCGGCGCGCCGGGTAGCCCGTCGTCGCGGGTGATCTTCGCGATCTCCTCTGGGTTCTCCGGATCGGAGATGTCCCAGACGCTCTCGGAGCCCTCGCGGGGCACCTCGGGGTCGCTCCCGAGCGTTCCCTCTCCGTTCTCGACGAGGAGGAGTTCCCCGTCGAACGACGCGGTGCACATAAAGGGGAGGACGTTCCCCTCGGTGACCGGGTCGCCCGCGTCGACCCGCGTCACCGTCTCGAACGGGTCGACGCTCAGCACGCGGATCGCCTCGTCGGCGACATCGACGACGAACGCGTAGTCGCCGTTCGGACCGAGCGTCATGTCGCAGGGGCCGACGTAGCCGGTCTCGTTCTCGGCTGTCACCTCGCCGAAGGTGTCGCTGTCGCGGTCGGCGTCGACGCGAAACATCGCGTGTGCCGCGTCGCCCTCGGGGTCCATCCCCGTCGTGCCGCCGGAGGCGATAAGCAGGTGGTTGCCGTCGGGCGTCACGTTCGGATAGTTCGGGCCGTAGCCCGTCTCGACGAACGCGAGCTCCTCCAGCGTGCGCTGGTTGAACGCGCGCACGCCGCCGGAGACGTTCAGCCAGAGCACATCGTGTTCGTCGTCGATGCTCGTCGAGTACTGGTTTGCCGGGAAGGAGGCGGTCGTGCCAAGGAACGTGGTGGTGATCAGCTCGTCGCTTGCCGCGTCGACGACGCTCAACGTTCGGTCGCCGTTGTTGAACACGAACATCGTCGGAGACGGCTCGTCGCCACCTCCGCCGCTCCCGGAACAGCCGGCGAGGGCGGTCGCCGCGCCGACCGTACCGGTCGTCTGGAGCAGGCGGCGGCGGTCGACGCCGTCGGCGAACGGATTCGTCCGTTCGTCGTTGGCCAGATCGCTTCCCTTCGAGGGACGCGGAGCCGACCCCGAATCCGTCGAGGACCGGGCGGCCGAGTCGGCGGTCGAATCGGCGGCTCCGCATCCGCAGTCGTCGCTCATACCGGCATGTACGCCGTGTGTGCGTAAAGCACCCCCGACCGCCCCTTTCGTTGCCACGTGTGACGAAAACCAGATATTGTTGCCGCAAATAGCGATCCGAGGGTGGATTCACCGTGTCCAGCGTCGCTTTACGTGCGGAACCGGTGTGTTCTGATAATGCTGCTCTCGCCCGTCGCTTACGTCGCCGTTTCGGTCGCGGTTGGGCTCTCGTTCGGCGTGCTGTTACAGAAGGCGCGGTTCTGCTTCGTCAGCGCCTTTCGTGACTTCGTCGCGTTCAAAGACACCCGCGTCCTGAAGGGGCTGCTCGCCGGAATCGCGGTGATGACCGTGTTCTGGAGCGTGCAGGCCACGTTCGGCTACTTCCGCGGCTTCTGGACGCCCGCGTGGGGGCTCGGATCGCTTTTCGGCGGGTTCGTCTTCGGCCTCGGGATGACCCTCGCTGGCGGCTGCGCCTCCGGGACGCTGTACCGCGCGGGACAGGGCTACCTCCAGTTCTGGCTCGTCCTCCTGTTCATGTTCGTCGGCTACGTCCTCTTCGCGTTCGCGTTCCCCGTCGCCGAGACGTACTACTTCCAGACGCTGAACCCGTTCGAGGGACAGACGCTGTACCTCACGTCGCCGTTCCCGCCGGCGGTCACCGGCGCGCTCGCCGTCGCGCTCGGCACGCTCGCGTACGCGTTCGTGAAGGGTCGCAGTCAGCTCCCAGACGATCCGTCCGGAGGTGCCGGCGTCGCGTCCGACGTGAGAGCGCAGGCGGCGCTCGGGGGTTCGCGCGTGGTCTCGTCGGTAGCGCTCGGCCTCCGCGGAATCGCCGACGGGACGGTCGCGTACGTCCGCAGGATCCGCGAGGACGACCGACCGCTCGCCGACCGCCTGCGCGACTCGTGGGACGCCCGGACGGCTGGCGTGGCGATGGCGCTCGTCGCGAGCCTCTGGTTCTTCGTGCACGGCCACTGGGCCATCACTGGCAGCGAAGCGCGCTGGGCGGGGTACCTCCTGTCAGTCGCCGGCTTCGATGTCGCGAGTGTCGACTACTGGGGTTCCGTGCTGTTCCGCGACGGGAACATCTCGCTCACCATCGACATGGTGATGATCGCCTCGTTGATCGTCGGCTCGTTCATCGCCGCGTACGCCTCCGGCGACTTCCGGGTCCGCAAGCCGAAGCTGAACCGCGTTCCCAACTACGCCGTCGGCGGGCTCCTGATGGGCGTCGGCTCGCGGCTTGCGGCCGGCTGTAACATCGCGAACCTCTTTTCCGGCATCGCGCTGCTGTCCGTCCACTCCGTGTTGGCCGGCGCGGGGATCATCCTCGGCGTCTACGTGATGACCCACTACATGTACCGCGAGGTTGGCTGCGCGCTTTGATCGGGCGTCTCTGTCGAAATCCCGTTGTTCAGATACAAAATAGCGTGAAACAACCGGTCGATTGAAAAGTGCAAGCGGTGCGTTAGCGGTCTCTGAACTCCACTGTGTAGCCGCTGTTGCGAAGCGCTTCAACGAGCTCATCGTCGGGTTCGATCTTGAATTCGTGGAACGAGTTGGCTGGTCTGTCCGTCGAATACAGTTCCGAGTCAATATTGGCTGGTATCTCGTTCTGATGGGTGTCCTCTTGAACGACGACCGGTTGACTCGGAACGTGGTTGGAACTGTTACTCTCTGTCATTTAGACATACATCGTTACAGCCATTCGGATATTTGTATTCCGGTTCTCGTTTCCGTTGTACTGACTACAAGGGAAGACAAAAATATCCTCCTCTGAGGATGTCAACAGGGTCATTCGAGCATAACTCGATCGACCCGACCGCGACCGTCCAGCCCCTCATCCCACGCTCGCCGCGACGCGCTGGCTAACAGAGACGCGTCGATAGTCAGTTCCCCGTCTGTTTCTGTCGCTCGCTGGGTCGATCCACCGGGGAGGCTCCGTCGGTGATCACCGGATATGAGTTCGGCAGACAGTCAGTCCTGCCAGTCGGGGTTCGCTCGCGGCGGTGCGAAGATGTCGTAGCCGACGACGGTCTCGTCGCCCCGGTTGAGCGCGGCGTGGGGTTCGTCGCCCGGAATGACGTACGTGTCGCCCGGTTCGACGATGAGGTCCTCGCCGTCGACGACGAACGTCGCCGTCCCCTCGGTAACCACGCCGATCTGCTCGTGAGGGTGGTCGTGCTCCGGCACCTTCTCGCCCGGTTCGATCACGAATCGCTGGATGCTCGTTTCCTCGCCGACCGCTCCCTGCGTGAGGAAGACACCCTCGACGGCCTCTGTCGCCTCGACATCCGCGTCTGGAATCACGTCCATGGTGGCCGAGCGACCGCGAGCGGCTTAAACCGGGGGGATGGGGCAATCCGTGGGGCCGGAACCGCCTCCGCCAGCGCACTTTGCGCCGTCGCGGTCGACGACGCCGGGACCGCGTCGCCGTCAGGGGAACGGGTGATACTCCGCGTCGAGAGTCGGCTCGAACCCCATCGACCGCGGCACGTCGCTCGCGCGGTCACCGAAGAACGGGTCTCCGGTGAAAAGCGGCTGCGCGCCGGGGGCGAGCACGCGGACCGCCTCGAACCCGAGCGCGGCCAGATCGCGCGTGGTGATCCGCGCGACGTACGGATCGAGGCCGACCGCCTCGACGCGCTCGACCACGGCCGACAGCTCCGCGGTTCCCGTCGCCGTCTCCGCTCCGAGCGACTCGGCCGGGACGGTCGCGTCCGGATCGAAGAACGCCCCCGTCTCGGCCGGGAAGTCGGCGTGTCGGCCGATCGCCGCCCCCTGATCGGCTGCGGCCGCCTCGCCCATCGACCGGAGTTCCGTCCAGTTCTGGAGCGCCTCCGCCAGCGCGCTCCGCGCCGCAGCGGCCGGATCGAGGTCGGCCCCCGAGCCGGCGGCGAACCGCGGCCACTCCCCCTCGCGGTGGACGCCAACCGCGACGACGGGCACGTCGACATCGGTCGTCACGAGAAGTGGCGTCACGGTGAGTGACTCGGCGCGGGCGCGCTTTTCCAACTCCGCGAACGCCTCGTCGTCGACCTCGATACCGAGCGGATCGACCGTCGAGTACCAGCTCGTCATCGTCGCGTCGCGCTCTATCACCTCGTACAGCCCCGACAGCGCCGCCTCCGGGCCTGAGTTCCCCAGCCCCAGTCCGGTTGTGATCGCCGGCCGGTACCGCGACTCAGGCGGCGGAAAGTGGACGAACTCCGCGGGGAGGCTCGCGATCTCGCCCGTCGCGAGGTGTTCAGCGGCCACCCACGGGAGCCGGTCGTCGCGGGAATACGCCGCCGCGCTCTCGGGACGGACGAACGCGTCGGGCGGCACGGGGTTCGGGACGGTCGCGGCCGCGGCGCGCGTGAACGATTCCTCGCGATAGACGCCCGCGGCGTAGCGCTCCAGCCCCTCGCCGAGCGCCTTCATGAACGCCGCGTCCCAGCCGGCGGCGACGCCGCCGCCGAACTCGGCCGCTCGCCCGTCGGAAAACGGGGTCGTGTCGGCGACGCGAGCGACGTAGTACGGCACCGGAAACGACGACTGCTCGCCGACGTCCGCGATCGGACCGGCTCGGGAATCTACCGCGCGCTCGGCGGCGTCGAGGGCGGCCGCCAGCGACCGCCCCTCGCCGTCTCGCGGGAGCGCGTCGCCCGGCACGTCACCACAGCCGCAGCCGGGGACGGGCAGGAGCGTCCGCTCGCTGTCGGCCGCCTCGCCGCTCGCTACCTCGACGATCGTATCCGCGACCGGGTCCCCGGAGAGCAGGCGAACGACGCGGCGACCGGCCAGTGCCCCGGCGTACCGGACCGCCGAGCGCGTCCCGCGCGTCTCGTTCGCGGGCTCTGCGTCGCCGCTCGCGACGCGCGCCCGGAGGCAGTCGTAGCAGGTCGTCTCGAAGACGGTCACCGCGGCGTCGACCGCGTCGAGCGGGACGCCGCCGACGCCGCCGACCTCCACCGCGACCCATTGGTCGAGACGGTCGCTGGCGGCTGCGAACGCCTCCGACCCCGCGGTGTCGACGACGACGGCGAGGTCGAACCCGTCAAGCAGGTCCGCCTCGACGGGCATCACGTTCACGTCGATGTCGCCGAGAGCGGCCGCGACCGCGTCGGCCGCCGGGCCCTCGCCGACCAGTCCGATATCCATACCCCACCCGACGCGACAGGGAGGAAAAAAGCCGCGGGTGGGTTCGGGGCTGGATCGGAGGCGTCGGCGGCAGTCGGACGGATACGTCCGGATCAGGTGACAGTCGATACAATCACCCCGGTCCGCTCGTCGCCGACGCCTGCGCGCCCAACAGCGAGATCGCCATCTGTCGGGTCGCGTACGCGAGGAGGTTCACCATATGTAGCGCGACCAAAAGTCCAATTACGCCGAGTGGGACCGCGATCAGGGCCTCGGGGAGCGTGTCGATCGCCCACGTGACCGGTTCGCCGTTGACTTCGCCGAATTGGACCTCGTAGGGATATCGAAGCGGTGCGACCGCGAGCGGGAGCGCGCTCGCGAGTATAAACACCGGCGCGAACGCGAGCAGGACGACCCAGAACTTCAGCGAGAGGAAGCCGAGGCTCCGCCACGTCGACGGCGCGTCAACGTAGCGCTTGGCCTCCGCGAGCGCCCCGTCATCACCGTCTGGGAGGTCGTCAGCTCGTCGCAGGTCGGTTCCTAAGAGCGCGTTCGCGAGGGACCGCTCGACGCCGGCGAGCAGGCGAGCCCCGATCAGCGTCGCAAACAGGAGCCCGAACCCGATCACGACAACCGAAAGGACGAGTCCGAATCCGACGCCGACCGTCAGGAGCATCGAATACGCAAATCCGAGCGGGACCGCTATCAGGAGGTATGCGAGATGACGATACGTCCGCGCGTCGGCGACGACGCCGACGATCGGGAGGGTCGAGGGCTGTCGGAGGGAGACCATGCGCGATCTGTATCGTCTCCGCACGCGACATAAACTGATCGCCTCTGCAATCGGGTGATGTTAAGTGAAGAACGAGGCATCGGCGTTTCGAATGGTCTATATCCGAATCCGACCGCTTCGACGTCTCTACTGAGTGGATAGACTTGGAGTTTGTGAAGCGAGAGTGGACACCCCACGAGATCGTTGAAACCGGTATCCAATTCCATCTTGTTGGACTGTCTCTTTCAAATACAAAATAACATCTTGAGAGGTTGGGTGTCGAGTGAAGCCGAACAGAAATTCACAACTGGATTCAAAAGGCCGATCTACAGCTATCTGACGGTGCGAGCCCGAACGAGTTGCGGTCGATGAGACTACAATTCAGATCGATTCAGACTGATTCTGGCTGTATGCCGCCGTCGATCCTCGTACAAACGAATTCCTTCATGTTGACGTATGTCCCGTCCAAAACCAACAATTCACGCTGGTGTTTCTCCGCGTTCTCAGAGAGAAACACCACGTTGAGGATACGCTGTTTCTCGTTGATGCTGGCGGACATCTAACAGTTTCACTCTCACGAACCTCATTCCGATTTCAAATTACTCGTCATGGAAAGCGGAATGCTGTCGAACGTGTCTTTCGAGAAGTAAAACGACGAACTTCTTTGTTTTTCAAATACGTTTGGCAATGCGGAGCCGACGGCAGCAGAATCGTGGCTCCAAGCCTTCGCCGTCTGCTGGAACCGATGCGTAAGTTAACATGACCCCGTCGGCGGTGGTATCTGCTGGCGGTAGGGTCTGCTGGCGGCGACGCTAGCTGTCATCGTCCCGCGCGTCGTCTCGGGCGTCGTACCGCGCGACGGCGCGGTCGGCGCGCGTCGAGATCCCGTTCGGGTTCCGCGTCGGGCTTCGGTCTCGGCGGCGCGCGACAAGTCCGTCGGAGCTCCCTCCTGTGAGCCCGACGAGCACGTCGCGGCCGGTGGCGACCCACCGCGACGGGGTCGATTCGCCGCGCACAACATCGCGCGCGGCGCTAAGCGCGTCCGTCAACGCGTGCGATCCGGTCCGTGCGAGCACGGTCGGACGCACGCCATAGTTCTTGCAGAGCCGGTAAGAGAGCGCTCGATACTTCCACCCCCACTCACGGGCTGTCCGGCCCCCGTCGGCGGCCGTTGGGTTCGGCAGCCGCTTGACGACCTCTAGGTCCTCGCGCCACGCCACGTCGCGGTCCATCCGCGTGAGCCGGTGCGCGGCGTCGCGCGCGCCGCCGGTGTGGAGGTACTCGTCGAAGCCGTCGAGGTCACGAAGGGTCTCGGCTCGAAACGCGACGTTGCCGCTCTCGAAGTACGTCACGTCGTGCCCGGCGATCGTCTGCCGTTCGGGACCGTCCGTCGGCTCCGCGAGGGCGTCTGTCGGTTCTACGAGCGCGTCCGCTGGCTCCGCGCCGTCGACCGCGTTGCTCCTGCCCTGTCCCGAATCGGAAGCCGCCGCGTCGGCCTCCGAGGTGGTCGCCGCTACCGGTGTCACCGGACCGGTCACCGCGTCGGCCCCGTCGAGCCCGCGTCGAACGCCGTCGACCCACGAGTCACCGATCCGGTGGTCGTAGTCCACGATGGCGACCGCGTCGCCGGTCGCGACCTCGATGCCCGCGTTGCGGGCGACGTTGACCGTTCGGTCGGAGATCTCGACCAGTACATCCACGTCGTCGCGGTCGCGTACCATCCCGGTCGTACCGTCCGCGGATGGGCCGTTGGCGACGATCACCTCCGCCCCGGGGGCGTGTGCCGCCAGCGCGTCGAGACAGGCAGCTAACCGGTCCCGCCCGTTGAGGGTCGGCACGACGACCGAGACATCCATACCCGCTGCTATCGGGCGGGGGAATAAAAAGGGCTCCGTGCGAGACCGATCGGATACGCCTCGCTCATCGAATACCTCGATCCGGTGCGACAGATCGAGTGGTGTGGGGTCGTACCAGCCTAGACCGTCAGGTAGTACACCTGCTTTCGCGCGTCCTTGAAGCTGTACCGAGAGTCGACGAGTCCCTCCTCTTCGAGTCGGTTGAGAGCGTATCGGACCGTCCGGTCGGGCAGCAGCGACTCCTCGGCGAGCCCGCCCTGCGAGAGCGGTGCGTCGCCCTCCAGTACCTTGGCGACCAGCTTGGCGCTTGGCGGCAGTTCGCGTAGGCGGTCGCGGTACTCGGATTCAGAAAGGCGGTCTTGGTCTGCGGTCTCCGCGTGACTGGTACTCATGTCTCCAATCAAGTCCCTTCGTAGTGGTAAAGGTTAGCTACATATAGGGGAATTCGATTGGGATAATATAATGTATTAATATCACCTCTCGGATTACAATCATTCATGAATGATTAATATAATACCGGGAAGGGGATCACGTTCTGACTCGCGTCGGTTGCATCCAGTACGGTTTTGTCGGTTGGGTGTTCAGTACGGGCAACGTGAAGGGACAGGACTGGTACCAGGCCGACGAGGTCGCAGAAGAGTACGAGGACGTGCGATTCTCCGGCGGCGGCGAACTCATCGATCGGCGCGAGAAGGCAGCGGTCCTCTCTGCTATCGGGCCGATAGAGCGGGGTCACCGCGTGTTGGAGGTCGCCTGCGGCACCGGCCGGTTCACGACGATGCTTGCGGACCGCGGAGCCGACATCATCGGTCTCGACATCTCTCGGGAAATGCTCGAACAGGGTCGAGAGAAGACCTCGAAGGCCGGCCTCTCCGACACCGTCGAGTTCGTTCGCGGCGACGCCTCTCGGCTCCCGTTCCCGGACAACTACTTCGACACTGTGGTCGCGATGCGGTTTTTCCACCTGATGGACGACCCCGCGTCGTTCCTCGCAGAGTTGTGTCGCGTCAGCGCCGATCAGGTGTTTTTCGACACGTTCAACGGTCGGAGCCTGCGGACGCTGTACACGTGGCTGCTTCCGATGGGGTCGCGACTCTACTCCGAGGACCAAGTCGCCGATATGCTCCGAGAGGCGGGGCTCACGCTCGCCGGCGAGGCGCACGACTTCGTGCTCCCGTACGGCTTCTACCGCGAACTCCCCGGGCCCGTCGCGAAGCCGTTCCGCGCGCTCGATAAGCTCATCGGCAACACGGTGCCCGGCGACTACGTCGCGTCGGTGTCGTACTGGGACGCACGACTCCCGCTCGGCGACGGCCAAGAAGAGGCACCGCCGGCGGCCGACGCGTCCGACACCGATACCAACTCTTAGCGACTTTTGGCCGCTAGCGGCCCGCTATACCGCGTCGTCGACGACTTCGCCAACCGCGAAGTTCGGTTTTACTTCCGTCACTTCTATCTTCACGCGCTCGCCGACCTCCGTGTCGGGCACGATGATGACGTAGCCCCGCTCGACTCTAGCGATCCCGTCGCCCTGTTTGCCGAGGTCTTCGATCTCGACGTACCGCATTTCGCCGGGTTCGACGGGCGGCTGTGGCCCGGCGTCCGACCGGGAGGCGGAGATATCGGTATCACCGCCGGTCGCCGCGTCGGACTCGTCAGACTCGGATCGGGAGATAAGCGCGACGCGGTACGTCTCGCCCGGTTCGAGCGAGCCGGCCTCGACCTCGCGGCGCGGCACGTCGACCACGTATTCGCCGTCTTCCTCACGAACGTCGGCACTGAACAGACAGAGGAGCTTCTCCGAAATTTCCATAGTAGACTCCACCGGAACGTCGAGACGGATCTGTATAGTTGTACCGCCCGTCGCGTCCGTACGGCCGGAACGTCGCGACCGAATTAACGCGTCGCTATCGCGTTCTGACCGTACTATCGTATGAGTGGCGGACGAGCGGGGTAGCCCGGCGTTCCGGCACGGGGTGTCCCGGTTGCCTTCTCCACCCCGCGACCCGACGAGCGACGGGCGTTCGGCGGTGGGCTGCTCGCTTCCGCGCCTGACCCGGTGTCGCCGACGAACCGTGACGGGCCGCTCCTGCGAGCGGACGCCACGGACCGCTGTCCCCGGCGGACGAGGCTTCCACGTTGGCTCTCGGGGCCCGCACCGGTCTGACCGGACGCGCCCGCTGTTCGGTCCCCGCTAAAGACTACCTCACGGGTGACGAGCGGGGCCTAACCGCCCGACCTAGTCCATCCCCGAATACACGGCAGCACCTTAAGGGCCTTTCGTTCGTTCGATCTGAGCGACGATGGCGCTACGTCAGAACTTCGCGCGCGTACACCGCCGCGGCGACCGGTACCGGCACTGAGACTGCGACGACGGCGCGGGCGTGCCACACCAGCCAGAGATTGTCCCGGAACATCGGACTGGGCTCTATCGCGAGCGTCCACAGCGCCGCGCTCGCGGTCGTCGCGACGCCGAGCACCACACCGACCCCGGCGAGTGTCCCCGGGTCGAGATTTCCCCGCTCGACTGACCCCACGACGATCGCGCTCGTCAGCGCGAACAACACGACTCCGGCACCGCCGACGGTCCCGGAGACGTAGTAGGCGGCGAGCTGGTCGGCGTAGCCAGAACCCGACACGATCGCGTACGGTGCGGCGAGCACGAGCACGGTGACGACGGCGGCGACGATCGCCGTCCGACGGGCGACTGCTCGAAGGTCCATACCGCCGGTCCGGCCGGCACGGCGGTAAAAGGCCCGGATCGACATCGCCGGAGAGGGTCGCGACTCGCATCGTTTTGCTGTTGTTTGAACTTGTCCGAACGCTTCAACCCCACGAGGGTTCGTCTGAAACGCGTTGAGTCGCTTGCCGTCGAGGACGCCACCTTTGCTTCAACCCCACGAGGGTTCGTCTGAAACTCGTGGATTCCCTCGTTCGAGCGGAACCACGAGACGCTTCAACCCCACGAGGGTTCGTCTGAAACTATTTGAACAGCTCGGAGTTTCGACGCTCACCGAGTAATCCCCGAGCCTAACTGTGACAGGTTTAGGGGACGCTCCGGCGGGCGAGCATCGATCGCACGTCGTCTCTCGTCGCCGTCTCTCCTTGCTCAACGAAGTAGGTCGCGCACGCGTTGCCGAGCGCAAGGCACTCCTCCCACGGAAGATCCGCCGCTAGCCCCGTCGCAAGCGCTCCGTCGAATCGGTCACCGGCACCAGTGCGCCGGCGGACGCGCTCCGCTTCGAAGTTCTCGATCACCGTCAGTTCGCTGGTCGCGGCCGCAGCGCGGCACTCGTCGTGGAGCACGACCGCATCGACGCCTAGTTCGCTTCGGAGGGCCGGTTCCCGTTCCGCACCTGTCACGGAGACATCGACAGCCTCGGCGAGGCGACCGAGCTCATTGTCGTTCGCTGTTAGGACGACCTTTGCCGTGTTAGCGAGATCGCTCAGAGCCTGACTGAGCGTCCGGAGAGGATCGGCACCGGAGGCAGTGATGTCGCCCGGATCAAAGACAAACGTCGCCGCACCGATGTCGATGTCGGCGAGCGTTTGGAGGGCGTCGGTCATCCCGGCGACACCGACCCAGTTCTGGAGCACGACCACCTCGTCGGAGAGCCACGCGTTGGGGTCGGTGGGGATCGCCGCGAAAAGATCCTCGATACGCCACTCGCGGATGTCTTCGGACTCGACGGACAGCATCAGATCCTCCTCGTCGAATGAGAGAACGTGGATTGTCGCGGGCACTCCCATCGAAGCTGTCGGGAATGGAAACTCGTCGATCTCGGGATCGGTTAGGTGGCCATACAGGGTCACGCGAGGTCCGAGGTCCGATACCTGCCGGGCCGCGTTCACCGCCTGTCCACCGGAACGGATCGATTCGGTGACCAAATTCAGTGACCTAATCTCGCCGGCAGCGAGCAAGTTGACGAACGCCGAGCGCGTGCGGATCTGTTCGCCGGTCGAATTCTCGACGCTGTAGTACCGATCGACGCTCCCGTCGGGAAGCGCAATCACGTCGCGGTAGTCGAGTCCCTCGGCTAGGCGGGAACGGAGTGCGTCGTAGTCCATCAGTCGCCACGATCTAAGACCCCTAGCCGGTAAATATGGGGAATCTGTCGACGAACAGTCAGCCACATCAGGATATTCAGTCCCCAGAATTGGTCGACGTTTCATACCGGTCGGGCAGTGATATTCCGGTCCGTAGGAACACAGATCCATGTCCACAGACTACAGTCGCTTCCGGGTCGATGAACTGGATACGGCCCTATCACCCTCAGGCGACGGATCGAGAGAGCCGCCCGAAACCACCATGACCATGGCAGGTGAATCCAACTCCGCCGATCCGACGGTACTGATCGTAGAGGACGACAAAGACCTCGCCAAGACCTACTCACTGTGGCTTGAACCCGAGTACGACGTTCGGACCTCCCACTCGGGTTCGGATGCACTCACGTGGTACGATTCGGAAGTCAGCGTTGTAATTCTCGATCGCCGGATGCAGGATCTCCCGGGGGCAACAGTCATCCAGCAAATGGACGAACGGGATACCGGAGACCAGAAAGTGATGCTCACGAGGTCTGAACCAGGCTGCGACGCCGGCGATATCCCCTGTGACGAGTATCTCACGAAGCCCGTGACAGAATCAGAACTCCAAGATACTGTCGACGAACTCCAGTTGCGGTCGCAGCTCGACAGCGAACTCCAGCGGTACTTCAGGCTAATCTCGAAGATCGTCGCGATCGAGAACAGCAGCGCGACCGGGACAGAGGCGGCACTCCGAGATCTTCGCAACGAGGCCAATCAAGTCCGTGAACAGGTACAGGACTCTATCGACGACCTCGCCGGTGTCGAGTCCGCTTTCCGTGCGATCGATTAAAAAATGAACCTACTCATTGGTGGAGTAACAGGAACTGGCTGCTGCCAGTTCATGGGTGTTGGCTCAGGAGCGTGGGGGCCGGGACGACGGCACTGCGGGTGCTGGTCTCGTCGTCAGTTCGCCTGCACTGGCGGTACTCCGCAAGTCACGGTCCGGATACCGGTCACCTCGATCTGGAAACGGGACGACGACCACGTCGTCCTCGTCGAGGACATCCATGGCTGCCAGACGAGCGACCATCGCGAGACACGCTCCACTCGACGGGCCGACGAGAAAGTCGTCACCGACCCGGAGGTGCTCGCGAACCACCTGTCTGTCCCACTGCCCGGGGTCGACGACGGTGACAGTCCGGGACTCGTATCGGCGGTGCAGCCAGCGGACGTATTTGTAGCCGATGTCGGTTGGGACGAACGACATTGTTTCGATGACGCCCGGCTCATAGACTCCCGGGACGTAGTGTCCCTCCGAGTGCATGTGTTTCAGTCCCGCGATGTCGTGTTCGTCTGTTGCTGGCTCGAACCCATAGATATCGACACCCCGGTCAGAGAGCGCGTGCGCCGTGCCGATGAGCGTACCACCTGTGCCCGCACCCGCGACGAAGTGTGTCACCGCGCCATCGGTCTGTCCCCAGATCTCGATCCCGGTCGTCCCGGCATGGATGCCCGGGTTTGCCGCGTTCTCGTACTGGTCGAGATAGTGATACTGTCCGGGGTTCTCCCGGACCATCTCGCGGCAGTCCTCGACATAGGCGTCATATCCTCTCTCGCTGTCGATAAACGTCGTTTCG
Organism: Halorubrum laminariae; assembly: GCF_024494655.1. Lineage (GTDB taxonomy): Archaea > Halobacteriota > Halobacteria > Halobacteriales > Haloferacaceae > Halorubrum > Halorubrum laminariae. The sequence continues at coordinate 79,793 of NZ_JANHDL010000002.1, read as the reverse complement.
GCACCAGCGTCCTCGATCGCTGCCATCTTACCGGCACCGGCATCGTCCGGGAGGACGATCTCGACGTTGAACCCCCGTTCGGTGCCGAACCGGGCAACCGCAGTACCGGTATTTCCACTCGATGCCTCGAGCAACGTCCGGTCACCGATCGGTTCTGGAGCTGCCACCGCTGCATCGATCATGGCCTTACCAATGCGTGTTTTGATTGACCCGCCACCGTAGTCCGCTGTGACCTGATTGAACCACTCCGCTTTCGCGTACACCGTCGGGGCGATGTCGAGGGCAATCTCAAGAAGTGGCGTCTCTCCGACTGCACTTGGGTTGGCTGCCATACCGCGTATTGGTGATGTCGTCAGTGAAAAACCCCGTCCAAAATGAAATACAAGAGACATTACCGTCATCAAATCCCTACGGAGTGTCGGCACCACAAATTCCAAATAACGTTCCGAAGGTATCTCCAAGAGACTATCCGCTTTCACGAGTATCGATACTATGTTCAGACCGATCTAATCATCTCTAAAGAACGGTTCGGTCGCGTCGACGAGTGACCGTGTTCAGTGCTCGGCTTCGTGCGGGTTCACTTCAGTCCCGTAGTTCTCGGCATGGTTGGTGTAGTCGATAAAGCGAGGCGCGTCGGGGTCAAACGGCCGTTGCAGCGAGTCGAAGGCCTTCTTTTTGTCCCAAGACTGCAGGCCGCCGACGGCCGACCGGTCCTCGAGGTCGTGATACTTCAGATTGTCTTTGGTCAGGTTCCAAGCGTCCAGTCCCTGCTCAGTGCGGACGATGACCGAGGAGTACTCGTCGCTGGAGCCGACCGAACCGACGGTCAGATCGGCGCAGTAGCCGGTGAAGTCAGCACACTCGTCACAGCCCTTCAGCGCGGCGTCGTGGAACTCCTCGATGTCCTCGTCGACGATGAGTTCTCCCTTGTGATCGTAGGCCATCATCCGGCCGTCGAGGACATCCAGCTTGCCCACGTTGTCAAGGTCGATACCGCGCTCCGCTTCGAGCTTCTCACCCATCAGCTTCTGGTAGTTGAAGTTCTTCGTACACATTAGGGCGATGCGATAATCGATGGCGCGGATCCCCTCTTCTTGGCTGGCGTAGTCCCACTCGAAGTCCTGCAGGGCGCGGACACCCTCGATCTCGCAGGGAGTGCCGACGAGCGCCAGAGAGGCCTCCTCGATGGGTATGTCGAGTTTGTGCTCCCACCGTTTGAGGTCGAGGTTCCCGAGCGCCATCGTCTGGTTATAGAAGCTCCCGGCGTTGTCGATACATTCCTCGGGCGTGGTTGCGAGGAACGACTCGGCCTTCCATGGCTCGTCGTCGCTCTCGGTGGCGATGAGCGCGCCGTCGATCTCGTCCTCTTCTATGAGCGTACAGAGGACGGCGGTAACGAGGCCGCCGTCCTGTGCATTCCCGCTCCCGTCTTGGTCGACCTTGGCGGAGAACTCGGTGATCGGGTCGCCGGCACCCTTGACGTTGTCGTCGCCGCCGGTGATCTTCCACTGGCGCTCGTAGCGCAGGCCGCCGCGAGGACAGAAGTCCCAGCACATCGAACAGCCCGTACACATCTTGACAAGTTCGGGCAGACCGTCCTCGCCGATTCCGATGGAGTCGGAAGGACAGGAGGCGACGCAGGTGCCACACTGGATGCAGCGGTCAGCGTCGATGACACCCTCGTCGAGTTCCATGAACCACGTCTTGTCGTCCGGCGTCTCGATGTCGTTCATCTCCCGGCGGATCTCGTAGGAGGGTGTGTCAAGAACGAGTTCCTCCTCGCCGGGGCGCTGGACGCGCTGGTCCGGCGGCGTCTCGTAAACGTCCTGACTCCGCTCTTCTGCGGGTACGGTGAACTCGACGTCCCGGAGCTGGCCGTTCGCGTCGACGTTAGCGGGATCGGCTCCGCCGTCCGGCACCACGGGCGACGGCTCGCTACCGCGGCTGTGCGAGTGGCCACCTTCGGAACGACCGCCACAGCCGCAGGAACTCTCGCACCCGCACTCGTCCGCGTCATCGCTCCCCACGTCGGGGACACCGGGCATGGGCCGGTCGCACTCCGCGGCGTCGGACTCGTTCCCGTCAGTCACCATGGGCGACACCTCCAGAGACGTTGGCGTCCGCCTGCTGCATGATCGTTCGCAGGCGGTCGTTGCCGACGCGGCGAGTCCACTCGTAGAAGCGCTCGCCCCCCTCGCGCTCGTCGACGTAGGCCTCGAACAGCTGTTCGACGGCCGGGATGGCGGCGCTTGCGGGCACGGCGTTTTCGACCCAGTCGAGGAACTCGTTGTCAGTCCCGAGCGAGCCGCCGAGACCGAAGTCCATTCCCTCGACGATGTTGTCGCCTTCCTCGTTGGTGGTCGTCTCGGGATCGTCGACGTTGACCGTCTCGCCGCGGAAGCCGATGTCGGCGATCTGCGGCTGGGCACACGACGCGGAACAGCCGGACATGTGCATCCGGACGACATCGAGGTCGTCGGGCGTGTCGATGCGGCGGTCGAGCGCCTTTGCCCAGCGGTAAACGCGGTTTTTCGTCTCGATGATACCGTAGTTACAGAACTCCGAGCCGGTACAGCCGACGGCACCTCGCGAGAACGGCCCGGGATCGGGCTCGTACTTGCGGGCGAACGGCTCATTCAGCAGGTCGCCGACGTTCTCCGCAGGGATGTGCGTGATGAGGAAGTTCTGGTCGGTCGCCAGCCGGATCGAAGTCTCGTCGGTGCCGTACTGCTTCGCCGCGCGGGCGGCCTCGACGAACTCGTCGCCGCCCATGCGGCCGGCGATGACGTTGAACCCGACGTACTTCAGCCCGTCTTCCTTCTGATCGTGAACGCCGACGTGATCACCGATGTAGCCCTCAGTGAGGTCCGTACCGCTGGTGGGTAGATCGACCGCACAGCGGGTGCGGACAGCTCGCTCGAACGTGTCGGTGCCCAGCTGCTGGACGAGGTAGCGCATCCGGCAGACGCCGCGGTTGTTGCGGTCGCCCAGTTCCTTGAACGTCTGGGCGACGGCGCGGCAGAACTCGACCGTGTCTTCGGGAGGGACGAACACGTCCATCTGTGTCGCCATCCGCGGGCCGTCCGAGAGGCCGCCACCGACCTTGCAGTGGAAGCCGTAGATCTCCTCGCTACCGTCGGACTCGTCCGACGAGCCTCGGGTGGAGCTCGAGACGCCGACTTCCTTCCGTGCCGGCGTGAGCCCCACATCGTTGATCTGCGACTGGCCACAGTCGTGCTTGCAGCCGGTGATGGTCATCTTGAACTTCCGCGGGAGGTTGGCGTACTCTCGGTTCTCCGTGAAGTAGTCGGAGACGGCGTCGATCACGGGCTGGGCGTCGAAGCACTCGTGGTCGTCGAGTCCAGCCGCAGGACAGCCTAAGACGTTCCGGGCGGAGTCGCCACACCCTTGGATGGTGGTAAGGTCGACCTCGTCGTAGGCGTCCCATATTTCGGGCACATCCTCGACCCGGATCCAGTGCATCTGGACGTCTTGGCGGGTCGTGATATCCATGAACGCGTCGCCCCAGATCGGATTCTGGTCCTCGCCGCCGTACTCCTCGGGGGCGACGGCGTACTCCTCGGCGACCTCGCCGATGACCTCGGCCTGCTCGGGCGACAGATAGCCGCCCGGGACCTTGGTCCGCATCATGAAGTAGCCCTGCTTGCGGCCGTGAGCGTACATCCCAGCCCACTTAAGCCGCTCCCACTCGCCGCCGCCGGCCCGCTCTTCGATCTCGTCGAAAGAGAGTCCCTTCTCGGCGTACTCCTTGACGTCCTCGATCACGTCCAGCGGGTGTTTCTCCTGTTTGTACTGCTCGACCGTGTTCATGTCGAATCCCCTCGTGTTACAGGGGGATGTGTGTCTGTCCCGGTCATGAGAACTCTCACGCGACGACCGCGTGCCTACACAACCCCACAACCCCACCATGCCTGTAACTCCCTGTCACGGACAGGTCTGCCACGGATGCAAGAAACACCACGTTTATTACCGGTATCTATTTCACCAATCGAGTCAACTGCGTCTACGGAACGAGACTCGCCTGCTCAGTCTAGATCGCATCCCAATTCCCGAAGCGTTGCAGCGATCTCGTCTGTGTGTTGAAGTCCGACGAGGAGCGCAGTTTCACGGAGATCAGCCTTTCTGACCTGTTCACCGAGCGCTGGTTCAAGCGTTCTCGTCGCCTCACACGGTGTATTGACTGTCGACTGTTGGGGGTGAAGTTGCACAGTCTGCTCGCGGCCGTCAGTACGCACCGCAGCGAGTGAACAGTGTGAACGAGCGAGGTGCACAACGGGCCACGGGAGCCCTCGCGGCTACCCCTTCGAGTCCCACCCACACAGCACCGCAGCCTCACGCCTCCCCAGCCTCGCGGTTCGCGCTCTTTGAGCGCTCACCGCGTCCCTCGCGCGGTGCTCCTCTCGGTCGCCTCTGGCGACCGCTCGGAGGCACGCGCCACAGCACCACAGATCGCTCGTTCCTTCGCCTGTGTTGAGCGATTCGTGAGGTTCCAGTACTGAGCGATTGAGGACGTGAAAATATCAAATTCTGATGATTTCAACAAATCTGTCAAACAGAAATTCACAACTGGATCCAGAATGCCGATCTACAGCCATCTGACGGTGCGAGCCCGAATCGAGTTGCGGTCGATGAGACTACGATTCAGATCGAATCAGACTGATTCTGGCTGTATGCCGCCGTCGATCCTCGTACAAACGAATTCCTTCATGTTGACGTATTTCCCGTCCAAAACCAACAATTCACGCTGGTGTTTCTCCGCGTTCTCAGAGAGAAACGCCACGTTGAGGATACGCTATTTCTCGTTGATGCTGGTGGACATCTAACAGTTTCACTCTCACGAACCTCACTCCGATTTCAAATTACTCGTCATGGAATGCGGAATGCTGTCGAACGTGTCTTTCGAGAAGTAAAACGACGAACTTCTTTGTTTTCAAATACGTTAAACAATACGGAGCCGACGGCGGCAGAATCGTGGCTCCAAACCTTCGCCGTCTGCTGGAACCGATGCGTAAGTTAATATTCCCCTGCGATCGGCGCGTCTCCGCGAACGGCGCGTCTCCGCGATACATCGATACGCGCGCGCTCGACGAGAAGCGCGCCGTCAGCCGATGAAGAAGTCGATTGCGTTCCCCGTCGACTGGCCCTTGTACAGCTCCGAGTAGCCGCAGTTCGCACACGAAACGACCTGGAACTTCCGGTTCTGCACGTCGAACATCTTGGTGAGGCCGGTGCCGCTCGTCGCGATCTCGTCGACCTCGGTCTCCGTGCCGCCGCACTTCGGACAGCCGTCGGCGTCGCCACCGAGGTCCGCGGCCTCCGGATCGGCGCGGTCGTCGTTGGACTGGTCGATCGCGTTCTCCGCGTCGTTGCCGAAGACGGAATACTCCGTCTCGTCGTCGTTCTGGGAGGGCATCGTCGAGTGGTCTGCGGCGAGCGGTAAACCTCTTGTGGCGACCGAGTCGTCGGCTCCCACGCTATTCGTCGATCTCGTCGACGAGGTCGTCGGCGACGCCGGTGTAGCCGGCTGGCGTCAGGGCTTTCAGCTCCGCGCGAACGTCTTCGTCGACGTCGAGCGTATCGAACAACTCGCGGAAGTCGTCGAGGGTCACCGACCGGCCGCGGGTAAGCTCTTTCACGCGCTCGTAGGCATCGGTGTCGCCCTCACGCCGGAGGATCGTCTGGACCGCCTCGCCGATGACCTCGGGCGTCGCCTCCAGCTCCTCGCGCATCACCGTCTCGTTCGGAACGACCTTCGAGAGCCCGTCGTCCGCCTTCGAGTAGCCGATGAGACAGTGGGCGAGCGCCGCGCCGACGTTGCGTTTGACCGTCGAATCCGACAGATCGCGCTGGAGCCGCGAGTCGGTGACGTAGTCGGCGAGGAAGGTGAGGTCGGCGTTCGCTTTCGAGAGGTTCCCCTCGCTGTTCTCGAAGTCGATCGGGTTCACCTTGTGCGGCATGGTCGACGAGCCCGTCTCTCCCTCGACCGTCCGCTGACCGAGATAGCGGTCCGAGACGTACAGCCACACGTCCAAATCGAGATCAAGGAGGACGTTGTTGACGCCTCGAAGAGCGTCGAAAAGCGCCGCGAGGTCGTCGCAGGGATTCACCTGTGTCGCGAGCGGCGTGTGTTCCAGACCGAGCCCGCGCACGAACGACTCGGCGAACGCCCGCCAGTCGACGTCGGGGTACGCGGCCTCGTGCGCGGCGTAGGTGCCCGACGCGCCCGCAAGCTTGCCCGAGAGGTCGCCGGTAGCGACCACGACTCGCCCGAGCGCGCGCCCGAGCCGCGCCGCGTACACCGCCATCTCCTTGCCGAAGGTGGTCGGTGTCGCGGGCTGGCCGTGAGTGCGAGCGAGCATCGGCGTGTCGCGGTGCTCCCGCGCGAGGTCGGCGAGCGCGTCGCGCACCTCGCGGATCGCGGGGACGATCGCCTCGCTCACGGCTCCCTTGATGAGGAGTCGGTGCGCGAGGTTGTTCACGTCCTCGCTCGTGAGCCCGAAGTGTATCCACGGGTACAGCGACTCGGCGTCGCCGATCGGCTCGTCGGACCGGACAGACTGCCCGTCGCCCTCATCGGCGTTCGCCAGCTCGTCGAGCCGGACGCGCAGGAAGTACTCGACCGCCTTCACGTCGTGGTTCGTCGCGGCATACCCCGCTGCGCCTTCGACTTCGAGCGCCTTGATCAGTCGCGCGTCGTCCGCGGAGAACTCGGCGTAGAGTCCGCGGAGCGCCTCGCGCGCGGTCTCGTCGAGCCCGATCGGCGTCGCGTCGAGGTCGGCAAGCGCGATCAGGTACTCGACCTCGACGCGTGTTCTTGCGCGCATGAGCGCGGCCTCGCTCGCGTACGGCGACAGCGGCGCGGTACGGGAGGCGTACCGACCGTCGAGCGGCGAGACGGCCGCAAGGGGATCGGACCGAGACAGCCCGGAGATGGTGTCGTCGTCCGTCGGTTCGGAGTCGTCGGTCATGTCCGCGAGTGCCGCCGGAGCCAGCAAAAGCGTGTCGATGGCGACTCATCTGGACACGGGGTGAATCGCACGGATGTGGATAGGTTCGACGCAGATATCGAACCGTCTCCCGATTCTTATCCGCGAACGTGGATCTATCGCTGCGACGGACCGCAATCGATATACCCGATCGGTCGGTGCTCTTGTGTATGAAGATCGCCGGACTCGCGAGCAACCGGGGACGGAACCTCAGACACATCGCCGACCTCGCGCCGGGGGGCGCGGAGCTGTCGGTCGTGCTGACGAACCGCGAGCAGGCACCCGTGGTCGAGGCCGCGACGGAGCGCCGGATTCCCACCGAGGTCGTCGAGCGGGAGGACGGCGAGTCCCGTGAGTCCCACGAGCGCCGGATTGTCGACCGGCTCTCTGGATACGACATCGACCTCGTCTGCCTTGACGGATACATGCGCGTCCTGACAGACGAGTTCCTCGATGCGGTCCCGACGACACTGAACGTCCACCCCTCGCTGCTGCCCGCCTTCCCCGGCACGGACGCCCACGAGCAGGTGCTCGACGCCGGTGTCCGAACCACGGGCTGCACCGTCCACGTCGTCACCGAGGCCGTCGACGCCGGTCCGATCGTGACCCAAGAGGCGGTCCCCGTCTACGGCGACGACGACGCCGAGTCGCTGAAAGACCGCGTGCTCCACGAGGCAGAGTTCACGGCGTACCCGCGTGCAGTCCGGTGGTTCGCGTCGGACCGCGTGACGGTCGAACGAGACGCAGACGGCGAGGCAGTCGACGTCGCCGTCGACGGCGACACCGGCGGCGACTTCCCCGAGCGGCGATTCGCCTCCGAAGAGCGCGCCGCCGAACTCCGGTACGGTGAGAACCCGCACCAAGACGCCGCGCTGTACGCCGACGACGGGTGCGAGGAGGCGAGCGTCGTCGGAGCACCACAGCTGAACCCCGGCGCGAAGGGCATGGGGTACAACAACTACAACGACGCCGACGCCGCCCTCGATCTGGTCAAGGAGTTCGATGACCCCGCCGCCGCGGTGATCAAACACACCAATCCCGCCGGCTGCGCGACGAGCGACACGCTCGCGGACGCCTACGACCGCGCGCTGCGCACTGACGCCAAGTCCGCGTTCGGCGGCATCGTCGCGTTGAACCGCGAGTGCGACGCCGACACCGCGACCGCGGTCGCCGACTCGTTCAAAGAGGTCGTCGTCGCGCCCGGCTACACCGAGAGCGCGCTCGACGTGCTCCGCGAGAAGAAGAACCTCCGCGTGCTCGACGTGGGATCGCTCGGCGAGGGCGACGAGCGCTTCACCGAGCGGTTCACGGAGAAGCCGATCGTCGGCGGACGGCTCGTTCAGGAGCGCGACCGTCAGTCGCCGACGGCCGACGACCTTGAGGTCGTCACCGAGCGCGAACCGACCGACGCGCAGCTGGAGACGCTGGTGTTCGCGTGGAAGACGCTCAAACACGTCAAATCGAACGGCATCCTGTTCGCGACAGGCACCGAGACGGTCGGCGTCGGCATGGGACAGGTGTCGCGCGTCGACGCCGTCACGCTCGCGGCGATGAAAGCCGAGAAGGACGCGGACGGCAAGTCGGCCGAGGGCGCGGTGATGGCCTCTGACGCGTTCTTCCCGTTCCCGGACGCGATCGAGGAGGCCGCGGAGGCGGGAATCGAGGCCGTCATCCAACCCGGCGGCTCCGTCAACGACGAGGACGTGATCGCCGCCGCCGACGAATACGACATGGCGATGGCGTTCACCGGAGCGCGCTGTTTCCGGCACGACTGACGGGCGGTCACTCTAGCTACTCCGCTTCGGGTTCCATCCCGCGGATCTCGAACCGCGCGCCGCCCTCGGCGCTCTCGACCACGTCGATCGTCCAGCCGTGCGCCGAGACGACCTGACGGATGATCGTCAGCCCGAGGCCGGTTCCGGACTCGCCGGTCGTGTATCCGTCGACGAACACGTCTTTGCGGACGTCTTCCGGAATCCCGACCCCGTCGTCGGCGACGTAGACTCCGGTGCCGTCCTCGAGGTCGCCGACGGTCACCGTGATGTCGTCGCCGCCGTGCTCGATCGCGTTCCGAAAGAGGTTCTCGAACACCTGCTGGAGTCGACTCCAGTCGCCGTAGAGGTCGCGATCGGTCTCGACGCGCAGAGTCGCGTCGTCGGCGTCCACGAACGACCAGCACTCGCGGACCAACTCCGCGAGCGAGATCGACTCGCGCCCGCCGATCGTCTGTCCCTCGCGGGTGAGAAACAACAGGTCGTCAACCAGCGACTCCATCCGGTTCACCGCCTCTCGGCATCGTCGGAAGTGCTCCGGGTCGCCGGTCTCTTCGGCCAGTTCGAGGTATCCCTCGACGATGCCGAGCGGGTTCCGGATGTCGTGTGAGACAATCCGCGTGAACTCCGCGAGCTGGTCCCGCTGCGTCTGGATGCGCTCTTTCGCCTGCGTGTGGAAAATCTCGTAGCCGACCCACTGGGCCATCAGTTCCACGAACGTCTCCTCGGTCTCGGAGAACGGGCGATCCCGCGGTTCGGTGTCGGCAAAACAGAAGGTCCCGTACACCTCGCCGTCGACGAGGACCTTGGCACCGATGTACGCCTCGAGTCCGAACTCGTCGTAGGCCGCGTCGTCTTCCCACCCCTCGACGCGGGCGTGCTGTACGGTCAACGCGCCGTCGACATCGATCGTTTTCCGGCAGTACGCCCGCGACAGCGGGCAACTGGAGTCGGGTTGCAGACGGTCGTGGTCGCCGCGTGCCTCGACGATCAGTTGCGTGTCGTCGGCGATCTCGGTGAGGAATCCGACCTCCACTCCGAGATACTCTCGTCCCAGATCGAGCAAGTCCGGAACTTTGTCCTCGAAGGATCGTTCTTGATCCGCGGTGAGTCGGTACATCCGGCGGAGAACGTCACCCTCGGATAGCTGGGCGTCACTCATTGTATCACTGTGCCGCTACCGTACACGGGTCTGCCCGGGTATTAAATCGGCCGGCGATACGCCTATCGATCTTCTTGTCCCCGGGACCCGAGCCACGCCAGCGCCGCGTCGAGATCGGTCTCCGCCGGTGAACAGGTTCTCTCCTCGCAGACGTACGCGGTCGGCTCACCGTCCTCGCTGTTCCGGTTCGCCCAGATCGGCGGGGCCGACTCCAGACCGAGCCGATCGAGCCACTCGTCGAGACCGTCCGCGGTCGGCGGCCGCGGCGCGACGAGCGCTCCCGGGAGGTACCGCTCGCCGAGCGTCTCGTTCCACTCGTCGGGGACCGCGTCGGCCGCGATCGTCACCTCGATACCGCCGGTTCGGACTCGCTCGGCGGCGCGAACGAGAGACACGTGCTCCAGCGGACTCGCGCGTATCCGGTCGGCGTGCGTCGTCACGACGGCCTCCGCGATCTCGGCGAACCGCCGGTCGGGCCGGAACCCGTCGAGCATCGCGAGTGTCTCCGCCGCGACGCCGAGGCTCGACGGGGTCGACCGATCGGTGAACTCCTGCGGCCGGGCGAAAAGCGATCCGGGCCCGCCGTCGGCCCCGTCGTTTGCTCCCGCATCGTCCGCGTCCACGCCCGGCTCCCGCGTGAAGTAGACGGTTCCCGCGTCGGCGTCGTAGAAGTCGTCGACGATGGCGTCGGCCAGATCCAACGCGAATCCGAGCGGCTCCGGATCACCGGTGACCGCGTACACGTCGAGCGCGCCGCGCGCGAGGAACGCGTAGTCGTCGAGGTACCCCGGACCCCGCACGTCACCGTCGAGCCAGCGCCGCGCGAGGTCTCCCGTCTCGGCGTCGTACAGTCGCCTCCGGCAGAAGTCGAGCGCGTCGCGCGCGATGTCGGCGTAGGGCTCGCCGAGCGTATGGCCTGCGTCCGCGAACGCGGAGATCGCTCGGCCGTTCCACGAGGCGAGAACCTTCTCGTCGCGGGCGGGACGCGGTCGCGACTCTCGCGCTTCGAACAGGGCAACACGCGCCTCGGTCAGGGTCTCGCGAATTTCTTCTACCGGACGGTCGCGCTCGTCGGCGATCTCCTCGATCGACGCCGCGACCGTCGGGACGGTCGTCCCGCGCTCGAAGTTCCCACCCGATCGGATCCCGTACCGCTGCTTGGCGATCGACGCCGCGGAGTCGTCCAGAACCGCGTCGACTTCGTCAGGCGTCCAGACGTAGAAGGCCCCCTCCACGTCTCCGATTTCGGCGTCCGACGAATCTCCGCCGGTGCGGTCTGTCGGCGGCCGGCTCCGCGCGTCGAGCGTGCTGAAGAACCCGCCCTCCGGATGACGAAGTTCGCGATCGAGGAAGCCGAACGTCTCGCTCGCGACGCGGGCGTACGAGGGATTCCCGGTGACCCGGTATCCGTCGAGGTAGACCATGGGTAGCTCGGCGTTGTCGTACAGCATCTTCTCGAAGTGCGGGATCGTCCACTGGCGGTCGACCGCGTACCGGTGGAAGCCGCCGCCGATCTGGTCGTACATCCCACCTGACGCCATCCCGTCGAGCGTTCCGGTCGCAGCCGCCAGCGCGCTCTCGCGAGCGCTCTCGGCGTACGCGCGGAACAGCAGGTCGATCCGGCCCGGCATCGGGAACTTCGCTCCGCCGCTCCCGAACCCGCCGTACTCTTCGTCGTAGCCGCGGACCGCGGCGGCGGCCGCCTCCTGAAGCAGCTCCGACCCGGGCGGGTCACCGCCGAGGTCGTCGGGAACCGATTCCAGCTCGTCCCTCGCGCTCGACGCCCACTGCTCCGCGCGGTGTCGCATCTCCTCGCGCTGTTCCGGGTCCTTCCACGACTCCGAAATCTGTTCGCACAACTCCCGGAATCCGGGCTGGTTCCGCCGCGGCTCCGGCGGGAAGTACGTCCCGACGTAGAACGGCTTCCCCTCGGGCGTACACCACGCCGAGAGCGGCCATCCACCGCCGCCGGTGACGAGCTGTGAGACCGTCATGAACGTGCTGTCTACGTCCGGCCGCTCCTCGCGGTCGACTTTCACCGAGACGAATTCCTCGTTGAGGACGGCGGCGACCGACTCGTCTTCGAAGCTCTCCTCGGCCATCACGTGACACCAGTGGCACGACGAGTAGCCGATGGAGACGAACACGGGCACGTCGTGCTCGCGGGCGCGCTCGAACGCCTCCTCGCCCCACGGCTGCCAGTTGACCGGGTTGTCGGCGTGCTGTCGGAGATACGGACTCGCCTCCTCGTCGAGGCGGTTCCGCACCGTCGGCTGTGACATACATCCGGTTCGATCCGACGCGGCAAAAACCCGTCACACCGGTCGGCGCGCCGATCGCACCACCGACTGTCACGCGGACTGCTACGCCGACAGTGTATCCACGATACTGCACATCTCTGTGTCTGTAGAGAGTAACGCTTACACTATTGTGCGGTAACCCGTCGAACATGACGGAGACCGTACTCCTCGTCGGCGGCGGCGGACGCGAGCACGCGATCGCCCGCGCGGTTGCCGACGACTGCGAGTTATACGCCTGCGCGAGTAATCGAAATCCGGGTATTCGGCGACTGGCGACGGGACTCGAATCCATCAACGAGACCGACGCCGAGGCGATCGCCGACTACGCGGTGTCGGTCGGTGCGGACCTAGCGGTCATCGGTCCGGAGTCGGCGCTCGACGCGGGCGTCGCCGACGCGCTTGACGACGCCGGCGTGTACGCCTTCGGCCCGCGCGCCGCGGAGGCCGAACTGGAGACGGACAAGGCGTTCCAGCGTCGGTTCATGGACGAGGAATCGATCCCCGGCTGTCCCGACTTCGCGGTGTTCGACGACATCGACGAGGCCTGTGCGTACATCGACGAGTACGACGGCGACCTCGCGGTCAAGCCCGTGGGACTCACTGGCGGCAAGGGCGTGAAGGTCATCGGTGACCAGGTGACCGCCGAGGAGGCGAAGGCGTATCTCCGCGACTCCGAGTACGACCGCGTCGTGTTGGAGGAACGGCTCGTCGGCGAGGAGTTCACCGTGCAGGCGTTCGTCGCCAATGGCGACCTCCGGACGACGCCGGCGGTTCAGGACCACAAGCGCGCCTACGAGGGCGACGAGGGCCCCAACACGGGCGGCATGGGATCGTACACCGACACGACGCCGTCGCTCCCGTTCATGGACGAGGGCGACTACGAGTCCGCGGTCGACGTGCTGGAGGCCGTCGTCGACGCGCTCCCCGACTACAAGGGCGTCCTCTACGGGCAGTTCATGCTCACGGATGAGGGGCCGAAGGTCGTCGAGTTCAACGCGCGCTTCGGCGACCCGGAGGCGATGAACACTCTCCCCGTGCTGGAGACGCCGTTCCTCGACGTGCTCACCGCTGCCCGCGACGGAGAGCCGCTGCCGGAACTCGACTTCTCCGGCGAGGCGACCGTCTGCAAGTACGCGGTCCCTGACGGCTATCCGACGGACCCGGACGCGGGCGCGAAGATCGCAGTCGACGAGTCGAGCGTCGGCAACGCGCTCCTCTACTACGCCAGCGTCGACGAGCGTGAGGACGGCCTCTACACGACGACCTCGCGGGCGTTCGCGGTCGTCGGACGCGGCGACTCCATCGCAGCGGCGGAGACGGAGGCCGCCGACGCGCTCGCCGCTGCCGGCGATCGGGTCCGCATCCGACACGACATCGGAACCGCAGACCTCGTCGAGCGTCGGATCGAACACATGGACGAGATGCGCTCCTGAGACGGCAGTTTTGTGATCCCGAGAGAGGACGGTCGCGCCGTCGACGCGTCGCTGTCGACCATAGGTGGCGAACAGGCGATCCCCGTCCGGGTCCCACGGCGGTGGATCGCACACCCGCCTCGACCGACCGTGGGTCGTTCGACTTGCCGTAGCGACGCTGGTCGTCCTATCGCCCTTAAACGGTCGGCAGCAGGAGATCCGAGACAGCGACGATATCCGCGGCAGTGGTGAAGTTCGCGACAGCGGCGAGATTCGCGGTCCCGAAGGATTCGCGGCAGCGACCCTTTTATTCGCCCCGCCCAAACGTGGCCACGTGACTGACGAGGACGATGCGACAGAGGCGGCGACGACCGTGGCCGAAGACGCCCGTGCCGATCGGCTCGATCGGTTCCCGACCCCCGGGCCGCGAAACTCGCTGTGGTCGTGGCCGGACGCGAAGTCGCCGCTCACGATCGTTCGGAACTACGTCGTGATCGTGCTCGCGCGGGTCAGTCCGAGCCTCCGGCTCAAAAACTGGCTCCTCTCGCGGATCGGCGTGACGGTCGGGTCAGGCGTGTCGTGGGGGTTGGAGTCAACGCCGGACGTGTTCTGGCCCGAGCGGATCACGGTCGAAGACGACGCGATCGTCGGCTACGACGCCACGCTACTGTGTCACGAGTTCCTCCACGAGGAGTACCGCCTCGGCGAAGTGGTAATAGAGGAGGGCGCGATGATCGGCGCGGGCGCGGTCGTCCTCCCGGGTGTCACGGTTGGTTCGGGCGCGCGCGTCGCCGCAAACTCGCTCGTCGCCGACGATGTACCGCCGAACGCGACCGTCGCCGGCGTTCCGGCGGATGTCGTCTCGCGGGCGGACCCCGACGAGTGACCTCGGACTACTCGTCCGACTCGCCGCGTTCTCCCTCGCCGGGTTCGGCGGCGGCCTCTTCGTCCGCCAGTTCGGCTGCCGCCTCCGCGTCCGCGATGTGTGCCTCTGTGCTCACGCTCTCGAGGTCGACGCCGACCTCGCGAGCGACGGCGTCGAGAACCGCTCGCTGTTCGGCCATCTCGTTTTCGAGTTGCTGAACTCGCTTTGAGGTGTCGAGTACGGTCGACTGGGTCTCTTCGACCTCCGTCCTGAGTTCGTTGATCTTCTGGTACGTGCGCTCGGCCTTGTCGGCGAGCGTCTGGATCTTTTTCGCTGTGTCGCCGAATCCCATACCGGGCGATGGATCCGGCGGTACCTGTGCCTTTCCTTCCGCACTGCCGGTGGCCTTTTGCCCGAACCGCCCGAGGTGACTGTATGAGCGTCGATCGGATCCTGCTGACGAACGACGACGGTATCGACGCCGTCGGTCTCCGCGCCATGCGGGACGCGCTTTCGGCCGACTACGACGTGGTAACGGTCGCGCCGACGGCCGACCAGTCATCGACCGGACGGACGCTCTCGGAGGGAGTCACTGTCAGCGACCACGACCACGGCTACGCGGTTGACGGAACGCCGGTCGACTGCGTCGTTGCCGGGCTCGGCGAACTCGTTCCCGACGCCGACCTCGTTGTTGCGGGCTGCAACGAGGGTGCGAACCTCGGAGCGTACACCCTCGGGCGGTCGGGGACCGTCTCGGCCGCCATCGAGGCCGCCTTCTTCGGCGTTCCCGCGGTGGCGACATCGATGTACGTGCCCGGCGACGAGGACTGGTGGAAACGCGAGTTGGAGCCGACGGAGTTCGCCAATGCGACCCGGGCGACGACGTTCCTCGTCGATCGCGCCGACGAGACGTCGGTCTTCGACCGCGCCGACTACCTCAACGTCAACGCACCGATCGCTGAGCCCGAGTCGATCGGAGCTGACGGCGGTGCTGTCGCCCGCGACGACCACGGCGGCGCGCTGATGCGAGTGACCACCCCGTCGGAGTGGTACGGAATCGAGGCGACCCGGAACGGCGACGGGAGCGTCGCCTTCTCGGACCCGATCTGGGGGCGGATGACGCCAGCAGACGTTCCGGACCCCGTCGGAACCGACCGACGCGCGATCGTCGACGGTGAGGTCTCCGTTTCGCCGCTGTCGGTCCCACACGAGGCCACCTCGGACTCAGATCTCGACGACCTCGCGGACGCGTACGGAGGTCACTCGTAACCGCAGAGAACTCTCGTGAAAATCGACAACGCCGGCCGCCGGGCTACTCTTCGTCGGCGCTGACCGTAATCTTCGCCTCGCTGACGACGCGGTCGCCCATCTCGTATCCGGGTTCGTACACCTCGTGGACCGTCCCCTCCGGCTGATCACTCTCGACGCGGAGCATCACTTGGTGTCGCTCGGGGTCGACGTCGGCACCGGGATCGGGGTCGATGGGTTCGACGCCCTCGTCGGCGAGAACCTCGTCGAACTTCTCTACGGTGGACTCGACGCCCGGACGGAGGTCACTTCCCTCCTCCTGATCGAGCGCGCGAAGCAGGTCGTTTCGGACGGGGGTGATCCGTTCGACCAGCGACTCGGAGGCACGCTCACGGATGTCCTCCTGTTTCTGTTTCGCCCGCTGTTTGTAGTTGCTGAAGTCGGCGCGGACACGCGCGAGTTTGCTCGTCAGTTCGTCTATCTCCTCGTCTTTTTCGAGCAGTTCCGCGCGGGCCTCCGCCAGTTCGTCCTCTACCTCGGCGACCGCGTCGGCGAGGTCTTCGTCGTGTTCAGCGACCGCGTCGGCGAGCGATTCCTTGTCGTCTCCGACAGCCGATTCGACCGGGTCGCCGGCCGCCGCCGCGGCCGTGCCGTTCGTTCTCGCCGCGTCGCGTGATTCACCCGTCGCGTCCGCAGACGCGTCGGTCTCGGCGTCCTCCGGGGACTCGACCTCGACGTCGACGGCGTCGTCGTCGCTCATGTCCGATCGAAGTCGGTCGGCGGGCATAAGCGTTGCAGAACCGACCGGCGACGACTCGCCGGAGTATTTAGGTCGTGACCCCAAATCGGGCGCAATGACTGCGCCGAACCGGAACACGCTGTGGGCCCGCGCGATCGTTGACGAGCTGGTCGCCGCGGGCGTCGACGCCGTCGTCGCGTCGCCGGGAAGCCGATCGACGCCGCTGATGACCGCCGCCGCCCGCACCGACGACCTCCGCGTCTTCTCGCAGTTGGACGAACGTTCGGCCGCCTACTTCGCGTTGGGGCGCGCTCGCCGCTCCGGGAGCGTGACGCCGCTGATCTGCACCTCCGGCACGGCTGCCGCGAACTACCACCCTGCCGTGATGGAGGCCGACAACGCCCGCGTCCCGCTGCTCGCGCTCACCGCGGACCGCCCACCCGAACTCCGTGACTCGGGCGCGAACCAGACGGCGGATCAAGAGAAACTGTACGGCGACGCCGTCCGGTATTACAAGGACCTTCCCGAGCCCGCCACGACCGATCGTGGACTACGATCGCTCCGGACGACGGTCGCCCGCGCCGTCGCTGCCGCCGAGGGCACCGACGCCGGACCCGTTCACCTCAACGTTCCGTTCGCGAAGCCGCTGGAGCCGACGCCGATCGAGGGCGACGTTCCGGACGACCTCGATCCGATCGCCGCGTCGGGGCGCGACGGCCCGTACGTCGACGTGAAGCCGGGAGCGCCGGAGCCCGGAGACACCGAACTCCGCCGGCTCGCCCGCGAGCTCTCCGCCACCGAGCGCGGACTGATCGTCGCCGGTCCGGCCGATCCGCCCGGCCTCGACGCCGAGTCCGTGACGGCGCTGTCGCACGCGACCGGGTTCCCGGTGCTCGCCGACCCGCTCTCTGGCGTCCGGTTCGGCGGGCACACCCGGGTCGCCACTGTGATCGGTGCGTACGACGCCTACCTCTCGGCGGCGCTCGCGGGCGGCGGTAACGCGGCGAACGCCGCGGACGCCGCGGCCGACTGGGCGGACCCCGAAGTCGTCGTGCGACTGGGGGCGTCGCCGACATCGAAGCGTCTCCGGAAGTACCTCGCTGAGACCGAGGCCGATCAGTACCAGATCGATCCCGCTGGTCGCTGGCGGGAGGCCGAGTTCGCCGCGACCGACCTCGTGGTCGCTGAGCCGAATCGACTCTGTGCGCGCCTGTCGCGACTCGCGGGTGGCGGCGGTGGGCGTGGCGGAGGTAGTCGCAGTGGGGGTGGTCGCGGTGGAAGCGGCGGCACCGACGCCGGCACCGGGGCCGAGGCCGATGTCGACTGGCGGGGCCAGTGGGAGGAGGCGGACCAAGCGGCGCAGGCGGTCCACGACCGCGAGCGCGACGCCGGTGACGACACGGACGACTCGCCCGCCTTCCACGAGGGCGACGTGCTGCGCGTCGTCGCCGACGGCCTCCCGGACCCGGCGACGCTTTTCGTCTCCAACTCGATGCCCGTGCGCGACCTCGACCGGTTCGTCGGGCCGTCGACCACGAGCGTGACCGCGCTCGGGAACCGCGGCGTCTCGGGGATCGACGGGATCGTCTCGGCCGCGCTCGGCGCGGGCTCCGCGACGACCGACGATCTCACGCTCGTCGCCGGCGACCTCGCGTTATACCACGACACGAACGGTCTCCTCGCGATCGACCGCTGCGATGTCGACGTGACCGTCGTGCTCGTCAACAACGACGGCGGCGGAATCTTCCACATGCTCCCGATCGAGTCGTTCGAGCCGCCGTTCACTGAGGCGTTCAAGACGCCGCACGGCATCGATTTCGAGCCGATGGCCGAACTTCACGGGCTGGCGTACACCCGCATCGACGCGCGGCCGGCAGCGCGCGATGCATCCGGCGACGAGCACGCCGCGGACGCCGCAGACGACCTCGCCGAGGCGTACGCGCGGGCCCGCGACGCCGACGGCTCACACCTGATCGAAGTTCGAACCGACGCGGAGCGGAGCCACCGGACGCGAGAGCGCTTGGAGGCGGCGGTCGAAGCCGTCGTTCACGGCGCGGAACTTGTGTGAGATCTGGATTCACCCTCCGGCATTCCGTCACCCGACCTCGACCGTCACTGTCGCCGTCAGGCCGTGATCGTCTATCTCGTGCCAGTCCGCGTCGTGATCAGCTTCGACGCCCGCAGCAGCGGTCACCCAGCCGACGACGACGAACTTCCCCGGTGACGGGCCGTCCCACGTTCCCTCGTAGGTTTCTGACTCTCCCGGTGTCAGCGTCTCGGTCCCGACCGCCTGCGTGAACAGTCGTCCCTCTCCGTGTCGCCAGACGGGATCTGTCTTATCTCTCTCATTCCTCTCGGTGCCAGTCGGATACACCGCAAACTCAGCACGCTGCCCGGTCGGAAACCGGAGCGTGACCGGCTCGCCGCCGTCGTTGCGGACGGTGAGCGCGAGTTCGATCGCGGGACCGGTCTCGCCGTCGGTGACGGTAGCCGAGAGTGAGATCGCAAGCGAATCGAGCGCGTCCGGCGATTCGGTCGGATCGAACGGATCTGACGGATCGGGCATACGTCCCCGTGGTCCGCCTCGACCAACAACGCTCCGGCGACGACGCGCATAAGTCGACGCCCCACCTACTCGACTGCGTGCAGGTTGTCGGCTACGAGACGGGTGAGGGGCTCTACGTCGCCAGCGGCGGCGCGGTCGACCTCGTCTCTGCCACCGCTGGCGACGAACTCGCGTTCGGCCTCGGCGACCGCCGCTGCGCCGGGACGGTCCACGAGGGCGATCACGTCGCTTGCGACGCCGACGACGCGCCCTACTGCGACGACCACGGCCACGTCTGGGTGTGCGCCCGCTGTACGGGCACGTGTCTCAAAGACGAGATGGACTGTCACGAGGAACACGCGATGTACCTCGCGGCGTTCGCGCCCGACGTGTGGAAGGTCGGCGTCACGCGGCTGTGGCGGCTTGAAACGCGACTCCGCGAGCAGGGCGCGGACCGCGCGGCCCACGTGCGGACGCTTCCGGACGGTCGACTCGCCCGGGAGGTCGAGGCCGAGCTGGCGACGCGCGACGACCTCGTCGACCGGGTGCGCGTCCCGACGAAGATAGACGGGCTGGGACACGACGTGGACGAGGTCGCGTGGGAGTCCCTGCTCGACGGCTTCGATCCGATAGACTGCTTCGACTTCGACTATGGGCTCGACCTCGACGAGCGACCTGTCGCCGAGACGATGGCAGCCGGCACGGTCCGCGGCTGGAAGGGCCGGGTACTCGTGGTCGACCGCGGCGGTTCGACGTACGCGGTGGACGCACGCGACCTCGTCGGCTACGAGCTGACGGATGACGTTCCCTCGCGCGAGCTGCAGTCGAGCCTCGGCGCGTTCGGTCGGTGATCTCTCGAATTCGAGAAGATGAGGCACTGTGAGCGACGCGACGCGAGCGACCGCGACGCCGCGCCGACCGTGGGGAAGCGAGGGTTTAATTCGACGAGCGCGTCAGGGAGAGCCGTGGACCCCGATCGGATCCCCACCGAGTTCCCCGCACCGAGCTTCCGCGGCGCACAGGAGCAGGCGCTCGCGGACATCCGCGACGCGTTCGCTGCCGGCAACGAGGTCGTGTTGGTGCGCGCGCCGACCGGCAGCGGCAAGTCCCTCCTCGCGCGCGCCATCATGGGCGCGGCCGCCACCGTCGACGAGACGTCGCCGAGCGAGGCGACCGGCGCGTACTACACGACGCCGCAGGTGTCGCAGATCGACGACGTGGAGGCCGACGACCTTCTCGACGACTTGGCCGTGATCCGTGGGAAGTCGAACTACGACTGCATTCTCTCGGGCGAACACGACACGCCGGTCAACCGCGCCCCGTGCGTTCGCCAGCAGGGGTTCGACTGTTCGGTGAAACACCGCTGCCCGTACTTTTCCGACCGCGCGATCGCTTCGGGGAATCGATACGCCGCCATGACGCTCGCGTACTTCATGCGGACCGCGGGCTCCGAGGTGTTCCGAAAGCGCGACGCCGTCGTGATCGACGAGGCCCATGGGCTCGCAGAGTGGGCGGAGATGTACGCGACGATCGACCTCTCGCCGGGCCGCGTCCCCGTCTGGGACGAGGTCGGCGTCCCCGATGTCGAGGCGGACGCCGGTCCCGACGAGGACGCGCTCGACCGGACCGCCCGGTTCGTCGAGTCGCTTCGCGACACTGCGAGCCGAGCGAGAGACGAACTGACGGGCCGGCCGGAACTCGACCGGGAAGAGGTCGCACGCCGGGACCGATTACAGGAGCTGGTCTCCGAGCTCGGCTGGTTCCTCGAAGACTACCGCGATCTCGACTCCCCGACGACGTGGGTCGTCGACCAGCCGGGCGGCGAGGGATCGGAGATAGCGATCAAACCCCTCGACCCCGCGCGGTACCTCAGACACACCGTGTGGGACCGCGGGAACAGGTTCGCCCTGCTGTCGGCGACCATCCTCTCGAAGGAGGCGTTCTGTCGTGGCGTCGGCCTCGACCCCGCGAACGTCGCGCTGGTCGATGTCAAGCACACGTTTCCGCTGGAGAATCGCCCACTCTACGACGTGACACAGGGATCGATGACCTACGAGCACCGCGACGAGACGGTGCCGAAGATCGCCCGGCTGATCGTCCGACTGATGGCGAATCATCCCGACGAGAAGGGGCTGATCCACGCGCACTCGTACGACATCGCCGGGCGACTCACCGAACTTCTGGGCGAGTTCGGCGTCGCCGCGCGGGTTCGTCGCCACGGCCGATCCGACCGCGACGCGGAACTCGCGGCGTGGCGGGCGAGCGACGAACCGACGGTGTTCGTCTCGGTGAAGATGGAGGAGGCGCTCGACCTCCGCGACGACCTGTGTCGGTGGCAGGTGGTGTGTAAAGCGCCGTACCGCAACACAAACGACTCGCGGGTCGCCCGTCGACTGGCCGACGGTCAGTGGGCGTGGTACCACCGAACCGCACTCCGGACCGTGATACAGGCGTGCGGACGCGTCGTCCGCGCCCCGGACGACTACGGCGCGACCTACCTCGCGGACGATTCGCTTTTGGATCTGTTCGACCGCGCGGAGGCAGATACGCCGCCGTGGTTCCGCGATCAGATCGAGGCGATGACGACCCCGTCGCTGCCCGACTTCGACGCGGCGGCCGCGCTCGACGGCATCGACGCCGAGCCGTCGGGGCCGTCCCGAGCGGGTCGGCGGCGCGGGCGCGGCGGTCGGTCGGTCGGCGACGCGAACGGCCGGACGCGCGACCGCGACACAGGGTCAGCTAGCGCGTCGACACCGGACTCACGGGGTAGTGACACCTCGCGGGGCGGAGCCGACGGCGGAAACGACGACGCCGGCGGGGATGACGGCACTCGGGGGGAGACCGACGCCGAGCGCCGACGGAACCACCCGCTCTCCGATGTCTGGGGCGACGGCTGACGGCACGGTCTCGCTGGAGTTCGCTCGTGTCGGGTACGAACGCCTCAGAGCAACGAGATGCCCCACGCGACCATCGAGCTCACCATGAGGAACGCAAAGAACAGCGCGATGAGCTGTTGTCTCTCCATGTGACAGACACAGTCGCAGACGCTGATAATTCCTGCGGGGTCGATTCGGGTGTCTGCCGTCGATCGCGAGCCACGACCGATCGATCTAAGTGTGGGTATACGCCTCGCCGCGGATCACTCGGTAGTATATATCATATAAGGTCTATGAGGACCCTGAATGGAGTAGTAATCTTCATAAACCATCATGCCTGTACAGATGATATGGTCACACACGGGCTGTCGAGTGCGCTGACGCTGTATGGTGCGCGAACACTGACACTCTCTCAGGCGGCCGCACAGGCCGGTCTCAGTGAATCGGAGTTCATCGACCAACTCGCGCGCCGCGGTATCGAGGTGACCGACGCGGAGCGTGCAGCCGCACTCGGCGAGGAACAGCCGGCTCGTGCAGACTGACCGATAGCTTCCCAGTCGCTCGATTTTCCACTCGGAGCGTTGCGTTTCCCGGTGACGCTGAGGGCCTCGCGTTCGCCTACTCTTCGGGGACGAGGTGAACCGCGCCGCCGTGTTCGAACGCGAGCACGGTCTCCGCGTCGTCGTCGACGAAATCGGGGTTCGGGACCGTCTTCGCCTCGTAGGTGCTCGGATCGAGCACTTGGATGGCGTTCTCGTCTTCGACGGTCACCACGGTCGTCTCCGCCGCGTCGTCCCGGGTCCCGAGCCGGGTCGCGTCCGGCGCGTCGGCGTCCTCG
This sequence comes from Halorubrum laminariae, assembly GCF_024494655.1. Lineage (GTDB taxonomy): Archaea > Halobacteriota > Halobacteria > Halobacteriales > Haloferacaceae > Halorubrum > Halorubrum laminariae. Next base: position 57,029 of record NZ_JANHDL010000002.1, on the reverse strand, counting down.
AAGTCGGAGGCGTACGCCTCGCCGGTCGCGAGCCGGACTCCCTGCAGTCGACCGGAGACGCCCGTGACGAGGACGGGGCCGTCGCCGTCCTCGGGGTCGAGTATCTCCCCCTCTGCGTACCGCGGGAGCCGGACCGCGAACGTCACTCGGTACACCTCGTTGCCGTCGCCGTCTTCGGTGACGAGCGTGGGATACGACTCGAAGCTGCCGCCGAGCCGCTCCGTGATCCTCGTGGCGACGTTCTGGGCGAGCCGATTCGACGAGAGCATCACGTCCGGGCCGTCGTCGGTCTCGTTCACCTCGGTGATAAACGCCTCCCGGTCGCCGTCGGCCTCCTGTCTCGCGACGTACGACTCCGCGATCGACAGCGCCTCCGCCCGCTCCTCGGGCGTCAGGTCGCGTTCGTCCGCGCGGATCTGGACGATCCCAGCGTAGTAGCCGCCGGCGATGCGCCCACAGCGGTCACAGGTCCCGCGCGATATCTTGACCGGGACGGTGACCTCCGCGGAGCGGAGCGTCCCGCGGACGACGCCCGAGAAGCGACAGTGCATCCGGATGGCATTCTCGTCGACCTGTTCGGGCTCGACACCCCACTCCACGTCCGTGGCGTCGACGTGGACACCGAGCCGTTCCGCGACCTCGTCCACGGCGACGTCGGTGTAGTCGCGTGCGCCAACGTCTCGCCACGACTCGCCGCGCCGGACCGCACCGCACCCGGAGCAGACAAGCACCTCGATCCGGTCCGGAGCGTCGACAAGGTCGAAGTCTTCGAAGTAGCAGTCGTCACACAACAGGGCGTCCCGTCCGCCCGGATCGCCCGGGAGCGGGTCTCGCCGCTCGTCGACGGCGTCGCCGCAGCGCGGACAGAACTCCCGCGATTCGCTCATTGCTGCGAGATACATCGAGGAGCCGTTTAAGCGGCGCGGACCGGAACCGATGAGCGACAACGCCGAACTGGCGACGGCCGACCGTCTCGAACGGGTGTTCGATCCAGTCTCGCGTGGGCTGTCCGGTCTTCGGTGTTCAGGCCGATCCCTCCGAAATCGTTTTTCGCGCGGACCGTGAACGGGTGGGTATGAGCGAGAATCCTGACGACGAACGGCTGCAGGAGCTTCGAGAGGAGAAGATGGAAGAACTTCGCGAGCGGAAACAGCAGGGCGGCGCAGATCCCGATGCCCAGCAGGAGGCCCAAGAGCGCGCCGACGCGCAACAGGAGGCGGTGCTCAAACAGCACCTGACCGACGGTGCGCGCCAGCGACTCAACGCAGTCGAGATGTCGAAGCCGGAGTTCGGTGAGAAGGTGAAACAGCAGGTCGCCGCCCTCGCGCAGAGCGGCCGCATCCAAGGGCGTATCGACGAAGATCAGATGCGCGACCTCCTGAAGGAACTCCAGCCCGACCAGCAGAGCTTCGACATCCGGCGGAGATAGATGGAACTCGCGCTGCTGTACAGCGGGGGAAAAGACTCGTCGCTCGCCGCCCACCTGCTCGATCGGTTTTACGACGTGCGGTGTGTGACCGGGAGCTTCGGGCTCACCGACGACTGGGAGCACGCCGAGCGCGCCGCGACGGAACTCGGATACTCGTTCGAACGGGTCGATCTCGACGACGAGGTGGCCGCGGCCACCGTGGAGACGATGATCGCGGACGGGTACCCCCGAAACGGGATCCAGCGCGTCCACGAACACGCGCTGGAGGTGGTCGCGACGCGGGATGTCGACGCGATCGCCGACGGAACCCGCCGAGATGACCGCGTGCCGACGGTGTCGCGCGCGCAGGCACAGAGCTTGGAGGACCGCCACGGCGTCGACTACATCTCCCCGCTCTCCGGATTCGGTCGCCACGCCGTTGACCGCCTCGTCGAGGCCACGTTCGACGTTCAGCAGGGGCCGAGCGAGGAGGTTCCGAAGGCCGACTACGAGGACGAACTCCGAACGCTCATCGCCGACGAGCACGGAGAACGGGCGGTCGACGAAGTCTTTCCGGACCACGACCAGACCTACGTGCACGGTCGGAATCGATAAACTGCCATCAGCGATATCGAAGGTCGGATCGCAGTCGTGCTTCAAGAGTTACCGATGCATCTGAGCACATTTTCGATAAGTCGGTCTTCTCGCGAACGCGGTGCAAGCGGTTCGAAGCCGGCGTTCGTTTAGACCGCGGCCTAGTGATCGTAAACGAAGTCCACGACCGTGGGTTCTCCGATAGGTTCACAGGACCGGGCCCCATCATTGACCTCCTCCCGCGTCACACACCGCCGCTCCCGTCACGTACCGTCGCCCGAATCCGTAACCGCTCTGACGGCCGCCTCGACGACCGCTTCGGCCTCCGCGATCACGTCGGCGACAGCGTCGCTTTCGGCGTACACGCGGACGTACGGCTCCGTTCCCGACGGTCGAACGAGGACCCAGGAAGCGTCCGGAAACTCGATCCGCACGCCGTGGTCGGTGTCGACTTCGGCGTCGGGAAACGCGTCGGGCAAGTCCGTCTCGAGGCGAGTCATCGCGTCGTCCTTGGCGTCGTCGGGACAGTCGACGCTGACCTTGCGGTAGGGTCGCTCCGTGATCGGAGCGCGGAGTCCGTCGAGACCCTCGTCACCGACGAGCTGGGCGATAACGGCCGCCGACGCGACGCCGTCGATCCACTCCCCGAAGCCGACGTGAACGTGTTTCCACGGTTCCGCGGCGAAGACGACGCGGGTGTCGTCTGAGCCGGTCTCCGCCGCCGTCTCCCGGACGGCCGCGATGCCCTCGTGGAGCGCGCCGAGGCGAACGCGCTCGACCCGGCCGCCGGCCTCGCGGACTCGCTCGTCGATCCGGCCGGAGGCGTTCGGCGTGGTGACGACCACCGGATCGGCGGCGTCGCTCTCTCGGGTGTACCGTTCGGCGAGCATCGCGAGCACGGTGTCCTCGTGTACAATTTCGCCGTCGGCGTCGACGATCACGATCCGATCCGCGTCGCCGTCGTGACCGATGCCGAACGCGAAGCTCTCGGTTTCCTCCTTGCTCACGTTGCCCCTAGCGGGCGAATCGCCCATGTCACTCCCGTCGCTCTCGTCGTTGGCGTCGGCGACGAACGCCCGGAGGTTGGCGAGCGTCTCCGGCGTCGGCTTGCTCCCGCGCCCCGGGAAGTGACCGTCGATGTTCCCGTTGAGGGTGACGACCTCGGCACCCAGCTCGCGGAGAACGGTCGGCGTCGCCGGCGCGCTCATTCCGTTGCCACAGTCGATCGCGATCCGGAGTCCGTCGAGGTCGGCTCCGAACCCCGCGGCGTACTCGCGTACCGCGTCGAGATAGCGCGAGAGCGTGTCGACGCGCTCGGAGTCGGTCCACTCGTCCCACGCCGCCGGCGGCGTCTCCCCATCGACGCGCGTCTCGACCGCGCGCTCGGCGTCGCGGTCGAACTCGCTGCCGTCGCGGAACAGCTTGATCCCGTTGTCGGTCGGCGGGTTGTGCGAGGCCGTAAGCATCACGCCGTACCGGCCCCGCGAGGCGTACGCGAGCGCCGGCGTCGGCAGTTGACCGGCGCGCTCGACCGCCACGCCGCCCGACGCGAGTCCGGCCTCCATCGCGGCCGCGAGCGCCGGACCGGTCACCCGCCCGTCGCGCGCGAGCACGACCTCTGGCACCGGCTCTGTGGCACCGCCGACATCCGTGTCCCCGCGCTCGCGGTCATCTCCGCCGCCTCCGGTCGGTTCGCGGTCGCACACTACCGCCGCGACCGCCCGGCCGACGGCGAGCGCGAGTTCCGGCGTCACCCGCTCCGCGGCGCTCCCGCGGATCCCCGCGGTTCCGAACAAGTTCATACCGGTAGCGTCGCCGGCGAGTCGTTAGAAGCCGTCGGTTGCGGGCGGGTTGACACCGTTCCCGCGATGGTCCTCGTGACGTGTTCGGGTCGCCGTAGTAGTTACAACGGTGGCGACCGCACGCCCGATCGATGACCGATCGAACGCGAGCACACGTGTACGTCTCCGGGCGCGTTCAGGGCGTCTACTACCGCGCGACGACCAGAGACACAGCTCGGGAGGCGGGCGTCGACGGCTGGGTCCGGAACCTCGACGACGGGCGCGTCGAGGCCGTCTTCGAGGGCGACGAGGCCGCAGTCCGCGAGATGGTCGAGTGGTGTGAGACGGGGAGCCGCGCCGCCGAGGTCGACGACGTCGCAGCCGAGTACGAGGAACTGGAGGGACTCGACGGCTTCGAGGTCAGGTGGTGAGTGGCGGGCTACGGCGATCGACCTCGATCACCAATCCTCGATCACCGATTACCGATTGGAGCGGAGGCGCGTGCCGGCGAGCGGCCCTCGGCCGCGAGTCGCCCGCGCGAGGGAGCGGTGAGCGCTCGAAGAGCGCGAACCGTGAGGCTGGGGAGGCGTGAGGTGCGGGGCAGTGCGGGGCAGTGTGGGGTGGGAATCGAAGGGGCAGCCGTGAGGCTGGGGCTTCGGAGGTGTCCGTGTCGATCAGCGATTTAAACGACCCATGGTCTCGTCGACGGACGCCTACGCGTTACACTCCGCGAGCCACTCGTGAGCCCAGTCGTCGATCTCCTCGAAGACGGGCGCGAGCGACTTCCCCTTTGGAGTGAGACTGTAGTAGGTCGCCACGGGGGAGTCCTCTTCGAGCCGCCGGTCGACGAACCCGGTCTCTTGGAGGTCGTCGAGCACGCGCGAGAGGGTGCGGGCGTTGGCGTCCGTCTCGCGTTTCAGCTCGTTGAACCGCGACTCGCCGTTCAACAGCTCGTGGAGGACGACGAGCCGCCACCGCGATCCGATCTGTTCGAGCGAGTCGACGACGGGACACGGCGTCTCCGGACCCGAAACCGTGTCCGTTCCGGACGCGGTGTCGATCGCGCTCGTCGCTTCCGCCGCGTCCGTGGCGTCTGTCGCTTCCGCCGGATCCCCGTCGGCGAGTTCTGGTGAGGACATCGGTGTTACCTGCTTGCACAGTTGTCCGGGAAGCGATATATAGGTTACGTCCGTATACGTAATTACACAATGTTAGCTGAAATCACGACGCTACCGCTCCAGTTCGAGACGCCCTTCGCGGGCGAACTGTTCCTGCTCGGCCGGATCCTGTTCGGCGCGACGCTCGCGTTCATGGGACTGAACCACTTCGGCGACCTCGACGCGATGACGGGCTACGCCGAGTTCAAGGGGCTTCCCGCCCCGCGGTTCTCGGTCGTCGCCTCGGGGGTCCTGCTCGCGCTCGGCGGGCTCGGCGTCGCCGTCGGCGCGTTCCCCGTGCTCTCGGCCGGCGCACTCGCCGTCTTCCTCGTCGTCTCCGCCGTGACGATGCACGACTTCTGGGCTGTCGACGACCCCGAGGAGAAGCAAAGCGAGATGACGAGCTTCCTCAAGAACGTCTACGGTGCCGGTGCGGCGCTCGCGCTGCTCGCTGTCGGCGGCACTGCGTGGCCGTACGCCCTCGGTATCGGCCTGTTCTGAGTCGGTCTCCTTCTTCCTCGTACTGCGTTCCCCCGCCAACATCACTAACTGACTTCGCGACGACTCCAAACACACGACACATGACCGACGCCCCACCCACTACCGGCCTGCATCACGTGACGAACATCTGCACCGACATGGACGAGACCGTCGCGTTCTACGAGGACGCGCTCGGCTGGCACACGGTCAAGCGGACGCAGAACTACGACGACCCAGGGACGCCGCACTACTACTTCTCGTCCACTCCGGAGGGAGAGCCGGGGACGAACGTCACCTACTTCGAGTACCCGAACTCGCAGGGCGCGCCCGGCCCCGGCGCGAGCCATCACTTCGCGTTCGGCGTCGAAGACGAGGCCACGCTGCGGGAGTGGCAGACACACCTCCGCGAACGGGGCGTCCGGGTCTCCGAGATCAAAGACCGGACGTACTTCAAGAGCATCTACTTCAGCGACCCCGACGGGCTCGTCTTCGAACTGGCCACGGAGGGGCCCGGATTCGCTCACGACGAGGACGAACCCGGAAGTGACGAGATCGACCCGTTCGAACGCGGGTACGAGAACTGATGGCCGACGAGGAGAGCGGACCGTCTCGCTCCGACACTCACCGTACCGACACGCCCCGCAGCGACTCACACCGCAGCGGCGGGCCGGACGCGTTCGGCTCGCCGTACCGGCTGCTCTCGACCGCGGTGACGCCCCGCCCGATCGCGTGGGTCTCCTCGCGGGGATCGGCCGGGGAGAACCTCGCCCCGTACAGCTTCTTCAACGTCGTCGCGATCGATCCGCCGGTCGTCGGCTTCTCACCGGTGGCGACCGCGGCGAACCCGAAGGACACGCTCGCGAACGCCCTCGAAACTGAGGCGTTCGTCGTCAACATAGTCACTCGCGACCTCGTCGAGACGATGAACGCGTCGAGTGCGACGCTCGCGGCCGGAGAAAGCGAGTTCGACCACGTCGGAATCGAGCGCGCCGAGGCGACGCGAGTGGACGCGCCGCGGGTCGCCGACGCGGCCGTCGGACTGGAGTGTGAACTGTACGACTCGATCGAGGTCGGCACGTCGACGCTCGTGCTCGGCGAAGTCGTCTACGCCCACGCGGCCGAGTCCGTTCTCACCGACGGCAAAATCGATATCGACCGACTCGACACGGTAGGGCGGCTCGCCGGCGAGTGGTACGCGAGCACCGACGACCGGTTCGAGATCGAACGGCCGCCGTAGCGGCTGCGAGACACGGATCGGCGCGATGTCTGCCGATCGCTGAGAGCGGGTGGCCAAGTCACAACCTCGGAGGATAGGTTTGATGCGTGCCTTCTATTCAGAATCTCTCAACACGAATCAACAATTGGGACTAGGCGCGTCCCCGTTACTGAGGACGCTCTTCCGTAGGAGATTGTTGATACAGTGTCCCGTTACAGATCTCATACAGTAGCTAGCCGATAGAACTGCTGAATCGCATGTTCTCGATCCGCTCAGCTTACTACGGAATCGCAATATGGCTCCCCATCAACAATGTGCGACAGAAAAACATTATTGATTTTCCACTGTCGAACATATTCGGTCTCCTCTCATGAAATGGGATCCGTCTGGCTTCTCTTTTGTATGAAGCGGATAGGGCTAGTATGACTGGTGACCGAACTGGACAACCGAAGAGTACAGTCGCACGTCGGAGATTTCTCGCGGCCGTAGGTATCGCCAGTACCGGGGCATTCGCGGGCTGTTCCGGAAAGAGTGTCAGTGCTCCGGTCGCCGCAAAAGACGCTAGAGACGCCGATGGAATATCTGACGAGACTCACACGTCGCCGGAGCTCGAACGGTGGGTCGACGAGGTACCTCGCCCGGGCGTTATCGAACCGAGCGGAACCAAGGACGGCCAGCCACGCTACGAGGTGGAGATGGCCGAAATCGAACAGAAACTCCACCGTGACCTCCCCCCGACGACTCTGTGGGGATACGGCGGCCAGTACCCAGGCCCGACGATCGAGGCCGAGCAGGGTGAACCGATCTACGTTCGGTGGCAGAATCATCTGCCAGACGAACACCTCCTCCCAGAGGATCCGACGATCCACGGCGACATCATCCCGTACGACGAGCCGGGGGCCCGCGTCGTCCCCCACCTCCATGGAGGCAACGTCGAACACGAAAGCGACGGGAAACCGCAGGCCTGGTTCACCCGTAACTTCGAGCGGACAGGCCCCGACTTCAAGAAGAAGGATTACTACTACGTGAACGACCAACCGCCCGCGACCCTGTGGTATCATGACCACTCGCTCGGGATCACCCGTTTGAACGTCTACGCCGGCCTCGCGGGATTCTATTTGCTGCGGAACGACCACGAGCGAGAACTCAATCTCCCAACGGGTGATAACGAGATTCCGCTCGTCTTCCAAGACCGGAGTTTCAATGAAGATGGGTCGTTGTACTACCCCACGGATGTCCCGGATACACGAGACGGCGACGACTCACGCCCCGAGCCGAGCATAGTCCCGCAGTTCTACGGCGACGTGTCGACGGTCAACGGGAAGGCGTGGCCCCGGTTGTCCGTCGATCCCGAACAATATCGGTTCCGCTTGCTCAACGGCGCCAACAGCCGGTACTATAACCTCAAGCTGCTAGAATACGACGAGAAATCGGGTGAGACAGGGGATTCGGGTCCGCCATTCGTCCAGATCGGAAACGACGGCGGGCTCCTCTCGGAGCCCGTCAAGACCGCTGGCCGCCTCGAACTTGGATCGAGTCAGCGAGCGGACGTCGTCGTCGACTTCAGCGAGTACGCGGGCGAGACGCTGCTCTTACATAACGACGCGCCGGCGAAGTACCGAGGCACGAGCGGAATCGAGGCGGACGACGCCGAGCCTCTGCCGGAAATCATGCTCGTTGACGTCGTGGCGGGCGAAGCCGATCGGCAGTCCGATCGACTCCCGGATGAACTGACACGGGTGCCCGACATTCCGATGGGCTCCGTAGACACCGAACGATACCTCACGCTTGCTCGGCAATCTGATGAGTACGGCCGACCGCTGTACGCGCTGGGAACCAGCAACGAGCAGATGGGATATGAACTCACAGACCCGGTCACAGAGACCCCGACGCTCGGAGACACCGAGATTTGGAGTCTCGCTAACTTCACGGGGATGTCCCACCCGATACACCTCCATCTCGTTCATTTCCAAGTGCTGGGACGACAGTCGGCCGCTGAGTATGACCCGTCTGAAGACGAAATCGATCTGGACGTGCTTGATGGCCCCGAATCGTACGAACTCGGATGGAACGACGTAGTCACGGTCGATCCGGGTAACGTGGTTCACGTGATCGTACACTTCGGAGAATTCGAGGGATTGTTCTCCGATCAAACCGGAGATTACATGTGGCACTGTCACATGATCGAGCACGAAGACCACGACATGATGCGACCATTCAACGTTTTGCCGGCCGACGGCGAGACTGAGACTGACTGATCTGTCGATGGGTTTGATCTGGCAGGAACATGTTCGACTCAACTCTCTTGTGATTTCCCGTTTCATACTGAAGTGTATGGTTTTAGGCCAGCCTAAATCGATACGAGTGATCGAGTTTCCCGATATCGTTTCGCGACCCGTTGTCCCGCCATTTGATCGTGGTTACTCCTACACAGGTGAGGCGGTATGACTGCTATCGATTTTGGCACGGAACGGACGTACGACGACGCAAATTTTTCGACGGTGGAGGTGTTCCGGAGCGAGCAGATGAAGGTCGTCTGCGGGTACTTCGAACCGGGACAGTTCATTCCGGTTCACGCCCCGTCCAGTGACGTGCTGATCGACATTCGGTCTGGTACCGGACTCGTCCGCGATGGCGATACGGAGCACCGTGTCGGAGCGAGAGACGTCGTGGCTCGTTTTCTTCATCACCGTCCTGTTTGAGATCGCTTGGGCGATCGGTCTGGTGTATTCTGATGGGCCCCCTCAGAATCGATCCCGACAGCAGGGACAGTTGCTACACTCATCATCAGAATGGTATTGCTCGCGAGAGCAGTTTAGGACCTCCCCATCGGGACTACGTATCCTGTTTGGACAGGGATCAGGGCTGTAGGCACCGCGTCTCTCGGTATTGTCTTATTTGATGAGCCAGCGACGAACCTTCATGTTCTCTTCATTTCCGTGATCGGTTTCGGAACCGTTGGCCTCTACTTTGTCTCCGGAGGCCATTAACGATAGTAGTCTGCATGCTGTGGAAGTTGACCAGTCGGGTCGACTGTCAGCATCGGGTCTGGGACCGGAGACACATCGAGTGACTGGAGATACTCAATCGCCTTAGCGATACGGTTGTCATCAGGACGGAGGATAGCCACTGTGGGCTGGAACATGTTAGACAGTTAGTTGATACTGGACTTGGGTGTATCGACAATTGGCGTCCGGTCTCGAACGATTCAAACCTCTATCCTACGAAGCATCAGTATGGACGACGAGTCTCATGACCACGTTGTTCCGGGAAGTAACGAAGAGTTGGCCACACCAGACGTACAGGGATACGACTTCCGGGGAGAATTCGATTTACAAGAGATGCTGGAAGCCTATGCGACGACGGGCTTTCAGGCGACACAACTCGCAGAAGCCATCGACATCGCCGAGCAAATGCAAGATGCTGATGCTACGATCTATCTCACGTGTACGTCGAATATCATTTCATCAGGACTGCGTGAGGTCGTCGCCTACCTTGTTCGCGAAGGGTACGTCGACGTGCTCATCACGACTTCAGGATCGTTAGCGGAAGACATCATCAAGACGGCGAAACCGTTCAAAATGGGGGAATGGGATGCGGACGAAGCTGCGCTCCGGGAACAGGGAATCAACCGCCTTGGAAACATCTTTGTTCCCTCTGACCGCTATATCTGGTTAGAGGAGTACCTATATGATTTCTTTGACGATTTCTTTGCCGAACAGAAGACACGAACACCGACGGCGTTTGCTCGTGAACTGGGCGACACGCTCGATGACCCAGATTCAATTCTAAAACAAGCAGCGGACAATGATGTTCCCGTCTACTGTCCGGCGTTGACAGACTCAGAGATTGGGAATTTTCTCTACTATTACCGACAGGGATATGATTCGGACGTCGGGATCGAGATCCTCGACGATTACGATTCACTCATCGAAGATGGGATGCTCGCCGATACGACAGGTCTGATCGCAGTCGGAGGTGGTGTGCCGAAACATCATGCGATTATGACAAACCTATTCCGCGGCGGGGCAGACTATGTCGTCTATATTTCGACCGGTATGGAAGGGGACGGGTCACTCTCTGGAGCGCCCCCAAATGAGGCAGTCTCGTGGGGCAAGATCAAAGAGGATGAACAGACAAACTACACGCAGGTCGAGGCAGAAGCGACGCTCGTCTTCCCACTGCTCGTAGCGGGTGCTTTCGGCGGATGAGTAGAAATAACTCTTTCAGACATAAAACTAATGTTACCATACTCATAATAGTTTGATTATTATTTCTGTGAGACATGCTTGAACGGGCTCAAATGTGGTTCGTATAGTAGCAGCCCCAGATCCGAAAGCGATCAGACTCATGGTGACAACGAAACTAGCCCTCGAATCGTCGGGGGTGAGCAGAAACGTAAGAACGGCAAGCGATCCGGACATCGCACAGATGAATAGTCCCGTCAGAAATGACAGGCTTATAAAAATCGGGTCAGTAAATCCCATCACGGAGTAAGTTGGTTGATAAATCCCAGCGACAGATAAACTGAAACCGATAACGACGTACCCGAGAAAGCAGATCGTAATCAGAATTGCTCCGGGGATGACTAGCCGGTACAGGTGACACAGACCTCGCTCAAGTGGAGTAGTTGGCTGTCGGTGCTGTCCGGGTGGTCGATAATCCATCTCTCTACGGCCAGAGTCCTCGTGTTTCGTGAGCTTCCGCAATGCGAGACAGTGCGACGATGTAGGCCGCGTCACGCCAAGTAACGTCTCGCTGCTCGAACTCTGTTCGAACAGCTTCCCAAGCGGCATACATCTCGCTTTTGAGTTCGTCATTTACGCGTTCAAGCGACCACGCCCGGCGGTTGATATCTTGAAGCCACTCGAAGTAGCTCACAGTGACGCCACCAGCATTAGCGAGGATATCTGGGATCACCGCGATGCTCCGGTCTGCTAGAATCGTGCTCGCTGTCGAGGTTGTGGGCCCGTTCGCGCCTTCAACAACGAGGTCAGCAGCAATCGAATCTGCGTTTGCTTCGGTGATCACGTTTCCGAGAGCAGCAGGGACGAGTACGTCGACGTCGAGCGTAAGCAACTCGTCGTTTGAGATGACGTCGTCCGCGTATTTTGTGACAGCTTCAGGTTCCTCGTCATGTGATGGAACTGCGGCAGTGTCGATTCCCTCTGGATCGTACATTGCTCCGTTCACGTCACTGATTGCGACGACCGTTGCCCCCCACTTGTCGAGAAGACGAGCCGCATTTGCACCGACGCTACCGTATCCCTGAACCGCTATTTTCGTCTCTTCAAGATCATTCTCATAATATTCGCAGGCCTGCTTAGTGATGATCGCAACACTCCTCCCGGGAGCTTCCTCACGACCTTCACTCCCACCGATGACTGGCGGCTTCCCGGTGACGACCCCCGGTGTCGTTTCGCCTTCCTGCATCGAATACGCGTCCATCAGCCACGCCATCGTCTGTGGATCTGTTCCCATATCGGGCGCGGGAATATCCCGATTGGGTCCGATGGCGTCGCGAATTTCTTGAGCAAATCGACGAGTTAGACGTTCTTTTTCATCTGGACTCAGCTCTTTTGGGTTGACTGCGACGCCACCCTTGGCTCCGCCAAACGGGAGACCCATGACGGCACACTTCCAGGTCATCCACATCCCGAGTCCGACACACTCGTCCCGTGTCACTTCAGGGTGGTATCGGAGTCCACCCTTATATGGTCCTTTGACACTATCGTGTTGTGCTCGGTACCCGGTGAACACCTCGACCGTTCCGTCATCCCGCTCGATGGGTATGGTGACTTCGTGGACTTTCTTTGGATGTTTCAGCCGTTCGACGACGTTCTGATCGATATCGAGATGGCTAGCAGCATGATGGAGCTGCCGACGTGCTGTTTCGAGCGCTGATTCTGGCTCGGTGGAGTCAGCAGTCGAATTTTCATTCTCCTCGGAGTTGAGCGCTGGTTCCGAAGCCATGGTTACTCGAGCGGCATACGGCGGTTCCGCATTGTTCCGCCACAGTCGGGACACTGGTCAGGGTTTTTTTCTGTAATAATGATGTTACCACACTCGAAGCATTCGTAGGGGCTTTCCTCATCTCCCCCTTGATCGACATCTCTCATGGTGAGTTCACGAGCGCCGGCGAGGCACTCAATAAAGGTATAATATGTATATAAGGAAATAGAGGGTGGCTACTAGACAAACCCTTCTTAGAATTAGGGGTTCGTTATCTAACCCTCATTCATAGAGGAGGCGACAGCGGGATTCGCCTCATCGAAGAGTGTCGCAAACAGTTTGCGCTGGACGGTCCGTGCGTGTTTATAGAACGCCGGCGGCGAGATACCAAGTGTTTCTGCGACATCTTCTCCTGTACTCTCGCGTGGCGATTCGAAGTATCCGCTGTAGTATGCCGTCTGGATGACTTCGAGTTGTCGTTCTGTGAGCTTATCGAGAAACTTCGAATAGAGGTCATGTTCCATCGCTTGGTCGAGCGTCTGCTTCGAGCGAAGTTCGACATCAGTGAACATCTCGCGGATGAGTCGTGTAATCGCTCTTAGCTCAATGGTATCCGGGATATCGATGACAAGCGTGGTGCGATCTGGATCTGCAGTGGCTTCTCGGAAGACGGCCCCATGATCGGCTAATTCGAGGGCGAGAAACGGCTGTGTGAGTCGTAATCGTAGGACACCACTTTCGCCGTCCACACTGATTTGTTGTACGTCGTCGATTGCTACTATCTGTGATGCTGCTTCAGAGACCTCATTCAGCGATGCGTCTTCGACAGTGACGAACACGTAACTTCCCTCCGTGGATTGTTGGACACCACCCTGGTACGAGAGTGTACACGCTGCGTCCTGCGCCAATCGTGAAAGAACGAACGTCGGGTCGTCGATCACAAATTCAACGCGGGTCACAGACGTCGTGAGCAGCGCATTCTTCCGCTCGATGGCGCTAAGTGCGGATGCGATAGTTTCACCGAGTTCTGCCAGAACAGCTGTTGCCGTCTCGTCAAACGCGTCTTGGGTTGTCGCATACACCGTCAACACGCCGTGCGTGAGGTCGTTGTACACGAGCGGGATACTCAATACGGAGAGGAAGTCGCGGGTGAGTGCATCCTTTCGCCACGGCTCTTCGCGAAGTTCGGCGGCAACGTTCGTTACCATCGTCACCGCACCGGTTGCCGCGGTTTGCCCCGATGGATCGACTCCCGACGCAGCGAGCGGAAACTCGCGGCTATCTAAATAGCCTTGTTCGCGTCCCGCCCACGCTCGTGGCGTGACGGTGTCAGTCGTTGAGTCGATTGCCCCGATCCAAACGAACTTGAACCGATCATCGGCAGCCAACAGCTCACAGACGGTATGATCGATCTCCTCCGCTGTTTCGGCCTGGACGAGTGCTTGGTCGATCTCTCGAATCGTCTCATTGGTTCGATTCAAAGCGGTGAGCTGCTCGTTTTGCTGTTGGAGTGTGCGGTCCTGTTCGCGGAGTTGTGACTCCCGAGACACACGATCGAAAGCCGCCTCAGCTGTCGCGGCAAGGAGATCGCTCAATTCTCGAGTTACATCATCGAAGGTACTGACTTGATCTGATCCAGCGACAAACACGCCGTGCTTGCCGAGTGGAATGTAGGATACACTCCGGAGATCAGTTGCCCTGTTTTCGAGTCGGTCCGCTTCGTGGACATCATCGAAAAACAGCGCCTCGTCTTCGACAAAACTGTAGCTCGGAAGTGTTTCGCCGTCAGTAGGGACGGTCGGAAGCGGCCCGTTTAATTCCCGCATTGCTGTGGAGTATGCGGCGGGTCTGAGGACGTTCGCATCAGCATCAAAGAGATAGACAGCACTCACGGCGAGGTCAAGCACACTGGGTGTATCGTCGACCACGTGTTGGGCAATCTCTTGGTGTGTTTCAGCATAGAGGAAATCACGGGCAGTCTCGTGAAGCGTCGCAAGCGCTTCCTCCCGCTGCTTCCGTTTCGTGATATCACGACAGCTGAAGAGGACCGTTCCGTCTTGAATCGAAACCTCCCGAACATTGACGAGAAGTGTATGCTCACGGCCGGCTTTGTCTGTTGCTGTCGTTTCGATGTTTTTGAGTACGCCGTCGATCGCAAGTTCACTCCGTCTAAAAAGATCATCTCCGAGCAGGTCGTTAATCGTTCCCAGATCACGAATCTCTTCGGCTGTATAACCGAATATGAAGTGGACATTCGGGCAGACATAAGTATACTCTCCGTCCTCGTCTGTGATGAGGACGGTGTCAGTCATATTATTGAGTGTGACGCGATGGAGCTCCTCAGATTGCCGGAGATCCCGTTCGAGGCCGACCCGTTCGGTAATATCGACACCTTCGACGACGACAGAGACGAGATCACCGCGTCCATCTTCGACGGGGCGGACAGAGAGATCGATGACGCGTGGCTGGTCAATATGTGGCGGTTGTGTGACGACCGCATTACCGAACGACCCGTTGAGCGCCTTCTCGACGAGTTGCTGGACGTCTGTGCTTATCGAGTCCGCTTGTGACCACCACGGAAGCGCCCAGAAGGATTCGCCGACGAGGCCTCCGATCTCGTTATCAACCATCTCTCGGGCTGTATTATTCACACGGGCAAGTGCGCCATCCGGATCGAGTACCCATGTCGCAGTGCGCGAATCGTTGAAAATCGCATCGAACTGTCTCGCTCGTTCGCGTTGCGTTGCCGACCGCTGTGCGGATCGGATAACACGTTCTGTTCGTTCGATGAGTTCGTTGGTCACCTGTGCCGGCGGATCCGTAATCGCGATGTAATCGGTGACGCCAGCTTCGATAGCCTCGGCGGCGATGGCTTCACTTCCTGCAGCAGTTGCGAGTAAAACAGGGAGTGCCGTCGTTTCCTTGCGGACTTCCTTGAGGAGATCAACTCCGGTCGTCTCTTCGAGCGAGTATTCAGTGATGAGACAGCTTATCTGTCGTTTCTGAACAGTGTCAATAGCCTCTGTTTTGGTTCGAACATGTTGTACACTTACATCGGTCCGTTTTTCGAGCGCCGCAGTGAATCTGGTGACCCAGTCGTTCGTCCCCACGAGCAACACCGTCGACGATCCCAGGATGGATGGAGAGGTCATCCTTCGAACACAGAGCTACAGCATCTGTTTCGCTCGGTGCTGATACGAACTCGCCTCCAAGTCTGCTGCTGGCCCGGACAGAAGAGCACACACATAGCTAGTTAACTATCAAACTATCCGATGATATAGATATTTGCTGTTCCAGTAGTTGAGGCCGGTCATCTCAATGCATATGCCTCAAGCCCTCTCTGCTCAGTGGTTCAGAGTTGGTCGATCGGCTTGTTGATGATTTGGAAGACTTCGCTCGCCCGGTAGAACCGATTCCGGTCTTTCCCGGTGAGTTCTTCGAGTATTCCGTCACACCTCGTCGGAGAGCCACGCGTTGGGGTCGGTGGGGATCGCCGCGAAAAGATCCTCGATACGCCACTCGCGGATGTCTTCGGACTCGACGGACAGCATCAGATCCTCCTCGTCGAATGAGAGAACGTGGATTGTCGCGGGCACTCCCATCGAAGCTGTCGGGAATGGAAACTCGTCGATCTCGGGATCGGTTAGGTGGCCATACAGGGTCACGCGAGGTCCGAGGTCCGATACCTGCCGGGCCGCGTTCACCGCCTGTCCACCGGAACGGATCGATTCGGTGACCAAATTCAGTGACCTAATCTCGCCGGCAGCGAGCAAGTTGACGAACGCCGAGCGCGTGCGGATCTGTTCGCCGGTCGAATTCTCGACGCTGTAGTACCGATCGACGCTCCCGTCGGGAAGCGCAATCACGTCGCGGTAGTCGAGTCCCTCGGCTAGGCGGGAACGGAGTGCGTCGTAGTCCATCAGTCGCCACGATCTAAGACCCCTAGCCGGTAAATATGGGGAATCTGTCGACGAACAGTCAGCCACATCAGGATATTCAGTCCCCAGAATTGGTCGACGTTTCATACCGGTCGGGCAGTGATATTCCGGTCCGTAGGAACACAGATCCATGTCCACAGACTACAGTCGCTTCCGGGTCGATGAACTGGATACGGCCCTATCACCCTCAGGCGACGGATCGAGAGAGCCGCCCGAAACCACCATGACCATGGCAGGTGAATCCAACTCCGCCGATCCGACGGTACTGATCGTAGAGGACGACAAAGACCTCGCCAAGACCTACTCACTGTGGCTTGAACCCGAGTACGACGTTCGGACCTCCCACTCGGGTTCGGATGCACTCACGTGGTACGATTCGGAAGTCAGCGTTGTAATTCTCGATCGCCGGATGCAGGATCTCCCGGGGGCAACAGTCATCCAGCAAATGGACGAACGGGATACCGGAGACCAGAAAGTGATGCTCACGAGGTCTGAACCAGGCTGCGACGCCGGCGATATCCCCTGTGACGAGTATCTCACGAAGCCCGTGACAGAATCAGAACTCCAAGATACTGTCGACGAACTCCAGTTGCGGTCGCAGCTCGACAGCGAACTCCAGCGGTACTTCAGGCTAATCTCGAAGATCGTCGCGATCGAGAACAGCAGCGCGACCGGGACAGAGGCGGCACTCCGAGATCTTCGCAACGAGGCCAATCAAGTCCGTGAACAGGTACAGGACTCTATCGACGACCTCGCCGGTGTCGAGTCCGCTTTCCGTGCGATCGATTAAAAAATGAACCTACTCATTGGTGGAGTAACAGGAACTGGCTGCTGCCAGTTCATGGGTGTTGGCTCAGGAGCGTGGGGGCCGGGACGACGGCACTGCGGGTGCTGGTCTCGTCGTCAGTTCGCCTGCACTGGCGGTACTCCGCAAGTCACGGTCCGGATACCGGTCACCTCGATCTGGAAACGGGACGACGACCACGTCGTCCTCGTCGAGGACATCCATGGCTGCCAGACGAGCGACCATCGCGAGACACGCTCCACTCGACGGGCCGACGAGAAAGTCGTCACCGACCCGGAGGTGCTCGCGAACCACCTGTCTGTCCCACTGCCCGGGGTCGACGACGGTGACAGTCCGGGACTCGTATCGGCGGTGCAGCCAGCGGACGTATTTGTAGCCGATGTCGGTTGGGACGAACGACATTGTTTCGATGACGCCCGGCTCATAGACTCCCGGGACGTAGTGTCCCTCCGAGTGCATGTGTTTCAGTCCCGCGATGTCGTGTTCGTCTGTTGCTGGCTCGAACCCATAGATATCGACACCCCGGTCAGAGAGCGCGTGCGCCGTGCCGATGAGCGTACCACCTGTGCCCGCACCCGCGACGAAGTGTGTCACCGCGCCATCGGTCTGTCCCCAGATCTCGATCCCGGTCGTCCCGGCATGGATGCCCGGGTTTGCCGCGTTCTCGTACTGGTCGAGATAGTGATACTGTCCGGGGTTCTCCCGGACCATCTCGCGGCAGTCCTCGACATAGGCGTCATATCCTCTCTCGCTGTCGATAAACGTCGTTTCGGCACCAGCGTCCTCGATCGCTGCCATCTTACCGGCACCGGCATCGTCCGGGAGGACGATCTCGACGTTGAACCCCCGTTCGGTGCCGAACCGGGCAACCGCAGTACCGGTATTTCCACTCGATGCCTCGAGCAACGTCCGGTCACCGATCGGTTCTGGAGCTGCCACCGCTGCATCGATCATGGCCTTACCAATGCGTGTTTTGATTGACCCGCCACCGTAGTCCGCTGTGACCTGATTGAACCACTCCGCTTTCGCGTACACCGTCGGGGCGATGTCGAGGGCAATCTCAAGAAGTGGCGTCTCTCCGACTGCACTTGGGTTGGCTGCCATACCGCGTATTGGTGATGTCGTCAGTGAAAAACCCCGTCCAAAATGAAATACAAGAGACATTACCGTCATCAAATCCCTACGGAGTGTCGGCACCACAAATTCCAAATAACGTTCCGAAGGTATCTCCAAGAGACTATCCGCTTTCACGAGTATCGATACTATGTTCAGACCGATCTAATCATCTCTAAAGAACGGTTCGGTCGCGTCGACGAGTGACCGTGTTCAGTGCTCGGCTTCGTGCGGGTTCACTTCAGTCCCGTAGTTCTCGGCATGGTTGGTGTAGTCGATAAAGCGAGGCGCGTCGGGGTCAAACGGCCGTTGCAGCGAGTCGAAGGCCTTCTTTTTGTCCCAAGACTGCAGGCCGCCGACGGCCGACCGGTCCTCGAGGTCGTGATACTTCAGATTGTCTTTGGTCAGGTTCCAAGCGTCCAGTCCCTGCTCAGTGCGGACGATGACCGAGGAGTACTCGTCGCTGGAGCCGACCGAACCGACGGTCAGATCGGCGCAGTAGCCGGTGAAGTCAGCACACTCGTCACAGCCCTTCAGCGCGGCGTCGTGGAACTCCTCGATGTCCTCGTCGACGATGAGTTCTCCCTTGTGATCGTAGGCCATCATCCGGCCGTCGAGGACATCCAGCTTGCCCACGTTGTCAAGGTCGATACCGCGCTCCGCTTCGAGCTTCTCACCCATCAGCTTCTGGTAGTTGAAGTTCTTCGTACACATTAGGGCGATGCGATAATCGATGGCGCGGATCCCCTCTTCTTGGCTGGCGTAGTCCCACTCGAAGTCCTGCAGGGCGCGGACACCCTCGATCTCGCAGGGAGTGCCGACGAGCGCCAGAGAGGCCTCCTCGATGGGTATGTCGAGTTTGTGCTCCCACCGTTTGAGGTCGAGGTTCCCGAGCGCCATCGTCTGGTTATAGAAGCTCCCGGCGTTGTCGATACATTCCTCGGGCGTGGTTGCGAGGAACGACTCGGCCTTCCATGGCTCGTCGTCGCTCTCGGTGGCGATGAGCGCGCCGTCGATCTCGTCCTCTTCTATGAGCGTACAGAGGACGGCGGTAACGAGGCCGCCGTCCTGTGCATTCCCGCTCCCGTCTTGGTCGACCTTGGCGGAGAACTCGGTGATCGGGTCGCCGGCACCCTTGACGTTGTCGTCGCCGCCGGTGATCTTCCACTGGCGCTCGTAGCGCAGGCCGCCGCGAGGACAGAAGTCCCAGCACATCGAACAGCCCGTACACATCTTGACAAGTTCGGGCAGACCGTCCTCGCCGATTCCGATGGAGTCGGAAGGACAGGAGGCGACGCAGGTGCCACACTGGATGCAGCGGTCAGCGTCGATGACACCCTCGTCGAGTTCCATGAACCACGTCTTGTCGTCCGGCGTCTCGATGTCGTTCATCTCCCGGCGGATCTCGTAGGAGGGTGTGTCAAGAACGAGTTCCTCCTCGCCGGGGCGCTGGACGCGCTGGTCCGGCGGCGTCTCGTAAACGTCCTGACTCCGCTCTTCTGCGGGTACGGTGAACTCGACGTCCCGGAGCTGGCCGTTCGCGTCGACGTTAGCGGGATCGGCTCCGCCGTCCGGCACCACGGGCGACGGCTCGCTACCGCGGCTGTGCGAGTGGCCACCTTCGGAACGACCGCCACAGCCGCAGGAACTCTCGCACCCGCACTCGTCCGCGTCATCGCTCCCCACGTCGGGGACACCGGGCATGGGCCGGTCGCACTCCGCGGCGTCGGACTCGTTCCCGTCAGTCACCATGGGCGACACCTCCAGAGACGTTGGCGTCCGCCTGCTGCATGATCGTTCGCAGGCGGTCGTTGCCGACGCGGCGAGTCCACTCGTAGAAGCGCTCGCCCCCCTCGCGCTCGTCGACGTAGGCCTCGAACAGCTGTTCGACGGCCGGGATGGCGGCGCTTGCGGGCACGGCGTTTTCGACCCAGTCGAGGAACTCGTTGTCAGTCCCGAGCGAGCCGCCGAGACCGAAGTCCATTCCCTCGACGATGTTGTCGCCTTCCTCGTTGGTGGTCGTCTCGGGATCGTCGACGTTGACCGTCTCGCCGCGGAAGCCGATGTCGGCGATCTGCGGCTGGGCACACGACGCGGAACAGCCGGACATGTGCATCCGGACGACATCGAGGTCGTCGGGCGTGTCGATGCGGCGGTCGAGCGCCTTTGCCCAGCGGTAAACGCGGTTTTTCGTCTCGATGATACCGTAGTTACAGAACTCCGAGCCGGTACAGCCGACGGCACCTCGCGAGAACGGCCCGGGATCGGGCTCGTACTTGCGGGCGAACGGCTCATTCAGCAGGTCGCCGACGTTCTCCGCAGGGATGTGCGTGATGAGGAAGTTCTGGTCGGTCGCCAGCCGGATCGAAGTCTCGTCGGTGCCGTACTGCTTCGCCGCGCGGGCGGCCTCGACGAACTCGTCGCCGCCCATGCGGCCGGCGATGACGTTGAACCCGACGTACTTCAGCCCGTCTTCCTTCTGATCGTGAACGCCGACGTGATCACCGATGTAGCCCTCAGTGAGGTCCGTACCGCTGGTGGGTAGATCGACCGCACAGCGGGTGCGGACAGCTCGCTCGAACGTGTCGGTGCCCAGCTGCTGGACGAGGTAGCGCATCCGGCAGACGCCGCGGTTGTTGCGGTCGCCCAGTTCCTTGAACGTCTGGGCGACGGCGCGGCAGAACTCGACCGTGTCTTCGGGAGGGACGAACACGTCCATCTGTGTCGCCATCCGCGGGCCGTCCGAGAGGCCGCCACCGACCTTGCAGTGGAAGCCGTAGATCTCCTCGCTACCGTCGGACTCGTCCGACGAGCCTCGGGTGGAGCTCGAGACGCCGACTTCCTTCCGTGCCGGCGTGAGCCCCACATCGTTGATCTGCGACTGGCCACAGTCGTGCTTGCAGCCGGTGATGGTCATCTTGAACTTCCGCGGGAGGTTGGCGTACTCTCGGTTCTCCGTGAAGTAGTCGGAGACGGCGTCGATCACGGGCTGGGCGTCGAAGCACTCGTGGTCGTCGAGTCCAGCCGCAGGACAGCCTAAGACGTTCCGGGCGGAGTCGCCACACCCTTGGATGGTGGTAAGGTCGACCTCGTCGTAGGCGTCCCATATTTCGGGCACATCCTCGACCCGGATCCAGTGCATCTGGACGTCTTGGCGGGTCGTGATATCCATGAACGCGTCGCCCCAGATCGGATTCTGGTCCTCGCCGCCGTACTCCTCGGGGGCGACGGCGTACTCCTCGGCGACCTCGCCGATGACCTCGGCCTGCTCGGGCGACAGATAGCCGCCCGGGACCTTGGTCCGCATCATGAAGTAGCCCTGCTTGCGGCCGTGAGCGTACATCCCAGCCCACTTAAGCCGCTCCCACTCGCCGCCGCCGGCCCGCTCTTCGATCTCGTCGAAAGAGAGTCCCTTCTCGGCGTACTCCTTGACGTCCTCGATCACGTCCAGCGGGTGTTTCTCCTGTTTGTACTGCTCGACCGTGTTCATGTCGAATCCCCTCGTGTTACAGGGGGATGTGTGTCTGTCCCGGTCATGAGAACTCTCACGCGACGACCGCGTGCCTACACAACCCCACAACCCCACCATGCCTGTAACTCCCTGTCACGGACAGGTCTGCCACGGATGCAAGAAACACCACGTTTATTACCGGTATCTATTTCACCAATCGAGTCAACTGCGTCTACGGAACGAGACTCGCCTGCTCAGTCTAGATCGCATCCCAATTCCCGAAGCGTTGCAGCGATCTCGTCTGTGTGTTGAAGTCCGACGAGGAGCGCAGTTTCACGGAGATCAGCCTTTCTGACCTGTTCACCGAGCGCTGGTTCAAGCGTTCTCGTCGCCTCACACGGTGTATTGACTGTCGACTGTTGGGGGTGAAGTTGCACAGTCTGCTCGCGGCCGTCAGTACGCACCGCAGCGAGTGAACAGTGTGAACGAGCGAGGTGCACAACGGGCCACGGGAGCCCTCGCGGCTACCCCTTCGAGTCCCACCCACACAGCACCGCAGCCTCACGCCTCCCCAGCCTCGCGGTTCGCGCTCTTTGAGCGCTCACCGCGTCCCTCGCGCGGTGCTCCTCTCGGTCGCCTCTGGCGACCGCTCGGAGGCACGCGCCACAGCACCACAGATCGCTCGTTCCTTCGCCTGTGTTGAGCGATTCGTGAGGTTCCAGTACTGAGCGATTGAGGACGTGAAAATATCAAATTCTGATGATTTCAACAAATCTGTCAAACAGAAATTCACAACTGGATCCAGAATGCCGATCTACAGCCATCTGACGGTGCGAGCCCGAATCGAGTTGCGGTCGATGAGACTACGATTCAGATCGAATCAGACTGATTCTGGCTGTATGCCGCCGTCGATCCTCGTACAAACGAATTCCTTCATGTTGACGTATTTCCCGTCCAAAACCAACAATTCACGCTGGTGTTTCTCCGCGTTCTCAGAGAGAAACGCCACGTTGAGGATACGCTATTTCTCGTTGATGCTGGTGGACATCTAACAGTTTCACTCTCACGAACCTCACTCCGATTTCAAATTACTCGTCATGGAATGCGGAATGCTGTCGAACGTGTCTTTCGAGAAGTAAAACGACGAACTTCTTTGTTTTCAAATACGTTAAACAATACGGAGCCGACGGCGGCAGAATCGTGGCTCCAAACCTTCGCCGTCTGCTGGAACCGATGCGTAAGTTAATATTCCCCTGCGATCGGCGCGTCTCCGCGAACGGCGCGTCTCCGCGATACATCGATACGCGCGCGCTCGACGAGAAGCGCGCCGTCAGCCGATGAAGAAGTCGATTGCGTTCCCCGTCGACTGGCCCTTGTACAGCTCCGAGTAGCCGCAGTTCGCACACGAAACGACCTGGAACTTCCGGTTCTGCACGTCGAACATCTTGGTGAGGCCGGTGCCGCTCGTCGCGATCTCGTCGACCTCGGTCTCCGTGCCGCCGCACTTCGGACAGCCGTCGGCGTCGCCACCGAGGTCCGCGGCCTCCGGATCGGCGCGGTCGTCGTTGGACTGGTCGATCGCGTTCTCCGCGTCGTTGCCGAAGACGGAATACTCCGTCTCGTCGTCGTTCTGGGAGGGCATCGTCGAGTGGTCTGCGGCGAGCGGTAAACCTCTTGTGGCGACCGAGTCGTCGGCTCCCACGCTATTCGTCGATCTCGTCGACGAGGTCGTCGGCGACGCCGGTGTAGCCGGCTGGCGTCAGGGCTTTCAGCTCCGCGCGAACGTCTTCGTCGACGTCGAGCGTATCGAACAACTCGCGGAAGTCGTCGAGGGTCACCGACCGGCCGCGGGTAAGCTCTTTCACGCGCTCGTAGGCATCGGTGTCGCCCTCACGCCGGAGGATCGTCTGGACCGCCTCGCCGATGACCTCGGGCGTCGCCTCCAGCTCCTCGCGCATCACCGTCTCGTTCGGAACGACCTTCGAGAGCCCGTCGTCCGCCTTCGAGTAGCCGATGAGACAGTGGGCGAGCGCCGCGCCGACGTTGCGTTTGACCGTCGAATCCGACAGATCGCGCTGGAGCCGCGAGTCGGTGACGTAGTCGGCGAGGAAGGTGAGGTCGGCGTTCGCTTTCGAGAGGTTCCCCTCGCTGTTCTCGAAGTCGATCGGGTTCACCTTGTGCGGCATGGTCGACGAGCCCGTCTCTCCCTCGACCGTCCGCTGACCGAGATAGCGGTCCGAGACGTACAGCCACACGTCCAAATCGAGATCAAGGAGGACGTTGTTGACGCCTCGAAGAGCGTCGAAAAGCGCCGCGAGGTCGTCGCAGGGATTCACCTGTGTCGCGAGCGGCGTGTGTTCCAGACCGAGCCCGCGCACGAACGACTCGGCGAACGCCCGCCAGTCGACGTCGGGGTACGCGGCCTCGTGCGCGGCGTAGGTGCCCGACGCGCCCGCAAGCTTGCCCGAGAGGTCGCCGGTAGCGACCACGACTCGCCCGAGCGCGCGCCCGAGCCGCGCCGCGTACACCGCCATCTCCTTGCCGAAGGTGGTCGGTGTCGCGGGCTGGCCGTGAGTGCGAGCGAGCATCGGCGTGTCGCGGTGCTCCCGCGCGAGGTCGGCGAGCGCGTCGCGCACCTCGCGGATCGCGGGGACGATCGCCTCGCTCACGGCTCCCTTGATGAGGAGTCGGTGCGCGAGGTTGTTCACGTCCTCGCTCGTGAGCCCGAAGTGTATCCACGGGTACAGCGACTCGGCGTCGCCGATCGGCTCGTCGGACCGGACAGACTGCCCGTCGCCCTCATCGGCGTTCGCCAGCTCGTCGAGCCGGACGCGCAGGAAGTACTCGACCGCCTTCACGTCGTGGTTCGTCGCGGCATACCCCGCTGCGCCTTCGACTTCGAGCGCCTTGATCAGTCGCGCGTCGTCCGCGGAGAACTCGGCGTAGAGTCCGCGGAGCGCCTCGCGCGCGGTCTCGTCGAGCCCGATCGGCGTCGCGTCGAGGTCGGCAAGCGCGATCAGGTACTCGACCTCGACGCGTGTTCTTGCGCGCATGAGCGCGGCCTCGCTCGCGTACGGCGACAGCGGCGCGGTACGGGAGGCGTACCGACCGTCGAGCGGCGAGACGGCCGCAAGGGGATCGGACCGAGACAGCCCGGAGATGGTGTCGTCGTCCGTCGGTTCGGAGTCGTCGGTCATGTCCGCGAGTGCCGCCGGAGCCAGCAAAAGCGTGTCGATGGCGACTCATCTGGACACGGGGTGAATCGCACGGATGTGGATAGGTTCGACGCAGATATCGAACCGTCTCCCGATTCTTATCCGCGAACGTGGATCTATCGCTGCGACGGACCGCAATCGATATACCCGATCGGTCGGTGCTCTTGTGTATGAAGATCGCCGGACTCGCGAGCAACCGGGGACGGAACCTCAGACACATCGCCGACCTCGCGCCGGGGGGCGCGGAGCTGTCGGTCGTGCTGACGAACCGCGAGCAGGCACCCGTGGTCGAGGCCGCGACGGAGCGCCGGATTCCCACCGAGGTCGTCGAGCGGGAGGACGGCGAGTCCCGTGAGTCCCACGAGCGCCGGATTGTCGACCGGCTCTCTGGATACGACATCGACCTCGTCTGCCTTGACGGATACATGCGCGTCCTGACAGACGAGTTCCTCGATGCGGTCCCGACGACACTGAACGTCCACCCCTCGCTGCTGCCCGCCTTCCCCGGCACGGACGCCCACGAGCAGGTGCTCGACGCCGGTGTCCGAACCACGGGCTGCACCGTCCACGTCGTCACCGAGGCCGTCGACGCCGGTCCGATCGTGACCCAAGAGGCGGTCCCCGTCTACGGCGACGACGACGCCGAGTCGCTGAAAGACCGCGTGCTCCACGAGGCAGAGTTCACGGCGTACCCGCGTGCAGTCCGGTGGTTCGCGTCGGACCGCGTGACGGTCGAACGAGACGCAGACGGCGAGGCAGTCGACGTCGCCGTCGACGGCGACACCGGCGGCGACTTCCCCGAGCGGCGATTCGCCTCCGAAGAGCGCGCCGCCGAACTCCGGTACGGTGAGAACCCGCACCAAGACGCCGCGCTGTACGCCGACGACGGGTGCGAGGAGGCGAGCGTCGTCGGAGCACCACAGCTGAACCCCGGCGCGAAGGGCATGGGGTACAACAACTACAACGACGCCGACGCCGCCCTCGATCTGGTCAAGGAGTTCGATGACCCCGCCGCCGCGGTGATCAAACACACCAATCCCGCCGGCTGCGCGACGAGCGACACGCTCGCGGACGCCTACGACCGCGCGCTGCGCACTGACGCCAAGTCCGCGTTCGGCGGCATCGTCGCGTTGAACCGCGAGTGCGACGCCGACACCGCGACCGCGGTCGCCGACTCGTTCAAAGAGGTCGTCGTCGCGCCCGGCTACACCGAGAGCGCGCTCGACGTGCTCCGCGAGAAGAAGAACCTCCGCGTGCTCGACGTGGGATCGCTCGGCGAGGGCGACGAGCGCTTCACCGAGCGGTTCACGGAGAAGCCGATCGTCGGCGGACGGCTCGTTCAGGAGCGCGACCGTCAGTCGCCGACGGCCGACGACCTTGAGGTCGTCACCGAGCGCGAACCGACCGACGCGCAGCTGGAGACGCTGGTGTTCGCGTGGAAGACGCTCAAACACGTCAAATCGAACGGCATCCTGTTCGCGACAGGCACCGAGACGGTCGGCGTCGGCATGGGACAGGTGTCGCGCGTCGACGCCGTCACGCTCGCGGCGATGAAAGCCGAGAAGGACGCGGACGGCAAGTCGGCCGAGGGCGCGGTGATGGCCTCTGACGCGTTCTTCCCGTTCCCGGACGCGATCGAGGAGGCCGCGGAGGCGGGAATCGAGGCCGTCATCCAACCCGGCGGCTCCGTCAACGACGAGGACGTGATCGCCGCCGCCGACGAATACGACATGGCGATGGCGTTCACCGGAGCGCGCTGTTTCCGGCACGACTGACGGGCGGTCACTCTAGCTACTCCGCTTCGGGTTCCATCCCGCGGATCTCGAACCGCGCGCCGCCCTCGGCGCTCTCGACCACGTCGATCGTCCAGCCGTGCGCCGAGACGACCTGACGGATGATCGTCAGCCCGAGGCCGGTTCCGGACTCGCCGGTCGTGTATCCGTCGACGAACACGTCTTTGCGGACGTCTTCCGGAATCCCGACCCCGTCGTCGGCGACGTAGACTCCGGTGCCGTCCTCGAGGTCGCCGACGGTCACCGTGATGTCGTCGCCGCCGTGCTCGATCGCGTTCCGAAAGAGGTTCTCGAACACCTGCTGGAGTCGACTCCAGTCGCCGTAGAGGTCGCGATCGGTCTCGACGCGCAGAGTCGCGTCGTCGGCGTCCACGAACGACCAGCACTCGCGGACCAACTCCGCGAGCGAGATCGACTCGCGCCCGCCGATCGTCTGTCCCTCGCGGGTGAGAAACAACAGGTCGTCAACCAGCGACTCCATCCGGTTCACCGCCTCTCGGCATCGTCGGAAGTGCTCCGGGTCGCCGGTCTCTTCGGCCAGTTCGAGGTATCCCTCGACGATGCCGAGCGGGTTCCGGATGTCGTGTGAGACAATCCGCGTGAACTCCGCGAGCTGGTCCCGCTGCGTCTGGATGCGCTCTTTCGCCTGCGTGTGGAAAATCTCGTAGCCGACCCACTGGGCCATCAGTTCCACGAACGTCTCCTCGGTCTCGGAGAACGGGCGATCCCGCGGTTCGGTGTCGGCAAAACAGAAGGTCCCGTACACCTCGCCGTCGACGAGGACCTTGGCACCGATGTACGCCTCGAGTCCGAACTCGTCGTAGGCCGCGTCGTCTTCCCACCCCTCGACGCGGGCGTGCTGTACGGTCAACGCGCCGTCGACATCGATCGTTTTCCGGCAGTACGCCCGCGACAGCGGGCAACTGGAGTCGGGTTGCAGACGGTCGTGGTCGCCGCGTGCCTCGACGATCAGTTGCGTGTCGTCGGCGATCTCGGTGAGGAATCCGACCTCCACTCCGAGATACTCTCGTCCCAGATCGAGCAAGTCCGGAACTTTGTCCTCGAAGGATCGTTCTTGATCCGCGGTGAGTCGGTACATCCGGCGGAGAACGTCACCCTCGGATAGCTGGGCGTCACTCATTGTATCACTGTGCCGCTACCGTACACGGGTCTGCCCGGGTATTAAATCGGCCGGCGATACGCCTATCGATCTTCTTGTCCCCGGGACCCGAGCCACGCCAGCGCCGCGTCGAGATCGGTCTCCGCCGGTGAACAGGTTCTCTCCTCGCAGACGTACGCGGTCGGCTCACCGTCCTCGCTGTTCCGGTTCGCCCAGATCGGCGGGGCCGACTCCAGACCGAGCCGATCGAGCCACTCGTCGAGACCGTCCGCGGTCGGCGGCCGCGGCGCGACGAGCGCTCCCGGGAGGTACCGCTCGCCGAGCGTCTCGTTCCACTCGTCGGGGACCGCGTCGGCCGCGATCGTCACCTCGATACCGCCGGTTCGGACTCGCTCGGCGGCGCGAACGAGAGACACGTGCTCCAGCGGACTCGCGCGTATCCGGTCGGCGTGCGTCGTCACGACGGCCTCCGCGATCTCGGCGAACCGCCGGTCGGGCCGGAACCCGTCGAGCATCGCGAGTGTCTCCGCCGCGACGCCGAGGCTCGACGGGGTCGACCGATCGGTGAACTCCTGCGGCCGGGCGAAAAGCGATCCGGGCCCGCCGTCGGCCCCGTCGTTTGCTCCCGCATCGTCCGCGTCCACGCCCGGCTCCCGCGTGAAGTAGACGGTTCCCGCGTCGGCGTCGTAGAAGTCGTCGACGATGGCGTCGGCCAGATCCAACGCGAATCCGAGCGGCTCCGGATCACCGGTGACCGCGTACACGTCGAGCGCGCCGCGCGCGAGGAACGCGTAGTCGTCGAGGTACCCCGGACCCCGCACGTCACCGTCGAGCCAGCGCCGCGCGAGGTCTCCCGTCTCGGCGTCGTACAGTCGCCTCCGGCAGAAGTCGAGCGCGTCGCGCGCGATGTCGGCGTAGGGCTCGCCGAGCGTATGGCCTGCGTCCGCGAACGCGGAGATCGCTCGGCCGTTCCACGAGGCGAGAACCTTCTCGTCGCGGGCGGGACGCGGTCGCGACTCTCGCGCTTCGAACAGGGCAACACGCGCCTCGGTCAGGGTCTCGCGAATTTCTTCTACCGGACGGTCGCGCTCGTCGGCGATCTCCTCGATCGACGCCGCGACCGTCGGGACGGTCGTCCCGCGCTCGAAGTTCCCACCCGATCGGATCCCGTACCGCTGCTTGGCGATCGACGCCGCGGAGTCGTCCAGAACCGCGTCGACTTCGTCAGGCGTCCAGACGTAGAAGGCCCCCTCCACGTCTCCGATTTCGGCGTCCGACGAATCTCCGCCGGTGCGGTCTGTCGGCGGCCGGCTCCGCGCGTCGAGCGTGCTGAAGAACCCGCCCTCCGGATGACGAAGTTCGCGATCGAGGAAGCCGAACGTCTCGCTCGCGACGCGGGCGTACGAGGGATTCCCGGTGACCCGGTATCCGTCGAGGTAGACCATGGGTAGCTCGGCGTTGTCGTACAGCATCTTCTCGAAGTGCGGGATCGTCCACTGGCGGTCGACCGCGTACCGGTGGAAGCCGCCGCCGATCTGGTCGTACATCCCACCTGACGCCATCCCGTCGAGCGTTCCGGTCGCAGCCGCCAGCGCGCTCTCGCGAGCGCTCTCGGCGTACGCGCGGAACAGCAGGTCGATCCGGCCCGGCATCGGGAACTTCGCTCCGCCGCTCCCGAACCCGCCGTACTCTTCGTCGTAGCCGCGGACCGCGGCGGCGGCCGCCTCCTGAAGCAGCTCCGACCCGGGCGGGTCACCGCCGAGGTCGTCGGGAACCGATTCCAGCTCGTCCCTCGCGCTCGACGCCCACTGCTCCGCGCGGTGTCGCATCTCCTCGCGCTGTTCCGGGTCCTTCCACGACTCCGAAATCTGTTCGCACAACTCCCGGAATCCGGGCTGGTTCCGCCGCGGCTCCGGCGGGAAGTACGTCCCGACGTAGAACGGCTTCCCCTCGGGCGTACACCACGCCGAGAGCGGCCATCCACCGCCGCCGGTGACGAGCTGTGAGACCGTCATGAACGTGCTGTCTACGTCCGGCCGCTCCTCGCGGTCGACTTTCACCGAGACGAATTCCTCGTTGAGGACGGCGGCGACCGACTCGTCTTCGAAGCTCTCCTCGGCCATCACGTGACACCAGTGGCACGACGAGTAGCCGATGGAGACGAACACGGGCACGTCGTGCTCGCGGGCGCGCTCGAACGCCTCCTCGCCCCACGGCTGCCAGTTGACCGGGTTGTCGGCGTGCTGTCGGAGATACGGACTCGCCTCCTCGTCGAGGCGGTTCCGCACCGTCGGCTGTGACATACATCCGGTTCGATCCGACGCGGCAAAAACCCGTCACACCGGTCGGCGCGCCGATCGCACCACCGACTGTCACGCGGACTGCTACGCCGACAGTGTATCCACGATACTGCACATCTCTGTGTCTGTAGAGAGTAACGCTTACACTATTGTGCGGTAACCCGTCGAACATGACGGAGACCGTACTCCTCGTCGGCGGCGGCGGACGCGAGCACGCGATCGCCCGCGCGGTTGCCGACGACTGCGAGTTATACGCCTGCGCGAGTAATCGAAATCCGGGTATTCGGCGACTGGCGACGGGACTCGAATCCATCAACGAGACCGACGCCGAGGCGATCGCCGACTACGCGGTGTCGGTCGGTGCGGACCTAGCGGTCATCGGTCCGGAGTCGGCGCTCGACGCGGGCGTCGCCGACGCGCTTGACGACGCCGGCGTGTACGCCTTCGGCCCGCGCGCCGCGGAGGCCGAACTGGAGACGGACAAGGCGTTCCAGCGTCGGTTCATGGACGAGGAATCGATCCCCGGCTGTCCCGACTTCGCGGTGTTCGACGACATCGACGAGGCCTGTGCGTACATCGACGAGTACGACGGCGACCTCGCGGTCAAGCCCGTGGGACTCACTGGCGGCAAGGGCGTGAAGGTCATCGGTGACCAGGTGACCGCCGAGGAGGCGAAGGCGTATCTCCGCGACTCCGAGTACGACCGCGTCGTGTTGGAGGAACGGCTCGTCGGCGAGGAGTTCACCGTGCAGGCGTTCGTCGCCAATGGCGACCTCCGGACGACGCCGGCGGTTCAGGACCACAAGCGCGCCTACGAGGGCGACGAGGGCCCCAACACGGGCGGCATGGGATCGTACACCGACACGACGCCGTCGCTCCCGTTCATGGACGAGGGCGACTACGAGTCCGCGGTCGACGTGCTGGAGGCCGTCGTCGACGCGCTCCCCGACTACAAGGGCGTCCTCTACGGGCAGTTCATGCTCACGGATGAGGGGCCGAAGGTCGTCGAGTTCAACGCGCGCTTCGGCGACCCGGAGGCGATGAACACTCTCCCCGTGCTGGAGACGCCGTTCCTCGACGTGCTCACCGCTGCCCGCGACGGAGAGCCGCTGCCGGAACTCGACTTCTCCGGCGAGGCGACCGTCTGCAAGTACGCGGTCCCTGACGGCTATCCGACGGACCCGGACGCGGGCGCGAAGATCGCAGTCGACGAGTCGAGCGTCGGCAACGCGCTCCTCTACTACGCCAGCGT
Organism: Halorubrum laminariae; assembly: GCF_024494655.1. Lineage (GTDB taxonomy): Archaea > Halobacteriota > Halobacteria > Halobacteriales > Haloferacaceae > Halorubrum > Halorubrum laminariae. Next base: position 25,454 of record NZ_JANHDL010000002.1, on the reverse strand, counting down.
CGACGAGCGTGAGGACGGCCTCTACACGACGACCTCGCGGGCGTTCGCGGTCGTCGGACGCGGCGACTCCATCGCAGCGGCGGAGACGGAGGCCGCCGACGCGCTCGCCGCTGCCGGCGATCGGGTCCGCATCCGACACGACATCGGAACCGCAGACCTCGTCGAGCGTCGGATCGAACACATGGACGAGATGCGCTCCTGAGACGGCAGTTTTGTGATCCCGAGAGAGGACGGTCGCGCCGTCGACGCGTCGCTGTCGACCATAGGTGGCGAACAGGCGATCCCCGTCCGGGTCCCACGGCGGTGGATCGCACACCCGCCTCGACCGACCGTGGGTCGTTCGACTTGCCGTAGCGACGCTGGTCGTCCTATCGCCCTTAAACGGTCGGCAGCAGGAGATCCGAGACAGCGACGATATCCGCGGCAGTGGTGAAGTTCGCGACAGCGGCGAGATTCGCGGTCCCGAAGGATTCGCGGCAGCGACCCTTTTATTCGCCCCGCCCAAACGTGGCCACGTGACTGACGAGGACGATGCGACAGAGGCGGCGACGACCGTGGCCGAAGACGCCCGTGCCGATCGGCTCGATCGGTTCCCGACCCCCGGGCCGCGAAACTCGCTGTGGTCGTGGCCGGACGCGAAGTCGCCGCTCACGATCGTTCGGAACTACGTCGTGATCGTGCTCGCGCGGGTCAGTCCGAGCCTCCGGCTCAAAAACTGGCTCCTCTCGCGGATCGGCGTGACGGTCGGGTCAGGCGTGTCGTGGGGGTTGGAGTCAACGCCGGACGTGTTCTGGCCCGAGCGGATCACGGTCGAAGACGACGCGATCGTCGGCTACGACGCCACGCTACTGTGTCACGAGTTCCTCCACGAGGAGTACCGCCTCGGCGAAGTGGTAATAGAGGAGGGCGCGATGATCGGCGCGGGCGCGGTCGTCCTCCCGGGTGTCACGGTTGGTTCGGGCGCGCGCGTCGCCGCAAACTCGCTCGTCGCCGACGATGTACCGCCGAACGCGACCGTCGCCGGCGTTCCGGCGGATGTCGTCTCGCGGGCGGACCCCGACGAGTGACCTCGGACTACTCGTCCGACTCGCCGCGTTCTCCCTCGCCGGGTTCGGCGGCGGCCTCTTCGTCCGCCAGTTCGGCTGCCGCCTCCGCGTCCGCGATGTGTGCCTCTGTGCTCACGCTCTCGAGGTCGACGCCGACCTCGCGAGCGACGGCGTCGAGAACCGCTCGCTGTTCGGCCATCTCGTTTTCGAGTTGCTGAACTCGCTTTGAGGTGTCGAGTACGGTCGACTGGGTCTCTTCGACCTCCGTCCTGAGTTCGTTGATCTTCTGGTACGTGCGCTCGGCCTTGTCGGCGAGCGTCTGGATCTTTTTCGCTGTGTCGCCGAATCCCATACCGGGCGATGGATCCGGCGGTACCTGTGCCTTTCCTTCCGCACTGCCGGTGGCCTTTTGCCCGAACCGCCCGAGGTGACTGTATGAGCGTCGATCGGATCCTGCTGACGAACGACGACGGTATCGACGCCGTCGGTCTCCGCGCCATGCGGGACGCGCTTTCGGCCGACTACGACGTGGTAACGGTCGCGCCGACGGCCGACCAGTCATCGACCGGACGGACGCTCTCGGAGGGAGTCACTGTCAGCGACCACGACCACGGCTACGCGGTTGACGGAACGCCGGTCGACTGCGTCGTTGCCGGGCTCGGCGAACTCGTTCCCGACGCCGACCTCGTTGTTGCGGGCTGCAACGAGGGTGCGAACCTCGGAGCGTACACCCTCGGGCGGTCGGGGACCGTCTCGGCCGCCATCGAGGCCGCCTTCTTCGGCGTTCCCGCGGTGGCGACATCGATGTACGTGCCCGGCGACGAGGACTGGTGGAAACGCGAGTTGGAGCCGACGGAGTTCGCCAATGCGACCCGGGCGACGACGTTCCTCGTCGATCGCGCCGACGAGACGTCGGTCTTCGACCGCGCCGACTACCTCAACGTCAACGCACCGATCGCTGAGCCCGAGTCGATCGGAGCTGACGGCGGTGCTGTCGCCCGCGACGACCACGGCGGCGCGCTGATGCGAGTGACCACCCCGTCGGAGTGGTACGGAATCGAGGCGACCCGGAACGGCGACGGGAGCGTCGCCTTCTCGGACCCGATCTGGGGGCGGATGACGCCAGCAGACGTTCCGGACCCCGTCGGAACCGACCGACGCGCGATCGTCGACGGTGAGGTCTCCGTTTCGCCGCTGTCGGTCCCACACGAGGCCACCTCGGACTCAGATCTCGACGACCTCGCGGACGCGTACGGAGGTCACTCGTAACCGCAGAGAACTCTCGTGAAAATCGACAACGCCGGCCGCCGGGCTACTCTTCGTCGGCGCTGACCGTAATCTTCGCCTCGCTGACGACGCGGTCGCCCATCTCGTATCCGGGTTCGTACACCTCGTGGACCGTCCCCTCCGGCTGATCACTCTCGACGCGGAGCATCACTTGGTGTCGCTCGGGGTCGACGTCGGCACCGGGATCGGGGTCGATGGGTTCGACGCCCTCGTCGGCGAGAACCTCGTCGAACTTCTCTACGGTGGACTCGACGCCCGGACGGAGGTCACTTCCCTCCTCCTGATCGAGCGCGCGAAGCAGGTCGTTTCGGACGGGGGTGATCCGTTCGACCAGCGACTCGGAGGCACGCTCACGGATGTCCTCCTGTTTCTGTTTCGCCCGCTGTTTGTAGTTGCTGAAGTCGGCGCGGACACGCGCGAGTTTGCTCGTCAGTTCGTCTATCTCCTCGTCTTTTTCGAGCAGTTCCGCGCGGGCCTCCGCCAGTTCGTCCTCTACCTCGGCGACCGCGTCGGCGAGGTCTTCGTCGTGTTCAGCGACCGCGTCGGCGAGCGATTCCTTGTCGTCTCCGACAGCCGATTCGACCGGGTCGCCGGCCGCCGCCGCGGCCGTGCCGTTCGTTCTCGCCGCGTCGCGTGATTCACCCGTCGCGTCCGCAGACGCGTCGGTCTCGGCGTCCTCCGGGGACTCGACCTCGACGTCGACGGCGTCGTCGTCGCTCATGTCCGATCGAAGTCGGTCGGCGGGCATAAGCGTTGCAGAACCGACCGGCGACGACTCGCCGGAGTATTTAGGTCGTGACCCCAAATCGGGCGCAATGACTGCGCCGAACCGGAACACGCTGTGGGCCCGCGCGATCGTTGACGAGCTGGTCGCCGCGGGCGTCGACGCCGTCGTCGCGTCGCCGGGAAGCCGATCGACGCCGCTGATGACCGCCGCCGCCCGCACCGACGACCTCCGCGTCTTCTCGCAGTTGGACGAACGTTCGGCCGCCTACTTCGCGTTGGGGCGCGCTCGCCGCTCCGGGAGCGTGACGCCGCTGATCTGCACCTCCGGCACGGCTGCCGCGAACTACCACCCTGCCGTGATGGAGGCCGACAACGCCCGCGTCCCGCTGCTCGCGCTCACCGCGGACCGCCCACCCGAACTCCGTGACTCGGGCGCGAACCAGACGGCGGATCAAGAGAAACTGTACGGCGACGCCGTCCGGTATTACAAGGACCTTCCCGAGCCCGCCACGACCGATCGTGGACTACGATCGCTCCGGACGACGGTCGCCCGCGCCGTCGCTGCCGCCGAGGGCACCGACGCCGGACCCGTTCACCTCAACGTTCCGTTCGCGAAGCCGCTGGAGCCGACGCCGATCGAGGGCGACGTTCCGGACGACCTCGATCCGATCGCCGCGTCGGGGCGCGACGGCCCGTACGTCGACGTGAAGCCGGGAGCGCCGGAGCCCGGAGACACCGAACTCCGCCGGCTCGCCCGCGAGCTCTCCGCCACCGAGCGCGGACTGATCGTCGCCGGTCCGGCCGATCCGCCCGGCCTCGACGCCGAGTCCGTGACGGCGCTGTCGCACGCGACCGGGTTCCCGGTGCTCGCCGACCCGCTCTCTGGCGTCCGGTTCGGCGGGCACACCCGGGTCGCCACTGTGATCGGTGCGTACGACGCCTACCTCTCGGCGGCGCTCGCGGGCGGCGGTAACGCGGCGAACGCCGCGGACGCCGCGGCCGACTGGGCGGACCCCGAAGTCGTCGTGCGACTGGGGGCGTCGCCGACATCGAAGCGTCTCCGGAAGTACCTCGCTGAGACCGAGGCCGATCAGTACCAGATCGATCCCGCTGGTCGCTGGCGGGAGGCCGAGTTCGCCGCGACCGACCTCGTGGTCGCTGAGCCGAATCGACTCTGTGCGCGCCTGTCGCGACTCGCGGGTGGCGGCGGTGGGCGTGGCGGAGGTAGTCGCAGTGGGGGTGGTCGCGGTGGAAGCGGCGGCACCGACGCCGGCACCGGGGCCGAGGCCGATGTCGACTGGCGGGGCCAGTGGGAGGAGGCGGACCAAGCGGCGCAGGCGGTCCACGACCGCGAGCGCGACGCCGGTGACGACACGGACGACTCGCCCGCCTTCCACGAGGGCGACGTGCTGCGCGTCGTCGCCGACGGCCTCCCGGACCCGGCGACGCTTTTCGTCTCCAACTCGATGCCCGTGCGCGACCTCGACCGGTTCGTCGGGCCGTCGACCACGAGCGTGACCGCGCTCGGGAACCGCGGCGTCTCGGGGATCGACGGGATCGTCTCGGCCGCGCTCGGCGCGGGCTCCGCGACGACCGACGATCTCACGCTCGTCGCCGGCGACCTCGCGTTATACCACGACACGAACGGTCTCCTCGCGATCGACCGCTGCGATGTCGACGTGACCGTCGTGCTCGTCAACAACGACGGCGGCGGAATCTTCCACATGCTCCCGATCGAGTCGTTCGAGCCGCCGTTCACTGAGGCGTTCAAGACGCCGCACGGCATCGATTTCGAGCCGATGGCCGAACTTCACGGGCTGGCGTACACCCGCATCGACGCGCGGCCGGCAGCGCGCGATGCATCCGGCGACGAGCACGCCGCGGACGCCGCAGACGACCTCGCCGAGGCGTACGCGCGGGCCCGCGACGCCGACGGCTCACACCTGATCGAAGTTCGAACCGACGCGGAGCGGAGCCACCGGACGCGAGAGCGCTTGGAGGCGGCGGTCGAAGCCGTCGTTCACGGCGCGGAACTTGTGTGAGATCTGGATTCACCCTCCGGCATTCCGTCACCCGACCTCGACCGTCACTGTCGCCGTCAGGCCGTGATCGTCTATCTCGTGCCAGTCCGCGTCGTGATCAGCTTCGACGCCCGCAGCAGCGGTCACCCAGCCGACGACGACGAACTTCCCCGGTGACGGGCCGTCCCACGTTCCCTCGTAGGTTTCTGACTCTCCCGGTGTCAGCGTCTCGGTCCCGACCGCCTGCGTGAACAGTCGTCCCTCTCCGTGTCGCCAGACGGGATCTGTCTTATCTCTCTCATTCCTCTCGGTGCCAGTCGGATACACCGCAAACTCAGCACGCTGCCCGGTCGGAAACCGGAGCGTGACCGGCTCGCCGCCGTCGTTGCGGACGGTGAGCGCGAGTTCGATCGCGGGACCGGTCTCGCCGTCGGTGACGGTAGCCGAGAGTGAGATCGCAAGCGAATCGAGCGCGTCCGGCGATTCGGTCGGATCGAACGGATCTGACGGATCGGGCATACGTCCCCGTGGTCCGCCTCGACCAACAACGCTCCGGCGACGACGCGCATAAGTCGACGCCCCACCTACTCGACTGCGTGCAGGTTGTCGGCTACGAGACGGGTGAGGGGCTCTACGTCGCCAGCGGCGGCGCGGTCGACCTCGTCTCTGCCACCGCTGGCGACGAACTCGCGTTCGGCCTCGGCGACCGCCGCTGCGCCGGGACGGTCCACGAGGGCGATCACGTCGCTTGCGACGCCGACGACGCGCCCTACTGCGACGACCACGGCCACGTCTGGGTGTGCGCCCGCTGTACGGGCACGTGTCTCAAAGACGAGATGGACTGTCACGAGGAACACGCGATGTACCTCGCGGCGTTCGCGCCCGACGTGTGGAAGGTCGGCGTCACGCGGCTGTGGCGGCTTGAAACGCGACTCCGCGAGCAGGGCGCGGACCGCGCGGCCCACGTGCGGACGCTTCCGGACGGTCGACTCGCCCGGGAGGTCGAGGCCGAGCTGGCGACGCGCGACGACCTCGTCGACCGGGTGCGCGTCCCGACGAAGATAGACGGGCTGGGACACGACGTGGACGAGGTCGCGTGGGAGTCCCTGCTCGACGGCTTCGATCCGATAGACTGCTTCGACTTCGACTATGGGCTCGACCTCGACGAGCGACCTGTCGCCGAGACGATGGCAGCCGGCACGGTCCGCGGCTGGAAGGGCCGGGTACTCGTGGTCGACCGCGGCGGTTCGACGTACGCGGTGGACGCACGCGACCTCGTCGGCTACGAGCTGACGGATGACGTTCCCTCGCGCGAGCTGCAGTCGAGCCTCGGCGCGTTCGGTCGGTGATCTCTCGAATTCGAGAAGATGAGGCACTGTGAGCGACGCGACGCGAGCGACCGCGACGCCGCGCCGACCGTGGGGAAGCGAGGGTTTAATTCGACGAGCGCGTCAGGGAGAGCCGTGGACCCCGATCGGATCCCCACCGAGTTCCCCGCACCGAGCTTCCGCGGCGCACAGGAGCAGGCGCTCGCGGACATCCGCGACGCGTTCGCTGCCGGCAACGAGGTCGTGTTGGTGCGCGCGCCGACCGGCAGCGGCAAGTCCCTCCTCGCGCGCGCCATCATGGGCGCGGCCGCCACCGTCGACGAGACGTCGCCGAGCGAGGCGACCGGCGCGTACTACACGACGCCGCAGGTGTCGCAGATCGACGACGTGGAGGCCGACGACCTTCTCGACGACTTGGCCGTGATCCGTGGGAAGTCGAACTACGACTGCATTCTCTCGGGCGAACACGACACGCCGGTCAACCGCGCCCCGTGCGTTCGCCAGCAGGGGTTCGACTGTTCGGTGAAACACCGCTGCCCGTACTTTTCCGACCGCGCGATCGCTTCGGGGAATCGATACGCCGCCATGACGCTCGCGTACTTCATGCGGACCGCGGGCTCCGAGGTGTTCCGAAAGCGCGACGCCGTCGTGATCGACGAGGCCCATGGGCTCGCAGAGTGGGCGGAGATGTACGCGACGATCGACCTCTCGCCGGGCCGCGTCCCCGTCTGGGACGAGGTCGGCGTCCCCGATGTCGAGGCGGACGCCGGTCCCGACGAGGACGCGCTCGACCGGACCGCCCGGTTCGTCGAGTCGCTTCGCGACACTGCGAGCCGAGCGAGAGACGAACTGACGGGCCGGCCGGAACTCGACCGGGAAGAGGTCGCACGCCGGGACCGATTACAGGAGCTGGTCTCCGAGCTCGGCTGGTTCCTCGAAGACTACCGCGATCTCGACTCCCCGACGACGTGGGTCGTCGACCAGCCGGGCGGCGAGGGATCGGAGATAGCGATCAAACCCCTCGACCCCGCGCGGTACCTCAGACACACCGTGTGGGACCGCGGGAACAGGTTCGCCCTGCTGTCGGCGACCATCCTCTCGAAGGAGGCGTTCTGTCGTGGCGTCGGCCTCGACCCCGCGAACGTCGCGCTGGTCGATGTCAAGCACACGTTTCCGCTGGAGAATCGCCCACTCTACGACGTGACACAGGGATCGATGACCTACGAGCACCGCGACGAGACGGTGCCGAAGATCGCCCGGCTGATCGTCCGACTGATGGCGAATCATCCCGACGAGAAGGGGCTGATCCACGCGCACTCGTACGACATCGCCGGGCGACTCACCGAACTTCTGGGCGAGTTCGGCGTCGCCGCGCGGGTTCGTCGCCACGGCCGATCCGACCGCGACGCGGAACTCGCGGCGTGGCGGGCGAGCGACGAACCGACGGTGTTCGTCTCGGTGAAGATGGAGGAGGCGCTCGACCTCCGCGACGACCTGTGTCGGTGGCAGGTGGTGTGTAAAGCGCCGTACCGCAACACAAACGACTCGCGGGTCGCCCGTCGACTGGCCGACGGTCAGTGGGCGTGGTACCACCGAACCGCACTCCGGACCGTGATACAGGCGTGCGGACGCGTCGTCCGCGCCCCGGACGACTACGGCGCGACCTACCTCGCGGACGATTCGCTTTTGGATCTGTTCGACCGCGCGGAGGCAGATACGCCGCCGTGGTTCCGCGATCAGATCGAGGCGATGACGACCCCGTCGCTGCCCGACTTCGACGCGGCGGCCGCGCTCGACGGCATCGACGCCGAGCCGTCGGGGCCGTCCCGAGCGGGTCGGCGGCGCGGGCGCGGCGGTCGGTCGGTCGGCGACGCGAACGGCCGGACGCGCGACCGCGACACAGGGTCAGCTAGCGCGTCGACACCGGACTCACGGGGTAGTGACACCTCGCGGGGCGGAGCCGACGGCGGAAACGACGACGCCGGCGGGGATGACGGCACTCGGGGGGAGACCGACGCCGAGCGCCGACGGAACCACCCGCTCTCCGATGTCTGGGGCGACGGCTGACGGCACGGTCTCGCTGGAGTTCGCTCGTGTCGGGTACGAACGCCTCAGAGCAACGAGATGCCCCACGCGACCATCGAGCTCACCATGAGGAACGCAAAGAACAGCGCGATGAGCTGTTGTCTCTCCATGTGACAGACACAGTCGCAGACGCTGATAATTCCTGCGGGGTCGATTCGGGTGTCTGCCGTCGATCGCGAGCCACGACCGATCGATCTAAGTGTGGGTATACGCCTCGCCGCGGATCACTCGGTAGTATATATCATATAAGGTCTATGAGGACCCTGAATGGAGTAGTAATCTTCATAAACCATCATGCCTGTACAGATGATATGGTCACACACGGGCTGTCGAGTGCGCTGACGCTGTATGGTGCGCGAACACTGACACTCTCTCAGGCGGCCGCACAGGCCGGTCTCAGTGAATCGGAGTTCATCGACCAACTCGCGCGCCGCGGTATCGAGGTGACCGACGCGGAGCGTGCAGCCGCACTCGGCGAGGAACAGCCGGCTCGTGCAGACTGACCGATAGCTTCCCAGTCGCTCGATTTTCCACTCGGAGCGTTGCGTTTCCCGGTGACGCTGAGGGCCTCGCGTTCGCCTACTCTTCGGGGACGAGGTGAACCGCGCCGCCGTGTTCGAACGCGAGCACGGTCTCCGCGTCGTCGTCGACGAAATCGGGGTTCGGGACCGTCTTCGCCTCGTAGGTGCTCGGATCGAGCACTTGGATGGCGTTCTCGTCTTCGACGGTCACCACGGTCGTCTCCGCCGCGTCGTCCCGGGTCCCGAGCCGGGTCGCGTCCGGCGCGTCGGCGTCCTCGAAGTCGGAGGCGTACGCCTCGCCGGTCGCGAGCCGGACTCCCTGCAGTCGACCGGAGACGCCCGTGACGAGGACGGGGCCGTCGCCGTCCTCGGGGTCGAGTATCTCCCCCTCTGCGTACCGCGGGAGCCGGACCGCGAACGTCACTCGGTACACCTCGTTGCCGTCGCCGTCTTCGGTGACGAGCGTGGGATACGACTCGAAGCTGCCGCCGAGCCGCTCCGTGATCCTCGTGGCGACGTTCTGGGCGAGCCGATTCGACGAGAGCATCACGTCCGGGCCGTCGTCGGTCTCGTTCACCTCGGTGATAAACGCCTCCCGGTCGCCGTCGGCCTCCTGTCTCGCGACGTACGACTCCGCGATCGACAGCGCCTCCGCCCGCTCCTCGGGCGTCAGGTCGCGTTCGTCCGCGCGGATCTGGACGATCCCAGCGTAGTAGCCGCCGGCGATGCGCCCACAGCGGTCACAGGTCCCGCGCGATATCTTGACCGGGACGGTGACCTCCGCGGAGCGGAGCGTCCCGCGGACGACGCCCGAGAAGCGACAGTGCATCCGGATGGCATTCTCGTCGACCTGTTCGGGCTCGACACCCCACTCCACGTCCGTGGCGTCGACGTGGACACCGAGCCGTTCCGCGACCTCGTCCACGGCGACGTCGGTGTAGTCGCGTGCGCCAACGTCTCGCCACGACTCGCCGCGCCGGACCGCACCGCACCCGGAGCAGACAAGCACCTCGATCCGGTCCGGAGCGTCGACAAGGTCGAAGTCTTCGAAGTAGCAGTCGTCACACAACAGGGCGTCCCGTCCGCCCGGATCGCCCGGGAGCGGGTCTCGCCGCTCGTCGACGGCGTCGCCGCAGCGCGGACAGAACTCCCGCGATTCGCTCATTGCTGCGAGATACATCGAGGAGCCGTTTAAGCGGCGCGGACCGGAACCGATGAGCGACAACGCCGAACTGGCGACGGCCGACCGTCTCGAACGGGTGTTCGATCCAGTCTCGCGTGGGCTGTCCGGTCTTCGGTGTTCAGGCCGATCCCTCCGAAATCGTTTTTCGCGCGGACCGTGAACGGGTGGGTATGAGCGAGAATCCTGACGACGAACGGCTGCAGGAGCTTCGAGAGGAGAAGATGGAAGAACTTCGCGAGCGGAAACAGCAGGGCGGCGCAGATCCCGATGCCCAGCAGGAGGCCCAAGAGCGCGCCGACGCGCAACAGGAGGCGGTGCTCAAACAGCACCTGACCGACGGTGCGCGCCAGCGACTCAACGCAGTCGAGATGTCGAAGCCGGAGTTCGGTGAGAAGGTGAAACAGCAGGTCGCCGCCCTCGCGCAGAGCGGCCGCATCCAAGGGCGTATCGACGAAGATCAGATGCGCGACCTCCTGAAGGAACTCCAGCCCGACCAGCAGAGCTTCGACATCCGGCGGAGATAGATGGAACTCGCGCTGCTGTACAGCGGGGGAAAAGACTCGTCGCTCGCCGCCCACCTGCTCGATCGGTTTTACGACGTGCGGTGTGTGACCGGGAGCTTCGGGCTCACCGACGACTGGGAGCACGCCGAGCGCGCCGCGACGGAACTCGGATACTCGTTCGAACGGGTCGATCTCGACGACGAGGTGGCCGCGGCCACCGTGGAGACGATGATCGCGGACGGGTACCCCCGAAACGGGATCCAGCGCGTCCACGAACACGCGCTGGAGGTGGTCGCGACGCGGGATGTCGACGCGATCGCCGACGGAACCCGCCGAGATGACCGCGTGCCGACGGTGTCGCGCGCGCAGGCACAGAGCTTGGAGGACCGCCACGGCGTCGACTACATCTCCCCGCTCTCCGGATTCGGTCGCCACGCCGTTGACCGCCTCGTCGAGGCCACGTTCGACGTTCAGCAGGGGCCGAGCGAGGAGGTTCCGAAGGCCGACTACGAGGACGAACTCCGAACGCTCATCGCCGACGAGCACGGAGAACGGGCGGTCGACGAAGTCTTTCCGGACCACGACCAGACCTACGTGCACGGTCGGAATCGATAAACTGCCATCAGCGATATCGAAGGTCGGATCGCAGTCGTGCTTCAAGAGTTACCGATGCATCTGAGCACATTTTCGATAAGTCGGTCTTCTCGCGAACGCGGTGCAAGCGGTTCGAAGCCGGCGTTCGTTTAGACCGCGGCCTAGTGATCGTAAACGAAGTCCACGACCGTGGGTTCTCCGATAGGTTCACAGGACCGGGCCCCATCATTGACCTCCTCCCGCGTCACACACCGCCGCTCCCGTCACGTACCGTCGCCCGAATCCGTAACCGCTCTGACGGCCGCCTCGACGACCGCTTCGGCCTCCGCGATCACGTCGGCGACAGCGTCGCTTTCGGCGTACACGCGGACGTACGGCTCCGTTCCCGACGGTCGAACGAGGACCCAGGAAGCGTCCGGAAACTCGATCCGCACGCCGTGGTCGGTGTCGACTTCGGCGTCGGGAAACGCGTCGGGCAAGTCCGTCTCGAGGCGAGTCATCGCGTCGTCCTTGGCGTCGTCGGGACAGTCGACGCTGACCTTGCGGTAGGGTCGCTCCGTGATCGGAGCGCGGAGTCCGTCGAGACCCTCGTCACCGACGAGCTGGGCGATAACGGCCGCCGACGCGACGCCGTCGATCCACTCCCCGAAGCCGACGTGAACGTGTTTCCACGGTTCCGCGGCGAAGACGACGCGGGTGTCGTCTGAGCCGGTCTCCGCCGCCGTCTCCCGGACGGCCGCGATGCCCTCGTGGAGCGCGCCGAGGCGAACGCGCTCGACCCGGCCGCCGGCCTCGCGGACTCGCTCGTCGATCCGGCCGGAGGCGTTCGGCGTGGTGACGACCACCGGATCGGCGGCGTCGCTCTCTCGGGTGTACCGTTCGGCGAGCATCGCGAGCACGGTGTCCTCGTGTACAATTTCGCCGTCGGCGTCGACGATCACGATCCGATCCGCGTCGCCGTCGTGACCGATGCCGAACGCGAAGCTCTCGGTTTCCTCCTTGCTCACGTTGCCCCTAGCGGGCGAATCGCCCATGTCACTCCCGTCGCTCTCGTCGTTGGCGTCGGCGACGAACGCCCGGAGGTTGGCGAGCGTCTCCGGCGTCGGCTTGCTCCCGCGCCCCGGGAAGTGACCGTCGATGTTCCCGTTGAGGGTGACGACCTCGGCACCCAGCTCGCGGAGAACGGTCGGCGTCGCCGGCGCGCTCATTCCGTTGCCACAGTCGATCGCGATCCGGAGTCCGTCGAGGTCGGCTCCGAACCCCGCGGCGTACTCGCGTACCGCGTCGAGATAGCGCGAGAGCGTGTCGACGCGCTCGGAGTCGGTCCACTCGTCCCACGCCGCCGGCGGCGTCTCCCCATCGACGCGCGTCTCGACCGCGCGCTCGGCGTCGCGGTCGAACTCGCTGCCGTCGCGGAACAGCTTGATCCCGTTGTCGGTCGGCGGGTTGTGCGAGGCCGTAAGCATCACGCCGTACCGGCCCCGCGAGGCGTACGCGAGCGCCGGCGTCGGCAGTTGACCGGCGCGCTCGACCGCCACGCCGCCCGACGCGAGTCCGGCCTCCATCGCGGCCGCGAGCGCCGGACCGGTCACCCGCCCGTCGCGCGCGAGCACGACCTCTGGCACCGGCTCTGTGGCACCGCCGACATCCGTGTCCCCGCGCTCGCGGTCATCTCCGCCGCCTCCGGTCGGTTCGCGGTCGCACACTACCGCCGCGACCGCCCGGCCGACGGCGAGCGCGAGTTCCGGCGTCACCCGCTCCGCGGCGCTCCCGCGGATCCCCGCGGTTCCGAACAAGTTCATACCGGTAGCGTCGCCGGCGAGTCGTTAGAAGCCGTCGGTTGCGGGCGGGTTGACACCGTTCCCGCGATGGTCCTCGTGACGTGTTCGGGTCGCCGTAGTAGTTACAACGGTGGCGACCGCACGCCCGATCGATGACCGATCGAACGCGAGCACACGTGTACGTCTCCGGGCGCGTTCAGGGCGTCTACTACCGCGCGACGACCAGAGACACAGCTCGGGAGGCGGGCGTCGACGGCTGGGTCCGGAACCTCGACGACGGGCGCGTCGAGGCCGTCTTCGAGGGCGACGAGGCCGCAGTCCGCGAGATGGTCGAGTGGTGTGAGACGGGGAGCCGCGCCGCCGAGGTCGACGACGTCGCAGCCGAGTACGAGGAACTGGAGGGACTCGACGGCTTCGAGGTCAGGTGGTGAGTGGCGGGCTACGGCGATCGACCTCGATCACCAATCCTCGATCACCGATTACCGATTGGAGCGGAGGCGCGTGCCGGCGAGCGGCCCTCGGCCGCGAGTCGCCCGCGCGAGGGAGCGGTGAGCGCTCGAAGAGCGCGAACCGTGAGGCTGGGGAGGCGTGAGGTGCGGGGCAGTGCGGGGCAGTGTGGGGTGGGAATCGAAGGGGCAGCCGTGAGGCTGGGGCTTCGGAGGTGTCCGTGTCGATCAGCGATTTAAACGACCCATGGTCTCGTCGACGGACGCCTACGCGTTACACTCCGCGAGCCACTCGTGAGCCCAGTCGTCGATCTCCTCGAAGACGGGCGCGAGCGACTTCCCCTTTGGAGTGAGACTGTAGTAGGTCGCCACGGGGGAGTCCTCTTCGAGCCGCCGGTCGACGAACCCGGTCTCTTGGAGGTCGTCGAGCACGCGCGAGAGGGTGCGGGCGTTGGCGTCCGTCTCGCGTTTCAGCTCGTTGAACCGCGACTCGCCGTTCAACAGCTCGTGGAGGACGACGAGCCGCCACCGCGATCCGATCTGTTCGAGCGAGTCGACGACGGGACACGGCGTCTCCGGACCCGAAACCGTGTCCGTTCCGGACGCGGTGTCGATCGCGCTCGTCGCTTCCGCCGCGTCCGTGGCGTCTGTCGCTTCCGCCGGATCCCCGTCGGCGAGTTCTGGTGAGGACATCGGTGTTACCTGCTTGCACAGTTGTCCGGGAAGCGATATATAGGTTACGTCCGTATACGTAATTACACAATGTTAGCTGAAATCACGACGCTACCGCTCCAGTTCGAGACGCCCTTCGCGGGCGAACTGTTCCTGCTCGGCCGGATCCTGTTCGGCGCGACGCTCGCGTTCATGGGACTGAACCACTTCGGCGACCTCGACGCGATGACGGGCTACGCCGAGTTCAAGGGGCTTCCCGCCCCGCGGTTCTCGGTCGTCGCCTCGGGGGTCCTGCTCGCGCTCGGCGGGCTCGGCGTCGCCGTCGGCGCGTTCCCCGTGCTCTCGGCCGGCGCACTCGCCGTCTTCCTCGTCGTCTCCGCCGTGACGATGCACGACTTCTGGGCTGTCGACGACCCCGAGGAGAAGCAAAGCGAGATGACGAGCTTCCTCAAGAACGTCTACGGTGCCGGTGCGGCGCTCGCGCTGCTCGCTGTCGGCGGCACTGCGTGGCCGTACGCCCTCGGTATCGGCCTGTTCTGAGTCGGTCTCCTTCTTCCTCGTACTGCGTTCCCCCGCCAACATCACTAACTGACTTCGCGACGACTCCAAACACACGACACATGACCGACGCCCCACCCACTACCGGCCTGCATCACGTGACGAACATCTGCACCGACATGGACGAGACCGTCGCGTTCTACGAGGACGCGCTCGGCTGGCACACGGTCAAGCGGACGCAGAACTACGACGACCCAGGGACGCCGCACTACTACTTCTCGTCCACTCCGGAGGGAGAGCCGGGGACGAACGTCACCTACTTCGAGTACCCGAACTCGCAGGGCGCGCCCGGCCCCGGCGCGAGCCATCACTTCGCGTTCGGCGTCGAAGACGAGGCCACGCTGCGGGAGTGGCAGACACACCTCCGCGAACGGGGCGTCCGGGTCTCCGAGATCAAAGACCGGACGTACTTCAAGAGCATCTACTTCAGCGACCCCGACGGGCTCGTCTTCGAACTGGCCACGGAGGGGCCCGGATTCGCTCACGACGAGGACGAACCCGGAAGTGACGAGATCGACCCGTTCGAACGCGGGTACGAGAACTGATGGCCGACGAGGAGAGCGGACCGTCTCGCTCCGACACTCACCGTACCGACACGCCCCGCAGCGACTCACACCGCAGCGGCGGGCCGGACGCGTTCGGCTCGCCGTACCGGCTGCTCTCGACCGCGGTGACGCCCCGCCCGATCGCGTGGGTCTCCTCGCGGGGATCGGCCGGGGAGAACCTCGCCCCGTACAGCTTCTTCAACGTCGTCGCGATCGATCCGCCGGTCGTCGGCTTCTCACCGGTGGCGACCGCGGCGAACCCGAAGGACACGCTCGCGAACGCCCTCGAAACTGAGGCGTTCGTCGTCAACATAGTCACTCGCGACCTCGTCGAGACGATGAACGCGTCGAGTGCGACGCTCGCGGCCGGAGAAAGCGAGTTCGACCACGTCGGAATCGAGCGCGCCGAGGCGACGCGAGTGGACGCGCCGCGGGTCGCCGACGCGGCCGTCGGACTGGAGTGTGAACTGTACGACTCGATCGAGGTCGGCACGTCGACGCTCGTGCTCGGCGAAGTCGTCTACGCCCACGCGGCCGAGTCCGTTCTCACCGACGGCAAAATCGATATCGACCGACTCGACACGGTAGGGCGGCTCGCCGGCGAGTGGTACGCGAGCACCGACGACCGGTTCGAGATCGAACGGCCGCCGTAGCGGCTGCGAGACACGGATCGGCGCGATGTCTGCCGATCGCTGAGAGCGGGTGGCCAAGTCACAACCTCGGAGGATAGGTTTGATGCGTGCCTTCTATTCAGAATCTCTCAACACGAATCAACAATTGGGACTAGGCGCGTCCCCGTTACTGAGGACGCTCTTCCGTAGGAGATTGTTGATACAGTGTCCCGTTACAGATCTCATACAGTAGCTAGCCGATAGAACTGCTGAATCGCATGTTCTCGATCCGCTCAGCTTACTACGGAATCGCAATATGGCTCCCCATCAACAATGTGCGACAGAAAAACATTATTGATTTTCCACTGTCGAACATATTCGGTCTCCTCTCATGAAATGGGATCCGTCTGGCTTCTCTTTTGTATGAAGCGGATAGGGCTAGTATGACTGGTGACCGAACTGGACAACCGAAGAGTACAGTCGCACGTCGGAGATTTCTCGCGGCCGTAGGTATCGCCAGTACCGGGGCATTCGCGGGCTGTTCCGGAAAGAGTGTCAGTGCTCCGGTCGCCGCAAAAGACGCTAGAGACGCCGATGGAATATCTGACGAGACTCACACGTCGCCGGAGCTCGAACGGTGGGTCGACGAGGTACCTCGCCCGGGCGTTATCGAACCGAGCGGAACCAAGGACGGCCAGCCACGCTACGAGGTGGAGATGGCCGAAATCGAACAGAAACTCCACCGTGACCTCCCCCCGACGACTCTGTGGGGATACGGCGGCCAGTACCCAGGCCCGACGATCGAGGCCGAGCAGGGTGAACCGATCTACGTTCGGTGGCAGAATCATCTGCCAGACGAACACCTCCTCCCAGAGGATCCGACGATCCACGGCGACATCATCCCGTACGACGAGCCGGGGGCCCGCGTCGTCCCCCACCTCCATGGAGGCAACGTCGAACACGAAAGCGACGGGAAACCGCAGGCCTGGTTCACCCGTAACTTCGAGCGGACAGGCCCCGACTTCAAGAAGAAGGATTACTACTACGTGAACGACCAACCGCCCGCGACCCTGTGGTATCATGACCACTCGCTCGGGATCACCCGTTTGAACGTCTACGCCGGCCTCGCGGGATTCTATTTGCTGCGGAACGACCACGAGCGAGAACTCAATCTCCCAACGGGTGATAACGAGATTCCGCTCGTCTTCCAAGACCGGAGTTTCAATGAAGATGGGTCGTTGTACTACCCCACGGATGTCCCGGATACACGAGACGGCGACGACTCACGCCCCGAGCCGAGCATAGTCCCGCAGTTCTACGGCGACGTGTCGACGGTCAACGGGAAGGCGTGGCCCCGGTTGTCCGTCGATCCCGAACAATATCGGTTCCGCTTGCTCAACGGCGCCAACAGCCGGTACTATAACCTCAAGCTGCTAGAATACGACGAGAAATCGGGTGAGACAGGGGATTCGGGTCCGCCATTCGTCCAGATCGGAAACGACGGCGGGCTCCTCTCGGAGCCCGTCAAGACCGCTGGCCGCCTCGAACTTGGATCGAGTCAGCGAGCGGACGTCGTCGTCGACTTCAGCGAGTACGCGGGCGAGACGCTGCTCTTACATAACGACGCGCCGGCGAAGTACCGAGGCACGAGCGGAATCGAGGCGGACGACGCCGAGCCTCTGCCGGAAATCATGCTCGTTGACGTCGTGGCGGGCGAAGCCGATCGGCAGTCCGATCGACTCCCGGATGAACTGACACGGGTGCCCGACATTCCGATGGGCTCCGTAGACACCGAACGATACCTCACGCTTGCTCGGCAATCTGATGAGTACGGCCGACCGCTGTACGCGCTGGGAACCAGCAACGAGCAGATGGGATATGAACTCACAGACCCGGTCACAGAGACCCCGACGCTCGGAGACACCGAGATTTGGAGTCTCGCTAACTTCACGGGGATGTCCCACCCGATACACCTCCATCTCGTTCATTTCCAAGTGCTGGGACGACAGTCGGCCGCTGAGTATGACCCGTCTGAAGACGAAATCGATCTGGACGTGCTTGATGGCCCCGAATCGTACGAACTCGGATGGAACGACGTAGTCACGGTCGATCCGGGTAACGTGGTTCACGTGATCGTACACTTCGGAGAATTCGAGGGATTGTTCTCCGATCAAACCGGAGATTACATGTGGCACTGTCACATGATCGAGCACGAAGACCACGACATGATGCGACCATTCAACGTTTTGCCGGCCGACGGCGAGACTGAGACTGACTGATCTGTCGATGGGTTTGATCTGGCAGGAACATGTTCGACTCAACTCTCTTGTGATTTCCCGTTTCATACTGAAGTGTATGGTTTTAGGCCAGCCTAAATCGATACGAGTGATCGAGTTTCCCGATATCGTTTCGCGACCCGTTGTCCCGCCATTTGATCGTGGTTACTCCTACACAGGTGAGGCGGTATGACTGCTATCGATTTTGGCACGGAACGGACGTACGACGACGCAAATTTTTCGACGGTGGAGGTGTTCCGGAGCGAGCAGATGAAGGTCGTCTGCGGGTACTTCGAACCGGGACAGTTCATTCCGGTTCACGCCCCGTCCAGTGACGTGCTGATCGACATTCGGTCTGGTACCGGACTCGTCCGCGATGGCGATACGGAGCACCGTGTCGGAGCGAGAGACGTCGTGGCTCGTTTTCTTCATCACCGTCCTGTTTGAGATCGCTTGGGCGATCGGTCTGGTGTATTCTGATGGGCCCCCTCAGAATCGATCCCGACAGCAGGGACAGTTGCTACACTCATCATCAGAATGGTATTGCTCGCGAGAGCAGTTTAGGACCTCCCCATCGGGACTACGTATCCTGTTTGGACAGGGATCAGGGCTGTAGGCACCGCGTCTCTCGGTATTGTCTTATTTGATGAGCCAGCGACGAACCTTCATGTTCTCTTCATTTCCGTGATCGGTTTCGGAACCGTTGGCCTCTACTTTGTCTCCGGAGGCCATTAACGATAGTAGTCTGCATGCTGTGGAAGTTGACCAGTCGGGTCGACTGTCAGCATCGGGTCTGGGACCGGAGACACATCGAGTGACTGGAGATACTCAATCGCCTTAGCGATACGGTTGTCATCAGGACGGAGGATAGCCACTGTGGGCTGGAACATGTTAGACAGTTAGTTGATACTGGACTTGGGTGTATCGACAATTGGCGTCCGGTCTCGAACGATTCAAACCTCTATCCTACGAAGCATCAGTATGGACGACGAGTCTCATGACCACGTTGTTCCGGGAAGTAACGAAGAGTTGGCCACACCAGACGTACAGGGATACGACTTCCGGGGAGAATTCGATTTACAAGAGATGCTGGAAGCCTATGCGACGACGGGCTTTCAGGCGACACAACTCGCAGAAGCCATCGACATCGCCGAGCAAATGCAAGATGCTGATGCTACGATCTATCTCACGTGTACGTCGAATATCATTTCATCAGGACTGCGTGAGGTCGTCGCCTACCTTGTTCGCGAAGGGTACGTCGACGTGCTCATCACGACTTCAGGATCGTTAGCGGAAGACATCATCAAGACGGCGAAACCGTTCAAAATGGGGGAATGGGATGCGGACGAAGCTGCGCTCCGGGAACAGGGAATCAACCGCCTTGGAAACATCTTTGTTCCCTCTGACCGCTATATCTGGTTAGAGGAGTACCTATATGATTTCTTTGACGATTTCTTTGCCGAACAGAAGACACGAACACCGACGGCGTTTGCTCGTGAACTGGGCGACACGCTCGATGACCCAGATTCAATTCTAAAACAAGCAGCGGACAATGATGTTCCCGTCTACTGTCCGGCGTTGACAGACTCAGAGATTGGGAATTTTCTCTACTATTACCGACAGGGATATGATTCGGACGTCGGGATCGAGATCCTCGACGATTACGATTCACTCATCGAAGATGGGATGCTCGCCGATACGACAGGTCTGATCGCAGTCGGAGGTGGTGTGCCGAAACATCATGCGATTATGACAAACCTATTCCGCGGCGGGGCAGACTATGTCGTCTATATTTCGACCGGTATGGAAGGGGACGGGTCACTCTCTGGAGCGCCCCCAAATGAGGCAGTCTCGTGGGGCAAGATCAAAGAGGATGAACAGACAAACTACACGCAGGTCGAGGCAGAAGCGACGCTCGTCTTCCCACTGCTCGTAGCGGGTGCTTTCGGCGGATGAGTAGAAATAACTCTTTCAGACATAAAACTAATGTTACCATACTCATAATAGTTTGATTATTATTTCTGTGAGACATGCTTGAACGGGCTCAAATGTGGTTCGTATAGTAGCAGCCCCAGATCCGAAAGCGATCAGACTCATGGTGACAACGAAACTAGCCCTCGAATCGTCGGGGGTGAGCAGAAACGTAAGAACGGCAAGCGATCCGGACATCGCACAGATGAATAGTCCCGTCAGAAATGACAGGCTTATAAAAATCGGGTCAGTAAATCCCATCACGGAGTAAGTTGGTTGATAAATCCCAGCGACAGATAAACTGAAACCGATAACGACGTACCCGAGAAAGCAGATCGTAATCAGAATTGCTCCGGGGATGACTAGCCGGTACAGGTGACACAGACCTCGCTCAAGTGGAGTAGTTGGCTGTCGGTGCTGTCCGGGTGGTCGATAATCCATCTCTCTACGGCCAGAGTCCTCGTGTTTCGTGAGCTTCCGCAATGCGAGACAGTGCGACGATGTAGGCCGCGTCACGCCAAGTAACGTCTCGCTGCTCGAACTCTGTTCGAACAGCTTCCCAAGCGGCATACATCTCGCTTTTGAGTTCGTCATTTACGCGTTCAAGCGACCACGCCCGGCGGTTGATATCTTGAAGCCACTCGAAGTAGCTCACAGTGACGCCACCAGCATTAGCGAGGATATCTGGGATCACCGCGATGCTCCGGTCTGCTAGAATCGTGCTCGCTGTCGAGGTTGTGGGCCCGTTCGCGCCTTCAACAACGAGGTCAGCAGCAATCGAATCTGCGTTTGCTTCGGTGATCACGTTTCCGAGAGCAGCAGGGACGAGTACGTCGACGTCGAGCGTAAGCAACTCGTCGTTTGAGATGACGTCGTCCGCGTATTTTGTGACAGCTTCAGGTTCCTCGTCATGTGATGGAACTGCGGCAGTGTCGATTCCCTCTGGATCGTACATTGCTCCGTTCACGTCACTGATTGCGACGACCGTTGCCCCCCACTTGTCGAGAAGACGAGCCGCATTTGCACCGACGCTACCGTATCCCTGAACCGCTATTTTCGTCTCTTCAAGATCATTCTCATAATATTCGCAGGCCTGCTTAGTGATGATCGCAACACTCCTCCCGGGAGCTTCCTCACGACCTTCACTCCCACCGATGACTGGCGGCTTCCCGGTGACGACCCCCGGTGTCGTTTCGCCTTCCTGCATCGAATACGCGTCCATCAGCCACGCCATCGTCTGTGGATCTGTTCCCATATCGGGCGCGGGAATATCCCGATTGGGTCCGATGGCGTCGCGAATTTCTTGAGCAAATCGACGAGTTAGACGTTCTTTTTCATCTGGACTCAGCTCTTTTGGGTTGACTGCGACGCCACCCTTGGCTCCGCCAAACGGGAGACCCATGACGGCACACTTCCAGGTCATCCACATCCCGAGTCCGACACACTCGTCCCGTGTCACTTCAGGGTGGTATCGGAGTCCACCCTTATATGGTCCTTTGACACTATCGTGTTGTGCTCGGTACCCGGTGAACACCTCGACCGTTCCGTCATCCCGCTCGATGGGTATGGTGACTTCGTGGACTTTCTTTGGATGTTTCAGCCGTTCGACGACGTTCTGATCGATATCGAGATGGCTAGCAGCATGATGGAGCTGCCGACGTGCTGTTTCGAGCGCTGATTCTGGCTCGGTGGAGTCAGCAGTCGAATTTTCATTCTCCTCGGAGTTGAGCGCTGGTTCCGAAGCCATGGTTACTCGAGCGGCATACGGCGGTTCCGCATTGTTCCGCCACAGTCGGGACACTGGTCAGGGTTTTTTTCTGTAATAATGATGTTACCACACTCGAAGCATTCGTAGGGGCTTTCCTCATCTCCCCCTTGATCGACATCTCTCATGGTGAGTTCACGAGCGCCGGCGAGGCACTCAATAAAGGTATAATATGTATATAAGGAAATAGAGGGTGGCTACTAGACAAACCCTTCTTAGAATTAGGGGTTCGTTATCTAACCCTCATTCATAGAGGAGGCGACAGCGGGATTCGCCTCATCGAAGAGTGTCGCAAACAGTTTGCGCTGGACGGTCCGTGCGTGTTTATAGAACGCCGGCGGCGAGATACCAAGTGTTTCTGCGACATCTTCTCCTGTACTCTCGCGTGGCGATTCGAAGTATCCGCTGTAGTATGCCGTCTGGATGACTTCGAGTTGTCGTTCTGTGAGCTTATCGAGAAACTTCGAATAGAGGTCATGTTCCATCGCTTGGTCGAGCGTCTGCTTCGAGCGAAGTTCGACATCAGTGAACATCTCGCGGATGAGTCGTGTAATCGCTCTTAGCTCAATGGTATCCGGGATATCGATGACAAGCGTGGTGCGATCTGGATCTGCAGTGGCTTCTCGGAAGACGGCCCCATGATCGGCTAATTCGAGGGCGAGAAACGGCTGTGTGAGTCGTAATCGTAGGACACCACTTTCGCCGTCCACACTGATTTGTTGTACGTCGTCGATTGCTACTATCTGTGATGCTGCTTCAGAGACCTCATTCAGCGATGCGTCTTCGACAGTGACGAACACGTAACTTCCCTCCGTGGATTGTTGGACACCACCCTGGTACGAGAGTGTACACGCTGCGTCCTGCGCCAATCGTGAAAGAACGAACGTCGGGTCGTCGATCACAAATTCAACGCGGGTCACAGACGTCGTGAGCAGCGCATTCTTCCGCTCGATGGCGCTAAGTGCGGATGCGATAGTTTCACCGAGTTCTGCCAGAACAGCTGTTGCCGTCTCGTCAAACGCGTCTTGGGTTGTCGCATACACCGTCAACACGCCGTGCGTGAGGTCGTTGTACACGAGCGGGATACTCAATACGGAGAGGAAGTCGCGGGTGAGTGCATCCTTTCGCCACGGCTCTTCGCGAAGTTCGGCGGCAACGTTCGTTACCATCGTCACCGCACCGGTTGCCGCGGTTTGCCCCGATGGATCGACTCCCGACGCAGCGAGCGGAAACTCGCGGCTATCTAAATAGCCTTGTTCGCGTCCCGCCCACGCTCGTGGCGTGACGGTGTCAGTCGTTGAGTCGATTGCCCCGATCCAAACGAACTTGAACCGATCATCGGCAGCCAACAGCTCACAGACGGTATGATCGATCTCCTCCGCTGTTTCGGCCTGGACGAGTGCTTGGTCGATCTCTCGAATCGTCTCATTGGTTCGATTCAAAGCGGTGAGCTGCTCGTTTTGCTGTTGGAGTGTGCGGTCCTGTTCGCGGAGTTGTGACTCCCGAGACACACGATCGAAAGCCGCCTCAGCTGTCGCGGCAAGGAGATCGCTCAATTCTCGAGTTACATCATCGAAGGTACTGACTTGATCTGATCCAGCGACAAACACGCCGTGCTTGCCGAGTGGAATGTAGGATACACTCCGGAGATCAGTTGCCCTGTTTTCGAGTCGGTCCGCTTCGTGGACATCATCGAAAAACAGCGCCTCGTCTTCGACAAAACTGTAGCTCGGAAGTGTTTCGCCGTCAGTAGGGACGGTCGGAAGCGGCCCGTTTAATTCCCGCATTGCTGTGGAGTATGCGGCGGGTCTGAGGACGTTCGCATCAGCATCAAAGAGATAGACAGCACTCACGGCGAGGTCAAGCACACTGGGTGTATCGTCGACCACGTGTTGGGCAATCTCTTGGTGTGTTTCAGCATAGAGGAAATCACGGGCAGTCTCGTGAAGCGTCGCAAGCGCTTCCTCCCGCTGCTTCCGTTTCGTGATATCACGACAGCTGAAGAGGACCGTTCCGTCTTGAATCGAAACCTCCCGAACATTGACGAGAAGTGTATGCTCACGGCCGGCTTTGTCTGTTGCTGTCGTTTCGATGTTTTTGAGTACGCCGTCGATCGCAAGTTCACTCCGTCTAAAAAGATCATCTCCGAGCAGGTCGTTAATCGTTCCCAGATCACGAATCTCTTCGGCTGTATAACCGAATATGAAGTGGACATTCGGGCAGACATAAGTATACTCTCCGTCCTCGTCTGTGATGAGGACGGTGTCAGTCATATTATTGAGTGTGACGCGATGGAGCTCCTCAGATTGCCGGAGATCCCGTTCGAGGCCGACCCGTTCGGTAATATCGACACCTTCGACGACGACAGAGACGAGATCACCGCGTCCATCTTCGACGGGGCGGACAGAGAGATCGATGACGCGTGGCTGGTCAATATGTGGCGGTTGTGTGACGACCGCATTACCGAACGACCCGTTGAGCGCCTTCTCGACGAGTTGCTGGACGTCTGTGCTTATCGAGTCCGCTTGTGACCACCACGGAAGCGCCCAGAAGGATTCGCCGACGAGGCCTCCGATCTCGTTATCAACCATCTCTCGGGCTGTATTATTCACACGGGCAAGTGCGCCATCCGGATCGAGTACCCATGTCGCAGTGCGCGAATCGTTGAAAATCGCATCGAACTGTCTCGCTCGTTCGCGTTGCGTTGCCGACCGCTGTGCGGATCGGATAACACGTTCTGTTCGTTCGATGAGTTCGTTGGTCACCTGTGCCGGCGGATCCGTAATCGCGATGTAATCGGTGACGCCAGCTTCGATAGCCTCGGCGGCGATGGCTTCACTTCCTGCAGCAGTTGCGAGTAAAACAGGGAGTGCCGTCGTTTCCTTGCGGACTTCCTTGAGGAGATCAACTCCGGTCGTCTCTTCGAGCGAGTATTCAGTGATGAGACAGCTTATCTGTCGTTTCTGAACAGTGTCAATAGCCTCTGTTTTGGTTCGAACATGTTGTACACTTACATCGGTCCGTTTTTCGAGCGCCGCAGTGAATCTGGTGACCCAGTCGTTCGTCCCCACGAGCAACACCGTCGACGATCCCAGGATGGATGGAGAGGTCATCCTTCGAACACAGAGCTACAGCATCTGTTTCGCTCGGTGCTGATACGAACTCGCCTCCAAGTCTGCTGCTGGCCCGGACAGAAGAGCACACACATAGCTAGTTAACTATCAAACTATCCGATGATATAGATATTTGCTGTTCCAGTAGTTGAGGCCGGTCATCTCAATGCATATGCCTCAAGCCCTCTCTGCTCAGTGGTTCAGAGTTGGTCGATCGGCTTGTTGATGATTTGGAAGACTTCGCTCGCCCGGTAGAACCGATTCCGGTCTTTCCCGGTGAGTTCTTCGAGTATTCCGTCATCTTCGAGCTGCCCGATCAGTCGGTTTGCCGTGCTGTATTCGACATCTAACCACTCGGCCGCCGTATTCACGTCAAGGTACGGATCTTCGAAGAGCCGCATCACCAGTTCGAGGATGTTCTC
>NZ_JANHDL010000030.1 GCF_024494655.1 Halorubrum laminariae | reverse complement strand
CAGTGTCGGATTGTGTTGGTGTCATACTTCCAATCCGGCTTTTAGTCTAGTGAAAGTGACTATTTCGCTCCGTTAGTGATAGATGCCGGATACGTCTGAACTGATTTTGAAACCGTGCAACGGGCTATCATAGTAATCCTCGAGCTCGTCTTTGATCGCGAGACCGTGTGGATCATCAAGGCCGGCGATTACGTATAACAAGTCCCGCTGAAAGCCTGTGAGGTCGTACATACTTTCTCTTACGTATTCGAGTTTTGAAATTCTACTGGTTTATGAAATGATGTTATGACAACACATCAGTCGAACTGTTTACCCAAGAATAGCTCTGGCGTGTGCTCTGTTGAATCCGATGACGGGACGGGCATCACAATTTCCGAAGACACGAGTATCTCACTCTTCGTCGTCGAGGAGTTGGATCGATTTCCCTAGTGACTCCGATCTCCTCGTTCTCTGCAAGTTTCTATCTCTGAATTCTCTCGACAGCGCTCCTAAAACGAATATGGAGTGACCAGATCCCAACGCTTTCTGCGGATCCAACAGGGCACACCAGTCAGAATCCTCCTCATTGAATGGCTGGATTGCGTAGATATCTAAGGCCGTTAAAGTCTCCTATCAAGTATGCGCCACCGTGGGGGAAACGAAGTAGAACCTCAGCGGTTGCAGGGTGAAGTGAACGAAAACAGCCGCTAATCGAGTTCGCCGTACCCGTCTCCTCTCATGAGCTCTGCAACGGCCTCCACATTGTCGAACGCCGCGAGAAGTGCATACTCACGGGCGTCTGTCTTCGCGATATCATCGGCCCCGAGCTCCGTAGCGAGCCGGCTACGAAACTCCGCTTCTCGAGAGACGACTTCATCGCGAGCGAAGATCTCAAGCCGGTTGTCTCGTTCGTCTCCGACATTACTCCGACGTACGAAGTACGGATACTGATGGCTGCTCGTCTGGTGTGCTCCGCTGGCCGGCGGGGTAGTCGTCGTGCTCTTCTCGCTGGGACTGTTCGCATTCTTCGTTCCTCGGGAGGTCCGGGATTCTTTTACTTCGGCAGAAGTAGCTACATCGGGCTCCTGATCATCTGCCTCCTCGTTCGCGATATCATCGGGTCTCTCTGGTTCGTCATCTGCTTCTTCCTCCTCGTCACCGAAGTTGAGGTTCCCTGACCCGGATTTGAATGAATCTCCCCCCATTAGTCAGCCACCTCCGGTTCAGTCGTGAGGTTGAACCGCACCGTCTCAGTCCCGTAGTCATCGATATCTAGGACGAGTTCATCGTCGACATCTACATCGAACGTCTCCGTCGCGATGAACCCCGCCAACTGCCATAGCTTCTCCAGCGTTTCGAGTTCACGGTCGGGCACTCTACGCTCACCTTTCTTCGTGATCATCTCGCCGTCCTCCTCGTAGGTCTTCCACCTCTCTTCGACTACTTTGAACGCAGAGCCACGGGCTTCCCACATAGCGTCCATCAGACTCTCTCGTGACCCGATAGAGACTGGCGTTGCAAAGGAGTCCGTATTTTCGAACTGATCGCGATACTGCCTGTGGGCGTTCGTCTGCCCGACCCCGGACGGAACCACGCAGGAAAGCCCGATCTCGATGTCCAGCGCAGTCTCCATGTTTCCGACCATCTCCTCGAGACCATCGAGGCTGAGACTTCCCTTCCCAGCTGGCTTAACGGGTGCCACCAGTGTCCGAAGCGCGTAGATAGCATTGTAGAGGAGGTCCTCAGCGCGCGCGTTAGGGTCGATGAGGACTGCGTCGTACTTTTCGTTCAACTGCTCTCGCTCCCAGAGGAGATTGTATAGAAGCTCGAAGCGGGGGTACTCGTCTCGAGAGATACCCTTCATCCCCGTTTCATAGGAGATTTTCTGCTCGAGGTTGGAGGTAAAGTCCCCCAGCATATCGTGGCTCGGAATTATGTCGATGCCCTCCTCAGAGGTCTCGATGAGGTCGTCGAAGTCGCTATCAGGCATTTCCAGAATGTGCTTTACGAGATTATCTGCATCCGGGTTCCCACGGTTCTCTCCGACGTCGAAGAGTGAGGTGAGATTACCTGTCTGTGGGTCTAAGTCGATCACGAGGACATCAAGCCCCATCCGCTTGAGCGCGACCGCGAGGTTTGCTGTCATGGTCGTTTTGTACGTCCCCCCGGACTCAGCGTAGATGACGGTCGTTATCATATATCGACTCATATGACTGCCTGTTACATATATCTGTGTCAGACATTCGTGCCTATGATCTGTAACGAATGTCTAGAACGGTTGTCTGTAACGACTATCTGTATTTACCGATGAGTAGTGAAGATACACGGATTCAGCTACAAAAACGCAATCAGTTAGAGGTTGTGCGCTAAAATTTTGTCTGTGATAGCCGTCTGTAATTACCAGCTGTTTCGGTTATTTGGAACTAGAGGCTGTACTGATGGGATGCTCGATCTGAAAGCATGCACCTGAGAAAACTATCTAGAATATCTATCTATAACAGATGTCTGTGACAGGTATCTGTTATATTCGTCAATAATCAAGGCAAGTGCCTCGGAGCTGGACCTAGAGGTGGTTCACTCATTCCACGAAAGTTGGTCAATAGTTGGAAACTCAGCCTTCGCTGTCTGGGGCGGGTTGTAGTATCGGGACTTGATATCGTAGTACCCGAATTCAGGAGGGATACGAGCGCACGCCTTGGCCAGATTTTCGTCCGCTGTGTGGGTGATCACACGGATTCGAGCATTCGCATCGAACAATCGAACTGCCAACGCGACCACTGCTGCATCCTGCCAGTTGTTCGTCTCTGGATACTTGCCCTGCTGGTTGAGAAACCCATCTGCAACGAACCGTGCTTTCTCAACCGGTCCAGCACTACTATCGAATCCCTCTGTACGGTTACCGGGAAGCGGTGGGGCTACCCGCAGCCACCCTTCTTGGATAGCCGTATCGAGGTACGGATTCGTCGGTGAGTCAGCACTCCCGGTATCCGCCAGTTCGTGGTAGACTGCTGCTGGCACCCAAATTTCTGTTCCGGCTTCCTCTACGGCACTTTTGAGCGATTGTAGGTGTGGACTGGGGTGCTTCCCCAAGTTCCGAAACATCACCGTATCCGCAATATTCGCAGTATAGATCCTCGTCATTCGGTCTACTTGTCGTCAAATTCTTCGAGGAGATCGCCCTCGACCTCATCGAAATCATCTGGTGTGTACATCGTCGGGCCCGACTCGTCATCACCAAGATCGAGAATCGAATAGAGGGCTTCGACAAGATCATACGCAGTTCCAGAGGAAAGGTCTGCGAGGCTCGCGATTTGCCGGATTGTGACATCCCCCTCACTGTGTGCTTTCACGAGGTCGTATGCGAGTGCGAACGTGACGATGCCGTGGTCTTCGAGAACCCGCTCGATCGCTGGATACTCGTTCCTCTGTGCGATCACTTCGATAAGTTCGGGGGTAATCGAGACTTCTGTCTCGCGGACCGTCAATGTCAGTTCGAACTCTTCAGCGGTGTATACGGCGGTCCCGCTATCGTGGTCAACTTTGCTGATCAGGCCCGCCCGTTCCAGTTTATGGAGATAGTCGTACACCGTCTTCTTCGAGACTGTCGTTGTTTCAACGAGTTCAGGGCCCGTGGTAATCCCGGACCGCCGAATCGATGTATAGAGACTAGCGAGAGGCGGGTTCTCGAGTAATTCTGCGAACGTAGGGATTCCGGTGATCATCCCCGGAGTGTCACCCACGTTTCGCACGTGTTCTGTATCGTAGCTCATGTTGTGTAGAGTTACGAAACTGGAAACCATAAACGTTTGCCATAGAGATGGGGCACTGTAGTTTGGATAAGAAGAGGAGAGTGTGGGGCTTTCGCTACGAGTGAGAATCAGCTCTGCTCAGACGCGCTTAGATACGACAGATGGTTCCACAAGCGCGCTAGTCGTCACCAACGCTGAACTGTGTGTATTCACTCACTGCATTCAAGACGACACTCGTATTGGATTCTTGTACATCTGCATCGGCCAAGATACGCTTGATCTGGTTGTTCATATCGTCGGAGTCGGTGAACTTTCCAATCGCGATGATGTCGTAATCGCCGGTAGTCTCATACACACTCATCATTTGTGGTTCATCGCGAAGCGCGTCTGTAATATCCGGTAGCCCGGGGCCATCAACTTTGAGTTGGAGAATGGCAGTCACGTCGTAGCCAAGTTTGTTGTAATCGACAATTGGCGTATATCCCTCAATTGCACCTGCGTCTTCGAGATCTGCCAAATGGTTCGAAACCGTCGTCACCGACACATCAAGCTTGTCGCTGAGATTGCGCAAACTCTCACGGCCATCCCCCAAAAGTGCGTTTACTAGTTCCGTATCGAGGTTTTCGTACGCCATTGATCCTATTTTGATCTGTAGGGGGGATAATTGTTTTACTTGGGCTCTGGTGAAATACTATTCATCAGACACATTCTCGCCTGAAACAGCCGGTCGCTGAAGAGTGCGAATTGACCACTGGAATTTCTAACAGTTTCAGATGAGATTCGCATCACCGTGCAAGATACAGGGCGCATATCGGTCAGAGGCCTTGCCACCGTCCGATAAGTGTGTGTAGAATACTTTCCCCCGTGTGAGCCAAATCAGGGGCTATTTACTACCAGCGAGAAACGGCTTATGCGATGCCCTCCATCATCAAAGACACTGTGTTCAAAGAGCCCACTGGTGGGATTTTGGCACTCGTCTATCTCTCTGGGGCTCTTCTCTTCATCGGCCAGTACGGATATTACACCATTATAGCCAACTCCACGCCGGGCAGTTTCATACTCTTCATGTGTGCCGGATTTGGGCTGTCCGGAATTGCTGAATCACTACCGAACCACCGACGACGGGCCGCTGGTGTACTACGTATTGCCGCAATTTTCGTATATATTATTCTTCTTGCTACTCTCGTCATCGATTCCGATTTTCTAATGTAGTGCTATGTTGTCCTGTGCCAATTCGCTCCGATTGTCACAGAGGTGTTCCCTTGACTGATCCGTAACCGAACCCCAGATGAGATATAGGAGAGTCTACCGACTTCACTCTCTGTATCTCGCACGTCGCTATTGACAAGGACAGGGTAGTTTAACGGGTTGATCGATCTGTGAGTTTCCTATACTGAACACCAGAGCTCAGAATGTATCAGCTGTTGAGGATTTCAGCAGAGCCTGCCAGTGAGTTATCTGATTACTCCTCCTCAAACGAAGTACGTAATCGTTGTTCAAGAAACATTTCATTCAAACCAGTATACGTATTATTCTCACCACCTTGTTTCTGTAAGGAATAGTAATCGTCAGTCAGTTTTACTAGTTCTCTCACCACATGTTCCACAGTCTTCTCCACATCCCGAACCTCTTCTCGGGTGACCTTCTGATACCCTCCATGAATAATCCCAGAACGGGTATGATACCAGCCTTTGATACGATCATAATGCTCAATCTTAGTCTCGACGTCACTATCTGGCCATAGAAGCTGAACTGTCTTTTCAGCCATTCTATCGGCCTTCGGACGTTCGTACTTGTCAAGTAAAAGGCCCTCTAATGCTGCAACCAATGTCAAAAATGAATGCTCATCACGGTAATTATGGCTATGTAGTGTAAGTAACCGAATAGAACCTAAAATATTCGATTCGAGCGGTGTTCGATCCCCCTCATTGTTTTGAAGCACATCTGATAACTTTGTTAAAGTGGGTTCGGCGAATCGTTCATCATATCGTGTCCACCCAGATGGTTCTTGACTGGGTTCAAGAAACCAGATGTATCCTTCAGGATGGTAGATACCACCTGCAAGATCTTCTGGAGGTGGAGCTCTACCAGTACCCACATTGAGTGCACCCAAAATCGGTTGTAATTGATTGAATAATTCTTCTCGGATATAGGCTCGGCGTTTAAAAGAACTAAATTCTAATTTACCCCATGTTCGCCCCTCATAAAGATTAACAAAATGCTCATTCTTAGCAAACATATTTGACATATATTCTAATAGATCTTCTTTTTCCGCAGGCTCCTCGATAACCACTAGATCGCCAATCTCTTTCCCAATTGGCATTTCTACGAGTTCTGGGAAATATATGTAAGCCGTATACGTTGTTTCGGATCGCAAGTCTTCGATCACTTCCTCAAAATGCGGTTTTAAACGGTCCTCTGATGGAAGATCAAGTGGTCCTAATGCCTTTTGAACCTCCTCCTGAATTATACGGTCAGACAGTTTCCAGTTTTCTTGTAAGAACAATTCGGTGATGGTCTCACGTGTTTCTACCCACAGTCGAGACATCTCGGAACTTTCCAAGTCATCATTTTCTCTCGTTTTGATGAATTTTTGAACTAGGTCTGCTGAATCAGATGCCAAACACATTGCGACAGTATACGAATAGAGATTCTACTCGTATGATACTACGGGTTAAAGAGAGATTCAAAAACGGCCTTATTAGACGCTGCTGAAAGCGGCGGTTAGTGCTATGTGGCTCCTGTATTGATCGAAACCAGACGAAAACATATCAGCCGTTGATAATTGAACAGACCCCTATTTAACGGCCTGTTGACGGACGCTTGACCAACTTCTCCACAGTCATTTCTTGTTCACGCGATGGTCTGTCTGTGAGAACGCCTCAGTCGCCATATCAGCGCGCTCGGCGGCCTCGATGTGCTGGTACGCTTCGCGAACCTGTTCCTCGCTGTTGTCGAGGTACCGGGCAGCTGCGGCGTAGCCAAACTGTCGAACCAGCACTTCTCCGACACCCCTTCGCCCGCCATGTAGTTCGAGATAGTCGCCATCAAGTGAGAGATCCAGTTCGTCGCGACGCTCGGCGAGTGTGTCGTGTGTCCAGAGTCGTTCCATGATCGACCGGGCACCGTCGGTGGTGAGAGATTTCGGGGCGTCGAGGTCGTGCTCAGCAGCGACGATCAGGTCAGGTGTTCCGTTGCGAACACGATCGATCGCGTCGTCGCGGAGACCGACAGTGGCGAGTCCATTAGCGACGTGTGAGGCGAGCGAGGGTCGGTGTAGCGTCGTGAACACCGGCCACGAGTCCGGCACGTCCAGCACCTCGGCGTACCGGCGCAGGGGGCCGATGACGGGCTCGGGGAGTGATGCCTCCTTCCACTCACGGCTCTTTCGGAACACCGTGACGCTGCTGTCTGCGAACGACACGTCACGCCATCGAATCCCGTTCCGACCGTCGCGGTCTTCTTTCGGTGCCGAGAGGAACTCCGAACCTCGCAGGCCGGTGTAGGCGACGACGTACACAAGCGCCTGTTCGCGACACCGCTGGTAGGCCTCGAACCGGGCGCGCTGTTTGGCCTGCCACGTCTCACTCTCCGGGTCGCCTCGATCGGCGTGGGAAACCTCAATCGCGCCGAGCGCGTCGAACGACTCGGAGACGCGCCGATCGACAAACTGGGTGATCAGGTCGCGGTGGATCGGTTCCCACGCCTGCTGGTCGCCCGGCCGGCGGCCGTCGTTCTCGGGAAGCGGATCTTCGGCGTCCGACTCGCGGGCGTAGTGCCGCGAGATGTACCCCTGCGCGTGCGCCCACCCGCACCACGACGCGACGTGCGCGTAGTAGGTAAGTACCGTCCCGGCGGCGTACCCCGCAGTCGAGAGGTATCGCGCGTAGTCCGAGAAGACCGTCGTATCGAGGTCCGCGAACCGGACGGTGTCGCCGTCGACGACGCCCGCCCATGACTCCGGTGGGGAGGCGTTCGCCGGGTCGGCGGTCTCGCCGAGACACCAGCGTTGGAATCGATTTAGCTCGCGATCGGCGTCGGTTCGGTACGCGCCTTGCTCGCCGGCGTCGCCCTTCCCCTTGTCCGTGAGGTACTTCGTGAACGTGTCCTCGATCGGCGTCTCGACGGAGCGACGACCCGTCATTGAGCCTCCGAAGTGTAGGGTTTGTGCTGTCGGAATACCGCTGTGGACGCGGCGTTCCAGCTGGAGCGACAGTATGGGGAAACGTCGGCCATAATTCTGATTCTGTCTCGTTTGGGGCCACGGGTGGGGGCCACTAAGAAGTTACTCTGTCTTACTCAACTAAGACAAAGTAAATAATTACGGTGGATATGAGAGCCAGTGAGTGCTTATCGAGTGATATCGGCCGCGAGAGCCTATCTGGACGAACGAATACACTTTTATATTGTAT
>NZ_JANHDL010000029.1 GCF_024494655.1 Halorubrum laminariae | reverse complement strand
TTCGTCAACCGCAAGCTGATCCGCAGAGACTGTCGAGATCGGCTGTAGATCGGCTTTATGAACCCAGTTGTGAATGGCGACGTGACTCCGACTGACCCCAAAGCTTTCGAGAAATTTACTTACCTCGCGGAGCGATATACCGGCTAAGTGACAGCGGATCCCTACTTCAATCGCCCATCGCGGAGTCCGATCTCGCTCCACAAACGACAAGTCGATCCACGCAATACGTTCGCTGAGGCGGTCGATTTCTGCCATAGACACTCAGACATCGTCCGCCTCATTCTCTAACTTAACGCGACCGCTTCCTCGTCAAAAGAATTTATACCAGACAGAGTTTCTCTGAGATATGGTTCCCTCGCTCTCACCCGTTGCACGACAATTCCTTGTATTCGTATTTGTAGGGATGTTCGCTCTGTTGAGCTTTCTCCGACTCATGGAAGATGGTCTCATTCCATGGGGTTCTATTGTGGCTATTAGCGTCGGGATTGCACTCCTTGCCGGTCCGGTTGTCTGGGTTGTGCGTGACCGATATTCGGAACAGCGCCGAGAGCGTTTGAAATTGGTTGCGTTTGGTATCGCTATGATTGTCTTTCCTCTCACGCTCGGGCTTTCTCTTGCGTTTGGAGTCCCTCCATTCATACCATCATCTGACGACTTCATTGTCGGAGGTTACGTTGGAGCCCTCATTGCTCTCATAGCGGAACACACGGTTGTTCCTGAACGGTTACGGGCTGTCAGTTAGACCGGGCTACAGATCCTACAGACACATAGTGTTCCAACCGCAGGAGGAGGCAAACATATCACTCACTGAGGATATCAACAGAGCCAAAGATCACTTTGAGGGACTCAATAGTGCTGCCGAGTACCAAAAACACCGAAACATTCGGTCACACTACGGCCGCAACTTCTTCACTAACTACTGGAAGATTCAGGAAAATATCCCACGAGAACTCGTTCAGTATATGCGTGGAGATAAGTTAGTTGACATCCTCCCCGCGCTGAAGCGCGAGGCTTTCTCCTTGATTCTCCGTAACACAGCGTCATTGCCATCAAACGCAGCGCGACTGCCTGCGAGTATAAAGTTCCCGTGCCGGTCTCGTCTCGGTCGGGCCTTCTCGATTTTTGACATTTCCGGCTCCAGTGTGCTAGCGACCGTGAGCGAGTCGACTCGCGACGCAATCCTTATCGGATCGGATCTGCTCACCGAGTTCCGCGAGCTGTGACAACACCGGATAATTCGGCCCGTCAGAGGGTCCGTAGAGGTACTCGTAGAAGGCCCGATCGCTCTCCACGTCGAGGGCGGCGTCGGGTCGCAACGGCGGATCGTCGAGCGCGGTCTGTCGATCTCCGGCGAGCGCGTCGCATTCGCGTTCAAGGTCGTCGAGCCGCCACCAGACATCAACGGCGGCGTCCGCGGGATTGCCATCGATCCCGTCGAGATGTTCGATGAGCCGCCGGCGACGGCGGTCCACGCCGCTCAGCTCTCTCTCGGCAGCCCCGAGCGCGTCAAGTTCGCTCCCGATCGCGTCGGCCAGCGACAACCGGGCGTCGGCCGCCTGCTGGCTCCGCCTGACGAGCGCCGACTGCGCGCCGGTCGAGAGCGTGCGGTCCGACGCCAGCGCGGTCGCCGTGTCCGGACCGAGTTCTGCCGCGAGACTCTCCGGGAGCGTCTCGTCGTACTCGCGCTCGTAGTGCGGCAGCGACATCACGGTGTCCCTGTACGCCGAGAGCACCCGCCTGAGAGTGACGTCGCCACCCGTACTGTCGACACTGTGAACCCCGGCGACGGGTCCGTCGAGGACCGCCGTCGTCGAGGGAGCCGATGCGGGTTCGAGTGACGAGACGCGGTCGGCGAACGACTCGAAAGCGTCGCGCTCGGCCAGCACGCGGGACCGTTCGCGTCGACAGGCCTCGGTCGCGTCGCGGACGTACGCGAACGCGAGGAACGCCACGAGTCCGACGATGACGACTGCGGTGACGGCTCCGGGTTCGGTCGCCGCCGCACCCACCTCACACGAGAGGGTCGTACACTCCGCGGCCGCTGGGTCGGCGCTCGGGACCTGAAAGACCCCGGTCGCACCCGGATTTACGCTCATTATGAGTGGTAACACGGTACACGCACAAAGCGTTTGTGACCGGTTTACCGGCGCTGATAACGCCGCGGTGCACTCGGCGATCAGTCCCCTACTCTCGCACGCCGTCGTCAGTGATCACGGTGTCGACCATGCCGATCGGCGTCGCGTCGTAGCTCGGATTCTCGATCGTGACATCCTCGACCGGCTCACGCATCACCTCGACCGCGTCGCGGAACTCGTTTTCGAACCGGAACTCCTCGATCATTTTTGCGCCGGACCCAACCGCGGTGACCGGGACGCCGAGCTCGCGGGCGGTGACCACGAGCGGGAAGGTGCCGATCCGGTTGTAGTAGGTGCCGCCGGTGATACAGGTGATCCCGAGCAGGACCCGGTCGCAGTCGCGGAGCGCGTACCCCATCGCGCTGTCGACGACCATCCGCGTCTCGACGCGCGACATGCCGGCGAGCGCGCGCGCCGTCTTCCGGCCGAGGGTCCGCGGGCGAGCCTCCGTGACGTACACCGTCAGGTGTGCGCCGTCGCGCGCGGCGTTCTCGATCGATTCGAGGACGGTTGTCGAGTAGTCGTGGACGAGCAGGGTGTCGCCGTCCTCGATGTGTTCTGCGGCGTTGGCGGCCGCCTCGCCTTTCGCCGTCTCGATGTCTTCGACGACGCGCGCGATCACGTCTTCGAGGCGCTGTTTCGCGGCCTCGACGGACGTGACCTCGCCGACGATGGCGCGCTCGACGTCGCGCATCGCGTTGTGGAGTGCGGCGTGCGAGGGGTTTGATCGGCGCAACACGCCGGCGTTGTGTTCGAGGTCGCGCTCGAACTCGTCGACGGTCACGTACTCTCGGTCGAGCAGCTCCGCGAGCGCCTGCGTCGCCTTCACGGCCACCGCCGACGTGCTGTGGGTTCGCATCGCCCGGATCTCGGCGACGGTCTCGTCGATCATACGTGACCGTCGTCGTCCCCGTTAAAAGGGATTCCGGGGAGCGCGGCGGCTGCGGTGCGCGGATCGGACGATGTCCCAGCCCGCGTCAGGCGAAGTCCGGCGTTCGCTCGCCGGCCGGCACCACGATTTCGAGCCAGTTCTCCTCGGGCGGGAGCGGACAGGAGAACGTCTCGCTGTACGCGCAGAAGGGGTTATACGCGAGGTTGAAATCCAGCGTGACGGTCGCGTCGTCGACGAGGTCGCCCTCTGGTTCCATCTCTATGTATCGGCCGTGGTGGTACGTCTGCTGGCCGGTCGTCTTGTCGCGGAAGGGGACGAATATCGCGCCGTCGTCGCCCTCCTGCCGGTAGCCCGCGAGGGTGTGCTCGTCGCCACCGACCTCGAACGCGAACGTGACGATCCGGAGGTACCGAACCGGGTTGCTCGCGGTCGTCTCCATCTCGACGGGTTCCGGATCGTCGTGGACGGTCAGCGTCGCCTCGACGCGGTAGTCGGCGTCCGGTGGGAAGTAGTCGAGTCCGTCGAAGTCGTCGCGCTTCTCGGGGGGGATCGGCGACTGCGGGTGGTCAGCGAAGAAGTCGTCCTTCTCGCGGCGGTTCGCGCGAAGTTGCTCGGCGTACTCGTCGGTCATGTGCGGACAGACGGCCGGGAGGGGTTTCAGGGCCGCGGTCGAGGATTGTCGACAGCTGTCGCTGGCCGGTCTGAGCGCGTTTCGAAACATGGGAACCGCAAACGCGTGAGCGGGACCAAAACGCCACTCGCCGCCGGCAAACTATTCTGCGTCGAGTCGCTCGTAGAAGGTTCTCGGCTCGACGATTTCGATTCCACGGAATGATTGGAGATCGAGCAGGTGCCCGTCTCCGGAGACGAGGTAGTCGACACCTCCGGCGACAGCCGCTTCGAGGAACTTGTCGTCGTCGGGGTCTGCTTCGACCGCCGTGATATCTACCGTCGGATCGACGAATTCAGCAAAATACCGGACCGTTTCGACTTCTCGTTGTACCTCCGTTTCCGCCATGTGGAACCGATCGGGATATTTGAGGAGTGTTTCGCGAAATTCGGTGAGCGTCTCTACGGAGACGACGATCTGATACTTATGACGGAATCCCTTGACGAGGAGTTCGTGTGGAACCCCGGTCGCGATGACGCCCGAGATGAGTACGTTCGTATCCAGGACGGCTCTCATTCCTCAGCGCCTCGCGCATCGTGGACGAGTCGGGTGACCTCGTCGAGCGACAGCGAAGCGGAATCCGCGCGGTCTTCATCATCGTACCGGGGCCTCTGACATTCCGTGCCGACCCCGCTCGTATCTCCAGCGCAGTGTCAGAGATATATACGACACATCAGATATATATTCTACCGGGGCGTACTGTCGCGTATGCCAGACGGGACGACATCCGACGACGCACCGAACGCACCCTCGATGACGCGGGGTGAGCGCGTTCGTGCGGCCGCCAGAACGCTCCGGACGCCTCGAACTGCATCGTGGGTGGCTGAAGAAACAGAAACCACCACGAAGACGGCACAAAAATACCTCGATCAGCTCGTCGAAGACAACGTCCTGCAGACGATCGAGCAAGGCGGACAGACGCTGTACTGTGTCGATCAGCTGATGGCGACCTATCGCGAGGTCGCGACCCTCCAACGCGAGCACGACCGAGAGGAACTCGCTGACACGCTCGAATCGATGCGGACACAGATTGCGGAGTGGGAAGCCGCGTACGATGTCGAGTCGCCGAGTGAACTCCTCGCGAGCATCACTGACGTCGACGATTCGGACGAAGTCGACGCTCGGCGCGAGATCGCCGGCGAGTGGGAGCATCTCGCCGATCGGCTCCCGGTCGTCAAGGCGGCGCTGAAGGAGTACGATTGGGCGACCGACCGGGACGCGATACCTGTCTAACGATGGGGTTGCCAGGAACGATCGACAGTACTGTCTACGCCGGACTGCGTGACGTGTTGGATCGGCATCCCGCGGTCACGTCTGTCGGATACGAACCAGACAGCATCTCGAAGGAGTTCGTTCGCGCGACTGTTGCCCCCGCTCGAATCGAGCCACCGACCGGTTCAGAGTCCCCGGTAATCGAGGTCGAGTGGCGGTTTCGAGGAAATACGGAATACTACCGAATCCACTACGCCGACCCGAATACGGGATTCAATTGTGGGTGGCATCGAGACACCGATCATCCCGACCTCGGTTCGGTACACTTCCAGTACGAACCGCGCAACACGGAGGACGCCGGGCACGTCCGGTGGGAGTTCGAGAAATCGGCTCCGACCGAGATACTGTGGACTGCACTTGAGCGGCTGTTCGAAACGGAGATTCCGAGATATACGTCTGAAGACACCTGAGTGAACACACCCCGGGGTCAAGCCCCGGGGCAGTCGCCCTGACCACCTGAGTATATCTCGTCGGCGGTCGATCGCAGAACCGAGTCCGTGGAGAAGTCGTCTTCTTTTGGATCGAAGAAATCCTCGTCAGGTGCGTTCGTCTGGTGTCGACCGAGAATTCGAGTGTTGTCACCGCGAGCGCGACTCACAGCGCTGTCGCTGGCCGGCCTGAGCGCGTTTCGAAACATGGGAACCGCAAACCGCGTGAGTGGGGGCGTCGTCGTTTTGATAGATAGTTGTCACTAGGTTCTACCGCTTCAGGTGAACGAATGTGAACGAGCACGGTGGGATTCTCACTCGATGGCGAGACTCACTTCGTTCGTCTCGCGTAGTTCGAATCCCTGTGCCGTCACTGCTCGCTTCGCTCGCAGATGACGGGCACGGTGGGATTCTCACGCCACTCCCTCTGGGAAATACACCCCGAGGCGAAACAATGGAACCCCAAAAATCAGTCCAACTGTATCTGGACCACGAGTCTAGCAGAAAAGCACACCAGACCGTCCAAAGCTACGAATACCGGTTGAACCACTATCTCAACTGGTGCGAAGAAAACGGCATCGACGACATCAGCGAACTCACCAAAGACTCCGTCAGAGAGATTGAAGAATACCGACGAGAACCCGACCCTGCCAAACCGACGCTCAAATCTTTCATCGATACTCTCCGTCTCTATCTACGGTTCATCCACCAATACGGCTATGTCGAATCTGAACTGGCAGAAGCGGCTCAAAGCCCGGACCTTCGAAAGAAGGAGAACGTGAGAGAGGACATCGTCGATAGTGACGACGCACACGCTATCTTAGAGAAGCTGGACCGGTTCAAGTACGCATCACGGAGTCACGCTCTTGTTATTCTCCTCTGGCGCACTGGTATGCGAACAGGTAGTATACGGAGTCTTGACCTCGCTGATGTCGATTTGGAAGAACAGCACCTGAACATAAACCATCGACCAGAGAGCGACACACCGCTCAAAAATCAGAAAGATGGCGAACGGTACGTGGCTCTATCAGCAGAAACCTGTGCGGTACTTCGGGACTACATCGAAGAAAATCGAATCGATGCGACTGACGAAAGTGGCCGAAAGCCACTCCTGACGACGAAGGTCGGCCGGATTGCTCGAAACACAATACGAAAGTGGAGCTACCGATTGACGAGACCGTGCTGGTACTCCGGTGAATGCCCCCACGGGCGAGAACTAAGCGAGTGTCGGGCGAGCGTTGAGAGGAACGACAACTACGGCTACGAATGTCCGAGTGCGGTTTCAGCGCACGCATGGCGTCGGGGCGCAATCACCCACTTCCTGAGAGAAGATATGCCGGAGACAGTTGTGAGTGACCGGGCAAATGTATCTAAAGACGTTATCGACCGCCACTACGACAAGCGAACGAAAAAAGAGAAGATGGAACAGAGGCGAGGTTACATCGACTCTTTCTGAGTCAACACTGTTTTATCGATTAACTGACGCTAATGGCGCTTCCCTGAATCTTGGCCGTTCAAGAGAAAATATCGGCCTTACGTGAAGTTGTATCCACTTTTGGCCCAAGTGTTATGTTGAAGAGGCAGCGAATGACAGTATGCCGAATCCGGACTATGTGATCACCAAGGTATCATACGATAACGACCACAGCAGAATCACTCACGTCAAGCGAGCAGAGTACGACAATTCTGAGAACAAGTTCGGATCTCGAACAGAGAAATCCCGGCAAGTAGTGGTTGAATCGATAGAGTCCGGGTTCGAATATTATACTGTTCCCCCAGATGGAGATGGAGGATATACGTGGGGAGACAGCGTCGAAGTAATTCCGATTGACGGGGAGAAGTTCATACGGACGGACGGAAACAAAGTTGAGGAAGACAACCTCGGGGAACTTCCAGAATACTAATCTCGTGCTTTTCAGGGGTGTTGGAATGAAGTGACAGGAGATTGTAAAAGTCTGAAGA
The DNA here is from genome assembly GCF_024494655.1 of Halorubrum laminariae. Taxonomy (GTDB): domain Archaea; phylum Halobacteriota; class Halobacteria; order Halobacteriales; family Haloferacaceae; genus Halorubrum; species Halorubrum laminariae. The sequence goes on along the minus strand of NZ_JANHDL010000029.1, from coordinate 803 downwards.
GACACTCTGGCACCTTCGATGACTGATCGTAGATTCTCTCCTTCAGATGAACTCATCAAGGCGATGCTCCCGCACTTTGAGGCATTACTCGGGGGGAAGGAGAATATCGAGAATTTCGATAAATCAGTTAAAGATCATAGCGTGTTCCCGAGAAACGCTCTCTACATCGAATACTGGGAGCTACGCCGGTATCTCCAACAAGGGATCGCTCGTCCGCTCTGGCTTATTCGAGCAGGATACCACGCACAATGTCTCAAGTACTGTATCGATAAAGTGTCCGTAGTCGACGTTGACGGGGAGGAACTCGACATCGATACTATAGAATATATTGCCGACACAGCCTCTCCAGAACGAAGTATCGATATACTGAGCGAGTTAGAGTTCGCATCACAACTGCCTCTTAATGTGGATTCCGTAGGGCTGATCGCCGAGATCGAGAAGAGCCGAATGGATTCTCCGAAGAAGCGACCCGACATTTTGCTCAAACACAACGGCAATACGACTTTTATCGAATGTAAGCGGGCAGAGTCGAAGGACAATCCCAGTAGGGCCGATATTCAAGATGACATCGATAAAGCAGCCACAAGTGGGAAATTTAGAGATGAGTTCTACCAAGGGGAGAACCAGAATTGTATTCTCCAAATACTCGTCCCGCATACACTAGATTACATAACTAATACTTAAGGACATAAATACTTAAATACATTAGGCGTTTTGAGCTGGTCGAGTGCAGCGAGCGCTGCCTCCTGAAGATCGTCGAGCGTCTGAAACAGTCGGTTGCCAAGTGCTCGATTGAGTCGTCT
>NZ_JANHDL010000028.1 GCF_024494655.1 Halorubrum laminariae | reverse complement strand
GTGTTGCTTCTCGCTCCACAAACTCTAAGTTGATCTCGTCTAAACAGCCGCTGAGGCGGTCGTTTTCGAGCATAGATCACTTTGAAAACGCACCGCCTCACCTTTCAATCCTTATCTGAACACCGCCCTCGGGGCGGCAGGCGGCCAAGAGATGGGGTTCACACTGCTTGTTGGTTTTGTTGGAGCAAAAACAATACTCGCTATCTCGAACGTTTCCACGGGCCGTTTCGGTACCACAGTCCGTCGATTTGTCAAACGACTGGGTGACGATGATCTCAGCCGGCCACAGCCGGAACTCGATCTCCCGGCCGAGTCAGTGCAAGCCCGCGTGACGGTGAACCCCAGATCGGTCCTGCTGGGAAGTTTCTCAGCGATCGGGCTTGGATTCGCTAACCGTGTCGGCATTCTTGTTCTCTTCGGCTTCATTGCTGCCGTCGGAGCCGGACACATCGTTTGGATTACTCTCGCGCTGGGGATGATACTCATCATTGCTGGTGTAAGAGTCCTGAGCTACTACCTTCGGTACGGTACCATAGAGTATCAGCGGCGTGGAGAAACGCTCGTCGCATACGACACACTACTTGAGGCACCACAGTGGGTTGTCCCGATCCGATCCGGGGCTCAATTCTCGATACAGAATGCGATCCCGGATCGAATCTTCGGAACAGGAACCCTCACTATCTCTGGAGTCGACACGGTACCGAATGATGAAGCACAGTTCGGCCCAGTAACAGATCTCGATCAGGCGATTGAGACACTTGGTCTGCCAGTGCGACGCGAAGAACGCCCGTCACGAGATACTGCCGTCATTGCTGCGTCAATCGGACTAATCCTATGCTTCGGTGCTGTTCCTGTCGGGTTACTTTTCACATCACAGGTCAGCCAGACCGAAGCATTCGGAATTCTGGCTGCATTTGGACCATTCTTTCTCATCCCAATCGGCGCGCTGTTGTGGGCTGCGCTCTCACGAATTTGAGACCATAACGTATTCGTAGTCTAGCTTCGAGCTCAAAAACACGAGTGGCCGACGTGCGACACTCTGCCTCTCCAAACTTAGAGAGATCTGGCTCTGTTGAAATCCTTAGAAAGTGATACATTCTGGTTCGGCGTAGTCAGTACAGCATGTATATTCAACGGAGTACCTTTGACAACGGTGGGTGCCACGAGAGACGGACTAGTCGGTGTCGTGAAATGTAGCCAATTTGAATAAACGGACTCTTTATGTTTTCATCGTTCTTGACCGCAATTTGTGACCGAACAGCCCTCCAATACTGAGATAGATATCGGACTTATTGCCCAGACGATCTTCGTTCTCGCGGTGGTTATCGGCATCCCTTCGGCGTTTGCGCTCGATGGACAACTCCGCTCACTCACCTTCGTAATCCTAGCCGTCCTGCTGCTCGTGGGCTTTCTTGTCGTCGGTTACCGCCACGCACGCCGACAGAAATCTCTCCACCAGCACATCGCTTTTTTGATAGTTTGGTTCGGTGGTTTCGCTCTAGCAGAGCGGCTCGCTCGCACAGCAAGCGGCCGCCTCCCAGAGCCAATTCCATACCTCTTGGCGATAGGCGTCACGCTCGGTGCACTGTGGGTTGGTTCACGGCTTGCTTACGGTGGTGCACTGACTCGGGCGGTGTTTGGGTCAGACTGAGACTTCACAAGGAGACTGAACTGGTCAGTTGAGGTCCGGCTACTCCCAATACAAGCGTTCTATGTCGCATTCATAGGCACGTTCTGTCGGTCAGTTCGGGATCTAGATGATGAGGGGTCTCAAGCCTTGCTGGAGTCGCTCGGGTTCGAACACGAAGGAACGTTACGAGAAGCATTGTGGTACCGCGGGGAATACTACGATACCCTCATTTACGGACAGATTGGCGGACGGGCGATTGACATCCACCCCGCGCTGAAGCGCGAGGCTTTCTCCTTGCTTATCTGTAGCGCTCAGCAACGTCCGCTCTCTAGAGTGGGTACACTGGTACATCGTGACGCGCAGCGAGAACGGGAGGCCGTAGTGGTCGGCCGTTCTGTTCACCCACGGAGAGCTTCGGAAGGTAGCGTCTTGGAGGGCCAGCGGGGGAACTGCCGGCAGGGGGGATGCCGGCGGGGAGAGAGGTAGCTGACCACGCCCGCCGTGCGTCACGACGGGCACCTTCTACTCCATGTGCAGGAGGGAAGTAAGGGAATGGAGTGTTTCGCTGTCTGCAACAGACCCGTGTCTGTGTTTCTGAGCCTGCAACGCACACTAAGTGATTATTGGGGGGTCACCACAACAACCAGTATGGCAGTTTCCATCAGTCGGTCGGTTGGTCATGGACTGAGATACTCGCTGTTACGTTCAGGCACGGTTGGGTTCCTGTCATCACTCTCCTCACCGGCGACTGCTACCGTCGGTGACGTCGTTGCTAGTACGAGTGCACACAGTGGTGCCGACAGCGGCGGTATCGCGACCAACGACGCGGTTGATAAGGCGAATCGACAGCTTTGATGAACAGACCGACAGTGAGTTCCCGACGACGACGCAATCGATCACCGGCCTCAATACGGATGCGCCGGAAGAGCCGAATGGTATCGAGGACACGATGAACGTCTTCGCTCTCTCGGTCTCGCTGGCCATCGACGGGATCGCCGTCGCGCTGTTGGCGTGGGTGACGTGGCGGGCCGCCAGAGATCGATCGCCACCGAACGCGACCGCTTTCGCTGCCATGGCTGCCGGATTGTTGGTATGGGCGCTTCTGTCGCTTCTTTCAGAATTCCCACACGAATGGTCGGTGGGTGCGGGGATGGCCGCTGTCGGGCAGATTCTACCGATTGTATTTATTCCCGCGATCTGGCTGGTCTACGTGCTCGGCTACACCGGTCGTGGTACCGGACTGACCCGCCCACGGATCGCGTTATTCGTCCTCCTCGCGCTTCCGCTTGTCGGCGCGGCAGCCACGTTTGAGGGCGACCCATCAAGGGAGGCGGTCCAGCGGTCGCTCGCGTCGCTTGCGGGGACCGAACTTCTGCTCTTGTTCGTCGTATACATCTACGCGGCTGCCGTCTTTCTCCGCTACGGGTGGAGCCACGGACGAATCTCGAAGACACAGCTTGCGGCACAGTTCGGTGCGGTCTCAGCACCGTACGTGGTCGGTACGTGGCTTGACGGTAGTCGCATCGTCGACGGAGTGACAGCCGGACTGCTCTTCTCCGGGGTGCTGTTGGCGATCTCGATCCGGCGCTACCCCGTGCTGACGGGATTCCCGAAGGCAGACTATGTCGCCCGTTCACGCGTCGTGGAAGCGCTACAGGAGGCCGTAGTCGTCGTCGACTGGGACGGCCATATCCTCGACGCCAACGCAACGGCCGAGGACCTGTTTGACCAGTCAACTCGGGAGATGATCGGCGCGCCGATGATGTCGATCGTCGACGGAATAAACGATGTGGACCTGTCGCCCGGGACGACCGACACCGTCACGCTCAGAACGACCCGAGGCCGCCGCCAGTTCCAGTTCTCCGTCTCCACCGTCGAAGGTGACGATGCCGACAGCGGGGGAACGCCGGTTGCCAGAGCGGTGTTACTTCGAGACGTGACCGACCAACGCACCCGAGAGCAGCGACTTTCCGTCCTCAACCGCGTCCTGAGACACAACGTGCGGAACAAGCTCGACGTGATCCTTGCCCACGCGGATCACGTCGATGATGAGATCCATCGGACAGCGATCCGGGACAGTGCCACCGATCTGTCGTCAATTAGCCGGAAAGCACGGGACGCTGAGGCAGTGATGACTGACAGCAACGGCCCCCCATCGCCGGTCGATCTCACTGCCGTGGCCAAGGAGGTTGCTACGACAGCCCGAGAGGACCATCCCGAGAGCAACGTCTCGGTCGATGCGCCCGAAAACCTACAAATCACTACCCATCGGACGATAGTTCGCCGTCTCGTAGTCGAACTCATTGAGAACGCAATTGTCCACTCGACTGATCCCGTACGAGTCGACATTGAAGTCAGCACAACCACCGACGGGACTCCACAACTCCGCGTCACCGATACGGGCCCCGGCATCCCCGATCGCGAACGCGAACTGCTCACCAGGGCGGGGGAAACCCAGCTCGAACACGGGCTTGGTGTGGGCCTGTGGTTTGTCAACTGGGCGGTCAATCAACTTGGTGCCGAACTCGAATTCGAGCAGGCCAGCGACGAAGGGACCGTCGTCGTCGTCCACTTCCACGATGCCAATAGGCTCACTGACGAGAGGAAAGACTCGTCCGACGACGCTACAGACCAAAACTGACTGCCGCTTCGATGTCGCCATCATCAAGCGAAATCGAGAGATGTCGGGCCGACGCAGCGAACTGTTCGCGGTGGTGACCGTCGGAAGAGATCTGATGCTCGCTCGTCACGAGCCCGGCGTCCCGGAGCTCGTTAAGACGTCGGTACGCCGTCGCCCGCGAGACGCCAGCTACTTGGGCGACGGCACGTCCGCCGCGAGGTCTCTCCGAGACTGCCTCAAACACGCGACGGGTGTACTTGTCGCCGAGTAGATCGAGAAGCTCTGCGGTCGTCGGTCGGGAAGTTGACTCTTCTGCGCATTCGTGACTCGATTGAGGGCGTGCCGCCATACGACTACGGTGCGGTGGAACTCCCTTGGTCGAACATGCTCAGTATCCAGACGAGCGAATCTGCACGTATCTCACTATGCAGATTGTGAAGAGCTACCACAGTTTTCCACGTCGAACGAAACCAGTTATGTTGATTCGGCAGAAAATCCGGGACACGCTCCACCATGGCGGATACCGACACCGACCAGGGCCCAAAGATTCTTGTCGTCGACGACGAGCAGGAGGTCGCCGACGCCTACGCACTCCGACTCCGCGGCGAATGGGCGGTGGAGACGGCCTATGGGGGTCAAGAGGCGCTGTCGACGGTCGAGGATCAGACGATGGATATCGTTCTTCTTGACCGGCATATGCCCGATATCTCTGGCGACGAGGTACTCGAAACACTGGAGGAACGCGGGTTTGAGGGCCGCGTTGTGATGGTTACCGCAATCGATCCGGGGTTCGACGTGTTGGATCTCCCCTTCGACGACTATCTCTGTAAGCCAGTCGACCGTGCGGATATCCGTTCAGTCGTCGACCAACAGCGCCAGGTCCTCGCCTACGAGACGCTTGGAGAGTACTTCAGTGCGAAATCCACAGAAACGGTTCTGGCGTCCCAGACCAGCCCAGAACAGCGCGGGAATCACGAGGAATTTGCGGTAGTACGCGAACGCGCGAACCGGCTCGAACAACGTGCACGGCGACTACTGGACGACGAGACGATGCTCGCAGAGTTCGCAGGTATCGATCGCGACGGGCGATGAACGCCTACGATCTGTCGCCGGTGTGCTCGTCATAGAACGCGTCAAGCAACTTCCGCTGGCTCGCGCGCAGGTGGTGCAGTAGCGTCGATCCCGTGATCCCGAGCGACTCGGCGACTTCCTCGGCCGTGCTTCCCCGCGGCGATTCGAAGTAGTCCGCGAGGTAGGCCGTCCGAAGCACGGTTTCCTGTCGATCGGTGAGCTGCTCACTCAGTTCGTTCCGGAACTCTCGCGCCGTCGTCGGCGACCGCGTCCGGTCCCGGCGAGCGAGGACAGGTGCAGGCTCATCGTCACCGATTTCGACCGCCAATCGGCGGACAGTAGCGTCGCTGGACAGTTCAACGACTAATCGACCGGCACCATCCTCGAACGTCGCCGTCCGAATGGTCGCCCCATAGGCGACGGTCGCCACGAGCGGTGTCTCACTCCCGAGCGTGAGTTCGATTCGTCCGTGGTCGTCGTCCGACTGGCGGATGACCCGCCCCCCATCGACGTTCTGCATTGATGCAGTCGCGTCAACGATCGCTTCTGGGACAGTCCCTGAGACAGTAAGGAAACAGGTGAGGCCGTCGTCGTCAGCCGGGACCGTGCCGCCGAGCGTGAGCTCCGCGTCACAGGACTCGCTGAGTTGGGCGAGCGTGGAGTGTGCCCCGAGCTCGAACGTAACCTCGGTGATCGTGTCCGCGAGTAGCAGCTGACGGTTTCGGGTTGCATTGATTGCCAGTCCCGCGAGTTCACCGAGCGCCTCGAAGCTCGATCGCTCGTGGTCGCTGAAGGCCTCTTTCGTTCCCGCGTAGACCCCGACGACCCCGTAGACGCTAGATCCGTACACCAGTGGCACAGCCAGCACCGACTGGACACCGTCGCCGAACCCGGCAACTCGAACCGATTCCGGGACCGTTTCGTCGCCGCTCAGCGACTGGATCAGCTGCGGACGTTGTCGCTCAACCGCCCGCTGTTCGGGAGTGGTGTCTCCGCGCTTGACCGCCGCGCGGACCGCCGGAAAGGTCTCGCCTTGGTCGCCCGCGACGCCCTCCACGTCCAGACCCTCGCCGTCAGCAACACGGACCCCGGTCCACGCGAACTGATACTGTTCGGAGTTCCCCAGTCGCTCTCGAATCGTCTCCGTTATCTCCGCTCGTGAGGCGGCACCGACCAATCCTCGGAGAACGTCGGCGATTAGACGGTCGACGACGGCGACGCGCTCGTGTTCAGCACGGAGCCGTTCACGCGCCTGTTGGTGAGTCTTGCGCTCGGTCACGTCGTCGACGTAGACAGTTGCAGTTCCGTCGCCCGAAACCACTGACACCGATAGCCACCGGTCGATCGTCGGGTAGTACTCCTCGAACATCGTGTCCGCCACTGATTCTCCGTCGAAGGCGTTCGGGAGTGAGTCCGCAACCGATCGAGGAAACACGTCAGCGATCTTCTCGCCGCTGGGGTCCTCAGCCGTGAGAAGCTCTGACGCGATCTCGTTGCTCGCCATCACGATCCGATCTCGCACCGTGATCACACCGATCGGTGCGTTCTGGAGGCGGTCCTCCATCGTTACAGCTCCGCGTCGAACCGGATCTCGATTCGTGTCCCACCACGATCGCTTTCCGCGATCAAAACCGTCCAGTCGTGGGCTTCTGCAATCCGATCGACGATTGCGAGGCCGAGCCCGGTGCCACCGCCATCGATCGTGTATCCTGGCCGGAAGACGTCGTCGCGCTCGGCTGCAGGGATACCGGGGCCATCATCGGCGACAAACACCCCGGCCGTTCCGTCTGCCAGTATTCCAACTTGAACGGTTCCACCCTCGGACCCGTGTTCGATACTGTTCCGAAAGAGGTTCTCGAACAGCCGTTGGAAGCGATCGAGATCGGCTCTTACCGTCGGGAGCGACCCGTCGAACTGGAGCGTCCATGTCTCGGTCTCGACGGTCTGCCACGCGCGTTCCGCCATCTTGCGGACTGAGACCTCATGCTCGGGGTTCAGCGCTGCCTCACCACGAGCAAGCGTCAGCACGTCCTGAATGATCCGCTCCATTCGATCATGAGCGGCGTCGATAGCGTCGAAGTGCTCGTCTGCCCCCGTCTCGCGTGCGGCCTCAAGGTGTGCACCAGCCACATCAAGCGGATTTCGCAGATCATGACTGATCACGCTTGCCACCTGACCAACATCGACATCATCGGTAAACGAGGCGGCGGGGTCACGGGGGCTGAAAACTATCGCTCCACCGTCTGCGTCGGGCGTGAGGACATGAGCTACGTACTGACCGGCACCGGCGGTTTCCAACAAGAGTTCAACCGCTTCGCCAGCACGGAGTTGTTCCTCAGGAGCCTCACCACCAGACGATTTTACCGTGTCGAACCGCTCGAAAAGGGCCGAGACTGGCTCCTCGGGATCGACACCGATCGCTGTGTCGAACGCATCGTTAGTCGCCATCACTGTCGGAACGCCATCCTGCAGTTCGTACGTGAGTACAGGGTCGGGATGAGAGGCAAGCGAGATTCGTAGCGCGCTAGGCTCACTCATCGTCACCTCGGCGCGGTCAGGTGTGTCGTCGATCGATTAGCCATCCTGCTACCGACTCTAGACACCGTCCGGTTTAATGTCTGCCCCCCGCTGCGCGATCTGAAACACGGACAGACGGATCCACACTTCAAATAGATCGGGACCGAACACCGTGTTTCTGCATCAGAAACGCGAGGAAATGGCTTTGTGGCTGACACCGAGATGCCCAAACGCGAATGAACTTAGACGAATTTGTCGATGCGAACGCCCCTCAGAAGAGTAGTGACGGCTTCCAGAAAGTCAACAAGCGACTGTTGGAGATTCCCTTCGAGGGGACAGTGATGGTGAAAGCCGGATCAATGATAGCCTATACCGGCGACGTGACGTTCACCGGAAAGTCTTCCGCCGAGGGCGGGATCTCAGGGTTCGTTAAGGAGGCCGTCAGCGGCGAGGGAACGCCGATCATGGAGGCCGAGGGATCCGGAACGCTCTACGTAGCAGAACAGGGCAAAAAGGTACAGATCCTCTCGCTCGACGCCGACGAGTCAATATCTGTCAACGGCACCGATGTCCTCGGGTTCGAGAAGAAGATCGACTACGAGATAAGCACCGTCGGGGGGCTCTCCCAAGCCGCTGCTGGCGGGCTCACGAATGTGTTCCTCACCGGCCCCGGAGAGGTGGCGGTCACGACTCACGGCGATCCCGTCGTGATGACGCCACCGGTCACGACCGATCCCGACGCCACCGTCGCGTGGAGCGCCAACCTCTCGCCGTCGATCGGGACGAACAAGACAATCGAAATTGGTCAGACGTCCGGTGAACAACTGCAAATGCAGTTCAACGGCTCTGAGGGGTTCGTCGTCGTTCAACCCTACGAGGAAGGCAGCCAGATGTAGGCACAAATCGCGAGTACCTGCTGATACATAGTGCAAGCGCATACCCGCGTCTTTAGGCGCGGGTCAAGCGGACAATAGCGTACATCTCTACCGACGATTGCACGGCTGGATCTCCCACCGTGTACGATGTTTTTAAGATGCCACAGAGGCATAGTGTGTGGTGCGGATGAAGACCACACGGCACGCAACGTACAACCTCAATTACCACATAGTGTGGATACCGAAGTACCGCCAACCGGTACTCGTCGGTGACGTTGCAACCCGTGTGCGAAACATCCTCCACGAAATAGCCGACGACAAAGGGTTGGAGATTATCGACCTGACCGTCCAACCCGACCACATCCACCTGTTCGTCAGTAGCCCGCCAAAACACGCCCCGTCACTTCTCGCCAACTGGTTCAAAGGCATCAGTTCGCGGAAGTACAACCACCGCTACGCCGACCATGACGCCGAGAAAATCAAATGGGCACGCGGCTACTACGCAGGAACAGCGGGCCACATTTCGAGCGAGACTGTCAAGAAGTACATCCAGCGTCACGAGGAGGACGAACAGTGACCGAACTCACCGAGACGCTGGAACTGAAGCTTGTGGAACCAAACGCCCACAAGCATCGGAAACTCTGTGAGACGAAACAGGCGTATTAAGACGCGCTCGAAGCCGCGTTCAACGCCAACTGTACCTCACAGTCGGCGGCGAACGACGTGGTGATCAACTACGACTTGAGTGGGTACGCGAAGAACGCGCTCAAAAAGTACGTCCCGCAACTCTGTGGCGGAAGCTACGACGCGAAAGAGCTTCACGACGACCACCCTATTCGGTTCACGAACGAAGGCCCGACGCTCGACCACAAGCCACAGAACACCATCGAGTGGTACGTCAAAATCCCGCACCATGACGACTACCACCTCTGGTTGCCCGCACAACCGAATCCCGAACAGCGGGAGTGGTTGGAGGCGTTGCACGCGGGGGACGCGAAGATGGGTGAGTGTCGGTTGTTCGACCGTGACGGCGAATGGTACTTCCATATCGTCGCCACGCGAGACGTGGCGGAACGAGAATCCAGTTCGGCGGAGACGCCGATTGGGGTAGACATCGGGGAAGCCTCTTTGTTAACGGTGTGTCACCGTGACGAGCGCGGCTCCCCGACTGCACCCAACCTCTGGAACGACGAAGGCAAGCGAGTCCGACAACTCCTCGAGACGTATTTCACGGCGACTCGACGCCTTCAGCAACGCGGAAGCGAACGTATCGCAGAGTCCTACGGCGACGGGTTGTGGCGACACATCGACCACATCCTCCACACAGTCACATCGGAGGTGGTCGCCTACGCCGACCAATTTGAGAACCCCATACTCAGTACCTCACAAAGCATCCACAGCTAGCTGTTTCTGCGGCCTGAGTTCTGTCTCGAAGCGGTTGTACTGATGGTCTCGATGAGATGATTACGGACGGATCGACGGAGAGCTGTCGCTGTCGGC
>NZ_JANHDL010000027.1 GCF_024494655.1 Halorubrum laminariae | reverse complement strand
ATCGCGGTTCAGGTCACGCTTGATCCTCGCGCGGGCAGTCTTTGAGTTCTGGTTTGCGGCTGTCCTTCGTTTGGCCCATGTGTCTGGGATCTTGGACTTCCGAACCGCCATTACTCGCCCGCCTCCGCTGCTTTTTGGGATGTAGTGTGTTCAATAGACATCCGGCTGAAACAACGGCTGCCGGGGGCATAAGCGTAGCCAGAGCGGTGTGGAAGTGATAATTAACACTAGAATTCGCCAGAAGGCAGGTCATTCCCACGGGAACAAAAGGGGGGGTTGAGTGGCCGCGTCAGCCGCGGTGGGAAATCAATATAGCGATATACAATATAAAAGTGTATTCGTTCGTCCAGATAGGCTCTCGCGGCCGATATCACTCGATAAGCACTCACTGGCTCTCATATCCACCGTAATTATTTACTTTGTCTTAGTTGAGTAAGACAGAGTAAGCTCTTAGTGACCCCCACCCGTGGCCCCAAACGAGGCGGATTCAGAATTATGGCCGACGCTTCCCCATACTGTCGCTCCAGTTGGAATGCCGCGTCTGCAGCGGCGTTCCGACGGCACAACCCCTACACTTCGGAGGCTCAATGACGGGTCGTCGCTCCGTCGAGACGCCGATCGAGGACACATTCACGAAGTACCTCACGGACAAGGGGAAGGGCGACGCCGGCGAGCAAGGCGCGTACCGAACCGACGCCGATCGCGAGCTGAATCGATTCCACCGCTGGTGTCTGGGCGAGACCGCGGATTCGGCGAACGCCTCCCCGCCGGAGTCGTGGACGGGCGTCGTCGACGGCCACACCGTCCGGTTCGTGGACCTCGACACGACGGTCTTCTCGGACTACGCACGGTATCTCTCAACCGCCGGGTACGCCGCCGGCACCGTTCTCACCTACTACGCTCACGTCGCGTCGTGGTGCGGGTGGGCGCACGCGCAGGGATACATTCCCCGACACTACGCCCGCGAGTCAGACGCCGAGGACCCGCTGCCGGAGAACGACGGTCGTCGACCGGGCGACCAGCAGGCGTGGGAACCGATCCACCGCGACCTGATCACCCAGTTTGTCGATCGGCGCGTCTCCGAGGCGTTCGACGCGCTCGGCGCGATTGAGGTTTCCCACGCCGATCGAGGCGACCCGGAGAGTGAGACGTGGCAGGCCAAACAGCGCGCCCGGTTCGAGGCCTACCAGCGGTGTCGCGAACAGGCACTTGTGTACGTCGTCGCCTACACCGGCCTGCGCGGCTCGGAGTTCCTCTCGGCACCGAAAGAAGACCGCGACGGTCGGAACGGGGTTCGCTGGCGTGACGTGTCGTTCGCAGACAGCAGCGTCACGGTGTTCCGGAAGAGTCGCGAGTGGAAGGAGGCGTCACTCCCCGAGCCCGTCATCGGCCCCCTGCGCCGGTACGCCGAGGTACTGGACATCCCGGACTCGTGGCCAGTGTTCACGACGCTGCACCGACCGTCGCTCGCTTCGCACGTCACCCATGGACTCGCCACTGCCGGTCTCCGCGACAGCGCGATCGAGTGTGTTCGAAACGGGGCACCTGACCTGATCGTCGCTGCTGAGCACGACCTCGACGCGCCGAAGCCGCTCACCACCGACGGTGCCCGGTCGATCATGGAACGGCTCTGGACACACGACACACTCGCCGAGCGTCGCGACGAGCTGGAGCTTTCACTCGACGGTGATTATCTCGAACTACACGGTGGGCGTCGGGGTGTCGGAGAAGTGCTAGTTCGGCAGTTCGGCTACGCCGCAGCTGCCCGATATCTCGACAATAGTGAGGAACAGGTCCGCAAGGCCTACCAGCACATCGAGGCGGCTGAGCGCGCCGACATGGCGACAGAGGCGTTTTCACAGACAGACCAGCGAGTCAGTGATCAGTAGAGCTCTGTCGAGATCAACGACGAATGATGGCCGTATCCTCTGTAGTCAGTGCGTCAGAAAGCGATCATCCAGAGAACTGGTACCGGTTTTCGACGGACGTGACGAAGTCGAAGGCCTTGACGAGTTGAACTGCGTCCTCGTAGCCATGCTGTGAGAGGGCGCGCTCAATCCCGCGGAACGCGGGCAATTGACATCCTCCTCCGGCTAAAGCCGGAGGAGTCCCGAGTGTTGGGATATTACGGTTTGTAGTCTCCCGGCTTTGTTGAAATCCTCAGGAAGTGATATATACTGACCCAGTTGCGGTCAGTGAAGAGGTATTATTTGTTCAATAATTTAGCTGTCCTGTGAGTCTATCAGGGACTGTTCTAACTCATCGCAAACGACACAAATCTGGAGAGCCTGTCGAATATGGATGTTCTTCTCTTCGCGAGTGTCGACTTCTAAATCTTTCTCAAGGTGGAATAGATACTTCTCAGATCGCTGTGTCATATGCCTATGTGCCACAGGAGATAGAATAACTCTTGCTCGTATTTATCAAAATAGCAGCAATCAGATTCCCAGTATGTACTCTTCGGTGACCCGCTGTTTCAGTCGATGATATGTCTGAAAAGTAGGATTTCAACAGAGCCTCTCAAAGGATATTCTGAATATGATATAATACGTAAAACAATTATAACACTACAAATTAAAACACAAACAATGACGTACGAAAACCTCGATACAGAGTTGGTAAACGCACTTCTGGGAAATGGCCGTGAGAGCTTGCGCAATCTCAGCGACGAGCTTGATGTGTCGGTGACGACGGTCTCGAACCATTTGGCAGATCTCGAAGACGCAGGTGCAATTGAGGGATACACGCCAATTGTCGATTACAATAAACTTGGCTACGACGTGACTGCCATTCTCCAACTCAAAGTCGATGGCCCCGGGCTACCGGATATTACAGATGCGCTTCGCGATGAACCACAGATGATGAGTGTATATGAGACGACTGGTGATTACGACATCATCGCGATTGGAAAGTTCACAGATTCCGACGATATGAACAACCAGATCAAGCGCGTCTTGGCCGATGCAGATGTGCAAGAATCCAATACGAGTGTCGTCTTGAACACGGTGAGTGAATATACGCAGTTCAGCGTTGGTGACGACTAGCGCGTTTGTGGAGTCATTTCTCCTACGACTAACGTCGTGGGCTTTCTCCTCGATCTCGTGTAACTAAGAAATAAATATAAGATATAAATCTAAGATCTCTAAGATACTTCTACAAGATAGTTTTCTAAAGTATCTATCTTAGATGTCCAAGTAACACATATATGATTCGTAGATGAGTGTCTGACATACCTTCATTAGCTATGAGCCTAATTGCACCCATATGCTTGCATATACAGTATACAGTGAAGCAGGAGGTGTCGGCAAGACATCGCTGGCTGCGAACGCAGCAATCGCCCACCAGCGAGCTGGTCTTGATGTCCTTGTAGTACCACTCGATCCGCAAGACGGTGATTTGAGCCGTCTACTTGGAGTTGATACAGATCGCGCAGACGCTAGTGCTGATAGCTTGGTTCGTCACATGGTCGGGAGTCCACGAGGCCCCTTCGAAGATCTCATCGAAACTGCTGAAGGCATAGATATCATTCCAGAGCACAACTCACTGTCTGATCTCACCCAGCATCTGGATAGAGAACAGCAGAAAGCAGAAGATTTCGGAGACGCCTACAACGTCCACGCCCAGTTGCGACGAGTGCTTGGCGAAGCTGGCGTTCCCGACAAATACGATATTCTTGTCTGTGATCCACCCGCAACCGAAGGATCACACCTCTACAACGCAATTTACGCGACGCGAAATCTGCTGCTTCCAATCGAGCCATCTGCTAAAGGGCAAGCTGCTGTTGAAGGACTCGAAGAGCTCGCGACGAATTTTGCGGACCAGCTCAACATCGACGTCGGCGTGTTAGGTGCGGTACCGATGGGATTCAAAGGTACTCGCGATCAGGAACAGATGCTCGACACAATCCCGTATGAGGTGCCCGAGGTCATCGGGGATCGGACATCGTTGATGGAAGGGTGTTGGCGTCAGCAGTGTTCGGCGTTCAAGTACGTTCGAACCCACCGTGATCGCCGTCGTGACTACGAGGTGGAGACGCTTGCACAGTTTGACCGTATCGCGCGCTTCATCGAAGCTCAGGGTGGAATTGACGCTCCGAACTCACCTGAACCAGGAGCACTTGAAGAGGACGAACAGGAGGTGACGGCGTGATGGGTGGGTTCAAGAGTGGCGCTGCTGACGACGATTGGGACAGTACAGAACCAACTGGCGAGCCAGATACCACATCAGAAACTGAGGACACTACAGAGAGTACGACGCGATCATCGACTAGCGATACACCAGATGCTGCGATACATTCTACATCAGATAGTATGAGTCAAACGGCTCGCCGAGATCTTCCTTGGATACTCACGCGGAACAGTATTACTGACGGACGAGAGCAGACAGTGCAGCTTCATCTCCAACAATCGACGGTTACTACACAGCGTGAGGCAACACGAACGCTTGAGTCAGAGCTTGGTGAACAGGTGAAAAAGGCCGATCTTCGTGAAGCTGCGCTACTTGTGGGGCTTCAACACATAGATGAAATCGCTGCAACGCTCCGAGAGTGGGGGTATGATCTAGGTTAGCGATGCTTTTATACAGAGCAAGGAGAATACCGCGGCTTCAGCCGCAGGATGAATCCGACACTGCCGACCAAATCCACGCTAGGATAGCCACTCCGAGACCTGCCAATTCGTAGGTTAAAATGACAGGCAGTCATGTATATATATAGGAATCAGGCTGGGAACAGAGCGGTTCCCCGCCGGTCCAACGATGGCGGCCTGTCCGCCCCAAGCAATGAGACAATAATCGGAACCAGTCAGGTGAACGGTCGGTTCCTACAATGAACCGAATCTGTGCCCGACTGCTGTACGCCCACAGAAAGTAACTCCGAGTCTGTCGACGTCTGCTGGACTCCCCGAGGCACAAACAACTCTGGGAGTCCACCCGTGATAGAGGATAGGAGTACCGGGGGCTTGGCACTCCCAGCAGTCCAACCCGCCACAGTCCGCGAACTCCACACGGATTCTCACCGTGTTGGAGTTCGATGGGACTCCAAACCTGAAATCTCCAATGCTCAGGATTCCTCCGCGTTCACGCGGAGGAGGACAATGATGTACCCGATAGAATTGGTGAATATGCGCTGGTTTGTTCGAGGTCTCGCATCCGTCTTACTCGGATCATCCGTCGGGTTTTCTGTCGCGTTCATCGCTACTCCCGACCCGACTGGCCTTTTGCCGATTGTTGTTGGACTGATCCTAACTGTCGCGTTGACGGCGGTATTCTACGCTGGCATCGATAGGGTAACACCTTCCGAATCAGAGTAGCTGTTGTTGTGTTCGCACTGCTCTGTTGAATCCGCAGAAGGCGACGGGATAGCGTCGCTCTGAAGACAGTAGCAAAGCGGAAGAGTCGAATGTGACCAACCTACTCTTCCACTTCGTTAAGCAAGCCGCGTCGCTGGCTCAAAAGCGCTGTGCCGCCAGTCCAACGGCGGTGAGTGATCCGACTGGCAACGGATTTCCCGGGTGGAAGCATGTTACGCTCCACTTTTTGCGGGTTCACATGGATGCGACGTACCGTGAGATCGTTGATTGGGCGAGTGAAATGGATCGCGTTCGTGGGCTGTTACAGCTCGCTCGAACAGCATTTCCGGCTCTGTTGAAACCCTATTCTTCAGACAATTTCTTCCGTGAAACAGCCGGTCGATAAGTACTGCGTATTGACCACCAAGGATTCTGCCAGTTCAAAGAGATGTTTCTGTGGTCGTGCGAGATACAACGCGCGAGTCGATCAGACGGCTATCGGATCGTGACGGCTGACCACTTGGCTCCCCGCTACGAACTTGAATCGCACCTCAATGACGAATTCGAAGGCGGAATTACCGATGGATGCGATCTCCAAGAGAAACACATCACTTTCGGTTCAATAGACATCCGTTCCGCTCCGTATGTCCCGGTGTAGCCTTGCGATTATCAAGGTGATTCACAGGTGCGGTCGCCTCGATTGTTTTCGTGAATCCCCCCGTTTCGCCTCCGGACGTGGCGCTGCCGACAGAGCTCGGATCGATATCGAATGATGCGAATTGGAGACCGATTCATGCTGACTGAGGGAGGGAAACTCCCATCGAGACGTACGTGCCGTCGCGAACAGCGAACTCAATCGGTCGTCATCGAATCCTGGAGCTGCTTAGGCGGCAGGAGTAAGCAGACGGCGTTTCCCCCGGAATTCCGCGATTCGAACAACACCTCTCCGCCGAGCGATTCGACGCACCACTTCATCACGAACAGGCCGATCCCAGAGCCGTGGGACGTGCTCGTGGTGACGGTCGGCGAAAACAGCGCGGCGATCTCTTCGGGCGGGATCGGCGGATTCGTGTCTTCGATGCGGATCTCCGCGCGACCGGTGTTGGGCGACGGGCCGACCGTTATCTCGACTGCCGGCGCCTCGTCGATGCTGTGGACGATCGCGTTCTCAACGGCGTGTGCGAGCGCGTACTCGAACGCATCGTTGACGTCGATCCACATCCGTTGCCGTTCGCTGACCCGGATGTCCGCGTCGGGGTGTTCGGCGCCTATCCGATTCGCGATGTCCCGCACGGCGTCCGCAGCGGAAACCCGGACGACGCTCGTCTGCGAGTCGGTCACCGCGTGTTCGATCTGTTTCACTGACGTGGCGATGTTACCGAGCTTCTCGCCTCTGCACCGAATGGTCGAGATGACCTCTTCGGATGGTCCGCTCTCGGGGCCGTTCATCGCCTGCTCCGCACATCCAATGATAATCGCGGCCTCGTTCCGGAGGTTGTGCCGGAGGACGCGCCAGAACAGTTCCGCCCGATGATGGGTGTCGTAGTGACGCGTAATGTCCCGTACCTCGACGTGGACACAGCGGTCCGCCGTCGGGTACTGTCGAGAAGTAAACACCTGAATCCAGATGAGTTCGCCGTCCGCTCGTTTGGCTCGCCACACGAACTGCTGCGGGCTTCCGTTAGCGGCCCTGGAGAGTCGATTATGGAAATCAGACTCGGTGTGTGGGTACGTGTTCGCCGTGTATTCGGCCACGGAGAGCTCACGCAGTCGGTCCGAACTGTATCCGAGGATTTCCTCCAGTCGCGCGTTCGCGTCGATAACAGCCCCGGAGGCGGCGTCATAGATCGCCACACCGGTGTGGAGCGTATCGAGTACCGGCGACAGTATCCCGCACTCGGGCGAGGACATACAGCCGGAGATTTCACCGAGGCACGGTTTTTGTTGCTATGAGTGATATATATCGCTCCGTACGAAATCAGCAACCGAACGGGAGTTCTCTGATCAAGAGAGATTGAATTTGTATCAAACCGACTATGACATGATCGCCCATCTCTGGAGTCCCGTCCGGGCCACGCCATAGTCTGATTATCTCAATCTGAAAAACTGCGATCTAAATGTCGGAGTGGACTCGTCTTCGTCGAGTCAGAACGGGCACGACGAACTGGTCACGACGAGTATATATCCCACCGGTCGCCTTCTGACGCGTCCGTTCACCTATTATAAGGGTTCAAGCACAGGCTGCCGAATACCCCGAACGAGTAACAGATGACAACGGATACCAACCGGAGGTCGAGGAACGACGAGACGACCGGACGGAAATCGGTGAGTCCCGCGTTCGCCGGTCTGGTACATCAAGTCGACAGGCGGTCGTCGGGTCCCGATCGGGTCACGGTGTTCCCAGCAGAGGCGACCGATGACGAGCGGCTGTCAGCGTGGGTGACGGTGGATGTCGACTCCGTCGTCAAGCCCGAATGCTTCCAATAACCACCCGGATGTACCGCGACTGCGGCGGGCGAGACGGTCGGGAAGCCCGACGCTGTCGGTCCCCGTCGAATCCGAAGCCCCGGTCGACGCGGACTCAGATGTTTCGCCCGCCGCCGATTCGGACGCCTCTACCGGTGACGGACGAATCCGAGGTGATCCGTTGGTGGGCATGAAACGACGGGAACTCTTCGACAAAACGCTGGACCGAGTAGCGCTCGGGGTCGTCGCTTCCTCGGTCGTCGAACTGTCCGATCTGTGGTCTGCGGCGCTGGCTCTTTCTGCGAGCGAGCCGACGCGGCCGACACCCATCGACGCGAGAGATTCGGTCGCTCGGGAACGGATCGCGGACGGCTACGCCATGACGTACGAGTGGACGGACCGGTCCGGGCGTGAGTGGCGTCTGGAGTTTCCGATCGAACGGTCCGCGTACAGAGAAGCGGCCGACGCGACGCACGGATATCTGAGTGGCTTCGAAGCGGCGAAGGCGAGCGCTCATGCCGAGCAGCTCACCGAGGCGCTCGTCAACGCGAGCGCGACGGGCGAGGGTGTTCGACGGTCGCTCCCTGAGTCGGTCCTTCTCGACGGAGCGATCGGACTTGTGCACTCGCTCGAATACGCGACGGATGCGGAATCGATGGGAGTGCTGGACTACATCCGAACCGTCGAGGAGACGCTCGTCGATGGCTGCGGTGACTGCGAGGACCTCACGTATCTGCTGGTCGGGATGCTTTCGCAGCCGGCGTTCGGCTACCGGACCGCGATGGTGATCCTTCCCGGTCACATGCTCGCGGGCGTTCACAGGGACGACCTCCCGGCGGCGTACGCCGACGCACCTACCCTCCCGGGAGGGACGTACGTCGCAATAGAGTGCACCACGTCTCGCCCGATTGGTGAGTTCAAAGACGAGCCCGTGCTAGCGGTGTACGGCGACGGCGTCGAATACATCGACCGGTCGGCGATCGCCAACACGGGCGAGGAGTTCCTCCAAGACCCGACGCAGTTTCAGACGATTGCCGACGCGTCGGCGAAGCGCCCCCACTAACCGGAGCAACTGTGGTCGACAACCCTACCTTACCTCACTCAGTCTACCGACCTCGCTCGGTGAGGGAGGTTGTTATCCGTGAGCTTAGCCTCGAACCCGCCCAAGTAGACGGTGAATTTGCCACTCGGTGTCGCCGTTCCAGACTTCAGGGCGAGCTCAATACAGACGGTTTCAACGGCGTCAACTATATCGGGACGTTGGGACTGAGCGCGGCAAATACATTGGAATTCCAATCATTACATATTGGTATATATAACTATTGATCGGGCTTCTTGTAGTTAGCGTAGCATCTGTAAGTCATGGAATCGGCTATGGTCCTTAGCTGTCCAGTTTGTAACGCCGTTCACGCACTCGAAGGGCGACGAAGCGAGTATTCGAAACAGGATCTGTACGCTCGCGTGAAGCCACATCTAGGTAGGCACGATCTCAACGAGCCCAAAATGGCAATTCGAAAGTACGAGATCATTTCTAACGCTACTGAAATTGTCATCCCCTCAGAGACTACTCAGCAACTTCCGATCGAGGAGTGGACGAAACGCGACGACACATGGCTTCCCGATGGTGCCCTCTCCAGTGGCGAAGGGTCTCTGCCAGCACCCGAACCGTCAGTCGAGATCTCGTCCCGCTAGTTCGATGTCGAAAGGTAACCGATCACAGTCAGGTGAACCCGGAAAATGAGTGTCACTCTCTCATTTGTAAGGTGTCGTTTCCGCTGACCCAGAAATGATAGGAGGATTTCAGTTTGACAAATATAAGAGACGCCTCACAGTATCAACGTTCTCCATACGGGTGATTCTGTGACCGACAGAGACCTCACAGACCCAGAGTACTACCTTAACAGGGAACTCTCCGAACTGGCGTTTCAGGAGCGAGTTCTTCGAGAGGGAATGGACGATCGGAATCTGCCGCTCGAACGGCTCCGATTTCTCGCGTTCTTCACGAAAAATACCGATGAGTTCTTCATGAAGCGCGTCGGCGGACTCAAACAGCAAATCGATGCTGGTGTGACGAAGACGACGCCCGATGGACGGACACCGAAAGAGCAGTGGGTCGAAGTACTCGACACCGCACGCCCGCTCTTTGCGCAGCAGTCGGAATACTGGCAGTCTGTTCTCAAACCGACGCTCGCAGACGAAGGGATCGAGATCTGGACCCCTGACGAGTTACCCGAAGGAGATCAAGAACAGCTACGGACGCACTTCGAGGAGTCTATCCTGCCGACACTGACGCCGCTCGCGTTCGACCCCGCTCACCCGTTCCCGTTTATTTCCAACCTCTCGCTTTCACTCGCTGTGCTCTCGTCGAACGGGGGTGACGAGCCGACATTCACCCGGATCAAGATTCCGCCGAATCAACCCCGCCTCATCAGCGTTTCTGGTGAGGCTGACAGGTATGTTCTCATCGAAGACCTCATCGAACGTAATCTCGACCTGTTGCTCCCCGATCTCGACATCCGTGACGTATCGAAATTCAAGGTGACGCGAAACGCCGAGGTGCGGCGGAACGAAGAGGTCGCCGAAGACCTCGTCGATATGGTCGAGGAGGTTATCGAACAACGACGCTTCGCGACGGTGGTCCGGCTGGAGGTTGACGCCGATATGCCCGATGGGTCACTGGCGATTCTCAAAGATCAGCTCGGGGTCGACGACCGAGAGGTGTTCCACCGCGAGGGACCGATCGACTTCGAGGACTTCTTCGAGCTTATCGATCTCGATCGTCCCGACCTCAAGCCGCCGGCGTGGTCACCAAAGCCTCATCCCCGATTAGGCTCACTGGCGAGTGATACCAGAGACGAGACGAAGAGTATCTTTGACGAAATTAAACACGGGGACATTCTCGCGCACCACCCGTATCACTCGTTCGAGGGGACAGTCCAGCGATTCCTCGACGCGGCCGCGACCGATCCCGACGTGCTCGCCGTGAAGGCGGCGATCTATCGAACCGCCAGCGACTCGAAGGTAATTCAGAGCCTCATCAATGCCGCCGACAACGGCAAGCAGGTCGCGGTGATGGTCGAACTGAAGGCTCGGTTCGACGAGAAAAACAACCTCGAATGGGTTCGGCAACTCGAAGAGGAGGGCATCCACGTCGCGTACGGGACTGTAGGGTTGAAAACGCACACGAAGACGGCGCTCGTCGTGCGCCGAGAGGACGATGGCGTTCAGCTCTACTCGCACATCGGTACCGGAAACTACCATTCAGGAACCGCGAAAGGGTATTCCGACTTGGGGTTGTTGACTGCTGATCGAGACATTGGGTTCGATCTCACGAAGGTGTTCAACTTCTTTACCGGGCCAACGCTCGACGACCGCTTCCGGAAGCTCTTGATTGCACCCGTAACGATGCGTGAGCGGTTCACGGAGATGATCAGACGAGAAGCCGAGCATGCTCGTGCTGGTCAGCGGGCACGGATTGTGGTCAAAATAAACGGGCTTGAAGACCCGTCGATGGTCGAGGAACTCTATCGTGCTTCGATGGCCGGAGTCGAAATCGATTTGATCGTTCGAGATATCTGCCGGCTTCGTCCCGGTATCGAAGGACTGAGCGACAATATCACCGTCCACTCGATTGTCGGCCGATTCCTCGAGCACGCTCGAATATTTTACTTCGAGAACGGAGGCAGTCCCGAGTGGTACATCGGCTCCGCCGATTGGATGACCCGGAATCTCGATTATCGAGTAGAAGCGGTCACGCCGGTCGAAGACACGCAACTGCGCGAACAGCTCCGATTCATTTTGGAGGCGTCACTAACAGATAACCGCCGTCGATGGGTTATGCAAAGCGACGGAACCTACGAAGCGGTCTCTTCCGACGACGACCCGGTTCGAGACATCCAAGAGATATTGATGACAGCGACGGAAGCAGCACTTGACAACGGCTACGGTCCTGGAATGATCGTCGATACGGATCTGATCGAGGAAGCGCTTCTCGTTGAGAATGTCACAGAGAGCGAGACGGACGCTCGATCCGAGGTGTCGGACGAAGCCGATCTCGATGCCGATGAAAAACAGACCCACTCGGACGGGGGAGTGTCCGTGTTCGACGTGTACTCCGAATACTGGTACCGTCCTGATAGCGAGACGTACGACTGGGCTGTTCGGACGGCGGAGGGCGATCGACGATACTTCAAAACGCGAGAGGGAGCACGGGATCGTCTTCAGACCGAGTACGAGTAATTCAGCTCAGAGCGGCGTTTGGCACGGTGTCGATTATAAAATTCAAGCAGAATACCTGCGGCTTCAGCCGCAGGATGAATCCGACAACTCAGAATCAAACTACGCTGCACTAGCCACTCTGAGATTTGGCAATCCGTGGCTTGAAGTCGCAGGCAGTTCTACGTACAGCGAGGAATCAGGTTCGGAACAGAGCGATTCTGATCAGTCCTACGATGGCGGCCTGTCCGCCCCAAGCAATAAGACAATAATCGGAACCAGTCAGGTGGACGGTCGGTTCCTATAATGAACCGATGCAGTGCCTGACTGCTGTACGCACCACAAAAAGTAACTCCAAGTCCGTCGAAGTCTGCCGGACTCCCCGAGGCAAAAATAACTCTCGGAGTCCGAACATGATGGAGGATAGGAGTACCGGGGGCTTGGCACTCCCGGCAGTCCCACCCGCCACAGTCCGTGGACCCCACACGGATTCTCACCGTACTGGGATTCGGTGAGGCTACAAACCTGAAATCTCCAACGCTCAGGATTCCCCCGCGTTTACGCGGAGGGGGATGTCAATCACCGCGAATAGCTTTCCGAGTATCGAGAGGGAGGCCAGAATGGAGTCACTCAGGCCGGATCGACAATTTTCGAGTTGGCGCGTTCTTGATGGGTCTTCGCCTCTACGGTAAGGAATTCGTCGTTCCGGTAGTCGTACGCGGTGAGCGTTCCACCGTAGACGCAGCCGGTATCGAGGCCGACGGCGTGTTCTCGCTCAACCGGCTGGTCATGAACGGTATGGCCAAAGAAGACGCGGTAGGGTCCGTCGTAGTCGTCATACCAGAACGGTCCGTCATACCCGTCGCCGTGCGGGGAACGCATCGTCAACAGCTCCTCAACGGTGTGGTCTGAAAGCGATTGTTGGGGATCAATACCACCGTGAACGACAAGAACGTCGTTGAAGGAAATCGCGACCGGAAGCGATTCGAAGTACTCGCGGTCGTCCTCGCGGAGCCAGTCCGGGTGTTTGTCACCGCGCACGACTTTCTGCTCGTTGTTTCCGCGGACGCTGACGAGACGCGGATCCTCACGGACGAGATCAACAACACCGGGACTGTCTGGCCCTTTTCGAACGAGGTCACCGACGAATACGACAAGATCGTCGTCCTCTAATTCGAGTTTCGTGAGGAGCCGTTCGAGAATTATTCGGCTCCCGTGGACGTCTCCGACAATGTAGATATCACCGTGACTGTCGGTTTCGAACCGTTCATGTTGTGCTTCAACGCCGTTACCGAACTGAGGTTTCGTATTCATGTGGTTGGTCCAGAGCCGAAGCAGTTCGCCTGAGGATCGGACTCAAATGACGATATTATCCTCCCGAATTAATCAGTTTGTATTAGTATAGCCCGTTGCACGGTTTCAAAATCAGTTCAGACGTATCCGGCATCTATCACTAACGGAGCGAAATAGTCACTTTCACTAGACTAAAAGCCGGATTGGAAGTATGACACCAACACAATCCGACACTG
>NZ_JANHDL010000026.1 GCF_024494655.1 Halorubrum laminariae | reverse complement strand
GAACCGGTGAGCGCGTTGACGAGAAAGTTAAGAAGCTGGTCTTCGTGGATTTCATCGTCTGCTTGGTGGTGTTTGGACACACTTCAACAAGCAGACCTCTCAACTAACAGGCTTTGCGAGGTACTGAGAATACGAAGAACTCCGCGAACAGCACGAAACCCTTCGTGAACAGAATGAGGAAGTTCACGAAGAGCTCCGCGAAGAAAACGAAGAACTCCGTACGGAGAACAAACGCCTCAGAGCCAAACTCCGGTGGTACGAGGGACCGCATACACCACCGAGCAAGGACCAATCAGACCAAGAGGAGTCGTCCTCGTCCGATGGGGACGAGGACGACGAACAACCCCGGACTGACGGTGGCACGCCCGGCCGAAAGTCCGGACACGACCCGGAATGGCGGGATCCACCCGACCCAGACCGAGAAATCGAGGTGATCTGTGACTGCTGTCCAGACTGTGGCGAGGAGTTCGACGAGTCGGCGGGCGTCAGCCCCCGACTCGTCGAGGAGATCCCTGACCCACAACCCCCAGAAACCACCCAGTACAACCGCCACCACTACGCGTGTGACTGCTGTGGCGCAGAGACGGTTGCGTCTCACCCCGACTGCCCCGATGAGGGGCAGTTCGGGGTGAACGTCATTGCCCAGTCGGCGCTGTCCCGGTACGACCACCGTCTTCCCTACCGCAAGATCAGCGACCGCTTCGAGCAACTGCACGGACTGGAGCTTTCAGGCGCGGCCACGTGGCACGCGACCGAGCGCGCTGCGCGCGCCGGTCGCTGTGAATACGACCAGATCCGCCGTCAGATCCAGCACGCCGACGTTGTCCACATCGACGAAACAGGGATCAAGCGAGACGGCGACCAGGCGTGGCTCTGGACGTTCCGGACCGAAGACCACACGCTGTACGCGGTTCGAGAGAGTCGCGGAAGCGATGTTCCCGCGGAAGTCCTCGGGGAGGACTTCACGGGAACGGTCATCTGTGATGGGTGGACGGCCTATCCAGCGTTCAGCAGCCACCTCCAGCGGTGTTGGGCGCATATTCTTCGGGAAGCGAAAGACGCCACCGACCAGCAGGCGGAAGGCGAACCGATCTACCGGGCTCTCACTCAGTTGTACGTCGCTCTCCAGGCCCGGCTGGAGAGCGACTTGACGATTCGTGAGCGAGCAGAATTACAACGTGTAGCGCGCAGAGAACTGGAGTCGCTGATTGAGCGGTCAGTACCCGACGGACCAGTGGCAACACTGCTCGGAAAGATCGAAGGCGGGCTCGACCACTGGCTCACCTTCATCGGTGAGCCAGCGGTCTCCCCAACGAACAACGCTGCGGAGAGCGCGCTTCGTGAGCCTGTGGTTCTCCGGAAGATTATCGGCACGCTCCGGAACGACCGGGGGATGTTCGTTCATGAGACGTTGCTGTCCCTGCTGGCGCCACGTTGCCAGCAGGGACGCAATCCCTACGAAGAACTCACGCGTGTCGTCCGGGACAACGATATGGTGTCACGCGCTCAGGCTGTGCCAGCTGTTTCGTCCTCGGGGTAAACACGTACCTTAAGTGTAATTCCACCAGACGGCCTGGGCCTGTAGTGGTAATTCTGTAGCTGACAGACCAGACATCAAATAGTATAGTATTCGATATGAATACAGTTATGCACCTTAGAATTAGTTTTAGAATGTTGTTGTAATCGTTGATGTCGGACTGGAAGTTAGAACATTTCTTGCCCATTAATTTTCGAGCTTTGGATAACCAACAAAATTGAGATGTGGAAGAGCAAGGTTTCTCCTTTGTTTTGCAGCTTTAGATCATCCAGAGATTTCATTAGCGTCAGAAACCTTTGCTACCGAGAAGCCGATCTTCACCGATTGATTGCCCACACCAGATGCAGATGTAAATGGAGGACTCTACTGGGATCACAAATTCAATTGTTCAACGATTACACTCTGAAGACGTTGGCTACTATCTGGTGGTAGATCAACTTTCTATTCCAGTTATAGACTGCTGTGTTGAATGGATGCTGAGTCACGGTTACAGCGGCTCACACAGTGGTTCTATGTTGATGATGGCGAACATCAAGACGATCTCACGGAACTGCCGATACCAGCCAAGCGCTCGCACGGCATCGCCGAGCGAGCGCTTCGTTGTCGAATACGATGTTTCGGCCATCCACCGCTGAGAGTAGCCGTTTACTCGGTTGAGCGCGTTGTTCGCGGCCGCGTTCGCTGACGAGCCGCGATAATGAACGAGGTAATCGATGTCGTGTGCGGCGATCTCGTACTCGGTGTGCCAGTCTTGGAAGCCGTTGTCGGCGGCGACGGACTGCAGGTCGTCCGCGTTTCGGCGGACGACCTGCGGTCCCGTCTTCGTATCATGCTTCCACCGAGCTGCGATGTGAACGTCAAGAACAGCCAGCGATTCCACATCGGTCAATGTCGTGACTTTCAGCGTCTGTATCGTCCGTCCTGCCCGCTGACGAAAGTACGAGGACGCACGTCGCCGGTCGAAGAACGTGCTGTCGAGCGCAGCGTGGCCAGACTGCGGGTGCTGCTGCGCGGAAACGCGCAGCAGCGCCCGCCATACCCACATTTTCAGCCGATCAAACGATTTGTAGATCGTGCTGTAGTCTGGGAGATCGTCTCGATCTAAGCCGAGGGCGTTACGAATCTCAGCCATGTACTTCAGCCGATTCGGCGTTTCACGATAGCTGTGGCCGTCTTCGAGCCGAAAACAGTGTAGCACAACGTGTTTCCAGCGGGCAAACCCGCCGCTGGCGGGTTCGCCCGCGTGCTTTCCCAACGCTTGTTTGACTAGGCGACGACACTGCTCAACGAAGTCGAGGAGATCGACTTCCATGGACAGAATCGATTTCCTCGGCTTCGTCCTTCTACCCCGTGATACTAGTCGATTAGATCGCTATTCAACACAGCATTATAGACAGTATTTTAAGCTTGAACACTTCCAAGCTATCATATAACGTTTATACCTCATCAATGGACTAGTCAGAAACCAGATAGTCATTGTCTTCTCACTGATTCCGCCTGGTATACGTTCTGACTCTATTCGTGGATAGCGAAAGTTACTCTCTTAAATATGGGTTTGAGCGGCCGACAGCGTCTTTGATCAAGTACCAAGGAAGAGGACATCAATTGTCAGTGCAATCATACGTGATTTACATCAATCTACCATCTGCACATTACCTTGTCTCTGTCATTGGCCTAGTTCGAATATATAAAACAATATTTCGAATGGCCAGCACAGGAAGGTACTGCGGTATCGAACATGATTTCCTTTCGTGGAAGGTATTAAGTAAGCGTGACTTCAACCAGTTTCCACAACTTAGCCAGCTATGTCTCCAGAGATAACCCAGATCGAACTGACTGCATTTACGTATCCAATAACGGATGTCCGACTCGATCACACGAAACAAAAGCTCGTATACGCACCAGGTGAGACGTATGAGCGTCAAGTTCACGGTCTTAGAATTCATACTGATACCGAATACACGGGTGAGTATATCGGTGGTGGAAAACCGGCAGCTACCCAGGTAGGAATCTGTGCGGAGTACCTAATAGGGGCAGATCCACTAAAGCGTGAAAAACACTGGAATGCGATGCGTGAAATGCTTCGAAAATACGATCAGATGGGGCTTGGCATCATTGACATAGCGCTTTGGGATTTCGCCGGGAAGTACGCCGGACTGCCAATTCACGAACTGCTCGGCACCCACCGTACCAGGCTTCCTGCGTACGCATCTACGTACTTCACTCAAACCGACTCTGGACTCAGTTCACCAGAGGATTTCGCTGACTTCGCGGAAACGTGTTGTGAGTACGGATATCAAGGATTCAAAACGCACACGTGGTGTGAAACCGACACATACGACATCGAAGCTGAAATCGACCTGATCGAGGCTGTCGGTGAACGGGTTGGTGACCGGATGGCGCTAATGCATGACCCAGTCGCCAAATATGAAACGCGTGCTGATGCGCTCAAGGTGGGACGGGCGTGTGACGAATATGAGTACTTCTGGTACGAAGACCCGTACAAGGATACAGGGAGATCGCAACACGGCCATCGGACTCTTCGGCAGTCGATGGACACGCCACTTCTACAGACTGAACTCGTCCGGGGAGTAGAACCAACGATTGACTTTGTTGTAAACGAGGCGACGGACTTCGCTCGTGCGGATCCTGAATGGGATGGAGGTATCACGGGAGCGATGAAAATCGCCAGAGCGGCAGAGGGTCTCGGCGTCGACATCGAATATCATCTAGCTGGGCCCGCCCAGCGACATTGCATGGCGGCGACACGCAACTCCAATTTTTATGAGCTCGGATTAGTACATCCCACGTCGAAGAATCCACACTCAGAATATCCGGTGTATCAAAATGGATATACCGATCGTATAGATAGCATCGACGAGGACGGTACGGTGGGTGTTCCGGACGGCCCAGGACTAGGGGTCGAATACGACTGGGAATACGTAAACGAAAATCTCGTTGAGAGGGCCGTCTACGAGTAACACACAACAGAATTCACGTCAAAAGTTTTGTTAGTGCTGGCATGAACGGCAATACCGTTGAGCGCTCCAGATGTATTTGTTTCGTTGATTGGATCGATATTCGATTAATTAGAACGATCTGATCGAACTACTTAGCTAGATCGTCAGACGGAACAGTTGAAACAAAGATGCGTCGTATATCTGTAGTCATGATTTGCTTGTTATTGTCTAGGGTATCAGCCCACTTCACATAGGTGTATAAACAATTGTTAGCTATTAATTCGATAATTCAATCTCAGGACTCAGAGACGGTTCTCTAGAATTACAAACATACGTATGTAATTCTATTTGCCTCCATACATAATGGTCATTCGTACTATTCGAACCAGCAATTGAATTTCATTTTTATATATTCTAATCCCTTGCAGAAACCCCCCTCTTCGAAAAACAACTACCACTGGACCCTAGGATGGCTTCCTTGCTAACTACTCCCACAACATTTATTTACTCGGTTGCTCTCTGACAAAGTGGATACGATGAAAACAACCGCTATTGTGATGAACGAACCCGGTGAGCTCGAAGTCCAAGAAATCACGATTCCCGAAGTAGGCCCTAACGATGTGTTGTTGCGCGTTGAGATGACCGGGATCTGTGGGACGGACGTCCACATGTATAACGGTGGGATGGATCTCGATTTCCCAGTTGTCCCGGGTCATGAGTTTACGGGGGTCATCGAGGAAGTCGGCGAAAACGTAGAACGAGATTCTAAGGGCACCGAGATAAGTGAAGGTGATAACTTGTCGGTTGTTCCGGCGATGGACAGCGATGGGAACGACTGGTACTCGCGGAACATGCCGGGCCGTCCACGCCTGAGCGAGAACGCGGATCGGTTTGGCTTCGATAATATCGAGGATCAATACGCTGGTGGGATGAGTAAGTACGTCGTTTTGCCGCCCAAATCATATTATTACAAGCTTCCCGAGGACGTTCCGTCGGAATTGGGTGCGCTTGTGGAACCGATTTCCGTTGGGATGCACGCTTTCGAAAGGTCGATGCAGCCCGGGCATCCTCACATCCGAGAGGGTTTCGGTGTGGGGCAGAGCGTTGCAGTACAGGGCGCAGGACCAATCGGCCTCTTTGCTATCGCGTCAGCGAAGGCCGCGGGTGCGGGACAGATTATCGCAATCGACGCCATCGACGAACGGCTTCAATTGGCAGCAGACTTTGGGGCCACCGACCTGGTCAACTTAACCGAATACGAGGAGGACGAGCTCATAACGACGGTGAAAGAGCTCACTGCGGGTAACGTTGGGCCGGACATTGTCATTGAAGCAGCTGGACTCCCCGTCGCAGTTGAACAGGGAATCGAATTACCTCACGACGGTGGAACCTTTGTTGAGGTTGGACACTTTGCTTACAACGGCGAAGCAGAAATCAATCCGACTCGAGTTGTCCAGAAGGAACTCGACATACTCGGGAGTCTCGCCTACCCGCCGACGCAGTTTGAGTCGGCAATCGCCCTTATCGATCAGTTAGAGGGAGAGGTTCCTTTCGAGGATCTATTCAACTTCAAAACGACGTTCGAGAATGTAGAGGAGGCATATGATGCACAGGAAAGCGGTGAAGCCTATCGAGCAACGGTTCACCCACATGGACTTGACTAATCAGGTGAGCCACCCTTAATGACGTGTCCGTGACCGGGCGTACTAATGAACTACGCAGACGGTCTCGATAGTACAACTCCCCATACCGCCTGTCGGTTCACTTTTACTACTTTGATCTCGGAGCGGCGTGCTACGGAATGGATGGTCCATTCAATTCGTGGTGTGTGAAGCTCAGTGAGGATCTCACTGTGGCAATAGTCCCAGGCAGCCCCAAATGTTAATATACGAGCGAGATATTACTTGAACCGCATGCCGCTAAACAAATCGAAATCGATAGACGGAGAAATGCTTATTAACGGGTCGTGGGTTGGAGGCGACGACCGCACGGATGTAGTTAATCCGTACGAAGGGTCGAAAGTCGGAACCGTTCCGGTTGTGAGTCGCAAGCAAATAACGGATGCCATCGAATCTGCTAGAGATGCCGCCGAGAGAACGTCGCTCTCAGCGTACGAGCGCTATGAACTCCTGTCGATCGCTGCGAATCGTCTTGAGGAACGAGTTGATGAAGTCGCAGAAATAATCACGAGCGAACAGGGCAAGCCAATAACGGAAGCGAGAACTGAAGCCGACCGTTCAGTCCAAACGCTTCGTCTCTCAGCCGAAGAGGCAAAGCGTCAGTTCGGTGAGTATGTTCCGATGGACCCTCAGAAGGGGATGAGCCGTGATCATTGCTTCACACAGCCGGAGCCGATGGGGGTTGTAGCTGGAATCACTCCGTTTAATTTCCCAGTCATGCTGATGGCACATAAGGTCGGTCCGGCACTTGCTGCAGGGAACGCGTTCGTCGGGAAGCCAGCAACGTCCACTCCACTTTCAGCTCTCGTTCTGTTCGAATGTCTCGACGCTGCGGTCGAAGAGGTGGACGCACCGGATGGGCTAGTAAACGTCGTTACTGGAAGCGGATCTGTGGTCGGTGAAGAAATAGTCAATCACGGCGCAATCGATTCTATCTCCTTTACCGGTTCGACCGAGGTCGGGAAATACCTCGCGAATAACAGCGGAATGACCGACGTGACACTCGAACTCGGTGGCAACGATCCGACCATCATGTGGTCCGATACTGACATTGAACGGGCCGCAGCTGAGATCGTGCAGGGAGCATGCTCCAACGCGGGACAAGTGTGTAACAGCGTCGAACGAGTCATCGTTGACGAAAAGATCGAAAACGAGGCACTTGCGGCATTATCTGAGGCCGCAAGCCAGTTGAATATCGGCGACCCCTTCGACGAAGAGACGGATGTCTCGGCGATGGTTACCGACGAAGAATTTAGCGGAACTGTGAAGCTCTATGAAGAAACGGTCGAACAGGGAGCGACTGTCGAATACGGCGGACGGTACGGTGGTGATCTCGGAGATCGAGTCTTTGAGCCGACCGTCCTCGGAGGTGTCACGGCTGAAATGCCTGCAGCCAGCGAGGAGACGTTCGGACCGCTTATCCCGGTTATTGCAGTTAGCAACTTCGATAAAGCACTGGCAGAAGCGAACAATACAGAATACGGCCTCGAGGCGGGGCTTTTCACTCAAGATATCGATCGCGCGAAGCGAGCAGCAGATACGATCGACGCCGGTGGAGTGAATATCAATACCGTCAGCGGATTCCGGACGGATCACATGCCATATGGTGGGTTCAAAGACAGTGGGAAGGGAAAAGAGGGGATCAAATACGCTGTCGAGCACTTCAGTAGGACGAAACTGGTAGGGTTCCACGACGGGATGAACAGCTAATATGGCCAGCTGGGTCGGTGGCAGTCAGCATTTCACTCACGATTGTTGACTCACACGTGCACCTCATTCCCCGACTGAACATTCTGGCCGAGATATTCGATCTTCGAACCATTAATCAGCAATACTGATAACCCGTCTTTGCTCGTTATGACACACCCGCAATTGCTACATCTGAACCGTCTCTCGGGGACGATCAATTGAACCGCGATATTTCTATGTGAACTCCGTCAGAAGTACCGTGTCGACTGCACCATGTGTCTGGTTTATCGTGCTCAACACCTCTGTACCGCATTAAACAGAGCACCGCTTCATTTTCATTCCGAATAAGTTGAAAGTGGTAACACCATCGGCCGGACCTCACAGAGATCAAGCGCCACATTTGATCTTTCTCGGAGAGCTCTATCCAAATTGAGCCTAAAACCTGCGCAGATTTGCTTCAAGCACTTCCTACCTGGCTCGATGAACCTAACTAGACTCAATCAGGGTTGTGAGGGAAAGTTTTATATTCTAACGTGTAAACAACTAGTTCGTGGCATCAGATAGCACACTGCCATCCAGGCGTAGAATTCTCAAAGGAGCTGCTGGTTCCGCCGGGCTGTTCACACTAGCAGGGTGTGTCGAAGATAGTGGCGGAGGCAATGGCAGCAATAGCGGCGATGGCGAAAACGGCGGTAGCACCGACGGTGGCGGCGATGCCGAATTAGAGTTTACTATCGGAGGTGTGATGTCGCCCCCCGGAAGTGGATGGGAAGGTGCACAGCCTTCCGGTCACTGGGAGCTCGAACGACGAATTGAAGAACAGAGTGACGGCCGCATCCAGGTCGAAAACGTTCCCGAAGGGCAGATCTGCGGCGAACTGGACTGTCCGGAGAGTGTTCGTAACCAGACTGTTGAGATCGGGAGTGCGTCAATCGGTAACTCGAGCTCAAGTTTCCCGATGAACGACATCTGGATGATTCCGTACACATTCCCGAACGAGATTTCACTTGCACACACGCTTACCCAGGCGGAAACATACGAAGAGTTCTGGGTACCGTTTGCTCAAGAGTACGGCGTCATCCCGCTTTGGTATCACGCACCGGCGATGCGCTCTATTCACATTGGCGTTGATAGGGCGGAAAGTACGGATTTCACCCATCAGGTACCTGCAGACGTAGAAGGGATGGACTGCCGGAGAACGGCGAGCCAGGTGTCCGGAATCGCGCTTAGTGAACTCGGTATGAATCCTGTCTCGCTCTCCTGGGCAGACGCCCTTCAGGGACTACGATCGGGGACCGTCGACGGGGCGGAAGCGGCTGCCACGCCCGTCTGTGCGTACGGTGGAAATAATGCGGAAGCTCTTGCTTCAAGTATCATAAACAAATGGACCATTCACAACGACACGAAGTGGGCAAACGTCGAATGGCTCAAAGGCCTCTCGGACGAAAACCGTTCGTTGCTCGCGGACGTATCGAAGTCCGTCTACGAGGATCTCGTTCAGAAGAATATGGACGAGATTCATCAACAGCGGCTGGGAATGTATAATGAGGATCCCCCGGATTCCTCGTGCACGATCGAACACGATCTGGAGTTCACTTACCTCGAAGACGATCAGATGCAGCAGTGGGAGGATGCCATCGGATATGAGGATAATATGAATCTCTACTCGGATATAATCGATTCGGCAGGCCAGATTGGGATTGATGGTGAAGGGTTCCACGAATATCTTGTCGAGACGGCTCGGGAGAATTCCGTCCCATCCGACCATAACGATTTCACCGTTGATGCGTGGTGGGACGAATACCTCTCTGAGATGTGACGTTGATGCTTTTTAATTGGAGATAAAATGTCATCTGAAAATAAAACCCGGAAGACGCTGGGGAAGATCGAGGAGAACTTCGAGGGATACATAGCTATCGTCCTCATAACTCTCTACACACTGTTGATTTTCTATACGGTGGTCCAGCGACTTACGTTCGAGAATCCTCCGTCATTTACGCTAAATGGGACGCTCTTTTTGTTCACCTGGATGGTTTGGGTAGCAGCTGCGTGGGCGATCCGTCATGAATCCCATTTCCGCTTTTCGCTAGCCAGGAACAAGTTGTCGAATAGGGCGAACTATGTACTACGGTACGTCGACTTCGTCACGTGGGTTTCATTCGCCGCTATCATCGGGTACTACTCGATAGAGCTCGTTCAAAGACGGCTTGCTACTGGCAGACCCATCCTCGGCACACCGGTCCCGCAGTGGGTGGCGTATTTAGCGATTCCCGTCGGAATGGCGCTCATAATAATACGAGCAACACAGCAGATAATCATGATCAAACGAAAGTACGATAGTGGTGAAGACGTGACGCCAACATCGGATATTTCAAAATGAATGCACCAGTACTGCTAGCGATCTCGTCGACGGAATTCCTGATCGGAATTACGCTACTGTCCATTATCGCCTTTATATTCGGAATTCCGATCTATTTGGTGTTCGGAATATGGGCACTAGGATACCATGTCGGATTTGACAGTTTCCCGCTAATCAATATGTCCCAGAACCATTACGGGGTTCTCCAGAGCTTCTCGTTTACTGCAATCCCACTGTTCATCTTAGTCGGTGATCTGATACGGGAAGCAGGAATCGCCAAAAACCTCGTCGAATTTACCCGGGAACTTATCGGCTGGATCCCTGGTGTGACAGGTAACACCGCTGTCGGCACTGCCGGCATATTCTCAGCGATCACGGGCTCGAATGCGGCAACCACGGCATCTGTTGGTACCGCACTGTATGAACCACTTTGTGAGGAGGGATACGAAAACGATTACGCAGCTGCCACCATTGCCTCGGGGGGTGTATTGGGGGCAATTATCCCCCCAAGCATTTTGCTGATCATCTATGGGGCAGCCTTCGGCGTCTCAATAGTCGATTTATTCATAGCAGGCGTTATTCCCGGATTGGGGATGCTGTTCGTCCTCTTAGGAGTTAATACTGTTATCGCATATCGGAATGATTACGGGGTCACGGAGGATTTCGGAATTGACTACCAACAGCTTCTCGTCAAAACATGGCACGCGAAGGTTGGTCTCGGTACGATTGTGCTCTTACTCGGCGGCATTTTCCTTGGACTATTCACTCCAAGTGAATCCGCAGCCGTCGCCGTTGTGTATATCCTAGTTGCGGCAATAGGCTCACGCCAAATAACGTCGATCGATTCGATCGTCCGAGCCTGCTACTCCTCGATATTACTGATCGGAATCATTCTGCCGATGGTCGTCACGTCGATCTTGATCCAGCAAAGTCTCTCGGATCTAGGCCTTCAGGAGGCAATATCCAACGCGATCATCTCTCTGGGTCATCCAGTATTGATCATATTGGTTATGACCGTAATTATGTTGTTAGCCGGTTCGGTGCTGGACGCGACTCCGAACCTATTACTTACCGCACCTATATTAGCCGGAGCAGCAGCCTCGCTTGGATGGTCTCCGGTTGCTTGGGGCATTATCTTCATGATGGGTGCTTCCATTGGATTTATAACTCCTCCATACGGGCTTAATCTATACATTATCAGTGGTATCGCAGATATAGATTATATTAAAGTAGCAAAGGCCGCAAAATGGCACTGGGCTGGGTTGGTAACTGTCTGGCTCGGTGTGATGATCTGGTATACCGTGGTGGGCGGTGGTTAGGTAGTACCGCCCCCAAAAGCGGTGGATTACAACCTATTCGACCGCTTGACGCTCGTTCCACATAACCCGTTACGATCACACTTGGAGACTGTATTTTTGACACCTGATTTGCTTTTTAAATAGAAATTAATTTAGCAGTTCTAAATGGGGGAGCAGAACTGCTGCTGATAGAATTCAGTGATTGATTCCGACACACAACACTATCAGCTTGACATTATGTATATATTATTGATATAGTTCAATACGATAATAAACTGTTGGCAACTGAGGTCAGAAAGCTGCCTAGAACAATAAACTGACTGGGACTCGAACAACATCACGGCTAGATATTATGATTCAGATAGAGAATGAGCAGTTGTTGCCATTCACTAGTAGTGAATTTTTTGGAACATAAACAATTAATAGGCGGCCTTTAAAACATATCGGTCATATTGGTAATTTATAGTTTGATTAGTGGAGTCATGATCCATTGGCAGAGTCATATTTTTGACATTTAAATATTTGGGCAGGCCGGATTAAATCCATACTGGTTATCAGATCTGCATGACGTATCGATCAAAGTGGGGGAACTATTCAAACACATAATTAAACACACGGTTGATACCATTTGTAATACTTCAGAAATATATGAGGGGACTGAAACGGAGTAGGTCAAATCTAATCGAAGCGAGGAGTGTGGGTCAAAAGATCTTCAACAAAGCCCAGGGACCAGAACGGATTCATTTCACGGTTGGCATTCAAAAAACGGCACCGGATTACCGAGAACTGCGATAGCCACTTCACCTTCTCACGAGCCCGCCGTTGCGCGGCAGGCGAGAACTTCTCTTTGTAATGGTCCAGAACGTCTCGAGGTCTTCCCAGCCTCCCCAGTCGAGGACGAGCAGCGGGTCGACTTCAACGTCGGATAGGGGGGTCGCCCACGTCCGCCTGAGGTCGTGCGTCGAAAGGTATCGCCAGCCGTCGTCGTCGTGCTTCTCGTTGAGCTCGTTGAGGGCATCCTGAATCCAGCGCCGGAGCGACCGCATTGACTGGATCGAGAGCACGAACTCGTCCGCCGGGGCGTCGCGACCGCCACCGACCGTCTCGATTGTGGTCACGAGATCTCGCGGCATGGGCGTGCCTCGGTATCTGTCCCTCTACCCCCCACGCACGGAGCATTGCGCCGGCCTCGGTCTTCACGACGTCTTGGGGAGCTACGTCGAGGATCTCCTTCGACCGGGTCCCACCGTGCGCCGAGCATGAACGCGACTCGGTGCTCGGTATCTGGTGCCACCGCTTCCAACTGTTGGACTTCTCGCTGGCTGAGCCACACTTCCTCCCCGGCTTCGTCTTCGACGAGGTCGCGAAGGTTCATCGCTACGTCCGGCTTACTCGCCAACCGGTCAAAAAGTCACAGAATTAGTAGATTATCAGGGTGGAGCGAGTACTCTCAGGGGTTGATTTCGTCCAGGCTCTCACGAGGTCCCGGACGGGCTGTAATTAGATCCTAGTGTACTGAGTTACAATTCTACGAAGCAAATCAACTATCGAACAAGACTTCTATGACACTTCTATACTTGCTTCACAGTCCGGGCACTTTAGCGAGTCCTTGGTTGCGCCTGCTACGTAGACTGCACTGGCCCCTACTAGTGCTCCCACGGCTGCGAATGGCCAACTCGCTGCAGTCGCTGTTCCAAGAGCCGCCAAACCTGCAGACCCCCCCAGGGAGTATCCCCCGGCTCCAAAGAGCGCAGGAACTGCCATACTTTCTACGGTCATATATTTGCCTTTGAGGTGTAGAATCGCGAGGTCTTCATTACAATTCTCACACGTGAGTTCGTTCACTACGGAGACATCTTCTTCCTCAATCTCAGTTTCTACATCAACGGCTTTGTTGAAATCCTCACCCAGAGATATGTTCTTGGAACCGTGCTGACTACAGAGCGCGTCTCGGTCACCGAGCTCTCGGACGTTGGTGAGAGGGTGAATGCTCCCTATCGAGAAACTGCGGCGGCGCGCGCCGCTGCGTATCCCGGACTACAGCAGACGTTGAGCGCGTGTCGGACGTAACGCGGGACGGTTGGCGTCGCCTACGCCAGCGCAATCCCCGCCCCGACGGCGAGACTCGTCAGTGCGAGGCCGACGAGCGCGACTGTTGTCCGGTCGTGGTGTCCGTCGCGGTCGTCGGAGTCGAACCCACGACCGGTCAGAACGCCGAGACCGACAGCAACTGCGGAGAGGCCACTGGCAAGCGCCAGCGTCGTCCAGAGTTCCAGTCCGTGCTGTGCGACTTCTCGTGTAGCCGTCCCGGCGAGAAGGATGCCGGTTGCTATCGGGGCGGCGGCTGTCGCTTTGTTGGAGGGCATCAGTCAAATATCCAACGCGCGTCTAAAAACAGTGGCGATGCCATTCCGCGGACAGTGGTCAGTACAGGAGTACTATTTGTTCAATAATTCATCTGTCCTGTGAGTCTATCAGAGACTATTCCGGCTCATCGCAAACGACACCAATCTGGAGAGCCTGTCGAATATGGAAATCGCTCTTGTGTAGCACATTGTTGATTTCAGAGAGTGGCTTTGACGGCGTGTTTGAGCGCTTTTCGTCCGGGTTTGCGGTAGAGTTCTTGTCTGAGTTGGAACGCTCGGAGATACTGTGTGAGGCGATCTTTTGAGATGCCTCGATGCGGCGAGAGCCACCGTCGCGCCAGCGACGCGTGGCTCTCGCAGGAGTTCACGTGGACCTCTTCGTCGGCGTACTCACCGTCTCCGTGAACGACGTATTCGCGGTCGAGTTGCTCGTCTTCAGTAAGCGGATCGTACGCACGAAATCCGTCGGTATAGACAGTGAGAGGCTCCTGCTGGCGGTCAGCCAGCAGGAGCCGGATCGTCGATTCGTCTGCGGATTTCGCCGGCACAACGTACCGTTGCTCGGTGCCACGATCCACGAGGACGAACACGGGCGGTTTGTCTTGATCATACGTTCCGCGTCCGCGTCGTGAGAGGCCACGAGAGCGCGACCAGCGGTCGCGCTCGCGGCCTTTCAAGCCGGCAGAGACGTAGAACTCGTCAATTTCAACCGGGCCACGGAGATCGAGTGACGGCGCGTCGAGCGCTTCGGTGAAGCGCTCGACACGCCTGTGGATCGTTTTGTAGGTGACCTCGATTTCGCACTGTAGTTGCCTGAGACTGGTGTTAAACCGCAAAAACGCGTAGATCGAGAACAACCATTTGCGGAGTGCGATCTTCGAGTGAGCGAAGATCGTGCCAGTCTTATCGTTGAACGTGCGGTCGCAATCCTTACAGAGATACCGCTGAAACTGCCCGTAGCTGCCGTTTCTGACCGTTCGGTCAGAACGGCAGCGAGGACAGGAAACGCCGTCACGCCAGCGAACCTGCTGTAACAGGTCCGCTGCGACCGATTCCGACCCAAACACATCTAGCGGAATCATCCGTGTCGGACACCGCTGACGCGGTGTCCTTGTCCTCTTCGACACGACAGCGACAGCTCGCCAGTATCAACAATCTCCTACGGAAGAGCGTATGGAAATTCTTCTCTTCGCGAGTATCGACTTCTAGAGCCTTCTCAAGATGGAATTGATACCCCTCAGATCGCTGTGTCATATGCTTATATGGCACAGGAGATAGAATAACTCTCGGTTGTATTTATCAAAATAGATAAGAAACATGTGCATGGTATACAAACGCATTTTACCGGCTGATTCAAGATGTGGATAGAGAAAAGAAGGCCCTTCATCTGCTGACTACATTCTCTGTATTGACCGCAACCGGGTCAGAATATATCACTTGCTGAGGATTTCAACAGAGCCAACAGAGCCGAAAATCTCTATAAACGCCGGCTTTATATATGAGAGTTCGAATTTCTTTCATGTATGGCTGATTTCCACTACGGCGAATCCGCGCCCGAATTCGTGCCCGATCTGCCCCGAGGCTTTCGCGATGGTGAAGGCGAAGTTGTAAGGGAGGTCGGATGTCTCCAAGAAGTAGATCACGAACGGTACTGAAATTGTATCCAGCTCATCAAAATGGAAGACGGAACCGAGGAAATTCGTGCCGGCTACTACTCGGAATCTGGCGGTTGGGCAAACAAACCGCTGAT
>NZ_JANHDL010000025.1 GCF_024494655.1 Halorubrum laminariae | reverse complement strand
CCTCGTCAAGGCGGTTGACGAGAAAGTTAAGAAGTTGGTCCTCGTGAATCTCACCGTCTGCTTGCTTGTTGGAGTGCACATCCTCAGCAAGCAGACGTTCTAACTAACCGGCTTTGTGAAGTACTGAGACTACACCCGATTCAAAACACTCTACCAACTGCTTGACGGAGTCGGGAAAACATACGATATTCACCGGCAATCCACACCACGAGACTTACTTGTCGATCGGCTCCGCGACTACGACGGTCCACACTACGTCGTTATTCTTGATGAAGTCGATCAACTCCAATCCAAAGACATCCTCTATGACCTCTACCGCATCCCGAATCTATCAATCATCCTGATCGCTAACAGTGAAGAAGACCTGTTCTCACCGTTAGATGACCGTGTTCGAAGCCGGCTGCAGAACGCGCACCGTATCCACTTTGACCAATATGGAGACGACGAACTCGTTTCAATTCTCCGTGACAGGGCGCAGTGGGGGCTCACTGAGGGTGTAATCACCGAGGACGGGCTATACCAGATTGCTGACCGGGCAGCTGGTGATGCCCGTGTAGCTATCGGTATCCTTCGGAAAGCTGCACGAGAAGCATCGCAGGCAAATGACGATCATATTAGTTCTGAGACAATCGTCGACGTGGTTTTGGAAGCGAAAATGGAAATCAAGCAGAAAACCCTTGATCGGCTTACCCCGGATCAGAAAACGCTGTACAGCATCA
The DNA here is from genome assembly GCF_024494655.1 of Halorubrum laminariae. GTDB lineage: Archaea > Halobacteriota > Halobacteria > Halobacteriales > Haloferacaceae > Halorubrum > Halorubrum laminariae. The sequence continues at coordinate 20,616 of NZ_JANHDL010000025.1, read as the reverse complement.
TCACGGATGCTGAAGAGATCACTCCACCAGAGTTGTACGATCGGTATCAACAGCAGGTTGAAGATCCCAAGACGGAACGAACGGTGCGGAATTACCTAGCGAAACTGGCGCAGTACAACCTCATCGAGATGGATGGGAATACGAAAGCCCGAGTCTACCGCGCCAAGCCATAAGCAGAGACGACAGGTGTTGTTGAAATCATCAACAGATGATCCATTCTGACTAGACTGTGGTCAGTACAGGGTAGTAGTCTATCGGCGCTTCAGTAGCACAGAAATGAGCATAAGCGCCGCAAAGACGACTGCGAAGCCCATCACTCCGACTCCGAAAACGTAGTACGGGTTCGTAAAATCGGGACTGTTGAGGAACAGAAAGAGGCAAAAACACGAACCCATCAAGACAATCACCGCAGACTGAATACTCGGATTATACCAGTCTTCAAGCGATTTCCGAACAGTCCTATACATATCAAAACAATAACTCCAACACAGTATAGCGTTTGCGGTCGGTGAAAATCCGATAAGTTCGCACTCTTCAGCGACCAGCGGTTTCAGGCGAGAATATATTTGAAGAATGAGATTTCAACAGAGCCGATTAGAACGAATCACCGAGCCTTTCTGCATAGGTTCTGTTTAATTCGGAAATCTTCTGTTGTAGCCCATTTTCAAAGTCACCGAACTTCTCATCGAACTCATTCTCTAACTCCCGAATCTCTCGTTGAATCCGACCTAACTCAGAGATCCGTATCTCGCGTCCAATCACTTCTCCCTTCGGAGTAAGTGGGTGGATTTTGTTTCCATTTTCGTTGAAGTGCGGGTTGTCTTCACCGTAAAGTAACCCCAGCTCTTGCGCCTCATTCATTCGCTTCCGAATCGTGGCACCACTCACTCGCATTTCGTTTTGCAGTGTAACAAACCGTTTTGGGGTGTCGTATAGTTCCGCGATCAGCTCTAACGCACCGGGATTAGAAAGGAAGTCTGTAACAGCCTCTACTTCATCCGCATCGAATTCGTCGGGAACAGGGTAGTCTCCGCTACGGTTGTGATCGTTGCTGTCAACCACGGTGTGTAGTCTGTTTCACGACCACCCCTAATAGATATATGGTGTAAACTAAAGTATGAGTTCAGAATAAATCTGCTATTCATTCTGAAACCCAGATTTGGAAAATACCTTTACTTTCTTTAACGGTGTTCTCACCCATTCAATACCCCTGAATACGTAGCATTTAGCGAATAGATTTGGAAGCACCGCCCCGTCAAATATGGTTCAATCTAAAGTAAATCCACTCAGATGACTGACCCGGACTCGGAACGTATCGCGGACGCGCTCGTGGAGCAAGCAGCCACGCTCTTCGATGTCCACGATAACGTCTCCCGAGTCATCGGGAATCTCCATCTCCCGATCGACGAGTTTCAGGACAGGTATGACATCCTAATGGACGACTCGTTCGACTTTGAGGCGATGGTACGGGTCTATCTATACATGCAGGTGACAGGGCTTTCACAGACCGCAGTCACCGATCAAATCGCTGTATTGGAGTATCTGCAAATCAGATTCGGACTGGATGGAGCACCGACACAGGCGGCACTCTCGTATACTAAGCGGAAGCGGTTTTCAGGGAAACTTCGCAGCCTACTCAACAGTGTCGCAGACGACATCAGTGACGCTGCCTCGGACCACGGAATCCAGTCACAGGACTTCAGAAAACTAGATCCTGATCCGGACCCCACGGAGATTCAAGAAACTTCAACTCCACTACACCACTACGTGGACAACCAGGCACCAGGCGTTATCACATCAACACTGGATGAAGTCTGCCCGGCACTGGATACTGGCCGGGCTGAGAACGTCAAGCACGAAGACGAAGTTGTTTGGGAACACCAGATCCTGATGAGTCTACAGGATCGCTCGGGAACGAGAGCAGCGTACCGGACGTTCAATAAATTCCGCAACGATGCCCTACACCATGACACGCACCTGAACGCAGTCAATTCCCTCGGAACGCCGTCCTCATACCAGTACACATTTGATGATTTCAAGAACGGGAAGCCAACCCCAGACTGGCGACACGTTGCGGATGCGATTCAACCACAGTTCTCAGCAGCTGTCGAACGACAGCTGGATATGATTCGCCCCACGGACGAATTCACAGAACCTGTCGTGGCTGCAATTGACGTGACCGGTGCTCCAGTCCACGTCACACCGTGGAAAGGAGAAGACGATATTGAGCCAGATGACGAGCGGATCGTTGTTGATGAAAAGACTGGCGACACGCGAGTACCGAAAGATGACTATCCGACGATGGTAAACGGAGCAGCGGAGAGTGGCGTCTACGAGTACCAGTATGCAACGCTGACTATCGTCGGAGCGAATACACCCTTGGTTGTTGCTGTTGAGCCGATTCGACACCACTCCACGTGGGAAGGCGGCGATGGCCGGTCGACCTCGTGGGCAGAAGTCGTGGATCGCCTGATGGAACAGGCGACCGAACTCGTTGACATCCATATGGTGATGGCGGACAAGGCCTTCGACCAGCACGGTGTCTGTCACGTACTGGATCAACGACATGATGTGACGTACCTGATCCCGAAGAAAGCCGATTCACAGCATCTCCGTTCACAAGTAGCCGAAGTTCGTGAGGATCCAAATGTGACTGCGCGTGTTGAACAGGATGCGTCGCTGTACCTACGTAACGATACGCCGTATATCGATGTTGATGATGACCCTGACGTTGGAGAGGACAATTACAGTCATGACGTGACGTTCATGCACGTGCCGGCGGAGCGGGATGACTGGATTATCCGGCACGCTGATGATACCGGGTACGCGATTTTTATGACGAACAGCGATGACGTATCTCCACTTGAAGCAGAAGGGCTGGTGAACTGGTATTCGAGGCGGTGGGATATTGAAAATGAGTACCGGATGATCCTGCCGTTGATGCCGTCAATTGCATCGAAGGATTATCGAATGCGGTTCTTCGCGTTCACGTTCAGTTGCCTACTGTACAACCTGTGGCGGATCGTTGATCATTCACTGAAGGTGCTGGCGTCGGAGAAGTACGACGATTACGGTCGTGGTCCGCACGAGAGTCGTCTCGACACCCTTCTTCCACTGTCAGACTTACTCGCGTCGTCGATCATCTGCCTATTCTCTGGACTGGATCCCCCTGATGTAGCCGTCTGATTTTCCGGCGGTAGCTTCTTTTCGGTAGCGACAGCTGTTTTCTACAACCGACTTTCCGACCCGTTTCTCCCAGATATTTTACTATTTTATCGGGTGTGATCTCTTGGGATCACTGAGTTGGGTGACATCGGGGTTCAGATAGGGGGGTCACCGGGCATTCCGTTTGTAGCTACCCCCACCTTCCGAACCTGTGTGTTGCGAAGATGGGCTTATGATGCACAGGTTTCGAGGCTAAGTCATTTGAAAAAAGCGGCCGAGCGGGTCCCGAAACGCGTTTCTGAGAGACCTATTGCGTAGCGTTCACAATTCCGATAGAAAATCGCCGATTAGGTCAGCGCTGCCGCTCACGATCGAGCAAACTCAGAGGAGACAAGAAATTAGTCGGGTGGATCGAGACCGTAGTTCTTCTTGGCAAATGTCAGGAACGAGTTCGAAGAGACCGCCGGCTGGTCGCCGACCTCACCGTGGAGTTCCAACTGTACGAGGATATCCACGAGTCGCCAGCAGTTGTACAACACGCAGGCGAACGCGAAGTTGAAGTACCGGAACCGGTGGTCGGGTGACTGTGTCTCCGCGAGGAACGTCTTCAGCTTCTTAAACCCGTTTTCGATGCCCCACCGGCGCTTGTATCGGACCATCAGCCGCCCAATCTGATGTTTCATCTCCCGGTCGTCCGAAGGATTGACATCCACCCACGGAAGATTCGTCTCGAACGGCACCGTCGGTGCTTCAACCCGCGCTGGCTCCATGATCTCCTCTTCCTCATGCACCTCATCAAGGAGATTTCCCAGTGGTGAGTTGCCATCGCGGTCATCTGAGAACGGCGTTGTCTCGCCGATGTCTTCGAACTCCTCAATGAGTTCCTGCCGAATCGTGACGTCATTCTCATCGTCATCTTCGTCTTCACGTTCCCACTCGCGCTTCGGGAGGTAGACTGCCTTTCGTGCTGGCCCGTCGTCCAGACGCTTTTGCTTGACCACGTCGAAGTCTCTGTTCTCGCTGGCGAGCTTGGCAGTCTGGTGTTCGTGGTCGCTGCTGGAGCGCACAACGCCCGGATTCAGGTAGTGAACGTCGTGCTTCTCGCAGGCGTCTTTCACGCCATCGTTGGCGAACTCGCGGTCCATCATCACGAGGTCCAGATCGGGGACAATATCTGTCGCACCATCAAGCAGATCGTCTACGAGATCTGCTCGCTTCCGGCCGCGTTCAACTGGGACGGCATCGAGTATAAGCGGGACGTCGTGACCGACGAGTTTGACGACTGCCCACTGGAAGAACGGCCCGTCGTCGCCTTTGTACCCCAGAATCCACGGTTCCTGATTCTGTCCGCTCCGATCTCGGGTGATCTCGCCATCCCACGGGTTGCCTTTCGTAATGTCGATGGCTGCCATCTGCTTGCGGCCCATCTTGTCCTTGGATTTCGCCTGCTTAACGAGTGTCCGGCTAGTCTCTCGGAGCATTGTCCGGATACGTCCGACGCCGAGATCCTTCGTCTGGAGCCGGTGGGAGTCGCCAGACGGCGTCTTCGATCGGGTAGAGTCGGCGGCAAAGGACTGCGCGCCGTCGTTCGGGTACATATCAGTCCGCATCCCGAGGTATGACTGCTGTTCCCAGAATGCACCTTCGGGAATGCTCGCGTTTCCGCTGCGGTCAAGGTGGAAACAGTCCTCGACAATGGGTTTCGCACCCTTCCAAACCTCGCGGGCCTTCTCACGAGCGAGCGTATCCTTGCTTTTTGAACGTGTGACTGTATCCGTCGGCTGGTTGGGTAGAAACGAGGGTTCGGGCGCAGGAATGTCGTGATATCGAGCGATATCCACGACGACCTCAGCGGCATCTCGAACGGCGTCGCGGACATCTTCGAGACGGCCGTTCCATGCCCGCCAGAGTGTGGACTGAGTAGGGATACCGTCGAAGCCGAGCTGCGTGCTAAGAAACGGCTTCTGTTTGAGATATTTCCAGAGAATCGTTTCACTGTTCCAGCCCTTCACACAGCGGAGCACGTGCGCTCGGAAGACAGCTTCCCAAGGTTTCGGGTCGCCCTGTTCGTGGTCAAGAGTGTCGTAGAATCGGAGGTAGCAGGCAGGGATTTCAGCGACAAGATCTTCTAGCGTAACAGAGCGATCGTGCCGGACTTGTTGCTCGCGCGGGTAGGTTGTAAGAACGCCGTCAACCATTTCGCGGAATGTCATATCGAAAGACCGTGCTTCGACAAGATCGCCGGTATTCGTGGTGTAAAGTCCGTCTACGTCGTAATCTTTCGGTGTAGATTCATAGCCCGCGCTGTCGAGATGCTTCCGTGGACCAAGGCGCTCCCACCGTGACCCGGTTGGGGCCTGTGCCGCGGTTCTTGACACGTAGAGACATATTTGTTTGCCAACTATATAAAGAATCCTTCAGCCGAGTGGAAGTGGTCACTGCTCTCGTTCAGTATAGGTAATGTACGAATCGCTCAGTACAGGAGTACAAAAAACTTAAATCATAACATTTGTATTTTGAATCAATGATTCAGAAACTGATTGATGATTATATCAAAGAATACCAGCAGTCGGACTGGGAGTTCCATACCCGATATATGGGTCCCATACTGCTTGGTCTCAGCCAGTTGGCTGTGCTGATCGTGGTTGTGGGTACTGCTCGAATCTACTTTAGAGCCTCAGATTTTGAAGTATTCCTCTTAATTTTGATCAATTGCGTTATTGTACCCATCGTAATGTGGTATCCAATCCGAAAAGCAGGCTTTTAGCATAGCCCTTTTAACGCTGTCGGGATCCTCAATTGATTACAGTAGTGACGTATAGGATACGCAGTCCTCACTGACCGGAGATTTCAGGCGAGAATATGTCTGAAGAATAGGATTCCAATAGAGCCTCTCATTTCAAAAACGGACCTCTGTTGAAATTCTCGGAATCCGACACATCTCACACCGATTGCGGTCAATACAGAGTGTAGATTCAGCGAAGTATCTTAGATAACGGTAGGCGTCACGAAAGGCGAACTAGTCGGTGGCGTAGAATAAATCAATTTGGATGAACAGACTCTAGTCATGTGGAGAAGATTTATTTTTTATCATTTGTAACTACAATTTGTGTCCGAACAGCTCTCCAATACTGAGATAGATATCGGACTTATCGCCCAGACAGTCTTCGTTCTTGCCGTGGTGATCGGCATCCCTTCGGCGTTTGCGCTCGATGGACAACTCCGCTCTCTCGTCTTCGTAATCCTAGCCGTCCTGCTGCTCGTGGGCTTTCTCGTCGTCGGTTACCGCCACGCACGCCGACAGAAGTCTCTCCATCAGCACGTTGCTTTTTTAATAGTTTGGTTCGGCAGTTTCCCTCTAGCGGGCCGACTCGCTCGCACAGCAAGCGGCCGCCTCCCAGAGCCGATTCCCGACCTCTTGGCAATAGGCGTCACGCTCGGTGCACTGTGGATTGGCTCACGGCTTGCCTACGGTGGTGTACTGACCCGGGCGCTGTTTGGGTCAGACTGAGACTTCACGAGGAGACAGAACTGGTCAGTCGAGGTCCGGCCACTTCCAATACAGATGTTCTATGTCGTATTCGCAATCTTCAGTGAACAGCTGTTCCGTGCGAAAATCTGTCTGAAAAATAGAATATCAACAGAGTCAGCGGGCTTATTCACCAGTGAGCAGGAGTACGCAAGAGCACTCTGTTTGGTGAGTGGTCGGCGTCGAACCTGTGCATTATTCCCTATCTTCGCAACACGTCACACCCGTGGGGTTGCGAATCCCTCCCAAGAGGTTCATGGGATCGACCCTAAACGGCCAGATCTCGCCGAGAATTACCCGTCAGAGCGCCGAAGAAATCATCAGAATACGAAGAATACCATTCTACTTATCGATGATCGGCAAAAATACGCGACCACAACGAGTGATGCCTCTCACGAAGGGCGGGCCCGGACCGGATTCTACATGAGTGCGACCAACTCCTTGTCCAGCCATCTGAGGAACCGTCTGAGCGTTATCCGCGGCTTCTTCCGCGTTTCAATCTCCCCGATTCGTTCCTGCGTCAGAAAATCCACCAGTAACCACATGTTGTACACCACACATCCGAATGCGAAGTGGAACCACCGGACCTCGAATTCCTTCGACGTCGTCCATGCAGCTGCATCTTTAATCGACGAGTATGAGTTCTCGATTGCTCCCCGATCGCTGTACTGTTCAATCTGTGTTCTCGCCCACCGACGATCCAGCGCAAGCTCATCGCTCACATCAAGACTCGTGATGAACGGTTGTGGTGACCCATCCTCGTTTGCATCATCGTCTTCATCCGGAGGGAGCACCACGACGTTCGTGTAGACCTTCGTATTCGACACCTCTCCTTTGACCGCACCATGAATTGGGAAATCCGTCTTTACGTACAGAGACGTATCATCCGGCTCATTGTATCCCTGTTTTAGCTGTTGGAACTGATCGCACATCGGTCCAATCCGATGTTTGTCTTTCCGGGCAGGGATTACGTAGTCGATATCTCTCGCAGTAAGCGTCTCTATCACGTCGGCCGCATGGAACTCCCGATCAGCGTACACCATCCTGATGTTGACGTAGTCATCAGCGATCGAAATGAGTCGCCGTGCAACATCCCCGACGTAGTATGATCTATCTTTTCCAGCGTAGTCATCCGTCGCAGCGTGTTCAACGCTCCCAAGCGGGTGGACACCTATGACGTAGTGAGTGTTCTCACCGACGATCACAGCCGTCGCAAACTTGTGGCACCAAGAATACTCCTTATCCTCTGGTGCGCCCTGTACCCATTCCATCTCGTCACGATCGCCATAATAGGCGACGTAGGTCATGTCTAGCGCGACTTCCGCTCTCGTCCCGAACCGTGAGCCATTATCGTGTTCGAGTTCGTTCAAGCGGGGTTTCGCACGCGTGTATGTTTTTTGCAGGACGAAGTTCAACACTGTCGCGATCTCGTCGATAGACATCTGTTTAAGAGCGTTTATGAGCGTTTCACCCGATGGCCCATCTTCATAGAAGGGATCATCAAGATCCGGATCTGGATTCAGTTCATCTCCCAATGAGACCCCTGCACCGTTCGCTGCCTGCTGTTCGATCGCCGCAAACGCCTCCACCGTGAGCAGTTCCTCTTCATCATAAATCGGGTTGTCAGGCCGTGGAATGGACATGGAGGGGAACGCAACCGTGTTCAACTCCTCAAGTACCTGCCGGCCTTCCTTCCGTAATGAGCGTTGAATCGTGCGATGTGACGGAGGGCCTGAATCATCATCTTCGCCGTTTTGTAGCTGGAAGGGACCACACCCAATTGGTGACCCTCGTCTAGCTGCAAGTTTCCGAATCTCTTCCACCGCACCCTCAACCGTTGATTGAAGATCCGCGAATCGGTCGTCTTCTAACCGAGACGGTTTGAACGTGCTCTCTGACGGCAGATCATTCGGCTCAAAGCCCATCGCAGTCGCCAGCTCCGGATTCGTTTCGAGTCGGTCGGGAATCGTCGATAGCGGTAGATCTTCCACTTTCGCCCACAGGTAGGCACAAAACATCGGACGGAACGGTGTCGCAGTATGCCACTCTGGATAGCTATCTCGGCCTTCATACAGACAAGTATCGAGCTCAGGCAGCAAATCAACCCATTCGGTCTCTTGATCGATGAACTCGTCTGCTTGCTGTCCAAGTCTCGTAGTTGGTGTAGAGAGGGAGTCAGAGTAATCCATAGTATGAGAGTCAAGTTACCAACTAATTGCTCAGATTCTGAGTAAAGCGGAGGGGTGCAGTTTCCGAAACCGAATTCATACAAAACACGACGAAGGGATGGATAAAAAGCAGAAATCGCTGAATACACTCTGTCGCTGATGGCACTCAACTGGTGACCTCGCTCCGCATCAGACTCTACTCAGATTCTGAGTGGAATCAACATCTTAGTAAGTGTCCGCTAATCGTTCCAGTGATGGAGAGCCAGCTGGAGAAGTTCTTTACGAAGGAGGGTTCTATCGGGCTGATACTGGCGATCGGCCCCGACGGAGCACGATTCAAGGAGATAAAACCACAAGTAGCTGTGAGCCACGATACAGTCTCCAATCGAATCGATGAAGCCCGCAATATTGATTTAGTGGCTCTGTTGAAATCCTCAGAGAGTTACATGTTCGTCGTATAATTCGACGAGATGAAGGCCCTCCCGAAGTCGCAGATTCTCCGGTTTACTGAGAAGGCGATCCATTTGGCCCGCCGAGCCGTTTCTCGATACTCCTCGAAGTTCTCCAAACACCGCTATACACTCCCGCAGCACGTTGTTCTGCTCTGTCTCAAAGTGCGGAAGAACACGACCTATCGTGGCCTACTTGACGAACTGATCGAGATGCCACGCATCCGTCGTGTTCTCGGGCTAACCGAGCTTCCTACTGCTTCAACGCTCTGTAAGGCGTTCAACCGGCTTGATATGGCTGTGTGGCGTATCATTTTGACTCTCTCAGTGACGTTACTTCCGACGAGCGGAGTTGTTGGTGTTGATGCGTCGGGGTTCGACCGTAGTCACGCTTCGAAACACTACACGAAACGAGCTGAACTCACGATTCAGCAGCTCAAGGTGACGTTGCTGGTCGATGCGAAGGTGAACGCAATTCTCGATCTACACGTGACAACGACTCGAAAACACGATAGCCAGATCGCTCCGTCGTTGATCAAGCGCAACCCCGAGTGTATCGATATTCTCCTCGGAGACAAAGGCTACGACGATCAGAAAATCAGGCGGCTCGCCCGGCAACACGAGGTTCGGCCACTGATTAAGCATCGTGAGTTCACATCACTCCACAAGGCATGGAACGCACGCTTAGACGCTGATCTCTACGGACAACGAAGTCAATCCGAGACTGTGAACTCAACACTCAAGCGAAAGTATGGTGCGTTTGTCCGGTCACGGCGCTGGTGGAAGCAGTTCCGTGAACTCGCTCTTAGGTGTCTTGTCCACAATATCAATCGATCACTTTGAGGACGTAACAGAAATATCTCAACAATCGTATGGCGAATCAAAAATCTCTGTGCTTATGCGGTCTCCCCACATCAGAACATGGATATCGATACAATATCCGTCATACTCTTCAAATATGCTGGTCTCAAACGCTTTTTCAAGAGTATTATTCCCGGACTGAACGGTTACATCTATCTTACACCGCTCGTCGGGAAATTCATCGGACACAACAACTGGTTCTCGTTCAGACGGTTGCTCTATTGGTCGAGCATGCGTAGATGTATGAACCTCTTCACCGTCACATTCGACGATTATTTCGGCATTATCAGCGATTTCCCCTTGACCGGTCTCCTGATCTATACCAGAGACTTCTGATAATATCAGTCGATTCAAGATGTACCCATTTTGAAAACGACCGATACAGCCAGTGAGTGAAGTTATAGCTACAGCAGAGGTTCCGAGGAGGGCTCGTCTCCGCATAATACATTCTATAAGTAGAGCGATTTATTATTCCATCGAACTTGAGCCCTACAATCGGATTGATGACTCTGACTGTTGGGAGGTAAACGACCTCTCTGAATTAATCACACCATGAGAAATGTTTGAAGAAGAGGATTTCAACAAAGCCGATTTAGTCAATACTGAACCCACCTCCGATGTAGGCACCACCTTCAGAAACACGCTCTCAGAAGCCGGGCTGGTTTGCTATTCAGGGATGGTTGAATTGGGATTGGATAAAGCACATGCTGAGTATGTAGACGCGATCAAGAAATACAATAATTTGTCAGAGGAGTACACCGACAAAGCCGGGGACAAAAAGGAATGGTTCAATTGGTTCGTTGAGAGTGATGCACTGGCTAACTCGCTGTTAGATAATGCGGAAAACAGCACTTTCCAACGTTATGCGCCGGGTATGATTTTGCCGGAACCGCTTCAAGACGCTCTCTCGCGAGGTTCGATCGAACCTCTCCTCACATCTGAGAGTGATGATATCGATATCTTATTATGGAAATTCGGCTTTGTTGAAATCCTCAGAGAGTTACATGTTCACCGTATAATTCCACGAGATGAAGGCCCTCCCGAAGTCACAGATTCTCCGGTTTGCTGAGAAGGCGATCCATCTGGCCCGTCGAGCCGTTTCTCGATACTCCTCGAAATTCTCCAAACACCGCTATACACTTCCGCAGCACGTCGTTCTGCTGTGTCTCAAAGTTCGGAAGAACACGACCTATCGTGGCCTGCTTGACGAACTGATCGAGATGCCACGCATTCGTCACGCCCTCGGATTAGCTGAACTTCCTACGCCATCAACGCTTTGTAAGGCGTTCAACCGGCTTGATATGACTGTATGGCGTGCTATATTGACTCTCTCAGCGACGCTACTTCCGACGAGCGGTGTCGTTGGAGTTGATGCGTCAGGATTCGACCGCAGTCACGCCTCAAAACACTACACGAAACGAGCCGAACTCACGATTCAGCAGCTCAAAGTGACGCTGTTGGTTGATGCGAAGGTTAACGCAATCCTCGATCTCCACGTGACGACGACACGAAAACACGATAGCCAGATCGCTCCATCGTTGATCAAGCGCAACCTCAAAGATATTGACATTCTCCTCGGTGACAAGGGCTACGACGACCAGAAGATCAGGCGACTTGCTCGTCAACACAAGGTTCGGCCACTGATTAAGCATCGTGAGTTCACGCCACTCCACCGGGCATGGAACGCACGCTTAGACACTGATCTCTACGGCCAGCGGAGTCAATCAGAAACTGTCAACTCAACACTCAAGCGGAAGTATGGTGCGTTCGTGCGCTCACGACGGTGGTGGAAGCAATTCCGTGAACTCACTATTGCCTGTCTCAGTCACAACATCGACCGATCACTCTGAGTGGCCAAGAAACGTGAAGGAAAGATCGCTCAATATAGATGAAGGACGTACCACTTAGCACAGGTGAAGGCTATCGAGGGCGTACTGGGTCTGGAAGTGGCCGAAGTTCTGGCATTGTTCCTGACCGCTCAATCGTTTGGATTTCGACGTTGTTCACCGCAACGGCGAGTGTTTCCCAGTCACTCGGCACATTTGCCCCACCGACAAGGTGGGTCACAGAACTACATTGCGATTCCTCGGTCGTTCCATTGGACGACGTTCCGCTACTGAATCCAGACGTGACGTTAAATCTCAGGACGAACTCGTTCGCAATAGAATGGGTCAGCTCCGGTTTGACGTCTCCTAACTCGTTACAGAGCCTCACGTCAAACGTTAAATCCGCTGATTCACCGTCGCTAACGATGTGAACCCACCCGCTATGAGCCTCCTCCTCGCTCGGGAACGATGTACGGCTCTTCGAGTATGCGAGTCCGAGGGAGTCGTCAGCCTCGTTGGGGTCGCTCTGATCCGATGTACTCGAACTCACAGGGCTCGTCCACCCTTGACAGCCAGCGAGACAGCTAAGACTAGTAACGGAGCAAACGGCCAGTACCTTGCGACGGGATAATGGAGGGCCCATCAACTCAATGAATAGGTTCTCTGGACAAGTCCGTTTCGAATGCCAGCATCGTGTGCGCGGGGAGTTGATAGTCGTTGTTTGTCACTGGCAGATACGTAGCCTACAGCGAACAGCCGTTACAGGAGAAAACATGTCTGAAGAATAGGATTTCAACAGAGCCGTTAGTCCTGAACTCGTCGTTCCGGCACTACTCGGTGTGGTTGTCGTAGTTGAAGCATTGGTAGAGAAATTCAGCATTGCGTCAGTCTTCCTTGCTATCTTCGGAGGGCTAACGTTCCTACTCGGTGCAGCGAGCTTATACACGTTGTACGCAGTCGAATCTGGTGGGGTATTCTTCATTGGATTCTTCACCATTATCGCAGGGATTCTCCTTGCTATCGGAGTTTTTCTCCACACAATCGTACGAACAGAACGCTTCAAAACTGCTTCTAAGGAACTAATAAACTCGATCTCTAATTAGTTTGGTTTGGCTGGCTCTGTTGAAATTCTCAGTGGGTGATATATCTCGTCCCGTGCCGGTCAGTACAGGTGACTGATTAAGTGCCTCGAATAAGAGTGATGAGATATGCCAGATGAAAGTCCTTCTACACTTTTTGAAAAGAAACGTGAGGGACGCCCACCAGTAGATGTTCTCGGTCTTGTAGGCGGATTAGCGGTGTTTGCAGGCCTTTCGTTCCTGTTTGCGGCATTATCCCAGCTATCGGGGCCAGCTGTTGAAACTGGGATTAGCCCCCAAACCGTCGCTTCTCTCCAATGGAGTGGAGTAGGAATTGTGCTTGGTATACTGGCGATCTTTGTGTATCAACGAAGGCCTATCGGCTGGTATGGAACACTCGTAGCGGCGATAGCTGGTGTGATTCAGGCTCTGAGAATAGATGTTCCATTTGGGTTGATTTTGATCATCTACCTATCAGTTCCGCTGGTCGTACTCGCTCTCCTGCTGGTACGTCGTGATATGTTTTTGCGCCGGTAGATACGCAGCTCTCATCGACCGGCTGTTTCAGATGAAAATCTGTCTGACAAATAGGATTTCAACAGAACCATAGTACCCAAAACGAGCAGGTACTCTATGATCGGGTTCAATAAGCACCCTTCATCGACCGGCTGTTTCAGTCGATGATGTGTCTAAAGAATAGGATTTCAACAGAGCCACTATACCCTATTTCGCGGAGATGTTTTCAGTAATTGAACCGGTATCGGATCAACTACAATGAAGAGACGATCCGAACTGACATGATAGGTATAGTATCATATTTTTGTTAGTCGGTTGTGATCTAGTGAAAACAAGTCTTGAACATTCTGTGTCGTTCGCAACCCAACTGGGTAGGGGAAGTTGAGACTACGGCGGCTATAGCACCGCTGGTATGCACGATATCAGCCGAACCACCGAACTTGACACGGTTCACACTCGGGTCGGGACACCACTTTCAGTTAGTATCCCAACTAGAACTGCGTATTTGAAGAGATCAGAACAGCGCTGCCGCTCGTTACCCCTGTTCTCACTGGCTCAATATCAGCGATTACCCGACTCCAGTTTCCTTCTTCAACAGTGTGAGCGTATTGTCCGCAGTCACAATCGGAGAATGCTCGTACTCACCCGTCAACTCGACTTGCACGAGGAGGTCGACGGCCCGCCAGATTGAGTACAGCAGACAGGCGAACGCAAAGTAGAAGAATCTCAGTACGAAGTTCTTCGAGGTTGTCGCGGCCATGAACCGCTTAATGCTCCGGTAGCCGCTCTCGATCTCCCAGCGATAGCCGTACTCACTCAGCAGTCCCACATTACCGTTGCACATGAACACCGAATACTGCCGGTGGTCAGTGTGTTCAGAATTCTCGTTTCGACGGTACACGAGCGTCGTCTGGTGCCACTCATTCTTGCCCAAGTGGAGCTTACGGTCGTTCACGTATCGATCTGTCTCACTCTTCAAGAGCCGTTTCGCCTGGGCTCTCTCGCTCGTGTGCATCCGCTTTGGAACGACGTACGTGAGCCCGCGTTGGCTCAGCATCTCCAAGACGTGTTGGCTGTCGAATTCTCTGTCCATCAGCACGCTGTCGACGTGGACGAGGTCCTCAGCCGAGTCAAGTAGATCCTCGACGATTTCGAGCCGACTCTCGCCACGCCGCACCGGCCTTGCGTCTAAGACAATCGGGACCGCATTACCGACGAGCTGGACGGTGGCCCACTGATAGGCGTATTCGTCGGTCTTCTCTTTTGTCCCGATGATCTCATCTTCATGACCTGTTCTATCACCGGTGAAGGGTTCAGCTTCAGTGATGTCGATGGCCACGATTCCGGCTCGGAAGAACTGCTCTGTCTCCGCGACTTCATCCAGTAGCCGTTTCACGGCCTGACGGTACATCTCACGAATCTCCGCTATCGAGAGGTCACGAATCTGATCACGATGGGCGTGCCCCAGCGGTGTCCGACTACGCGTCGACTCGTAAATGAAGCTCCGAGCCCCCTCATTGGCAGCTAAGTTCTCGCGGAGGCCGAGATAGGTCTGTAAGTCCCAGTAGGCATTCTCGTGGATCTCACAACCCTCTCCGCGATCCATCGAGAACGCCGGGAAGACAACGCGACTGACGTGATCCGTAATCGTTCCCGCCTGTTCCAGCACGGTCTGCTCGTCCGGATCGGAGTCTCCGGTACTGTCTCCTCGCTGAGGGAGCGTCCTGTCCGGGTCACGCGGAACGCTCACACCCGCGTTTTGGGCATTGATCAGGGCCGTCTGGGCAGCCGTCTCAACCGTCTCGCGTAACTCACCCGTGAAGCGCTCGTGCCAGCTACGCCAGAGCGTCGACTGATTCGGAACGCTCTCGAGTCCGAGTTGCTCACGCAATTCAGGGTGGCACTCGAGGAATCCGACGAGTGCTGTCTCGTGGTCCCATCCGTGGAGTTCTTTCAACATGAACACTCGAAAGAGGGTGTCCATCTCGTATCTCGTCGATCCCGCATAGCGGTCATGGGTCTCGAATTTGAACTCGGCTTTGAACGTTGAAGTAGGAGCGTGACGTAGGCGGCAGCGAAGACAGATGATGCCGATTACGGACTTCTTGTCGTGCACGCGTGTGTTTGATGAGTTCGAGTCGCTGTCATCTGCACAACGTCAGCACGCGAAAACATACGCCACAGGTCTTGTTGCGGCCAGCAACAAGACCGTGGCGGGCATCGCACGCGAAGTCCTTCCAGCTGGGGACAAACGCGCTCTCAACAAGTTTCTCACCGAGTACGACTGGGACGAACAGCAATTCAACCACGAACGCCTTGAAGAACTCCAAAAACACGGCGAAACACGCTGGTCGAAGGATGGTTACATCATCCTCGACGACACGATCACCGACAAAGCCGGGGACGAAGTCCCCGGCGTCGGCCACTTCTACGATCACGCCGAAGGCGACACTGTCTGGGGCCAAGACCTCATCTACGCGTTCTACGCCGACGACAAAACCGCCTATCCGCTTACTTTCCGCCTCTACGAAAAACAAGACGAGGACGATCAAGAACACGATACGAAGTACGATCTCGCCCGTGAGATTGTCACCGAACTCGAAGACGAGGTAGGTGTTCCTGCGGACACCTACCTCTTCGACTCGTGGTTCGCTCACGAGTCCGGCCTTCCTGAACAGATCGAATCCTACGGCAAGGACTGGATCGGCCCACTCCGGAGCAACCGACAGGTGACCTACGGCGGCGAAGAGATTCGCGTCGATGCGCTGGCAGAGCACATCGACACGGTCGAGCGCAACGTCGAGGACGACACCTACCACATCTGGACGAAGAAGCTTCCCGTCTCCCAACTGGGAGACGTGAAGCTGGTCCTCGCTGAGAAGGAAACCGACGACGAAGACGAAGAGAACCCAGTCAAGTACCTCGCCACGAACAAGATCGACGCACCGAGCGAGCACATTATTCGCTCCTACGGGATGCGCTGGCGCATCGAGACGTTCTTCGAGGACTCGAAGCAGGATCTCGGCTTGGGAGACTGCGAGATGCAGACTGACGAAGGTGCCAGACGGCACTGGCACCTTCTGATGGCTGCCTACAGTCTCGTTCGTCTTGACCCCGAATCGAGCGCCTTGGGGACGGTTCGCTCGAAAGCGTCATCGCTTCGAGCGAACCTCGAACACTCCCTGAAAGAAGCCGTCTACAACCTGCTCTCGTGGGTTCGAGACAACGATGATCGTGGCGTCGATGACCTTATGGAAGAGATCGATCACCTCTTCGTTCACTCAACAGCCGACGCTAACGTTCAAAGCTGAGTTTGAAGTAAGCGAGCGGCAGCGAACAGACGAACTTTTCGACCGAGTTGTGGCTCTCGTGGCTGAACCACGTCTCCGAAATCGTCCGAACATCTGATTCCAGTCCCGCGAGCGACGTTCGGTCATACAGTGGTGTCGAATCATACGCCGGCCACTCAACGTACGATCGCTGAGCGATACGTCGAAAGATCGTTCGACGAGACTCGGGAGTCGAAGCCACTACGAGATACTGACTCGGACACGCAGAAGTCCTCGTCCATCTCGATAAGAGACATCGAGATTGGGGAAGGTCGGTACTCGCTAGGGGAGAGAGATTAGTTCCGCAATCCGGTTCCAGGGGGAACACATTTCCTCCACATGCCTCTAGTCGGACTATGGCTCACGAGTGCGACGATTGCGGGGAGTCGTTCGAGACACTCACTCGTCTCCGACTTCACGACTGTGGCGATGTCCAATCGGACACGTTCTCGACCTCGACCGATTCGGGGAGGTCTAAATCTGACTCATCTCCAAGCCAAAAACGGAACAAAGAGGTTGCCGAACTCGATAACCTGCTTGATCGTTTCTCCGACGGTGACGTGGATGCCCTACACTACGCAGTCGTCGAATTCGAAGCAGCACTCTCGACTGCAGTCGAGGAAGACAGCAGTGGAGATACGTTTCGGGACGTGTTCTGGCCATACTACGAGCGCGTCAGCAACGAACTCGACGATGCAACGAGAGTACACGGTTGGCCATTCCTTGCGGATGTAATCGATGCGCATGAGGCCACTGAGAAGGCCGAATTTCCGCTCGTCACGCCCACAATAGCAAACGCTGTCGGGCGATATCTTATTCGAACGCGGATAACCGATGGTGTCGAGGCGATTCCGGTCAAGGCACTCGAATACCTGAACACTGTCGCGGTCAACGCTCCCGAAAGCGACGATGTCGCGCGCGAGGAAGTCCATGCCTATGGGTGGGGAATCGGACATCCAAACCACTCGGTCGTCGACCAGCTCCACGCCCGTACGACTGAGGACATCTTCTCCGTCAACCCAACAGTCGAACACGCCTTCTACGCTGACCAGTACGCTGCCGTCGACCTACTCGAACAGCTGGTACGAGACGAATCGATCAATGGGACGCTCCCTCGCGTCACCCGTGACGATATGCCATATCGTCGCTACCTGCTCGACTGCGTCTACGGACTGAAAACAGACAGCCACTGGCCGGGGATGCCACGGTACTACGACTGGTACGATGAGTTGGATTACGCCTTCAAACTCGACGAGACAGTCGAACAGCGCATCCGCGACCTCGTCGAAGAGATGGGCTTCGATGCCGATATCTCGAATGACTGGACGTTCCGCGATCTCGGTATTTGAGGGAATTAACAGTACGCTTTCCCCGCCGCCCGACATACTGGCTGGTAATGCCGTTCAGCGTCACGTAGCACGTGCTCTTCAAGGAATAAGAACTCCTGGCTCTGTTGAAATCCTCTTATTCAGACATATTCTCGACTGAAAATGCTGGTCGATGAGAACTGCGTACTGAGCAATGACCCGCTATCGATCAAAGGTAGTAGTCTTATCTGTGAAGAACGCGGGCATCTAATAATGTCAAACGGGAGTAAGCCCAGTGGAAGTGAACGACTCGCTCAGGTGTTAGGAGAGGTGGATATGGACGAATTAGAGGAGGCTATCAAAGCCAGGATGGAGACCACCAAGAAGGCGAGCGGTTTCCACGAATCCGTTGACGGACCGGACGACGAAACGAAATACATCCTCCATAAAGACGGACTTCCGTCGGACCGATACCACGAACTCGCACGAATGATTACGGAAGCAGTTCTGGACGTAAATCCTCGGAAAGTAGCCACAGTCGGAGTTCAAGGGATAGATGAATTTCTCCGGAATCGGAATGAAGAGGCCGTCAAGACGCTCCTAGAAAGTGAAATTTCGTACGTCGAGAGCGAGTACAATGATGGAACGATTGAGGGGCGATGCGCTGCGACCCCAGATGTAGTCGAAGCCGTGCTGTCGTTGTATATTCCTGGTCTGACACACGCATACTTCTTAGATAGCGAAGGTGAGGCGATTGCGGCACGCTTTGACGACACCTTACAGTATTATTGGTTGTCCGAACGCGCATATCGACAGCTTGGCGAACGGTTGAACCCTGATCTGTTCTCGGCAGTCATGACTCAGAAAGAGTTGGAACAGATAATAGAAAGAGAACGTCAGGATAGGTAGATCACCAGTGTTGATCGGAACTGGTAGAAATCATCAGTCTCTAAGGATTTCAACAGAGCCTAATCAACCAAATTGCCGGGTCACTGAATATATACACTTCAGCGAACAACGTTCTAGCACGTAGTCTATGTCAAGTATGCCATCCAGTCGGTCTCCTGATTCACAGTGGTGGTACGGAGTCGCGTTCTTTATTGGAGTATTGGGGTTAACGTGGACTTCGTACGGTATCCTTCAGATAGTTAGCGAATCGCAAGCCGGGTCGCCTCCGAGTCTGATTCCATCTAATCCGGAACTGAGTTTGGTATTTCTGTTCTCTTCCCTCACAGTGGCAGCCACAGTATTGGTCGGCAGTCTACTGGCCCCCATATACTCACTATGCCTCTATCTCGATGTTAGAACGCTCCGAAAGAACGACAGCAACTGGATACCCAGTCGAATTCTGTGGGGGGCAGTTGGCATACTGCACTTGGGTTCGTTCGTATTTTCGGCTGTACAGTTAGTTACGATTCCAGCGGGGGTAGTATACCTGTACAGGCGTTACAGCAAGGTTGGACTGGCATAAACTAATTGTGTGGCTCTGTTGAAATCCTTAGAAGTTGATAATTTCCACCGGTTCCGATCAACACAGGAGATTCACGGATCGGTCAATACAGGGAGTAACCCTATCACCACAATTATTATTCGATGCTCTTTAGTAAGTGAGGTATGGCTGAACAGAGTACAGTAAATTTCATTGAAGAGTGGCAAACAGGGGCGTTCTTAATCGTTCTCTCCGTTGTTGTCGGCGCTTTATCCGTGATTGGGCTTGGGTCCGTTCTGCCTTCATCACCTATTGTGATTCTAGGTGTGTTCCTTGTTGGGACCATAGCAGCTTTCCTCGGTTTATCGTTCATCATATACGGTCGATAAGCAGTCCTTTCTAGCGGGTGTTTCATGCGCAAAGTAGTGAATAGAATATGTGGGTCAAATCTATCCTCAGAGATTCTGAGTAGTTGTGACAGTACAATCACCCATCCTACTATTTTGATTTAGCACCAAAAATACCAATAGTAGCCAGTGTATTTGTCGGGATGCCACTAATGGAGCGAGATAACTTCGACGAGACGGCTCCCGGTGAAATCGTTCCCACGACGACACCGAAGGGGACATATTCGGCGTTCCGCCCTGACCCGCTCCCCCCCTCAGTTAGCACTGAGCAACTCATTACACCGCTGGCGGAGGCGACACAGGCACTTGGTCGACTCCATGGTATCGGCCCACGTGTCGGCTCAAGAGAGATCCTAATCGAGCCGTTCATCCGAAAAGAAGCGCTGGAATCCTCGCAAATCGAAGGCACACATGCGACCCTCTCAGACATCTACGCCTATGAGGCTGGACAGGAGGCGCTCATCGACGAAGACAGACAGCAGGGTACCCAAGAAGTCGTGAACTATCTGTACGCGCTGACACACGGATTGGATGCGATCACAGCTGGCGAC
>NZ_JANHDL010000024.1 GCF_024494655.1 Halorubrum laminariae | reverse complement strand
GTGTTGCTTCTCGCTCCACAAACTCTAAGTTGATCTCGTCTAAACAGCCGCTGAGGCGGTCGTTTTCGAGCATAGATCACTTTGAAAACGCACCGCCTCACCTTTCAATCCTTATCTGAACACCGCCGGGCGGGGTGTCCGTCTGCCTCCTCTTCGTGTGGGTTTGGCACCCCCTTGTCCATCGCGACGAGGCCCAATTCGTTTTGTTGGACCGGCAAATTCCTCAGAAAGCGGCTGGTTTGACTTGGGTTCGCTCAGTACAAATCCCGCACCAACAACTTTTATTCTCTGTTATCATGCGGTGAATCGATGGCGTCACCGTCGAACGAGTCATCTGCTGTGTTTCTGGTGACAGTCGCAGCGAACGTCGCCCCACTAGTCGGCGTGTTCTTCCTTGGGTGGAGCGCACAGACGTTCGCGGTCGTCTACGCGATTGAACTGGTCGTCGCCGTCCCGTTTGCCGGGGTGAAGGCGCTGTTCGCGCGCTGCCCGCCGAACTACGACGAGCTGGAGCGCCCTAGGGAGGACGGCCCGTTCAAGTCCGACGAGCGCGACGCGATTTCCATTGGTCCGAGCGATCTCAACCGCCGGCGCGGGAGCGTCACCGTCGTCGACCCGCTCCCACCCATCTATCCCCGGAACGTCCCGTTTGTCTTGCAGGCGTTTGGAGCTGCTGTGGGACTCGTCGGGCTGTTCCTTTTCGTGTTGGGACGGTTCGTCGACGTGTCGGCGACGCTTGCCGACCCGAGCGTGGCGGCGAGCGTCGGCTTCCTAGTCATCTCCCACGTCGGCGTCGTTGAGCTCGAGTACTTCCGGAACCGACGCCACGAGACGTGCACCCCCCGAGACGTGGTCGCAAGCGCGACGACCGAGGCTGGGGTGGCCGTGGTGGTGCTTATGTTTGCGATCGTCGGCGGCCCGACCGGCGCGCTGGTCGCGTTCGTCGCGGTAAAGTTGTTCGCGGAGTGGCGAGGCTACCGCGGCGGGGCGGCGTTCGACCCCGACGAGGGGGTTGGAACCCTCCCGCCCGTGGCGGCGCCAGACGTGGCGCCGACAGCCGAGGTCCGTCCGGACCGGCGCGCCGTCCGCGCCGCCGCACTCTGGCGGGGCGCGATGTCCGCGGTCAGCGGCGGCCCGGCATATCTCTTCGCGTGGGTCGGGCTCACTGCCGGGTCGGCAGGAGTGGTCGCCGCCACCGTGGTCTGTTTCGGTCTCCTGCCGGCCGGTCTCGGCGGGCTGAAAGCCGTTGAGTACGCTCTCACTCACGGCACGCTGACGTACCAGCGCCGGGACGACGCGGTGGTCGCGTACGACGATCTCACCGATACTATCCAGTGGGCGACCCCCGTCGACGACATCCGGGACGCCGAGTTACGCAAGGGAGAGTTCGTCGACCGCGTTTGCGACACCCGGACGTTTTCGCTCACCCCGGTTGCGGGGGAGTACGAACTCGGCGTCGCGCACCTCCGGGAGTACGACCAGGCCGTCGAGGCGTTCGATCTCTCCGTGGAGACGACGGCGTTCGGACCACTCAACCGACGTGTAGCCGGGGCGGCAGCTGCGGTCGGAGTCTGTGGTGTCGCCGCCGTGGCTGGCCTCGCCTACTCCGCCCCCACCATCGCGGCGATCGTCGCCGGGTTTGGCGGCCCGCTCGGCGTCATCGCCCTCAGGTCGGCGTGGCAGTGGGCGCTCCCGGCCGCCTGAGCCGACGCCGTGCGAGTCCTCACCTACGCACCGATTGAGTGCCAGGGGTACGGGTCGACTAGTCGCGTACGACACGTGGCTCGACGAGCCGCAGTGGGCAGCCTCCGTCGATCACCTTCGTGACGCAAGCGTGGTCCCCACCCGACGCCCGGACTATGGGGGATTTCGTGCAGAGCCTCGTTCTGTTGCCGTTCCTCCTCTGTCCGACGTGGTTGCTGTGGCGGCAGGCATGCACAACCAAAGTGAACCGCCTCAGGATCAAGGCTTGAGGCACGCGGCCTGCTCCCCCTGTAGAGAGATATGAAAAACACGGTGAGTCTAGGCAACTCCTCATCCACGGAGTGCATCAACCGGTGACTCATTAGCCGCAGTCCATGCGGGATAGATACCGCTCAGAATGCTTGCAACGAGAGCAAACAACATCCCATAGAGGAGATATCGTGAGCTAGACCACTCCAATGCGAGTGTTGCCTCCCCCGTAAGAACATGAAATAGTGCAAGCCCGACAACCAGCGATCCTGCGCTGCCGATGAGACCACCAACCCCACCGAGAAAGGCAGCTTCGGTGAGTATCATCCGGAGTACCTCGCCGCGGCGTACGCCGACAGCACGTAACACGCCAATCTCACCACGGCGTTCAATTGTACTCATTAACATGACGTTCAGAATGGCAACGCTCGCGACGAACAACGATATTGAGCCAATTCCGAGAAGCGCGAGTTCCAGTGTATTGGTGAACGAGGAGATATCTTCTTGAACGCTTGCGAAGCTCGTCGCCGTCAAAATCTCTTCGTCGGCATCGTTGAACTCGGCCTCAATGGCGTTTGCAGTCGCAGTGCTAGTCTCTCCATCTTCGGTGATGACCGTGACGGAATTGTAGTATTCCTGCTCGTTGAGTGCAGATTCCGGGAGGGCAAGCTCACCTCCACCACTTGGTCCAAACCCACTTTCCGCGGCGATGAAGCCACGAATACGGTATATTTGCCCTCCGTATTCGACTGGATCTCCGAGTTGTAATCCTAACTGCTCCGCAGTTGATTCTGTAATTAGGGCCCCTGTTTGGAGGCGTGTGGGTTCATCACCAGTTGCAATATCGTATAGTGGTGCTGGATTCGTTACTCCCGTTACTTGGACGTTCGCTTCTGCACCGTTTCGTGCTGTGAGTTCGGTAGCATTTGATTTCTGTGGGATAACCGTTGTAGCGGGTGCAATGTCTCGTATCGTTTCCACTTGATCGTCGGTGATTCCATCGGTCTCGATATCCTCTCCGGGTGAGACACTCACTTCGTTCGCGAGGTTTCCAAGGTTAGCTGTAGCCTGTTGTTCAAGTGCGACGCCAGTCATCCCAAGCGACACGATCGCCATCACGCCGATGACGATCCCGAGCATCGCAAGGGCTGTTCGCGCTCGATTGCGTCCAAGATTCCGCCATGCCATGAGGACGCTTGGGAACCGACGAAGGTACGATGCCACGGCCATTACTGGACCACCCCGTCGACGAGCCGCACGACGCGATCTGCATATCCCACCAGCTGCTCATCGTGAGTGATTGCGACGACAGCGATATTCTCTTCGTTTTTGAGACGAGTAATCTCATCAAGTACTGTTTCGCCCGTCTCTTGGTCGAGATTACCGGTCGGCTCGTCAGCGAGAAGGATATCCGGTTCGTTAATGAGTGACCGCGCGATCGCAACTCGCTGCTGTTGACCGCCAGAGAGTTCGTCGGGAGTATGAGAAAGCCGATCGCCAAGGCCAACCCGCCGCAATAGATCGACAGCACGATCTCGACGATCAACATCTGTGTCCCACATTGAGGGTAGTTCGACGTTTTCTGCTGCGGTGAGCATCGGGAGGAGATGGAAATCCTGAAAGACGAACCCCAACTGTGAGCGGCGCTCTTCGGTCCGCTCGTCTTCGCTGAAATTAGTTACATTTCGTCCGTCGAGGTGGATTGTTCCCTCTGTCGGGCTATCGAGTAACCCGATCATGTTGAGCATCGTGCTCTTCCCGCTTCCTGACGGGCCTGTTACTACGACCATCTCTCCGCGATCGGCACGGAAGTCGACGGCTTTCAGCGCCTCTATTATTTCAGCCTCAGTGTCATAGCGCTTCGTCACGTCCTTTAGTTGAATAACGCTCATTCGCGGTTCCAGAGCCGATAGAGCACGCCACTCCCGCCGAGTACCACAAGCAACCCAATAATGAGTGGAACAATTGGGAGCCCTGACGATCCTGAACTACCGTTGTCAGTCGACGTTGCAGCTGCCCGGTCTTGATTCGATCCGGTCGAAACGGAATCAGCCGACGAGATCTCGATTGACTGAGTTGTCGTAACACGCTCATCGTCGACAATGTATGTGAGCTCGATTGGGAGCGTGTTGGTGCCATTTGCGACTGACGAACTGAGTTCAAACGTTGCGAATTCACTGGCATCAACGGAGCCGACAAAAAACTCTCCAGATCCGGCCGCTGGTGACACAGTGTCGTTGTCGGGGACTCTGACTAGGACTGATTCGACATCGGTTCCACCGGTGTTTGCGGCTTCACCGTCGATCGAGATGATTGATCCTTGCTCTGTGACTTCAACGCTGGTTAACCGAATTTCGCCTTGCACCTGCTGATCGAGGTCTATCGTACGAGTAACCTCATGGCGCTCACCACGTGCAGTATACTCTCCAGTGAGTGTGACAGCATTCGAGTTATAATTGTCTGTGTCAAATGTAACGGATTCACTCTCGTTGGGTGTGATGTCGAACGCATCCCGCTGGTCGCGTTGATTACCTTCGATTGAGGTGCTAATCTCAACGTCAGTTAGCTCAATATTCCCGTAATTGGTGAGTGTTGCTGTAGTCTCCCCGGAACTGTTTGTGGTAGCTGCGATACCGGCATCCATCTCAGGTTCTTCCACGTCGATCGTAATCGGCCGGTAGTACGCCCGCAGATTGGATGACTCACTTCCACTTGATTGTGACGCTGCAGACACATGCGCCAACAGGTCTTTTTGACCTGCTGTTTCGAATGTGGTAGTAATGGGAATTGTCAGGCTTCCGTCAGGGGCGATAGCACCGACGTCTTCAACGCGCTCGTAGTGTTCGTCGGTCGTTCGTAGCATAATACTTGACACGTCGACGACCGAATTACTCCCCTCTTGATTCGAGATTGTCACCTCGACCGTAACAGTCTCTCCGACTGTTGGTTCTGTCGGGGAAACGGTCACAGACGACACGTTGACTGCAGGTCCATTGGCAGCGACCACTGAGGCACCGCTGATTACTGCGCTCGCAAGTACGACCAATGCGATGAACCCGCGGGTTAAGCGACGCTCAGTCATGCGATTGTGACCTGCATGTCGCGAATCCATCTCGGCCGCGAAGAGTTGTATTGGTGAGGACAGAACCGACCATTGGTATGGAGGGACAAACGCATCTGCTAGCAGTTTGGTTGGCCGTCATCGAAAAACCTATGATCCGAGGGGGTGCTACTCTGCGTGTTTCAGTATTTGCGGGGTGACAATCACCTCAAGGGCTGCAATTCCGAGTGCGACCCAACGGATTGTGCCGTCAAGGAAGGCGAATGCGATGAGGGCGACGACTGCGGCATTAACGAAACTGATACCATAGCGGATGGCTGGACTGTCAAAGATGGAGGGCATCTGTCTGGTTGGCTCTGTTGAAATTCTTAGGATCTGATAGGATCGGCGTGCGAGATACAGAGGATCTACAGCAACACAGATTATTCATCGAAGCCAGCGTTACGCAAGACGATATCAAGAGCGCGGCGCATCTCCTCGTTCGCTTCTCGGCTTGACAGTCCGTTTGCTTCGGCCAATTCAGTTGTCGAAATTCCTCGTGGTACTTTGAAATAACAGTTCTGCACAGCGTTCTGGAGGAGTGCCCGCTGAGTGTCAGATAATTCTGATTGAGGGCTGTGGTTTGATCCCATATTTATTCACCTTCAGTCTTGAGCGACTACTCAGCGACAAACAACTCTCTACCTGTTGTTTTGCACATAGCGTGTTAATTATTCACATTCCAGTGGAAGTGATACGGTGAGTAATCTGCGCGCTGTATTCAGCACGGCTCCCAGAACATATCACCTGCTTAGGATTTCAACAGAGCCGTCTGGTTTGATTCGGAGTGCAATCTTATTCGTTTATGTTTTCTATAGGCGGAACAGGCCGAGTGCCTCGGGGCCTGACCCCGAGGCGGTTCACCTTCGGAGAGCTCACTAGATGTGTCTTCGCCATCGGTTGTCAGATTCTAGTCAGCCCCAATGCTATCGAGTGATTCAGAAACACCACTCGTATTGACTCGTTCTGAGTTGTCTCCTTGCAGTTGGAGATAGGCCGCAGCGATAATTCCGTACAACAGAACGAAGAGGATACTGTTGATCGTATTTACGATGACTTCCCCGACGATTGCTGCGTTGGTAATGTCGAAGAGTGTTCCCATGATACCACTGATGAACCCAATGACGCCCGCGAGGATTACGAGGACGGAGAGCTTCAATCGATTCCCACGCGAAAGTCCCCAACTCCGCTTGAGTCCGTCGATGATTCCTCGATCCTCAACGCCGACTGCGAACGTGAAAAACAGGAAACTGACTGCGAGGAATACTCCAGGAATAAACAACATTACAAACCCGATTATAATGGCGGGGCCAACAATGAGCCCGCCGACGAACAGTGAAAGCGTGGCTCGTCCCATTCGTCGTGTGTAGAGGTCACTCGGAAAGCTCGATAATTCTACTGTCGGCCGGGTGAGTGCTCGTGAAAGAACGGCGAAATACGCGGAACTGAGGACAACTGCTCCGACGAACAGGCCACCGGCAACGGTGCCCGAAACTGGGAGCGTCATGCCGAGGGCTGCTTCGATCTCGCCTGCCGGCCCGTCCGGAAAGACGCTAGTAACCGCTGTGTTGATCGACGCCTGTGTCAGTAACTGGAGTGCGAGAAATCCGACAAACAGTATTCCACCGGTAGGTGTGAGTATTCGACTGATTCCATCACTGATCGCTTGCCCAAGTTGGAGGGTCATAGAGTGGTCTGGGTGCCGACAGAAAATAAACACGGTGAAGACTCAGATCGAATTTTAACCCTGAGGCAGTTCACAAGTGCGAGTACGAGCTGAACGCGGACTACAACGCGAGCAAGAACATCGCTCGGAAACTGCTCAAACGACTCCATTCGGAGCAGAAGTCTTCGGATGGAGGCGCACCCTGTCAATGTGCGCTGAAGTCAGGGACGCTGAACCTGAATGGCGGATTCACCGCCACCGTCGATTCGACGGCAGAAGGAGAGTCCACTGACAAGCCCACGACTTCTGTCGTGAGTCACTGACATATCGAAGTTACTTTGCTTATTCAAGTGGAAATATGCCCAATGGCCACCTATGAAGCGTTTGACCAAGGCGTAGAGGTGAACGGTCAAACGGTCCTGACGATCGTCGAAAAGGCAATGGGACGCTTCTCTGAAGCGTATCAGGAGCGGGCGCTCCAAGCACTTGCTGCAGAAGGGATCACTGACCCAGATCCCGAGGAGTGGTACCCCCAACAAACGTGGTTGAATGCCTTCGAAACAATTGCTGAGGAATTACAGTCGCACGTTCTCGACCGGCTTGGCGAACAGCTCCCAGCCGTTGCCACGTGGCCGAACGACTTCGATAGCGTTCCCGAAGGACTCCAGTCGATCGATGCAGCCTACCAACAGAACCACCGTGGTGGCGACATCGGCTACTATGAGTTTGAGCAGACAGAGGATCGGGCCGGCGAACTCACGTGTTATAACCCGTACCCCTGTCCGTTCGACCGTGGGCTCATCCGTGGTGTTGCCAGGCAATATGCGTCTGTCGACGCGTTCGTCTTCATTGAGGAAACCGGAGACACGTGTCGTCGTGACGGGGGCGATACCTGTACGTACACCGTGTACTGGTGACTAGCGATCGTAGGATTCGAGAGCGTCCCGGAGTTCTGCGGCGGTGAAGTCCGACGCAAGCGTGACTATCTCTTGTAAATCTTCGTAGGTCCTTCGAAGCTCTTCGATCTGTCTGGTCTCGTTTTCGCTATCGTCGGCGAGGTGTGCTTGTGCGCGTTGGATTGTCCGAAGCGTTGTCTGTATCTCCCGTTGAACGTACTGTTGAAACACGTCCTGCAGAATGAACCAAACTTCTCGCTCAGCCGTATACTGCACACGTCGTCCACCACCTTCCGAAGATCGACGATGAATCATCCCAATTCGCGTTAATGTTCGAGTGACGTTGCTGATCGTCGATTTCGCGTAGCCAGTCTCATCGACGAGTTCCGGGATCGAGAGTGGCTCTTCGGAGAAGTATAACACGCCATAAATTCGGCCTGCGCTTCGACTGAGACCGTAGACTTCTGCCGACTGCTCCATCGACTCAATAATACGTTCGCGCGCAATGGCACGATCGTCTTCACTCATAGATGTCTGTTGTCCTCACTATGTGATGGGTAATCTGTTGAGTCACACTTCGGTTATGGATTCCGTAAGCATTAAATTGTTTGATTTGTTTGTTCGGAGTGTACCGAACAAGACGAACAAATCGGTCCCCAAGCTGTTCAAACCAATGGCCAGCGCCTTTCCACACCAGCCCCCAGTCTCCCACGCTCCCCGTAAAGAAACGAATATCGTCGTTGACCGAAATGAACCAACCGACGTGCTTCAGGTCCTTTCCTCCGAGTCCGCACAGGAGATCCTGGGGACACTCAAATCAGAGCCCAGAACGGCATCAGAGATTGCCAAGTCCATCGACCAATCGGTACAGAACGTCTCATACCACCTCGACCGGCTTTGCGAAGCGGAACTAATCACGCCGATTGAGACGTGGTACTCCGAGAAAGGCCGAGAAATGACAGTATACGCTCTCGCCACCGAACAACTCGTCGTCCAATTCCACGACAGTGACGATGAAACAGCCGGTGGATAAGTACTGCGTATTGATCGTCTTCGGTATCTGGCAACCACGTCCTAACCGATACGAATTTGAAGACTCGCTAAACAGTATCGTTTATGGAATTCGGAAGGTTGATCTCCGCTCACCTCCCAAATGCCGTAGTTGCTGCGACTATATTTACGCTCTACAACATCTATACTGGCGATATTGCTGACCCAGTCACGATTGGTGTCGAATATCTCACCTACGTTACTGTAATATTCATCGGATTCGTAGTTATCACCCCAATCTTGAACAAGGCATTCGGCAGCGTTTCAACGTAAATCCTCTGTACTGAGCGATCCGCGGTCCCTCTGTATTGACTGCAGCCGGGTCAGAATATATCATCTGTTGAGGATTTCAACAGAGCCTCCTCTTCAGATAGGTTCCCACCAGAAACAGCCGGTCACTGAAGAGTGCGTATTGACAGCCGGACCGTATAGGAGACTCTCATTACTCGGAACCACTTTCAATGTCGGCAGAAGACGTGGCACAATGACCAACATTCGTCGTCCTCTCGTATCTGGTTTCGCCATCGCCATCGGCACATTAATTGGACTTGTCTTCCTTGGTGACAGCTCAGTTGAAGTCGGATTAGTGGGTGCAGTTAGCGCGTTCGTCGTTATGTTCGTTCTGAGGGTTTATTTTTGATAAGAGCATACCCTGTATTGACCACGACTGGGTCAAAATATATCACTTGCTGAGGATTTCAACAGAGCCGAAAAGTGGAACAAAGTGGCTCTGTTGAAATCCTATTGGTCAGATACTATCTGCTGCGAAACAGCCGGTAAGTCGGGTTGCGCATCTCGTAGTATTCATCCCTCTTACAGAGGAATCGCGTATCACGGGAGGGGACGTTCTGCTGGGACGCACTGAGGCATTGTTTTGTATCTCAAGCAGAAATACGTCGCTCATGGTCCCCTATATCAGCGAAGTGCTGTTCAACGAGCCACAAGGCCGTCGAATCGGACTTTTCCAGCTCGGCATATCGCTTACCTTCTTGTGTATGTTCGTGTATGTCTGGAGTGTCGGCGACGCTGGCGAAACCCGATGGTTACTATTTATGATCGTCGGAACTGCGCTGTCGGGAATCGCCGAGTCCCTCCCAGAGACCCAGCTACAGGCGGTAGGCGTACTCCGTTTCATGGCGGTTCTCGTATTGCTGTGCGGCGTCGCTGTCCCGTTCCTCGGTCTCGGATTTATTGTTGCCACGGGGATGTTGGGGACACTAATCGGCGTATTTGGCGGTTTCTTCGGCGGATGGGTCGCTAAGAAAGCCAATCTCGAGATCGGTAGGTAAGATCTCAAAAATAGGTTCCAAGACTCAGCCCGATTGCAGTACCGACGGCGATTTTCGCACAGGTTTGCCAAGACTGCGAGCTGAAACTATAGAAGAGAAATCCAACGGGGACTGATCCGAGCGCCGCCGCAGTCCAATCTGGTGAATGCTGGAATGGATCCGCCAAGAGGTAGAGTACAGTCATAACGACTCCAGCAATGAAGGCTAAGATCCGGTCCCACTGAAACTCGGACCAGTTTGGCCCATCATATGGTCTATCTATTTTGACTAGGTCTCGCTTGGAAGGCATCCTTATCACCCTGTTTTTTTTGCCTATCGACCGCTGGCTGTGCGAAGCCGATCGATTCGATCCCCGAGTGCCACCTTGATAGAGAGCGGATTCGGGACTCGCCTTCGTGTTGGTTCCAAGGCGTGTACGTCGGCGTATTCAATGAGCGCATCAGCGACGATTGTCCGCCCGACCTGTTCGGCAGCGTACTCGTCAGCTGCGCAGATTCGTCGACGGGCAATCCAAAACCCGATCAGAACCACTCCAAGTGAGAGTCCGAGTAACGACCACTGTGGTCCGATACCGATGACGGACGCGATGAGTGCGATACTCGCAACGAGGACAGTACCAAGCCTGATCTCGAAAACATGGGTCCGAAGTTTCCCTGCCTCGATTGCAAGCAGCGCAGTGGCTGTCTCATCGTCGAATACATCGAGAAATGTACTTGTGACAAAGAGGCGTCGGTAGTTTGGTGGCCCGCGAACGATTGTACTCGCCGTTTCTTCGTTTTCAGTATCGAGGATTCGGGCGTCTCGAACGCTGAGACCGGCCCGCGAACGGAGTTGTTCCAGTCTGTCGGCACGTTCTCCAGTTGGTGTCGTCGTCGAACGAAGTAGCGGGATTACCCATGGGGACGCGTACAGCAAACCAAGTATGAGAACGATGAGTGTGAAAGCTGGGGCAAGTAGTGAGGACTCAAGCGAGAACACTTGCAACGGTGTGAGTATGACCGTGAGAAGGACGCTAAGTCCAACGATGTACCGTACCATCTTGCTGATCGCGGTGCTAGTGGCAAGTTCTAGATCACGTACTTCGCGGACACCACGTACCGTCGGGAGATACGAAACGAGCCAGATACAGCCGGCTGCGAGGAACGTGACGAATTGCGAGAGCACTGCGCCCAGTGGTT
Source organism: Halorubrum laminariae (assembly GCF_024494655.1). Taxonomy (GTDB): domain Archaea; phylum Halobacteriota; class Halobacteria; order Halobacteriales; family Haloferacaceae; genus Halorubrum; species Halorubrum laminariae. The sequence goes on along the minus strand of NZ_JANHDL010000024.1, from coordinate 12,042 downwards.
CGGGACTAGCGGGGAGCGCCGTGAGGAACGCGGTCCCGGATCCAGTGAGGGCGAACACGCCGTAGGAGAGTAATGCGTACGGGAAGAGCACGGCTCCATACAGCAATCGGTACTTTCCGACGGGATTTCGAAGCCGGCGAACCACGACGGTACCGACGAGCCCGATGAGGCCGCCGATGAGCGCAAGTCCAACAAATGCGACTATCGCGGCACTAACCGAGGGCGGTGTGGCTTGGAGGGCAGCCATACTGGTGTTTTCCTGAAACGCGCACTAAAACCACTGCGATTGATGCAAAACGATAGCCGTTTCTCAAAACAAATTTTGAACGTTCGGGATATTGACATCGCCTGCCCTTTGATACTGTATATGGCCCTCCATCAGACACTTGCTTCGGGTTCGAACAGCACCAAACGACGTCGATTCCTCGCCGCGTGTGGCGTTGGACTCCTCGGCAGCACGGCTGGCTGTACGACGATTGTGGACCGCCTTGCCGATCTCGCGTTAGGCGATGTCAATCTTTTCAACGAAACTGAGAATGTCCTTACCGGTACTGTGACCATCACCGGTCCGGGAGATGAGACTGTTCTCTCAGAATCGTTCGAGTTGCCACCAGAATCGGATGACGACGATACTGACGAGAACAACGATGAAGACGGTGTGACGGCCTACGAAGACGTGTGGACTGAGCCTGGCACCTACGAAGCCAGTGTCGAATTGGATGGTGATTCCGAAGTTCAGAGAGAATCCACTGCATCAGAGTCAATCTCGATTGATGACACGTCCGAGGAGATGCTCGCCATCGCGTTCGGTATGGAAGAGGCCGATGACGCGATCGGCTTCATCGTTGGCGAGTCGTTGAGCGACTTCGCACAGGCGTGACCGATACCATCTGGATTATGTGCAAAGCGCTGTGAAACCCCTCTGTTCGATCTCATTCAAGCCTATTTTGACTCTTCCAAGTTTTTATATGTGTTATTGTTGAATTCTGGCACATATGCCCTCCATCACGCGACGAAAGACGATTGGCCTGCTCACAGGATGTGTTGCACTCGGTGCAATCGGCGGTGCCGTGGCACATACGACACAAAAGAACGCACCGCATCTGATCGTGAACAATCAAACAAAGCGCGAATTGGACATCACGACGATCATTCGCACTGTTGAAGATAGCGAGGTTCTCGTCGACGACACGGCATCCATCCCGGCGAACGGCGATCACGGATACGCCGGCCTCGCGTCCAATGAACCACTTGACGTGATGATTCGCACGGAAACCGGGTTGGAGAACACGTATCGGTGGGAAGACACCGATCCAGAGAACGCATTGTCAATCGGTGTCTCCACGGACGAAATCGGCTTTGTCGTTGCAACGCCGCCCTAAATTGGTGATTCAGTATGGCCTCGAAATATCGACGCGGGTTTGACATTACCCGTGACAGCCTGCGCGTGTTCACCCGAGAACCGAGTCTGATACTCTTGCCGGTGTTGAGCCTTCTCGCTGTCGGGAGCGCCTTCGCTGTTCTCGCAGCGATCGTTTTCCAGCAAGGGCTCGTCGAATCGCTTGTCACCAACGATCTCTACCAGTACGGGGTGTTGTTTTGTGCGATTGCGATCTCGTCGAGCGTAGCGACGTTTTTCAACGCCGCCGTGGTACACTGCGCGGCCCAACTGTTCGATGGTAACTCGACATCTGTTCGGGATGGGCTCGCCGCAGCATGGCGTGCCCGCCGCCAGATCGCTGTGTGGGCCGTCGTCGCTGCGACGCTCGGGACAGTCTTGTACATCCTCGATGAGAAGTTCGGCGTCGTCGGGAGCCTAACGCGAGCTGTCTTCAATCTCGCGTGGGCGCTCCTGACATTCTTCATCGTGCCAGTCATCGTCCTCGATCAGCGACGGAGTCTGCGCCGCCAGCTCCGGCGAAGTGGATCGCTCTTCCGAGATACATGGGGTGAAAGCGTTTCCGCTACGCTCGGCGTGAGTTTCGTTTTCCTGCTCGTTGCTTTGCCCGGCGTCGCACTGGGTGCGGTGGGGTTCTTCGTGCTCGATGGCATGCTCGCTATGGGGGCGCTCGTCGGTAGTGGCGTGATTATCGTCACTGCCATCGTCGGCTCGCAGACGGCATCTGCAATCGTCCGGACCGCGCTGTATCGATATGCGACGGCGGGTGAAGGAGTCGGCCCGTTCGAGGATCGGGATCCGGAGACGGTGTTCCCCGAGAACTGACGAGGCTTCACGATCGACAGTCGCCTTCGGTGTCGATGCCGTCGATCGGTTGACCGGCGGAACCGGCTGGCTGGAACACCCGACCGAGACTAGTTGTTCACCTAGTGGTGAGTCGTGGAATGAGAACACCTCCGACAAGAAGAGCAGCGGAGACGTTGCGAGCGATGTACAAAACGACTGCTACTGGTCCAGAATCTGGTTGCGGGACGACGAAGTGGAACGCACTCGAAATGAAAGGCGTCAGGATCAGGAACGCTACACCGGCGACGATGGCGGTTTGGCTCCCCCGTTCCAGCTGGTAAAACGGGCGATCGCCTCGAAGAAACGCCCAGAACAGACAGAGAGCGAGAATGGTTACGAGAACCGCTCCGGAATACTCGATCGCTACGACCAGTACAAGCCCAACTGCGAGACTGTCAACGCCACCAAACAGCTCGATACCTCTCCAGACGTGGTGCCGCAGTAGCTTAACGGTCCAGCAGATACCGGCAACGACCGAGAGACCGAAGAGCCCACGGGAAAGGTGATCGGACATGAGCGTACGTTACACCGAGAACGACTAAGTATATGTGATTACTCAAACAGGTACTTTATTGTCTCACGGGTAGACGGCCAGTTCGAACTCGTACCAACTCCCGCCGTAGATCGCGTGCATGTTCGGAAACGTCGTGTACTCCCCGTAGTCACCGTGTTCGTTCACGTGGTCGGCAGCGTTGAGCTGTGTGAGGACTTCGCCGAGGTCGTCCGACATCGGCGGCGACTCTTCATAGAACCCCGAGACTGGTCGTCCGTCCGTTGCCGTGTCGAGTACGTCTGTCGCCTCGCTTGAGAGCGAGACTGTGGAAAAGTCGACTTCGAGAACGATGTCGCGGACGTGTTGCTCGTATTCAGATCGTGATCTCCCGACCTGCTCGGCTGTGAACGTTTGTTCGGTCACGGGGATGGTATTCTGCTCGGCTCGTGCCTGGAATAAATGGTCGTTGTGTTGCAGATACTCGAACGGCGGTGATGGGACGAGATCGCTTGCTTCGGTGTCGAGGTGGTGGTGATACGTGACGCCGCGTGAACCAGGCTTCTGATCACCGACATCGATCGCCGGATCTCGATCCGCCGCTGCGGCTTCCATCGCTTGCTGGAGTATCTGCTGGTCACGATCGGACAGTGACGTGACCGGTACTGTTACCGGATCAGTACTGTCGGACTGTTCCGTATCCTGTAAGTCGAGGTAGAATTCCCACCAGTCTCGTTCGACAGTACGAACCGTCTCGACATGGATCCGGTAGTACCGATCGCCGTCCGTAGCGAACTGAGGGCGTTCCCGTTGCTCGGAGCCGAACTCGTACTCGTGGGCCAACTGGTAGTTCAGCACCGTAACCGAGCCACTCGCAAGCAGTTCGTCATAGACGGCACGCTTGTACTCGTCAGGGTAATCGATAGGGAATTGGGCTCGGTGTCCCGCTGGATCTGTCAGTAGGAACGCCTCGTACGGATTCTCTGTCGGATATGCACTCAACCGAAAGCGACTACTACCTGACGAGAGACAGCCAGCAACACTCGTGACTCCCGCTGCCCCGAGTGTCGTCAACAATGTCCGTCGAGTATAGTGGTCACTCATGTGCCACGTCTACTGCTCATCGATGGGGTTCGAAACGGTTCTCTCTCACAGAACTGGTCGAACAATAGACGATACTGACGTAGTATCACGAGTAGCCAGTTATCGCTGGGCGGAATGCTTCAAGACCCCGATAACTCAAATCGAAACTGTGCTTTGCGTCGTGTCTGCGAAACAGGCGGTAGAAGGGCTCAAATAATTAAATCTGGTTTTGATACTCCGTTCGACCTAATATATGACAGGGGTAACCCGTAGATACGATGGTCACCGTCTCCGCATTCAAAGATGGATTCACCGCCCTCCGCGCGAATCCGATCCTGTTCGTCGCCGGCCTTCTTGTCGGGGCCGGCAGCCAGCTGCAATACGTCGATCACTTCATCGAGTCGCCATATCTCTCGGCAGGCGTGTCGCTCGCCTGGCTGATCGTCTTCCCGTTCGTTATCGGCGGGTTCATCGGCACTGCCCGAGCTGCGATCGACGGCACAGACGCATCTCTCACTCACTTTTTCACTGTAGCCCGGACTCATTACCTTCGGCTTCTCCTTGCAACTGTGGTGTTCGTGCTACTCGTGTTTGGAACCGCGATCGGATTTGGGCTCCTCGGGTTCATCCTCGGTATCGGATCGATGGCGCTTACCGTGATTCACGAGATGGTTGCGTTCGTCGCAGGCGTCATCTCTGTGCTTATTTGGCTGGTGTCGATCCTCGTTGTCATTATGTTCGTGCAGTTTTACGACACGGCGATTGTCATCGAAAACAAGAGCGTTACTGATGCGTTCCGGAGAAGTGTTGGGCTCGTTCGCTCGAATCTGAAAAGCGTCACTGGATTCTCCGTGGCGTGGCTCGTCCTGCTGAACGTCTTCTTCATTCCCGAATACTTGGTCCAGTTAACGATGACAGATGCTGGCCCAGCTGACGTATTACCGATTGAGCTCGAGATTCCGATCGCTGTCCTGCTCCCCATCGGGATCGCTCTTTCCGCGGTCGGCTTCGCGTACTTCTACACAGTGTACACGGCCTACTATATGCGATTAATCGCTGCCTCAACTGATACTCAGGGCTCAGTATGACCATCCACCAACAATTACGTGCGATAGTTTCGAACAGCCACCGAACGGATCAGATCCCCGCGATTGCCACCCACCAAAACTAACCAAACCCTATGTCACGGATCCTCCCGACACAAACTGACGCTACCGTTGAACGAAGCGATACTCCGGCCGTCCTGAGTCTCGATGATGATGGGACGCGAGACGTGATCGAAGCATTGTCCTCCGAGACCGCTTACGAGATCTTTCGACTGCTCAACGAAACGCCGGCGACGCCGTCACGGATCGCTGATCAGCTCGATCAGAGCGTACAAAACGTCCATTACCACTTGGAGAATCTCGAAGCGGCTGGCGTGATCGAAGTTACAGACACCTGCTATTCAGAAAAAGGCCGAGAGATGAGCGTCTACGTCGTTTCTGAAGACCCAACACTGCTCTTTCTCGGGACTGAGGACGATCGGCCGAGTCTCAAACGGGCGTTCAAATCTTTCGCCTCACTACTTGGTCCACCGTCGATCCTGCTTGCCGCCGGCGAATCAATCTCTCAGCTCATTACTGCCGAATGAGCGAACATACCGACACACCGGCCCGAAGAGCTTCTACTGCTGGCGACACAACTAGGTGTGGCGTGGTACCGACAATCAAGGCCCGAGACGATGTCGATGGCTGTGGATGTCTTGATTGCCGCAATATCGAGAGGCCCGCAACTCGTCGAAGCGTTCTCGATTCGTTAGTCTGGTCCGTTCGCCTGTTTCGATCCTATCCGTCAATCGTCGTTTTCGCGGGTGTGATCATTTTGGCCAGACGGCTGCTTGAAACGGACAGTATCAACGTGCTTCCGACACCTGTGATCGGCGTGGTTGAGGTCCTGACGGCGTTTGCGTTCATCATCTTGATCCGTGCGTACGTGGGAACGATCGTCGCCGGCGAACTGACCGGCGAGCCCGTCACGAGACGTGAGGGATTACATCGAAGCCTCGCTCGGACGCCATCACTAGTTGGCGTCGTCATTCTCACCGTGTTTTTGGTGATGACAATTCCGTTCTTCGTGGCACTACCACTCTTTCTTATTGTCGGTGTGCTCCCCGCCACGCCGGTAGATATGATCAGTTTCCCCGTTGCTGCAGCGATCGGTGGAATCACCTTTGCCGTGCCGTTTCTGTTTCTCCTGTACAAGTTTTGGTTCGCACTTGAGGCGTGTGTCATCGGCCAGTACGGTCCTCTAAAATCGTTCCGCGTGAGTTGGCGCATCACGACGAACTACCGAGGAAAATTCGTGCTTATAGGAGTGATCGCTGTTGGAAGTGCAGCCAGCCTCTTTCTCCCAACATATTTCCCCGAGATGGGGACGAGTCTAGCCTCGTTGAACCCCGTCTTGAGCGTCATCTCATCAAGTGTCAGTGAACTACTCTCGATCGTGTGGGCAAGCGCCTACGCGCACATCTACATCCAGGGGGTCGTGTCGTGAACTGAGGCTTATAGGGACTAGAAGGCGAATACACCCACCTTTAGGCAGGTGATGAAGCCGACATGGTGGGAAGCAGTCCACTAGCCAAACGTCTGTTTTGAGTTTCACATACGGAGATTTAATTGACAGGCCGATCTATCCGGAGCTAGGAATTGGTCGGAACGGAGCGGATTCCGAACCGTCCTTCAGAGGCGGCCGGTCCGCCCGCGTAACGAGGCAGTATCTGAAAGGGCAGTCAGTGAACGCTACATCCTCGAAGGGTGTGTCTGTGCGGGCTGCTCGAAGCGAGTCAGACGATACCCCCAACTCCGGTGATGCCTGCCTGCGTTCCCGTGGCAAAAACAACACTGGGACGCCGTACACGGCCGAGGATAGGGGTAACGGCCATTTGGCATGGCCAGCGGTCCACCAGTCCGACACTGTGGGACTACCCGTGCCCGAAAGGTCTGGTAGTCAACTAACTGGACTGTAAACCTGAAGCTCCCACCGCTCGGGATTCCTCCGCGTTTACAGGCATTCCCGTGTCGTCGGTTGTGCCCATATACAGGTTTTAGTTCCCACCCGGCTGATAAGCCACCGAATACCAAACCGATGTGCCCACCGTTGCTCTCCACTCCTGCTGGCGTACCGCGGTTTGCTGTGGGAACGAACCATGCCGAAATTGGCCCTATCCTCCAGAACCAACTGGGGATCTGTCGAAAAGCGATCGAGGGGTGATTAGAGTATGGCTGATGATTTAGGCGTGAATATCAACGGTCCAGACAGTCTCAAGGGTGCACTGCTGTACATGCTGATCGGCATAGCGATTGTCAGCTACGGCGGGTATGACTAGCTGTACATGCTGATCGGCATAGCGATTGTCAGCTACGGCGGGTATGACTACGTTCAGCAGACCGAGGCCGTTCGAGAGTCTGTCGAAGTTGAGGCAACGATCACTGAACTCTCAGTTGAGACAGACAGTGGAACGTCGTCAAGCCCAGGTGTCGACTACGATCCAACTGTTGCTTTTAATTACGTGTACAATGGTACCGAGTATACTGGGACAAAGATCTATCCTGCTGAGATTGGACAGGAGTACGAGACGCGATCAGAAGCGGAATCAGTCATCGAGGGGTACGAAGAGGGGATACAGACGACTGCGTATGTTGCCCCGTCTCAACCGGGTGATGCATTTTTGAAGAATCAAACAACTAATGTGCCAATAATTGCGGCTGTACTCGGTGGAATATTCACGCTCTTTGCGACAGTTTCGGCGGTACGGAAACTGTGAATCGTCCCGGGGCTTGACCCCGAGGCGGTTCACGTACTGGACGTGGTGATATATTTCTCGCCGTGAATCGGTCTGTGAACTGTATGGAGTCGGATGGCCGGTCTCAGAAACAGTTCTCCTCTCTCCCAGAAATCATCCCACGACCATCGCATACAATACGACACAAAGGCCGATAACTGTCACGAGACCCCGTACCAGAAGGACGATGCTGCTCTCCACCCCGATCATATCTGCGAGTATCACTGCCACGTATACCCCTGCGGTTAGTAAAGCGATGCCGACGGCAAGCGCTCGCATCTTGGTGGAGCCGTTACGTCGGTATCCACGATAGGCCAGCGTCGCGACGAATAGCCCCACAACGGCAGTTACGCTACGGGTCACCAATGCCACACTGAGCAGTTCAACCGTCAGTAAATTTATTAGTATCATTGCATCTCACCCCTGTACACTGTCCACAGTATTGTTCCCAATCCGATTAATTCACAGCCACTGACGAGTATCGAACGCCCGCTACTCCCGATGTCCGTCGCCGTCGGCAACGCGACACGCAGCAGTTCTGGCACTGTGATCAGGAAGATGAGCCCCACCGCGAGCCAGAGCATCCCGCGATGAGCTCCCCACCGACGATAGCCACGGATCAGCACCGCGGCGATAGTCACCGACAACACTACCGAAACCACCGAGAGAGCAAGCACGCCAAGTGCGATGAGTGGGTCGCTCCCCGTGGTCTCCACCTGCCCTACGAGCATCTTAAGATAACCCCTCAAACAGCTCTGTGAACCGGTCGGCAGGGTCCGTCGAGCGTGACACGGCTACCTCGTAGCTCCCGTCGGTGAATGTGACGGTAACGTTCTCAACGGTGGCCACGTACTGCTTGTAATGATGGCCGTCGGGATCGAACTCCTGCCGTTCGGTCACAAGGCCTGCGTCATGTAACCGATCGAGACGGCGGTAGGCCGTTGAATCGGACATTTCACAGGCCGTACAGAGGTCATCAACTGACATAGGTTCGATCGTGAGGTGTGCGAGGATCGCTCGGGCGTACTCGTCGTCGAGTAACGCTAGGACGGCATCGTCGTCCTCGCCCATGTACATGCCAGATCCGGGTAATAGTAAAAAAACCCATCACAGCTTCCGGGTCAGAAGTCGTGCCTAGGATGCTAGGTATATCCGGATACTTGCGCCAGGTATGTCGTTACAATCAACGGTTGTCCGGATCCTATCGACTACTCTCCCGGAGAGGATCCGTCAACTCTGCTGGCCGGTCTGGAATGCCAAACAACGCCGCCTGCGTGCGCCGCTCCGTGCGCTCCTACCGACGGTGCTTACCTTTCTTCTCCTCGCAATCCTCCAGACCACAGTCCGAGCCAGGTTCATCCACCCGATACGAGAGCTCCTCGAACTGACTGGAATCGCCATCATTCTCATTGGCGCGGTGCTTCTTAGTACACGAATTATCGACCGGCGTCCCATGAGTGGATTCGGCCTCTCGTTCGATCGAGATTGGTGGCGCTCGTTTGTCGTCGGTGGACTCGTCGCCACTGCAATCAACGGTGGCGCCCTCGTCGTGGCACTCGGCGCCGACTGGGCTACGTTCGGTGGTGTAATGCGTGGGTCCGGGGACCTACCATTCCTGCCTGCGATGGGAATCGTGTTCGGGTATATTGCTTTTGCGGCCGCATGGGAAGAGTTTGTTCTGCGTGGTGTGATGGTGAAGAACCTCGCTGAGGGATCGACTGGATACGTTCCCAAGTGGGTTGCTGTCGGCCTTGCTGTGGCTCTGAGTACCCTCGTGTTCGCGTTTCTACACGGTGGGAAGGTGACGCATCTTAGTCAATATGGGTACTACCTGATCGCTGGACTGGTACTGAGTGGTGTATATGTCCTGACCGGGGAACTCGCCCTCAGCATCGGCTTTCATGTGTTCTATAATTTCACTCAAAGCGCAATATTCGGACTGGGACATTCACAGAAGACGCCCGAGCTCCTCGCCATCGACATCACCGGGCCATCGCGCTGGATCGGTGAAGAGGGACTCGTCTTTGTCTGCTTCGCCGTCCTCGGTGGCCTGCTACTGGTCGCGTATATCCATCGGCGCGACGGGACACTCGAACTCAACGACCGCGTGATCAACTACACCGGACGGTAACCAGTTTGACAACACCGATGCCAACGGCATTCTCATCCCACACGTCCGTCGATCACACGCCACGTGATCAGACGAGCGTCGCTGTCGACGACGAACAGTCGACCAACGTGCTCAAGGCGGTTTCTTCGGACACTGCACAGCAGATACTGGCAACGCTTGACGACGGACCAGCGACAGCCTCAGACATCGCTGAGGCCATCGATACGTCAATCCAGAACGCGAAGTACCATCTTGACCACCTGTATGAAGCTAACCTCATCGAAACGGTAGACACGTGGTACTCTAGGAAAGGGACTGAGATGACCGTCTATGCACTCTCCGTGGAAGAGCTCGTCATCCAATTTGGCGACTCCACACCAGAAACACAGCAGTGAGTCGCCAGTAGCTGGTCTTTCCCCTTCCCGTTGCATCTGGAGAGGGCGGTCGGATCAATTCTCATTCCGGAGGAATCCCCGCTGACTGGCTGACATGAAACTGCCTTCTGCGAGTTTCTGACCCGGAAACTGGTATTCTGATTTTAATTGTTATCCGAGATACCGATCGAGTATGTCGTATACAACCGAGAGTACGGCCGGACGGAGCGTGTTCCCTCGCCAGACGACGATCAAACACGTCCCAGAAGAAAGCCTCAGCGTCTCGATCGATCGAGACGAAGTAACAGACGCGCTCGGGGCTGTGTCATCGGAAACGGCTCAAGAGATCATCGCTGTACTCACTGACGATCCGCGTCCGGCAGCCGAGATCGCAGAGAAGGTGGGTGTGTCTATTCAAAACGTCACGTACCACCTTGAGAGGTTAGACGACACCGGCATCATCACTCCAGTGGGTATCTGGTACTCAGAGAAAGGGAGAGAGATGACGGTGTACGGAATTGCCTCAAAGAAGCTGGTGATCGAATTGACCTCCTCCTCCGCCTGAAGACGGGGGTATGCGCTCGTAATCTCTATCAGCTCAAAAAGCGCTATCAGGATCCCGATCAATCGGCATGATTCGGGGGCGCTGAATCTAACCGCGGTCGATCAGCCGCCGTAAGGTAGCCGCTCACTGCCGAGGCAACGACTGTTCCCCCAACCGTATTCATGCCGAGATCAACGACTGTGTCGACAATATACTCCTGAAGCGTCCACTCGTGCCAGAAGGCTTTGAAGACGAATTCATACACCTCGAATCCGGCGCCGATCGCGACGATCGTTGGGACCACCCACCAGGCCGAGCCGTACTTCGAAACGGCGTCTCGGTGGGTTAGAACTGTCAACGCGGCGATGCCGAAGCCACTCATAGAGTGTGTGAGCATGTCCCACCACGAGATAGCGGAGTAGATATCGAGGGTTACCCCGGCAAAATGTAGAGTGGTCACCGTCACCGACCAAGCGATAAGTCCTAACCAAACGACAGCGATTCGATTCAATCGCCGAATGTCGGCGACTGATCGGACGACAAGTCGTGGGAGCCACAGATGCGGATCAGTTGGAAACCCGTGCATCGAACGAGCGAAAGACCATCCAACGACGGCGATGCAGCCGGAACCGACACCGACGATAATACGTGCTGAGAAGTGTGGGAGGGCAAACATCTGTCTACACGATGAATTAGTGTGGCGAAGTAATTGTGGATAACTACGAATTCATTTGAACTTGACCTCCTCCCGCGCCTAAAGTCGCGGGAATCCCACCATGGGATTTCAGGCCGAGCGCGGCCCTAAGGTTTCAAGACGCATACGTTCCAAGCGTCTCTTGCTGGGTGTCAGCATCGGCTTGGCTGTCTTGTGGGACGGTCAAACGTCCCCCTTCCTCAGCCGAGTCATCGCCACTCGTGTATTCTCTTGAGTGGCTCTCTCCGCTGAGGTAGCGGTCTGCAATATTGAGCGCGGCGTTAACGTCTGCTTGGTACTCCGAAACCCAACACCCCGAGTTAGAACACTTGAACGTCGCCTGCTTCGGACGGTAGCCCTGTTCTCCGCAACAGTGGCACGTCTTCGAGGTGTACGCGGGATTCACCGCCTCCACACGAATCCCTTTCTCAGCCGCCTTGTAGCGAATCTGGGCGTGCACCTTGGCGAATCCCCACCCGTGGAGGCGGCGGTTCATGAACGCGCCGTAGTCCATGTTCTCACGGATCTGCGTCAAGTCTTCTAGGACCAGTATCAGTACTTCACAAAGCCGGTTAGTTAGAACGTCTGCTTGCTGAGGATGTGCACTCCAACAAGCAAGCAGACGGTGAGATTCACGAGGACCAACTTCTTAACTTTCTCGTCAACCGCCTTGACGAGG
>NZ_JANHDL010000023.1 GCF_024494655.1 Halorubrum laminariae | reverse complement strand
ATCCGCTCGTTGAGATCGGTGAGAGAAAGCCCCTTCGGTCGCTCTGTCGTTTCGGGCTCGATCTCGGTGAGGATTTTCCCGACGGACTGGTAGGCAGTGTTCACGTCTTTCAGCGACACCTCAAACGTCCGGAGGTCGATATTTTTCTCTTGGCAGTAGTTGTGAAGTTCCTCCAACACAACACGGGCGGTGACGGTCTTCCCCTGCCCGGTCTTCCCGGAGATGAGGACGTTCTTCGGTTCGATCCCAGAGCGGATAGTTGTCCGAAAACTCTTTGCGATCTCTTCCAATTCGGGCTCGCGCTCCGGGAGGCGATCAGGAACCCACTCTTCCATCAACGCGCGCTCATTCTCGAAGACGTTAGTGTCGGTTTCAAACAGCGACATGGGGCTCTACGTTACGAGTATCATACACACATTCATTTATAAAACCCCATCTTCCGCATTTTCTCGAACTTCCTCATAAGTCGGGTTTTATATATCACACCCACACCTTGTTTCCGCATAATACTCGCTACTGGGTGTGGGGATACCAGAGCGTCTGTCTTGAAGCCGAATCACACCCTCCCCGATAATCTCACCCCGCTCTTCCCGCATTATTATATATCTTTTGTTTGATGTATTGTTGTTGTTGTGTTGTAGACTGGAGACACCAAAAAACAGCACTATTAGACGATCCGGTACTAGCGTATAGACACCGTTTAAGTATAATACTCGTGGAGGACCGCTGTTGAGGTCCTCCAAATCACCGGGTGAATAATGCGGAAACGAGGGGTGTGTCCCCGGCTGTGTGTCGTCGTGGCATGTGGAGTGTTCGATTATGCGGAAACAGGGGGCCTGTTGGATATCGACGAGAGGTGTGCTGGTTGTCACGCTCTGTCTTTTTAGCCTCTCTGTCCGAACGATCGAGTATGCATGCACAACCCTCTTTCACGCTCCACGTCGCGAGCGACGGTGACCCGATGGGCGTTGATCACTCGGGAGGGGCGGCGGCCCCACCGAACTCCGACCGCAACCGCGCTGCACACGCTACCGTCCGCCCGGTTCGAGCGCTGGCAGATCAGCAGTCGGTCGTCGAGTCTTGGGTATGTCCACGTAGATGAACAGTTCCCTAAAAGGGGTGAGCCATGGATGGGCGGTGAAAGTGGAAGTGGTTCGGGTCAGTGACCCATTGGGCCGTCAGGAAGCCCGCTCTACTATGAGGTGGCCGTGATTCTCTCGGTTTGGACCGGTATAGTACGTCCCTTCGAGTGTTTCTGTTTCGGGGTCGTACTCAACCGTAGTTGTCCCAGCGTGCTGGTCTAACTCGTCTTGGAAGTCATCCCCTTCATTGTCATAGTTGTAGGTTATTGTGGGTGGCCCGTGGTCGAATAGGATGGTCGCACCCGTACTCTTTGAAGGCGAGTTCGGACCGTCCAACTCAACGAGAATCTGGTCCCACGACTGCTTGATTCGCAGAACCGCTTCCATCTTCACGAGGTCGTGCCCGAGTTCGTTGACGGCAACCACGTCCTCGTCGTCGTACTCGTCTGTGTCTGTGTAGAGGTGACCGGTCCACTCCCCGCTAATGTCTGGGGGTGAGCCAATCAACTTCGAAATAGGCCAGAGGTTCCATAGGACCCTCGAAACAACCAAGTACACGACTGTCGACGCGAGTACAAATGAAATAGTCAGGTTGGCGAAAATACTGTACCCCGTGAGTGAGGCGATTGATGAGCCGAGATTGTGGGCTATCAGGACACCCGCCGCACCGAAGGCAAAGAGGGTGATACGGCGACGTCGTGGTTGATCGGTCGAGAAGCCGTGCGTCCCGCGCATTAGAGGTCGTCGAACATTGTCCGCATCTTCTCGATGTACTTCTCAGCGTCGTCAGTGTTCCACTGCGTGTTCTCGTTACCGAACAGGGCCTCCATCTCTGACACCTGATCGAAGTCGGCGAGGTACGTACTGTCTCGTTCAAACCACGAAAGCACGTCATCGAACCGGTCGGTGAGATCGGACGTTTTCAGTACGTGGTCGGGGACATTGTAGATCAGACACTCGATGTAGTAGGAGGGTGTGTCGAGGGTGAACCAGTGGTTGTCATTGTAGTGGCCCCGCGCGTTTTTGAACATCCGTACCGTCTCGCGGAAGTTGTCGTGTTTCGCGTTCCCGTTCTCGTAGTGTACCTTCGGGAAGTTGATCCACCACTCGTTACCCATGAGAGGCTTGAACTTCATTCCCTCTGTGTATTCGGGGTCTCCATGCTCCGGATAGGAATGGTATATGCGGTACTCCTGAGCGGCGACCACGTCTACGTCGATGGGAAGCGGGTTGTGGCGACCCGATATCTCGATTGCCTTCCCAGAATTATCGATGGGGTCCTTCAGCTGGTTCTCGCGATAAAACTGACGCAGGGCTTGTACGACACTATCACGAAAGCCGTCGTCGTAGCCGTAATCTGCCAAGGTCTTATCATCGTGGTACCGCTCCCGCTCCTCGTCGGTGAGATTGCTGAGATTCCTCTTCCATGGGGATCGGAGTTGTACGATCAGATCGAGATCGCTTGACCCTCTCGTATTGGTGTAGTTCTTGTACGACCCCTGCGTATAGACCGTGAACGCGTTGATGTTGGTGTGCTGAACAAGAGCTGACCGATCGCGGTTCAGGTCACGCTTGATCCTCGCGCGGGCAGTCTTTGAGTTCTGGTTTGCGGCTGTCCTTCGTTTGGCCCATGTGTCTGGGATCTTGGACTTCCGAACCGCCATTACTCGCCCGCCTCCGATGCTTTTTGGGATGTAGTGTGTTCAATAGACATCCGGCTGAAACAACGGCTGCCGGGGGCATAAGCGTAGCCAGAGCGGTGTGGAAGTGATAATTAACACTAGAAGTCGCCAGAAGGCAGGTCATTCCCACGAGAACAAAAGGGGGGTTGAGTGGCCGCGTCAGCCGCGGCGGGAAATCAATATAGCGATATACAATATAGCAGTGTATTCGTTCGTCCAGATAGGCTCTCGCGGCCAATATCACTCGATGACCACTCACAGACTCTCATATTCGCCAAAATTACTTACTTTGTCTTAGCTGAGTAAGACAGAGTAAGTTCTTAGTGACCCCCACCCGTGGCCACAAACGAGCCAGATCCAGAACTATGCCTGACGCTTCCCTACACGGACGCTCCAGCCCTACCGTCGCGGCTGTAGCGGTATTCCGACGGCACAACCCCTACACTTCGGAGGCTCAATGACGGGTCGTCGCTCCGTCGAGACGCCGATCGAGGACACATTCACGAAGTACCTCACTGACAAGGGGAAGGGCGACGCCGGCGAGCAAGGTGCGTACCGAACTGACGCCGATCGCGAGCTGCATCGATTCCACCGCTGGTGTCTCGGCGAGGCCACCGACCCGGCGAACGCCTCCCCGCCGGAGTCGTGGGCAGGCATCGTCGACGGCGACACCGTGCGGTTTGCGGACCTCGAAACGACGGTCTTCTCGGACTACGCACGATATCTCTCAACCGCCGGATACGCCGCCGGGACCGTCCTCACCTACTACGCGCACGTCGCGTCGTGGTGCGGATGGGCGCACGCACAGGGGTACATCCCGCGCCACTACGCCCGGGAGTCGGACGCCGAAGACCCCCTTCCCGAGAACGACGGTCGCCGACCGGGCGACCAGCAGGCGTGGGAGCCGATCCACCGCGACCTGATCACGCAGTTCGTCGACCGGCGTGTGTCCGAAGCGTTCGACGCGCTCGGCGCGATTGAGGTTTCCCACGCCGATCGAGGCGATCCGGAGAGTGAGACGTGGCAGGCCAAACAGCGCGCCCGGTTCGAGGCCTACCAGCGGTGTCGCGAACAGGCGCTCGTGTACGTCGTCGCCTACACGGGCCTGCGCGGGTCGGAGTTCCTCTCGGCACCGAAAGAGGACCGAGAGGGCCGCAACGGGATACGCTGGCGTGACGTGTCGTTCGCAGACAGCAGCGTCACCGTGTTCCGAAAGAGCCGTGAGTGGAAGGAGGCATCACTCCCCGAGCCCGTTATCGGCCCGTTGCAGCGGTACGCCGAGGTGCTGGACGTGCCGGACTCGTGGCCAGTGTTCACGACGCTACACCGCCCCTCGCTCGCCGCACACGTCGCCAATGGACTCGCCACTGTCGGTCTCCACGCCGACGCGATCGATCGTGTTCGAAACGGGGCACCTGACCTGATCGTCGCCGCTGAGCACGACCTCGACGCTCCGAAACCTCTCACCACCGACGGTGCCCGGTCGATCATGGAACGACTCTGGACCCACAACGCGCTCACCGAGCGTCGCGACGAACTGGACCTCTCACTCGATGGCGACTATCTCGAACTACACGGCGGGCGTCGAGGTGTCGGAGAAGTGCTAGTTCGACAGTTCGGCTACGCCGCAGCTGCCCGGTATCTCGACAACAGCGAGGAACAGGTTCGCGAAGCGTACCAGCACATTGAGGCCGCCGAGCGCGCTGATATGGCGACTGAGGCGTTCTCACAGACAGACCATCGCGTGATCAAGAAATGACCGTCGTGAAGTTGGTCAAGCGTCCGTCAACAGGCCGTTAAATAGGGGTCTGTTCAATTATCAACGGCTGATATGTTTTCGTCTGGTTTCGGTCAATACAGGGAACTCATTACCGATCTCGATATCGTATGAGGTCGGCTAGGATGCCGAGAGATTATTTGTATTGAAAGGAACACGACCGATATGAGCGCAAACAAGAGTATCATGGGTCTTCAAGTATCAATACTAGGCTTGGCGGTGGCTAACTTCTACGCTGGATCATCATTATTTGGGTTTTTAGTGCCTGTTGCTCTCTTATTGTACGGTTCGTATCTCGTTGGGACTAACGAATTTGACCGTTGAGAAGCAAGATACGCACTTTTCATCGACCGGCTGTTTCAGGCAGGAATGTGTCTGATGAATAGTATTTCACCAGAGCCCAAGTAAAACAATTATCCCCACTGCAGATCAAAATAGGATCAATGACGTACGAAAACCTCGATACGGAACTAGTAAACGCACTTCTGGAGAATGGCCGTGAGAGCTTGCGCAATCTCAGCGACGAGCTTGATGTGTCGGTGACGACGGTCTCGAACCATTTGGCTGATCTCGAAGACGCAGGTGCAATTGAGGGATATACGCCAATTGTCGATTACAGCAAACTTGGCTACGACGTGACTGCTATTCTCCAACTCAAAGTCGATGGGCCCGGGCTACCGGATATTACAGACGCGCTTCGCGATGAACCACAGATGATGAGTGTGTATGAGACTACTGGCGATTACGACATCATCGCGATTGGAAAATTCACAGACTCCGATGATATGAACAACCAGATCAAGCGCATCTTGGCCGATGCAGATGTGCAAGAGTCCAATACGAGTGTCGTCTTGAACACTGTGAGTGAATACACGCAGTTCAGCGTTGGTGACGACTAGCGCGCTTGTGGAACCATCTGCCGTATCTAAGTGCGTCACAGCAGAGCTGATTCTCACCGTGTCGGGGTTCGGTGAGACTCCAAACCTGAAATCTCCACCGCTCAGGATTCCTCCGCGTTCACGCGGAGGAGGATGTCAATCGTCTAATTGTTTGTCGATAGCAGCGTCAAGTTCCTCAATATTGAGGCTTGTCGAGATGTCAGGCTCAGCCTCCAGAATGATCTCCTGAAGTTCTTGGAGGATGGTTTCTGCTTCAAGAACAGGGATCTCTTGTTCACAGGCCATGATCCGAGCGTTCATTTTCGACTGCGTGTACGCCCGACCGTATTCGATCGCTGTTGCGAGTCTGCTGACACCGTGACGGTCGATATAGAGGCTAATATTCTCGTTCGATTGGCGTTCCGCGAGAGCAACGAGGAGCGTCGGCGTGATCTGGAACGTCTCCCCGCCGGCCTGAATCGTCATATCAACCTGACTCGCCCGATAGCGGTACGGTTGCGTCTCCGTAACCCGCTCCAAGAGATCGATCTCAACGAGATGTTTGACATCCTCGTAAATGGTTGTCGTCGAACTCTCGATGCCCTCTGACAGTTCCTCGACGGTTGGCGAGTCAAGTTCGAGGACACGAGCATACAGCTTGGCGAGCCGGTCGTTCCGAATCACATCGGAGACGGCCAGCATCGTATCAAGCGGGTGTGAATGTGATACTGCGGATTCAGCCATATATTTTAATTTCCGCGGAATATTAAAAATCTATCGGCAGGATGAGGTCACACAGATCCAATCTGAGATACGTCTGATAGCGGTGATAGCTCTTCTACATCAGGTAGCTTAGGCACCTGCTGTAGCTAACCTCGCAGGGATATCTACCGTAGTTATCATAAACAGATGCCGTAGCCAAAGTAGCTGAGGTAGCTAAGGTAGCTACTTTATTGAGGGTAGCTGGCATGGATAGATTCAAGTGCGGCGCAGACGCTGTTTCAGGCAGAAACAGGGACTATGGCAATTGAGGAACTGCACCAGTTACCTCAGGTGGCACAGATGCCATAGCTACCTTAGCTACCATACCTATGTCTGAAACAGAACCACGGGCGGTCAGCGTCGGCGTGTTGAAAGGCGGCTTCGGGAAGACGACTACCGCCATCAACACGGCGCGCGAACTCGCCCACCGCAATGGGAGCGCGCTCGTTATTGACCTCGACGACAACGGGCACATGACCCGCCAACTCGGGTTCGAAGACGAGTTTACAAGTGGGGTGAACCATACACAGCGTGTCCTCGTCGACAGCGAGGAGCCGATCCAGTACATCACGAATGTCGTCGACGGTCTCGACCTCTTCCCAGCCCATACCGAACTTGAATCCGTCGAGAACGAACTCCGGAACGCAACGATGGGGAGCGCCCGGCTTCGCAAGCATCTCGTCGATCCGCTACTCGGTGACGAATACGACTACATCGTCGTCGACTGCCCAGCAAACCGGGGGAAACTGAACGACAACGCGATGTACGCCACGCGGAACATTATCATTCCGCTCAAACCTGAGAGTGGCTACGACTCTGGCCTCTCGAATACGATTCAACGGCTCGTCGAGGAAGCCCGGGAGTACTTCGAGCTAAACATCCTCGCGGTGACACCAACAGCGCTTAACAGCCGGATCGATCAGGACACCCGCGATCGGGGTCTGCTCGAACAGCTTAACTCCCTCGATATCGCCGACGAGATCATTCCTTCCTACGCCCGCATCACCCATGAGGAGTGGGACGCTATCGACGTCGGTGAGTACGAGGGTGGGCTTCCGGGGATCCGGTTCCGTGGTGCCATCGACGCTGCGCACGACGCTGCTCTTCCCGTCCGTGACTACGACGAGAGCTGTGACCAACTGGAGAACTACGCCGAACTCGCTCAGATCGTCGAACAAGGAGGGATCGACCGATGACCGGATTTGATGACCTCAACGAGGCGGGAAAAGACCAAGCGACAGAGGAAGAGGGGTCCGGACCCGTCGTCGACGCCGATGAGACCACCGGGCAGGATACGAGCATGTCGACTGTAGACGACAGAAACCAGCCAGCCTTCTCTTTTGACGAATCCGTCCAAGCGCAGATCTACCCACGGAAATCCACACACGAGAAGTTTGAGGATTTCCTCGATATCGAGGTGAAACGCCACCTCCGTGACCGGGATATCCGCAACGAGACGGGACGAGAGTTACACGAGGCGGTGTTGAAGGTCGCGATACAGCACCCTGAGGAGGTCGCCGAACGGCTCGAAAACGAACGGACAGAGTAGCTACGTCGTCGCTTCTGACTACACGCTTAGACCACAATTAATCTTGGTCTAGATCGCCGTACTGCGGGTATGTGAACTGTTCTATGACATCCCCTGTGGTAACAGTAGTTGTCGAATTAAATATGTCAAGAATAAGCGTCGTTAAACTCCTGTTCACGACGCATCAGCTCCTCAACACCGTGCTCAAGGATGCCGCGTCCCATCGCTGTTGGCCGATAGTACGTATAGAATCCTTGACTGTCAGCGGTCCGTCGCTGGCGCTTGTCGACGAGCCCAACATCGACCAATTCGTCGAGATGGTAGTGGTAATTGTGTGATTCGACATCGACCGCGGCCTTGAGATCCGAGGCACTCAGTTCGTTGTTGGCGACAAGCGTGCGGAGGATCCGAAACCGTGTCGGGTGGCCGATCGCCTGTTGCATAGCAAGATACTCCGCGAGAGTCAGCCCGCTATCTTCGGGAAGCGGCGGCTCCGGCTGGCGGACCTCCTCTGTTGGCTGGCGATCGGTTTCAGACATTTGGGGTGTCTCAGGTTGTACGTTGCAACGCCACGTACTTAGTCATTCTCGACTAGAATATTCTTGAAAACACTGATATTTATATACTACTGTTCCCAATCGACGAGTTGAATGCGGCAACGGATTATCGACAACCTCCCCCGCGCCGCCGGTGATTCAGACGCGCTCGCTCCCGTCCGACGGGAACAGTTTCTCGTCTATTTGATGGGCCCATACCGGACATTCGACGTTGACGCGCTACTGCCGACGGACGCCGATGTCAAAACCGATGCCCCATCGTTTGCGACGTGGGACGAGACCACCGGCGAGTATGCCGAAGACGATGTCTTGCGGCTCCTGCAGGAGACGCGGGACTGCCTCCGCGATCGCGGCTTCAATGCATTTCTGGCAATCGACGTGGGGATCCCGCTCGACGAGATGGATGCCGCCACACAGAGTATCGCCTTTGCGCAGGCGAGTAATGCAACGATCTTCATCGCCCCACAGGTCGGCGACAACCTCGGTGTCGGAATCGAGGTCGGAAGCGTCCTTGAGGATCTTCTGTCGACGACGGGGATGCAGGGGCCGGCGACCGATGCGACGCCACCAACGCGTACGCGACGAGTCATGATCGCGACCGAACCAACAGTTCGTAGTGCGATGCTTGGTGCCGTCCACGCACGCTGGGACGCCAGTGTTCGCACGTTTTCCGATGCCGCGGACTGCTGTCGGCTCTGCGCACAGTTCTGCACCCATATTCAGAACGAGGAACTCCATGGCTCGCTTGACCGTCTAGACTGATTGGAATTATAGGCTCTGTTGAAATCCTATTCTTCAGATATATATTGGGATGAAACAGCCGGTCGCTGAGTAATGCTTACTGATACACCCGTTCGAAAATAGATTGTGTAACGACTAAGGCGACGACGACGATCGCAAACCTCAACATCACCCCAAAATCCGTCAATACCCGTAGGGCGACAATAATAAGCAAGACTACCACAGCAGAGGCGACTAGTTTCTGATTCTCGCGGGAAAGCATATCGTAAATCAAGTAAATTGAATGAAGTACCTGCCGAAAAGTGGTTCACCTGTATTGGCCACCCCCGGATCAGAATGTATCACTTGCTGAGGATTTCAACAGAGTCAGAAATTCAGGATTCAGGACGGCCAACAAGCAATCAACTGTTTGCAATGGCTGAAGGAAAAGAATTCAGAGCCCACGACAGAGCTGTTTTTAAATAAACGGCTGTGTTGAATCGCCATACGGCAGCGAGGTAGGCCACTAAATCAAAGGAGTTGAAGCGGGAAACTGCGGTTGTCTATGACGCAAATCTCCCGCTTCATCGGGGAAGTTGTGCCGGTTGTTCAAAGAGTTACTGGCGATGGAGGCGAATCCGCCGCCCCGGACGGTGGCGGCGGATTCGCCGACTACGCACTCGTTTCCCTTCACTGTCTCCGGATTTACCTCGATACGTCGTACCGCATGACGATCGACCTGCTCAAAGAGATGCCACAAATAATCGGGGAGATCGGCCTTGAAGCGGCCGATCTCCCCGTGCCGTCCACGTTGTGTAAGGCGTTCGACCGGATCAGCATGAGCGTCTGTCGAGTGCTGCTGCGCCAGTCGGCGCAGCTGCACGATCTCTCAGAACACGCCGCGATCGACGCCACATTCTACGACCGCTCACCAGCCAGCCGCCACTACTGCCAGCGAATCAGCTATCGCGTTCAGAAGTTGAAAGTCACGAAACTCGTTGATACAGCGTCGCAAGCCGTCCTTGACGTTCACTGCTCAACAAATCGGGAAGGAAGTGACGCCGATCTTGCTGAGCAGATCGCCCGCCGGAATGCGGGCGATCTGCGGTCTCTCGCGGCCGATAAAGGCTACGACAAGCAATCGCTCCGCGAAGGATTACGCGATCTCGGGATCAGACCGCTGATCAAGCACCGCATCTTCGCACCGTACGACCACGCACACAACGCCAGAATCGACGATAATCGCTATAATCAGCGCTCTATGACCGAAACTGTGAACTCGGCTGTAAAGCGCTCGCTCGGCTTCGCCGTGCGAGCGCGGTCATGGTTTCGTGAGTTCCGCGAAATCGCGCTGATGTGTGTCGTCTATAACATCAAACGCTTCGTCAAACAGTGAATCACTCCGCCTTACAGCGATTCAACACAGCCAAATAAACAGTTCGACTGATGTGTTGTCATAACATCATTTTACAGACCAGTAGTATTTCAAAACTCGAATACGTACGAAGAAGTATGTACGACCTCACAGGCTTTCAGCGGGACTTGCTATACGTAATCGCCGGCCTTGATGATCCACACGGTCTCGCGATCAAAGACGAGCTCGAGGATTACTACGAAAAAGAGATCCATCATGGACGTCTCTATCCAAATCTCGACACGCTTGTTGAGAAAGGGCTTGTCGAAAAAAGTCAGCGCGATCGACGGACTAACGAGTACACCACTACTCGCCGAGGCACGAGAGAGATTGAGGCACGAGCCGAATGGGAAGCGCAGTACATCGACCACAGTGCCTGACTAGCGCATCAGGGTCGGTATCTCGGGCTCATTCGAAATATGCACCGTCCCGGCCACTACGGCGCGTCACTTGCTGTCTACTCGCCAGTGGGGTTCGTCCTTACCGCCTTCGGTGCTAGTGAGTTCGCGATTCTCGGCGGTGCTGTCGTCGTCGGTGGGTCGATGCTTCCCGACTTGGATCAGCGCGTGCCATTCATTCAACACCGCGGCCCGACGCATACCATCTGGTTCATGCTGCTCGTTGCGTCCGTTTTCGCTGTTGCCGGCCTCGTCGTTGGTGTAAGATCTAACGGGCTGATGACCGGTGCTCTACTTGCCTCATTTGGTGCCCTCATCGGACTCACCATGATCGGTGCACATCTGCTCGCGGATGCGCTGACCCCGATGGGGATTCAGCCGTTCAAACCTCTCAACAACGAAAAGTACACGCTTGACATAGTGAAAGCCGCGAATCCGATCGCCAACTACGCCCTTTTTGTGGCCGGTGGTGTGCTCGCCGGTGTCGCGTTTATTTCTGGGACCGTACTCGCGACATAGGGACTCTCAGTCATCGCCAATTAACAGTTCGCTACTCGGTTAAACAGACAATCCAAATGCGGCTAAGTGATTGTCTAGTGGCGTTCTATTGCTATTCTCATCAAAATCTCAGTTTTCCGGCTCCGATCGATGATAGCCGATTCAGAGAGAACTTCGGAAACACTGAGCGAGAATGTGTCAACGGTCCCGCGTACGGGGGCGTGGGGTTTGTCAGTGAACTCGGCCTCTACCCCATTAGGGGAACAGGACGAACCCTGATTCGGCGTCACCATTCCTGACTTCAGGGCGAGTTGACTGTCACCCGTCCATCGCGAGGACTGTAGCCCGCGACGGATGTACCGCCACTCAACGTTCTTCGATCCATCATAGTCCGAATTCGTTGCCGACCACTCTTCTCACACTCGAACTCCGCCTGCCGTGATAGCCTTTACTCGTGTGTCCACATTCGGGACACCGACGACCTGCGACGGGGCGGTGTTGAGATAAGGTCGAAGGATGAGGCGGTCAAAAGGTCGAGTGGTTCATGCTCTCATTCGACCGCCTCAGCGGCGATAGCGGTTGTATCGAGTTAGATTTTCTGGAGCGAGAGGCGACACCCGAGTCGGCGATGAAGCTCGGCATCCGACTCCATTTGGCTGGATTATCACTGTCGGATACCGTCTCGATTCTTGAGAAGTTGGGTGTCAATCGCCATCGAACCACCGTTCATCGGTGGGTTCAGAAAGCCGATCTACAGCCGACAGACGGTGCCAACCCGAATCACGTTGCGGTCGATGAAACCGTGATTCAGCTCAATTCAGAGCGATATTGGCTGTACGCTGCTGTCGATCCCGACACGAACCGCCTGCTCCACGTTCGGCTCTATCCGACGAGAACAAACGCGATCTCTTCGATGTTTCTCTCAGAACTCCGTGAGAAACATCAGGTCGACGACGCGACGTTTCTCGTCGACGGTGCTCCGTGGTTACACGCGGCCTGTCATCGTCACGGGCTCCGATTCCAACACGTCACTCATGGGAATCGGAATGCCGTCGAACGTGTCTTTCGCGAACTAAAACGGCGAACAAACCAATTCTCAAATACGTTCAGTCACGTCGAACCGAACACCGCCGAAAGTTGGCTCCAAGCGTTCGCCTTCGCATGGAATCAGCTTATCTAAACACTACCCCTGCGACCCGTCCTTAGTTTTATTAAAAGTGGGATCATAGACGGTGATATGAGAAGGCTAAGCCAAGTCCGAGCAAACTCTATCGGACTTGCCTATGTTGGTATATCCGACATGTCCAGCGTCTGTGCTGTGTCTAACCAACCCAGAGACGGTCGAACCTCGCGCAGGTCGGCCGTCGATGGCAATGAAAGGAAGACCTGATACTCAGAGAGATAGCCAAACAAACAACACTACGGCTCGATTGAACCTGCGAATTGTCCAGCGTAGGACGCAGACTGAATATCCCGAATCAACCGGATTCGGTGATACGCCGAGTCACAACTGCGGAGCACACCGGAGTAAACTAGTTGAGATTCTGTGGTCGATTCTTAACCAATGGCTGATAAGTAGTGGTAACTGTACGAGGAAGACTACTTCTGAAGAACTAGCAGTAATCTCGGTTGGAGGGGGTGCCTGACATGCAAAACCCACTCAATCGCATTCACGACCACACACTCCCGGACTGGATCAAGCACCTCCGCCATACCCAGCTCGGATCCCGGGAGCCAGATGCACCGCAAGTTGACCAAGCCCTCATCGACACGATCACCGAGGCCGCTGACGGCTACGCCGGCAGCCTCAACCGCGTCCGCCCGCACAAGAAGGAGGATGGGCTCAAGTACGCCGAGGAACTCATCTCCGGCTTCCACAACGAGAGCGTCTCGCACTCCAAGCTCGCCCAGCGATTCAACCTCGCTGAGCAGCCCAAGAAGTTCTCCTTCGAGATGGTCCTGACCGACGAGACGGTCAAGTTCCACTGGGGACTCCCCGACAGCATCCACCAGCGCGAGTTCCGCCAACAAGTCTCCGGGCTCTACCCCAACTCCGAGATCAAGCCCGTCGACAACCCCTTCCCCGAGATCGAGCCCGGCATGTACCTTGCCGGGGGTAAGCTCGAACTCGAGAAGGAGAAGTACCGGCCACTCCGTGGGACGAGTGGGCCAGACGCCTTCGAGACGGATCCACTCCGCAGCACCCTGAGTGAACTCGTCGGCTACAGCAACGAGGTCGCGATCGTCCAGTTCGTGTTCACACCGGCGAGCCCCAAGTGGACAGAGGGGCTCAAATATCACGAATGGAGCGCCGACCAGATCAACGACAGCCTCACTTACGGCCGGATCAACGGGAGCTACTTCTCGCCGCGGCTCGACGACCCCTCCGCGAAAGACAAGCGGGCTGCCGAGGAAGTGCTCAATCAGGAGGGCAAGCAGGCGTACTACCTCAACATCCGCTTCCTCGTGTTCGCGTCCTCACCGGATATCGCGAAACACCACGCCCACGGCATCGGGAGCGTCTTCTCCTCACAGTACCACAACGAGGAGACCGGCCAGACACTCCTGCCGCTCGCGTTCAAAGAGCAAGGCGTCAAGGAACTCGCTCGGCGGACGGCCGCCCGCGAGTTCTCCTACGACCAGACCTCGCTCAACGTCTCCGAGCTCGCCGGCCTCGCACACCTCCCCGGCGAGGAGGTGAACATGACGAACGTCGACTGGACGCGGAAAGGCGTCGGCAACCGCCCACCCGCACAGGCAAACCGCACGACCAAACCACCCGACATGCGGGTGAATCGTGACCTGTCGGAACTCGGCGGCGAAGCCTCGGCGATGGCGTCACTCTCAGGCGATCAGGCCGAAGAAACCGACACTGTCGGCACCGACGCCCCCGAAGAAGAAGACAACATCTTCATGAAGGGGCTCGGCACCCTGCTTCGCTTCTTCTTCGACGACACCACCGATAGCGACGACGGCGACGACGACACGACCACGGCAACCTTCGACATCGAATCGTCACCCGAGAGACAGGAGGCGTTCAATGAGGCGTACCGGAAGTTCATCCACGGGGAACTCACCCGTGAGAAGATCAAAAGCCAGTACAACGACAACGTCGCCGACAACCTCATCCGGAAGTTCCAGAACCGCCGGGCCGACGAACTCGGGATCGACCTCGACGAACTTGACGCTCGCGAGGACGTCTTCGACGCGCCGGGGGCCCGCACTACCCCTGACGAGGAGGAGACACCCGCCACGGACGTAGACGAGTCCGACACAGGATCTTCAACCAAATCCCAAACACCGAGTGGGCCAGATATCCCACCCGAGGATGCCGAGGGCGTCACCGATCTCCCGGCCACGCCCGACGACGACCTGCCGGAGACGACCGACGACTCCACGGGCCCGCCAAGCCCGTACACACGCGGTCGCGAGAACCCCGCCCACCACCAACACTACACCTACGACCAGTCCGGCACCGATGTCCAACTCCGCCGGGAGCCGGGCCTCCAGCGGTACTTCCCGTTCGAGCTCACGGCCACCGCCAGCGGGAAGGGACGCGCACAAGACGGCGACGTCTTCGCCGGGTTCGACGTTCGCGACCGGCTCGTCCACTCGCACACCCATCACCCGGACGAGCCCATCTGGCTCGGCTACGACAACAACCCGATGGACGGCATCCGCGAAATCGGGCTCGAACCGTTCTCGTGGTTCCGTCACATGACGATCTTCGGGTCGACCGGGAAGGGCAAGTCCACCACCCTGAACATGATGATGAACCAGATCGCCCGGAAGGGTCACGGGTTCGTGTTCATCGACCCGAAAGGCGACACCGTCGACGACCTCATCACCCAGCTGCCCGACGAGCGGATGGACGACATCGTGTGGATCGAACCCGGCAGCGAAACATACGACCAAGTCGCGGGGATCAACTTCCTCGAACCCGGCGAGTGCGAGACGGAAATCGAGTTCGACCGGGAGGTTGAGTCCATTATCAACGACCTGCGGGCAGTCCTGCGCGGGGGTGAGTATTGGGGACCGAAGATGGAGGGGATAACCTCCAACATCGCCCGGGCGATGATCCGGTCGCGACGCAAGTTCACGCTCGTGGACATGTACTACGTATTGGCCGACAACGAGAGCCGCGCGAAGTTCGCGAACGTCGTCAGCCAAGAGGGGATGAGCTTCATCCACGAGTACACCACGAAAATCGCAGACATGGATGTCGAGGAGATAGACCCGGTCCTACGGCGGATTCAGGACTGGGTCGAGGATCCCGTGAGCCGCGGTATCGTGGCCCATAGGGACGGCACAATCAACATTTCTCACGCCGTCGAAGAGGGGAAGATCATCCTTGTGCGGAACACCGTCCGCTCTGACGAGATCCGGAAGGTTGTCTCGACGGGGATCATGCGCCGGGTATGGTCGACCATCCGGAAACGCGAGAAGGTCGAGGAAGCCGACCGCGAACCCTTCTTCGCGATCATGGACGAGTTTGACGACATCGCCTCCGAGAACATGGCGCTCGACAAGATGCTCTCGAAGGCCCGCTCCGGGAAGATGGGAGTCATCACCTGCCTGCAGAACCCCTCGCAGGTGCGCGACATTGCGCCCCAGACGCTCAAGCAGATGTTCGGGAACACGGACACCCTCCTCAGCTTCGGTGTGACGGAGGTGGACGACGCCCGGATTATCGCCGAGCGGTTCGACGACGACTCGATCGACTCGGGCACGCTGATGTCGCTGCCGGCGTACACCGCGCTGACGACGATCTCGACGATGGACGAGGACGGGCCAATGCGGTCGGACCCGCTTGCACCGGACACGTTCGCGCCCTACCCGGCGCGGCGGACGCCCGAAGAAGCCGAAGAGATCATCGGCGAGAACCTCAAAGAGTACGGCGTCGATGCGCTCGAGCAGAATCTCGATGAGTCCGAGCACGCGTTGATGCACCTCGGTGGGGAAAACGACCTGACGAAATGCTTCCTCGAAGCCGTGTGGTCGGAGCAGATCCGCGAGAACGCTCTCGACGCGCTGCCCGGCAACTACGACACACTCGAGCCAGCACCCGCGCTTAACATCAACCCGCCGGAGATGCAGGACGACGAGACGCTCACCGTTACCGTCGAGGAAGTGGACGAGGGGTTCCACCGGCGGACATCGACGGGTTTCGAAGAACTCCCCGATGGCGTACTGGTCGACCGGGAGTATATCGAACTCGCGGATGAAGACGCTGAAGAAGAGGCAGAGAATGTCCGGGGGACCGGCGGGACGCCCGCGGGGCAAGTTCGGATCAACGACCCGAAGACGGAGTTGTCGATCACCGACAAGGGCATCCGCTCAGTGCTCGAGCAGGCCGAAGACGATTGGCGGCACCAGACGGAGAAACACAACGAAGTCCTCCGCCGGGCGTTCGTGATGTTGTCGGCGACGGGGATGGAGGTCAGCATCGTCCAGCAGGACAACAAACAGGAGCTCCCCGACGCGGTGGCGTACCCACCAATCAGCACAACGGTCGATACGAAGCGGGCGTCGCGACTCCTTGAGCGGTTCAAGGCCGACTACCCGATTGCCGCAGACCTCTCTGACGGCGGTGTCATCGCTATCGAGGCGGAGACATCGACGTACAAAAAGCCGGCACACACGTTGCAGAATCTCGCTCGGGCTGCTCGGAGCGGCCAGCGGGCGATGTTCATCACCCCCGAGATGGAGGCCAAAGACCGGACAGCACCCGCCGCCCGTGTCAACCACATCCTCACGGACCCGATGTTCATCCGCGACCATCTCCGGATGCGTCCGAACGAGGATGCAGAGGATGCGGGTGATATCACCGAGCGCGACCCGATGCCGCTGTACTACAACAAGACAGACTACCTCGAGTTGGGGACTCCCACTGACGGTGAGCGCAAGCACGCACTCATCGAGAAAGGGAAACAGGCCGTCTGGGTCAACACCCACGACGACCAGATCCAGTTGTACGACGGCATGACCAACGGCGCGAAGAAGGGGGCACTCCGGATGGACGAAGGGTTCGGCTCGACGAACGCCTTCGACGTCTGGTGCCGCTTTGACGAGCACAACAACGAGTGGGTCGTCTACCCCGGTGGCGAAGTCCAACGCTACCGGACGCTCGGCGATCTCCGCGACGACTGGCAGCTCGTCTACGAACCGTTCGTCCCCGAACGCGAGTTCGAGGAGACACCCACGGAAGACGACTGGGACATCGTCCAGACGCCGCTTCCAGACTTCCTCTCGCCAGCAGACAAAGACGACGACGAGGAGACTGACACCGCCGGTGACGAGGAGGCAAACACCAACACTGACGAGGGGCCACCAGATGACGACGCAGAGACAGACGACACGGATACTGAGCCTGTCCCTGATGGAACGTACACCAGTATCGAAGAAGTCCCAGAGGAGGCTGCACTTGGCCAGCAGGACTCCGACAATGACGACGACACAGACATCGACTTAGACCGCGCCGGGTTCACACGGGAGGCAGTTCCCATCCCCGACCGGGTTCTGCCGAGCAAACTCCCGAACAACACCGACACCCACACCGGCGAATCCGTAACCGGCGGCGAGCAGTACACAACCATCCCCGACGAGGCGCTGGAGTCGATGGTTCCCGAGAAGCACATGCCGGTCTACCGGGCAATGGCTGCCCTCGACATCGGGGAGAACGCCCGTGACCCGGTCGGCATCCACGATGACGACTCCTCGGGTGAGGACGAGACACCGGCCACGGATGAGGCCGAGACGCCTGACGAGGAACTCGCCCCGGATGTCGACACGACCGTGGAT
The DNA here is from genome assembly GCF_024494655.1 of Halorubrum laminariae. GTDB lineage: Archaea > Halobacteriota > Halobacteria > Halobacteriales > Haloferacaceae > Halorubrum > Halorubrum laminariae. The sequence goes on along the minus strand of NZ_JANHDL010000023.1, from coordinate 9,490 downwards.
GAAGACGACCCGTTCGGCGTCGACGACGACAGCGCCGGGCCGGTCGGCATCCTCGAAGAAGATGACGAGGGCGACGAAGAGACGAGCCCGATCGACGCCGTGACGTTCACTTACGCAGCCGCCATGACCAACTTGAGCACCTACTACATCGCCAATAGCGACACCGTTGACGAGGATAGTTCCCCGAGTGATATCGACATCGACTACGACGCAGTCACCGACCGCTTCGGCGCGAAAGATCCCACCGACGCCGCCTTCTGGCAGGACGTGTGGGACTCCGCAAACGTGAACCAGACCGAGGCCATCTTCCGGGACAACCTTCCCGGTGCGCTTCGGTATGGGCCCGGCATCCGTGGCACGCAAGCCGCTGACGCGATCCGGATCGGGCTCGCCGAAGAAGAGCTCGTGCCCGCCGGTGACGACGCCGTCCGCCTGCCCGGGCCGCGTGACGCCTACGAGGACTACCTCACCGAAGAGGAAGTCGCAGAGATGCAACGCCGGGACAGCTGGGTGCCCGTGTGGGATGCACTCGGTCGCGACCACGACGAGGGGCTGACCGTCCCGCGGATCATCCTCGCAATCCCGCTCGAGTACGACTTCGAAGAGCCGATGGCGCAAGCCGCAATCGGTGCGGGCGTCGACGCCGGCGTCATCAAGGAAGAGGGGAAGAAGATCGTGCTCGGCGATCAGACGATCCCGACGTTCTGGGACGCCGTCCTCGACGTGCTTGAGGCCACGCCGCATGAGCCGCTCACAGAAGCCGAGGTGACGATTGCACTCCGGCGGCACCACGAGCTCGATACCGAGAAAATCGCCGAGACAACTGAGACGGCTCGCGACCACGGCGCGGTGTACCGTGACGACGAGACGGACCACTTCAAGATCAACACACCACGCGACGAGAAAGGCCCCGAGATTGACCCCGTGGCCTTCGACCGGGATACGTACCCGCCGACCGACGATGATGAGTCGGACTCCGACTCTGACTCCGACGGCGACTCCGGTGGCGACGGTTCGGGTGGCGACTCCGACGACGACCCGGACGGTGGTGACACACCAGCCGAGACAACTGACGAGAAACCCTCTGAGAAACCCTCTGAGAAAACTACAGAGAATACTGATCAGAATACCTCTGAGCAAACCTCTGAGAATACTGACGATCACACCGACACCGACGAGGAGGGAGAGACACCCGCCACGGACGACGACTCTCTCACGCCCACGGACGCGGATAGTGAGAGCGACGAGCCAGACACGGCCAGCACGAGCGAGGACGGCTCGCCGGACACCGAGACGACCAACGCCCCGTCTGAAAGCGGGGATGGCTCAGCGGCGCGCACAGGCGCGCACAGCGAGGCCGAAGACACAGACGACACAGACACCACGCCCGACGCCGAGGCCGACGCTGGGAGCGACGACGACGGCGAGACGGACACCACTCCCGAGACCACCGAGACAGAGTCGGACTCAGACGACACAGACGGCGCACAGAGCGACGCCGACGAGACGCGGCGTGTGGGACAGACCGCAGCGGGCGAGCCGCGTGCGGAGCCCAACAGCACGCTCGTCGACGCCGACCCCACGGACCTCCGGCTGAGCCCCACGCCGGATCTCGGCGCGGTCCAAGCCTGCCTCGAGGAAGCCGCCCGCTTCTTCCACAGCCAACTCGATACGACGATCGACCAGAACGTCACGTGGAACGACGAGCAGGCGTTCGAGGCGGGCTACCGCAAACCCGAGACGCCGCGGGAATACTTCACCGCGCTCGACGAGCCTGACCCGGCGTACCCCGTCGAGCAGGATCCCGAGGCGGCCGACGCGATGCCACCGAATGAGGACGCCCAGACCTCCGGCATCCAGTCCACCGAGGACGCCGCCGACAACACCGGCGAGCCCGCAGAGTTCGCCGCCGCCGACCAACCGTACCAGTTCCTCGGTGCCGATCACCGGGGCTGGAGCGATGAGCTCGTCACCGACAAGCAGCTCGGGTGGGCTCCCGCCTTCGGGAAGGAACTGTTCTTCCATCTCGAAAGCGAGGGGTTCAGCCACCACACGATGCTCGCGACCGGCCTGTTCACCAAGCCCAACGACGCCTACGGCGAGAACGAGGCAGGCGAGGGGTACGTCGACTACACCACGCTCGATGATCCCGACAACCCGAACGACCTCTCGTGTCTCTTCCGGGGGCGGTACATCTTCCCGTACTACGACGAGGACGGCAAGGTCGCCTTCTTCATCGGGCGGCAGCCGGACTTCGACACCGAATACGGCACACACCCCGAAGACTTCACGAAGGGGAAGTACGCCAAGCTCGCGACGACGAAGAACTACACCATCGCCGACGAGCCCATCTACGGGCGTGAGACCATCGTCGAGGGCGAACCGCTCGCGATTACGGAGGGGATGGCCGACGCGATCACGGCCCATGCCCACGGGATTCCGTGCATCTCGCCGGTGACGAAGACGTTCAAGATGAAACACCGTGACGTGCTCGCCGACATCATCAAGCGCCGGGAGATCCCCGACGTGTACTTCCTCCAAGACTCTGACCCGCCAAAGCGGGTGGTACTGGCCGAAGAGGATCAGGACCACGACGAGCGCCGGTGTGAACGCGACATGGCCCTGCGCGAGTTGTTCTGCACCGGCGAGTTCCCCGGCGACGAGATGTTCACGCAGAAGCTGGTCCTCGAGGCCGCTCGCGACGGGACGCTCCAAGCCAAACTCGACGATCAGGACCTCCGCGTCGCACCACCCGCCGACGCCGACGTCGACGCCGACGAGACGACACCCGTCACTGCCGAGGAAGTCCCGATTCACCTGTTGGAGACAGACGGCGAGTTCCGGGCGACAGGCCCCATCAGCGAAGTCATCGAGCTCCACCAGCACGGCCCCGGTGTTGACAGCGCGGTCAACATGGGCCGGGTGCTCGACACCCACACGCCGTCCCCGGACGACACCTTCACCGGGAGCGTCCGGGCCTCGGCAGAGGTGTACCGTGAGGAAGTCCTGAACGGGGATGCCGACCCCGTCGAGGACAACGACGAGCTCTGGGAGAAGGTAGCCGGTCGGCTCGGAGCCATCGACGTGGACACCGAGACGGATGAGACCGCACAGAGCGCCGACGAGGATGGACAGGCGTCGCTTGTGCCCGAAGATGAGCCAACCCACACGGACTACGGTGGAACCAACGTGTGGCTCATAGAGCTCCCGCAGTTCGGCGATGAGAAGCGCGACCTTGATGACTTCCTCCAAGAGGGCTGGCTCGCACTCACGCCGCCCGCCGACTGGGCGCTGCGCCTGTCGCTGGGGAACACGCCTGTCCCGCCTGACGATGTGACGGCGAACCTCGATCCGGCCCCGGCATGGATGCAGTCACTCGCCGATCGGGCCGACCCAGTGGGCGAGTACCCCACCGGAATGGCCCCCGATTCACTCGGGTTCCCGACGGCCAATGACCTCCCCCAAACGGTGGGGACAATCACCGTCGATGGGAGCGCCGCAGACCTCCCGATTTACGACCCGTATATCATCCCGTCTGACCCCGACGCAGACCGGGATGAAATTGCGGCGACTCACCGGTGGCCAGTGAGCGATCTCGACACGCTTCGCACGGCGGGGAAGATGGCCCAGCCGATGCCCCAAGCACCCGACGTCTACCCACCCCTCTCACTGTTCGGATTCATCCCCACGATCCACCCGTCACAGCACCCCGCTGCGAAAGGCTCCATCGGGGGGCTTGTGAACGACGCCACCGACTCGATGGACGTCGACCCACAGGAGATCGAAGACCGGGTCGAAGAGGGTGACTATCGCGAGCTCACAGGCAACCATAATCCCCTCTGGACACTCGACCTGCGCGACCTTGGACTCACGCCCGGCTCTCGCGGAACAAACCCCTTCGGACACTTCGGTGAATCGGAGAATTACTTCGTCGTGATCGACGACGAAACCGCCTACTGTCACAAGCGGGATGCCCTCTATAACTTCCAGCATTTCGCGCTGTGTGACATGGGGAAGCGCGACCCCAAACATTCGGCAAGTGGTCAGACTCTCGATGATTTGGAATACCTCCATCTCTGGACCTACGCTCGCCAGAACAACCTCGTCCCAGAGCACACACCCATCCCCCTGAAGGGGCTTGTTGGCTACGCGATCGAGCACGAATTTTGCGAGGCTGATGACCTCGAAGAATTCGGCGGTTCGGAGGAAGATTCCGACGGCGATGACGGCGAATCGAACGGCGACTCCGGGGGGCAGAACACGGCGGGCAAGCGCGCCCTGAAGCTCCCGGATGATGTCTACTTCCCAGTTCTCAAAGACATCGAGAAGACGACAGGATACACGCCCGCGCGGCTCGCCGATAGCGACCGGTCGGGTGGAGACGACGGCGATGATGGCGACGACAACGAGTCGCCCGACGTCGACACAGAGACGATCGCCTTCGACAGTATCCACCGCCGGTACGGCCAGTTCCTCACTGGGGACAACGCACCGGACCCACTGAAGCAATTCCTGCGTCGCTACACCAACACCGAGGACGGAGAGATCACGACCGACACCGACGAGACAATGTTCGTCCCGAAGGCAGAGCTCCGTGATGCGTTCAATGCGTGGGCGCAGATCAACCTCCGTCACGTTCGTAACGATCCTGATAGGTCGGTCGATGACGTGGACCTGAAAGAACTCCCGCCGGGGGCGTTCACCCAGCCGCTGAAAGCACAGGTCGATATCGAACTGGATGAAGGTCGCCCCAGTATTGACGACGGAAAACAGGTCCGGACATGGTTCGGAATTGAACTCACTGACGAGGGTGCAAACCTCGCTGATCTCGAAGGCAAGTTCACCGAAAGCGAGTAACGACCACCCTGATCGTCGCAGATTCGTTTTGCTGTTCCAACTCTGATTCACCCGACTTCTACCAGATATATTAGCAATCTATACGCGTTTGATGAGGTATCATAAGTGCCAGTTCGAGGCCCACATTCACTCCCCACACAGCGGTTGAGATCGGTGTAGACTAGTCGCTCTTTCGCCGGCAATCATCTCCGATCAGCCCACCTCATACTGTGGCCATTGGCACCAGAACTGTGTTCTCTGTAAACCCGTCTCAGCTTGCTTCTCCTCGAGATCTCGATTCAGCCTATACACCCCAGATCACCCCCCGGATATGAAATCCAAATCGCTAGACGTGGCGGGGTATCCGGGGGGTGAAGTGAGATTCCCGTCTACGTATGATTCGCTCTACTTCCTCGATAAAATAACTCAACAGCCAAAATCCGCGTTTAGATGGTTATTTACACGCATATATCTTGGAACTAGCTTGATCGGCAAATACTGAAAATAATGGGACGTGGGGCATATCCGGGGGTGATCAATTTCCCCCGTCTACCCCCCGGATATGGGATTCGAATTGGCAGACGTGGCGGGGTATCCGGGGGGTGGATGAATCTAGATCCCGACTTAGTTTCACGTATAAGTACCACATCCTCGATAAGTCGGGGAATATTCCTGAAAATAAGTATACGGGGTGGGAATGCACCCATGTTCACCGCCTCTGAGCCACCCCCCTCGGATATGCTCAGAAAACCGCAAGACGGGAGCGACTATCCAAGGGGGACACCATCCAAATCACGTCTACAAAGAATATGACTAGCTCGCATACCTCAGTCCTCTGTATATTGCCGTTCCAGCGGTTCCACAATTCGGACTTAATTTCACGGTTGCTGAGACCCCCCCGATTTCGGCAGCGGCGTGTTGAAAAGGTACGATATACCCCTGTTGGGTGGGGGTGTTCAGGCCAGAAGGCCAAGAGTAAGAAGAGTGATACAGCAGTAGAGAGGGACCACCCCAGTAATCCCCTGAAGGGGACTGGGTATCTGGAGACAGAGGAAGGAGGGAGAAAGAGGGGGAGAGGGACAGCAGAATCAGCATGGACCTCACACGGCATCCAGCCTCACTCACCACTCCCACCTAGACGGCGGTCAGTATCCACGACCGCCTCAGACCACATCCGTTCCACCACGATATCTCTCAGATTACTGAGGCACAGACTCCCCCGAACTTCCCGAGGGTCAGTCGGACCCAACACGACGGGGACACCCACGACTCCGATCGGCGACAGCGAGACCACACCGGACACTGCCAGCTGGCCGGCGGCCACACACCACTCGGCACTCTCTCCCCCCGGCGGGATGACGCCGTCGACGACGACACGACACCACTCCCGTTCACCTCACTCAGACGGCGACACCTCGATCCATCTCACCGCCGATTCACGACTCCACGACCAGTATCAGGAACCCGAGACATCCACCGGCAGTCAGCCTCAGTATTCAGACGCCATTCGGCTGGCAGACACCACCGGACCAGACGCCGTGGGGGACGGCTGCACCACTCGGCGAGACCTCACCTCCGACGTCGGTGACCGACTCCGAACGACGATCGACAGTCCCGTGATGACCGACCGCGATCGACTCGTCGACGCCGACCGGCTTCTCTCACCAACAGGGTATCGACCTGCGTCTCGGTGACGGCCGTCACCACGACGATCAGCACCACAGTCGCGACGACACTACGCCGCTTCGAACCGGATACCCGGAACGACGAGACCGACCGGTCTGATCCACAACGAGGGAAACCCCTCACGAAACTGACTATCGCCACGCCGGCGACGGCGACCCCTCAGACAGCAGGGTCACAGCCACGGCCACCGGCGACTGCATGACGGCCAGCCAGACGGCGACCGACCGGTGACGGTTCCACCCCGATCTCGACTCGGCAGTCGACCCACCTCGAGGACGGGTGTCCCCTCGACGATTTGCATCGTCTCCGTCCGGCATCAGCTGCCCCTTGGCGACAGCAACCGCCCAGCTCCTCAGACGGAAACCTCTCAGTCTTCTGATGGACCCAAAGCTGTCCACGAGCCACCCCTCTCACGAGGGGGCCTCGCTCTGTCTCAACACGGTGAGACGGACCGCCACCTCAACCCGACGAGGCGTCGGCAGGCCCCACCCGAATGGTAGCATTATTGCTGGCTGCCAGAGACGAGGTCTTCAAGACAATGAACGCACTACTCGCACTGCTCGTGTTCGGCATCGGCGTGGTCTTCAGCATCGTCCTCGCAATCGCCTTCCTCTTCGCCATCATCGCCAACGCCAACACGGCTGACGCATCGGACGGCTGCGACTACTGCGACAGCGACGAGGCCACCCGCCTCGGCGGTGGTGAGGTCGCCTGTTCGAAGTGCCGTCGAAGGAACCTCTGACCGACCCCCAGAACGGACCCAGAACGGCTGGTCGTCCGCCTCTTTTTTTGCGCCACCAAGCCACCACAACACGGCCGTAGTGCAGATGAAGCAAACCACCCACTGAATCCACCAGTTCACGACGGTCGAATCCCGGCGGCTACCGACACCTAGTTCGACCCTCTCTCACACCACCAGCTCACCACCGATCTCGACACCCACTTTCGACCCTCGTCTCACTCCACAGTTCGACTCCCGATCGACGTCGACGCACCACGCTCAACTTCGGCTCTGTCCTCGTTAGTACATAGTACTAACGTGGGGACCAGCGGCACCGATCGAGACCTCACCGCCACATCACCAATCGGGCCGACGAACGAGATCAACATTATACCCCTCACCCGGAGGTGAGGGTTACCCGAGGGGTGACCCGAGAGTCAACTATGAGTAGCAACACTCGAAGCTTCGACAGCGGTATCGACATCGACCACACTGCCGACTTCCAGACGGACTGCATCAGAACTACGTGTCACAACCAGCCCGTGCCGACGATGACCCACCAACTGAACGAGGTGGACCTCCTCGACCAGAACGGCACCCGGGCGGAGTACGTCTGCACCTGCGGGGCCGAGTTCTTCGTCGACTGGGAGGACGGCGAGATCGTCGACACCGGCGAGGTGGCCTGATGGCACATCCCCGGCTCGACACCGAGCAACTGTCTCCGGACTTCGACGGCGACGACGACGACAGCGACGACGAGGACGGCTTCCTCGACCGCTTCGACTTCGACGCCACCCACTGGCAGGTCCTCCGACAGCTCCTGCTCCCGACGCCCACTTTCGTGACGCTCGTCGTCTACGGCTTCCTCTGGTTCTCCGGCGTGACGATGGCGGCGTTTCTCGGCTTCGTCGTCCACCCCGTGTTCGAGATGGTGGCGCTGGCCGGGTTCGTGTTGATGTACCCTGCCGGGTTCCTCGGTCTCGTCGTCGTTATCGCGGTGAAGGCGATACAGTAAGCCCAGCCGGCCAGCCTCTTTTTTTGCGCTCGGACGACAGCCCAACACGAGGGAAGTGCAGCGAACAACGACCGACGATTCTGCAGGGAATCCCGGTGATGCTGATCCCGTGGGACTGGCGGTACTGTGGGGAGGAGGTTTCGTCTGTCTCTCTTCCTCTCGTCTTCTCCTAATACACGTGTTCCCACAGACTCTCCCACTACAGACGCTCTATCGATGACTTACGGCGGAAACGTGGTGTGTCCACATTCCTTGTGTTTCTCCACGGCTCTGTTTACAGCGGCACTCCGGGGTCAGGTGGCTCCTTACTACGGGTGGGTTCCCTACTGGTGACTCTCTCCGCTGGGTGTCCCCTATGACGGCTATCCGCTTCGGTGTCCCCCGTGGGACGATCGTCGGTGTTGGTGTCCCCCTAGGGGCGACTGTTCGGCTTGGGGGTGAGTGGACTGTCGAGACGGGGAACAGCATGGACAGCACGGCTCGGAGCGGCATAGACCGGCTACGGACGCTTGACCGCTCGAACACCACCTCTCCCGATGACCGGGCTGCCAGCGTCGGCCACATTATTCCCCTCCTCCGGAGACGAGGGTTTCACCCGAGGGGTGGCCCGACAGACAATCATGTCCGAAACACTTCGCGGTTCGACGCCTCAGTCCGAGTTCGACCTCACAACCACACTCGACGACGATGAGCAGGAATGCGCCTGCGAGGACTGCCACGACGACGTCGACGACCCGCTGACGCTTCTCCTTGGCTGCGACATACAGGCGATGCTCGCCGCCTACGGTCACGTCGGCTTCTGCTCGCTCGACTGTGCTCACCAGCTCTCGTCTCTGCAGACCCGTACCAGTCGACTGAGGAAGACCTGATCATCTACACTCAGGGCCCGGTGGCCGCGACCGTCGTCCACAACGGCGAGGTCATCGAGACCACACTCGGCTTCGGCGTCGAGGAAGCGATCGAGACGGCCACCGAGATCGTTAGTTCCCCCGTTCGAGACCCCGGCGCCCGCCTGACGACCTCGCCATCGAAGCCAAAGAACTCTGACCAGCCGGTCTCCTCTTTTCGGAAACAGATTAGATAAGGAAGAGGGTGTCATAGAAGAGGTCTCATGATTTGCTGAATCAGCTGTAACGAATTGGAAGCGCCGTACACTTGGTGCACGCTGTTCTTAGCTTGTTGTAGCTATGGCGAAAGAGAAGTTTGGAGTCGCTGTTGACGAGGAGATCGTG
>NZ_JANHDL010000022.1 GCF_024494655.1 Halorubrum laminariae | reverse complement strand
TTCGTCAACCGCAAGCTGATCCGCAGAGACTGTCGAGATCGGCTGTAGATCGGCTTTATGAACCCAGTTGTGAATGGCGACGTGACTCCGACTGATCCCAAAGCTTTCGAGAAATTTACTTACCTCGCGGAGCGACATACCGGCTAAGTGACAGCGGATCCCTACTTCAATCGCCCATCGCGGAGTCCGATCTCGCTCCACAAACGACAAGTCGATCCACGCAATACGTTCGCTGAGGCGGTCGATTTCTGCCATAGACACTCAGACATCGTCCGCCTCATTCTCTAACTTAACGCGACCGTAACTGCGTCACTAAGGAATAATGTTTCCAACGAAACTGTTCGTTTCGGACCATTGTGCCGAATTTGCTGGCACACCGTAAAAAAACGTGGGAAAACCATTCGCTGAAATCTACAGTCACATAATATGTTTCACAATACGGGACGATTATCCGATTCCTGAACCAAGATCCACGGGTTAGATTGCCAAGGAATTACGATCGTATAGATGTAATTGGTTATTCCCTCATCTACTATATATGATGAAAATTGAAGTCATTTACAACTATATGATTGTAATGAAAACACCGATATCTCGGATTTCTCTTTTCATAATATAGTTCTACCATGCAGAACATTAACAACCCCCATCGAACATTTTCCACATTGCTCAGATCATCATATAGAGGCGCTGGAAACGACGACCTCATCGACACTGACTCATACGCTATCTTCGTGTATACACTGCTCGGCACACTGGCCTCACGACACCCAGATTGGTTGTCGATTTCTCCTTAGAACGACCGAGAAATTGAATTTCTCGCCGGTGACAAAGGATATGAAAATCGATCGCTCCAGTACCCTTTGTTTAGAGGACATCTGGTACTTGCTGCGTCACCGGTTGTTTGCTGCTAGTTTATGATTATGTGCGCAACGCACGAGTGAGCTATACTGCCAGCGCTGATGGTTGAGATCGACCCTTCAGTCATCAAGCGTCGGCTTAGTCCCGTCTGTCCTCTCCCGCGCATGGTACCGCGAGTTCCGCAAGCTTGCATTAACCAGCGCCGTATTTGACCCTGAACTAGATTTCAAACATTGATTCCTCGCAATCATCGGATTGCACAAAGCAAATCTGTCCAGTCAACAGCGTCCATGTGAGTAGCTGATATCACGCGCGTAGTCAAACACTGATTCAGGGCGCATACTCATATAAATTGTATAACAGTAAGGTTTATAATGCTAGATAATGAGGTTAGACTCGCATGTCAGATCGACATCCGATAGTAGAAGACAGGCGTAGCGTTCTTTCAGGAGTTATCGGTGCCGGTACGGTCCTTTTGGCCGGCTGTAGTGGAGGAGATGGCGGTGACGGAAGCGATGGCAGTGACGGAAGCGATGGTAGCAGCGGAAATGGGGATGGTGCTGATGGTGAATCATACGAGCTGGTGATGGGTGGCTCATCTCAGGGGAGTACTAACTACAATTCGATGCAAGCGCTAGCTCGTGCATTGGGACAACATAGTGATACGCTGTCCATGAGTGTTCAGCAGACTCAGGGTAATGTTGCAAACATGTATCAGTATGATGATGGTAATGTCGATGCGGTTGCGACGGACAATAATACCATCACGAAGGCGCTTAACGGAGCAGATAGATTCGAGGAAGAACCCGTTGATGATATTCCTTACCAGTCATTCCGAATCAATGGCCTAGATCTATTCTGGGTCGCTGTAGAGGGTTCCGGAATTGAATCTACTGCTGATTTCCCTGGGAATACAATTTATCCCATTCAACCTGGGTTCGGTACCCGGCTCCTGACAGAAGAATTGATGCGTGAACATGGTATGTGGGACGAAGTCGATATACTCAATGCAAATGTCGGTGACGTTCCGGGTGCTATTGAAGAGGGTAGAGTTGATGCGCTGGCCGTATATGGTTCCAACCGAGTTGCACTCACCGGTTGGGCGCAAGAAATTGATGCACGGAACGACGTGTACTTGGTCGAGGTTGCAGATGACTTCAGACAGACAATTGAAGAAGTTGGTGGTGCTCGGCTCGCGGAGATTGAGCCTTACGGTTGGAACCAAGATGTTACGCAAGTCACCGATAGCATTACGAGTTGGAATCTAGATCTACAGTGTCTGATTGGATCTGAGGTCCCTGCTGATGCTGCATACGAATTTGCACGTGTTAGTCATGAGCATGGTGAAACAATCAGGGAATCTGATGAAACCTATGCTGACCACTCGGATCCGGAGGACATGACGGTCTCTGTCATTCCAGAACATCCCGTACATCAAGGTGTTGCTGAGTTCTACCAAGAAAACGATGTCTGGGACGATTCGTGGGAAATTGGAGAATCCGAGAGTTAGGGAACAGAGTGTTTCATAGAAATCGTCACGCATGAACCAGCAGGCTGCGGGAAGTATATCCAATCTGTCCGCAGCTTACACGTCATCGCTTCGATCGACGATCCCTTGAATATCGTCACTACCGGGCAGTACCCTCTACTTGGGTGCTGTTCAGATAAGTCACAGAGTAATATTCTCCAGAGGGACGCCTCTGTCTGCGGAACCAAGATGAGGACAACGATTTGGTGAGTAGAAGCGAAACTTCGTAGACGTATCAGCGTTCGAGATATTCGGCCCTCTCATCTGTCGAACGGAGCAATTCACGGACTTCTGTAAATATTCTACCGAGAATTTTTTATATTACTCTCATTCACAGATCATAACGCAGGATTTATATACTACTGTAGTAGAATACTTTTTCATGGCATACGAAATTGCTGTCATTCCAGGAGATGGAATTGGAAATGGCATCGTCGAAGCAGTTGAACCTCTTCTGATTCAGGCGGGGAAAGCCAAGGATGTGGAACTCGACACAACTTGGTTTGATTGGGGTAGTGAACGGTACATGCAACAGGGAGAGATGATGCCTTCGGATGGGCTTGACACTCTAGAGAAATATGATGCTATACTCCTTGGTGCTGTCGGGCATCCAGATGTTCCCGACCACGTCACTCTAAGAGGTCTACGGCTACCAATTACCAAGGGCTTCCAGCAAGATGTTTGTATCCGACCAACGCGCCTCTACGAAGGAGTTGAAAGCCCTCTGAAGAATCAATCTGCTGGGGATATTGATTTCCGCGTATATCGACAAAATACTGAAGGAGAATACGCTGATGTAGGTGGAAGAGAGCACCAAGGAACCAGCAATGAAGTTGCCGTTCAATCTGCGGTATTCACGAAGAAAGCAACCGAGAGAATTGTTAGACCTGCTTTTGAAGCTGCAAGCAACCGTGAGGGTCACCTAACAAATGTAACAAAATCGAATGCTCAGGCGTATGGTATGGTGTTTTGGGATGATGTAGTAGAGGAGGTAAGTCAGGAATATCCTGATGTGACTGTTGAACGACTGCTTGTCGATGCAGCAAGCATGGACTTTGTCCGTCGTCCCAATGAGTTCGATGTTATTGTTGCTTCGAATCTATTTGGTGATATCTTAACAGATATTGGAGGGGCTATCAGTGGAAGCTTGGGTCTTGCTCCGTCTACAAATATTAACCCGACTGGTGAATACCCCTCCATGTTTGAGCCGGTTCACGGGTCTGCGTTTGACATAATGGGGGAAGGAATCGCCAATCCCATTGCCACCATCTTGTCAAGTGCTATGATGATGGACCACTTAGGAGAAGAAGATCTCGCGGAAGTGCTTCGAGAAACTGTAGAAACGCAGTTGGCGGACCCTGATGCACCCAAAACACCGGATATCGGCGGTCAAGCCACCACAGTCGATGTTGTCAATGATATTGAAAGCCGAATAATTGATTAAAATGTACAAAATCTTAGCCGCGATCGATGAATCAGAACAGCGTACCCGGAATAGCATTTCGGCAATCCAAAGCTTACCAAGGGATGGTGAGTCAATTCACGTTTCACTGATAAATATCTTTGAAGAATTCGACATTTCGGACGATAGTGGGGGTCGCGTGAAATCTGCTGACCTTGTCGATAAATATGACCCACCTGAAACCATGGAATTGGCAGAAAAACTACTAAATGAATCTAATATCTCACACTCCTCAACTCTTCGCCATGGAAAACCAGCAGCTAAAATAATAGAAGCTGCTGGAGATGAAGAGGTTGACATGATTGTAGTTGCTTCCGGCGACCAATCACCAGTAGGGAAAGTGCTCTTCGGCAGTGTAACACAGGGTGTATTGATCGACTCGGATTGGCCTGTTCTTGTGGTCTGATTTCAACCGCTCTTTGATACGAGTTTAGTAATCAAATCTGAACTCAAAAGTAACTTTCAGCTATATTATCGAGTTGCCAAAGGAATAATTATATTCGGCTCTGTTGAAATCCTTAGAAAGTGATATGTAGAGGACTCACCGATCATTCAGTACAGGCAAGTCACGTACCGACCAACCCGTAGAATTACTTACTACCTGTCAAGAACGCTGTGCGAGATACAGATGGTTCAGAACGGTCGAAGTACCAAAGCCGGGTTTTAATAATCCGGCTAAAGAAGTACAAAATAAGCCCTCTATGGACGTAGCAAAGATACTCTCGATGGTTTTAGCTGTTTACGCAGTCGCACTACTTGCGGGGTTCTTCGTCATCCACCAGATACTACTCTCGATGCTTATCGCAACTGCTTTGCTTCTCATAGGTGCGTTCGTGTACGCTGCTTGGAGATTCCTCAGAGACTCAACTGAGAATCAAGGTAACCAGATCCCGTAACCGAATTGGGTGAGATACAGCGTGCGTATCGTCCAAAATTTTCGGTAGTCAATTCGCAGTCTCCATCGACCGGCTGTTTCAGGCGAGAATATGTCTGAAGGATAGGATTTCAACAAGGCCTTATATTCCTAACCCGTACACCCCAGTGATTTTTGACCGCGATAAGATACAGGAAGGACACCCCAGAAACAAGTCTGAAGATAGAGGTAGTATGGTACAGACCGAACGGGCAACGATCTAGAAAGGGGAGGTGATACAGATTCTAGCGTGTCAACGATCAGATCTTCTATAGATATCGCGTTAGATGCGCTTGAAGCTGGAGTCACGAATGCCCATCCACGGTCAGTAATTGGCTCATCAGTGATGATTGATGATGGCATGCTCCGAGTTGGCGATGAGGTTGTTGACCTCGCAGCGCACAACAGGGTGCTCGTCTTCGGGGGTGGCAACGCGGTAGGAAGGGTCGCAGCCGCACTCTACGAATGTCTCGGTGATCGAATCGATGATGGTATTATTGTTACCGATGATCCGGCGTCGGCAGGTCCAATAGAGATGCGGGAGAGAACCCATCCACTTCCGAGCCAACCGAATGTTGCTGGGACTCGGAAGCTCCTTGAATACGCCTGTGCAACTGATGAGGATACCCTTGCGCTCGTGCCAGTTACCGGTGGCGGAAGCGCGCTCCTTACAGCGCCGTCCGGCGAGATTGAGCTTGATGACATGGTTGCGCTCACGGAGTCGCTGCTCCGGAGTGGGGCCCCGATCTCGACGATCAACACGGTCAGGCGGGCAGTTTCCGACGTGGAGGGTGGCAAACTCGCTGAGAAACTCGCACCTGCGACGACGGTTGGACTAGTGTTTAGCGACGTGACCTCTGACGACCCGGCGGTCGTTGCCAGCGGCCCCCTCTCCCCAACCCCGACCACTACGGCTGACGCACTCAACGTGCTGGAGGAGTATAACGGCTCTGTTGAATCACTAGACAGCGTAGGGATAGGTCGCTAAATCAAAGGAGTTGAAGCGGGACGATTTGGTTGTCCATGACACAAATCTCCCGCTTCACTGGTGAGATTGTACCGATTGCTCAAGTTGTTACCGGTGATGGAGACGAATCCGCCGCCCCGGAAGGCGGCGGCGGATTCGCCGACTATGCCCTCGTTTCCCTGCATTGTCTGCGGATTTACCTTGATACGTCCTACCGAATGACGATTGACCTGCTGAAAGAGATGCCACAAATAACCGGGGAGATCGGCCTCAGCGCGGCCGATCTCCCCTCACCATCCACGCTGTGTAAGGCGTTTGACCGTATCAGTATGAGCGTCTATCGAGTGTTGCTGCGCCAGTCGGCGCAGCTACACGACCCGTCGAAACACGCTGCTATCGACGCCACGTTCTACGAACGGTCGGCAGCGAGCCGCCATTACTGCCACCGCATCAACTACCGCGTCCAGAAGCTGAAAGTCACGAAACTCGTCGATACAGAGTCTCAAGCCATTCTTGACGTTCACTGCTCAACGACTCGGGAAGGAAGCGACGCAGACCTCGCTGAGCAGATCGCCCGCCGGAATGCGGGCGATCTGCGATCTCTTGCCGCCGATAAGGGCTATGACAAGCAGTCACTCCGTGAGGCGCTGCGTGAACTCGGTATCAGACCGCTCATCAAGCACCGTATCTTCGCTCCCTACGACCACGCTCACAACGCCAGAATCGACAAACAACGCTACAATCAGCGCTCCATGACTGAACCCGTCAATTCGGCTGTGAAGCGCTCGCTCGGCTTCGCCGTGCGAGCGCGTTCCTGGTTTCGTGAGTTCCAAGAGATCGCTCTGATGTGTGTCGTCTACAATATCAAGCGTGCCATCGAACAGTGAATTCCACCGCATTATGGCGATTCAACACAGCCAGTATAACGTAGACGCACCATCATCAGTTATCACCTACCTAGAAGCGCGACATGGCAAAGAATCCAGAACCGGTGAGAGATCTGATCCGACAGCAAATGTATCCGTCCACGTCCTTGCCGATGGATATACCGCGCTGTCGGTCGCGGCCAAGGTCTGTGCGGATGCGGGCTATGAGCCGCTCATTCTCTCACGCTCAATCCGTGGTGAAGTCCGTGATGCTGCGAAGACGCACGTTGCAGTTGCCGAGGAAGTTTGTTGGACTGGAAACCCTGTTGTTCCGCCAGCGGTCGTACTCTCCGGCGGTGAGACAACGGTGACAGTAAGCGGCGATGGAACTGGTGGTCTAAATCTAGAGTTCGCATTGAGTGCTGCGACTGAACTCCCCCTTGGGGTCATTCTCGGTGCCGTTGATACTGATGGTATTGACGGTGCTACTGACGCAGTTGGGGCACTCGTTACGAGCGAAACCGTTTCTGGGGACATTGGTGCTAAGGCAGCCTCAACAGCACTCGATAGGAACGATGTATATCCATACCTGAAAGATCGTGATGCGCTTTTGAGGTCTGGAATTACTGGTACTAATGTTAATGACCTTCGAATACTCGTAATTCCTAAAACGAAAATATAGTACAGTAATTTCTGCGTCATTCCTGAACAGTCAGAGAGGCAAGCAACGCGCCTCTATTGAAATGAATTACGCATCGAAACACTCCACTACCTGCTGTGGCAAGCACGCAGGATCAGGAGGCGAGTGATCTGTTGTGATATTTGATTGTGTTAGTAATAGCACTAGTGGGGAATCTGTGGCTCTTTCTCAGGTAGTGGTGTCACCTACGATGGAGCAGGCTAGACCTACCAACGAATCACATTCAAGATGTTCTGGAACTGAATTTGTCACGAACTGGTAGAGCAGGTGATTTGGCCGTGAGATCAAAGTAGATCGGCGTTTGTGTACTGGTTTTAGTGAGGGTATCCGTAGGCTCACTGGGATCAGTTCAGGAGATCTCTGTTCTTTTTCAACTTGTTCGGGAATAACAACAGCGAGAATATTACTGCCAAAACCATCATGTTTATATATGATTGCCTCAACGACTTTTGTCATGGGGCTTGTTAGCCAACGGTTGCAGCAGCTTGAAGCAACAGATGTTCTAGACAAATCAATAACTGTCTCGGCAGCAATTCTCTGGGTATTTGTAATATGGTACGCAATTACATTTGATTTATCTAGGGCTCAGTACGGTGCTCTCTTCTTGGGGGGAGCTGTTGCCGTCTACATTTTTGATGAATTGAAGGATTCGTTTGAAGACGATTCCATGCTTGATGTTATTTTGCTCACAGTATCACTGATTGTTACGATGGTAGTTACAATCTATATTAATCTCAACTTTGAGACCCTTCATATTGATCGAGTTGGTTACGCATATAGCCATGAATACATCTTAGCTGCGATATTCGTTGCTACAATGATTTATCTTGCTTGGAGGTCTTTCGGTAGAACCTTCTTGGCGATTATGATTGGATCGCTTTTGTACGGGTTATTTGGATACGTAGTTCCGGGTATTCTTGGACATGGCGGACTCTCTGCTACCCGCATGCTCCTTCTATTGGTTTTGGATATAACTGGTTTTTACGGGTTCCTTACTCAATTAGTGGCAGCGTGGATTGCGTTGTTCCTTCTTTATGCTGGACTCCTTGAGGGATACGGAGCCTTTGACTTAATCTTTAGAGCGGCTGTGAAAACCTCAAAATATGTCGAATCAGGAGTGGCGCAAACAGCTGTCATTGCTAGCGCTGTTATTGGATCTATTAATGGATCCCAGACCGCAAATGCAGGGATGACCGGCTCCTTTACCATACCAATGATGAAGGAGAATGGAATGAAGCCTTCTACTGCTGGTGGTATTGAGGCAGTTGCTTCAACTACAGGACAGGTGCTTCCCCCAGTGATGGGAGCTGGCGCATTCATTATGGCGTCGCTTCTAGGGATAAAGTATGTTGACGTAATAATAGGTGGCTTGATTCCTGCCGCGATAATGGTTGTCTGTATTATTATCGCAGTTCACTACGTGGCTAGGAATCAATTAGATGATGCGGATCCGACAGTGCTCTTGGCAGAACTCGATCCGCTAACTCGCAAAGACACAATAGTCGCAACAGTAAAGTTCGTTATTCCGTTCCTAGTGTTAATCTACACTCTTGGATTTCTTCAGTGGACGGTGATCACTTCGGCACTGTACACGACGATCGCCATGCTGATTACAGGCATTTCGTTCCCTGTTGTCCAAACTGGTCTTGAATCTAAATCTCTTGGAAAGACAGTTAATGAGGCGAAAACGACGCTACGCCAAACAGTCTCTGGTCTCCGTCGAGGAGCTGTTATTACAGCGCCTATTGCTATTATTTTGGCCTCAATTAACGGAGTCGTGGATATATTAATGACTACTGGGGTGCCAGGAATCTTGACACTGAGTATGATGGAGATCTCAGGCGGTCTTCTGCTGATCGCGGCAATCATTTCATTTGTCATCTGTATATTGTTAGGACTTGGAATGCCTACGACTGCAGCTTACACCGTTGTGGCCCTTCTTGTAGCTCCTACGCTTATTAACCGATTTATGATCCCTGAGCTTGGTGCTCACTATTTCGTGTTTTATGGAGCAATTCTTTCTGGATTAACGCCTCCGATAGCCACTTGTGCTGCTGTTGCTGCTGGAATTGCAGGAGCTGATTTCTTCCGAACTTGCTATGAGGCTGTAAAGATATCAGCACCCCTGTTTATTCTGCCGTTCGCTTTCATCTATCATCCGGAGATCGTGTCATCCACGCTTGGTGTCCCCGGTATAACTACAGGATTCTTGATTCTAGTTGGTGGACTCGGTATAATTCACGGGATTAACTACCAATTCGATCTCGATATTGTGCTACGTATAGTAATTGGCGGACTATTCACCACTATTGGAATTATTACAATGGTGCACCCCAATAGTTCTATCCAAACTATTGGTGCGGGAATAATCATTGTGATGTATATTGGCCAGTTACTTGGTGGATCCAATATGAAAACTCTGAGAGCACGAATAGGAGCGTGATCATACGGCTCAAATCCCCACCGACTGGAGCAGATATCTGAGGTATTGATTCGATATTTATATAAGGGATCCTGAAACTGACTACATAATATGGGACAGTCACTCACAGAGAAAATCCTTAGCGAGCATCTCGTCGACGGCAAACTTGAGCCCGGCGAGGAGATCGGCATCGAGATTGACCAAACAATTGCGCATGACCTGACCGGGACGATGGTGTGGCTCCAGTTCGAGGCGCTCGACCTCGATGAAGTGCGTGTCGACGTGGCGGGTCAACACTGTGACCACCAGACCTACCAACCCGATTTCAAGGTAACCGACGATCACCGCTTCCTCCGTTCGGCGGCGGGTACCTATGGGGCCTACTTTGCGCGACCGGGGACTGGCATCCTCCATCAAGTCCACAAAGAGAACTACACCACTCCCGGAACGACGCTTCTGGGTGCGGATTCACACACGCCGACAGCAGGCGGACTGGGTGCGATCGGCATCGGGACAGGCGGGCTCGATGTGGCCACGGCGATGGGTGGCGCGCCCTACTATATCGAGATGCCTGAAGTCGTGAATGTCCGTTTAGAGGGGAAACTTCCTCCTTGGACAACCGCAAAAGATGTGATCCTTGAACTGCTCCGCCGTCTTTCTGTGAAGGGTGGCATCGACAAGGTTTTCGAGTACACGGGTCCGGGTGTTGAGACGCTATCGGCCAACGAGCGGACCGTAATCTCGAACATGGGTACCGAGCTAGGAGCGACCACCTCTGTCTTCCCAACTGATGAGCGCACCCGTGACTACCTTGCCCGCCTCGGCCGCGAGGACGATTATCGCAAGCTCGGGCCCGACCCGGATGCTGAGTACGACGAGCAGATCGTAATTGATCTCTCGGATCTCGATCCGTTGGTGGCGTGTCCATCGATGCCAGACAATGTTGTCCCGGTTCGTGAAGTGGTCGGCACAACTGTCGATCAGGTGATCGTTGGTTCTTGTACCAACGGCGCGTACGAGGATCTCCTCCCAATAACGGAATTGCTCTCAAACCGTGAGGTCGCTTCAGGAACAGAAACAATTGTCCAGCCGGGATCGAAGCAGGCCGCAGAAATGCTTAGTCGTGAGGGGCGGACAGCTGACTTACTAGCGGCCGGAGTCAACTTCTCAGAGGCAACCTGTGGTGCCTGCATTGGCGCGGGCCACGTCCCAGCTAGCGATTCGGTGAGCCTCCGTACCTTCAATCGTAACTTCGAGGGGCGATCGGGGAACGAAGAGGATGACGTCTACCTCTGCTCGCCCGAGGTGGCCGCTGTCTCTGCACTATCGGGCGAACTTGTCGATCCTCGCGATGCCGCCGCCGAGTTTGACCTTGATCCGCCAGGTCGGGTATTGCCCGACAGCTATATCGGCACGAGCGAGGCCGATCTGATCCAGCCAGACGGGGCGATTGACGATGAACTTGTCAAGGGCCCGAATTTCGGAGCGGTGCCGCTAAAGGATTCGCTGGAATCCACCGTTTCGGGACCGGTGCTACTGAAGGTGCCCGACAACATTACGACCGACCATATCATTCCCGGGACGAAGGAAGTCTCGATGTACCGCTCGAATGTGCCGAAGCTCTCGGAGTACACGCTTTCACGCGTTGACGAGGAGTTTGCTGACCGTGCAGCTTCGGCTGGCAGCGGGTTCATCGTTGCGGGCGAGAACTACGGCCAGGGATCTTCTCGGGAGCACGCCGCTCTTTGTCCGATGTACCTCGGTGTTGACGGTGTACTCGCGAAGAGTTTTGCTCGCATCCATCGGACAAATCTCATCAACTTTGGACTCCTTCCGTTAGTCATCGATGACACGACATACGACCGTCTCGATGAAAGCGACGAAGTGACGCTTGTCGAAGATGTCGTTTCGGCTGTCGAGATGGGGCAAACCGAACTGACGATTCGGGTGAACGACAACTGGGAGGCACCCGTTACCCTCCACGCTAACGAACGAGAGCGGACACTTCTTATAGAGGGTGGAAAACTGCCCCACACAAAACGACGACTCTCGTCGTAGATACTATCCTTGGGAAACCGACCGGTAGCCGAGAGTTGCTTGGAGTTGTCTCCAGTATTTTCTCGACTGGGTTCAATTCCGGTGAGTACGAAGGTCGAAGCGTCACGAATGCGAGATCGCTGCCGTCACGGTGACAGTAGAGTACCCCCTTCACAAATCCCTGACCCTGGTGATTTTGAGGCGGTGGTACTGGCAACTACCGGTTCGGGACACATTCTGCTTGGAATCATTTCCCCGCTTGAAGCCCTCGCACGAGAAGATATCCCACTTGTAGCGACGACGCGTGGCCCGGAGGGGAGATTCGCCACGTCAACCTACGATTACCGTGGTAGTGAGCAGACACTGTTGGACTTGGGCTGTTACTTCAGCGAGCGAAATCTGCAGAAAACGAGAATTGCGACGGTAATAGCGCTTGCTGGTCGCAGCGTCGAGACCGTGTTTGATCAACTCGGAGGGGAGTAACGATTCGGTTCCGACTAGCCTGAATTCCTTCGTTGCTATTAGCGGACCTTCCCTCTCGCCTGTACCTCCCATAGTTCTTCGACTTGGTCGTCTCGGACGCCGATAATCAGGTCATGGAGGTTGATCGTCGTGCAGACGTGGGGAACGATGAACTCCAGCCGGTCACCCACTGCGAACGAATCGTCCGAGTTGCTGGTGTCAATCCACCCGTGTTCCTCACTGGCGTTGACGTATTTGATATCGTCCCGGTTCTTCGGAACCGGCATTTGCGGTTTGTCTAACGAGAACGTTTTGCTGCCTCCATCGACGACAAGCCGGTCGTCGTCTGGCACGGAAATGACTGTAGTGACGACCGTCGCTGCGCAGTCGTCCTTCGATACCTCCCACGGTCGGAGTTTAAGTTCGCCAACGTCGTTGAAAAGATACATCCCGGGGTTGATCTCGCTGACCACCGGATGCTTGCCGCTGTACCTAGATGTCGCCGTCCCGCCGACCTTCACCTCGTCTACGGAGATTCCAGCGTCCTCGATGTCGTCGACCACGTCCTCGGCGAGTTCCATCGCCCCCCAGCACAGTTCGTCGAACTCCGATTCGGTCTCCGCTTCGGCCTTCACGTGGGACTCGTACGTGAGGATGCCGTCGAGCGAGAGGTTGGCCGCCTCGTCGATCCGTTCCGCGAGAGCAACGGCCTCAGAGCCAGGAGCGACGCCAGTCCTGTGCAATCCCACGTCGACTTCGAGTATGACGTCGGCCGATATTTCGTGGTTTTGGGCCGCGTCCTGAAGGAGGTCTATCGTGGCGGCTGAGTCGACCGTCGTTGCTAGTTTCTCGACCTTTTGTGAGAGCCAGCAGAACCGATCGAGTTTCTGTTTGCCGACTACCTGATAGGAGAGATAGATATCGTCGATCCTGTTTCGCGCCATCGTTTCCACCTCACCCAGTGTTTGACAGCAGATTCCTCCACCGTCGGTCATCTCGTCCTCAAGCGCTGCGAGTTCGGCGTTTTTGTGCGTCTTGATGTGTGACCGGAGCGTTACGTCGTTCTCGTCGGCAAATGCCACGTACTCTTCGATGTTACGCTCCATTGCATCGATGTCGACGAGCAAGGCCGGAGTTTCGAGGTCCCCGACCGACTGATAAAGCGACGGGGACATCTCATCCGTCGTCCAAGCAGACATAGTTTGAAGTCGAATGCCTTGAGGAAATAATCTTGGCTTTGGTGGATTCCTATTGGTTCGATACCTTTTCAGATGAAGAGGGGGTCTCGGAAGTTGAGACCAACTATCTCAATGTATACGGCCACAGCTTCGGAGGGTGGAACTGATACATGCCTTTCTTTCGATACCAGTAGGAGATGAATCTCCCGTTCAGTACATCTGCGAATTGACCGCTGAGAATCCTACCAGTTTGAGATGATGTCCGGAGTACCGTGCAAGATGCAGGGCACGAATCTTGCAGAATGAACTTGTCTGATCGACTACAGTGGTGATCAGTCAATACATCTAATAGATTCAGCACGACCGCTGAAATATATCATCATCTGATCATTTCAAAAAATCAATTAGATGGCCATCAGTCGAAGCGATCAAGCGAAAACATCTCTATGGGGTGTTCACTTCCACGATCAATAGCAAGGTCGGCGAGAATTTCGCCGATTACACTCGAAAATTTAAATCCATGCCCGGAGAAGCCTGCACCGACAACTACCTGTGGATGATCTGACAGCGAGTCAAGGATGAAGTGTTCATCGGGTGAGTTTGTGAACATACATGTTGCAAGTCGCATCGTTGGGCCTGCTGCATTTGGGAAGTATTTTTCCGTGGCGTCACTCAAGAGTATCTTATCCATTCGGTTTGGCTCCCGGTCGAACTCATCCGGGTCAATCTCCTCCTCACGGTGGTGATACTTGCCAATCTTAAATCCTGCTACGTCATAGATCGGGAATCCGTAAAAGCGGCCCTCTGGGACGCTCAGATTCCAGACTGGAAAATCGCCGGGATCGAACGCCGCCGGGGAATCCGGTTGGAACCACTAGCACCTGCCGCTCCGGGACGGCGAGCACTTCCAGTTCTGGAGCAAGCTTGTAATTCCAAGCTCCTGCTGTGAGTACAAGCGCGTCAGCGACATAGACTCCCTGAGCGGTTCGAACGCGAACGCCACCATCAGTTGTCTCTTCCAATCTTTGACATACTCGCGTGCATGAATCTCAGCGCCGCGAGCTTGTGCAGCGGTTACGTGGCCGGTGATAGCCTGCTCTGGGACAACGAATCCACCATCTTCTTGATAGACAGCACAGTAGTCTTTAGGGAGTTCATAGCCCGGAAAGCGTTCGTTCACTTCTTCGCCAGTCAGCACCTCGTGTGGAATGGCTGTTCCTCACAGGAGCGTTTCGAACCTGCGAAGACAGGATCTTCTGCGGGTCCGGCGTCGATTGAGCCAGTGCGATGAATAATACCTCGACCCGTTTCGTTAGCAAGCTCATCCCAAAGTTCGTACGCACGCTCGATGAGCGGAACATATGACGGGTGTTTGTAGTATGCCCGACGGACGGGTAATTCCATGCGATGACCCCCGTGAATGGGGGATGTCGTAGCGTTCGATGCCAAGACATCTAGGTTCTGATCAGCAAGATGATAGGCCGTTGCACTGCCCATACCACCGACGCCGATTACGATAACATCGTAGTTATTGTCACTACGATTCATATTTTGGACCGTTTCATCTCTGCCTTTACATAGTCAGGGATTTGGAGGTTAAGGCCTTTTCTCAAGCTTGGTTGGTTCCAGCGATCTAGAGTCGATCTCGTGAACCTATTCAGGAGCATTCGCAACTGCTCCAGAAATAATATAGCGATATGTAATTTACTTGGTCCATACGCCTCAGATATCTGTCCTACTAAATCAGTCAGAAGTAGGAAAGCGCTCGATATATCAATCGAGTAATGAGTACATGTTCGCTTCGTACGTCTCGCGAACTTGGTTCCCCCAGTCATGTGTGTATGTATCTATCACGTCATCGGCGACGTCTCCGCGGAGGTACTTGACCACGCCCCGATCGCCGGTCCGATCCCGGAGGTGCGTGGTGAAGAAGTGTCGAAAGTAGTGCGGTGTGACGTTCTCGGTGGCACCGCCGCCGGTGCGGTACCATCCCGCCTCCCGAGCGTACCGTTCGACGATATATCGCACCGCTTGGGGATCGAGTCGCGATCCCCACCCCTCTGCGGTCCCGATAAAAATCGGATCGGCCGACGAAGGAGAGTCTGGACGAATCGCGAGCCACGCTTTGAGTACTCGCGCCAACTCGTCGTCGACGGGAATCACGGTACTGCGCTTGCGCTTGTTCGATGCCGACCGAACCTCGCCGTTCAATTCCTCCCCGACGGTCGCGTCAGGCGTCACATATATCGAATTCGGCCGGTCGGCGAGCACCGGTCTGGTTCCGAGCTCGTATACCTCGTTAAGCTCGTCGTCGTCGATAGCGACGTCCCGGAGGTCGAGGTTGCAACACTCGCCAACCCGCATCCCAGTCTTCAAAAGTGTCACGACGAGTGCTCGATGAAGGGGGTGGGCGATATCGGACACGAACGTACGCATCGCGGGTATCGAGATGTCTCGCCGCGCCGGATCCGTGTCGATCGTCTCATCCATCTCTTCGACGACCAGCGTCATCGGATTTCCGTCGAACGCGCCGACCTCGGTCATATACCCGTAGAATCGGTGGAGATACGCCGCGTACGTCGCGACGGTGCTGTCAGCCACGTCTCCCCGGAGCGAGTGGATAAACGCCATACAGTCGCGGTGTGTGGCCGTCTCAGGTGTCGACGTATCGTCGATGAACGCCTCGAACTGACGGAGGACGCGTTCGTACGACTCTCGCGTCCGGGATGTCTTCCCGTGATAGGTCAGGTCCTCGACGAAGTAGCCGATCGGATCGTCGATGTCTGCCGGAGTGCGGGTACTACTCATCGACGAGCGCGTACCCCCCTTGGCGGCCGTTGTATCGAACCCGATTCCGATCCTGTAGCGCGTCGAGCGTTTCTTCTAACTGGTCTTCGAAGTCACCGCGCAACGCGTCGACCAGCTCGTCCCACGAGCACGGTCCCGCTGTAAGAGCCCGCTTGACTTGCGTTTCGAGGTCGTGACTCCCGGGGGTTTCATCCCCAGATGCGGTCTCAACCGTGTTCGTCTCATTCGGAAGTGAAAATCCCCGTCTGCCGGCCTGTACCATCGTTCTGACGAACTCGCTTTGTGACATTCCGAGTTCGTCCGCATGGGCCTGCCACCGATCTTTTTGTTCGGCTGGCACGTACGTTTTCACGGAACGGCGCTCGTCGCTCATTGATCAGTCGTTTTTTCGCCGGTGACTTCAATGTAACCCATAATTCGAGATAAAGTCACTTATCTGAACGTGTGGGCCTGCATCTGCGCGTGAAAATGACCCCATAGAGACGTGATAAGCCGGTTGACGGTATCACATTTCTGGATTAACGGTTTTGAGGGTGTGGATCCACATTTTCGGATCTTTCATAGTTTGAACAGGCCAACTCGGAGCGCGATGTAGGACAGATCGTCTTTGCTGAAACGGCTCGTTGCGTCGACACTCTCCGGGTCTTGATCGTCCGGTCTGACTTCGAGCACGATGGCGCGGAACAGGTCGGCTCGCGAGAGGTTGACCGTCAGGTACTCCTTACGAGTCGGGTAGTTCCACGACCGCCATCGCGTCGGCAGTTCGAAATCGCGAGGATCCTCGTCGTAGATGCTCTGGTTCCTCTCCATGGTCGGGTCACACTCGTCTGGCCGGCGGGAACACCGCTCTTGATGGGCGCGCGGTGGCCGTGCATGTGGCCGTATTCGGCACTGTCCGTACGCGTGCACTGCTGACCGCACTCGTCACACCGGAACTCTCCGGGCGGTTCGCGCCGACTGTAGCGGTCCGTCGCGGCCGCCGACGGTGCTACTCATCGCTCACCTTCGCAATAACGGCCTCGGCGTGGTTTGAGGCGAGTTGATCGGCCTCGGCAGAATCGTTGTGAGGCCCTCGATGTCGCAGTCAAGGTATGCGACGTGCATACCCACCTCGCTCGGTCGGATAGTCATGGTTTTCTCGGCGACAGCCGTGTCTACGTCTTTTTCAGCGGCGACACGCTTCGTGTCGGCAGTGCTACGATCAGCTCAGAATTTCGTATGTGCTCTTCGGGTCAAGCGCAGAAACACCGGATCGTCGGTGACTCCTACCATGTGTAGCTCGTATGTCGATCCGTTTGTGACTCGTAAAGTGTATAATGCGATATTGAGTATGGCAAGTTTCTCGTCCCGCAACACAACAGGATGACCACATCCTTGGCTGAACTTGGCGGAAATTATTTTGTCTAAAATGCGTAGCGAGTATTAGAAGAGAGTCTGCGGTGACGGGGGTTCTACATCAATTGACCGGATGATAGCGCAGAACCCGTACCATATTTGAAGAAGTTCAACTGACAAGCAAACGACGCATTCAGGCATGAACCACTAGAAGATCGTTCCGCCCCATCCTTATCTGAAACACTGATTCCATTACAAACATATAATTGTAATATTCATGTAGTGCTACTCATACTACCTGATTTTCTGTAGGCGCGGCCAAACTCAGTTCGTATTATGCGAACAACTCGGTTTCGATCAAGTTGCGTGAGTTGATACTTCCACACGAGAGAAAACAAATAACACGCGTATTCGATAATAATCGGATAAAATAACAGATATTGTTTATGTAGGTGGGTGTTTCGTCGTAACTGTCATCACATCGTTTGCGAAAGGTAAACAGTTAAGTAATGTCCTGTTATATGCAAACGTATGACGGCCGACTCGGACAAAACTGAATCACCGCGTACGTTGAAAACAGTGGAGCGGACGGCTCAGATCATCAAGGCGCTAGAGGATCTCGATGGTGCCGGAGTCACAGAGTTAGCCACGTATCTCGACTTGTCGAAGAGTTCGACCTACCACTACCTCGCTACGCTTCGGGAGGAAGAGCTCGTCGTCAAAACAGACGGAGAGTACGAACTCAGTCTTCAACTGCTCCTTTCGGGTGAATACGTCCGAAATCGGAATCTTCTGTACCGCCACGGCAAAGAGGAAGTCGAGAAGCTCGCGGAGACGACCGGCGAGTACGCGAATCTGTTTACCGAAGAGCACGGTAAGGGGATCAATCTGTACAAGGCCCGTGGGAGCGATGCCGTCGGAAGCGGCTATCAGACTGATAAGCTCCAACAACCCGATCAACTCCACTGTACGGCGACGGGAAAGGTGATTCTGGCGTTTCTTCCCGACGCTCGCGTCAACGAGATACTCAACCAACACGGACTCACTGAACGGACCGCAAATACGATCACTGACCGTGACGAACTTGCCGACGAGCTAGCGACAGTTCAAGAGCGAGGCTATGCGTACAACGACGAAGAGGAGGTCGAAGGGCTCCGTGCCGTCGGTGCTCCCGTCATCGATCGCGACGACACCGTTCTCGGTTCTCTGAGCGTCGCAGGCCCGACGAGTCGACTGAAAGGGACGTTCTTCGACGAGGAGCTTCCCGAACAGGTCCAGCGCGCGGCAAATGTTATCGAGGTGAATATTAACATGGCAACGCACGGGGCCGAGTCGCCAAGGTAATCGTAGGTCCTCATAGGCCGACTATGTGTTTTCTTTTCACGAACGAACTGGCTGCACTCTCCTTCGAGTCATTCGCACGCCAGATCTGCCAGCCCGGCAGTCAATACCTGCGTCGCCGCCGCGCAACTGCTCCAGTCCGTCCACTCGCGAGGACTATGTGAGAATCCGCCGCGAGAGGGGGCAAACAGCAGTCCGGTGTCGGTAACGTCTGCGAGATGCATAGTGTCGTGGCCGGCCCCGGAGTGTAGCGAGAGCGACGACACGTCGACCCTTTCTGCCGCTCGTTCAAGGGCGTCGACGCAGCGGTCACTCATCTGACTTGGTGGGATGTCGTACGGCTGCTCGAAGGTCGTCTCGACGCCTCGCTGTGACTCGAGGTCGTCAAGGTGCGTTTGAATATGGTCGATGATCGTCTCCATCGGTTCGTAGTGAACGTCACGGACGTCGATACCGAGTTCGGTACGGCCGGAGACGACATTGATGGCGTTCGGTTCGTTGTCGATTTTTCCGACCGTCCCGACGACGGTATCGCCTCGTTCCGCGGTGAGGTCGTTCGTCACCGATTCGACTTCGAGGATGAGATCGCTCGCGGCCGCCAACGCGTCCGTCCGATCTGCCATCGCCGTCGAGCCGGAGTGGTCCGCCTCTCCCTCGATAGCGACCGAACAGCGGATCGTTCCGGTGATCGCGGAAACGATTCCGACCGCTGCCCCCGCGTCTTGGAGCCGTTCTCCCTGCTCGACATGGAGTTCGAGCCACGAGTCCCACTGGCTGGCGTCGAGGCGACCGGTACCGCGGAAACCGATATCAGAGAGCGCGTCGTCGAGCGTTACGCCGTCGTCGTCTTCGAGCGCGAGCGCCTCCTCGACGGACCGTTTTCCGCTCGCTACCGATGAGCCGAGGACCCCGTTCGAGAACCGCGCACCCTCCTCTTCGGTGAAGCAGACTACGTCAATCGGTCGAGCGAGATCGGCATCCGTCTCCTGAAAGGCGCGAACGGCTTCCAGTCCGCTGTAGACGCCGAGAACGCCGTCGAAGATACCACCTTCGGGGACGGAGTCGAGATGACTGCCGCACGCGACGGGCGGTGCGGTCGGATCGACGCCGTCGGGGACCCACCGACCGGCGATGTTGCCGACTGCGTCGACGCGGACGTCGAGGCCGGCGGCTTCCAGTCGATCGACCAGATACTCACGTGCCCGTCGGTTGGCGTCAGTCCCAGTCAGTACCGTTCGTCCGCGGCCATGATCCGTCTGGATAGCGCCGAAATCCGCCGTTGTCGTAATATCGTCGCGGAGGCGCTCCTCTCGTACCCCACGTTGTGCGCGTTCTGCTACGCTCATGTTGTACGGCCCAGTTGAGGCCGCTCTGATTTGAAGATACCGACAAATCGGACGGATTTGGAGTCATTTCTGTAACTACCGCTGTATCGAGCGGAAAAATTGATCCTCGTCAGCTACCGCTCTCGGACGACGATATCTTTCACGCCGTGCTGGAGCGTCTCCTCTTCCAGTTCGTCGAGTTCCTCACGGGACGCGTCGAGGCGTGCAACGTGGTTTCCTGCGAGTTCACCCGCCGGGCTTTTGAAACACGTCGGTCCACACGGAACGAGTATTTCCTGTTCATTCCGGTAGCCCGGATACAACAAGATGTCACCCCGAGACGGGTAGACGGTGTGGTTCTCGCGTGGGATGTCTGGGAGCGAGACCTCGTCGATGTTGATCCACGTCGCGTGACCGCTCCAGCGGACGTGCATTAGTTCCGATTCGAGCGGCAGGAACTCTCGGAGTGCTTCGACCGATCGAGGCGCTTCGTCCTCGAGTAGGTCGGCGACGAACACCTGTCCTTCGATGTCGAACTCTATTTGTGACACACCACCCGCAACAACGGCGCTCAGAATAAAAGTTCCGTCGACCCCCCAGTCCCAGTCAGGCGCGTCACGCGATAGGGATACGTGTCCCGGATCGGCGACGATCGCGTCGTCTGCGACCAGCGGTCCTCAAACGGATATTTGCTGTACTCGGTCGGTCGCCGTCCGTTTTCACGCGAGCGAGAATTTAAGTGAGAGCGGTTAGACCGAACGAAGGCGATGAGCAATCTCACAATAGACGAGGTAAATCGGGCGGATAAGAACGTGTTCGTGAACCACTTGGGCGACGTGTACGAACATGCTCCGTGGGTGGCCGAACTGGCGTGGCCGAACCGTCCGTTCTCGGGCGTCGACGACCTTCACAGCGCGATGAGATCTGTCGTCGAGGATGCGAGTCGAGATCGGCAGCTCGAACTGCTGCGGGCGCACCCGGATCTCGGCGAACAGACCGAGATGACGGACGCCTCCGTTGAAGAACAGGCCTCCGCCGGGCTCGATCAGCTGTCCCCGGAACAGTACGAGGCGTTCCAGCGACTGAACGACCAGTATCGGGACAACTTCGGCTTCCCGTTCATCATGGCAGTGCGCGACGAGACGCCCGATGCCATCAGGGCGACGATGGAAGAACGGGTCGAACACTCCCCGGATGAGGAGTTTCGGACCGCTCTAGACGAAGTCCACACTATCGCCCGCCTTCGACTCGCCGAGCGGTTTGACTCATAATCTAGAGTCACGACCGAATACTGTAACATATCCAACAAAACACCTATATACGAGCGTATGAATCAGTTTGATAGACGGTGACAGCCACTCGATATCGAATCACGTTCTGCGGGCCGGAGCACAGCGACTGCTGCAGGCAGCGGCAGCGGTAACCGACAACGATACCAAAGCAATCCATGACCGACAACACTGAATCAGACACCGACGACCGGACGATGAACTACGGCAAAGAACACGTCAACGTCTATCGGACGTACGCAACTCCGCTAACGGGCGTTCGCGAGATACCCGAATCGGCGTTCGACGGGAAGCCGAATACCCTCTTCGGAATGGAGGTGCGCGCGCAAGTCGAAGGAGACGAGTTCCTTCCCTCGTTCCGGGACGGCGACAACTCGAAGGTCGTCGCGACCGATTCGATGAAGAACTTCGTCTTACACCACGCCGGAGACTACGACGGCGCGACCGTCGAGGGATTCCTCCACTACGTCGGCTCGGAGTTCCTTCGCACCTACGATCAGATGGAGTCGGTCCGCATGTCGGCTGACGAGCTCGCCTTCGACGACCGCCCCGTTCCCGATGGCGAGGGGAACTTTGAGCCGAGTGACCTCGTTTTCGGCGTTTCAGACGACGAGTCAGCCTTCGGAGAGTACTACCTCACGCGTGAGGACGGCGAGGTCGTCATCGAAGAGCAGCGAAGCGGCGTCACTGGAATCGAACTGGTGAAAGTGAAGGACAACTCCTTCGTGGGGTACGTTCACGACGAGTACACGACCCTACCCGAGCGGGAGAATCGGACGCTGTACATCGGGCTCGACATCTTCTGGACGTACGACGACCCCGAGACGGCGCGTGGCGAGACGCCCGAGGAGTACGTCCCGGCCGAGCAGGTCCGTGACATCGCACAGGTTGTCTTCGACGAGCGAGATGTCAACTCGATTCAGGATCTCATCTATCAGATCGGACTGCGAGTTCTCGAACGCTTCCCGCAACTAACCGAGGTGAGCTTCGAGGCCAACAACCGCACGTGGTTGAAGGTGCGTGACGACATGGAGGGCGACGCGAAGGTGCTCCGGGAGCCGCCCCGCCCGACCGGCTTCCAGCAGTTCTCGATGGATCGAAGCGACCTCGCCGAGGAGGGAGCAGAATGACCGCCGGGCTGACCACGCACGTCCTCGACACGAGCCGCGAGGGGCCGGCAGAGGGCGTCGACGTGACGCTGTACCGACTGGCTGACGGCGATCGAGAGCAGGTGACCGCGGCGACCACGAACCACGACGGACGTGTCGACGAGCCGTTGCTCGACGCCGACGAGATCGAGGCCGGAACCTTCGAACTCGTCTTCGACGTGGGGACGTACTACCGTGAAGGGCCCACGGGATCGACGTTTCTCGACGAGGTGCCGGTGCGGTTCACGATCGACGACCCGACCGAACACTACCACGTCCCCCTGCTGCTATCTCCCGGTGGCTACACGACGTACCGCGGGAGTTGAACGGCCGACCTGATTCCGCAGAGTCGCAAACTGGCTCTGTGATTGCGTCGCCGACAGCCTTCGAAGTCCGCACCGAGTTGTCTGAGACTATACTCTAATTCGGTACTTCTGTGGAGAGATTCTAGTATATTCCACTTGTGGTGCGCTCTATTGGTGAAAGAAGTTAAATAGTAGTGGGTGGTTTGGTACGGTGAAACATGTCTGACAACCCAGAGAATGGAATCGATCTCGCATACGGTTTGGAGGAAAAGCCGCCGCTGTCGAAATCGCTCCTCCTCGCGTTACAGCACGTATCGGTTATGATCGTTCCGTCGACCGCCGTCGCGTTTATTGTCGCGGGAGCCGCGGGGTTGGGATCCGCGGACACGACGTTTTTGGTACAGATGGTCATCCTCTTCGCGGGCGTGGCGACCGTCGTCCAAGCCTACACTGTCGGGCCGGTCGGCGCGAAACTCCCGATCGTGATGGGGACGAGCTTTGCCTTCGTAGGCGCGATGTCGTCGATCGGGGGGAGTTCGGGGCTGGATGTCGTATTCGGCTCTATCGTGGCCGCGGCGGTCGTCGTCCCGTTCCTCTTGGGGTGGCAGTTCAAACGCCTGCAGTCGTTCTTCCCGCCGCTCGTCACGGGACTCATCGTTGTCATCATCGGCCTGTATCTCGTTCCGGTCGGTATCGAGTACGCCGCCGGCGGCGTCGGTGCCGAAGACTTCGGCTCGATGCAGAACCTCGGGCTCGCAGGACTGGTCTTGTCCATCGCCGTGCTGTTCAACCTGCTCTTAACTGGGGTCTGGCGGATGTTGAGCGTTATTATCGGCATCAGTGTCGGCTACGTCGTGGCGATCGCGTTCGGGGTCGTCGACTTCACTCCGTTCTACGAAGCGGCGTGGATCGCGGTTCCGACTCCCGGGAAATTCGGGTTTAGCTTCGAACTCGTTCCGCTGGTGACCTTCGCGTTCCTGTTCTTGGTTTCGGGCATGGAAACGATCGGTGATATGTCCGGGATCACCGCCGCCGAGGGACGCAACCCGACCAAAGAGGAGTTCCGCGGCGGGATCTTCGCCGACGGATTCATCAGTGCCCTCGGGGCAGTGTTCGGGTCGTTCCCGCAGACCTCGTTCTCTCAGAACGTCGGTATCATCAACTTCACCGGCGTGATGAGCCGCCACATCGTCGGAATCGGCGGGTTCATCCTGATCGTGCTGGGACTAGTCCCGAAGATCGGAGCGATCGTGACGACGATCCCGTCTGCCGTCTTCGGCGGTGCCGTGCTCATCATGGTCGGAATGGTCGCCGCCAGTGGAATGCGACTGCTGTTCTTGAACATCGAGATGAACCGTCGGAACATGGTCATCATCGCCACGTCACTCGGACTTGGACTCGGTGTCGCGACGGTGCCGAGCGCGCTCTCCGGACTGCCGTCCGGGGCGCAAACGTTCTTCGGTGAACCCGTTATCATCACCGGTCTC
The DNA here is from genome assembly GCF_024494655.1 of Halorubrum laminariae. Taxonomy (GTDB): domain Archaea; phylum Halobacteriota; class Halobacteria; order Halobacteriales; family Haloferacaceae; genus Halorubrum; species Halorubrum laminariae. The sequence continues at coordinate 3,908 of NZ_JANHDL010000022.1, read as the reverse complement.
TTGGCCCTCGTCTTGAACACGATCGTCCCCGGTGAGTCCAGCCCGCTGTTCGACAAGGCCGACGACGTTCCGCCAATCTCCGAGCCGGTGGACGACGACTGAGGCTCACTCGGTCGACAAGCGACGAGAACGGTGGACGCCGCGCAGTCGACCGGCGTCGTCAGGCGGAATTCATTTTTTTGTTCGATGAGAGCTGTGCGACGCGCGCGGCAACGTCGATGGCCGGGACAGCGCCGCGGACTCCCCAGCTGAAGTTCTGTGGCACGACTGCCCGTCTGTCAGGGGAATTTATTTATCGCGCCACCGTTTTCGATCAGAGTATGTTGCTAACGGGAACCGTCGTTGCAGACTCGAATACAGTGATCGACGACGGGGCGATCGTCGTCTCGGGGTCACGGATCGAGGCGGTGGGTGAGCAGTCCGCGATCGCGGCGCAGTATCCTGACCACGAGCACCAGTCGTACGATGTCCTGTTGCCGGGGCTCGTCGGCGGACACATCCACTCGGTCCAGAGTCTCGGGAGGGGAATCGCCGACGACACCGAGCTGCTGGACTGGTTGTTCGATTACATTCTCCCGATGGAGGCTTCCCTCTCGGCGTCGGAGATGGAGATTGCGGCGAAGCTGGGCTACTTGGAGATGATCGAGAGCGGAACGACGACATGTGTCGACCACCTCTCGGTCGCCCACGCCGAGGAGGCCTTCGAGGCCGCGGGCGAAATCGGGATCCGCGGCGTCCTCGGGAAGGTCATGATGGACCAGCGCTCGCCCGATGAGCTCCTCGAAGACACGCAGGCGGCGCTCGACGAGTCCGAACGGCTCATTCAGCGGTACCACGGGTCGTTCGACGACCGCATCCGGTACGCCGTGACGCCGCGGTTCGCCGTATCGTGTACCGAGGAGTGCCTCCGCGGCGCTCGCGAACTGGCCGACGCGTACGACGGAGTCCGTATCCACACCCACGCCAGCGAAAACCAGAGCGAAATTGAGACGGTGAAAGAGGACACCGGGATGCGGAATATTCACTGGCTCGACGAGGTCGGTCTCACCGGTGAGGACGTCGTGCTCGCACACTGCGTGTGGACCGACGAAAGCGAGCGCGAGGTGCTCGCCGAGACGGGCACGCACGTCACGCACTGCCCGTCGTCGAACATGAAACTCGCGAGCGGTGTCGCCCCGATCTGGGACTACCTCGATCGGGGGATCAACGTCGCGCTCGGAAACGACGGCCCGCCGTGCAACAACACGCTCGATCCGTTCACCGAGATGCGGCAGGCCAGCCTCTTACAGAAGGTCGATCAACTGGATCCGACGGTCACACCGGCCGGCGACATCTTCGAGATGGCGACGCTCAACGGGGCGAAAGCCGCTGGATTCGAGGAACTCGGCGCGATTCGAGAGGGGTGGCGCGCCGACATCGTGGGGCTCAGCACGGACCTCACCCGCGGAACCCCGCTCCACGACGTGCTCTCGCATCTGGTGTTCGCCGCCCACGGCGACGACGTGCGGTTCACCATGGTTGATGGCACCGTCCTGCAGGAAGACGGCGAGGTGACCGCTATCGACGCCGACGCGGTCCGTCGCGAGGCGTCGGCGATCGGCCTCGACATGGATCTCACGGAGGAGCGTCGGTCCGCACAGCAGCAAAAACCCTGATCGCGAGGCGATCCACTGGCGTCCCGATCTCGACCGATCGAGTCACTCTCGGTACGCGTTTCTGAACGCAACCGAGTCGACGTTCGGCCGTCCGCCCATCGAACGACGCACGAACGTCTCTCGGAGTCACCCGATCGGATCACAGCCTTTTTTATACCACTGCGAGATAGTGACATGGATGACAGACACTAGCGAAGGGCAGTCACGCGTAGCGTCGTTCTTCGAGTTTGAGCGACACGGAACAGACATAAGAACGGAGTTCATCGCGGGCCTTACGACGTTCCTCACGATGTCGTACATCATCGTGGTGAACCCCGCGATCCTGTCAGCGGCGATCTCCATCGAGGGATACTCCGACGGGGAAGTATTCCAGATGCTCGCCATCACGACGATCTTGGCGGCTGCCGTCGGCTCGGCAGTGATGGCGCTGTACGCGAATCGCCCCTTCGGTCTCGCTCCCGGGATGGGACTCAACGCGTACTTCGCATTCACCGTGGTGATCGGGTTGGGGATCCCGTGGCAGACCGCGCTCGCGGCGGTGTTCGTCGAGGGCGTCATCTTCATGGCGATGTCGAGCGTCGGGGCGAGACGGTACATCATCGAGTTCTTCCCGGAGCCGGTGAAGTTCGCTGTCGGGGCCGGTATCGGCCTGTTCTTGCTCCTGCTCGGTCTCATCGAGATCAACGTTGCCGTCGCAGACGAAGAGACGCTTGTCTCGCTCGGCAACGTCGCGACCGATCCGGTCGCTCTACTGGCGCTGGCCGGCCTCGCGTTCACGATCGTCCTCTACGCCAAGGACGTTACCGGCTCTATTATTACCGGCATCATCACCACCGCGGCCGCCGGGTGGGCTCTGACGCTCTCCGGCGTCGTCGCCGAGGGTACCTTGACGCCCGACGGGCTACCGCCGGTCACCTACGATATCACCCCGCTGGTCGGCGCGTTCGCTAGCGGCCTCCGAGATGTCGAACCGATAACGTTCGCCATCGTCGTTCTCACGTTCTTTTTCGTCGATTTCTTCGACACTGCCGGCACGCTCATCGGCGTCTCGCAGTTCGGGGACTTCCTCGACGAGGACGGGAATCTCCCCGAGATGGAGAAGCCGTTGATGGCCGACGCCGTCGCCACGACGTTCGGTGCGATCGTCGGCACGACGACCGTGACCACCTACGTCGAGAGTTCGACCGGTGTCGAAGAAGGCGGTCGAACAGGGCTCACCGCGCTCGTCGTCGCCCTGCTTTTCGTGGCCTCGCTCGCAGTCGTTCCGATCGTCGCCGCGATTCCGACGTACGCCTCGTACCTCGGGCTCATCCTCGTCGGACTCATCATGCTTCAGGGGGTGACCGACATTCAGTGGGAACAGTCCGACTGGCTGATTCCCGGCGGACTCACCATCGTCATCATGCCGCTCACGGCCTCCATCGCCAACGGAATCGCCGCCGGAATCATCAGCTACCCCATTGTCAAAGCGGCACAGGGTGAATACGAGTCCGTCCACGTGGCTCAGTGGGTCCTCGCGCTCTCCTTTATCCTGTACTTCTACGTCACGTCTGGCGGGGTGGTTGGGTAAACTACCCCACCCTACTTCACTCACCTCATAAGAGGCTCGCTCGTTGAGGGTGGGGCTTTGATGTGGACTCCCGGCAATCAGTCGCCAGCAATACGCTGGTAACTCTCGCTGTTCAACATCCCACCATTCACACGCACGTCTACTGGTGCGTCTCCGCCCCCCGACTTGGGCGAGGAACGGAGTCTATGTCTCTGTTTCCGGGCGTATCGCACCCCGATGTTCTTCGCGGCGTTGTAGTCCGCGTTCACTTCGTACCCGCACTTCTGGCAACAGAACTCTTCTCCCTGCCGGTTGTCCTCATGTGTGAATCCGCAATCTGTCCGAGAACAGCGTTGAGACGTGTGGTTCGGCTTGACCTGCTCCACGGAGACACCGCGTTCCGGAGCTTTGTACTCAACGTACTCGAATAGGCGTCGGAACGCCCAGATATGGTGCCACTTCGCGTGTGGAAGCCGCTCTCGAATATCGGTCAACTCCTCGAACACGATCACGTCACAATCGTGTTCGACAGCCCCCGTGACAATCTCGTTAGCGACGGTGTGCATGTACTGTTTCCGCCATGCTTCCTCTCGCTTTCCGAGTCGAAGCACGGCGTTATGCGCAGCTTGCGTGCCGCGCTGTTGCATCTCGCCCCGTCGCGTCTCGAACTCACGGCACCAGTGGTCGTAGTCGTCTCCCTGCCA
>NZ_JANHDL010000021.1 GCF_024494655.1 Halorubrum laminariae | reverse complement strand
TGAGCCGACGCATAATTCGAGTTGAGGAGTCGTCGTTGTACACAGACACGACTTCCTCATTCCTTCCGAAAGATGCCTCGATAAGCCGCCGCTGTCACGCGGTTTCTCGCTTAACTAAAGACGGATGGCCAATCGACATAGGAACAATGAGCGATTTGGCGAAAGACTGTTCGACGCGACTCGGGGGTCGTAGCCATGTGGGTACTGATAGCAAAACGTCCAAGACCAGTTGATCAAGATCTGATAGAAGTTGGATTCATCAGCGGAAGTGTTGTGGTTAGCTGGAGTAAGAGACACTCCCAAACTGTGTTTCTCGCCAGTATTTCCAGAGGTAGGATATATCACTAGGATACAACAGTTTTACAATTTCCCGCTTGCTCCCATCGTTAATATCTGAAAGGGTATCTCGAGAAAGCTTGTTCAGATCTTGCATGAGTCGGTCGTACCGTTCGTTTGGTGCAAGGTATAGCAACCTCGTCATCATCAATCGACGGTCTTGTCTGGGGGCAACTTGCTCGTTCCATAGGTCGTCGTAGACTCCCATCTCCTCAGCAGAGATGTTTTTCGTCCTCGTCAGACAGCGGTCGGCTGTCATTGCAGCTGCGCGAGCTGATTTCATACACTTGTAGATTCCCTCTCCCCAGACAGGATCAACCGATGGGACAGTATCACCGATCGCCATAAACGAATCAGTACTCATCGATCCGGGGGGCTGTACATGTGCTGATCCCCGAACTGGACTCTCTGCGATTTGTCTGGCGTTCTCGAACCGTGGGTCAGTATCAAGCCAATGTTCGAGATACCCGTCGACGGTGCGATCGTGAATGGCGTTTTCTTGATAGCGTTCATTCTGGATATAACAGATGCCGACTTTTGCTGTGTCGTCACCCGTATGGAAGATCCACGAATAACCTCCAGGGGCGTACTCGTGGTCCAACCGCAACATCATCGCGTCAGTGAGATCAGCAAACTCGGGATGATTGAGATCGACGCCTTCGAATAAGTATTCAATACCAATCGCGTGATTCTCCCGGTCAAGATTGGCTATCCCCAGATCTTTAGCCAGTGGCGCAGCCGGACCCGTAGCATCAATAACGATTTCGCCAAAGACCTCCTGATCACGATTATAACGGACACCAACGAGATCACCATCTTCGACGATCGGGTCACGAACACGAGCATCAAACCGATACTCAGCACCCTTGTGACGACCATCCTCGACAAGGAACTTCTTGAACGCCTCGAAGTCCAAGACAAAGCCCGGCTGGTCCTGGATAAAGTGTTCATTTGGAGATTCAAGAACGACTGATCCAGTCGCGTGCATAACGACATCGTCCGGGATGCCGAAGGAGGTCATCATTGACGCAAACGTTCCGCCGGTAGATTTGTTACTTTGAGCTGGGAATTCATCTTCTGCTTCGGTTTCTAGGACGACAACATCGTACCCACGGTCAGCTAGATCTCGTGCACACTGCGCCCCCGCTGGACCTGCCCCAGCGATGATTACATCATACCTGTTTGACATCGTTGGAGAACAACTACTCAAGAGCGGACGAACAAGATGTTGGAACACAGTGCCACTTTTCGGTTGTTTCTACACAGGGGCAGTGCCCACCATCTTAGTGGGCAGACATCTGTGACACCACGTTGACGCAGTAGACGCCACCGATAATGAGGCCAATTCCGAGAAGGCCTGCCAGATCAACAGGTTCATCAAAAACAACGGCCCCGATACCTGCCACACCGACAATACCCAATGCTGCCCATGTCCCATAGACGACACCCATCGGTAATTCTTCTAACGTCAGGGATAGTAGATAGAACGCTGCCCCATATCCGAGGACAACCCCAATACTGGGAACCGGTTGTGAAAATCCATCGGAGAGTTTGAGGGCAGTTGTCCCGAATAATTCGGAGAGTATTGCACCAGCGAGCAGTACGTACGGATGCATATCGTTAGGTTTCGAAGCCCCCGAGATACGACTATTGAAACAAAACAGCACTTACAATTTGTTTGGAGGCACAATGACAAAGCATGACGGAATTGGGCGAGCTTGGACTCTCAAGTTACGAGGAGAAGGCCTATCGAACCCTTCTCGTAACAGGAGCAGTGACGGCAGCTGAACTCTCTGATACTAGTGGAGTCCCAAAAGGCCGTATCTACGACGTACTAAACGGCCTTGAAGCTCGCAAGGTGATCTGGAGACAGTCAAGCGACCCAAATCGGTACGTGGCCGTACAGCCAGAAACCGTCGTCGACAGGCTTCTGGCTGAACGAGCGTATGAACTGAAACAAGAGTGGGATCGTTATCGCGAGAAAGCAGAAACAGTTCGTTCGAACCTTTTGCCGACACCACCAACAGAGAGTAGTTTCTGGCTTGGATCGCTCGGGAGTGACGAAATGAGTACAGCGCTCCAGCAGCATATGCGAACCGCGGAGAATGTTGTCAAAGCAACTGTCGGGCCTCCCTACGAGGATGCGACGTGGGAGACACTCCAATCTGAAGTGGAAGGCTTTTTCGAGGGTGCTAATACGGATTTGTCTGTAGACCTCCTCTTCAGTGAAAAAGCAGTTACCGTACTCCCCGACCGATTCCCACATCTAATTGAAAACCAGCCCGCAGACATAACTGTCAGAACGACTCCTGAGATTGCGCTTTCGTTTGATATCGTGGACAATGTGGAGACGACGATCGATGTGCTACATCCAGTATCTGGGGAAGACAGAATCGGTGTGATCGGGATCAAAGATTCGCAAGTAGTCTCCGAGTTTGAGCAGTACTTCCAACGACTGTGGACCGATGCTGTTCCCCTCCTTGAGTGAGACAGTGATGATGGGAGGAAGACGTGGTGTGATGTAATTGACTCAAACCGATATTGCCTCTGTGCATTGAGAAGGCCAGTCTCAACTCCTGACACCCGCCGCGAAACCGCACGAACACCCCGTTTGTTCGCGTGGGGCACCCACGCCATCGGTCGATTACCCGGTGAGAAGATTAGTTTCACCGCGGTGACGGGCGTTTGAAGGTCTTCGCGTCCCACAATTCTGTATGGTAGGACCACTTGGTGTGGCAGCTTTAGTCGGCGCAGCGATCGTCTTCGACACGGACGAAGACCACGACGACATAGTCCAGAAGACGACCGACAACCTCGAACCAGAACTCCCAGAACACGCGAACTTGTACGCCGATCACCTCGACGGTGACTATCCAAATCCACGGGGTGCGTTCACCGATATCGACAACGCACCCGAGCACCACATCCCAGACGTGGTCGTCAAGTCTGGCCTGAAGAGCAACCTGATCATCGAAGTCGAAACGGGCGACGCGATCGACGGGAATAGCGCCGAGGCGAAATCGCAGATTGAGGACTTTTCGATACCAGGGTATCGCCGCGTGCTGGTGGTTCCAGACGCCGATTTCGACTCCGTACACGTCGACGAGTTTGAACAGCAGCTAGGCGAAGAGATCGACGGCGAGTGCTACTTCGCAACGCCCGAAGGAGTCGTTGATCTATTGTAAATGGTGACGTTGAGAAAGTGTGATTTAATGACACTCTATAAGCAAAATTAATCAATGAAAGACCAATTCCGCTCGCTGTTTACTCGCTAGAGAGAGTTTGAATCGCGGACAAACACCGAGCTCCCACAAATCGCTAGGGAGAGGCTTATCAGCATCATTGCTGATCTAAAAAGTACCGTGAATATTCCCATAGTGAACTTCTGGATGAGGCCGGAGCATCTCGGGTCTACGCAGACTTAGGAGAGGACTGGAACTATCAGAACTTTATGATGAACGCTGATACAGTCCTCTGCCTCTCCTTTTTGGAACATACAATAGGTAAAATGTGGTCTGGGGTGACCAGTATGGGATACCGTGGCTCATTTGGTAAGAAGGATGTCTATGCGAGGATATCAAAAATAGAGGACGTATTTATCACAGAAGGTGTTTTATGGGAGGTGGAAATTGATAAACACAATAAAAATGTTGTATTCCGCCAGCTGGAGTCGGAGGCAATGGAGGATATCGATCAAAAGATGCAGGCCTTAGCAGCGGAGGATCCATGGAAAAATGCACTAGAAGGGTACAATGCAGCGTTTGATCGTTATCTTTCTGGAGACTACGACGATACTTTAGTTAAAAAGTTGTATAATAGTATCGAGGAGGTGCTGAAAATGATCTGTGTCGATCTTGAAGGTTGGACAGAGGATCGTGAAATGAGCCACGGAAAATATCTTCAACTGCTGGGAGAAAACGACTTCTACCGGGCAAATGGGATCACTGCACCCGAATTGAATCAGCTGATAGACTCAATGGAGAAATTAGTAAGTAAAACAGGAGCTGATCGAAAACAGGAACATGCTTACCATGACCGTGAGTATGCAACTCTACTGATTCACCAAACAGGGGCATATATATATTTCTTGATTAGCAGATACGATGAGTATTCGAACTAAATCTGTCCTATTGTGTCATGTTTTGGGCTCGCTATGAGTTATTCAATCAGGGAGCTAGTGACGTTACACACACGTAGCGTACCTGTACATCGTCGTCCTCGAATCCGCCGGCGATTTCAGACGTTTTGGCGTCCTCAAGCCGAACGAGGTCGCGGACGGCGAGCGGTCGGACCCGCCAATCGTCGTCGTCGAGGTTCGCAATGCCGTGTTCTTCGAGCGTCCGATCGACCGTGAAGCTTGTCTCATCAACAGGGTGGGATTCGTGCGTCCGGACACGGTCGAGTACCGCCTCTACGGACAGTCCATCGGAGGAGTTCGCTTCTGTATCGGTCATACATCCACGAGGCAGCCGGACCAGAAAAGGATACGCGACGGCGAGCCCGAGACAACCACAGAGATACCGGCGAAACGAGGTTGATCACTCAGTACAATCAGACGCCGAGCGTCTCAGCCAGGTCGTCGAAGGTCTCGATGGTGAGATCGGGGTCAGGACCGAAGGGCTCCCACGGTGTTGATTTGCGGTCCACCCAGGCGGCCTGCATTCCGGCGTGTTGGGCCCCCATAACGTCGAACCAACCAGCCGTCACATGAACGATTTCGTCGATCGGCGTACCGGTGCGTGCGGCTGCGTGGCGGTAAATCTCTGCGGCGGGTTTGAACGTCTGGACCTCATCAGCGCTGATCGTGTCTTCGATGATATCGCCGATCCCGGCGTGGTCAACCATCGACCCTAACATCTCCGGATTGCCGTTCGACACGACGAAGCAGTCGTATCCACCGTCACGGAGCCGTTCAGTGACGAACTTCGAGACACAGGTTTTACCGACACCGCTCGGGCCGGTGACGATGGCCGTGTCAGCTGGCTCGCCGTTCGTGATCGGCTCGAGAACGCTTGAGAGGTGGTTGACTTCGGCGTCGCGATGCTCGACTTCTCGAGGGACGAACCCAGCGCGGAGGACGCGAGCATTACGGATCATCGGTCGTGGGTAGTTATTCTCAGCGTGAGTGATATAAGTGTGACCGGGGAGATTCCGGAAACGCTCTGATCGCAGTGGTATCTTCACCTCGATTGCTCTGCCGTCTCTCGATTCTGATTGTGGAACCACACTGTTTCCGGAAACGTCTAGAAGCCCGGTCCACGGTGTAGAGCTCGCTCTATACAGATCACGGTAGTTCGAACCGGCTGGACCTCATGGAGAGCACTGTCTGACGTGCTCATCGAAATCGCTAGGTCGTCGATACAGACAGACAGCTTTAGCTCTGGTTGCCTGCGTCAAATACGGCGGCAAAGTCCTCGAGAAGCTCCTGAGGTGATTGCTCATCACCCTGAGACGGAAGTGGTGCTTCCCAGCATTCGATTTGGAGTGTGTGCGCATTCGAAACCGGCCCCGACTCAGATACCACATTGAAGATGCCGGTGCGATAGATAGCCAGTAGTCGCTGGTCATGAACACCGACATAATCGATACCAGTCCTGTCCAGGACTGCTGGAATGTCAGTGGGCTCAGATAGCGAGACAGAGGCGCTTGGAGACGCCGAGTCGCTCATACCTTAGTTTGGTCCATCGCACAAATAAAGACCCATCTCGGGAAAGGTCCCACTCTCGACGATTAACCAACAGTAGCGGGATTTTGTTGGTTAAGTTATCCCGCTCTTATGTAGAAACGCGGAAAGTCCGTATAATTACACTAAGTCGCCGGTAATCGGGAGGTATGTCTTCCACTGAGACAGCATTCGGCCGTCTGTTTCAGCAGTTGATCGAGTTAGATGTCATCAAGATCGATACGGAGCCGCTCGATGCTCGCATCGAGCGGCGACTCAAGGAATTCTGGGAGAGCTCACCCTGTCCACGCTGCGGGAATCAGCGTATCGTTACGTGGGAGAATACCGACCGTATTTGGTGTCGAGACTGTGATTTCAAGCCGGTCTACACCTACGGAACTCCCTTCCACGAGAAGCATCTCACCTGCGGCGAGATACTTCTCGCGTTCACGCTCTACGCCGATACGTTGCTCAGTATCAACCAGATTGCGCCGCTCCTCGATCGAGCCTACAAAACGGTTCACACAGTGATTCGAGAGGTGGAAGCCGCGGTTCAGCGCGGCTTCCCCGTGGTTTGGAAGCACCTTGACCAGATCATCGACGGACCGACGCAAGTCGACGAATCTGGCAGGGTTTGTTCGGGCTACAAAGGACAAGAGCCGCCGCGGAACAGCCGTTCTCGCGGCGGCTCGTCACAGTCTGGCCGGTCACGCTGGCGGGGGCGTCACGGTGATCAGCTGACGCTCGTCGCGGCGTGCCGCGACTCACTTCGCGTGATTCGTGGACACCGTGGAATCGACTATCAAGGCGATCTTGAACCAGTGATTCAGGAGGCTGAAGACCTCTCCCAGCGGCTGGGAGAGGTCTGGACTGATGGACTCCAAGCGTACCGAGAGATGGATCGGACCCACCGAACAGTCGTCCACAAAGAGAGATACGTATCGCCCGACGGCGTCCACATCAACCAAGCTGAGTGTCTGTTTTCGATCGTCCAGCCGTGGCTGCGGAAGTTCCGCGGCCTGTCCAAGCAGGGCTTGGAACAGGCCGCTCACACCTTCGGTATCGTTCGATCACTCACTCTCGCCGGAGGATCTGTCGAGACAGCGGTTGAATGTCTCGTTATCGGGTCTTTCCGCAGTTCTACATAAGAGCGAGTTATCCGCGCCGGTAGGCCCGGTGACGATGGCGGTGTTGGCGGGTTTCCCGTTCATGGTAGAATCGAGTACGTTGGAGGGGTGGTTGATTTCGGCGTCGCGATGCTCGAGGCATTAGAGATCATCTGTCGCACACCCCTCGTTGCCGCTGTAAAACCACCGTAGAGCGGTGTATCTATGGAAAATATCCACCTGCCCGCTCACACGTTCTACTATCTACACCACATCGACCAGTAATTTTATACTAAAGTATGTCGTTTGTCACCGTACCACACTTTTGGCATACTGAGAGGCCATGTTGTTTTGGCGTCGAAGACGTGAACCGTATGTTTTAGCGTCATGGTGTTTTCCCCCAAATCACGTAGCTGATCGGCTCTCGATCGACTTTCTCTGAATCACCCGCAATTTCATCTGGAGGTCACACATCATTTGTGTTTACAGCGGCAACGAGGGGTGTAAGACCACTTCGATACCACTCTTAGAGCGGCAATACGCAGCCCGTTATAAGACTAGAATTCTCAAAAAGAGTTTTTGAAAAGAATGTATAATGTGAAACAAACGGGATATCTACTGTGAGCGGACAACGGGAGATAATATAGGTAGCTCTCACACCCTATATTCGATATGAAATCGGAGATTGACGTAGTAGTAAGATGACTCTCACACACCGTCTTCGATATGAATTTGGTTCTTCCACAGAGAAAATTGCTCTAAATCTAATTTGTACGGTCTAATACGGCAGTATTCGTGTTTTGTTCGAGCATTCATCTCGAAGAACCTGCTGCCACTCCTCACGATGAAATCTCGTTGACGGGCTCGGACACAGTGTTTTTGTATTTCATTTCGATGACGGGGTGTGTGGACGGGGACAATTTCCGGACTAAATGACTTCATATCGACTGAGGGGTGCTCACTTCGAAGAAGATCTACCGCGGCCAGGACTCTGAGGTGGGATTTCATTTCGAAGAAGGGGTGTCTGTCTTGCTGTCTGAGATTTCATATCGATGACGGGGTCGTCACTTCGAAGTTGGTGTGTGATGATATGAAAGAGGCAGGAAATTCATTTCGACGGAGGGGTGTTCATATCGACAACACCCCTTCATTTCGACTCTACCCCCTTCATTTCGACAAAGGTTATTAGCGGTTAGATCACAATGACCACTATGGAAGGCGACGAAACCGACTCGAGGCAGCCAGATACCGAGTCTGGTGGGTCACAAGAATCCGGATCATCTGTCGTGGATAGCATCCTCGATGGCGACGTACAGACTGTTTTTGAAAACAAGGACCTCGTTGACTCGAGTACGATTGTCGATCAGGATCGGATCTACGGCCGGGACGAGCAACTCGCTGCCGAAGCTCGGGCGTTTCGGGACACTCTCGATGGTGAGCGACCGCCGGATCTGCTTTTGTACGGTCCCAGTGGAACAGGCAAGACCTTGACGGTGAAAGCCGTCGCGAACAAAGTCAAAGAACGAGCTCAGGAGAGCGGTATTGAGTTCGACTTTGTGGCAGTCAATTTCAAAACGATGGAGTCCCACACGCTCGACCGCGCTGTGTGGAAGCTAGGCCACCAGACGGCACGGAAAGCGGGCGTGGTTTGGGATGTCCCTCGGTCGGGTGTCTCGACCGATATGAAATACACCCGGCTCTACGAGATCGTCGACGATCACTTCGACTCACTCGTGTTCATCCTCGACGAGATCGACGCGCTGACCGGCAGTACGGGCGCAGACGAGCCGGCCTACTCTCGACTGCTCTATAGTTTGAGCCGAGTCATGTCGGAACAGCATGTTGATACACAGCTGTCAACGGTGGTTGTCACTAACTACCCGAAGTTCCGCGAGAACCTGGACAGCCGGACTGACAGCTCTTACAACCCGAACGGGATTCACTTCTCCGATTACGACGCCAACGAGCTCATCGAAATTCTCGAACGACGTCGAGATGCGTTTAAAGACGACGCCCTCGAAGACGGAGTAATCGAGATCGTGGCTGCGTACGGTGCTCAAAACGAAGGTGACGCGCGTCGCGCGATCGATCTGCTCCGTGATGCTGGAGAGATCGCGAACCGGGCGGGCGACCCGGTGGTGACGCAGGACCACGTCAGATCGGCAAACGACTCTGTGGTGAAGAATCGGGTCCTCGAGATCGTTGGCGGGATGTCTGTCCAAAAGAAACTATCTCTGTACGCTGCCGCACTTGTCGCGAAAGAGAATGAAGGAGCGGCTCCGAGCCCCGTGGTGTACGACATCTACAAAATTCTCTGTGAGGGAAGCGACATGAAAATATACACACAAGAAACAGTCAACAGCCACATCAACAAGGCCGGAACGTACGGTGTTCTGGAAAGCGAACGGGTCAGTGGTGGATTCAAATCGGGTGTCCACTTGGTTTTCAAGTTCACCGAGCCCGTTGGGGCTGTTCTAGATACATTGAGCGAAGACGAGCGACTCCAAGAGATTCCTTCGAAAGAACTTGGCGAGGTCGTGAAGAGACGGTTGCGGGATTAGTAGTCCGGTCCGCACAGCCAGTTCGTGCTTTTTATCAACCGGCTGTTTCAGATGTCGTGCGATATAGTTCGAGGTCCTCGTTATTGAGATATCGACTCAGTTGATTATCTAGTTCTCACCCATCCAGATGAAGACCACATCGAAGATCTCCCCGAATTTTCGTCTTACTACTCACCCGAAGTGATTGCTCGTCGTGACGTGGCAGATGAGTACATGAATAGGAGCACAAATAGGAGTCCCATCGGGTACATCGATACAAACAGACCTGCCGGAAACAGCGAGTGAAACGGACTCACGAGCTCAGCGAACATCGGCAGCGAGAGTGCAAAGACAGTCACGGCCGCGAGAGCTCCGGTGATCGCCTCTAACAGCTGCCAAACGGCACCGTCATCGGAACCGACATTACGCTTTGAGGCATGCTGCGTCTCAGTTTTATTGGTGTGCTCATACATACCACTTGTTGAATGTATATAATCAATCATTATAAATATATCGGCCAACGATCCGCGCGGTGTTAAGTTAAGGATGAGGCGGGACGAGGATTCAGTGCTCTATGCCGAAAACCGCCCGCCTCACCGAGTGTACCCAGTGGATCGACTTGGAGTTTGTGGAGCGAGAGCGGACACCCCGCGAGATTATTGAAAAGGGTATTCGCCACCATCTCGCTGAATTATCACTTTCGAATACAGTTATTCTTCTTGAGGAATTGGGTGTCCAACGAAGTCGTGTTGCGGTTCACAATTGGGTACAGAAAGCCGATCTACAGCCAGCTGACGGTGAGAGCCCGGATCGCGTTGCGGTCGATCAGAAAGCGATCCGGATCAACGACGAGCAGTACTGGCTGTACGCTGCCGTCGATCCCGAAACGAACAGAATCCTTCATTTGCGGCTGTTTCCGACGTATACGATCCCGATCGCACGAGAATTTCTCACTGAATTAGCTGAGAAACACGATGTCGAAGACGCGCTGTTTCTCGTCGATGACGCAGACGATCTGATCGGTGGGCTCCGCCGCGAAAACTACAGCTACCGCGTCGAACAACACGGATTCAGAAATTCTGTTGAACGTGTTTTCCGAGAAGTAGAACGACGAACCTCTTCGTTTTCAAACTGTTTCAGCCACGTCGATCCACCGACCGCAGAAACGTGGTTGCAAGCCCACGCCGTCTGGTGGAATCATGCTTAACGTAACACGACGGATCGTCGTCGTGTTACGTTAAGCATGAGGCGGGACGAAAAAGCATCTGCTACTACAGCAGAATAATCATTTACGCATACAGTTATATCCCTTGATTAATTGGGAGTAAATCGGATCCGTGCGGCTGTTCATAACTGGTTACAGAAAACGGATTTACAGGTCGTTAGCGGTGGGATCTCGGAACGCGTTGCGGTCGATCAGAAACCCGAACCAACGGTGGGCCGTACTCGCTGTACGCTGCTGTCGATCCAGAAACCAAAACGGCCATCCATTAACGGCTGTTTTCAACGTATATAATCGATCATACGAGCGTTTCTTTCTAGATTAGCAGAGAACCACGGACGACGCGCTGTTTCTCGTCGATGGTGCCGACGATCTGATCGGTGGACTCCGCTAGGAGAACTACAGCTACCGCGTTGAACAACCGGATTCAGAAATGCTGCCAAAAATATAACTAGAAAAATAGAATAGCAAAAGTATTTGTTTGCAAACTAATTATTCCGTCGACTCACCGACCACGGAAACGTGGTTATAAGCCCGCTCCGTCTGGTAATGTCGTAGCCAAGCTGACAAGACGTGAACAGGTTCGTCACGAAACTACGCGGCTACTTGCGACTCCGCTCAGAAGATGTGATGGTTGAGAAGGGTCTCAGAGCGCGAGCGGGTAGCGACGCGCGTCAGGCCGTTCTCGGTGCGACTACCGTTTGGAATCTCCACTTATCGGGTTCGAACTTCTATCAATTATCGGCTCTGTGCTGCAATCGACTTGCTGGGCGTTTCTTCAGTTACGAAGTCGAAGCCGCGCTCCTCCATCTCCTCGAGGTACCGTTCCGCGTCGAGACCACTGGTCTCGGTAATGAAGATGCCGTCCTCATCGATGGCACCGTCAGCCATGAGTTGGAGCGTGACGGACAGCGGGACGCCGACGTAGCAGCCGTACTCGCGCATCACGGTGATCTCGTCGACGTCGAAGAACGGAGACGGTTGCTCTAAGTGGAAGACGACACGGTCGTCCTGGCCGTCTACGGTTCCGGTTACCTCCGCCGAAAGGATGGTCTGAGGCGTCCACTCCGTCTCGGGTGACAGGTCTTCGGGCGGCTTCCACTGCGTTTCGAGCTCCAGTCCCTGGTTCTTCACCTGCTGTTGCATGACCTCGATGGGGTCGACCTCCGCTCCGTCGACCTCGAGGCTGTCCGTCTCGAACGCGTTCGACGCGTGGAGGGTCCGCTCGTAGCGTTTCCATTCCTCGTGCCACGCACCGCGCGTAATGATACTGTCGACGTTCTTCGCTTGAGCGACCGGGGCCTTCGGGAAGGTGACCGGTTCGGGGTGGGAGATGACGTACGTATCCTCTTCGCCGATCGGGTCCGGGAACTCGAACGTCCGCTGTTCGCTGAACGCCGGGAGATCGTTGATAACCTCGCCGTCTTCCCACTTCGCTCGCTCGTCGACGTCGGGATCGTGTTCGTAGGTGACCGTGTCCGTGAGTCCCGGCGTCGTCTGGGTGAGGAGGCGCCACATCCCCCAGTAGAAGTTGACGTCCTCGACGTCGTCGAACCGTTCACAGGCGGCCATTCCGAGCGCGATAGTGCTTACGAGGCCTCCGTTAGCGAACCAGAGGGAGTTCCCCGCCTCGGCGAACTCTTCGGACCGGTCGAGTACCTCCTCGAAGTCGAACGCGTTCAGATCGACGCCCGTGAGGTCGCCCACCTCTTGCATCGCATCGAGGACGTTCTCCTCGAACGGGTACGGCAAGCCGTTGACGACGTAGTCGGCGCCCTCGAGAACACGCACGATATCGTCCGTGTCGGTCGCGTCGACCGATTCGAACCGAAATCGATCGTCGTCGATGACCTCGAGGAGGCGACGCGCGTTTTCTTCGTCAGCGTCGGCCACGACGATTTCGTCGAAGTCGCTCGTCTGATGGAGGTCGTAGACGCAGCCCGCTGCCATCGCTCCTGAACCGCCTAGTACGACAGTTTTGCTACTCATATGGCAGTTTAGCATCTTGGCCGAACCGGCTTAAAACTAGGGGAAAATGCGGAATAATTCGGTCGTTACCCGCCGCGTTTCTGTGCAGCGGTTGCTCGCGACCGTCTTGTTCCCGGAATCTCTTTGTGGATCGAATCGAACATCGGAGTATGGTTATTGTGGCAGCCATTGACGATTCGGAGCGAGCAGCACCCGTTCTCCAAGAAGCACAGACGATAGCGACCAATTTCGACGAAGCGGTACACGCGGTTCACGTCCTCCAACGGTCCGAACTCGTCAAAGTCCTCGAGAAAGACATCGAAGGACAGGATCTGACCGATAATTATGAGGTACAACAAATCGGTGAGAACATCGTGTCCCGGGCGACGGGCGAGTCGACGCTGCCAGAACCCACTGTCTCGGTCCGCGTCGGCGACCCAGCAGCCGAGATCTCGGCGTACGCTGAGGAGCAGGATGCGCGCTACGTCGTTATCGGTGGACGGCAGCGGTCACCGACCGGGAAGGCGCTGTTCGGAAGCGTCACACAGGACGTGATGTTCGAATCGCCTGCGCCGGTCGTTAACGTCGCTCTCGACTGATCCGTAACGTCGCTCTCGGCTCATTCTTACGGAACGGCTGGTGGTCCATGCACGATCGCCGGTGAGGTGGTCGTACTGAGGAAAGATACTGCCGACTTGTAGTCTCGAGAACGGACCGGGAGAAATCGTCGGGTGAACCGAACTTCAGTCGTCGGAACCACCCGCCCAGGCGGGACGGCGATCCGAGAGATAATCGACGACCGTCTGCTGATCCTCGCTCTCGCGGTCGGCTTTCTTGTGGCGTTCGGTCAACAAGACGGGACGAGTCCGCTCGAGTTCGATGGTGAGTCCGATGAAACACAGCCCGATGACGAACGCGATCGGGAACCCGAGCAGGACGACGAAGTTCTGGAGCGCCTCGAGTCCGCCGGTGATGAGCAGCAGCGAGGAGAGCAAGCCCACGAGTCCGCCCCAGAGGACGCGATTGATCGTCGACGGATGCTCGCTCCCGTCCGTGGTGAACATCGCGAGACTCAGCGTCGTCGAGTCGACGGTCGTGATGAGGAACGTGAGGACGAGAAGCAAGTAGGCGGCGGCGAAGATGCCGCCGAAGGGCATGAGCGTCTCGAACAGCGGGAACGCGGCGACTTCGCGTCCTTGCTCGAACACGATGGAGAGCAGATCGACGGTGCCCCTCGTTTGGACCCACAGCGACGACCCGCCCATGACGATGAACCAGGGGAACGAGGCTGCGGTGGTTCCGATGAGTCCCGCAAAGACGACTTGCCGGATCGTTCGACCGCGACAGATCCGCGTGATGAAGATACCAATCATCGGCGCGAACGAGAACCACCAGGCCCAGTAGAAGACGGTCCAGCTACCGACCCACTCGGCGCCGTTCGCCGAGTTCGAATAGAGACTCATGTCGACGAAGCTGTTGATGTACCCGCCGAGCGCCTCCGTTCCGGTGTTGAGCAGGAACGATGTCGGACCGAACACGAACGCGACCGCGAGGAGGAACAGGAATAGATACATGTTGAACGTCGAGACGCGACGGATGCCGCGTTTGACACCCAGAGCTGCGGAAATGGTGAACCCGACGGTCAGGCCGACGGTCACCAGTATTGTTCCGAGATTTCCGACCTCGACGCCGTAGTTGTGGGAGATCCCGCCGAGGAACTGAGTGACGACGAACCCGAGCGAGACGGCGACGCCGCCAACTGAGACGATGACCATCAAGAGGTCGAGCGGCTTCACCCATTTCTTGTCGAGATTCTCGACGCCGATGAAGGGGGCGAACACGGTTGACGGTTTGATCGGAGCGCCCTTACGGTGGACGTAGTAGGCAATCGTCACACCGACGATCAGGTACGCTGACCACGGGGAGATACCCCAGTGGAGCATCGTATACTGGATCGCGTCGGGGACAGCAGCGGCGCTCTCGGCTTCGGCACCGAAATACGGCGGCCCCGAAGAGTAGTGGAACAGCGCTTCGGCCGGGCCGTAGAAGACCAGCCCGGTCGAGAGGCCCGCGGAGAACAGCATCGCGAGGAACGAGGTGTACGAGAATTCCGGTTCCTCGTCGGGTCCGCCGAGCTTGATTTTCCCCCACGGTCCGACCAGCAGCCACAGGCAGAACGCGACGGCGAGGAACATCGCCCAGAGGAACACCCATCCGAGTTCGCTCCAGAGGAACGTATTCGCGTTCGTGAGGAACTCCCCCGCTGCACCCGGACGGGCGGCGATGTAGCCGATCGCGATGATGGTCGCGATCGCTCCGCCGAGAAAGACGAACGGGTCGATCTCGTCGCGGAGGGCAGCGATGGCGCTCTCCGAATCTGCGCTCATAGGTAGACCACAACCGTTCCCTGTTCGACTTCCACGTCGTACGTCTCGACCGGCGGTTCGTCCCCCTCCAAGTCGGCACCACACCCTTCACAGCCGCCGTCGGCGACGGTGTCCTCACATTCGGACGGTTCGACCCGCGTCTCGAACGTTTTGGCTTTCACCTTGTGCGGGTTGAAAACCGACTCGCCCGTCGTGACGTCGAACTCCCACCCGTGCCACGGGCAGCGAACGACCTGTCCCGGCCGAACCCACTCGTACTCGCCGGGGCTGTCCGATTCCGTGGTGCCGCCGAGTTTCCCCTCACAGAGCGGTGCGCGCTGGTGCGGGCAGTCGTTTTTCATCGCGTGGTACTCCCCGTCGACGTTGAAAACGCCGACCGAGAATCCGTCGAGGTCGACGATGAGCCGCTCGCCGGCGTCGAATTCGGCAGCCGGACAGATCTCGAATCGTTTTTTCGTCATTGGAATCACTTCAGTTTGCTTCCGTCCGTCGGGAGATCCCACAACTCGGCCGCGTTCTCGTGTTTGATCGCTTGCTCCATGTCGTCGTCCATTGGCGGCAGCCCCCACGTGGGATCGTCACCGTCCCAGTGTGGATAGTCCGACGCGTAGATGAGCATCTCGTCCGCGTGCATCATCTCGAGGATGTAGTCGTGGAACTCCGGCTGCTCGGGCTCCTCGACGGGCTGGCTGGCGAACCAGACGTTGTTTCGGATGTAGTGGCTCGGCTTCTCCTCCAACCACGGGACCTGCGAGCGGAGCCCCTTCCAGTTCTTATCAAGCCGCCACATGAAGTGGGGGACCCACCCGTAACCGCCCTCGATGAACGCCCACCGCAGGTCGGGATACTCGACGAGGACGCCCTCGGTGACGATCGAGGCGAGCTGTCCCATGTAGTACGAGCCGAGGAGCGTGTGCCACTCGATGTAATTGTTCGGATGGCCGGCACCGGTCGGCGGGTTGCTCGTTCCGTGCCCTTCCGAGAACGGGTGGACCGCCATGGCGAGGTTCTGTTCTTCGGCGGCCTCGTACATCGGCCAGTACTGGGGCCGACCGTACGGCACTTCGGCTCCGCCGGGCAGCATCACCTGACGGATCTGTGGGTGGTCGCCGTATTCGCGGATGAGCTCCGCGGCTTTCTCTGGCGCCTTCGGTGCGACGTACATCGATCCGATAAACCGGTCGTCGACCGGAAGAACGTCGTTCACCAACCACTCGTTGTGCGCCCGAGCGAGCTCGTGCGCGTAATCGCGGTGAGGCAGTGCCGCGAGGTTGAACCACGAGTTCCCGGTCAACATCGCGTAGTCGATGTCGTGCTTGTCTAGGTGATCGTCGCAGATTTTTTGAAGATCGGTTCCCGGTTTGTTCCCGTCCTCCGTCTTCTCGTCTTGCCGGAGGAACTCCCCGGGGTTTCGGTACAACAGCTCTGGGAGCACCAGCCCATCGTCTCTGTAGCGGTCCGGAAGGTATTGGGCGATCGCTTCGTCGTCCGCCCACCGCTGGTGGACATCCGCGTCGACTAGCGTTAGTTCCGACTCCGATCGACGGTCTTGTCTCGTCCCCTGGGTATCTTGTGCCATGCTCTACACAGACATACACTGACTCCCCCTAATAACTCTTTCCTCATCTTGAATAGCGAAAGTAGCCATAGAGCGCTTCTAGAGTGGCTATTCGCCAGAAGAGCGGAACCTTCATGATTTAAAAAACGGGCGCTAAATTCGGTATTATCGAATGAATCAGCACGAACATGATCAATAGTTATGGATATATCTTCGCTTCCTCGATTTGGACCGCTTGCTCCGATCACTATATTCGACAATTCCGAATGTATATGTGCGATGGCCCTGATAGCAAGGGTATGGATGACGAAGCTAACCGTCCGATCAAGGCGTTACTGACGATGGACGATATCGTGACGGCACTCCAGAAAGACGGTGAGCGTGGTGTGACCGCGATCGCAGAGACGATCGACAGACCGGCGAGCATTGTTCACGACTACCTGAGCACGCTTCAGCAATTGGGGTACGTGGTACAGAACGAGGACAACGGTGCGTACGAACTCAGCTTCCGGTATTTGGAACTCGGGGGATCCGTTCGCGACGACGTCACGCTATACAACGTAGCGAAGCCGGAAGTGAATGCCCTCGCCGAAAAAACCAGCAGCGAATTCGTCACGCTGTCCGTCGAACAGAACGGAATGTGCGTCGCGCTCGATGTCGTTCAGAACGATCTCAGCATCTCGTACGACTTTACCGACGGGACGCACTTTCATATGCACGCCTCTGCCGTCGGCAAAGCGTTCCTCGCACAGTACTCCGACAACCGCGTAACCGAGATACTCGACCGACACGGAATGCCCGCACACACGGAAAACACGGTCACGGAGCGTGACGAACTCGAAGAACGGTTCGAACGGATCCGCGAGAGCGGCGTCTCCTTCGACCACGAAGAATACAGGATGGGGATGGCGTCGGTCTCGACGGTGATCAAGGATTCAACCGGTGGCGTTCTCGGCGGCCTCAGTATCACCGGCCCTGCGCACCGCTTGCGAGAACCCGATGTCGAAGAGGAGTTTCGAAAGGAGCTCCTCTCGGCCAGAAATATAATCGAACTAAACTACAGTTCGAGTGATGGGACCAGCTAAATCGAGTCGCCCCGCGGAAATACTCTCGGAGATCGACCCGCTGATCGGTCGTTCTATCATCTCAAACGACCTTCAGAGCCACTGATAGGGCGATTCAGGTTCTCTTCGGTCGAATCAGTATCGAGTCGGGTGTTCGTCACCGAACCTGATTCGATTGAGCGGCACAGTAATAGATAGTGTGCTGGTTACACCCTTCAGTGTTCTGTCTACCAGAACAAAGAATTGTCGGTCGCTCTGGACACCGTCGGTATTACAGTCGTACTACTGTAATCCCTTGCCCAAATTCCGCACGGCAAATCGCTTGGTCAGGAGAGAATACGCACGAAAGGAACGCTCAGAGAAACGTTCCTGTCCCACAGAACGGAACGGTCAGATAGTACTGCCCTCCACACGAACGCATGAGCAATCGTCACGGAACTCGAATTAAACCGGAGAAGGGAGTACTGACAGCACTACGGTAGCAGAAACAAAAATAATGCAAGCGTTCTGTCATACAAAACAGTTTTGAGCTAATTACAAGTGCACCCGGTGAGTACGCTTCGTCCATGGACCGCACAAATGCCCCTGTCGAATCGATTACCACCCTCTTATCAGTGGTAGAATACCTAGAGCAGGCGGATAAGGCCGGTGTGACCGAAATTGCCGATTCGGTCGGTGTTTCGAAAAGCACCGTGCACAACCATCTGACAACGCTTCGCGAACGCGGGTATGTCGTAAATGAGGACGGTCGATATCGACTCGGGCTCCGTTTCCTTCGCATCGGCGAGACGGCACGGATGCAGACGGACCTGTTCGAGATAGCGCGACCGCAAATCGAATCCCTCGTCGAAGGGTTGGACGTAGTTGGTAATCTGAGTGCCGAAGAGCATGGTGAAGGAGTCTACCTGTACCGATCTCGCGGAAGCGACGACGTTCGCTTTTCGACGCGGGCCGGCGAGAGACATGACTTACACTGTACGGCTACCGGTAAATCGATTCTCGCTCACGCTTCGTCAGATCGGCTCGAGACATTACTCGAATCGATGGACCTAGTCGGCTACACTGAGAACACTATCACCGAACGCGAAAAGCTACTGGACGAACTCAAACGGGTTCGTGATCGCGGCGTCGCGTTCGACGAAGAGGAGTATGGTCCCGGGCTCCGATGCGTCGGAGTACCGGTGTTCGGTTCCGACGACGCAGTAATCGGCGCGATTAGTCTCTCGGGGCCCGCAGCCGACATGAAAGGAGAATGGTATCGTGAAACCCTTCGGGAACGATTACTCGTGACGAAGAACCGAATCGAAGTGAATCTTCGAGATTACTAACACTCATAGTACCGTTTTTAATGAGGATACCTACAAAATATATATGTAGGATCGATCAAAAGACGTCTGATGGCACCATTCCATTACGAGTGTACGAACTGCGGCACAGAGATGGATTACAGGACAACAAAGCATAATGGCTGTCCGAGTTGCGGATTCATACCGCTCCATAGCGCAGACTGAAGCGACTGAGAGGTGGCGACGAGCCGCGGCAGGAGGCCGTTGTGAATCGTCGTGGGATATGCAGCCAGGTCGTCGCAGTTAGCGAGACACAGCAAGACATTTTCACAGCCTCCCAGCTTCGCACACGGCGACCCCGAGCGTGTACTTGAGCGGTAAAACGGCGGTCACAGACAGCTTCGGGACGGTACCGTCGGCTCAGTACTTTTCACCGAGATTGCGACCGGAGAGTTGGCAGCCCGGCTAGGTGTACTGACTGTCCTGGAGCGGACGGTGATCGACGGACACACTCGCGTCACTGTATCGGCGGTGCCGACCGTTTTAATGCCCGAAAGCGGCAGTCTAGCGATTCGCCGGAGCCAGAAGAGGCGAATACCCGTGACACCGCAACTAATCTATACCAGCAGAGAGAGTACTTGAATGGAATGGCGACAGCTCACGAGAACTATATCGACGGGGAGTGGATTGAATCGGAAAGCGGCGACACGTTCGAGGTCCACAACCCCGCAGCTCCCGATGAGACGATAGCGAGCTACCAGCAGTCCAGCGCGGCGGACGCCGTCGAGGCGGTCGACGCGGCGGTCGACGCGCAGGACGAGTGGGCGGCTACGCCCGGCCCGGAGCGCGGTCGCATCCTCCGGCAGGCGGGGATGATCCTCGCTGATCGGAAAGACGAGCTCACCACGATGCTCGTCGAAGAGGAGGGGAAGGCCCGTCCCGAGGCGGCCGGCGAGGTACAGCGCGCGATCGACATCTTCCACTACTTCGCCGGGAAGGCGTCGGACCTCGGCGGGACGATGAAGGCCTCCAGCAGCCGTGACACGACCCTCTACACGCGCAAGGAGCCGGTCGGCGTCGCGGCGCTGATCACGCCGTGGAACTACCCTATCGCGATTCCGGCCTGGAAGCTTGCCCCTGCGCTCGCAGCGGGGAATTCCGTCGTCATCAACCCCGCGAGCGCCGCCCCGGGGGTCGTCCTCGCGGTCACAGAGGCGCTGGACAAGGCCGGGCTCCCCGCCGGCGTGCTCAACGTCGTAACCGGCCCCGGAAGCGAAGTCGGCAACGAGTTCATCACCAGCGAGGGCACCGACGCCGTCTCCTTCACCGGCAGCGGACAGGTCGGTGAGCTGGTTTACGATCAGGCCACGGACGCCGGCAAGCGGGTCCAGACCGAGATGGGCGGGAAGAACCCCACGCTGGTCACCGACTCAGCCGACCCTGCGGAGGCCGCCGAGATCGTCGCGACCGGCGGCTTCGGGACGACCGGCCAGTCGTGTACTGCGTGTTCCCGCGCGGTTGTTCACGAGGACGTGTACGACGAGTTCGTCGACGAACTCGTCGACGCGGCCGAGGCCATCGACATCGGTCCGGGGGTCGACCACGAGATGGGGCCGCAGGTCAGCGCCGACGAACTGGAGTCGACGCTGGAGTATATTGACATCGCTCGCGATGAGGGGGCGACGGTTGCCGCGGGGGGCAGCCAGCCAACCGGTGAGGCGGTTGAGACCGGCCACTTCGTCGAACCGACCGTCCTGACCGATGTTGAAAACGACGACACGATCGCGTGCGAGGAGGTCTTCGGCCCGGTCGTCGCCGTCATCAAGGTCAGCGACTTCGACGAGGGGGTCCACGTCGCCAACGACGTCGAGTACGGACTCTCGGCCAGCGTCGTCACCGACGACCACACCGAGGCCAAGCAGTTCATCGACAAGGCCGAGGCCGGTGTCGTGAAGGTCAACGAGAAGACGACCGGATTGGAGCTTCACGTCCCATTTGGCGGGTTCAAGCGGTCCTCCTCGGAAACGTGGCGCGAGCAAGGCGACGAGGGCTTGGAGTTCTACACGATCGAGAAAACCGTCTACGACAACCACTAACGGCAGTTGCATGGCGGTTCACATGAGGTCAAAGTGAGGCTCGGCGTTTTCTAATAGCGGAGGCCGCTCATCAGACCGGTTGTGTTATGTTTAGCATCGGTTCCAGCAGACGGTGACAGCTCGGGGCCATGATTCTTCTGTCGTCGGCTCCGCATTTTGAATGTATATAGGAACAAATAAGTATATTTTTCTACCTCTAAAAATATGTGTCTTACCGCATTCCGATTACTATGGTGAGCGAGTTAAAATCTGAGTGAGATCCGCACGAGTGTAGCTGCGGGATCTTGACCATCAGCAACGAAGACGCGTTCATCGTTAACGTGTTGATAATCACCAAACTTCGAGAGAAACAACAGCGGGAGTCGTTGATTTTGGGTCAAAAATACGTCAACGTGGAGGATTTATTTGTACGGGGGTCGACAGTAGTGTACAGCCAGCATCTGTTGGTGCCGATCTGAATCGCAGTCTTATCGACCGGAACGTGACTCGACTCGCACCGTCAGTTAGCTGTCGATCGGCTTCTGAACTAAGTTGTGAATTGCTGTCCTGGGTCGTCTGACACTCAATATATCAAGATAGTATTTTATATTGAAAATCGATAGTTCAACGAGGTACAGTTGAATACCGGGTTCAATAATCTCGTGGGGTCTCAGCTCTACGAACTCCAAACCGATCTACTCAGTACCGTCGGTGAGACGGGCGTAGTCGCTGATCGCTTTGGAGCAAGAAGATCGGAGCAGCCGGTGCTCAGCCGCCCTGTATTCCTAAGACATCTCTCAACTGCGCCGAGAAGGTAGTGCTATACACAAAACCGCAGTAACCCCACTTGGTTAATGTAGCGGCGTGTACTCGAAAATACGAGTGAGAGCGGACCCGCGACCGTGGCGATCTACGCCAAGGTCTCGACGTCGGACCGGGACGTGTCCCGGTAGCTCGAGGAGGTAGGAGGAGTGAACACCTAGAGCGTCTCGGTGTCAGAGACGTTGAGGTGTATTCGGGGGGCAGTCAGCAAGACGTGGATCAAACAAGATTAAGAGTATATCGCGACATGCTCACGGAAGCGTAGGTGATCTAGAATGAGTTCCCAGAAACGGGTAGGCGTTGTGCTTGCAGGCGGATACTCTACCAGGTTCGGCGAGCAAGAAAAGGCGCTAGCAGAAGTAAATAAACGTCCCGTTATTACCCACGTCGTCACGAGAGTGGACCCGACAGCCGATCGAATACTCATTAATTGTCGACGAGACCAACAGGCAGACTTCGAGAGCGCGCTTGATTCGACAACGGCAGACGTCGAGTTCGTCTGTGACCCGGTGCCGGATTCGGGACCCGCAGCTGGACTGCGGACCGCACTCGAAACCGTCTCCGAACCAGTGGTTGCCGTGGTCGCCTGTGATATGCTGTTCCTGGACTCATCGTTCTTAGACTGGTTGTTCGAAAAAATGGACGGCGCAGACGGAACTGTTCCATACGTCGACGGAACACCCCAGCCGACTCACGCGGTCTTCACAACGGAGCCTACTCGACGAGCTGCGGACGACGCAGTTAGGACCGCGTCCGGGAGTCTGCGGGATATCCCCGATCGACTTGACCTCGGTGAAATCCTAGAGTCCCGAGTGCTGTGCTGTGTTGAATAGATGCTGAGTCACGGTTACAGCGGCTCACACAGTGGTTCTATGTTGGTAATGGCGAACATCAAGACGATTTCACGGAACTGCCGATACCAGCCAAGCGCTCGCACGGCATCGCCGAGCGAGCGCTTGGTTGTCGAGTAGGATGTTTCGGCCATCCACCGCTGAGAGTAGCCCTTTGCCCGGTTCAGAGCGTTTTTTTGCGGCTGCGTTCGCTGACGAGCCGCGATAATGAACGAGGTAATCGATGTCGTGTGCGGCGATTTCGTACTCGGTGTGCCAGTCTTGGAAGCCGTTGTCGGCGGCGACGGACTGCAGGTCGTCCGCGTTTCGGCGGACGACCTGCGGTCCGGTCTTCGTGTCATGCTTCCACCGCGCTGTGATGTGAACGTCGAGAACAGCTAGTGATTCCACATCAGTCAATGTCGTCACTTTCAGCGTCTGTATCGTCCGTCCTGCCCGCTGGCGAAAGTACGAGGAGGCACGTCGCCGGTCGAAGAACGTGCTGTCGAGCGCAGCGTGTCCGGACTGCGGGTGCTGCTGCGCGGAAACGCGCAGCAGCGCCCGCCATACCCACATTTTCAGCCGATCAAACGACTTGTAGATCGTGCTGTAGTCTGGGAGATCGTCTGGATCTAAGCCGAGTGCGTCACGAATCTCGGCCATATACTTCAGCCGATTCGGCGTTTCTCGGTAGCTGTGACCGTCTTCGAGCCGAAGACAGTGTAGCACAACGTGTTTCCAGCGGGCGAACCCGCCGCTGGCGGGCTCGCCCGCGTGCTTTCACAACGCTTGTTTGACTAGGCGACGACACTGCTCAACGAAGTCGAGGAGATCGACTTCCATGGACAGAATCGATTTCCTCGGCTTCGTCCTTCTACTCCGTGATAACAGCTGATTAGATCGCTATTCAACACAGCACTCGATTGGATGGTTGCTCGGAACGTCGACGGCGGCTCTGAAGGAATCTCATCCGTTGCTTCCTCCCCATCAGTATCGACATCTTCCTCTGGTTCTGCCTCTGTCTCGGATTCGAGATCTCGGGCTTGCTCCAGCCAGTCTACAGCCTGTTCCACGCTGACGTTTGCAAACTCCGCGATTGTTTCGGAGTCAGCGACTTCGAGAGCCTGGATCGTTTTGATTCCCTGTTCGCGGAGACGGGCCGCTTGTTCCGTGTCGAGACCAGAGATGTCGACGAAATCTGGTAGTTGTTCGGAGGGTTCCGTGACAGTCCCGGGTCGTGCAGACGCATCTGAACGACTGTTCTCAGTCTGTTCTTCGTCAGAACGGTCTGTGGATGTTTCTATACTCATGGGATTCTATGGCGCGATTGAGTGAAAGCACGAGTCCGACGGGCGATTGTTGAGTCAACTCGCCTTCCCCTCAGTCTCTTCAGAGATGATAAATTTCGACTCGGGAGTACGGCCGATATGCGACTCACGACGCGAGAAGTACAACAAGCGGTCTGGAGTTACTGAAGTCGGACTGTGGTCTCCTCGCGCTTTAGAATCTGTTTTTCGACTAACCGAGCAATCGCATCGTCAACAGCGTCCATCTGGTCGTCAGAAAGCGCTCTCACGTTCGAGAGAACGCGGTCCCGAGTTTTTTCGATATCGGTTAGTCCATCATCGACCGCACCCAGGACGGTATACTCGACTTCGAACTCTGTCGCGAAATCTGAGATACGAGACGTGAACGAATTCGGGAGGCCCGACAGTGAATTGACCGCCATCTCGATAGTGAACAGCGGATGGGAACGGTCGCGGATGTGTCGTGCTTCAGTCGACCCCGTGTTGAATGGACGCTGTTCGCCGATTTCGGTCAGGATCGACTCATAGTCGAGGCCACGCTGGGCGTACTTCCGCATATCCTCGATGTCGCGTCGGCGGCCACTCGCCAGGTCACCACCAGAGACCGCTTTCAACAGGAACATATCCTCGTCCGAGAGGATGAACGCCGTCGCGTGGTCGCCGGTCCAGAATTCCTCGGCCCGGTCATGCATTCGATCGGTGATCCACACCTTTCCGACGACTTGCCGCTCGAAGAGGTCGATCTGAAATCCGCGGTCTTCGTGATGGAGCTCAACGGTTTTCCCGACACCCTCGAACGACTCCGTCGGCTCGTCAACCACCGCGAACCCTTGGGCCTGGAGCGCCTGGTAGACGTGCTCGAACTCGGAAACGACACCCAGTGCAAGGTCGATATCCTCGGTCTGATCTTTCAGCCCCCGCACTGTCATCGCCGAGCCCCCGAGGAGATACACGTCTACGGGTTCCGAAAGCCAGCTGTCGAACTCTTCGAGGAACGCTCTGATCGCATCTCCGCCTTTGAATACAGTCATGAGACACCGTACTGCTCTTTGAGAGCGCTAAACTCTGATTCACTTGGGAGGAAGATCGGGAGGTCCTCGGAGACCTCGAAGTCTCCGTGAAGGGGTCGGTACATCGCGGCCACCGCTGTCTCCAGATCGTACCACGTTGCCGTTTCTATGAGGGTTTCCTGGTCGATATCCAGTTTCTCGATCAGCAGCATCGAATAACTGACGCGTCGCGACCCGCTATCGAGGACAAGGGTGTGGCACACGACCTCCGAGGGAGTGAGGTCTTCATCCGGAGCGTACCAGAACGCGGGTTCACCGGCGAGGAAGAACTGCAAGCCGTACTCCTGGAATCGTGCGAGTCCAGTCACCCGCCAATCAGCGGCCGACTCTAGTGCGGTCGTATCCTCGGATGTCTGGACGCGAACGAGTGCTCGCTTCGGGTCGCACCACTCGACAGTCGCACTCGGAGCGAGTTTGCGAGCTCGCGAGCGATGTTCGTGGGTCACGGCTTCTCGTGCGAACGTCAGCAGCGGCGAGAGGTCATCAGTCAACGCGTATTCGGGCCCAGACGGCGACAGCATTGCCCGGTGCTTGAGCGGTGACAACGCGTTGTGGACGCCCTGTCGGGTGATGTCGAGTCGGTCTGCGATCTCGGTCACTCGACGTGGTTCGTCGAGGTACCAGCACACCCGCAGCGTCGCTGGTGAGAGTATCTCAGTCCAGTCGACGTGCCCGAGTTTCGAACGGAGATCTCGATATGCCTCGACGACTGGATGGTCAGTCACTCGGACGAGACGCCGGTTCTTCGAACCACGGGCTTCGGTGAGCAAGCTGTCCTCAAGCAACTCATCGAGGATGTCGTAGATATGGTCTTGGGAATACTCAGTTTCGGTCGCGAGTTCGTCTGGCGTCGCCTCGCGGCCAGCGCTAAGCGCGTCTAGCAGTGCAAGGCTGGCCTTCGTCAGCATCTCTGTAAATAATAGAGCCGATTCGTATAAATATGTTTCTGGATTTCTGTTTACACACTGGCTGTGAATCGTCTACCCCGCTGCCGACGGAATCGTGCTACATCGAAACCGGCGGAAGCCAGTCACAGGACGGACAGAACGCTTCGTATACAGCCAGTGTTTCGTCGAACTCCCAACCTCCGTCGTCATGGAAGAGTACGCCCGCTCGAACAATAGCATGAACCGACCCGTGACCACAGTTGGGGCATTCGTCACCTGGGGCCCATTCTGCCCGCTCGAAATCAATCGTCCACTCCGCATCGGTGACCGACGGCGGCGACCGTTCACCGCAAGAAGTCATCTCTGTACCTCCAGTCCTGACTCCGCTGGGCGTTCGAGCATCGATTGGAGTTTTTTCCACTGCTCACGGAGCGTCATAGCGGAGACATTCGCGAGTTCAGCGAGACTCGTTTGAGTGACCTTCTCGTCACCCTCCCGAGCAGCCTCATAGACGCAGGCAGCGGAAACACCAGTTGGTCGACAGCCGTTCCCGAGACCGGCTTCGGACGCTTCTCGGGCCAACTTCAGGGCGCGTTGGCGCACTTCTCGTGAGAGATCGAGGTCCGATGCGAATCGTGGAACATACTGAACGGGAGCCATCGGAACGGCCGGGAGATTGAGTTCGTGATTCAGCACGCTGTACGCGTTGCTGACCCGCTCTCTGGAGACAGCCGATACCACTCCGACCTCGTCGATTGTCCGAGGGAGTCCCGAACATCGACAGGCTGCATACACGCCAGCGGCCGCCATTGCTTCAATCGAGCGACCACGGATGAGGTCCCCGTTCGCAGCAGTCCGATAGAGGGCGCACGCCTGCGTACAGATGCTCTCAGGGAGGTCGAGCGCACCGACAATCCGCCGGATCTCTGAAAGTCTATGGGCAAGGTTCTGGTCTGCCTTCCCTTCGAACTGGGCTTGGCGGTCCCATCGCCGAAGCCGGTGCAGTTTCCGACGTTTCGCAGCCGGAAGTTGCTGGCCTCGTGCATCGCGATACCGGCCAATCTCTGCAGAGATGCCCCAGTCGTGGCGTGCATTCGTCACTGGTCCACCAACGCGACGCCGCTCTTCGGCGTCGTATGGCGTCCATTCAGGACCGTGGTCGATACAGTCCTCGTCGACGACGAGCCCACACTCAGGACAGTACCTCTCAGTACCTTCTCTTCTGAGCTTGACCTCAGAGCACTCGGGGCACTGGTCGGTCATTGTGAGTCGTTCGTGAGTCTCAGCACTGTTCCTCTCAGGCTGTTCAGTGTGCTTGGTCGCGACGCTGGATGATTCTGTAGACATGGTTGATCGATTGGAGCTCTGGAAGCGGATTACTCGAAGTCGGGGCCTGCCAGGTGGGGTGGTAGTTCCGGGTCAAATTCGCGGTGGAATGCGCGGAGAACTCGATTCTGCCAAGCTGCGTATTCGCCAGGGCTCGAGGCTCCGAACCGTTTCACACCAAGATCGTATTCCCGAGCAAACGCTTCGAGATCGACTGCCTCGATACTCGTAATCGCGTCTGTCGTGGGATCTGGAGCAGCGGCTGCAGGAAGTGGTCTTTCCACCCACCCATCAAAGCAGCCATCCACGGAGCTAATCACGAGGACGCCGTTAGTTGCTCCAACGAACAGGCTGGTCGAAATCCGAGCGAGGTTTCGGTATAGATTCGACGGAACGACCAAGAGTAGGTTTTCGGAATCTACCGAGGATGGATGGGGGTCTCCTTCAGACCGGCTGTCAGTCCTCCACTGGTTCTCGGTGTCGAGCCAACCTCCATATCGGAGCTTGTCGAGTGCGGCATCGAGGAACGTCTGGCTCTGGTACTGGATGTACCCGACGACTGTCGCATAGAAGCTCATCGAGCCTCCGCGGAGAACTCCAGAGTGAGCGGATCCGAAGTACACGACCCACACCGATTCGTCGAGGATAAATTTCGGACGGAATGCTCAGTAGTGGACATCAGCGGGGACCACCCAGAACTCGTCCTCACTGTTGTGTTCGAGATGCTGTTCGACCGCTGACTGAGAGCGAAGCCCGGCGCCGTGTTGGTCGTAGATCCAGACGGAGGGGCCGGCGAATTGGCCGAGTCGATAACAATCGAACCGAGTGAGATCGACGTCGTCCATCACGAACTCATAATCGAGGGATTCGAGTTTCACTCGTAGTTTGTCGAGGGTCTCATGGAACCACGCTTCTTGTGCCTCGACAGCGTCTTCGAGGAGTTGCTTCCCCTTCTTTGACTGCAGGGATAGCGCTGGGTCAAGGCCATCGTATCGGGGATGATCTCGATACCGAGCCGTCGATTCATCTAGCGTTTTGTAGTAGTCGAACGCCGTCGAAGCCCCGTCACCGATTCCGATCAAGCGGTCGAGTGCGTATCGAGCTGTACTAACCGCCTCCGAGCTATCGACAGCCGGAACGAGGACTCAGATGAGATATGCATTTTCTATTCCTCACCCCTTTCGGGGGCGATAAATTCAGAGCCTTTGTTAGGAGATTCATTTGAAGCCGCAGCTGGCTAAGGAAGTAGCAGTCGCAATCTTCTGTATGACCCCTCGGTTGCTGTTCACTTTCTGGGTGGTTACGGCTGGTCGTCTTCGGGCCCTATCATCCCAAATTCAACATTGTACCGTTCAACTTGCTCGACACATTCGCTCAACAAGCGACCAACATTCTCATGACCGGCTTCTGGATCAAAGTCGAGTCTCAGTCCCGGGTGAACGCCACAAATATAGTATCCACTAGAAATAATTACTCACTTCTGGAACCGAGAGTTGATCAAGAACACTGTCGATCGCTGTTGTCAGTTCGTCGAGTGAGTCGAAGAAACGGTTGCTGAGCGCTGCTTGAAGTTGTC
>NZ_JANHDL010000001.1 GCF_024494655.1 Halorubrum laminariae | reverse complement strand
CGATCCTCTGGGAACCGCGGTTCGCCGCCTACCCACTCATACGGGAGCATACCTCCCACATCCACTACCGAGACCCACACTAGGTCTCAACCACCCACAGCCCAGAGACGCGTGTCTCTGGGCTTTTCGTATTTTTATACAGAGAGCGACGTTCACATGCTGCCAATCCACGCGACGAAACGCCAACGTACGCAGAACGCCGACCGCTAGGCTTAAACGCTCGACTGCGGTACATTCGATAGCGCCAAGGTGGCAGAGTCTGGTCAGACGCAGCGGCCTGCAGAGCCGCCCAACGCCGGTTCAAATCCGGCCCTTGGCTTACTTTTTCGGAGAC
The DNA here is from genome assembly GCF_024494655.1 of Halorubrum laminariae. Lineage (GTDB taxonomy): Archaea > Halobacteriota > Halobacteria > Halobacteriales > Haloferacaceae > Halorubrum > Halorubrum laminariae. The sequence goes on along the minus strand of NZ_JANHDL010000001.1, from coordinate 609,412 downwards.
AATGGCGGAATCTCGCCGGATGGGGTTAGTAGCAGAACAGAAAGGGAGAACCCGCGTCAGTGTGTACGTCAGATCACAGGTCGGAAGCGTCGAGCACTTCGTGGGGGACGTTCGCCTCACGAAACTTGGCGGTGTGAGGCGAGAGCTGGTCGGGGCCGACGACGAGGAGGATGTCGACGCCGCGGACGGCGGCTTCCGTCACGCCTTCGATAGTGCCGAACCGGATGTCCGGCTTGATGTCGGCACGCGTGACGAGAGCGTACGCCTCGGTTCCGGCGGTGGCGACGAGACCGCCTGCTGCGTGCCACTCGGCGAGGCGGTCGGGGTCGACTGCGGTTCTGTCGGTGACTTGCGGCACGCGCACGACGGTGATGTATCCGGTCTCGTAGTCCACGACGCCCTCGAAGTCGGTCACACCGACGGCTTCGCCGCGGTCTCCGCTCGTGATGGCCACGGCTCGCGCCGCGCCGCCGTCGGGGTCGGCGTGGAGGACGCCGTCGCGCATCACCAATCCGACCTCCGTCCCTTCTTCGACGGGATCGAGTGCGACGGCCGCGTCGACTTCGACGCTTCCCAGTACGTCGGAGGTGACGCGTTCGAGATACGCTTCGAGACTGTCTGTTCGTGAGATGAGCCAGTCGACCCCCTCTTTCGTCACTTCGTACCGGCCCCGACCGCGCTTGTCCACGTAGTCATGTTCCACGAGGTCTCGGACGTAATCGCTGACTGCCTGTGAGGTCACGCCGATTGTCTCTGCGATTTCGTGTTGGCTCACTGCGGGTTGTCGTGCGGCGATCTCCACTAACACCTGATAGCGCGTCGCGTCACGCTTGCTGTCGAGGACCTCTGGGGGTGTGTCCCTATCGGGATCTGCCATCGGCGGGTGTCTGCGCTCTACAAGTAAAATTGTACTGTCCCGGTAGCGGCCCTTCGACGTGTTCGCCTCTCGACTCGGTCGCTATTCGACGCTGATCTGCCTCGACACTGTGGGCTGCTCGGCCGGTCGCGCTGTCGCTCGGTGCAGCGATCGCGCTCGCGTTAGTAACCGTTATACACCGGGTGACCCATGCTCCAACTATGCAACGACGCGCTGTGGCCGTGTATGCCGCGCTCTTCCTTCTCATCGCGGGCGTGGCTGGTGTCCTCACCGCGACGGCTGAGAGTCCAGAAATAGCGCTCGAAAACCCGGATTTCGAGGTGTCTGAGGGTGATACGATCGATGTAGACGGTCAGACGTACACGGTCGCCGCCATCTCCGAGACGGAAGAAGGCGGTGGTGACCACGGCGGCTCGGCCACGACGGTAATATCCGGCACGCTTGAACGCGAGTATCAGACGCAGATGTCCGAAACGTGGGCCAACGAGTCGACGGTGACGATCGACGACACCGAGTGGCGTGTCGAGATCACCGGCGAGGATCCGAGCGGGTTCACGCTCGTCGAGGTGCTTGACCGGCAGGCGATCCTCGAGAGCGACGACAATGCCGACAACGAGACGGACACCCGCGAGGACGGCGAATACGTCGCGGTCACCGAAGATGGCGAAACGACGCTGGTGCCGGCAGACGAATACTTCCCGGAACCCGACGAGCGGTCTCTCTCGACCGGTGACGAGATCGAGTACGACGGACAGACCGTGACAGTCGACGAGGTCACACCCGATCAGGCGGTCGTCGTCTGGGAGGGAACACAGACGGAGACGATAGACGTTGGGCAGGAGTCGATGATCACTATCGGAGAGACCGAGTTCATCGCCAATTATCCCGACGCGTCGACGCTGTCCCTGTCGACTGACATCGCTGCCTACGAGGCGCAGGTCGAACAGCGCGACCAGCACCAGCGGTACAACAACGGACTCACTCGGGTCATTGTCCTCAGTATCCTCTCGACGCTGTTGCTCGCTGCGACGGCGTTCGTGCCCTCGCGGTATTGAGACACTGACCCGATTTTACATCGCGTGCGGTGTCGGTTCAAGGCGATAACACCGGTGTCAGTCGATCACCCTACTATCCCGTTCGTATTTTTACGTGTTGACCTCGTACTAGTGGTATGAGCGACGACCATTCGACACCGGTCACGACTGACCTTCCCGACGCACCGTTTCACACCACAGGCACTGATCACGTGACGGTCTGGGGGAGCAACGAAGCGGACACAATCGCGTTCTACCGCGATCTGCTCGGCATGCCGCTCGTGTTACGACAGCCGAACCTCGACGATCCCTCACAGACGCACCTGTTTTTTGACACGGGTGACGGGCGAATCTTGACGTTCTTCGTGAGTGACGACCGTTCGTCAGCCCGCGGTCAACGGGCCGGAACCGGTGCCGTTCACCACCTCTGTTTCAGCGTCGACCCCGACGAGTACGAGGAGATCATGGAGGCACTCTCGGAGGCCGGCAAGGGATACAACGTGTTCGACCGCGGGATATTCCACTCGATTTATACTCAGGACAACAACGGGCTCGTCATCGAGCTGTCGTCTGACAAGTACGAGATACCGGACGACCGAAAAGGGGAGGTTCTCGCGACGGCACAGCGGATCCGCGAGGAAGACGGCGCGGACTTCGCACAGGACCGACACATGGAGGCTGCACTCGAAGAGCTCGGACTCCCTGTCAACAAGTACGACCTCCCGGACGCCGACTCGGGCGTCGGCGTCTGAGGTGGGTTCCGGACGAGCGCGTCTGAGCCGCGCCCTTTTGTCGGCAGACGGTTCAACACGAATGTGACGTTCAGCATCTGCGTTCGCGAGCGATACACCGACGACAGCGGAAGCGGGCAGATCAGGTACGGCGTGGCGGCGACGGCTCGGATTCCGGGCGTCGGCACGGTGTGTCCGTTCGCCTCGGTTGACGGTACGGTGGCGATCCAGTCGTTCGCCGACTCTGATCTCGGCCGGAAGGGGATCGCGTACCTCGCGGATGGACTCGCGATCGACGACGCGCTTCGGTCGCTGTTGAACGCGGATGACGATCGAGAGACGCGTCAGGTCCACGGTGTCGGCGCTGACGGCGTCTTCGCATTCACCGGCGACGAGTGTCGAGACTGGAGTGGTCACGTCGTCGGTGAGAACTTCACTGTCGCGGGAAATCTGGTGACCGATGCGGGCGTCGTCGAGGACGCCGCGGCCGCCTACGAGTCGAGCGCACACGGCGACGCTCCGCTCGCGGCGCGGCTGATAGACGCCATTGCGGCCGGCCACGACGCGGGCGGCGACCGACGGCAGAACCTCTCGATTCAGTCCGCGGCGCTGCTCGTCACGACCACCAAGACGGAGGCGGTCGCTCCGTACTACAACGACCTCCGCGTCGACGCCACGGAGACGCCGATAACGTCCCTTCGAGAGACATACGAGGCGGCAAAGCGCGGCTACGAGGCGGTAACGGCGAAGTACGCGATCGGGTCGGACTCCACTGAGTGAGTGGTTCGTCGCGGCTGTGACCCGATCAGCGGTCCGCCGGTAGCGTCAGCTTCACGAGCACCGGTAGGTGGTCCGAGGGGTACCGTCCGCGGTCGTCGCGGTCGGTCAGCGTCGCGAACGACTTGACTTCGATGGCGGGCGACACGAGCACGTGGTCGATCCGCCGTCCGTCGATCAGTCGGGCGAAATCGGTCAGGCTGGTCGTCGGTCCGTGTCGGAGATCAGCGGCTGTGGCGGCGTCGCGGAGCGATCTTGGCGTGTCACTCGGATCCGCGTTCTCGACCGTGTCGATTCCGTCGGTAACGTCGTCTCCGGTGAGTATTCGGTGTGGGGAAGATTCTGGTGTGCAGTTGAGATCTCCCGCGAGTACGATCGGTAGCGATCGCTCGGTCTCGTCATCGGAGGCGGTCTCACCCGAGTTTGCGGCGATCTCCGGGAGCTGTCGCCGGAGCAGCCGTGCGGACTCTCTGCGGGCGCGGTCGCTCACGTGATCGAAGTGCGTATTGGCGATGAGAAACGAGCGTCGTTCGCTGTCATCGTTCACGTTCCGATCGCTGTCGTCGGTTTCCCTCCCGCTGTTGCTACCGCGGACTGGTTGCACGCGCGCCCACGTCGCGACCCGCGGGTGTGTAGCCCCCCAGTCCGTCGACGGCGACTCCGGGGTTGTCGAGAGCCAAAACGTCCCGTGGTCGGCGATCTGAAATCGATCCGTGCGAACACCGATCGGGCATCCCTCACCGTCGCCGTCGGCGTCGCGCCCCCGGCCGACGAGCGCGTACTCCGGGAGCCGTTCGCGGAGGTCGCGACGCTGGTCTGCGACCGGCTCCTGAACGGCGAGGATGTCAGGGTGATGAAACCGGATGAGACGGGCGACGGCGTCGCGTCGTTCGTGCCACGCGTCGTGGTGATCGTTGCGGTTCGCGTAGCGGACGTTGTAGCTCACGACTCGAATCCCGGTCATTACCATCGCAGTCATCGGGCGACCGATTAAAAGGTCCGACGTGCTCTCAGCCGGGGCCACCCCGTCTCGATGAACTCCCGTCAACGGTTCCGTGACGTTCGCTTACGCTGAGAACTCGTACAGCTCGTCGCCGACGTGGTGGATCGAGGAGACGACTTTGCCGCTGTCGCCGACCATCTCGTCGCCGTCGACCATCGCGCGGCCGACTGCGAGAATCTTGGCGTGGGTCTCCTCTGCGATCACGACCAGATCCCCCTCGCGGATCGCGTCGTCGGCCTCGACGATCCCCGGTCGCATCACGTCGGCACCGTCGGAGACGAACGAGATCGCACCGGCGTCGACCGTGACGACGCCCGTCTCCGGTTCGTAGTCGTTCGCTCCTCGAACCGTGAGGAAGGGCTCGTCGTCGTCGACGTAGAAGACGGCCGGCTCGCCGTCGACCAACACGAGTTCGTAGTCCGCGTCGACGAACTCGACGAGTTCGAAGGTGTCTCCGTCGATGTCGACTCCGAGGTGGTCTGCGACCGCCTCGCGGATCGCGTCGATGTCATCGCTCCGGAGGTGATGTCGAGATTTCACTTGCATGGACGCTCTGTCGACCGCTCGGCCGATAAATGGTCCGTTCCACACCGGCTCTCACCCCGTTGGACCGATCAAAACGGCCTTATGCCACCTCTACATATCGGTTCGTATGCTCAACCCACTGGCGATCACGTCGCTCGCGAATCCGCTCGCGATCGTTATCGCGGGGATCGCGACGCTGACCGTGGTCCTCGTCAGCTCGCTGAAGGGGACGGGGTGGGAACCGACGACGGACATCTCGGACACGGTTCTGGAACGCCGGGCGTCGGCCGTTCCCGAGACCGACTTCCCCGAGCCGGGCAACCGCGCGATCGGTGGCGGTGGCGGCGGCGGTGCGATCCCCGCCGGCGCAGAAGGAGAGGAGGGAGAACTCGAAGACGGGAGCACGACGAGCTCCGGTCCCGGTGACATCCCCGAAGACGAGGTCGAGTACTTCGAGGTCGAGTTCGTCAAGCAGGGCGAAACGGTCGAGCTCTCGAACGACCAGCCGATCCTCGAACAGGGCGAAGACCAGGGCTGGGACCTGCCGTACGCCTGCCGTCAGGGGCAGTGCGTCTCCTGTGCCGGCCGCATCACGGACGGTCCGTCCGAGGACTTCGTCGAACACGACAACCAGCAGATGCTCGAAGACCCCGAGATCGACGACGGCTACACGCTGACGTGCGTTGCGTACCCCCGCGACTCCTTCAGCATCGAGACTGGCGAGGCACCCTAACCGCCCGCGACCGCCTTGTCGAGCCGCTTGCTCGCAGTTCGACCCGTCCTGCGACTCTCGCGGGACGGCCTCTTCTGTCCGGCGCGATACCCTTTTTTCGCCTCGCGTGAAGGATACGTATGACTCTCATCACCCTCATCGGCGGGGGAGTCGCTGCTGCGCTTGCCACGACTGTGGCCGTTCTCGTCTACCGCGACGCGACGCGGGTCGGCGTCGACATTGGCTCACCGTCGCTGTGGGCCGCGCTCGTCATTCTCTCGTCTGGCGCGAGCGTCGCCACCGCGCTACTCGTCCCTGACGCTCCGATCCCGGGCGTGCTCGTGTTGGCCGTTCTGGGGCCGCTCTTATACCTGCTGGAACGCGACGACTCGCTACACGACGACGGACCGCCGGACCCGACGCACCTTCCAAGCGGGTCGGACGCCACCGATGACCGTGACGAGTGAGCTGTTCTGGTATCGGCCGAGCTAACCCGTCGGATCGACGATGACACAGTTCGTTTCGCTCGTTCGGCGTGCTCGCAAACCGCAAGCTTCCATATCCTCGGGTCCTAAGATGGGGTAATGAGCGACGAGAGCCTCGCCGAGCGGGTCGAGCGGTGGATGGTCGGTCAGATGCCGATCATTCAGATGCATGGCGGCACCAGCGTCGTGCGTGAGGCCGACGCCGAGACCGGCGAGGTCGTCGTCGAACTCGGCGGCACCTGTTCCGGCTGCGGCATCTCGAACATAACTGCCGACAACATCCGTCGCGACCTGATCATGGACTTCGACGAGGTGACGGACGTGACCGTTCGGACGGCCTCGTCCGGCGATCAGGGCGCGTCCACGGTCGAGGGCGGCCGCGGCGGCGAACTCCAACACGAGACCGACCCCGCGAACCACTTTTAATCTCCGTCGTCACCGCTCGTTCGGCCAACGACCGGCCGTTCCGCTAGCTTGATCCGGTTCGGCTACAGGGCGTTTTCGAGCGCCGCCGCCACGTCCCGTGCCTTCTCGGCGACGGGCTCCGGCGTGTCGCCGTCTGCGACAGACTGGCGGAGTTCCTCGTCGTCGACGCGTTCGACGGTGCCGTCGTGGTGTTTTATCACGTCCACGTGGAGGTCGACGTAGCGGGCCGCGTCCGGGAACACTTCGACCGGGGTACAGACGTTGACGTACGTGCCGCGGACGGTCCCATCGCGACCGCGGTACGTGGTCGGGTACCACCACCGGCCCTCCTTCAGTGTCGTTTCGGCGATGTCGCCGGCCTCGCGAGCCACGCCAAGTCCGTCGTAGGTGCCGCCGCCCGTCATCTCGCGCTCGACGGTGACAGAGCCGCCGGCTTCGACCCCGGTCACCGTCGCCTCGCCGAGCGTGATGCACCGACCGTCGGGCTTCCCGTGGTCGATCCGGAGCGTGTCGCCGTCGGTTGGGCCGAACGTTTCCGTCACGACGGCGAACGGAAACGGCGCGTCAGGGTCCGGGTCACAGAGCGCCTCGGCGAGGTCGACGCCCGCCGAGGCGTCTGCGGTACCCGCCTTCACGCGGTGATGTCCCGGCATCGTCGCGGTCACCTCACGCCGCGCGTCGTCGAGCGCGAACCGGCTCTCGCGTCCGAACCAGACCCAGAATGCGTCGTTCGGCGTCGCGATCGGTCGATCACGACACTGGCTCGGGTCGTCGAGGACGCCGACACCGCCGGCCGCGTTGACGGCGGCGTCCATCTCCTCGGCCGCGTTGACGGCACGCCGGAGCCCGGCCTCTAACTCGTCCGTCTCCGCGTCGACCGCGGGTGACTTCCACACCGCCCGCCAGCCGTCCGGCGGCTCCAGCCCGAGCAGGTCGAGCATCCCGGACAGCTCGCGCGCGGCCTCGTCATTTCTGACATCGACGCGGGTTCCCGATCCCGGTTCGAGCGCGACGAGATCCCCGGTGACGCGGATCGAGCCGTCGAGTTCCGGACGCCGATCCATCCACGGTGCCGCGGATGCGATGACCTGAACGCGGACCGGATCGCCGGTCTCGACGCGGGCGTCGACGTTCCCGTACGGGAGGTACCCCTCGACGCTCGCCGGATCGCCCGTTCCGTTGTCTCCCGCTCCGCCCTCGTCACCCTTCGCACCGATCTCGCCCACTCGGAGCCGCACGACTGCGCCTCCACCCAGCGCCTCCGTCACCTCTCCGTCGAGCACCGCGCCCGGCGGCGTCGGATCGGCCCACCCGAACGCGTCGCGGCCGACCCCGGTGAACAGATCTCGAACGCGCTCGACCGCGTTCGGATCGCCGTCCGCGCCGACGCCCTGTCTGTCCGCCGACGTCGACACGCGAACGTCGGGCGGCGCGGTCGGGAACGCGGCGTCGAACCGCCGGCGTATCGGTGTGGACGCGTCGACGACCTCGTGACCCGCCCGCAACAGCAGGTGGGTGAGCGCCGTCGTGTAGATGCCGCGAACGCGCGCGTTCACCGTCACAACACCTCGCGGTCGCGGGCAAACTTGACCCGATCGTGGACCGTCTCTCCGAGCGACAGTTCGACGAGAACTGGTCGAGCGTTGCCCGCTCCGCCTCCGTTCTCGTCCGCTCCGCCTCTGCTCTCGCCCCCTTCTTCGTCGCCCGCGTCCCGAAGCACTCGCCCGCCCTCGATCGGGACGCCCCACCCGTCAAGCGACAGGTACCCTCGGAGATCGCTCCCGTGGGTGAACAGGTCGACAGCGGCCGTCGGGTGGTCTTGGATCGACTCGGTGCTGTGTGCCAGCTCCATATTCGAGTAGTACAGGCCATCTCCGTCGAAAAACGCCCGAAGCCGATCGGCGTCCTCGGCGACCAGTTCGGCGACCCGGTCGGACGCCGTCGCGATCGCGTCGGTGTCGAGGCCCGTCTCCCGAAGCGCTTGCTGGGTCCGGCTGTCGAAGTGCATACCCCCGTTTCGCGCTCTCGGGTTTCAACGCTGTCGCCTCCGTCACCGATTAAGTATCTGTGGATCGAACCCGGCGGTATGCCGTCCAAGTCGGACCCGATTGAGTCGCGTGCCGACGACGATCGCGACCTCTACGACATCGCAACGTGGGAGGAACGAACGTCCCTCGACGGCCTCTCCGTCGCGTTGCACTGGCTCATCACCCGCTCTGCCAAGGCATTCGTGGTCCTCGTCGCGCTCCTCGGACTGCTCACGGTGCTCGGGTCGATCGGGCTGGGTCTCGTCTTTGACCCGGCGGTCGCGATGCTCGTCGGACTCTCCGCCGTTCCGGCGCTCGGATTCGCCGCGTACGTCTACGCCTCGGATGTCACGAGCGGTGAACCGCTCTCGCTTCTCGTCGCCACGTTTCTGTTGTCGATCCTCACGGCCACGTTCGCGGCGATCCTCAACAGCCTCGCACAGCCGTACTTCCAGCGGTTCGGATTTCTCGGTATGGTCGCGTTCTTCTTCGTTATCGTCGGTCCCATCGAGGAGTCGGTGAAGCTGCTCGCAGTCCGGCTGTACGCGTACACCGACGCTCGGTTCGACGCAGTCATCGACGGGGCGGTGTACGGCGCGATCGCCGGACTCGGCTTCGCCGTCATCGAGAACCTCGTGTACATCGGACAGTCCGTCGAACTCGCAGAGATCACGCTCGGGTTCGCAGCACTGGGGGCAGGAGACGGGATCGCTGCGCTTCGGGCACTGGCGGGACCGGGACACGTCATCTACTCGGCCTTTGCGGGCTACTACCTCGGTCTCGCAAAGTTCAATCCCGAACACCGCGGCCCGATCGTCATGAAGGGACTGATACTCGCGGCAGTCATTCACGGGCTGTACAACACGCTTGTCGGCCCCGTCACGACGGTGGTATCTGCGATCACCGGACTCCCGTCCGTCGGGAGTCTGTTTCTATTCGTCCTCGCGTTTCAGGGTGCCTTCGGCTACGTGTTGTTACGGAAGGTGTGGCGGTACCGCGACGCGTACCTCGGCACGCGGGATGCGGTCGATTCTGCAGTCGAACCGGAGTTGACGGAGTTCGAGAACTGACGCGTTCTCGAACCGGGCCGGCGAGCCGACCTACGGTGGGTTCTCCACTCGAGAGCGGTCGCCGGTGCCGGCCGTGAGCGCGCTCGCGAGCGCACCCTTGACCACGACTTCGTCGCCGAGCGCGGTCAGCCTGATCTCGGGGACGTTGATGAACACCATATCCGCGAGCTTCTCTCGGACGGGACCCAGGACGAGGTCGGGGTTGTTGAGCGCGACTGCACCGCCGACACTCACGACGATAGGGGCGTACGCGTGGATGACGTTCGCGATGCCCATGGCGTTCCAGTGGGCGATCTGGTCGATCACGTGGTCGGCGAAGGTGTCCTCGCCCGCGGCTTCGAACACGTCGATCGCGGAGAAGTCGGGGTCCTCGACCGGGAGCACCGTCTCGACCGGATCTTCTTCGTGCAGTTCGCGCGCGTACTCCGGGATGTTGTTGCCCGAACAGTATCCTTCCCAGTGGCCGTCGAGCCCGCAGCCGCAGGTCATGAAGCCGTGGGGGTCGACGGTCATGTGGCCGACTTCGCCGGCGTTGCCGTCCCACCCGGAGAGCACGTTGCCGTCGACGGCGACGCCCGCGCCGATACCGGACGATATCGTGAGGTACACCATGTCGTCCGGGTTGCGGTCGGCGTGGAACCGCTCCCCGATGACGCCCGCGATCGTGTCGTTGTGGAGGTACACCTCGTCGGTGTCCAAAAGCTGTGAGATCGGCCCGACGAGCGGGATGCGCTCGACGGTGTCCGGGAGGTTCGCCGGACCCTGGACCACGCCGGCGGCGAGGTCGAGCGGACCGATCGAGCCGATGCCGGCCGCCGTCACCGTCGTCGGATCGACGTTTGCGTCCGCGCACGCGCCGCGGACGACGCTCAACACCGCCTCGGTCACGGCGATACCGTTCGGTCCGCGGGGCGTTCCCTGCGAGTCGCTCCCGAGCACAGTCGCCGACTCGTCGCCGACGACCGCCCGGACGTTCGTCGCCCCGAGGTCGACGCCCACGTAGTACATCGGCTAAACGGGCGAACCGGTATCACTTAAGCGGGACGCTTCTGCGGATTCGCGGTGTCTCGACGCGCCGATCTACGCCGCGGTCTGTCGAACGAACGTCACCGGACACGGCGCAGAGAGCAAGATGTCCTGTGCGACGCTGCCGAACACGGCCTTTCCGGTCGGCGACCGTTGGCGACCACCGACGACGACCCGGTCCGCGCCGACTCTGCCCGCCGTTTCTGTGACTTCCGCGGCGAGGTCGCCGACCGCCCCGCGAACCGAGTAGCGCACGCCGGCTTCGGAGAGCGCCTTTGCGAGTGCGCGCGTCGTGGTGTGCCGTTCCGCGACGGCGTCCGGCGTCGACCCCTCGCTGTCCTCGTTGACGCCGAGTTTCGCCCGGACGCGCTTGAACTCCGCGTCGTCGAACACGTGGGTCAACACGACCTCCGCATCCGCCGGTTCGGCCACGGAGACGGCCTCGCGCGCGAGCCGTTCTGTCCGCTCCTCGTCTTCGGTCCCGACCGCCAGAACCACCGTTTCGATACTCATACGCCTCCTTGGAGCCCGATCGGCTTAAATGGTGTATATTTTAACTCAGTCCCGAATAAATTTATTCGATCGATCCTGATAGTCGATCGGTGGTCAGTGCCTCCAGCGATGAGACGTGTCGGTTCTACTCTCGACGTGCTGACCCGCCCGGCGCACTCCCCTCGACGCTCCGACCGGCGCACGCTCACGTCTGTCGCCGTCAACTACTACGAGAAAAGCACAGATCCGATCGTCGATTGTCCACGTCGAGAATGCGGTGGATCAGTAGTCCGGCGCGTCGTCTTCGACTTCGCGCTTCAGCGATTTGCGCCGTGACTTCGCGTCGCGGCCGGTGGCCTCCAGCAGAAACTCGTTTTTCGCGTCGACGGCGTCGGCCGCGGCGTCGGCGTCCCCCTCGGCGATGACGTCTTCTGCGGGACGCTCCTCGAAGTGGACCGCGAGCTTGTCTTTCTTACTCCCGTACTCGGCCGCGCCGGCGACGATACGCTCGAACACGGGATTGTCGGGGTCTTCGACGACGTACAGCTCGTGACCCTCCCACTCTTCGGTGCCACTGACCGTGCCGAAGTACTCCTCGATCGAGCCCTTCAGATCGGGCATGCGGTCTCCGAGATGCTCGCCGCGTCGCATCTTGTACTCCTTCATATCGCCACCGTTCGATTGGGGTGCGTAAACCAGTTTCGTCACGGGATTTCGCCGCCGTTGAGCCCCCTCTCCACGGAACGTCGATCGGTCAGATTGGTCGCTCGTCGACGTAGCCGCGCTTGCACTCGGGACAGATGTCGCCCGCCCGCATGGAGTTGCCATCGGCGGACCGCGTCATCTCGCACTCGGGACAGTAGTACTCCGTCGTCACCTCGTCGCTCGCCGTCCCGAGGTTCGGACTCGCGCCACGGGTGATCGGCATTCCCTCGTCGGCCGCGGATCGGTCCCTACTGTCTGCTCCGCCCGCTTTGCCCGCACCGCTCGTCTCATCTCGTTCTGGGGCAGTCACGTACTCGACGTCCTCGTCTGCTTCCGTCTCGGCTGCCTCCGGAGTGAGCCCGCCGCCGAACTCGACGCTCCCGTCTGCGTCACCCTCGTCGATCTCTGCGCTGAACCCCTCGTCTTCTCCTCGTTGCTCGGGCCACGGTGTCGGCTCTTCACCCGCCGCTTGGGTCTCGTCGACCGCCGGCCACGCGCCTCGCTCCCTGTCACCGTCTTCGTCACCCGCTTCGTCGAGAATTACTCCGTCGTCGGCCTCTTCTACTCCCTCGTCGGCCGTCGACGCCTCTGCGGTTTCCGTGTCGGGGTACGCCGCGTACTCGCCGTCGCCCCCGAGTGACCCGTCGCCGTCCTCCTTTTCCCCCTCGTCGAGCAGTTCTGCACCCCCGTCGTCGGTAGCGTCGTCGGCAGCGTCGTCCGCGCCCGCGGTCTCCGCCACCGTATCGGCGGTCGATTCGCCGCTGCCGCTCGTGTCGGTCGGCCCTTCGTCGATGATCACTGCGTCCTCTTCGGCCGCGTCGGTGTCGGCGAGCGCGACGGTTCCGCTCGACTCGGCGGGCTTCGATTCGGCGATCTCATCGGGCGCGGAACCGGGACCTGCCGTCTCATCCGCCTTGGCCTCCGGCGTGGTCGTCTCGGCACCGACGGCAGCTTCCTCGGCCAACTGCTCCATCGTCGTGACCTCGGTGTTTTCGCTGACGACTTGCGTCTCGCCGCACCGAGCGCAGGTCTTCACCTCGGTGACGGTCGTGACGACCTCGTTTCCGTCTTCCTCTCGGTCGCGCTGTAGTTCGGGTTCGCTGAAGTCGTGTCCGAGCAGACACCTGAGTCCCATTATGCCACCTCTGCGGTGCCGAAGAGTAAAAAACGCCCCGTCCAGTGTCTGACGATCGGCACACGGTTCCGAGCCGAGCGACCGCCCCGTCTTCCTCCCCCCGGTTCAGGCTGGTGACGCGAACCGTTCCGTCGATCGGTCGACGCGACACAGACTCTTTGTGGGTTGCTCTCGTATCACTACCCGTCTATGCCGACCGTATCCTACCAAGGCGAGGAGATCGAGTGCGAGAAGGGAGCCATCTTGCGCGACGTGCTGGCGGAGGCGGGTCTCTCCGTGTACAACGGCAAATCTGAGAAACTTAACTGCCGCGGAATGGGCTCGTGTGGCACGTGCGCGGTCAAAATCGAGGGTGATGTCAGCGAGTCGGGCCGCAAGGAGAAAGCCCGACTCTGGCTCCCTCCGCACCACCCGAGCCACGACGTGCGCCTCGCCTGTCAGGCCCGCGTCGAGGGCGACATCGAGGTGACGAAGGGGCGCGGGCTGTGGGGCCAACACATCTAGATTGTGTCGCCGTCGCTCGGAGCGTAGATAACGACCCGCAACGGACGAGGTCCGCAGCGCGGGCAGAAAGTTTCAGTATTGCGTGTCAGAGCCGTGTTCGGCGTCAGCCGGACCGACCCGCCTTAATCGGTATCGGCTTACTGCCGAACGACGTTGGACGCGCGCGGGCCCTTGTCGGAGGACTCGATGTCGAATTCGACTTCTTGTCCCTCTTCGAGGTCGGGGCCGCCGACGTCTTCCATGTGGAAGAACACGTCGTCGTCTGCGTCGTCAGTCTCGATAAATCCGTAGCCGCCAGTGTCGTTGAAGAAATCAACCTTTCCGGTCGCCATTGCACATGAAAATACGGCCGCTCGCGGCATAACAGTTGCGAGTGTACAGTTACCACGACTATCGGCGGATATGAGGATTCCATCTCGACACCGATACCAGCGTATAGCGACTGTCTCTCGACAGATATCGCGACAGATCGGCCGATCCGTCGGTTCCGTCGTGAAAACGAATCGACGATTCGCCGTCGAGCCGGGCGTTCGATCCAAACGTGTATTCTCGCCCGGCGTGAACCGGCTCCATCTTAATTCAAGCAGGGAATCCCGGCCTTCAGGCCGGGAGGGAATGCGACACAGTACTGAGTGACTGCTACTCGGTGTCCATGCCGGAATCCAACTCCCGCTGTGCGTGGAGTAGCATCCCACGCCACATTAGGCCGTGACGCTTCTTCGTCTCTTTTAGCGACTCGTACTGTTCCTCGTCTACCTCGATATTGATGTTCTTCACGTCTTATGGTTTGTGACCGACGGTGTTAAATATGACTAATACTATTATAACACTGTGTCCGACACGGTGACGAAGACGCTACAGGCCACGCTCGCCACGCCCACCACGGGCAAAGAGCAACGCCTACAACGACTCTTGGACACCTACCGAACTGCACTCCACGACGCCTTCGACAATCGGGCGGAGACAATGTCTGCCGTCAACGACATTGTGACACCCTACGATTTGCCGTACCAAGCCAAAGACGCGCTCAAGTCCTACGTGCCGAAACTCCGCAACACGTACAACGCTGAGGAGTTAGACGACGAGCATCCGCTCCGACTCGTTAACCGGGCCGCGACGTTCGATTACTCTGAGGAGCGCGAATACAGTTTCGTGTGGGAGGTCCCGCAACCCGGTCGTGGGACGAACTTCTGGATTCCACTTCAGATCAATCCCACACAAGAATCGCTGTGGTTCGACCTGCTTGACGGAGATGCGACAGCAGGCGAGTTGCGGCTCCAGCAACACCGCACGTCGTGGGAGTTACACGTCACCGTTGAATACCCAGTCGAGGAACCGACTGAGGTAAGCGATCCGACGTACATCGGTTTCGATGTCGGTGAGAGCGCGTTGATTACGGGCTGTGCCCTCAAACGCGACGCACCACGGAAACCGATGCTCGTCAGCGGCAGTCGAGCGCGACACCTCCGCAAGGAGATGTTCACCACGCTCCGGCGGCTCCAGTCGAAAGACGCCGCCGAGTGGCGTGTGGATGAACGATTCGACCACTACCAAAACGCCCTGACGGATATTGTCGAGAAAGCGTCTCGGCAGGCCATCGAATACGCCCGCTCTTTCGAGAACTCAGTTATCGTTCTCGAAGATCTGTCGTATATCCGTGAAAACCTCGACTACGGGAAGTTCATGAACAGACGGCTTCATGCGTGGGCGTTCGCCCGGCTACAGGGCCGAATCGAAGACAAAGCGACCGAGGCAGGGATTCACGTTGAGTTCGTCAACGCGGCGTACACCTCGAAGACGTGCCACGCATGCGGTCGTCTCGGTCGGCGGAACCAGCAAGCGGAGTTCGTGTGTCCACACAACGACTGCCACATATCGGAGTTCCAAGCAGACATCAACGCGGCGGCGAACATCGCCGACCGTGTAGACCCGTGGGGAGAGAGCGTCCGTTGGGAACCCGGACGCAATGACTCGCCACAGGATGGGAGCGGTCGTGACACCGCCACAGTCCACCGAGAGACGAGTCCGAGAACCGGACAGATGACGCTCTCGGCGTACTCGGACTGAAACCTGCCAAACCGGATTCCCCTCGTAGGGGAAGCCCCGGTGTTTACGCCGGGGAGGATGTCACGTTCCGGTCCCTACGCGAGAACGGTCCGGCGCTACTCGTTCCCGCCGCGTGGGCAGTCGCCGCCGTGACGGTCCTCGATATCGTCTCGACGCACGTTCTCTTCGTCGCCCACGTCGTCATGAGCGTCCTACTCGTCGCGTTCCTCGCCGCGTCGTGGCGCGACATGGACAGCAGTGTTCTTCGGGCGTGGCGGTCGTGATTCTCGTCGGCACGCCGATCCCCCTCGCGGGCGTCGCGGGATTCCTGACACTCGATGAAGCCCCACCCTCAACGAGTGAACCTCGTATGAGGTAAGCGAAGCAGGGCGGGATAGTTTACTTGTCACTGTCGAACGTAGTCCGCACAGAAAAGACATGCCGCTCCCCGATTTGAACTCGTCGAGACGGTCGACCTCACTTCGCTCGGTCGCTGCGACTCGCCTGCTCAAATCGCTTATAGCGCCTCCGTGAGGTACTGAGTTGTATTTGTCAATCATGGATCTGAATTATATTCTACTAATCATTTGTAGACTACGCTGTCGGGTACTCACAACACCCCAGCAATAATCTCCATTTTCATGAGATTCCAGTGTGCAACACCGGTGGCAGGTGTTTACATCGCTTGCTCGCGTCTGTCAGCCCCTCACAGGACGACGTCATCACGGTATCTGCCGTTACGCCTCTTGGACGTAACGAACATGCCTTTTCCCGCTGCCTCATCTTTTAGGTGCTTACTACAGCGGATGGCGGATGCTTAAGCGCCGTGTGAGAGCGGCGCGTGTCTCGTGCCCATAAAAAGGACTTTTTCGGCACTTTGACCGCGAGACACTATAGCAACGAGTTCCCTCGCTGCATCATACACCACTTACTGATTTCGGGGCATGAAGCATAAATCGTTTGCCCAGCTATTATTACTCATGTCTAATAAACAAGCCTCCATTCAACGGTTCGGGGCTTTTGCGCAACCGCCTCCAGAGGAACGAGATACGTATACACGGACTATTATATTCCATATACCAACACTGACTACGAAAAAGACAGGAAAACTCAACCGTGCTATGAAAGAATACCGGTATGCGAGATCTGAGGCATGTCAGTATTTCCAAAACCATGACCCATTTGATTTCACAATTTCTGACCAAAGTGAGCTTAGCGGTCAGATTACGGATCGTGGTGATATCCAAATCCCAAGGTTACAGGTAGGGTACGCAATTCGGATTGTAAATCAAAATTATCGTGAATTTAGGAAAGAAACGAATGCTTCTCCACCTGAAGCGAACCGTGCTGATACTCTCGCAGTTCCACGAAAATATACCCATATTTTTCATGATGATGGTTGTTTTTATTTAAATATTAGAACAGGTCGAGGACGGGTTGCTCTACCTCTTGAAACTAGCGAAGAGTCCTATCATACTGATTATCTTCCATCACCTGAAGCAGTTCCTGATAAGAAATCTAGTCGGCAACGTATCTCTGGAGTCACTTTTAGAGACATAGACTCTGCTGATCTACCAGGGAAGGTACAAAGGCTGTCAACATCTACACTCCAAAAGATCAATGACCGTCAATTTACAGCCCATCTTCGATTTCAGATAGCAACCAAATATCAGAGAACGTTCGATCCTGACGAAGCAAGGTATATTGTTGGAGTCGATCGGGGACGGAATCAGTTAGCATATGCTGCTCTATATGATTGTGATGAAGATCATGTTCTTGATTGGTACAATCGCAGTGGTGATCAAGTGGAACACTATATGAACCAGTTTAGTAAGCGAATAAGGGAATTCAAGAAAGCAGGAGTTTGGAATCAGATGGACGACGCCCGAAAGCGGCGGCAACGCTACAAACGCCAAGTAGACTATGAGGTGGCAAATTCTATTGTTGAATTTGCTCGGAATGCACCTGGAAGTGTTGTGATTGTTCTTGAAGAACTATCTGAAATACATCGATTGGGAAAATATAGAGCAGAGAAGAGAAGATTCAACGAATGGTCTTATAGCCGCCTACAGGAATTTATCGAAGAAAAATCAGATGTGTACGACATTCCTGTCATGAAAATTGAGCCATATTATACGAGTCAAGAATGTTCTCGATGTGGTGAAGACGAGGAAACTAGTCGTCAGAGCGTGTACTTCAAATGTAATAAATGTGAATACAACCAACACGCCGATGCAAACGCAGCTGTTAATGTTGCGAAGTTTTTTGTCGCAAATCAGTAACCGATTCTCAATTAGTCTCCTTGACAGTAGTTACATATGATCAGGGGCTCAAATATGAGTGAAGCGCCAGAAGGCGTCGGGGCGCGAGTGGAATCATGGTCAAATCTAACCGTGGAATCGGCAGGAAAATCGCCGTAAGGCGTTGCCTGCGTGCGAATGAGAACCGAGTAGAATCGGTATGCCGCCTCCCCGATTTGAACGGGGGACAGCTCGATCTTCAGTCGAGTGCTCTCCCAGTCTGAGCTAAGGCGGCTCGCACTCGGACCAACGCCGATTCGAGACAAAAGGATTTCGAAAGGCGGCAAGCGGATCGAGACGGTCAAGCGATCGGCTTACGCCGTTCTCCGCTTCAAATCCGGGTGGTTGCGACTCGTCGCTCGTCACTTCGTTTCTCGCAAACGAGTGGGACCGCCCGGATTCGAACCGGGGTCACGGGCACCCAAGGCCCGGAGTATACCACTAACCCACGGTCCCGCACCCCTATCTACCTGTATGGGCCGCTAAAACGTTTCGTTGCGCCTCGACCCACGTGGGCGATTGACACGCATCCGATTCCGTTACTCTTCACTTATTCTTCGTCGTCGCGTAGTTCGAGGTCGGCGACGATGTCGTACGGGTCCGTCCCCTTTCGGATCGCATCGAGGATGAAGAAGGCCTCGTCGGGTGCGAGAAAGTGCCTCGTGATCCCGCGACCGAGTGGCGTCGGATCGAACCCGTCGATGAAGTTCCACTCCAGTAGCTTCCCAATCGCGTGTTTCGTCGGCACATCGCCTATCATCCGGTCGTTGAGTCGCTTGGCTTTCTTTCCGGCGACGATAACGTTCGCGAGCGTCTCTTCGACGGCGGCCGTCTCGTCGTAGTGGGTCGAAACGTCTTCCATCTCGCCTTTGAGCAGGGTAAAGGCGACCTCGTCTTCGGTGCGCTCCATCGAGTTGTGGTAGATCCCGTCGGGTTCGACGAGGAGATACACCCGCCCGCGGTCGTGGTAGTCCGGTCGCCCCGCCCGCCCGAGCATCTGGGAGAACTCTTGGACTGAGAGCCACTCGATCCCCATCGCAAGCGAGTCGAAGATCACCTGCGAGGCGGGGAAGTCGACGCCGGCGGCGAGCGCCGCGGTGGTGACGACCGCAGACAGGTCCTGATTCCCGAACTGCCGTTCGACCGTCTTCCGGCGCTTGTAGTCGAGCCCGGCGTGATACGGCGCGGAGTCGTATCGGAGCTTTCGGCTGATCTCGTGACAGCGCCGCCGGGAGTTCGTAAAGATGATCGTCTGCCCGCGGTACCCCTTCGACGACTTCGTGTCGAACTCCCGCTTGACGAGCTTGTCGGCGATATTGGCCTTTTCCCGACTGTCGGCGAAGGTGACGTGACGCTCGATTGGCACGGGTCGCTCCTCGAACTCGATCAGCGTGGCACGGAGGCGCTCAGCGAGCCACTCAGGGTTTCCGACCGTTGCCGAGAGGTAGACGAACTGCGTCCCATCGTATCCCGAGTGCGTCTCCATCCGATCCTCGCTGTAGTACTTCAGTCGGGAAATGAGTCCGTCGAGCCGGTGGCCGCGTTCTCCCTCCTTCAGCGTGTGAACCTCGTCGATGACGACCGTCCCCACGTCGCCTAGGTCCTTGCCGGTCCGGAGCGCGTGGTCGATCCCCTCGTAGGTGCCGACGATAACGTCCGCGTTCGGGTCGAACCGGTTGCCGTCGTCGTTCACTCGCGAGGAGCCCACACGAATCGAGACGTCGAGCAGGTCGCCGTAGCGATCCTCGAAGTCCTCGTGTTTCTGGTTTGCGAGCGCGACGAGCGGAACCAAAAACAGCAACTTCCCGTCACCGTTCAGCGCCCGATCGATCCCCGTTAGCTCTCCGACGAGCGTCTTCCCAGTCGCAGTCGCGCTCACGACGAGCTGGTCGTCACCCTCCAAGAGCCCGTTCCGCACCGAGAGGCTCTGGACCGGGAGCAGTTCGTCGAACCGGTCTTGCACGAGATCCGAGAGGGCCGGATGAAGGTCCAAGTCGGCGGTCTGCACCGGCGAGATGTCATCGACGTTCGCGGACACCTCGTCGTACTTCGTGAGGTCCGGATCGAGTCCGCCCTGTAGGAGATTGACGATCCGGTCGAGGTCGCCGGACTCATACAGCAGCTCTTCGAGTCGCTCTTCGGCTGCGCCCGTAAACTCACCTTTGTACGACAGTTCTCGTTCCAACTCCCGCCGAGCACAGTCTCGGCAGATCAGCTCGTCGTTGTGCTCGATCGCGGTCTCGGCCGTGATCGGTCCGTATCGGCCGTTGTTCGCGCACCGGCGACAGGTCCGAACCGTGAGCGACTCCAGCTGATAGCCGTCAAGCATCGCTTCCAAGCGTTCGCGACTCTCTGGTGCGGTCTGCTCTGAGATCCGAATCCGATCGGCCGCACGCGCGAGGTCGACGAACTCGTCCGGGCTACGGGGGTGGTCCTCGCCGTCGCGAACGACGCGGAACTTCCCCGGACGGGGTCCCGCCGACGTCTCCTTGAGTTCGAGCCGCCCGCGGAGCACGCGACTCCCGTCGCGGGTGGCGACGACGGTGTAGTCGCTCCGCGCCTCGTGGAGAAAGAGCGTCTCGACCTCGGCCAACTGCTTTGACACTGCCCGTCGGTACGCGAGCGAGGTATTTCAGGAGTTCGGCTCGCCGTCTCTCGGACACGTGACGCCGCGAGAAGACGGCGAGGCCGATACCGGTCGCGAACCACGCCTCGAAAAGTGTGTTGCCGTCTACGAGACGAGCAGCTTCTCGCCGCGCTCGACCGTGATCCGGCACGGCGGCGAGAGCTTGTTGTACGCGCGGCGGAACGCCTCTTTCACGACGGAGGCTTGGTCGACGTCGCAGTAGGCGGTGAAGACGATGTCGTCCTTACCGAGTCGTGCGGCGGTCCCGACCGGCTTGCCGAACGCCTGTCGCATCCCGTCTGAGACGCGGTCCGCGCCTGCGCCGGTCGCCTGCTTGTTCTCTCGAATGACCTGATGGGGGAACTTGCGGAGGGTCATCTTGTAGTTGCCCTCGCCGAGTTCCTTGATGAGGTGGCGGTTCGCCGAGAGGCGCGCGCTCTCCAGCGAGCCGTGCCGGATCTGGAGTTCCTCCTCGACGCGAAGGCTGATCTGGACCGGATAGTCGTCCGGCTCGGTGGACAGATCGCCCATGTTGTGCTGGGCGATCTTCGAGCCCGGGATACCCGTGATGTACTCGCGGCGGGTGTACGACGGCTTGTCGATCGTCCGGTACATGGAGGCGGGTTTGTCAGACATGGTTACTTATCCGATGTAGCCTTCGCTGCGGCGATAAAGCCTTCGATAGCGAGGCGTCGCGTTCGCCACGCTCGCGGCGTGTGCGGGCGACTCACTCGTCAGTCGGATCGAGCGCGACGTGGTCGAACCCGTGATCCGCCAGCCGCTCGGCGGCGCGGTCGGTGACGGAGGGGGCGACCAGTACGCCGCGGACGGCGGGCGTCTCTCCGTCGTCGCCATCGGCGTCGCCGACGGAGTCACCATCGAAACCGCTGTCGTTGATGCCCAGTTCCTCCCGCAGCCCCCGGACGTATCGCGCCAACTGGCCGACCGCGTCCGGGCCGACTCGCCGTCGCTTCAACTCGACAACGACCGGCGTGCCGTCGGCGTCGACGCCGAACACGTCCATCGGTCCGGCGATCGAGGGACGTTCCGTCTCCGTCGGCTCGAATCCCGGCTCGACGATGTCGGGGCGTTCGAGGATGCGGGTCCGGAGATCCTCCTCGCTGCCGTGCAGGTCGAGGTCGCGGCCGCCGGTGACCGTTAGTGCGGAGAGCTGGTGCACGTCCTCGAAGGCGACGGTGAGCGTTTCCGCGGGATTCGTTCTGGTCGAGACGACGCGGAGTCGTCCCTCGCGGACCGCGGCGCGGTGTTCCGACCCCGGCGGCTGCCAGTTGACCGGCTGGCGGCCCTCGTCGGTGTGAACGAGGGCAGCCCCGTCGGGCTTCAACACGACCAGCCGATCGCCCGAGCCAAGTTCGGAGGAGGCTCTGCCCTCGTAGTCGACCGTGCAGCGCCCGAAGACGCTTATCAGGTCGCCGCGCTCGAAGGCGTCCTCCATCTCCCAGAGGGCCTCGCGGTGGCTGGGGTTGTGGACGCTCGTGACTGTCACTACGACTCGTACGGGGTCGTCGCTCAAAAAGGGTGTGAGGGCTGTGGAGACGACAGATCGTCGCTCGTCTCAGTGTGACCCATCACGACCGAGACGGCCAAAGCCCCAGCCGCGAGGTTGTGCGTGACTGCTCTCGTCACCGCCGGAACTGCCGAAGCCCCAGCCGTGAGGCGGGTGCACGCTCGCTGCGCGCTTCAGTCGCTCGCGTTGCTCGCTCCTTCCAGTGCTTGCGTCGCCTGCGCCCGCCTCACGGCTGCCCCTTCGAATCCCACCCGACCGCGACCGCACAGCACCTCACACCTCCCCAGCCTCGTCGGCCGGTCTCCGCTTCGCTCCAACCGGTCGACTTCCCTCGCGCGGCGCTCCTCGCGCCCTCTGGGGCGCTCGGAGGCGCGCGCCGCTGCACCGCACAATCTAATCTACTATGTTCCGTGCTCCCAGCTGTTCATGTACTCGCGCTGTTCGTCGGTGAGCGTATCGTGTTCGACGCCTTCCGCGGCGAGTTTGATCTCGGCGACTTCGCGGTCGAGGTCATCGGGCACGTCGTGAACGCCGGGCTCGTAGCTCTCGCCGTTTTCGGCGAGTTCGCGGACGACGACCGCCTGCACCCCGAAGCTCTGGTCCATCACCTCGACGGGATGGCCGAGCGCGAGGGGTGCGGCGAGGTTGACGAGCCGCCCCTCCGCGATCACGTTCAGAACGCGGCCGTCTTCCATTTCGTACCCCTCGACGCCGTCGCGGACCTCGTAGCGGTCGACCGCGAGATCCGCGAGATCGTCGAGGTTCACCTCCACGTCGAAGTGGCCGGCGTTCGCGAGGAGGACGCCGTCCTGCATCTCCTCGAAGTGCTCGCGGGTGATCACGTCGCGGTTGCCGGTGGTCGTGATGAACACGTCTCCCTTCTTCGCGGCCTCGACCATCGGGAGCACCTCGTATCCCTCCATGTGGGCTTCGAGGGCCTTGCGGGGGTCGACCTCGCAGACGACGACGTTCGCGTTCTGGCCCGAGGCCTTCTTCGCGACGCCCTTTCCACACTGGCCGTACCCGCCGACGACGACGTTCTTGCCGGCCCACGAGAGGTTCGTCGTCATCGCGATGGTCGCGAGCGACGACTCTCCCGTACCGTGGACGTTGTCGAACAGCCGCTTCATCGGCGTGTCGTTGACGGCGAAGACGGGGTACTTCAGCTCGCCGTCGGCGTCCATCGCGCGCAGCCGGTCGACGCCCGTGGTCGTCTCCTCTGCCCCGCCGACGACCGAGTCGATGAGCCCGGGGTACTCCTCGTGGACGAGCTTCACCATGTCCATCCCGTCGTCGACGGTGATCGTCGGCTCGTGGGCGAGACAGGCGTGCATCGCGTCGTAGTACGCCTCGTCGTCGACTCCGCGCACCGCGTAGGAGGTGATCGACTCGTGGGCGTCGAGCGCGGCCGACACGTCGTCGTGCGTCGAGAGCGGGTTGCAGCCGGTGATCGCCACTTCCGCCCCTCCGTCCGCCAGCAGTTCGACGAGGTTCGCGGTCTTCGCCTCGACGTGCATCGCCATCGCGATCGTCTCGCCCGCGAGCGGCTGTGCCGTCTCGAACTCCTCGCGGAGCGCGTTCAAGATCGGCATGTGTTGGAGCGCCCAGTCCATCTTCCGGCGACCCTCCTCCCGAGCCGACTCGATGTCCGTGAGGTGGTGTGACACCGGTGAGTACGCGGTTTCGCTCATACCCTCAGTTCGCTCACGCCGCACTAAACCCTGCCGACAAGCGACGACGATGAAAAAATCCGCTCTTCGTGTCCGCAATCGCGGCTCCGTTCGTTCGCTACTTCGCGTCTCGGTTACGGCGGACCGTTGCCGTTTCCGCCGTTACCGTTGCTGGGGCCGTTTCCGTTTCCGGGGCCGCCACTGGACCCGCCGTCGTCAGCGTCTGAACCGTCATCGTCTGCGTCGTTGTCGCTCGCGTTCTCGTCTGTACCATCCTCGTCCGCGTCCTCCTCGCCGTCGGATCCGTCGTCTTCGCTGTCCTCGGTGTCGTCGCCGTCATCGCGGTCGGGCCCTGCCTGGTCCGGCGGGCCGCGCTCGCTGTCCGCGTCGTTCCCGTCGTCGTCACCGTTCGGTCCAGCGTTGTCCGGCGGTCCCTGATCGCCGTCGTTCCCGTTTCCGTTTCCGTTACCCGCGCGGTCCGGCGCGTTGCCGGGACCGTCGCTCGCGTTGGCCGCGTCGTCGTCGCTCTCGTTACCGGCGTCATCGGGAGCGCCGGCGTCATCCGGCGCGTTCCCCGGGTTGTTCTCTCTCACGAAGTCCGAGACGGCGGCACCGATACCGCCCTCGCGGTCACCGATACGGTCGATGAAGTCGCGCACCAACTGCCCGAACGGGCGATCTCCGGCCGGCTCTTCGGCCACCGGTTCCTCGGCCGACTCGACGGTCAGGTCGACTGTCGCCGCGATCGAGTCGTTTCCGACGGTCGCGGTCACGTCGACCGTGACGTTCTCCTCGGGCGCGGGCAGCGTCACCGTGCCGTTCTCGTCTGTCTCGTAGTCGCCCTCGCCGACGTAGGTGACGTTCTGCCCGTCGGCCGTGGTGACGTTGAGTGAGGCGTTCTCGACCGCGTCGCCGTCGTCCGTCACCGAGACGACCGGCTCGCCGTCGTCGATCACCACGTCGAGTGCGAGCCCGGCCGACGCTTCGAGATCGGCCGTCGTGGACGCGCTCCGATTGTCAGCGGTCGCGGTCACGTCGACCGTGACGTTCTCCTCGGGTTCGGGTAGCGTCACCGTGCCGTTCTCATCAGTCGTGTACTCGCCCGCTCCGGCGTACGATTCGTTTGCCGGATCCGCGACCGTGACGTTCACCGTCGCGTTCTCGAGTGCCGTGTCGTTCTCAGTGACCGTCACCGTCGGTTCGCCGTCAACGTCGTCGACGGTCACGCCGAGTTCGCCGTCGGCGGCCGCGACGCCGGCCGTCGCGCCGAGCGCGACGACGGCGACCAAAAGCAGCGCAATCGGTTTCGTTCCAATCGTTCTGTCGCTCATGTCCACTCGGGTCGTGCCGTCGGTACCACATAAAAAGCGAACTCCCTTAACGCGGTTTAATCCGGTTTGTGTCCCGGTTAACGCGGCTGTACGCATGTCTTGTCGATCTGTGCCTGTGTCCGTCGGCTCGCCGCCGATCGGGGCCGCTTCGACCGCCCATCGAGGCCGGGTCAGCCCGAAACGCGGACCGGTTCGCTCGCGCGCGCACCCGAACCGAAATTCGGCCGCGTCGCTGCGGTGTCCGCCCGGATCGCTCGTGGACCGCCCGCCGGCGGCGGCCAAGCGGACTGCCGCGGGCGTCACGCGCCCTCTTCGAGCCGCTGGTAGCGGTCGCGGAACCGCGACAGACAGGACGAACAACAGAAGTGGTACACTTCGCCGTCGATCCTAGTCGTCTCGCCTTCGCTGTCGACCGTGTTCGAACACTCCGCACAGGTCAGCGCGAACTCGATGCCATCGATCGAGGGGGTCCACTCGACCTCGTCGACGAGCGTGACCGTCCAGTCGTCGACAGGGAGCCCCTCGAAGGTCCCCGCGAGCCACTCCCGAACGCTATTCCCTCCGATCCGGGCGTACAACCGAATATCGCCCTCGACGGTGACGAACACGTGTTCGACGGCGTCGGCCTCGCGGAGGCGCTCTCGGGCAGACTCCAGCGCCGTTTCACCCCCCACTCCGGCGTCGGCCGCGAGGTCGACGTCGACCATGACGGGGACGCCCCCGCGGAGCTTCGTCCGGTCGACGTCGACGGTGAACCCCTCGATGACGCCCGTCTCCTCCAGCCGCGTGACGCGGTCCGACACCGCCGGCCCGGACAGCCCCACGCGCTCGCCGATCTCGCTGAACGACCGCCGAGCGTTCGCGGCCAGAAGCGAGAGAATCTCTACGTCAGTCTCGTCAAGGTCTCGCATTGCAGGTCCAAAGTCCGGCAGGCACAAGAGCGTTGCCGGTGATACTTTCGAATCGAAATTCGCGAAGCGATCTGAGGTCCGATTCCGAAGAGAAAACGCACAAAATCTTCCGTCGTCTACCGACCCGTGTCATGAGTCGAACTATTATCGACGCCCGTGCGGACCGCCAGCGCGGTGCTGCGACCGTCGAGGGCGACGCCGACCCCGACGCGCTCGTTCGCGCGGTCGAGGATGCCGGATACGAGGCGTCGGGGTAGCGTCCGCCACGCCCGCAGCGCCGGGCTAGCGGTTCAGGGTATGTATCGCCTGTCCGCGGGCGTTCTCCGCGGCCTCCATCACCGCCTCCGCAAGCGTCGGGTGGGTGTGGACCGTCGCCGCCACGTCTTCCAGCGTCGCGCCCATCTCGATCGCGAGCGCGACCTCCGCGATCAACTCGGATGCCTCGGGACCGACTATCTGGCCGCCGAGCACGAACCCGGTCTCCTCGTCGGCGACGATCCGAACGAACCCCTCCGTGTGACCCGTCGTCATGGCGCGGCCGGAGGCGTTGAACGGCATCTCGCCGACCGTGGGGTCGAAGCCGGCCTCCGCGGCCTCCGCTTCGGTCATCCCGACCGTGCCGATCTCGGGATCGGTGAAGACGGCGGCGGGAACCGCCTGCCTGTCGAGCGCCGCCGGCTCGCCCGCGATCACCTCGGCGGCGACGATCCCCTCGTTCGAGGCCGCGTGCGCGAGCATCGGCTCGCCCGCCACGTCCCCGACCGCGTGAATGTGCTCGACTGCGGTGCGGGTTCGGTCGTCCGTCTCGATGAACCCGCGCTCGTTCATCTCGATACCCGCGTTTTCGAGATCGAGACTGTCGGTCACCGGCTGGCGGCCGACGGCGACGAGGATCTTGTCCGCGGGGTACGAGGATTCCTCGCCGGCCTCCGTCTCGGTGTGGAGCAGATACCCACCGTCCCCGCCCTCTGACCACCCGCTCGCGCCCTCGCCGAAGTGGAACTCCACGCCGAGTTCCTCGGCGCGCGTGCGGACGAGTCGCTTCACGTCCTCCTCGTAGGGGTCGAGCACGTCGTCCAGCATCTCGACCACGGTCACGTCGGCTCCGAGCTTCGCGAACGTCGTCGCAAGCTCCATGCCGATGTAGCCGCCGCCGACGACGCCGAGCCGGTCGGGTATTGCGTCGGCGTCGAGCGCGTCTGCCGAACTCCAGACGTGGTCGTCGGCGAACTCGAAACTAGGGATCTGTATCGGGCGCGACCCGGTCGCGACGATCGCGTGTTCGAACTCGATCGTCTCGGAGCCCTGTCCGTCGCCGCCGTGCGCGACGCGGACGGTGTGATCGTCGACGAACGACGCGGTCCCCTCGACTAGGTTCACGCCGTTGGCCTTACAGAGCTTCTCGACGCCGCCGGTCAGTCTATCGACCACGCCGTCTTTCCATTCGACCATCTTGTCGAGGTCGACGGCGGGGTCCGCGTGGACGCCCATGAACTCCGCGTTGCCGGCCTCGTGTGCCAGTCCCGACCCCGTGATGAGCGCCTTCGACGGGATACACCCTCGGTTGAGGCAGGCACCGCCGTAGGCGTCCTTCTCCACGAGCGTCGCGTCGAGTCCCTCCTGTGCGGCGCGGATGGCGGCGACGTAGCCCCCGGGGCCCGCGCCGATGACCAGTACCTCCGTTCCCGTCGTGACGTCTCCGACTACCATTGTTCGTTCAATAACAGCAGCGGCTGTTCAAGGTGTTCCATGACCGTGTTCGCGAACTCGGCCGCGACCGCGCCGTCGACGACGCGGTGGTCGATCGACAGCGACAGCGGAAGCGTCGGGGCGGCGACGACCTCGCTGCCGCCCCCCTTATCGTCGCGGTCGCTCCCGCCGCCGTCGCGCACGACCGGCCGCTCCTCGATGGCCCCGAGTCCCAAAATGGCGGTCTCGGGGTAGTTGATGATCGGCGTGGCGTACTCGCCCCCGATAGCGCCGAAGTTGGTGATAGAGAAGGTACCGCCCTTCATCTCGCCGGGCTTCAGCGTCCGATCGCGGGCGCGGGCCGCCAGATCTGAGACCTCGTCGGCCAACTCGAAGAGTCCCTTCTCGTCGACGTCCTCGACGACCGGGACCATCAGCCCGGCGTCGGTCGCAACGGCGACTCCGAGGTTGTACTCGTCTTTCAACACGATCTCCTCGTCCTCCTCGCGCAGCTCGCTGTTGAGAACGGGGTACTCTCTGAGCCCCGCCACGATCGCCTTCATCACGAACGGCATGTAAGTGAGTCGCACGCCGCGCTCCTCGGCGGTCGGCTTCAACTGCTCGCGAGCCTCGACGAGCCGATCGACCGCGACGGTGTCGTGGTGGGTGACGTGCGGCGCGGTGTACTTCGACCGCTCCATCTGCTTGCCGATCGTCCGACGGACGCCGCGGTACGGGATCGTTTTCTCGTCGTTGCCGTCCGTCTCCTCACTGTCGCCGACCGTCTCCGATCCGGCGGCGACCGTCTCGGGCTCCGACGCGGTCGCGTCCGACGACGCGCCAGCCAACTCGGCCGCCGACGCAGTCGCCGAATCGGTTGCGTCGAGGTCGACGGATCGAGGCGACGCCGGTTTCGCTTCGGCACTCGCCTCGGCGTCGCCTGCTACCCCTTTCAACTCCAGTGCGTCGGCGTACGTTTGCACGGCGGCCTCGGTGACGAACGCTTCGCCGTCGCGGGTTTGATCCGTTGGCACGTCGTCGATGTCGACGCCCAGTTCTCGGGCGACCTTCCGGGTCGCCGGCGTCGCAAGCGTGGTGTCGCGGCCGGCGCGCTCCGGCGTGGATCCCCCGGTCTCGGCTCCCGTCTCGCTCCGCTTCGTCACCGCAGTCTTCCTGTCGTCCGTGTCGCCGGGAGCGGACCGCGGCGTCGGCGCGTCGTCGGGATCGCCGATGTCCACGCGATCGTCGCTCGTGCCATCTTCCTCGGCGTGCGCCCGCACGTCTGCCTCGCTCACTCGGCCCCCCGGACCGCTTCCGTCGACCGCACCGATCTCGACGCCCAGTTCGCGGGCGATCCGGCGTGCCGACGGCGGGGCGAACGTCCGGCCGGCGGCGACGCCGGGAGCCGGCTCGTCCCCGGTGTCGGAGTCGGATTCGCCCTCGGAGTCGGACTCGGATCCGGACTCGGATCCGCCCCCCTCACTCGACGCGTCAGCCGACTCGCGACCGTCCTCTGGTGCTCCCTCCTCGTCAACGCGGAACGAGATGATCACGTCGCCGACGGGGACGACCTCGCCCTCGTCGACGAACAGTTCCTCGACGACGCCGTCGTACCGCGACGGCACCTCCACGAGTGCCTTGTCGGTCTCGACTTCCGCCACCGGCTGGTCCTCCTCGACGCGGTCGCCGGGCGCGACGAGCCAGCTGACGAGTTCGCCCTCTGTGACGCCCTCGCCGACGTCCGGCAGCGTGAACTCCTTGACGGACATGGTCAGAACTCCACCGCCTCCTTGATACCGTCCTCGATGCGCGCCGCCGTCGGGAGGTAGTAGTCCTCCAGCGCGTACAGCGGATACGGCACGTCGAAGCCGGTCACACGCCCGATCGGCGCTTCCTGATACAACAACGACTCCTCTTGGATGATCGCGGTTATCTCGCCGGCGAGTCCCCCTGTCTTCGGTGCCTCGTGGACGACGACCGCGCGACCAGTCGTCTCGAACGCCTCGATGATAGCCTCCCGATCGAGCGGGGAGACGGTCCGGAGATCGACGACCGCGCAGTCGATCCCTTCCTCTGCGAGCGTCTCGGCCGCCTCCAGCGTCGGCCGGGTCATCGCCCCGTAGGTGAACACGGCCACGTCGTCGCCCTCGCGACGCGTGACTGCCTCGCCGATCGGCACGGTGTACGGCTCCTCGGGCACGTCCTCGCGGAACGCCCGGTAGATGAGCTTCGGTTCGAGGAATATCACGGGGTCGGGATCGCGGATCGACGCCGCCAACAGTCCCTTCGCGTCGTGCGGTGTCGACGGGATGATGACCTTCAGGCCAGCCTCGTGGGCGTAGAACGCCTCCTTCGACTCGGAGTGGTGTTCCGGCGCTCGGATGCCGCCGCCGTAGGGCGCGCGCAGCGTCAGTGGAACCGTGAACTGCCCGCGACTGCGCGCGCGGAACCGGGCGACGTGCGAGACGATCTGGTCGAATCCGGGATACATGAACCCGGAGAACTGAATCTCCGGGACCGGGCGGAGCCCCATCGCGGCCATGCCGACCGCGCAGCCGACGATCCCCGACTCCGCGAGCGGGGTGTCGACGACGCGGTCACCGCCGAACTCGTCGAACAGTCCTTCGGTGGCCCGGAAGACGCCGCCGTTCTTCCCGATGTCTTGGCCCAACACGAGGACGTCGTCGTCCTCGCGCATCTCAGTGTATAGTCCGTCTCGCACCGCCTGCACTAGGGTGAGGTTCTGTGTCTCGGTCATTTACTCCTCCAAGAACGCCGCGTCGCCGCGCGATTCGCGGAGCGCGGCGAGTTCGTCGTACTGTCGTTCGAGCTCCGCTGGAACCTCCGCGTACGCGTGCTCGAACAGTTCGCGCGGCCGCGGCCGCGCCGTCGACTCCGCCGCCTCGATGGCGTCCGCGACCCGCGTCTCGACCGCAGATTCGATCTCGGCGACGCGCTCGTCGTCGAGGACCCCCTCCGAACGGAGGAACGCCTCAAGCCGCGGGATCGGGTCCTTCCGTCTCCACCGCTCGACTTCGTTGTCGTCGCGGTAGATCGTGGGGTTGTCGGCGGTCGTATGCGCGCCGAACCGGTACTGGACCGCCTCGACGAGCGTCTCCTCGTCGACCTCGGGAAGGTCACCGACGACCGTTCCGTCCTCGTCGAGCACGCGGACCGGATCGTCGTACGGCCTGTCGAACACGGTCACGGCCGAGCCCTCCGATTCATACTCGAATCCTCCATCGCACGGGTAATATTGGTTTCGTACGCACCGGAAGACGGACAGAAATATCTCGGATCGACGCGGGTTCGTCCACTGAATCCCGGAGAAAACCGGTCAAACTCGGTTGCCGACCGTCGGCGGGGACACCTGTGCCGGCGGCGTCACCACCAGCGACGAGTCAGCCGAGCCGGAAGGAGGGCTCGTCCGGCTCGCCGTCGAGGTCTTCCAGCTGGATCACCTCGTCGTCTCCGTCCTCCAACTGCTCGCGGAGGTAGTTGACGTAGCGCTTGTGCTCTTCCAACTGCTCGCGGAGGTGATCCGCCTCCAGCTCCAGTCGCTCGTGCTCACGGACGAAGCTCTTCGGAACCTCGATCTTCGGCGGGAACGACTCCCCGCTCTCGCCCATGCTGTCCAGTTCTGCCTCCGGAACGACCCGGACCTGTCCGTCGTGGGCAACGAGCGTATCCACGTAGTCCCGGAAGACCGCCGAAAGCGAGATATCCCGCTCCTCGGCGATGTCGCGGAGGGTCTCGAACGCGTCCTCGTTGACGCGAAACGAGATCGTCTTGTTCTTGTTGCCCATTATCGGGCAATAGGTCACGCAAAATACTTAAACGTTTGTCAGACGATCGCAGGATCAGTCCGATATCGGCTCGAAACGGGTCCGTCCGCTCGATCAGACGGTAGCCGCAGTCGCTCGGCCGGTGGCAGACCGACCGGCCGAGCGACCGGTGAGCGTCCCGCGTTACAGCTCCGGTGTCTCGGTCGTCTCGTCGACCGCGGAGTCGCCGCCCGCGGAACCGTCGCCGGCGAGTTCGTCACCGCCGCTCTCGTCGAGATCTTCGAGCGCCGACAGCGCCGCTGCCTTGTACGTCTCGGGGTCGAAGTCGTACTCCTCGCGGGCCATCCGCGCGTACTCGTTCCCGTCGTCGAAGGCGGTGACGCGCTCGATCGTCCGGTTTGCGGTCTCGACAACCCACCGGTCGCGGGTGTCGGCGTCGACCTCAGTGATCGACTCGGGACGGACCGACACGCGGACCGTGCCGTCGTCGGTCTCGTACGTCCGGGGCTTCCCCACGACTGCGACGTAGGCGGGCGCGTCGAGTTCGCGGAGCTTCGAGGCGGCCTCGGGCTGGTACTGGCCGGCGTACACGAAGAACGTGCCCGTCGGATCGACGATGCGGCCGCGCCAGTACTCGCTGTCCTCGCCGACGTCTTCTTTCTCGGTGAGGGTGCCGACGAAGAACACGCGGTTCGCGGACTCCCCCGTCGGAAGCAGCGCGTAGACGGGCGCGCGCTCGTCGTCGGACTCGGTGAACGTGAAGCCGGCGTCGTTGAACTCGCTCGCGAAGACGCGGCGGGCGACCTCTCGGGTTGGGGCTGACTGACTCATTTATATCGACCTCGCTTCGATCAGCGCGCTCTCTGCATCCACGCGTCCGGGATTCTCCATCTCATCGACGAGGACGTACCGGCCGAACGTGGGGCCGGTGACGCGGTAGTACCGACCTAGTACGTCGTCGGACATCTCCTCGGCGACGACCGTCGTATCGAGCGCGTCCATCGCCATGTCCTTGGCCTCCTCTAAGGTCATGCCCGTGAGGCCTTCCGTGGCCTCGCGGTCGAAAATGACCTCGGTGACGGTCTCGCCGTCGTCGAGGACGCCCTTGATCCGGAGGTCGAACTCGCCGTCGACTTGGCCGTGTTCGGAGCACCGGCCGTTCTGGAGGACGCGCGTGCAGTCGTCCTCCGGACAGCGCTTGATCAGTCCGGAGCCGGACTGGATGTCGACGAGGGCTCCCTCGACGGTGTCGGCGTTGTCGCCGACCTCGATCTCCTCGTCTATCTCGGTGATCTGGGTCGTCCGGTTGAGCTTCACCGAGTAGCTGCCCTCGTACTCGTCGGTGACGACGTTCGAAAGATCGTAGCACGCGCCCTCCTCCAGTTCGGGGAGATCGGAGGTCTCGAAGGCGACGAACTTGATCGTGCCCGACTCGTCGCCGACGAGACCGACCTGCGAGATGGAGTCGCTTCTGGGCTCCCAGAGGTCGACCAACTTCACGCGCAAGTCGACCCACTGTTCGTCCTCGTCGATGTCGTTGACGAGGACCTCCTCGCTGCCGCCGCGGCTAATCTCGTCGCGCTCCATGCCGGCGTCTTCGAGGTAGCTGTTGGTGACGCTCCGGCTCGCCTCGTCGAGCGGCACGCGGTACTCGTCGACGAGCGTCTCCAGCCGCTGTTCGACGTCGTCGGGGGCCACGTCGAGGTGGTCCGAGAACTGTTCCGCTATCGCTTCCGCTTCCTGTCGCAGTTCGCTCATGGGTGTCTCCGCCTCCGGTCTTGTTTCACTGGGAGGCGTACGGCGGTTGGGTCCTCTTAGTATTAAAACGTCCGCAACCGCAGTGAAAGTGAATATATCAGCGGTATGGAGCGTCTCGAGTCCGTTTTGCGATTCGCGTGGGCGGCCTCATTGCGATCGATTATCCCTGTCAGACGCTCGTCAGCCAGACGCGGGCTCCGTTTCGAGTGGAACGATACCACGTGAGATGATCACAAATACCCGTCGCGCTCGGCCAGCAGCAATCCCTCAAGCGTCGCGTCGTTCGTCGGGGTCGAGCGCGCGACGGACAGCGCCTCCTCTATCGGCACCGCTCGCGGTTCGAGGAACTCGTTGCTGTCGGCTTCCACGTCGACCGGATCGAGCCCCTCTGCGACCACGTAGCCGCGCGTGTGACGGAGCACGCCGGTCGAACACCACACCTCCTGCAGGAGCTCGGTCGAGTCGGGCGCGAATCCCGTCTCCTCGGCGAGTTCGCGCGCGCCAGCCTCGGTGTACGTCTCGCCGGGTTCGACGATCCCCGCGGGCAGTTCCAACTGGGTGTTCCGCACCGTCGGACGGTACTGCTCGACGAACAGCACGTCGCCGTCGGCGACCGCGATCACGACGGTCGCGGGTGACAGCTCCGCCCAGTAGTACTTCTTCTCCGACCCGTCCGGCTGCTCGACGCGGTCGTAGCCGCCGACGAACCAGCCCTCGTCGTACTCGACGACGACCTCCCTGACCGGCCACTCCGGTTCGCCAGGAAGCGAGTGCGTACGGCCGTCCGTGAACGCCGGGATGTCCTCGAACTCCTCGCCGACGGTTCTCTCTGCCCCGTCGCTCTCGTTCGTTCTGTCGCTATCGCGGGTTCCGTTGCTCCCGCCGATTCCGTCGCTCACGCTCGGACCACCTCCACTCGATAGGTCTCGCCCTCGTAGCGGACGCGCGCCGTCTCCTCAGTCGCGGCCGCCGGCCGCTGCTGTGCAAGCGATCCGATCTCGTCGAACGGGCTGTGGGTGAACGGCTCCTTGATCCCGTACGGATCGGTCTGGTAGCCGTCCGAGCGGCCGTCCTCGCTCGTGAGCGCGCCGACGAGGTACGGGTACCGGCTCTCGGAGACGTTCGTCACGTCGATCGTCGGCTCGTCGGTCTCGATCGGCTCGGCGGTGAGGTAGTAGGGGTCGCCGCTGCCGAGGTAACTCGGGAGCGCGCCCAACGCGAGTAGCGCGACGACGACCAAGGCGATGGCGACGACGAGATTCCGGGTGACCCGGCGCATACTCGGCGTTGGCACCGGGGCGGAATACCGGTTTCGCCCGCCGACGTGCGTAGCCCCGACGCCCGCCCCCGATGCGTTTTAGCCGACGGCGAACCTCGCACAGGCATGGAATATCGATTCGAGCTGGCGCTGTGTGCCGCGCTCGAATCGCCCGATACGGTCGTCGCGAGACAGCTCGGTGCCGGCGTCACGAACCCCGGCGGGCGGATCGTCGACGTCTGCGTGCTCACGCCCGGTCCCGGATTTGATCAGCGTGCCTCGATCACCCCCGATCGGATTCCCGACGCCGCCATCGAGGCGTCCGTCGGGCCCGGCGAGGCGGTTCCCGTCTCGGCGGCGTTCGACCTCCCGACGGACAGGGCCGCCGCGGTTGTCGACCGCGCGGTCGAAGCGGGCTACCTCGAACGCGAGCGTCGCGACGGTCGGCCGGTCGTCCGCGCGACCGCTCGGTATCCCGACGACTGGTTCGGCGCGCTGACGGCGATCGAAAACAAGCCTGACCTCTCGACGCCCGGCGACCTGACCGCCCAACTGCGGTACGATGTCGCCCTCGGACTGTTCGACGAGGTCGTGCTCGCGACTGCCTCGTACGTCACCCGCGCGCACCTTAACCGGATCCCGGACACCGTCGGTGTCTGGCGGTTTGATCCCGATACCGGCGACCGCGAGGTGGTCCGCGAATCCGGCCGGCTCGACCCCGACGCGCCGGGGGTCGAAATCTGCGACGAGCGCGCGCTCCGGACGGACGTGGCGCTCGTCGATCCCGCGTCAAAGGCCCGAAAGCGCCGGCGGCTCGCCGAACGCGCCTACGGGAAAGGATGGCGGCCTGACCCGCCCCGCTGTGTACACGCGACGACGACCGACGACGGCCGCCCCCGCTGTGGTCACTTCGACCGCGTCGTCGACCCGGGACGCGACTGCGGTGACACCTGTCCCGAGTTCGACTCGGCCGATCCGCCGTCAATCGACGCAAAACGCCTCCGTGACGAGCGCACCGCGTGGGTCGCTGAACCGGACGGCGGCAGGCCACGCCGGCAGTCGGGCCTCTCATGGTTCGGATAAGGCCTGACGACCCGGCTCGACCGCTACTCTCCGAACCGACCGCGCGGTACCACGTGGCGTGAGAACCCTTATACGTCGACGGCGGAATCTGCTGGTATGGACGACATCGAAGACGTGTTCGTCGCGCGGTTGATGACAACCGACCTCCACACCGTCTCCCCGGACACGCTCGTCGAAGACGCCGCGGCGGTGCTGCTCGACAACGATGTCAGTTCGGCGCTCGTGGTCGACGACGACGGAACGCTCGCCGGGATTCTCACGACGACCGACTTCGTCGACATCGTGGCCAAGAGCCAGCCGAAAGCCGAGACGACTGTCGAGCGGTACATGACCACTGACCCGATCACGGCGAGCGCACAGGACTCCGTCGCGGCCGTCGCGGCGACGATGGTCGAGCACGGAATCCATCACGTACCCGTCGTCGACGGTAGTACGCCAATCGGAATCATCACTACCTCCGACTTTGCCGCGTACGTCTCCTCGCCGGAGACGCCGTCGCCGTAGCGGCCGCGAGCACGGGTCGGTATCCCGATTTCTTTGCTGCCATCTCTGCCACCAACGCTGCCGCCCCCGGCACTGTTAAGTGCGCTCCCGCACTTGCGTCAGGTGACGCTTCGCTTGGAGGGCCGAAGCGTCAGCGGGGACCTACTGAACGGCGCGCCGGTGCCACTTTTCCCGGCATCGGCGCGCCGTTCGTTCCTTTCGACACGACGAGCCACGCTGCCGTTTCCTACCGTTCGTCGTGTCCGACCGCACTCGCCGTCCCGTCAGAGATTCTCGCCCTGATACGCGCCGGCGTACGTCCCATCGTGATCCGCTTTCGCCAACACCAACTGCGCGATCCGCGCCCCCGGCTCGATCTCGATCGCGTGTCCCACGTCGAGACGCCCCTCGCCGATTCCCTCGTAGCCCGCGTCCCACACCGCGGTGTCGAGCGTACACGAGTTCCGAAGCAGCGTCGACCGCGGGAGAACGAACCCGATACGGTCCTCGGGGATCCGCACCGGTTCGCCGTACCGCACCACGTACGTTCCCGCGTCAAGTCGGTAGCGATCGTTGTCGGGTGCGAGTTCCTCGCGATCACCGACGCGCTTGTCGTCGCGGCCGACGAACCCCGACTCGGCCTGTTCGAAGACCGCGCCGAGCGTGAGGTCGACGCCGTTCGGCTGTCGCTGTGCGTCGCCGAGGTCGGCGTCACCCGCTTCGAGCGCCGCCGCGACTGCTGCACCTGGGTCGAACATACCCACTCGAATCCGCGGGCGAGACTAAACCGTATCGACCTCTCGATCCGTCGAACACGCCGCTGATCGCCACCGCCGCGTCGAGGGCTGAGACGCAGATATTCGCCTTTATGAGCCTTATACACTCGTTACGCCTATTTTTCTCGTGGTGTATGATATCATACGCGTTTCGGCCCGAAAATTGCTGTCTCGACCGATCTAACACGGTCGATCTTCGGAAAACTCGCGGGTTTTATATCCACGGGAAGGCCAACTCCGGATGATATGGGACAAACAATTACCGAGAAGATCCTCGATGAGCATCTCGTCGAGGGCGAGCTGACGCCCGGCGAGGAGATCGGCATCGACATCGACCAAGTGCTGACCCAAGACACCACGGGGACGATGGTGTGGCTCCAGTTCGAGGCGCTGGAGATGGACGAGATCCAGACGGAACTCGCCGCGCAGTACTGCGACCACCAGACGTATCAGTTTGACTTCAAGAACACGGACGATCACCGCTTCCTCCGCTCTGCGGCCGGCACCTACGGCGCGTACTTCTCTCGACCCGGTAACGGCATCTGTCACCAAGTCCACAAGGAGAACTTCGCTGCGCCCGGGAAGACGCTTCTGGGCTCTGACTCGCACACGCCGACCCCCGGCGGGCTCGGTGAGCTCGCAATCGGGGCGGGCGGCCTCGACATCGCCGTCGCGATGGGCGGCGGCCCCTACTATGTCGAGATGCCCGAGGTCGTCAACGTCCACCTCGAAGGCGAACTTCCCGAGTGGGCGACCGCCAAGGACATCGCGCTCCACCTGCTCGGCGAGCTGACCGTCAAGGGCGGCGTCGGCAAAATCTTCGAGTACACCGGCCCCGGCGCGGAGAAGCTCTCGATCCCCGAGCGGACGACGATCACGAACCTCGGAACGGAGCTCGGCGCGACCTCCTCGATCTTCGGCACCGACGAGAAGACGAAAGACTGGCTCGCGCGTCAGGACCGCGAAGGCGAGTTCGTCGAACTCTCGCCCGACGCGGACGCCGAGTACGCGGAGACGATCGAGGTCGACCTCAACGACCTCGAACCGCTCGTGGCCGCGCCCTCGATGCCCGACAATGTCGCCCCCGTCAGCGAGTACGAGGGAACCGACGTCGAGCAGGTCATCGTCGGCTCCTGTACGAACGGTGCCTACGAAGACATCCTCCCGAGCGCGAAGATGCTTGAGAGCCGCGAGGTCGCGAAACAGACCGAGATGATCGTCGCACCCGGCTCCAAGCAGGCCTCCGAGATGCTGGCCCGCGAGGGCTGGACCGCGGAGATGATGGCGGCCGGCGTCAACTTCTCCGAGGCGACGTGTGGCGCGTGTATCGGTATCGGCCACGTGCCCGCTTCTGACTCCGTCTCGCTGCGCACTTTCAACCGCAACTTCGAGGGCCGCTCGGGTATCGAAGACGACTCGGTCTTCCTCTGTTCGCCCGAGGTCGCCACCGCGGCGGCCATCACCGGCGAGATCGTCGACCCACGGGACCTCGCCGACGAGCTCGGCGACCTCGAAGCACCCGGTCTGGAGATGGGGACGAAGTACGGCCCCGGGATGGGGAAGTCCGACTCCGACATCATCTCGCCCGACGAGGCGATCGACGACGGCCTCGTCAAGGGCCCGAACATCGGCGACGTGCCGCTCAAAGACGGGATCGACGTGGACGGCGGCGAGGCCCTCCTCAAGATGGAGGACAACATCACCACCGACCACATCATCCCGGCGACGGCGGACATCCTGAAGTTCCGATCGAACATCGAGAAGCTCTCCGAGTTCACGCTCTCGCGCGTCGACGACACGTTCGCGCAGCGCGCGCTCGACGCCGACGGCGGCGTCCTCGTGGCCGGCGAGAACTACGGACAGGGATCCTCGCGTGAGCACGCGGCCCTCTGTCCGATGTTCCTCGGCATCGAGGCGGTCTTCGCACAGAGCTTCGCCCGCATCCACAAGGCGAACCTGTTCAACTTCGGTATCGTCCCGCTCGCGATCGACGCGGAGACGTACGAGCAGATCGACCAGGGCGACGACATCGAGATCGTCGACGACGTGCCCGCAGGTGTCAACTCCGGCCAGACGGAGTTCACCGCGCGCGTGAACGACGACTGGGAGTTCACCGCCGAACTCGACGCCTCCGAACGCGAGCGCGAGATCCTCGCCGCCGGCGGCAAGCTCTCGTGGGTCAAACAGCAGCACGCCGACGGCTCCGACGCTGCCCCGGCCGACGACTGAGCACCCGCGGATCTGCGACATATTTTATTTTTCGCATCGACACGGAGCGCAGCCGCTCTCGGTAGTCGAGTGTGCGCTCACCGTCGCTTCCGAGCACCGCCGCTCACCAAACGCCTCGTCAGAAAAATCCGGGCCGCCGGTTCGCGAGCGCCGGGATCAGCGAGCCGCGGCGGCGACGCGTTCGCGCTCTTCCTTCTGCGAGATGGAGTACGAACGCTCGGCGTCGTAGTCGGCGGCGGTGACCAGTTCGTTCGCGAGCGCGTCGGCGGCGGAGGTGCTCGACTTGTACGTCGCGCTGGCGACGCCGTCGGAGATGAAAAGCAGCGCCTGATCGACGCGGCGCTGGGGCGCGACGTCGACCGCCTTCGGGACCGAAATCCCGCCGTACTTCAGACGGACGGTCTCCTCACGGGGCGCGGCGTTCTCGACGGCGCTAACGAGGATCTGGACCGGATTCTCCTCGGTGCGCTCGTGAATGATGTCGAAGGCGTCGCGGACGATCCGCGTCGCCTGCTGTTTCTTTCCCGTGTTCTCGTCGGTCTGCATCAGGCGGTTGATCAGCCGCTCGACCAAGGAGATCTCCGACTTCTTGAACTGCTTCGACGCGTGTCGACCCATCGTGTGCGCGATGGGCGTCACGGTCATGTACCGCTTCGTCGAGGGGTCCTCGTAGGCGATCTCGGTGACGTCCCACACGCCGAACAGTTTGGCGTTCTCGTTGGCAGCCTCGCTCGACGCAGGCGCGTCCGGGTCGGGCTCGTCGGCGGCGACGTCCTCCTCGGACGCCACCTCGGATTCTTCTCCGCTCATCGGACAGGCTTCTCCGCGTTTCCGCGCACGAGTTCGATCATCGACACGCCGTTGACCTTCTCGACTTTGTAGTTGACACCGGAGAGATCGCCCATCGCGCGACCCTTGGCTCCGCCGATCCCAGCGATCGTGACCTCGTCGTGCTCGTCGATGAACGAGATAGCGCCGTCACCGGGACAGAACGCGGTGACCTGCTTCCCATTCTTGATGAGCTGAACGCGGACACACTTTCGGATCGCCGAGTTCGGCTGCTTTGCCTCGATTCCAACCTTCTCCAGTACGATCCCGCGCGCCTGCGGGGCACCTTCGAGGGGGTCGGACTTCTTTTTGAGCCCGCGCTCGCGCCGAGCGTACTCGGAGTCGGACCAGCGGCGCTTCTGCCGGTCCTGCTTGAGCTTACGGGCCGCGTACTTGCCGTTCGCCATCGTACGTCTACTTCCGAACGGAGGTACTTAAGAGTCGTC
This sequence comes from Halorubrum laminariae, assembly GCF_024494655.1. Classification (GTDB taxonomy): domain Archaea; phylum Halobacteriota; class Halobacteria; order Halobacteriales; family Haloferacaceae; genus Halorubrum; species Halorubrum laminariae. Next base: position 569,136 of record NZ_JANHDL010000001.1, on the reverse strand, counting down.
TTTCGGCTTGGAGAAACGCCCGTAGATCGTTCGAACGGTACCTCTCGACGGATCTGAGGCGGTTTCACGATCGAAGGACGGTCGCACAGAATCGCTGAGCCGATAAGCAGCGGCGAGAACGCGTCGTTTCCGCCTCGATGACGACGAGTTCGACCGTCAGGTCAACTGCACATCGTCGATGTCGTAGTGACGCTTCGCCAGTCGGCGGGCCGTCTCGATGTTGGCCCCGTCTGCGCCGATGGCCACGCCGCGGTCCGCCTCCGCCACCTCGACGTACGCGACTCGATCGTTCTGCTCCGATATCGTCACCGCGTTCACCGCCGCCGGGGAGAGCGCGTTCGCGACGAACGCCTCCGGCGTGTCGGCGTCTTCGACCAGTCCGATCGACGCGTCGAGCCGCCGCTCAGCTTCTTCGACCGTCTCGCCGGCCTGTCCGATCGCTGCGGCCATTTCGCCGGCCGGCACCAGAAACACGAGTCGGTCGCTCTCCACGAGGCAGTCGATCGGCGCGATCCCAGTCAGCTCGTCGAACCGACCGATGTACCGTCGCGCCTCGTCGGAGAGCTCGACGCGCATTACTCGTCGGTCGGCGTTCCGCCGTCCGAAACGACGCGCGAGCCCATCCGGAGGTCGACGTCCCCCGTGCCGAGCGAAATCGGCTTGCCGGCGATGACGTTCTCGATGACGCCGTCGAGCTCGTCGTACTCGCCGTGGATCGCGGCATCGAGCAGGTGATTCACTGTCACCTCGAACGCCGCACGCGCGAGCACCGAGTCCTTCGACCCGGAGATTCCGTGGCGGCCGATCGACTCGATTTCGCCGTTGTTCGTCATGATGTCGGCGACGAGCATGAGGTGACGGACGTTCACGTCGTCGAGCCCCTGCTCTTCGAGCGTGTTCTTCGTCTCGTCGATGATCGTCTCGCGGGCTGCCTCGACGCCGAGGTTGCGGTACACCTCGTGGATGTTGTTACACGTTGTCCGCGAGGCGTCGACGCCCTCGATGGAAAGGGTGTCGCCGAACGCCGATCCTTCGGTATAGAGGACGAACTCCTCTCGGCCGTCGATCTCCTCTTTGCGGATGACGACGCGCTCGATCTCCTCTATCCCCTTGAACACGATGTCGCGGAGCCGCTCGACGAGCTGGAGCAGTTCCCGATAGCTCGGCTCGTTCGGGCCGAACTCGATCACCGTTCCCGACTGTCGGGTGTCGACGCCGAGCGAGTCCTCGATCGTCTCCGCGATGATCGCGGCGACCTCCGAGGGATCCGAGTGGGTCGGCCACCGCTCAAGCAGGGTGTCGTCGTTGAGATCGATCCGCACGAGCATGTCGGCGACGTTTGTCGACACGTCGCCAAGCGCGAGGATCCGCGTTGCCTCGATGGACCAAACGACCTCGTGAGCCTTCTGTCGGTCCGTCGCGTACTCGCCTTCGAGGTGGACCGTCATCATCGGCGTGTCCGGCGTCTTCCGGGCGTCCACGAGCTCGATGAGCCGCGGGAGCCCCTGCGTCACGTCAATCTCCGCGACGCCGGCGTAGTGGAACGTGTTCATCGTCATCTGCGTTCCGGGCTCGCCGATCGACTGCGCGGAGACGGTCCCGACGGGGTCGAGCGGATCGACCCGAGTCTCCCGGTACCGGTTCTCGACGCCCGTCGCGATGTCTGCGGCCTGTTCGATGGTGACCTCTCCGGCCTCTGCGGCCTTCCGGTCGATCGCCTCGTACACCTCGCTTTTGAGGCGCGCGGGCAGTTCCGTGTCCTCCACGACCGCCTCCATGTCGTCGGTGACGTGGTCGTAGTCAGTCATCGGACTCCACCCCCGTGCCCGCGGCCTTGTTCAGCCCCGGACCCGCGTGCTCCGAGAGGTTCGTCGGCGGCGCGCGCTCGCCGAGGAACCGATCTTTCTCGTCGTCGGAGTCGAACTCCGCGTCGACGACGCGGTCGACAATATCGTCGACATCGATACCGTCGCCCTCGCCGGAGGACACCTTCACCGGCGAGGTGCCGTCCTCGCCGAATTCGAACTGGACGATCCGGCCCGAGGTGTCTCGCACCGTCCCGTCGTACTGCGCTTCGAGTTCCGAGAGCGCGTTGATGAGGCGGCGCTGCAGGTAGCCGGACTTGGAGGTCCGGACCGCCGTGTCGACGAGTCCCTCGCGGCCCCCCATCGCGTGGAAGAAGAACTCCTCGGGCGTGAGCCCGCCGCGATAGGAGTTCTCCACGAATCCGTGCGCCTCCGCGGAGAGGTCGTTCTCCTTGTAGTGCGAGAGCGTCCGGTCCTCGTATCCCCGGTTGATCCGTTCGCCCCGGACCGCCTGCTGACCGACCGATCCGGCCATCTGCGTGAGGTTCAGCATCGAGCCACGCGCGCCGGAGCGAGCCATCACGACCGCCGGGTTGTCGTCGCCGAAGTGCTGGTCGGCGATCTCCCCGGCCGAGTCGCGGGCCTTTCCGAGCGTCTGCATGATCTTCATCTCCAGCGTCTCGTCGACGCCGCGTCCCGGCAGCGATTCCAGTTCGCCGGCTTCGTACGTCGAGATGAGTTCCTGCACGCGGTCGTACGCGCTTCCGATCGCGTCGTCGACTTGCTCTTCGGCCTCCGGCGGGATCGACTCGTCGTCGATCCCGATCGAGAATCCGAAGTGCATGATCGCGCGCATCGCTAGCGACGCGATCTCGTTGATGAACACGCGCGAGCGCGTTTCGCCGTACTCCTTCGTGAGCGTGTCGACGACCTCGCCGCCGAACGCGCCGACCGCGTCCTCGTCGATCGTCCCCTCGATCAGCTGGCCGTTCTCGATGGTCACCTTGTCGCCGGTCGACGAACTGAAGTCGAGAGAAAGATCCTCGGGAAGCAGTTCGGAGAACAGCGTCCGGCCCGTCCAGAACTCGTTGCCGTCGTCGTCGACGCCGTCTGCTTCGGGTAGTTCGTCGACGCGCGTGGCTCGAAGCAGGTCGAGCGCCTGTGTCTCCGTGAACTCGGGATTCGTGTGGGTGAGCAGGTACGTCCCGGAGATGTGGTCCTGAATCGCACCGATGATGTTCCCGCCGAATCGCGGCGAGAGGATCTGCTCTTGGACGCGCATCAGGACGCGCGCCTCGGCACGGGCCTCCTCGTTCTGGAGTGCGTGCATGTTCATCTCGTCGCCGTCGAAGTCGGCGTTGTACGGCGGACAGACGACGGTGTTGAGCCGGAACGTCTTGTACGGCATCACCACGACCTCGTGAGCCATGATGGACATCCGGTGCAGCGAGGGCTGCCGGTTGAAGATCACGATGTCGCCGTCAACGAGGTGGCGGTTCACTTCCCAGTCGGCCTCGACCTTCTCTGCGAGCTCCTCACAGTTCTTTTCGGTCACCTTCAGGCGGCGGCCGTCGGGCCGTCGAACGTAGTTCGCGCCCGGATGCGCCTCCGGTCCGTTGCGCACGTACTGGCGCGCCTCCTCAACGTTGCGCTCGGTGACGTTGAGCGTCTGGGTCATCTCCTTTGCGACCCGGTCCGGCACGCCGACCTCGTTCAGGCTCAGCGTCGGGTCGGGCGAGATGACGGTCCGGGCGGAGAAGTTCACGCGCTTTCCGGACAGGGATCCGCGGAAACGACCCTCCTTGCCCTTCAGCCGCTGGCTGAGAGTCTTGAGCGGGCGGCCGGAACGGTGTCGCGCCGGCGGAGTCCCGCTGATCTCGTTGTCGACGAACGTGGTGACGTGGTACTGCAACAGCTCCCAAAGGTCCTCGATGATGAGCTGTGGGGCCCCGGCCTCGCGGTTCTCCATGAACCGCTGGTTGATCCGGATGATGTCGACCAGCTTGTGCGTGAGGTCGTCCTCGGAGCGCTGGCCGTTGTCGAGCGTGATCGAGGGTCGCGTCGTGACCGGCGGAACGGGGAGGACCGTCAGGATCATCCACTCCGGACGGGAGTTCTGTGAATCGATGCCGAGAACCTCAAGATCCTCGTCCGGGATATCCTCGAACCAGTCGCGGATGTCCGAGGGCATCAGCTTGTTCATGTCCTCCTCGGTGAGGTCGATGTCGAGCGCCTTCTCGATGGCGCGACGGTCCTCCTTGCGCGGACGGAACTCGCCGGCCATGATGTCGTTGACCCGGTCTAACGCGATGTCGGTCTCCTCGGCAAGCTCCTGCGGCGAGGTGCCGGGCTCGTCCGCCTCCTCGTCGGGCTGCATCGCGGCCGCGATTCGCTCGGAGTACTCGCCCGAGAGCACGTCCTGGACCTCGTAGTACGTGGTCGGCTTCTCGTGTTTGATGTCCGCTTGCGGCTCGCCGCAGAACGGACACGTCGACGCCTTCCGGGCCTGTCGGACGGCCGCCTTCAACACGTCGTGTTCGTCGTCGCCGAGCTCCTTCGCTCGCTCGTAGCGGTCGCGGAACTCGTCGCGCTGTGCCTCGTCCAAGGCGAGTCGCCCGCACTCCCGGCACGTCGAGCGCAGCAGCCGCCGGATGAGCTTCGTGAAGCCCACGTGGATGACGGGCGCAGCGAGCTCGATGTGGCCGAAATGGCCGTTACAGGAGCCGGAGTGCGACCCGCAGGTTCGGCACTCGAGACCGGGGTCGATGACGCCGAGCCGCGGGTCCATCAGCCCCATGTCGATCGGATAGCCGTCGTCGTCGTACGTGTCGGCCGTGATCACCTTCGTCGCGGACATGTCCCGGTACGTCTCCGGGTCCATGAGGCCGAAGTCTATCCCGCCGAGCACTTTCGGTGTTTGCATTGACATTTAAATCGCGTCCTCCAGTTCGAGCTTCGGTCGGATGCCGAGGGCGATCATCTCGTCGAGGAGCAGCTTGAACGCGTAGCTCACCTCGAGCTCGTGGATGTCGTCTTCGTCGCCCGTGACCGGGTCGTACACCCGACGCTGTTCGCGGTCCTCGACGGCGACGAGTCCGGTCTCCGCGGAGACGTGTACCGTCTCGGCGTCCGAGGACTCCAACAGTCGCTCGTTGAGTACCATCGACGCGCCGTGGCCGATGATCGTGTCGCGCTCCATCTCCCCCACGCGGAGTCCGCCCTCGCGGGCGCGCCCCTCGGTCGGCTGGCGCGTGAGCACCTGGACCGGTCCGCGCGAGCGGGCGTGGAGCTTGTTCGACACCATGTGGTACAGCTTGTGGTAGAAGATGGTCCCGACGAAGATCTCCGCGTCGACCTTCTCGCCGGTGACGCCGGAGTACATGACCTCCTTGCCGGAGGACTTGAAGCCGTGGTCCTCCAGTCCGCTGCGGAGTTCCTCCTCGTCTTCGCCCTGGAACGGCGTCCCGTCGACGCGCGAGCCGCGAAGCGAGCCCACCTTCCCACCGAGCATCTCCAGCACGTGGCCGACCGTCATCCGCGACGGCAACGCGTGCGGGTTCATCACGAGGTCGGGAACGACGCCCTCCTCGGTGAACGGCATGTCCTCCTGCGGGGCGAGGTGACCGACGACGCCCTTCTGACCGTGTCGGGACGCGAACTTGTCGCCCAGCTCGGGGACGCGCTGGTCGCGCACCTTCACCTTCGAGAGCTTCGAGCCGTCTTCGCCCTCCATCAGAGTGACGGTGTCGACGACGCCGTCTTCACCCGACCGCATCGTCACGCTCGTCTCCCGACGCTTCTGCGGTGAGAGGCCGCCCATGTCGTCGGGCTCTTCCAGGAAGCGCGGCGGGCTCGTCTTGCCGAGCAGGACCGACGATTCGTCGACTTTCGTCTCCGGGTTGACGAGGCCGTCCTCGTCGAGGTGCGTGTACGCGTCCTCACCGCGCGCGCCACGAACGTCCTGATCGGGGATTTCGAACCGATCCTCTTGGCCGCCGGGGTACCGCCGCTCTTCGCCCTCGTACGTCCGGAAGAAGTGCGACCGCATCAGCGCGCGGTCCACGGAGCCTTGGTTCATCACCAGCGCGTCCTCGATGTTGAACCCCTCGTAGCTCATCACGGCGACGACGAAGTTCTGCGCCGCCGGACGCTTGTCGAAGCTGATCTGGTCGGATGTCTGCGTCTTCACCATCGCTAACTGCGGATAGTGCAGCAGGTGTTGGCGCGTGTCCGGCCGGATTCGGTAGTTGGCCGAGGGAAGCCCGAGCGACTGCTTCATCATCCCCGCGCCCATGGTAATCCGCGGGCTCGCGTTGTGCTCGGGGTACGGGATCATCCCCGCGCCGATACCGAAGACGAGCTGCGGGTCAATCTCCAAATGCGTGTGGTCGTCGGTCACGTCCTCCTCGTCGACGGCGACGAGGATGTCCTCCTCCTCTTCGGCGTCGATGAACTCGACGTAGCCGCGGTCGACGAGATCCTCGAACTCGATGTCGCCGCGTTCCAGCGCGTCGATTTCATCGTCGCCCAAGAGCGGTTCGCCGTTCTCGACGACGATCAGCGGACGTCGGGCGCGTCCTGCGTCCGCGTTGACGATCACTTCTTGGGTGCGGTCTTTGACCGAGACGTTCACCATCTCCGAGACGTCGCCGCGTCGGCGCGCCTCGCGAATCTGTTCGGCGAGCGCCTCTGGGTCCGCGTGTGTCCCCACGAGACTCCCGTTAACGTACACTTTCGCTTCGCGTTCTGCCTGAGCCATGTTAGTCGTCCGCCGTCTGTCGTTCGACGCCCTCGATGCCGGGAATCCCCTCGACACCCATCGACGCCAGTTCTCGTTTCAGCCCCTGTTCGTCCTCGACCGTCTGTGAGAGCTCCATCGCCTGCGCGAAGTTCTTCACGAGCCCGCAGTTCGGTCCCTCCGGCGTCTCGGAGGGACAGATACGACCCCACTGGGTCGCGTGGAGGTCTCGCGCCTCGAAGTGCGGCTGCGACCGCGACAGCGGCGATCGCAGGCGACGTAGGTGCGAGAGCACGCCCATGTAATCCGTCCGATCGACCAGCTGGGAGACGCCGGATCGGCCGCCGACCCAGTTCCCCGTCGCGATCGGGTGTTCGAGCCGTTCGGTCAACACGTCGGAGCGGACGACCGTGTTCACCGTCAGCTGCCGGTTCCGCATGTTGGCGCGTTCGAGCTGGTACTTCACGTCGCGTGCCAGCTTGTTCAGCGCGGTGCGGAACAGGTCGCGCATCAGGTCGCCAGAGACCTTCAGCCGCTTGTTCGAGTAGTGATCCTTGTCGTCGGCTTCTCGGCGGTCCAAGGCGAGTTCGAAACACGCCTCGGCCATCCGACAGAGGTAGTACGCCTTGTTGATCCGCACGTCCTCCTCGTCGACGCCCTCCTCGTGGAGGTGCGGGAGGAGGTAGCGGTCGATGACGTAGTTCGCCCGCTTGAGCTGGTAGTTTTTCCCCTGACCGCTGGCGACGCGCTCGCCGAGAGTCTCGATCGCCCCCTCGGTCGTCTGGACCGAGGCTTCCTCTAAGTTCTCCAGCATGAACTTCACGATCTCCGGGTCGTCCGAGACTCGGTGGACGATCTCCTCGTCCGATTCGAGTCCGAGCGCGCGAACGAGAGTAACGAAGTCTATCGAGCCCGAGACGGACGGGAACGACACTTCGAGCAGCCCCTCGCGGTTACGTTCGCAGAGGACGAGCGCGCGGTACCCGCGGCGCTGGGAGAACGTCTTCGCGACTTGGATCTCGTCGCCGTATTTCGAGTCGTACTCGGCGAGGATCTTGTTCGGTGCCAAGTCCTCGGAGGTCATCAGTACGCGCTCGGAGCCGTTGACGATGAAGTAGCCGCCCGGGTCGACGGGGTCTTCGCCGATGTCGATGAGTTCCTCGTCGGAGAAGCCCGCCATGTTGCACTTCTCGGATCCGACCATGATCGGCATCCGTCCGACCTTGGTCTCTGTCGTATCGACGACCTGCTCCGGTTCCTCTTCGCCTCCGCGCACGATGGACATCTCCATGAACACGGGCGCGGAGTAGGTGATGTTTCGCAGCCGCGCCTCTTGCGGGTACAACAGCTCCTCGGAGCCGTCGGCCTCGCGGACCCGCGGCGTGACCATCCGTACGTCGCCGAGTTCGACGTACACGGGCTCTTGGCCCTCCTTGTCGCCGATGTCGGTCTCGATACGCTCCTTCTCGTCGACCACTTCCTGCATGCCGCGGTCGAGGAAGTTGTTGAACGATCGGAAGTGGTGTTCGGCCAGCCGTTCGTCGGAGAAGTACTCGCGTGACACCACGCGTCGGTCTTGCCTGTTCATGAGACGACTAATCGGTACACGATCGCTTCCGCGGTCGTGCGGGAGTTTCGCGTGATCTTCACCACGTCGCCGACCTCGGCCTCGTCGGAGAGCGCGGGATCCGTGCGTTTGATCTTCGGGAGTTCCGTTCTCTTCACGTCGTACTCCGCCAGGACCTCGTCGATCTCGTCGGCGTCGAGAAGGACGTGGTCCGGGACGAGTTCGTGTTGGCTTACGTCTACCATGGGTGGTGGTTATTGAGAGAAGCTATCACGAGATACTACAGTTTGATACATACGCCAACGTCATAAGGCTTGCCAAGCGTCTCCGCCGCGCACGGCTCACGACGACGGGGCGTGCGATACTCTAACCCATGCGGGACGCACACAAAAGGGTACCGCCAACGTGAATTGTTTCGTCCGTTCGCACTCCCGGTCGTCTCGCGTTGGCGGATGAGAATCGATCCAGACGTAACCCGTCCCGCGGTTTCCCTGTCACCCGTCCCCATCGTCGTCGCCGATGACAAGCCTTATTTGCCAGACAGGGGTACGAACGAGTGCGACAAGCCCGGATGGTGTAGTGGCCCATCATACGACCCTGTCACGGTCGTGACGCGGGTTCAAATCCCGCTCCGGGCGTTCCCTGTTTCGGGGCATTGTCGCTGTTTGCCCGGATGGTGTAGTGGCCCATCATACGACCCTGTCACGGTCGTGACGCGGGTTCAAATCCCGCTCCGGGCGTCTTTCGCTGTCGCAACAACGAACGAGGAGCGAAGCGACGAGTAAGTTCTGCGACAGCAAAGCGCCAGTGAATTTGAACCCTATCAGTCGCGCGCAGCGACCGACGGGAGCGAGCACGTCCGATTCCGGTTCAAATCCCGCACCGGGCCCGCGTTGCGCGGGGGGTCAAAGATCCAGTAGCGAGCGTAGCTCCGTGACGATCGACTTCGTCTTCTCGTCGGGGTCGTCCTCGTCGCCGACGGGTGTCCGGCCGTCATACGTCTCGTGAACCATCGAGACTCCCTCTGCGAGGGTGTCGAGTCCGTAGCCACCTTCGAGCACGTAGGCGTCGGCGGCTCCGATGTCGTCGGAGATCGACCGGATTCGATCGGTCATCAGCGCGTACCCTTCCGAGGAGACGCGCATCCGCGAGATCGGGTCGTGGCGGTGCGCGTCGAACCCGGCCGAGACGATCACGAGGTCCGGATCGAACCGCTCCAGTGCCGGCGTGATTGCCTCGTCGATGGCGTAGCAGTAGTCGGCGTCGCCAGCGCCCGCGGCGAGCGGGAGGTTCATCGTCGTCCCTTCGCCGACACCCTCACCGACCTCTTCGAGCGCTCCCGTGTCGGGGTAGAGTCCGTCTTCGTGTATCGACGCGTAGAGAACGTCTTCCCGGTCGTAGAAGATGTCCTGCGTACCGTTGCCGTGATGGACGTCCCAGTCGAAGACCGCAACGCGGTCCGCGGCCCCTCGATCGAGGACGGTTTGGGCCGCGACGGCCGCGTTGTTGAAAAAGCAGAATCCCATCGCGTCGTCGGTGACCGCATGATGCCCGGGCGGGCGACCGATCGCGAACGGCGTGTTCCGACCGTTCGACCCGTCGAGCGCAGCCTGCGCCGCCCACTGCGCGAGCCCGGCCGAGGTGAGCGCGGCGTCCCACGTCCCCTCGCTCGCGACGGTGTCTGGGTCCCAACTTCCGCCGCCGTCGTCGAGGAACGACTCCAGTTCGTCGACGTACTCCGCGTCGTGGACGGCGATCACGTCCTCGCGGGTCGCGGGTTCGGCATCGACGTACTCGACGCCGTGCCGTTTCGTCAACCCACGTCGGATCGCGCGCAGCCGGTCCGGGTTTTCCGGGTGTCTCTCGCCCGTATCATGTTCGAGACACCGCTCACTGTAGCCGAACCGCATCTACTCGAACAGTGCGAAGTACGTCTCGATGTCCTCGGCCTGTACGGTCCGTCTGTCGGCGTGGCGCGCGAGCGTTGCGGCCGCGCTCGCGACGTTGTCGGCGTAATCCTCCAAAATATCGGCCAGTGCGATCCGCGCATTGACGCCGACTCGGTACCGATCGTCGATGCGCAGCCGCGCGATCCGGTCGATGGGCGCGACTGGCAGCGTGAGCGCCTCGCGGTCGATCACTTGCTCGACCCCGAAATCCGACGCCATCAGCGTTTTTCGTCCGTCTTCGGTTGCGCGTTCGGCCGCGTCGATCGCCAGATCCGCGCCGTGCGACTGGATCCGACGGGCCAACTCCTCGGCGGCGTCCGCGCTGACGCGGAGCTCCCCCGCGTTCCGCCGGATGATCCCGTCGACCGGCGCGAACGGCAACTCGACACTCATACACACAGTCGCGTCCGTGGACCGTATAACGCTTTCCGTTACCGGCGTCTCCCACGATCGGTGTGCGGTGCATCGGATCGTTTCGCCACTCGGTCAGAACACGTCCTCGGCTTGGATCGTTCCGTCCCGCTCCGCACCGCGGACGGTGATCTCTTCGCCGAGCCGGAGGCTCGCGTCCGTTTCGATGCGTTTTGTCTGTTGCCCGTCGTCCAACACGACGGGATCGCCAGTCTGGACGACTGTCCCGGTGAACTCGATCTCGTCGCCGTCCGTGCGCTCCGCCGTCGCGGCCGCCGCACCGCCGTTGGCGGCCACGGCATCGGCTGCGGTGTCAGTATCCGTTCCGCTGTCGGCAACGCTGTCGGTGTCGCCCTCGTCGCTCGCATCTCCGAACGCGTCGAGTCCGGTCTCATTCCCGTCCGGACTCCTGCCGTCTCCCCCCGAACTCCCCGGTTCCGTGCCGTCGCCGGCCGATCCCGCCTTGCCGTCGAGGACGGCGACAGTCGATCGCCAGTTCGCCGACGCCTCGAGGTCATCTTGCCAGCCGTCTTGGATTTCCACATCCGTGAAGACGACGCGGTCCGCCAGCTCGATATCTCGATCGGCCTTGTCTCCCCACAGCGCGACGCGGATCTCGCCCGTCTCGTCTTTGATCCGGACGTTCCGGACCTGTCCCTCGCTGCCGTCGTCGCGATCGAACGTCCGCTTCGGGTCCGTCTCGATGATTCCCCCGCCGATATCGACGGTCTGTCCGATCTCTACGTCGGCGATGTCGGTCGTCTCGGGGACGTACTCGATGTCTTCGTCAACGCGCTCGACGGTGCCGCGGTCGCCGACGTGCAACTCCAGATCGCCGTCGCGCTCGCGGACGTAGCCGTCGCCGATCTCGACTGTCTCACCGGCAGTGAACTCGTCCGTGAGGTCCGCCTTGTCGTCCCACAGCGTGATCCGGACCCGGCCGGTCTCGTCGCCGACGGTGAGGTTCGCGACGCGCCCTTCGCTGCCGTCGTCGCGATCGAACGTGCGGACCGAGTCGGTGTCGAGAACCCGTCCGACGAGGTCGACGTCGGAGGCACCGAGCGAGAGATCCTCGACACGGTAGGTGTCGAGCACCTGCACGTCGACCTCGGCGTCCTCGTCGGGTTCGACCTTGTCCGCGCTCACTTCGAGTCCGCTGTACCCCTCTTTCGGCCGGCCCATGACGCGGAGCACCTGCCCGACTTCCAACTCCTCTTCGGCCGCCGCCGCCATGTCGTCCCAGAGCGCGACCCGCACGGAGCCGGACGCGTCGGCCACGTCGACGTTGCAGACGCGGCCCTCCTCCGCGTCCTCGTCGTCGCGGTCGAACGTCCGGATCTCGCCGATGGACGTCACCTTCCCGAGGAACTTCACGTCGTTCATGCCGGGCTCGATATCGGCGATCGTGTCAGCCTCCTCGTCGCGGAGCTCGTGGGCGATGAGCATCGCGGCGGTCTCGTCGTCCGCGAGCCCGCCCATCTGCTCGACTTTGTCTTCGACGGCCGCCTCGAACTCCTCAAACTCGACGTCGGTGTCGAGATCCTCGTAGACGTCCTCTATCACTCCCATACGCGTACCTCCTCGGTTGTCGAGCCCGCCGATAAGCGTTGTCCTTGTCGGGGTCTCGCGACCGAACGACTCTCCAGTCCCGACCGGTTCCGCGGTGCCGATATCGCGGGTCGAAGCCTCGTCATACCCGTTCGTGGTTCCCGCCGATACAAAAGGTGTGCAGTCCGGATTCGACCGCCCCGTGTCCTCGTCTATTCCACCCAAACCGCCATCGTCTCGGATCTGTCAACATGCGGTATAGATATTCGTCTCGCCCCCGACGCGTGCGACCGTCCGCCACGGGACCTGTGGACCGTAACCGTCTTAAGTTCCACCGCGGTACGTCGTATTGAGTCCTGGTAGGGTAGTGGACTATCCTCTTGGCTTGCGGAGCCAGGGACCGGAGTTCAAATCTCCGTCAGGACGTTTCTTTCAGTACTACGCTGCGAGCGGAGCGAGCAGCACGTACTGAAAGAAACTCCGTGGAGATTTGAGCAGAAAAGTCGCAGCCGGGGAGCGAACGAAGTGAGCGACCCGGACCGTCTTTTTGAGTTCAAATCTCCGTCAGGACGCTCACTTCTCGCAGACGCTCCGCGAAGCGGAGCGCCTGCTTCGGTGTTCGCGCCCTGACGTGCCCTGCGCTCGCTTCGCTCGCGCAGGACTCCGTCAGGACGTTTTCGGACACACCAAACGGCGAGCAACGCAAGCCGTGCGTGCGTCCGAAAACTCCGCGGAGACTTGAGCAGCGAGTGAATTCAAATCTCCGTCAGGACCGAACGCCGCGGCTGTCGAACGAAGTGAGACAGCCGCAAAGTGAGCGTCCTGACGTGCCCTGCGCTCGCTCGTTTGCGGCTTCGCCGCTCACTTCGAGGGTTCCTTCGGTCACCCTCGCCCCGCTCGCGCAGGACTCCGTCAGGACGCTCCGGATCGTTCCGTGATGTGCTCGAACTACCCGGACCCTGACAAGAACGCCGCCGGGACTCGATCAGTCGTGCGGGTGGAAGCGGTTCATAGCCTGCCTGACGGCGTCGGTGTCGCCGATGAAGGTAACGTGGTCACCGTACTCCAACACGCTGTCCGCGGAGGGGACGTGGTTCTCGCCGTCGCGACTGACGACGGCGACGAAGGTTCCGTCGGGAATCTCCGCGTTGAGGTCGCGAATGCTCTTGCCGGCGAGCTTCTCGGAGGTCACCTCGACCTCCTGTACATCGTGATCGTCGCCGAGTTCGTTCATCCAGTGGGCCAGTGCTGGCCGCTCGATCTCGTCGTCGATCGCCACGGCGGTCGCCGTCGCCGAGTCGATCGGCGTCACTCCGACGCTCTCGAAGGCGTCGACGTTCGTCGGGTCGTTCACCCGCGCATACACCGCGTCGACGCCGAACTTCGTCTTCGCGAGCTGACACGCGAGCAGGTTGATGTCGTCGTCCGCCGTCGTCGCGACGAAGCGCTTCGCCTCGTCGACGCGCGCGCCGCGCAGCGCCTCCGCGTCGCTGCCGTCCCCCTCGTGTACGGTGAACCCGTCGGCCCGCGCTCGTTCGACTTCGTTTCCGTCGCGTTCGACGATGACGACGTACTCCCCTCGGTTCTCCAGTCGTGTGGCGAGCGCCCGGCCGATCCGGCCGCCGCCGACGATTATCGTGCGCATTGGTGTCACTCCGAGAACGTCGCCGATCTGTCGCGCGAGTCCGGCCTCGATCGCGACCGTCGCGAAGATGACGGCGAACACCGTCCCGACGAGCAGTTGCCCGGCCGCGATGTTCCCCGCCAACTCCAGTTCGATCGCAAACAGCGTCGCCACGCTCGCCGGGATGATTCCGCGGGGACCGACCCCCGCGATGAACAGCCGCTCCGGCCATGTGAACCGCTCGACTCCGGCGGTCGCGATGAGCGCGCCGAGCGGCCGGAGCACGAGCATGATCACAGCCACGAGTGCGACCGCGCCGAGGCCGAGGCTGCGGATCGCGGCCACGTCTATCAGCGCGGCGAGCGAGATAAACACGAACGACAGCACGATGAGCGTCGTGTTCTGGGCGAACCGCTCGATCTCCTCGCGGTTGTCGATGTCGAGGTTCCCGAGCATCAGTCCGCTCGTCGCCGCGGCCGCGATCCCGGCCTCGGCGGCGACGGCCTCGGCGGCCCCGAACGATCCGACCGCCGCCGCCAACACAAGGAACTGCGAGGCCTGCACGTCTCGCTCCGGGACAAGGTCGCTTTCCAAGAGCAGGTAGATGATCCCCGTCGCCAGCACCCCGGCCCCCACGCCGACGCCGAACCGCTGGAGAAACGCGCCGACGGTCGCTTGGACGCCGAGGTCGTCGAGCAGCAGCGTCTCGAAGATGACCACCGCGACGATCGCGGCCGTCACGTCGTTGATTATCCCCTCCGTTTCGAGCGCCGTCGCGACGTGGTCTCTGACGCGGACGACATCGAGGATCGGCGTGATGACCGTTGGCCCGGTCGCCACGAGCAGCGCGCCGATGAGCAGCGCGATCTCCCATGTGGCTCCCTCGAAGGTCCGGACGGCCGCCGCCGTTCCGAGGAACATCACGAGCGCGCTCACCGTCACCAGCCGAAGCGAGACCGTCGACGCGCGCCGGATCCGGTCGAGTTCAAGCGCGAATGCGCCCTCGAAGACGATAACAGCGACGCTGAGTCCGACGACGATCTCCAGTCCGCTTCCGAACGTTTCGAGCGTCACGACCCCCATGACTTCCGGTCCCAACACCACGCCGATGACGAGGTAGAAGACGACGCTCGGAACCCGCAGGCGGTGTGCGAGCAGTTGCACCGCGAGCCCCGAGACCAGTATCGTCGCGATGACCGGCAGTAGGCTGCTCGACACGTCTACGTCCGGTTCGTTTCCCCGGCTGGATAGGTGTATTGGTTGGGTTCAATTCCGAGACGCGTCGAACCGTCGAATCGTTGACCGACGATGCGTTCTCACTGCCGACGGGACACGCTCGCCGGTGCGAGCGACGGACGCGTCCGGCCTCCACTCGCCGACCGCCGTTCACGTTCACTGTCCTTCATGTGGTCCCATTTCCGAGACGGTCAGTTTTCAATCGTCTATCGGATCCGAATATGTGATTCATCCAGTTGATGTTCAATATGAGGCGTGGTTGTCCAATATATAAATTAGTATTACCGTGATGGGAGACTTCTGATTATATATCCTCTGTAGTGGACATCTGAAGAAGGCCTTTTATAATTCCAATATCACCGAGTGAGTGACGACATGAGCGGACAATCAAGTTGGGAACCTATGAATCGCATTGTATCTATCCAGAAATCTGCGACGGATCGGGAGGCTCTCGCATGACGCACGAATCGCTGTCTCGTCGGTCGGTGTTGGCATCCGGCGCGACCGCGCTCGGCGTCTCGCTCGCCGGCTGTTCCGGTGGCAGCGGTAGCGGCGGAGGCGGTGGGCCGACCGTCGGTATCCTCGAAGACCGGTCGGGAAACTTCCAGCTCAACGGGACCTCGAAGTGGCAGGCGACGCGGCTCGCTCTCGAAGAGATCAACGAGAACGGTGGGCTGCTCGGCGAAGAGATCGAGATCGTCGACCCCGACCCGCAGTCCGACAACTCGCGATACCAAGAACTCACCGAGCGGCTGATCTTACAGGACGAGGTTGACGCGCTCTGGGCCGGGTACTCCAGCGCGACTCGCGAGGCGATCCGACCGATCATCAACGAGAACGAGCAGCTGTATTTCTACACGACCCAGTACGAGGGCGGCGTCTGCGACAACACCATCTTCCCGGTCGGCGCGACCGCGCGCCAGCAGCTCGGGATCGTGACGCCGTACCTCGCAGAGGAGTTCGGCGAGGACATCTACATCATCGCCGCCGACTACAACTTCGGACAGCTATCCGGCGACTGGGTGAACGTCCTCGCCCAAGAGAACGGCTACAACATCGTCGGCGAGGAGTACATCCCGCTGGACGAGACCGACTTCTCCTCCGTCATCAACCGGATCCAGAGCGAGGATCCCGACTTCATCATGTCGATGCTGGTTGGCGCGAACCACGAGAACTTCTACGACCAGCGGGCGACGAACGAGATGGAGGACATTCCGATCGGCACGTCGACCGCGATGGCGCAGGGCCACGAGCACATCCGCTACGACCCGCCCGCGCTCACCAACGTCTACGCCGGCGTGAGCTACATGGAGGAGCTCGGCGACCTCCGCGACGGCGAGAACTTCGTCGAGGCCTTCTACGAGCGCTGGCCGGACGCGAACTACCTCAATCAGGAGGCGCAGAACAATTACTTCTCGGTGTACCTGTGGGCCGAAGCGGTCGAGGAGGCCGGAACCTTCGACCAGCAGGAGGTCATCAGCGTCCTCGAAGAGGGTCGCGACATCAGCGCGCCCTCCGGCGATCTCACGCTCGACGGCGCGACCCACCACATGGAACACGAGATGCGGGTCGCACGGGCCGACGAGAACCACGACATCTCCTTTACCAACAACGAGCGCATCGGCCCGAGCTTCCTCCGCGAGGAGGTCGAGGGCGGCGACGGGTGTGACCTCCGCGAGGAGGACAAGACGACCCAGTACGTCCCGAGCGACGTGTACGACGTCTGAACGAGGATACGACTCATGAAATTGTACACACAGACGGACGCGGCGGCGGCACGGACGGAGGGCGATCCCGCGTGATCGGAACGGGATCGGTTACGGCCGGCGTCGCCCTCACGCCTCTGACGTTCTCGACGTACAGCAGCCTCCTCGCGCTGCTGTTCCAGTTCCTGAACAGCTTCGGGTTCATCGTCCTCGCGACCGTCGGGCTAGCGATCATCTTCGGAATGATGGGCGTCATCAATCTCGCGCACGGGGAGTTCATCCTGATCGGCGTCTACGGAACCGCGCTGCCGTACCACGCCGGAGTGCCGCTCCCGGCTGCGATGGTCGTCGGCGTCGTCGCCACGACGCTGTTCGGCGTCGCCGTCGAGCGAACGATCGTCAAGCGATTCTACGACCGCCTGTTAGACTCCATGGTCGCGACGTGGGGACTGGCGCTCGTGGTCTCACAGCTGCTGTTGATCGTGTTCGGGTCGAGTCTCGACAGCATCTCGACTCCGATGGGTAGCGTCGGGTACGGCCCGTTCTCCTCGTCGATCTACCGGAGCGTCTTCCTCCCGATCGTCTCGATCGCGGTTCTCACCGGCCTCTACGTGGTGTTCACCCGCACTGAGTTCGGGATCAAAGCGCGGGCCACCATCGAGGACCCCGAGACCGCTCGGGCGATGGGGATCGACACCGACCGGATGTACACCACGACGTTCGCCATCGGCTCCGCGCTCGCCGGGCTGACGGGCGCGCTGTACGCGCCCGCGCTGGGGTCTATCACGCCCAACCGCGGGAGCACGTTCCTCGTCGAGGCGTTCGTCGCCGTCGTCGTCGGCGGACCGTCGGTCATCGTCGGCACGCTGTCGGCGGCGGGCGTCCTCAGCGTGTTCAACGCGACCGGGAGCTTCCTCTTCGGAACGTTCGTCGGGCAGATGCTGCTGTTGCTCGTCGCCATCGTCGCGCTCCGACTCTTGCCCGACGGTATCACCGGCTACGTCGAAGACTGGCGGCAACGCCGGAGGGCTGAGGAATGAGCGACCGTCTCGACGGCGGCTCGGCCTCGCTCGTCGGCCGCGTCCGCGACCGGCTCGAAGGCCCGAACACCATCGGCGACTCGGCCACGTTCTGGGTCGGGTTTGTCGTCGCGGTCGCGGCGCTCGCCGTCTACCCGCTGACGACCGACCCGTACACCGTCATCCAGAGTTCGCGGTACCTCGCGCTCGCGTTCCTCGCGTTGAGCCTCTGTTTCATCTGGGGGTACGCAGGCGTGTTGAGCTTCGGGCAGGTGGCCTTCTTCGGCATCTCGGCGTACACATTCGGCGTGATCGGGATCAACTTCTCGTCGGCGGCGGGCGTCGGTCTTGCCATCGTCGGTGCCCTCCTCGTTGGCACGCTGAGCGCGGCGCTGCTCGGCTACTTCATGTTCTACGGCGGCGTTCGCGAGACCTACGTCACGATCATGACGCTCGTCGTCGCGCTGGTGTTGAACACGTTCATGGCACAGACCGCCGGCAGCGAGTGGGCCGTCGGTGCGGCCCAACTCGGCGGATTCAACGGGATGACGAACATCCCCGACCTCACGATCGGCGTCGGCGAGACCGCGCTGGTGTTAGAGGGTGTCGGGCTCTACTACGCCCTGCTCATCGCGCTCGTCGCCGTGTATCTCGGGCTTCGTGTCCTCGTCAACGGGAGCTTCGGCATGACGATGGTCGCCGTCCGCGAGGACGAGGAGCGGACCACCACCTTCGGGTACAACGTTCCGTTCGTGAAGCTCGTCGTCTTCACGATCGGCGGCGCGTTGGCCGCAATCGGTGGCGTGTTCTACGCCAGTTGGGGCAACTATATCGATCCGAGCGTCTTCGGGATTGCGTTCGCCGCGCTTCCGGTCGTCTGGGTCAGCGTTGGCGGCCGCGAATCGCTGCTCGGAGCGATCGGTGCGACGTTCGCGATCGAACGGATGCGGACCGGGCTGTCGAGCGGAATCGGTCCGATCGGCTCCGAATGGGCGCTCGTGATCGTCGGCGGGCTCCTGCTGGGCGTCATCCTCTTCCTGCCCGCCGGCGTCGCCCCGGCGTTCGACGAACTCGTGGACGGACTGCGCAAGAAACGTGACGAGCGGTCACAGTCGGCGACGGCCGCGGAGGAATCAGTCGAATGAGCACACCACAGGACATCAACGTCAGACAGAAGCCGGCGGTCGCCGCGACCGGCGGCGCGACGAGCACGGTACTGGCCACCAAGCAACTCACAAAGAACTTCGGCGGACTGACCGCGGTCGACGGGGTCGACTTCTCGGTCGAGGAAGGCGAGATCCGCTGTCTCATCGGGCCGAACGGCGCGGGCAAGAGCACGTTGCTCGAACTGATCACGGGACAGCTGTCACCGAGCGACGGTGACATCTACTTCGACGGAACGGACCTCACCGAGATGGACACGCACGACCGGATCGACACCGGGATCAGCGTCAAGTTCCAGTCTCCGCACGTCTACGAGAACCTCTCCGTCGAGGAGAACCTCCGGGTGCCGCTTCAGCGGACCGACCGCGACACGGCGCGCGTGTTGGCCGAAACTCTCGACCGAATCGCGCTCGCGGAGAAGGCCGAGACTCAGGCCAGCGACCTCTCGCACGGCGAGAAACAGCGACTGGAGATCGGGATGGCGGTGACGCTCGATCCGACGCTCATGCTGCTCGACGAGCCCGTCGCGGGCATGTCCGTCGACGAGACGGCCGACGTCGCGGACCTGATCCGATCGCTTCACGACGACGGGATGACGTTCCTCGTCGTCGAACACGACATGGACTTCGTCCGGCGGATCTCGGACCGCGTCACGGTGTTGAACCAAGGCGAGATCTTCCGGGAGGGGCCGATCGAGGAGATCGAAGCCGACGAGGACGTTCGCCGGATCTACCTAGGTGAGAACGCGTGAGCCTCGAAGTGTCCGGGCTCGACGCCGGGTACGACGGGACGCCGATTCTCCGCGATGTCGATCTCAGCGTCGGAGACGGCGAAATCGTCGGTATCGTTGGCCGGAACGGCGTCGGAAAGACCACGCTATTGAAAGCGATCATGGGACTTCTCGCTCCCGAGTCTGGGACGGTCCGGTTCAACGGGAAGGACCTCACACATGAGTCCGCGGACGTACGCGCCCGCGGCGGCATCGGGTACGTCCCGCAGGGGCGCGACGTGTTCCCCGGACTCTCGGTCGAACAGAACCTCACGATCGGCGAGGGGATCGGTGACGGCGACAAGACCCGCTACGAGCAGGTGTACGACTACTTCCCGATCCTCGAAGAGCGCGCGGATCAGGACGCCGGTACGATGAGCGGGGGACAACAGCAGATGCTCGCCATCGCTCGCGCGCTCGTCGGCGATCCGGACCTCCTGTTGGTCGACGAGCCCTCCGAGGGCGTTCAGCCGTCGATCGTGCAGTCGATCACGGAAGACCTCAAGCGGATCAACGAGGAGTTCGGGACGACGATCCTCTTCGTCGAACAGAATCTTTCGGTCATCCAAGGCCTGTCGGAGCGGTGTTACGCGATCGACCACGGAACGATCGTCGACGAGATCGCCGGCGATGCGGTGAGCGACCGCGAGCGACTCGAAGAGTACCTCGTCGTCTAGCGGTCCCCTCTCTGCGACCCCCAACGCCGGCTGTCGACCACTCTCCACGACTGTCGATCGCTCGCCGCGATCGAGTCCGCGACCCGATCGATTAAAGTCCGCTTGTGCTAATCAGTCGCTAGTAGATGTACTCGACTCGACCGCAGACGACGGCCGCAGACGCGGGCTGCGTTCGCGGCCGGTCCGCGAGGAGTGTCGGAGGTGCGGCGTGTCCGACGTGAGCCTCGTCGTCGTCGCCGGGACGACGGAGACGGCCGCGATCGACGGGATCAGCGCCGCGGGTGCCGATCCGGAACTCCGGATTCACACGCCGAGTGCCGACCTCGAGATCGTCGCGGACGGTCGTCCCGCGCCCGACTCGCCGGTCCCCGTCAGCCCCTCCGGCTGTCCGACGCCGGCAGTCGTCACCCGCGCGGTCAGAGAGCGGGTCGGGTTCGACTTCGTCGGCGTCGACGCCGGGCTCGCGGTCCCGACCGACGCGTCGGTCCGCGCCGTCGGCGCTGCCCCCGGTGGCGACGTGCGCGAGCCCGAACCGGTGCCGGACGCCGCCACAATCTTCGAGAACGCTCGCGGTCTGGCCCCCGACATCTCCAAGACCGACGAACTGCTCGTCGCCGAGACGATCCCCGGCGGGACGACGACCGCGCTCGGCGTGTTGACCGCGCTCGGCGAGCGCCCCGTCGTCTCCTCGTCGCTCGCGGCTAACCCGCTCGAACGGAAGCGCGCGGTCGTCGAGGAGGGCCTCGCCGCGAGCGACCTCTCCGTTGGCGACGCCGACGGCGACCCGATCGACGCGATCCGGCTGATGGGCGACCCCGTGCTCGCCGCTGCCACGGGGCTGGTCGTCGGCTCGCTCGAAGGCGGGATCGACGTGACGCTCGCGGGCGGGACCCAACTGGCCGCGGTCGCGGCGCTGGCGCGGCACGCGGGCGTGGACCGGCGGCTCCCGCTCGCGACGACGACGTTCGTCGCGGACGACCCGACCGCCGACGTGGCGTCGCTCGCCGCCGACCTCGACCTGTCGCTCACCGCGACGGACCCCGAGTTCGGGTCGAGCGACCACCCCGCGATGGCGGCGTACGCTCGCGGCGAGGCGAAGGAGGGCGTCGGCATGGGCGGCGCGCTGGCGCTTTCCGACCGCGCCGGAGTGCCCGCGGCCGACGTGCGCGAGCGCATCGCGGCGATCACCGACCGGCTCTTGGCCGCGCGGGAGACGGTGGGCGTGGACGGAGGCGGCTCTCGATGAGCGGGGTCGTCCAATGAGAGGGTTCGTCCTCGGCGGCGTCAGTTCGGGCGTGGGCAAGACCGTCGCCGCGCTCGCGGCGATCCGCGCGCTCGAAACCGCCGGATGCGCGGTCCAGCCGGCGAAGGCGGGTCCGGACTTCATCGACCCGAGTCACCACGCGCACGTGGCTGGCCGCCCCTCGCGGACGCTCGATCTGTGGCTGCAGGGCGAGGCTGGTCTCCGCCGGAACTACGCTCGCGGCGAGGGCGACATCTGTGTCGTCGAGGGGGTCATGGGGCTGTACGACGGGGACAAATCGAGCACGGCCGCGGTCGCCGAGGCGCTCGACCTCCCGGTGGTGCTCGTCGTCGACGCGAGCGCGGGCATGGAGAGCGTCGCCGCGACCGCGCTCGGATTCCGGACGTACGCCGAACGCGTCGGGCGCGACATCGACGTGGTCGGCGTGATCGCTCAGCGCGCACACGGCGGCCGTCACGCGCGAGGGGTCCGCGAGGCGCTCCCGGACGAGCTGACGTACTTCGGCCGGATCCCTCCGCGAGACGACCTCGAAATTCCGGAGCGACACCTCGGGCTCCACATGGGCGAGGAGTCGCCGATCGACGAGGACGCGCTCGACGCCGCCGCGGAGGGCCTCCGGACCGAGCGGCTGGTCGAGGCCGCCCGGGAACCGACGCCGGCCGACGACGCGTCTGCTCCGGTCGATGCGGCCGCTCCGGCGACCGCCCGAGCGTCGCGTTCGTCCGGGACGGCGGACGACGACCGCCCGCGAGTCGCGCTCGCCCGCGACGACGCCTTCCGGTTCGTCTACCCGGCCACGGTCGAGCGGCTGCGCGAGCGGGCGACCGTCGTCCCGTTCGAACCGACCGCCGGCGACCCGCTCCCCGCCTGTGACGGCGTCTACCTCCCCGGCGGCTACCCCGAGCGACACGCGGAAACGCTGGCGGGGAGCCCGGCGCTCTCTGACATCGCTGACGCGGCCGCGGACGGGACGCCCGTCCTCGGCGAGTGCGGCGGGCTGATGGCGCTCGCCGAGTCGCTGACAACCGTTGAGGGGGACACACACGAGATGGCCGGCGTGCTCCCGGCCGACGTGACGATGCAAGAGCGGTATCAGGCGCTCGACCACGTCGAACTGCGGGCGACCCGCGACGCCCCGACCGCCGCAGCAGGCGAGACGTGCCACGGGCACGAATTCCACTACTCCGCGGCCGAGGTCGCCGACGACGCCCGATTCGCCTTCGCAGTCGAGCGCGGAACCGGGATCGACGGGGACCGCGACGGCCTGATCGAACACCGAACGCTCGGGACGTACTGTCACCTCCACCCGGAAAGCGGAGCGTTCGACGCGTTCCTCGACGGACTGTGAGCGATGTCGCCCACGACCGCTTTCGAGGCGCTCGCGCCCGTCTCGCCCGTCCCGCTCGCGCCCGTCGCTCCTGCAATCGCCGCGCTCGGACTCGCTGTCGCGGCCGATTTCGCGTTCGGCGAGCCGCCGCGCCACGTTCACCCGGTCGCGTGGTTCGGGTCGCTCGTCGGCCGGATCGACCGCGAGTGGCACCGCCCGCGCCTCGTCGGCGTCGCGGTCGCGGTCGCGCTCCCGCTCGCGGCCGCCGCTGCCCTCGGCCTCCTCGTCGCGGTCGCGGCCGTGTACGGCCCGTGGGAGACTGGATACGGACCGTTGCCTGCCGAGATGTCGGTCCTCGCGCCCCTCGTCGCGGGCGGCGTCCTCTTCGTCGCCGCGAGCGGACGGATGCTGCTCGATGTCACGAGCGAGGTTGTCTCCCTGACCGAGACGGACCCGGAGGCCGCCCGAGAGTCGGTGCGCGCGCTCGTGGGTCGTGACCCATCGGCACTCTCGCCTGCGGCCCTCCGGAGCGCGGCCGTCGAGAGCGCGGCCGAGAACCTCGCCGACGGGTTCGTCGCGCCGCTGTGGTGGTTCGCAGTCGGCACGACGGCCGGCGTCGTCGCTGGCGCGGTCGGAACGCCCGCCGACGCGGGGAGCGCGACGCCCGTCATCGCCCTCTCGCTTGGCGTCGCCGCCGCGGTCTGGGTCAAGGCCGTGAACACGCTCGACTCGATGCTCGGCTACCGGTCGAAGCCGGTCGGCTCGGCGAGCGCCCGGCTCGACGACCTCGCCATGTACCTCCCCGCCCGCGCGAGCGCCGGCTGTCTCGCCGTCGCCGCGATCGCGGTCGGCGGCGCTCCCCTCGGCGTCCTCCGGCGCGCCCGGTCGTGGGCTCGCGAGCCGGCGTCGCCGAACTCGGGGTGGCCCATGGCGGTCGGCGCGGCCGCCCTCGACGTGCGGCTCGAAAAGCCCGGGAATTACGCGCTGAACCCCACAGTCGACCCGCCGACCGCGGCCGACGCAGAGCGCGCCGTGCGTCTCGTCGGCGCGGCCGGCGGCGTCGCGGTTGCGGCCGCGGTCGGGTGGCTGCTCGCGCTCGCGGGGGTGACCGCGTGGCTCTGACCCGACCCGTCTCCGCGCTGCGAGACGCCGCCGACGCGCTCCGCGGCGCGCTCGGCTTTCTCACCCGGATTCCGGTCGGCCGCGACGAGGCCGCGTGGGAGGCGTTCGCGCGGTCGCCGTGGAGCGTCCCGGCCGTCGGCTATCTCGTCGGCGCGCTTGTCGCCCTGCCGCTCGTCGCCCCCGTGCCCGCGCCGACGGCGGCGGCGGGGTTCGTCGTCATCGTCTACGCGCTGACGGGGATCACACACCTCGACGGGGTCGCGGACCTCGGCGACGCCGCGGTCGTTCACGGCGACGCCGTTGCGCGTCGCGAAGTGCTGAAAGACTCCGCGCTCGGCGTCGGTGGCACCGTCGCGCTCGCGCTCGTCGTCCTCGGCCTCGCGACTGCGGGGCTGTCGCTGGCCCCGATCGCGTCGGCGACCCCGCTCGTCGCGGTCTGGATCGTCGTCGCCGCCGAGGTGAGCGCGAAGGCGGCGACGGCGACGCTCGCCTGCGTCGCCGACGCCGCCCACGAGGGACTCGGATCGGCGCTCGCCGACCGCTCCGTCCTCTCAGATGCGCTCCCCGTTCTCGCGGTCACGACGCCCGCCGCGCTGCTCGCGTGGCCGGCGATCGGCGATCGCGCCGGGGTACTCGTCGCCGCTGCGCTCACCGCCGCGTTCGGGGTGGCCGCCGCGCTCCACCGATGGAGCGCCCGGCGGCTCGGAGGGATCTCCGGCGACGTGCTCGGCGCGACGACCGAACTCGCGCGCGTCGCCGCGCTGCACGCGGGGGTGATCGCGTGGACGCGCTTCTGATGTGCGGTGGCCGCGGGACGCGACTCGGCGGCGACACGGAGAAGCCGCTGGTCCGGGTCGCGGATCGCCCGATGGTCGATCGCGTCATCGCGGCCCTCGCTGCGAGTCGAATCGACCGCGTCCGCGCCGTCGTCTCGCCGCACGCGACCGCGACGCGGGAACACCTCGCCGAGCGCGCCGTCGGGACGGACTCGCGTCTCCCGCTCCGGGTCGTCGACGCCCCGGGCGACGGCTACGTCGCGGACCTCCGGTACGCGCTTGGCGACGCCGAGTCTGCGGCCGACCCCGATGTCGACCCCACAATCTCTCCCCCCGTCCTCACCGTCGCCGCGGATCTCCCCCTGCTCGACGGCGAGGTCGTCGATCGCGTGATCGACGCCGCCGCTGCCGTCGAATCGGCGTCGCTCACGGTCTGCGTGCCCGCGGCCCGGAAGCGGGAACTCGGTGTCAGCGCGGACGGCGCGTTCGAGGCCGACGGCCGCTCCGTCGTCCCGGCCGGCATCAACGCGGTCGGCGGGGTGGACGCGGACGAGAACGACGATGGTCGTGGCGATTCTGAGCACGACACCGGCCGCGACGACACCGACGCCGACCCCGATGAGTCCGACGACGCGCTCCGCGTCACGACCGACCGCCGGATCGCCGTCAACGTCAACTACCCGTCGGACGTGCGGATCGCCGAGGCGCTCCTCAGGAGCGACCACTCACAGACACCTCCGCCATGAACCTCGACCGCGCCACAGACCTCGACCGCGCGCCCCACGGGAGCAGCGACGACCCCGACCTGCTCGACTTCTCGGCGAACACGAACCCGGAGGTCCCGGACGGTGTCGAAGAGCGTTACCGGGCGGCGTTCGAGGCGGCCCGGACCTACCCGCCGGAGCCGCCAGCCGACTTCCGACGAGCGGCGGCCGCGTACGTCGACTGCGACCCGGATGCGGTGATACCGACTCCCGGCGGGCTCGCGGCGATCCGGCTCGCCGTGTCGCTCGCGGTCGACGACGGCGACACCGTTCTCGTGCCCGCCCCGAGCTTCGGCGAGTACGCGCGCGAGGTCCGGCTGCAGGGCGGCAAACCCGTCTTTGTCTCCCCCGAGTCGATCGCGGAGGCCGACCCCGAGCCCCACGCGCTCGCCGTCGTCTGCGCGCCCAACAACCCGACCGGGGACGACTACGACTCCGACTCGTTGGAGGCGTTCGCCGCGCGCTGTCGGGTGGCCGACACCACGCTGCTCGTCGACGAGGCGTTCCGCGGGTTCACCGATCGCCCCTCGCTCGCGGGGACCGACGGCGTCGTGGTCGCCCGTTCGCTCACGAAGCTGTTCGGACTCCCCGGGATGCGGGCGGGGTTCGCGGTCGCGACCGGCGACCTCGGCGCGGCGCTGCGCGGCGCGCGGCGGGCTTGGAACCTAAGCGCTCCGGCGCTCGCGACCGGCGCGTACTGCATGCGACAGGACGCGTTCATCCGCGAGACCCGCGAGCGCGTGCGGACGGAGCGCGAGCGGCTGCGAGCGGCGATCCGGACGCGATACGCGGTCGAGGCCTCCAACGCCCCGTTCCTGCTCGTCGATGTCGGCGACCGCTCCGTCGACGAAGTCGTCGCGACGGCCCGCGAGCGCGGGGTCGCTATCCGCGACGCGACCACCTTCCGCGGCCTCGACTCGCACGTTCGCGTCGCGGTCCGCCGGCCGGCCGAGAACGACCGGCTGCTCGCGGCGCTGGGGGTGGACGGTGTTTGACGCGACCGTCCGCGAGGGCGTCCTCCGGCTGCGTCGACCGGGGACGCGCTGGCTCTCGACCGGCTGGGCCGGCGGGCGCTCGCGGGGCGACGCGGTCTACAACGTCTCGGTGCCCGAGGGATTCGACCGCACCGACCTCGCGGCGTACCGCGACGAGCGGTTGGCGCGCGCGGGCTTCACCGAGAAGCCATGCAACTGCGAGACTGACCGCGCCGTTCCCGCCGACCGCGACGCCCCCCCGACACTGTTTACCGGGGTGGCGATGGAACACGCTCGCGGCGCGCGGCGCGGTCCGGTCGTCGCGTACGCGACAGCCGGGCTCTCGAACCCCGCGACGCTGCCGATGGAACCTGAGCGGGAGGCGACCGATTCTGCCACTCACGCGACCGCTGTCGACTTGGCCGATGCGGCCGACTCGATCCCACACGGGCCCGGCACGGTCAACCTGATCCTCGGAACGACCAGACGGCTCGCTCCCGGGGCTGCGGCCAACCTCGTTGCCGTCGCGGCCGAGTCGAAGGCGGTGACGCTGCTCCACACGGCCGGCGTCCCGGGGACGACGAGCGACGCCGTGGTCGTCGGCGACGACCCGACCGGAGAGTCGGCGGCGTTCTCGGGCAGCGCGACGCCGGTCGGCGCGGCGGCCCGCGTCTGCGTCCGTGACGCGGTCCGCGCGAGCCTGCGGTCGCGGTATCCGAACGACGAGTTTCCCGGTCCGCCAGCCGACGCCGAGCACGGCGTGGTCGCCGACGGCCGAGCGGAGGTTTTCAATCCATGACGATGTCAGACACACACGACGACGGCACCGACGACGAGCGATCGAGCGACGAGGACGCGACCGGTGGTACCGATCGCTCTGACGGCGACCGGAGCTGGACGCCCGGCGGTGGCACCGCTCCGGAGCCGGAGCCGATCGAGCCGGCCGCGCCCGAGGAGTTCGGCCTCGTGCAGGCGTGGTGGGGCGGCGGCAAGGGGAAGACGACGGCGGCGATGGGGATGGGATTCCGGGCAGCCGGTCACGGCTATCGAGTCCATATGGTCCAGTTCATGAAAGGCGGGGCCGACAGCGTCGACGCCGTCCGCGGCGAGTACAACGCGATCGCCGCGATTCCGGGATTCACCTACGAGAACACCGGTCACTACGGCTGGCACGGGCTACTCGACGGCTCCGCCGAGGACGAACACGAGGCGAAAGCGCGGGCCGCCTTCGAGCGCGCCGAGTCGATCGTCTCGGGCGCGCGCGCCGCAAATCTCGACACTCCGTTTCCGCTCGACGGCGATCCCGGCGCGGGCGTTCACATGCTCATCTTAGATGAAGTCCTGTACGCGGCGGACCGCGGACTCGTCGATCCCGACGCACTCGTCGACCTCATCGAGTCGAAGCCGGACGGCCTTGAACTCGTCCTCACGGGAAGCCACGCGGAGCCGACGTACCTCGACGGCGTCGCCGACCTGATAACCGAGGTCCAGAAGGTGGCGCACCCGTTCGACGACGGCCAGCGCGCGCGGCAAGGGACGGAGTACTGACGCTTGAGAGTGTCACGGATGACCCAGAATTCCGACGCCGAAACCGTCCTCGTCGCCGGCACGGCGAGCCACGCCGGCAAGAGCACGCTCGCCGCCGGGCTCTGCCGACTCCTCACCCGTCATGGCGTCTCCGTCGCGCCGTTCAAGGCGCAGAACATGAGCAACAACGCTCGCGTCGCGCTCGCGCCCGACGGCGGGTGGGGAGAGATCGGAATCTCCCAGTACGTGCAGGCGCGCGCGGCGCAAATTCCGGCCACGACCGACACGAATCCCGTCCTGCTCAAGCCCCGCGGCGACGGCGAGAGCCAGATCGTGATCGACGGCGAGGCGGTCGCCACCGTCGCAGCCGGCGAGTACTACGACGACCACTGGGAGCGCGCGCGGTCGGCGGCGGTCGACGCGCACCGCCGGCTGGCGGCCGATCACGACGTGATCGTCGCGGAGGGCGCGGGCAGCATCGCCGAGATCAACCTCCACGACCGCGATCTGGCGAACGTCGAGTGCGCGCGGTTCGCCGACGCCGCGATCCTGATCGCGGTCGACATCGAGCGCGGCGGCGCGTTCGCGAGCCTCTACGGAACCCTCGAACTGCTCCCCGACGACGTGCGCGACCGCGTCGCCGGCGCGGTGATCACGAAGTTCCGCGGCGACCCCGCCCTGCTGGACCCCGGCATCGACGAAATCGAGGCGCGCACGGGCGTCCCGATCGTCGGCGTCGTCCCCCACGACGATCCCGGTCTCCCCGCCGAAGATAGCCTCTCGCTACCGGACGCGGGCGACACCGGACGCAGCGCCATCGGAGGTGGTGTCACCGATGACAACGGCGACCGCGGTGCCGTCTGGGGTGCCGACGACGTTTCGGACGAGTCGGCGGTCCGGATCGCCGTCCCGCGGCTCCCCCGGATCTCGAATTTCACCGATCTGGAGCCGCTGGCGCGCGAGCCGGGTGTCAGGGTCGCGTTCGTCCCGGTCGCTCCCGACGCCACGGCGGCTCTCACGGACGCCGACGCGGTCGTGATTCCGGGCTCGAAGAACACCGTCGACGACCTGCACGCGCTCCGAGACGCCGGATTCGACGAGGCGATCCGGAACTTCACCGGACCGATTGTCGGACTCTGCGGCGGGTATCAGATCCTCGGAGAACGGCTGACGAACGCGGCCGTCGAGGGGACCGGATCGATGTCGACGGTCGAGGGCGTCGGCGTCCTCCCGATCGAGACGCGCTTTTCGACTGACAAGCGCGTCGAGCGCGCGACACATGAACTCGATCCAGCGTCGACGAGTCTGATCGCGGGCGCGACCGGGACCGCCACCGGCTACGAGATCCACATGGGCCGGTCGTCGCCGACCGAACCAGTCGCGCGGCCGATCGGGCCGGAGAGCGCGGCGACCGACCGCGTCCTCGGCACGTACCTCCACGGCCTCTTCGAGAACGCGAACGTCAGGAACGCGTTCATCGAGGCGGTCTTCGACGCGGCGGGGCGGTCCGGGCCGGAGACACCCGAAGCCGACGGCCGCTCGGACGCCGCACGAAGCCCGTACGACCGCGCCGCGGAACTCGTCGCCGAGCACGTCGACCTCGCGGCTGCGGGGCTCGGCGACCTCGGGTGAGCCCTGGTCGGTCGCGTCCCGTCCCGCGGAACCGTCTCGGGCCGTGGCGAGGACGGCCGGTCACGGAACCACTAAGGACGGAGCGGCCCCACGATCGGTATGCACATCGCGATACTCGGCGGCACCGGTGACATCGGGCAGGGGCTCGCGCTCCGGCTCGCGGCCGACACGGCTCACGAGATCACGGTCGGCTCGCGGGAGGCGGAGAAGGCCGAGACGAAGGCTGAGGAGTACACGACGGAACTCGACAGCCGCGGGCTCGACGCCGCGGTCGGGGGAGCCGAGAACGCGGCGGCGGCCGCCGACGCCCGCGTGATCGTCCTCGCGGTGCCGCCGTACCACGTCGGTGACACCGTCGAGGCGGTCGCGGACGCTTTGGAGGTCGGGGACGTACTCGTCTCCCCCGCGACCGGCATGAAACGCGACGAGGAGGGGTTCCACTACCACAAGCCCGGTGCCGGCTCGGTGACGCGGATCGCTGCCGACGCCGCGCCCGACGGCGTCGCCGTCGTCGGCGCGTTCCACAACCTCGCGGCCGCGCGGCTCGCGAACCTCGATGCCGAGTTGGGGATCGACACGCTCGTGATCGGCGATGACGAGGACGCGAAACAGACGGTGGAAGATATCGCCGAGGGGATAGAGGGACTGCGCGCGCTCGATGCCGGCGGGATCGCCAACGCCCCTGAAATCGAGGGAATCACGCCGCTTTTGATCAACGTCGCATCGAACAACGACGGGCTCCACGACCTCGGCGTCCGGTTCGAGTGAGCATCTCGGCCACCTGATCGGTCGGATCGGCCGAGCGGTCCGGATCGAGAGCGTTCCTCTACGCGACGATCTCGTCGATCAGTTCGCGCGCGCTCCGGCGGACGGCGGCGTCGCTCTCGATCGACGGCTCCCAGCCGAGTTCGGCCAGCTTCTCGATCGAGAGGCGCATCCTCGGAACGTCGCCGGTCCAGCCGCGGTCGCCGCCGGTGTACGCGTACTCGGGATCGACGCCGAGTTCGTCGCTGACGATGTCGGCGATGTCCGTGACGGAGGTCGTCGTCCGTGTCCCGAGGTTGTAGATGTTGAGGTCGTCGTCCGCGTGCTCGACGACGAACTCGATCGCGTCGACGCATTCCGTGACGTGCATGTACGACTTCTCTTGGCGGCCGTCGCCGAGAATTTCCAGCTCCGTGGGGTCGGCGTCGAGCTTCTCGATGAAGTCGGGGATCACGTTCCCGCGCTGGCGCGGGCCGACGATGTTCGCGAAGCGGAACACCCACGACTGAATTCCGTACGAGTGCGCGTGCGTGGAGATGAGCGCCTCGTCGGCGAGCTTCGAGGAGCCGTAGATCGAGATCGGTTCGAGCGGGCCGTAGTCCTCGGGCGTCGGCCGCGGGGCCTCGCCGTAGACGGTCGACGAGGAGGTGAACGCGAATCGGTCGACGCCGACCTCGCGCATTCGATCCAAGACGGTGTACGTCATCTCGGTGTTTTCCTCGAAGAGCGTCCGGTCGTCGTCGTAGTTCGTATCCGTGTACGCGGCGAAGTGGAAGACGATATCGAGATCGGCGGTGACCGCGTCGGCGACGGCGTCCGGATCGGTCACGTCCGCTTCGACGAACTCCGCCCCCTCGGGGACTCGGTCGCGCGTCCCCTTCGAGAGGTCGTCTGCAACGCGGACGGTCGCGCCGCGGTCGAGCAGGCTGGCGGCGAGGTGGCTCCCGACGAGCCCCGCACCGCCCGTGACGAGCACGTGTGCGTCGGCCAGGTCCATATGCACTCCTGGTGCGGTGTCGGATAAGTACGTGTGGAATCGGAGCGTGAATCGTCTGTCGTGCTCCGTGATATTGTCTGTCGTGCTCCGTGATATCGTCTGTCGTGCGCTGTCAGTGCCCGATCGCTGCTGGTTGGGGAAACGACCTCCCTCGAAATCCTGTGCAGTATTGCCCCGCACAGCACCGCTCCGCGCCTCACGCCTCCCCAGCCTCGGTCGGGGGCGGCCGCGGCCCCGCACCGCGTCGCGGCCGCTCCCGACCTCCCTCGCGATCGGCTCGCGCCCGCAGGGCGCTCGCCGGTCGCGCCACCGCCTCGATCGTCGCAGTCGTCTCGGTCTGTCTCAGTTTGGCCGTTGCCGTTCGCGTTTGTCGGATGGCTCGCGAGCCCTCACAGCCCCTCTTCGCCGCCCTCCTGTGCGAGGATGACGAGCATCGACAGGCCGGAGATGACGAGCAGAATGAGCGTCGGGACGACGGCGTACTGGTACAGCGCGGTCTCCTGTGCCCGCCAGATCTGCGTCACGATCGTCTCGAACCCGGACGGTCGGAGCACGAGAGTGACGGGGAGCTCCTTCATCGTCGTGAGGAAGACGAGCGCGGCACCGGCGACGATCCCCGATCGCGTGAGCGGGAGCGTCACGCGCTTGAACGCCCCGCCCGGCGACTCCCCGAGGGTGCGTCCGGCCTCGACGAGCCGCTGGTCGACCTGCAATATCGCGGTCCGGTTCGACCCGACCGCCTGCGGCAGGAAGCGGACGACGTACGCGAACACCAGAAGCGGGAGCGTCTGGTAGATCCACGGCAGGTATCCCGAGCCGAAGTAGACCAACGCGAGCGCCAACACGATCCCCGGGACCGCGAAGCCGACGTACGTCGCCCGCTCGAAGACCGTCGCGAGCGGTGAGTCGTGGTTCGCAGCGAAGTATGCGATCGGAATTGCGGCGAGCGCGGCGGCGACGGCCGCGGCCGCGGAGACCGACACCGAGTTCAGCACTTGCACCGGCTCGAACGCCATCGACGGCCGACGGCCGGCCTCAGAGCGGACCAGCCACAGTCCGAGGATCCACAGCGGAACGAGCAGCGCGACCCCGGACACGCCGGCCGGCAGCAGCGTCGCCGGCCACCGCAGCCGCCCGAGCGATACCCGATCCGTCGTCTGACCCGCATCGTCACCGCTCCCCGACCGCTCGGAGCGGATCGCCCACTCCAGCGCGAGCACGACGAGCACGACGACGAGCAGTTGCATCGAAAGCAGCGCGGCGTAGTCGCTGCCGAAGGCGTTGTACTCGGCGTAGATCTGCTGGGTGAACACGGGCAGCCGCATGATGGAGGGAGTGCCGAAGTCGGAGACGGCGTACAGCGCCGCCAGCAGGGATCCGGCCGCGACCGCGGGCCGAATCGTCGGCAGCGTCACCCGCCGGAACGCCGCGATCCGGCCGTGGTTCAGCGTCCGCGCCGCCTCCAAGAGAGTCGTGTCGAACGACAGCAGGGCGGCGCGAGTCGTCAGGTAGACGTACGGGTACGTGTACAGCGTGATGACGAAAATCGAGCCGGAGAGGCCGTGTATCTCGGGGACCCGCTCGACGCCGAGCGGAGCGAGCACGTCGTGGAACTCGCCGCGCCGCCCGAACGCGGAGACGAACGAGAAGGCCCCGACGTAGCTCGGCACGACGAGCGGGAGGGCGGCCGCGACGGACCAGAACCGCCGAAACGGCAGGTCCGTCCGGACGGTGAGGTACGCGAGCGGCACGCCGATCGCGATCGAGAAGGCCGTGACGCCGCCCATCAACAGCAGGCTGTTGACGAGAATGTCAGCGGTGTTGGCGCTGAAGAGGAGGTCGAGCGCGCGCTCCCGCTCGACGGTCGTCGCCTCGATAACGAGCCACACAAGCGGAAAGACGAGCGTCGCGGCGATCGCCGCACAGATCAGGGTCAACCCGAGGGGCAACCGGCCGTCGCCGTCTGTCAGCCGATCGCGGATCCGGTGTCTCAAGCTCATTGTCCGGGAACGAATCGCTCGGTCTGAGTGAGAGCGCGCCCGCCGTTAGCAGTTCCGATTCCCACCGCGAGCGCGCTCCGACGGATATATTTGTTTAGGGGAACCTAAACTCTTTCATGGAACTGACGCGACGCGACGCGGCGGCCGCGCTGGCCGCAATCGGGGCGACGGGCGGCGTCGCGCTCGGCGTCCGTCGGGCCGGCGACGCTAGGGGCGATCGCGAGAGCGGCTCAGAATCCGGTGACGACGATCCTCCAACCGATGACCTCCCCGACGACGCGGCGGTTCGCGAGGCGATGCGGTCGGTCGCGGCCGTCGTCTATCCCGGAGGAGTGTCCGGAATCGACGGATTCGTCGACGGCTTCCTCGACGGTCGTCTCGACGGCTCGGCACACGACGAAGGAATCAGATCGGCGGTCGCGGACGTCGAGGCCGCGTCGCGGTCGTGGTACGACGCACCCCTCGTCGACCTCCCGGCCGCGGACCGCGAGGCGGTGCTCCGCGAACTCGGGGTGGACACGGCCGAGGAGAATCCTCACGGGACGACGGCAGAGCGCGTCCGGTACTACGTCGTCAACGAGCTCCTCTTGGCGCTGTACGCCTCGCCGACGGGCGGCGAACTGGTCGGAATCGAGAACCCGCAAGGGTACGCGGGCGGTGCCGCAAGCTACACGCGGGGGCCACCGTGAGCGGTGCCGAAAGCGTCGGTAAAGAGGGAGATGGCAGCGGATCAGCCGCGGGCGACGCCGTCGACCGGACTCCCGTCCCGGACGCGGACGTCTGCGTCGTCGGCGCGGGGCCGGCGGGCGCGCTCGTC
The DNA here is from genome assembly GCF_024494655.1 of Halorubrum laminariae. Classification (GTDB taxonomy): domain Archaea; phylum Halobacteriota; class Halobacteria; order Halobacteriales; family Haloferacaceae; genus Halorubrum; species Halorubrum laminariae. The sequence goes on along the minus strand of NZ_JANHDL010000001.1, from coordinate 534,958 downwards.
GCCGATCGACTGGCGGCCGACCACGATGTCGTGGTGCTCGACGCCGGGCCGCGCTTCGACCCCGCGGACCGGCTGGCGCGACAGGAGCGGGCGATCCGGCCGTTCTACGACCGGCCGGACGTGTGGGACGTGGGCGGCGAGCGCGACGCTCACGAGAACGCCGGCGAGCGGTTTTACCCCCTGAACCACGCCCGCGTGAAGGGGATCGGGGGGTCGACGCTCCACTGGCAGGGGATGGTGATGCGCCTCCACGAGGACGACTTCAAGTCCGGTACTGCGCGGGGCGTCGGCCCCGACTGGCCGATCGACTACGCCGACCTGCGACCGTACTACGCCGAGGCGGAACGCGAACTCGGCGTCGCCGGCGGTAGCGGCATCGACAACCCCCACGCGCCGCCCCGGGAGGAACCGCACCCGATGCCCCCCTTCGAGCCCTCCTACAGCGACTCGCTTTTCGCCGACGCGTGTGAGGAGTTGGGGATCGACATGCACTCCGTGCCGAACGCGCGCAACTCTGAGCCCTACGACGACCGGTCGCCCTGCGTCGGCTACGGCACTTGCCAGCCCGTCTGTCCGTCGGGAGCCAAATACGACGCGACCGTCCACGTCGAGCGCGCGGAAGCGCGGGGCGCGACCGTGATCGACCGCGCGAGCGTCCAGCGGCTCGACCACAGCGACGACGATTCGGTGACTGCGGCCGTCTACGCGACGCCCGCCGGCGAGGAGCACCGACAGGAGGCCGACGCGTTCGTCGTCGCCGCCGGCGGCGTGGAGACGCCGAGACTCCTCCTTTCGTCCGCCTCGGACCGCTATCCCGACGGCCTCGCGAACGCGAGCGGTCACGTCGGCGAGTTCTTCATGGACCACCTGTTCGCCGGCGCGGGCGGGACGCTCGACGAGCCGACCAGACAGAACCACGTCGGCTTCTACACGAGCGCGTGCGACCAGTTCTACGACGAGGCCGACGCGACGCAGGCCCCGTTCAAGCTGGAGTTCTTCAACTACGCCGGTCCCTCGCCGGTCGAGATGGCGCTCTCGGGCGACGACTGGGGCGACCCGCTCGCAGAGCGGCTGCGCGACGGGTACGGCAATCACGTCGCGATGGGCGGCCTCGTCGAGCAGCTCCCGGACGCGGAGAGCCGCGTGACCCTCGCCGACGACCGCACCGACGATCACGGCAACCCGGTCCCGCAGATCGAGTGGACCGTCGGCGACCGCGCGCTCGACACGATCGAGCGGGCGAACGAGATCCAAGTCGAGATCTTAGAAGAGCTCGGCGCGGACGTGGAGTGGGTCGCCGGCCCGGACGCCACCGGTCCCGCCTACCATCACATGGGAACCACGCGGATGAGCGACGACCCCGATCGGGGCGTCGTCGACGCCGACTGTCTGACCCACGACCTGACGAACTGCTGGATCGCCTCCAGCTCCGTCTTCCCCACGAGCGGCGCGATGAATCCCACGCTCACCATCGCGGCGCTCGCGCTCCGCGTCGCCGACGACGTGGACGCGCGGCTCTCTGCCGCGTGACCGACGCAAGGATCGCGGTTGCGTGACGGCGCACCCCTCTATTTTAGGTAAACCTAAAAATTCAAGTACATGCGGCGTGAGGTGCGGATAATGAGCGACTCAGCGCACTCGACGAACGGTGCTGCAAGCGCCGTCGACCTTGAGACGACCGACGGGGACGAAGCCGACGCCGACGAACACGCCGACACCGACGCGGCGACCGACCGAGACGAGTCGACAATCGGACGAGACGACGCCGCGCCCGACCACGAGCCGTACACCTTCGACGACCTCAGCGTCGTGATGGGCACGTACAACGAGGAGGAAGCGATTGGCACGGTCCTCGACGACATCGACGAGGTCACCGACGGGAGAGCGGAGGTCGTCTGCGTCGACGGCTCCTCGGATCGGACACCGGAGATCGCCCGCGAGCACGGCGCGCGCGTCGTCGAACAGGAGCCGCAGGGGTACGGCGTGGCGGTCCGCGAGGCCATCCTCACGCCGGACCGCCCGGTGGTCGTCACGACCGACTGCGACGACACCTACCCGATGGAGGCGCTCCCCGAATTCCTCGCCGAGATCAACGACGGCGCGGACGTGGTGAGCGGCGACCGGCTCTACCACGGCGCGAAGGCGATGCCGGCGTTCAACCGCCTCGGCAACCACGCGTTCGCGGCGGTCGCCAGCCTCCTCATGGGCGAGCGCGTCCACGACACGACCACGGGCATGCGCGCGTATCGCCGCGAGATCGTCGAGGAGATCGGCTGGACGGAGAACACCGGCCTCTCAGCCGAACTCCTCATCCGCCCGCTGATGCGCGGCTACGACGTGCGCGAGCGCCCGATCGCCTACGCCGAGCGCCTCGGCGAGACGAAACTCGACCCGATCGGCGGCGGCGCGGCCATCGCGAAGTCGATCGTCACCGTTTGTCTCGAAGAGCAGCTCCGCCGGTTCTGACCGGCGCGACGCGCGGCCGTCGGACGGCGGTCCACGACTGTGGGCATCTCGGGCCGCCGCCGGCGATATTTTTCACATCGCGAGCGACGGCGACGGCTCCGTATACGCCTGCTCACCGCGGCCGGCGCGACCGGCGAGTGCCCAGCGGGCGCGAGCCGATCGCGAGGGAGGTCGGGGGCGGCCGCGACGCGGTGCGGGGCCGCGGCCGCCGCCGACCGAGGCTGGGGAGGTGTGAGGTGCGGGACCGTGCAGCCGGTGGTTCCTGTGGGACTTCGCACACGTTTACTATCTCGACGGGTGTTTCGTCACTATATCACAATAGACGGGGACTGGTCGCTACCCCTCGATACGCGACTCAGCCGTCGCCCGCCTCGGCGTCCGTCTCGAAGACGACCCACTCGGGATGCGTGTCGGGATCGTCCGGGAGGTAGGTCCCCTCGTTCCCGCAGTCGGTGACGAGCCGACAGGTCGAACGCTCCGGCGGCCAGACGGCCTCGACGCCGCCGCTCTCTCCGCCCCCGACGCTTCCTCCGTCGGTCGCGCGGACCGTCACCTCCTGTCGGTACGTGAACGTCGCGCCCGCGGGGTCGACGAGCGTCACCGTCACGGCGACTACGTCGCCCGCCGGATCGAACGGGACGGTGGCGTTCGGAGCCCCCGCGAGACGGATCCCGTCGGGCGTCACCGTCCAGTCGACCGCGAGCGATTCTTCGGGAGCCGCGACGGAGTACGAGGCGTACTCCGCTCCGCTCTCGCCCCCCTCGCCGCCCCGGCGCGGCTCCACTCGGATCCGCGCGCGCTCGACGCGCTCCGGGACGCCGACGGTTGTCTCGGCGTCGAGCGTCGGGCCAGATCGCCGGTCGAGTGACTCCAACTTCGGCGTGACGCGCGCGTCTGGGTCGGCGGTCCAGACACCGTGATATCCGTACCGGTACAGGGTCCGATCGGGGTACGCGTCGAGCACCGCGAAGTCCTCGACCGGGTCGCGGTCGAGCGCGTACACCACGTCGCCGTCGAGTCCGGGACCGTTCCGCAGGTACTGGAACGGGTGGTTCTGCCACTCGCCGTACGGGGTGGGTACGAACACCAGTCCGTCCTCGAACGTCGTCTCGTCGATAGGCGCGTACGCGGCCTCGTGTTTCGCGTCGACGGCGGCGTTCCGCTCGATCGGCCCGGACGCGGCGTCCGCGGCGGCGACCCCCGCGACGACGACCGCGCTCGCGACGACGACCGCGAGCGCGACGCGCGTGACCGCGGGCGAAATCCCCCGGCTGGCGAGTCGCTCGCGAACCAGTCCGAGCGCGTGCCACCCGGCGACGATGCCGAGGCCGCCGAACACCGACAGCGGCACCAGGAGATCGAAGTGGTAGAACGGGCCGAACAGCGACGCGAGCCCGTCGGTCGGGTCCGAGAGGTCGGCGAGCGCGTTGTGCGTCCCCCAGAAGAACAGGTTGCCGACGACGACCGAGACCGCGACTCCGCCGAGGAGTACCCTCGAAGTCCGCCGGAATCCGGCCCACTCGGGGCGATCCACGTCTGCGATCGGCGCGATCGGGTGCTCGCTTGCCCGCTCATTCGCGCGCCAACTCCAGACCGCGACCACGCCGCCGACCGCGGCCAGCACGGTCCCGATCGGCCCGGCAACGAACCACCGAGTCGCGATCTCGGCGAGTGCGTACCGGTTCGACTCCAGCGCCAGTCCGAGCGTGTACTCGACCGCGTGGCCGAGGATCCGCCGCTCGCCGAACCCCGGGCCGTCCATCGGGGCGAACGCCTGGTAGGGGAACACGAGCGGTGACCCCGTCATCCGGACATTGTACGCGAGCGTGAGCCCGACGAAGCAGGTGCCGAAAAACGCAGTCAGACCGTGTCTGCGGACGGGATCGGGAATGGGTGTGAGACCCTCTGCGGTGACCGCCGTCCCGATCCGCCATAGTGCGTGACAGATGAACGGGGCGGCGAACAGCACCGCGGTGAACGGGCGCGCGAAGAAGGCGAGCCCGATCGCGACGCCCGCGATTCCCGCCGCCGCGAGTAACCGGTCTCGGACGCTCCGGAGGTACGCGACCGCGAAGATCAGGTTGAAGAAGGTCGTCGGCGCGTATGGGAGAAACGTCGCGCTCGTCGCGATCGCCATCGGCGACGCGGCGAAGAGGACTGACGCGGCGAGACCGGCCCGCCGACCGACTGCGAGCGATCCGAGCAGGTACACGAGCGCGGCGTTGCCGGCGGCGACCACCGCGAGCGTCACGCGCGGCTCGCCGAACAGGCCCATCGAGACTGCGAACATCGCCGCAGGGACGGGGGTGTACTTCGGGTACAGGCGGCCACCGTCCTCGACGAAGAACCATGGGTGGAACGCGTCTGCGAGCGCCCCGGCGTGGAACTCCAGTTGTCCGCTCAAAAGTAGCGCGGCCTGCGTGAGGTAAACCCCCTCGTCGTGGTTCGCGGAGTGGTGTGAGAAGATGGTGGCGGCGACCGAGAACGTCAGGACGCCCGCCGCGATCGAGACGAGCGCCGCGGCCACGGTGATCCGGTCGGCGCGGGCGAGTCGCTCTTGGAGTCGAGTCGCGATCCGTTGCGGACGGAGACGGGTAAAAAGCGCGGACACGGGGAGTAAAACGACCGATCAGATCTGGACGCCGGCCTCGCGCATGAGGTCGATCGTCGGTTCAAGGTTCGACAGCTCCGCGAGATCGATGTCCGGCACGTCGAGTTCGTCGATCGTCGGGAGTTCGCCGATGGGCTCCACCTCGGGGATGAGCGGGTACTCGAACGTCGACCGTGCGAAGTAGTCCTGCGCCTCCGACGACAGCAGGTGGCGGACGAAGTTCGCGGCGAGGTCGGCGTCGGTTGCGGTGTCGACGACCGCAGCGCCGGCCACGTTGAACATCGCGCCAGCGTCGCCTTGGGTGAACGCGGTGGCGATCGGGGCCTCGGGGTTGCCGTCGAGGACGCGCTGGATGTAGTAGTGGTTCGTGAACGCCGCGTCGATCGTCCCGTCTGCGATCTCCTGACAGGTGCGGAACTCGTCGGGGTACGCCGTGGCACCAGACTCAACCATCGCTTCGAGCCACTCGCGGGTGGCCTCCTCGCCCTCCGTCAGCCGCATCGCGGTCACGAACGCCTGACAGGAGCCGTACGAGGGTGCCCAGCCGAGGTTGCCTGAGAACTCCTCGGGGTACGCCATGATGTCGTTCGGCAGGTCGTTCTCGCTGAATTCGTCGGTGTTGTACGGGACGGTTCGGGCGCGTCCGGAGGTGCCGATCCACTGGTCGGTGCGGAACTCCGCGCGGACCAACTCGGCGATGTCGTCCGGAAGCGCCTGCGTGCGTCCCGCGTCGGCGAGCGCGCCGAGCGCGCCGGCGTTGACCGAGTAGAAGACGTCCGCCGGCGATCCGTCGCCCTCGTTCGAGATCTGGTTCACGAGGTCCGTCGAGCCGGCGTACCGGACCGTCAGATCGAGTTCGTCGTATAGATCGTCGATATAGCTCACGAGTTCGCCGACGAGGAACTCGCCGCGTCCGGAGTAGACGGTGAGTTCACCCTCCAGCGCGGGCATCTCCGCCATCGGTGTCCCACCGGGAGCGTCCCGTCCCTCGCGACCCGAGCCGATCTGGCCGATCGACGACTCCGCGTCGCTGCCGTCCCCGCCGTCACCGCCGTCGCTTCCGTCTTCGCCGTCCTCGCCGCCGCCCGTACAGCCGGCGATCCCGACGGTGCCGACCGCGCCCGCCGCCGCGAGGAACCGCCGCCGTCGAACGTCGCGCGCGTCACGTCTATCGGATTCGTGTTGCGTCATGTGTTTTAGGCAAACCTAAATTAACTTAGTCGTGTCGATTCAATCGTCCGCGAGCGCCCGCGTTCGGTTGAGCGCGTCGAGGCAGTCGAGCCAGTCGCGCATGTACTCGCCGCAGTGGTTGAGGAACGCACCGTTGTTCCACTCGGAGAAGTCGCCCTCCGCGAGCGCGTCGGCCATCGCCGCGAACGCCGCCTCGAAGGAGTCCGCGTCGTCTGCTACGACGTCCTCAGACGGCTCCGCCGTCTGAGTGGCCCGTGGAACCTCCGGTTCCACGCTGTCGAGCACCTCCCAGACGTGTTCGTTCAGCTCCAGCCCCGCCACCTCGTTCGCGAGGTCGTCGAACGTCGAGCGGGCGGCCTTGTTGTGCTCGCACAACGGGCCGCCGTTGTACACCCGCTTACCCAGCACGTCGGCGGCGCGCTTGAGAAACAACCCCGACCAGATGTCGTCGAACCGGCCGACCTCCCACTCGTTGTCGTCCATCGGCAGCTGGTAGAACGCGGGGATTACCTCGCGGCGGAACGCGAGGTTCATCGAGCACACCGTGAGGTAGTTGCCGCGGGCGGCGACGAAGTCCTCGCCGAAATCATCGGCGGTCGTCCGCGTCTGCGCTTGCCCCTCCAAGTCGCCGTCCATCAGGATGCGAACCGCATCGAGGTCGGGCACGTTCGTCCACAGTCCCTGCGAGGCGACGACCTCGCCGGACTCGATCTCGACCGTGTCGGTCTCGACCGTCTCGTCCATCGCAGAGTAGGGATATCCGCGCGGGTAGAGGCCGTGGTCGTCGGCGTTCTGGTAGAGGACGTTCACCCAACTCTCGTCGGAGCGGACGCGCTCGACCGAACCCCCGAACGCGAGGTTCTCCATGTGGCGTCCGAAGTAGTCGGTGTCGTCGTGCGGAAGCGTGTCGTCGTCGATGAAGACTCCGTACTCGAACCGCGGGTTCGCCCACATGTAGAGGAGTCCGAAGCTCGTCTCGGCATGGCTGGCCGCCGGCACGACATGACTGTATTCCGCGACGCCGTTGTCCTCGTACCACTCCTCGCGGTCCGTCCCGTCGAAGACTTCGCCCGAGACGCCCAAATCGTCGAGCATCGACCGCATCTCCGCCACGTCACAGAAGTCCTCGGTGACGAGCACGAAGTGCAGCCGCGAGACATCGAACCCGTGTTCGCGGGCGTTCGCGACATACTCACGGAGACACTCGTATTCGCGGATCGTCGGCACGATGACACAGATATCGACTTCGTCACGTCGTGAGCGGCGTTCGTCCATACGATCTACTTTTTAGGCATACCTAAAAATCTGCTGATTCGGCGTGTTCGTCGGCCGTGTCGGTGTTCGCCGGCGCTTCGTCGGCCGAGCGGGCCGGCGAGACGTTGAGCACGGTCGCCGCCGCGGCACCGCCGGCGAGCGTGACGGCGTTTTTCAGCGCGTGATCGAGGACGGCCGCGGCGATCGCCGTCTCGACCGGGATCGCGGTCGTCCCCACAACCAGTCCGGTGAAGGCGGCCTCGTACAGCCCAACGCCGCCCTGCGACAGCGGCAGCACCTTCGCGAGGTTGCCCGCGCTGACCGCGAGCGTGCCGACGGCGAGCAGGACCGGGAGCGCGACGAGGCCGCCGTCGAATCCGCCGAGGAGAGCGGCCAACACGAGGACGGCGGTCGCCACGTCGATCTCCCACACGAGGAGACTCCACCCGAACACCGTCGCGAGGCGGCGCGGCCGGGCGGCGACCACCCTGACTGCCGCGCCGAACCGGATCGCGGCGTCGACCGGCCGAGCCAGCCGCGTCTCAGCGGTCCGGTTGCGGAGCGCGGGACCGAACTGCCGATCGCTTCGGGCGACCGCGACCGTCGCGCCGGCGAGCACGACGGCCACGGCGGCGAGCCCAGCGGCGGCGGCAAGCGGTGTCACGCCACCGGTCGTGTCGACCGACCGATCACCCGTGGCCAGCGCCGCGAGCGCGAGCGCGCCGAGCGTCGCGATCGCCACGAGGTCGAAGGCGCGCTCGACCGCCAGCGAGGCCGCGCCGGTCGGATACGGAACGTCGCGCCTGCGCTTCAGGAGGTACGCGCGAACCCCGTCGCCTGCCCGCGCCGGGACGATCAGGTTCGCGGTCTGACTCGCGAACACGGCAGCCGTGAGGAAACCCGTCCGCAGCCGCGAGCCCATCGCCGCGAGCACGTCGCCGTAGCGTCGCCCTCGGAGCGGCCACGAGAGCGCGTACGCGACGAGCGCGACGCCGAGAAGCGTCGGGTCCGCCGCGGCGGCGACGTCGACAATCATGCCCACGTCGACGTACCGAACGGTGAGCCACCCGCCGACGGCGAGCACGAGACCCGTCCCGACCAGCGTGAGTCGACCGCGGGTGAGGCGATCGCGGAGCCGAGCGGCGTCGGGCCGGTTCGTCATACAATTGTTTAGGGCGGCCTAAATCATATAACGCTGGCGGTTCCCTCGCTCCGCGTTCGTGAGACTGACAGACGGGATCCGATCGCCCCGTCTGCGTTAAGTCCGGCCGGCCCGAACAACCACGTGATGCGCGCGACGCTCGAAACCCTCGCGATCGTGGTTCTCGTCGGTCTCATTCAGGTCGCCCTCCGAACCGTCGGGATCGTCGGCGCGCTCGCGCTGTCGACGCCGCTCGCCGCTGCGCCGTGGACGCTCGCCACCAGCGTGTACGCGCACGGGTCGATCAGTCACCTGATCGCGAACGGAATCGCCCTCCTGCTCGTCGGCCCGCTCGTCGAGCGTCGAACGACGCGCCCCCGGTTCCACGCCTTTGTGGTCGGAACCGGCGCGCTCGCCGGGACCGCACAGGTGACGCTCGGCGATCTTCTCGGTCCGGCTCCGGCGGTGATAGGCCTGAGCGGTGCCGTCTTCGCGCTCGGCGGCTACCTCCTCGCGGGCAATGTCGTGAGCGCGACGTTGTTCGATCGGCTCCGTCTTTCGGCGCGCACGCAACTCGTCCTGTTCTGCGTCCTCGCGCTCGTGGTCACGCTGGCGACCGCTGCACCCGGCGTCGCGCTTTTCGCCCACGCCGCCGGCGCGTTCTGCGGCCTCGTCGCCGGTCGGCTCGGACTGTTAGACGTGCGATGAGCCGCGTTGGACAGCAATCAACGCCGTCGCTACCGGTGGTAACAAAAACGGAGAGAGCGGAAATACGCCCTAGCGCTTAGTCTTCGAGAACGATCTCGATGCTGACGTCGTTGGGCACTTGGACGCGCATGAGCTGGCGGAGCGCGCGTTCGTCGGCGTCGATGTCGATCAGACGCTTGTGGACGCGCATCTCCCAGTGCTCCCACGTCGCCGTCCCCTCACCGTCCGGGGACTTTCGCGACGGGATCTCGAGCGTCTTCGTCGGCAGCGGGATCGGGCCCGACAGGGCGACCCCCGTCGAGTCCGCGATCTCGCGGACGTCGTCGCAGATGTCGTCGAGGTCCTCGGGGCTCGTGCCGGCGAGGCGGACGCGTGCCTGCTGCATCGATTATCGCTCGTTGACTTCGAGCACCTTCCCGGCCGCGATGGTCTGACCCATGTCGCGGATGGCGAAGCTGCCGAGTTCCGGAATCTCGCCGGAGGGCTCGATGCTGAGAGGCTTTTGCGGGCGCACGGTGACGACCGCGGCGTCGCCGGACTTGATGAAGTCCGGGTTCTCCTCGGCGACCTCACCGGACGAGGGATCGATCTTCTGATCGATGGACTCGATCGTACAGGCGACCTGCGCCGTGTGGGCGTGGAAGACCGGAGTGTAGCCGGCGGTGATGACCGACGGGTGCTGCATCACGACGATCTGCGCCTGGAACGTCTCGGCGACGCTCGGCGGGTCGTCGGCGGGACCACACACGTCGCCGCGACGGATGTCGTCCTTGCCGATGCCGCGGACGTTGAACCCGACGTTGTCGCCGGGTTCGGCCTTGGGCACTTCCTCGTGGTGCATCTCGACCGTCTTCACCTCGCCGCCCACGTCAGACGGCTGGAAGGAGACGTTGTCGCCGGTGTTGAGGATGCCGGTCTCGACGCGTCCCACGGGGACGGTTCCGATACCGGAGATCGTATAGACGTCCTGAATCGGGAGCCGGAGCGGTGCGTCCGTCGGTGGCTCCGTCTCGGGCAGCTCGTTGAGCGCGTCAAGCAGGGTCGGCCCGTCGTACCAAGGCGTGTTCTCGGAGGCCTCGGCGACGTTGTCGCCGTCGAACGCGGAGATCGGAATGAACTTCGCGTTGTCCGTCTGGAAGCGGACCTGATTGAGGAGCTCTTTGACCTCCTCGACGACCTGGTTGAAATCGGACTCGTCGTGGTCGACGAGGTCCATCTTGTTGACGGCGATGATGAGCTCGTTGATACCCAGCGTGCGGGCCAGGAACACGTGCTCTCGGGTCTGGGGCGCGACACCGTCGTCGGCCGCGACGACGAGTACCGCGTTGTCGGCCTGCGAGGCACCCGTGATCATGTTCTTCACGAAGTCACGGTGGCCCGGACAGTCGACGATGGTGAAGTAGTACTCGTCGGTGTCGAACTCCTGGTGGGCGATGTCGATCGTGACGCCACGCTCGCGCTCCTCGGCGAGGTTGTCCATCACGTAGGCGAACTCGAAGCCGCCCTTGCCCTTCTCTTCGGCTTCCTCGCGGTGCTGCTCGATTACGTGCTCGGGGACGCTCCCCGTCTCGAAGAGGAGGCGACCCACGAGCGTACTCTTGCCGTGGTCGACGTGGCCGATGATGGCCAAGTTCTGGTGCGGTTTGTCACTCATGGGGTAATCACGCGCTAAGGCGCTCTGTGAGTAAGTTTCGGTTGATTCCACTAAAACGGTTTCGATACGTACCACAGACAATCTCGACGCTGTCGGGCGATTCTAGACAACGCGGCACACGGCAGACCGACACACGGACCGTTCGTCGCAGCGGACGCTCCCGTCGACCTCGCGGATTCGCTGCCGACCGTTGCGTGCGCGAGTCTGTCCGACTCGAGCCCGTCCGCTATTCCAGCCGCCCGACGTCTCCCAAGACGGCGCTCGCGGTCTCGGGACCGCCCGCCCCACGCCCGGAGATGTTGAGCCGGCCGGCGTGGCTCGTCTCGATCTGGACGATGTTCTGGGTTCCGGAGACCGCGAGCGTGCCGTTCTCCGGGACGAGCCGCGGCGCGACGCGAACGAGCTCGCCGGTCGCCTCGCCGATCAGTCGCACGGTCTGTCCGTCCTCGGCGGCGAGCCGAAGCGCGGAGCCGGGCACGTCGCGGATCCCTTCGACCTCGGCGTCGTCGAGGGTGAACTCCCGGGCGTCGGCGGGGTCGTCGGCCGCGCCAAAGGAGAGCACGTTCGCGAGGATGACGCACTTGAGCGCCGCATCCGTTCCGTCCACGTCAAACGCGGGGTCCGCCTCGGCGACGCCCAAGTCTTGGGCCTCAGCGAGCACGTGCTCGTAGTCGAGCCCCTCCGCAGCCATGCGCGTGAGAATGAAGTTCGCGGTCCCGTTGAGCACGCCCCGCACGGCGGTGACGTGACTCGGTTCGATGTCCTCGACAGTCGACACTGCCGGGATCGCACCGCCGACGGTGGCCTCAAACCGAACCTCGCCTTCGCTGTCGGCGACGGCTGCCCGCAGGTCGTCGAACCGCTCCGCGACCGGTCCCTTGTTCGCGAGCACGGCGTGCCGGTCGCGTTCGAGAGCGGTCGTCACGTGTGAAAATCCCGGCTCGGCGTCTCCGAGCGTCGTCGGCGTCGCCTCCACCAGCGCGTCGTAGTCGGCGGCGAGCGCGTCCGCGGGGTCGGCGTCGCCGACGATCCCCCGTTCTGCCTTGCGGGCCACCACCGCGTCGGCGTCGACGCCGGGATCGCGGTCACCGGTTCCGTCGGCGACGACCGCGCTCGACGAGTCCGCGACGGCGACGACCTCGTGTCCGTACTCGTCTGCGAGATCGACGACGGAGCGCCCGACCGCGCCCGCGCCGACGACGGCGAGTCTCACGCCTCCACCCCCGCGAGCGGCTCGACCAGCCGCAGTTCCTTCCCCTCGGCCACGTCCCGCACCGCCGCGAGCGCCGTCTCCGTCTCGCCGGCGCGCGCCTCGACTCGCAGTCGGGCGCTCGACGACTCTTCTGTTCCCTGTGGGGCCGCCAGCGACACGTCGGCGACAGACGCCGACTCGCAGGCCTCGATCTGTGAGAGTGTGTCGGAGAGGTCGGTGTCGATGAGATGGCCGAACAAAAGCAGCGTCACCTCCTCCGCGTACCGCTCCGTCCCCGCTTGCATCACGTTCACACCCTCAGATCGGAGTGCGTCGACGATCCCGTCGAACCGTTCCTGTGTCGCTTCGAAGTCGACTTCGACCGGAATCCGTCCCCGCGGCGTCTTGTTCCCCCGCTCGTGGTAGATCGAGAGGAGGTTTCCCCCGTTGTCAGCGATCGGGTAGAGTGCGGCGAGCAGCTGGCCGGGCTCGTCGGAGAGTTCGAGCCGGACCGTGTGTGTCGACGGCGTCGTGGCAGCGTGCCCGCCATCGGCCTCGGGTGCGTCGCCCTCTGCGAGCTCTCCGTCACGGTGATCGCTCACGCGACCACCTCCGCGACGGTCGTCGCGGGAGCGGTGCGCCGAGCGAGAGTCGTACCGTTCTGCATATCTCAACGGAGTCGGATGACTCGGTATAAGCCTTCGGCGCTGGCAGGCGTTGCCTCCGCCGCGTCCGCTACGCGAACGACCGTCGCGCCTCGATCGGCAAACGGAACGGGCGCAAAAATTTCCGACCGCGCGACCGATCTAGATGTAGTCGATCGAGCTGGGCAGTTCGAGCTTCATGCCCTTGCGCTCTCGGATCTCCATGATCTTCTCGCGCTGGAGGTTGTCGACGAGCACGCGGAAGCCCGCGTTCTCAGTGTTCCACGAGGCGCGGCCCTCGGTGGCCGAGCGGATGTCGGAGGAGAAGCCGATCATCTCCTCGACGGGCGCGATGCCCTCGACGACCATGAGGTCGCCCTCCTGGTACATGTCGTCGACGCGGCCGCGACGACCCTGAATCTCGCCGGAGGCGGCACCCATGTGTTCGCTGGGCACGTCGATCCGAACGTCTTGGATCGGCTCCAGCAGGCGGACCTCGCCGTCGATCAGCGAACGGTGGACCGCGTCGCGGACCGCGGGGATGACCTGCGCGGGACCGCGGTGGATGGTGTCCTCGTGGAGCTTCGCGTCGTGTAAGCGGAACAGCGACCCCTGCACCGGCTCGGCGGCGAGCGGCCCGTCGTCGAGGGCTTCTTGCAGCCCTTCGAGGACGAGTTCCATCGTCTCGTTGAGGTGCTGGATCCCCTTTGTGTCGTCGATGAGGATGTTCGTCCGGTGGATGTCCTCGACGTTCTGGGAGGTATCTTTGTCCATGCCGGCGTCCTGGAGCGCCTCCCGGCGCTCCAGTTCGGGCATGTCCATCGAGACCTCGCCGAGCTGGATGGCGTCGACGATCTCCTGGTCCATCGGCTCGACGGTGAGGTAGAACTTGTTGTGGCGGTTCGGCGACTGCCCCTCGACCTCGCGGGAGGCCTCCTGGGGCTGCTCGCGGAAGACCACGATCGGCTCGCCGGTGATGACCGGGATGCCCTGATTGTCGCGGATCCGCTGGGTGATCACTTCGAGGTGGAGCTCACCCTGTCCGCTGATGAGGTGCTCGCCCGTGTCCTCGTTGATCTCGATCTGGATTGTCGGGTCCTCTTTCGCAACCTGCTGGAGCGTCTCGATAAGCTTCGGCAGGTCGTCCATGTTCTGCGCCTCGACGGACTTCGTGATGACCGGCTCGGAGATGTGCTCGATCGACTCGAACGGCGTCATCTCCACGGAGGAGACGGTGGAGCCGGCGATGGCGTCGCGCAGCCCGGTTACCGAGGCGATGTTGCCAGCGGGAACGTGCTCCACTTCCTCGCGCTCCGATCCCATAAACAGACCGACGCTTTGGATACGGTTCTTGCCCGCCGTCCCGGAGACGTACAGCTCTTGGCCCTTCTCCAGCGTGCCGGAGAAGACGCGACCCGTCGCAATCTCGCCCGCGTGCGGGTCCATGGAGATGTCGGTGACCATGAAGACGACCTCGCCGTCCTCGTCGACCAGCCGCATCGTGTCAGCCAGCTCGGACTCGGGATCGCCGCGCCAGATACGCGGCACACGACGGGGCTGTGCGTCGACCGGATTCGGGAAGTGCTCACAGACCATGTCGAGCACCACGTCCGAAAGCGGCGTCCGCTCATGCAGCTCCTGTCGCTTGTCGTTCTGCTCGAGCTCCATGATGTCGCCGAAGTCCATGCCGGTCCGCTGCATCGACGGCATCGAGACGCCCCACTTGTACAGCGCGGAGCCGAACCCGACCGTGCCGTCCTCGACGGAGACGGTCCAGTCTTCGGGGATGTCGTCCATGTTCTCGGCCATCCCGCGGATGAGCTCGTTGACGTCGGCGATGACGGACATCAGCCGCTCTTGCATCTCCTGGGGCCCCTCCTGGAGCTCCGAGATGAGGCGGTCGACCTTGTTGATGAAAAGCGTCGGCTTCACGCCCTCGCGGAGCGCCTGCCGGAGCACCGTCTCCGTCTGCGGCATCGCGCCCTCGACGGCGTCGACGACCACCATCGCGCCGTCGACCGCGCGCATCGCGCGGGTGACGTCGCCCCCGAAGTCCACGTGGCCCGGGGTGTCGATGAGATTGATGAGGTGATTGGTGTCCTCGTACTCGTGGGTCATCGAGACGTTCGCCGCGTCGATGGTGATGCCCCGCTCCTGCTCGTCCTCCTTCGTGTCCATCGCGAGCTGCTCGCCCGCGGTGTCCTCGGAGATCATGCCGGCACCCGCGAGCAGGTTGTCTGACAGCGTCGTCTTCCCGTGGTCGACGTGGGCGGCGATGGCGATGTTCCGGATGTTCTCCGGTTCGTCCATCAGCCGCTCGCACTCTTGAACGATCTTCTTGCGTCGGCCCATTATACCGGTTGGTACCGACAGCAGGGTCAAAAGGGTAGTGTTTCGCTCCGGCCGTTTCGGGGTGGATCGGCCCGGATCGACGCCGATTCGCCGCTTTTGGCGTGCCGATTGATCGCACGATCGGTATGTAAACACGTGCCACGACGACGGCGGCTGGCCGGGCGCGATGAGTCGCGACCGGGTCGCAGCGGCGTCACGCGGATTTAAGTGTTTACTCGGGAATCGAAGAACATGAACGAGACGCTCTCGCGGATCGTCGACAGCGGCGTCGTTGCGGTGTTGCGCGGTGTCCCGGCGGATCAGCTCATCGAGATCGCGTCGGCGCTTCGCGACGGCGGCGTCACCGCCATCGAGGTCACCGCCGACACGCCAAACGTCGCCGACCTCCTCGACGAGGTCACCGGGTCGTTCGATGACGAGGTCGTCATCGGCACCGGGACGGTCCTCGACAGCGAGACCGCGCGGACGATACTGATGGCCGGCGCGGAGTTCGTCGTCTCGCCGAGCCTCCACGAGGACGTGATCGAGACGTGCAACCGCTACGGGGCCGTGAGCGCGCCCGGTGTGATGACGCCCACAGAAGCGGTCCGCGGCTACGAGGCCGGTGCTGACTTCGTGAAGGTATTCCCGGCGAAAACGGTGGGTCCCGCCCATATCGGCGCGATGAAGGGTCCGCTCGGACAGATTCCCATGATGCCGACCGGCGGCGTCGCCCCCGACAACGCCGCCGACTACATCGACGCCGGCGCGTTCGCTGTTGGCGCGGGCGGGGCGCTCGTCGACTACGACGCGGCCGAACGCGGCGACTACGAGGCCATCACTGACACCGCTCGCGAGTTCACGCGGGTCGTCGAGGAGGCCCGCGCGGACGACTGATCCGCCCGTCGGCGACGACCTAATTCTCACGAACGTTTAAGTTAATCCGCCGGGATACTATATAAATGCGATGACACGGCCCACCCGGCAACGGGATCACGACCGGCAGCGTGTGCGGGACGAGGATGTCGACGAGAGCGAGATCGACCCAGAAGAGGTGGACCCTGAAGACCTTGACCCCGAAGACTTCGATTCCGAGGATCTCACTCGGACGGCCGACGGCGAACTGATACACGAAGAAACCGGACTCATCGTCGAGGAAGAACAGATTGATCCCGGCCCGGAGTGGCGGGCGTTCAACCACTCGGAACGGCAGGAGAAGTCTCGCGTCGGTGCCCCCACGACGAAGACGATGCACGACAAGGGGCTGACGACGACGATCGACTGGAAGGACAAGGACGCGTACGGCCGCTCGATATCCTCGAAAAAGCGGTCACAGATGCACCGCCTTCGCAAGTGGCAAGAGCGGATTCGGACGAAGGACGCGGGCGAGCGCAACCTGCAGTTCGCGCTCTCGGAGATCGATCGGATGGCGAGCGCACTGGGTGTTCCCCGGTCGGTACGGGAAGTCGCCTCCGTCATCTATCGCCGCGCGCTCAACGAGGATCTCATTCGGGGCCGCTCCATCGAGGGCGTCTCCACCGCCGCCCTCTACGCCGCCTGTCGCAAGGAAGGAATTCCCCGATCGCTCGAAGAAATTTCCGACGTGTCGCGCGTCGACCGCAAAGAGATCGGGCGGACGTATCGGTACATCTCCCAAGAGCTCGGCTTGGAGATGCGTCCGGTCGATCCGAAAAAATACGTCCCCCGGTTCTCCTCGGAGCTGGAACTCTCCGAGGAGGTCCAGTCGAAGGCCAACGAGATCATCGAAACCACCGCCGAACAGGGACTGCTCTCCGGGAAGTCTCCTACCGGCTACGCGGCCGCCGCGATCTACGCCGCGTCGCTGCTCTGTAACGAGAAGAAGACCCAGCGCGAGGTCGCAGATGTCGCGCAAGTGACCGAAGTCACCATCCGCAACCGGTACCAAGAGCAGATCGAAGCGATGGGGATCCACAGCTAGCGCCGCCGCGTCGGTTGGCGGATCCCCTCCGGCGACTCGCCTGCCAGCACTGTCGAGCCGCCTACCAGCACCGTCGGCCTCCCCGCTAGCAACGTTCAAGCGGCCGCGGCCCCAACCGCAATCCGAATGCGGCTCGACGAGTTCATCGAGTTCGAGGCGAACGAGCGCGCCGAGCGCCGGCGACTCGCGAGCGAGAAGGACTACGCCATCCTCGATCACCTCGACTCCTTCGAGCGGCGCTTCGAGGAGCACGTCTCCGACGACGCGGTGGTCGGCAGCGTCTCCCCCTCGATTTTCGTCGGACGCGCGAACTATCCGACCGTCTCGACCGGCCTGCTCTCGCCGGTCGGCCGGGAGTCCGCCGCGGAGCGGTTCCGCACCTCCGGGGCGTGGTACGACGAGGGCGTCTCCATCGCCGACGTGTTCGACCGGCGGACGAGCCTGCTCAACTCGGCGCGCGGCGTCGACGTCGCGAGCGCGGGCGGAACCGGAACCGGGCCGTCCACCGCTCTCAACGCCCCCGCGACCGCTCGCGGCGACACTTCTGCACACTCCGTCCACGATGCGTGGGACGGCTGGCTCGGCGTCCAGCGCGAGGTCGCGATCGCCGACCGACCCGTCGACGTCGAGATCGGCTTGAACGGCGCTCCGGACCTCGATTTCGAGGTCGGCCCCGAGGACATTAAGACGCCGACTGGACCGCGGGCGGCCGCTCGCTCGGCCGAACTCGGCGAGAATCCGCACGTCCCCCGTCCGGTGAAAAAGACGCTCGAAGACGACGACTGGCGCGCCGAGGGCGCGATGACGTATCTCTATCGACGGGGATTCGACGTGTACGAGATCAATACGATCCTCTCCGCGGGCGCGCTCGGCCGCGGGAAGGACCGCCGGCTGGTGCCGACGCGGTGGTCGATCACCGCCGTCGACGACACCGTCGGGCGGTACCTCCGCGGCTCGATCCGCGACGACCCGACCGTCGATCGGATCGAGGTCCACCGCAACGAGTACTTGGGGAACGCGTTCTGGGTGATCCTCGTCCCCGGCCGCTGGGAGTACGAACTCGTCGAGATGAAATCACCCGGGTCGATCTGGAACCCCGACCCCGAAGCCGGAATCTATCTCGCGGCCGCGAGCGAGGGCCGTGAGGGTCGAACGGGATACGTCGAGGAAACCGCGGGCGCGTACTATGCCGCCCGCCTCGGAGTCTTAGAACACCTCGCCGATCGCGACCGACAGGCGAAGGCGCTCGTGGTGCGGCACGTCTCCGACGACTACTGGGGACCGGTCGGCGTCTGGCAGGTGCGCGAGGCCGTCAGGAACGCCTTTGAGGGGGAGTTCGGAACCGCGGAGACGTTCGGCGCGGCGGTCCGTGGCGTGGCCGATCACCTCCCGGTCTCACTGGGCCGCCTCCGCCGAAAATCGACGATGGCGGCCGGGCTACAGGCAAACTTGGGAGATTTCGTCGACGCGGAATAAACCGAATCGAGGCCTCTCACCGCAGTCTCCCGAGCACCACGCTTTTCTCTCGACGGCGAGTGACAACCGTCATGGTCCCGACAGTCCCCGCGTTCGGCGGTATACCCGCCGGCCCAGAGCTGCTGATAATCTTCCTGATCCTCGCGCTGTTCGTTGTTCCGGCGATCGCCGTCGCCGTGATCGTTCTGCTCGTTCTCAAACTCCGGTCGGACGACACCGACGGCGATCCACACGACGAGACTGACTCCGTCCGGTCGAACGCCGATCGGATCGCCGCGCTGGAGGCGGAGGTCGAACGGCTCCGCAAAAGGGTGGACGAGGAATCTGAAGAGGAACCGGACGAAGCATCAGACGAGCGCGACGGCGACGACCGACGGTGAGGTCTCCTCGCTCGGTGTCCGCCGGCCCCTCTCCTAGACGAAGGTAGTGACGGTCATTCCGACGGTGAGCGCCGCCCCGAGCGCGACTACGATCCCCTCTCCGGTCCCGATCATGTCGTAGTCGCGGGCGCGCAGCGCGACCGCGAGCATCCCGCCGACGGCCAACGCCACCATCGCGACGGCCAGCAGGTCGGTGAGTAGTGCCATGGTTTCGCATGGATCTCCCGTCTATTGAAAGTTCGCTCCCAGATCGGTGGCCGGACGGTCTGCTCTCGGCCGGACGGTCCGCTCTCGGTCGACGCTCCCGTCGTGACAAGATATATTCCCGTCCTCGTCCTTGCGCTGGGTATGCGGATGGAACTGCGGGTGTGCAAACACTGCCACAACGGCGAACACGGGAACGAACACAAGACCGCCGTCACGCGCGACATGGTCACGTGTGCCGAGCGCATCCGCGAGTACAAGGACCTGATCGACATCGATTCGCTGTATATCACCTACGTCGAGGAGGGCGATACCGGCGGTGCAGAGGCGCTGCCGGCGATCGTCGCCTCGATCGGAGAAAACCAGATCCAGCTCGCCGACACTCAGCTGGTGATGGAGGACGCGGACGGCAACATGCTCGTCTATCCCGAACCCGAAGACATCATCCAGGTGTTGACCCGCAACATCGACCAACTGACCGAACAGACCCGGCAGGACGTGACCGTCGACCTCTCTCCCGAGACCGCGGAGCTGCTGTAGCGACGGGCGAAAACGGTTCTAGAAAAGAGTCTCGGTCAGTCGTCGCGGGGGTCGCTGCCGTCGATCTCCGCGCGCGGTTCGCCGCCGTCGGCCGCGGTCGCGGGCGATTCCTCCGTCTGCGTGTCCGCGTTGTAGCGCGCCCGGAGGACGTTCCCGTACATCGACAGGGTCAGCCCGAGGAACAACACGAGGAAGCCGACGTTGATGCCGATCGTCCGCAGGAGGCTCCCCTCGTTGAACGCGAGTTCGCGGGGGATCGGGTAGCCGCCGTACGAGACCGACGCGAGCATCACGCTGACGATGCCGACGACGGTGGCGACGCCGACGATATTGGTCACCCACCGCCACGACTTCTTCCGGCGGAGCTGCTCGATGCCGGTCGTCTCGTGGTCGTCAGGGTCGCCGTGGAAGTTCGGCGTGTCCTCCTTCGGCAGGAACGCCTTCATCTCGACCGGGAAAAAGGCCGGGTGGAAACCGTGCTCGAAGGTGTGGAACATGATTCCCATCAGCATGATGATCCCGAGCAGTCCGTGGAAGGCGACGAACGCCATCGCCGCCGACTGGCTGTTGTAGAGCTCGATGAGCCACACCTTCTGCCAGATGAGTAATCCCGTAATCATCAACAACAGGAGCTCGACGGTGAAGATGGCGACGACGCCCTTGCCGATGTACGAGAGAAGGGGAACCTCGTCGGCCTTGTATCCGGCGAACTGACGGGCGTTGGGGTGGCGCTCGTCCGCACGCCCGAGGGCGAACTGAACGTCCTGAACGAACGCCTCGATGTCCCCTTTGTTCGGCAGGAGCGCTCGGATCCCGCCGCCGTTCGTCCGGCTCAACAGCATGTACGGCACCCAGAAGCCGGTCAGCGCGATGAGCGAGAAGGCGGCGGCGCGGTGGACCACCAACACGCCGGCGTTACCGCCCATCAGCTCGACGAGCCACCACAACTCGGTGTTGAACGCGACGGCGTACCCGGTGAAAAACAGCAGGAAGACCGTCAACGCAAGCAACGAGTGGAATAGCGTCGTCACCCGCGAAAACTTCCCGTGGTCGAGGCTCGTCATTCCCGGTCACCTCCTTGCGGTTCGCCGCCGTCGGTCGCGGTCGCCTCCGCCGTCGCTCCCGCCTCGGTTCCCGCCGGCGGCCGCATCCGCCCCGCGAGCCGGTGGAATGCCGTCCAATGTATGAGCATCAACAGGAGGATGAAAATCCCCATCACCACGTCGGCGAAGTGGATGAAGTCGATCAGGAACGTCAGGGTGGCGTTGGTGACGCCGGCCTCCCAGCTGGCACCGACGCCGCCGCCGCTCAGCGTGGGACGGACCCGCATCATCGCCTCATACCAGACTCCCCGCGAGCTGAAGAACCACACCGATCCCGTCGCCAGCACGAGGCCGAACACCGCACAGCCCCAAAAGATGAGGCGGTCGGCGCGGCCGTCACCGTTCGATACCGCCGACGCCTCCGACGTCACCGGCTCCTCGTCGGCCGTGCCGCCGTCGGTTGTCTCTCGGGTATCGGGATCGCTCATGCGTCGCTCACCATGTCGGCGTCGTCTCCGAAGATGATCTCGAGGGCGGTGTCGTTGAAGAATGACCCGCTCTCGCGCTGTTCGAGCTCGTCCGCGATGTCGCCGGCAGAGCCGACGAGGATGGCGTCGGTCGAACACTCCTCCGCGCACGCCGGTCCTTTCCCGGCCTGCTGGCGCGATCGACAGCCGGTACACTTGTCCATCACGCCGCCGGTGCCGAACACCTCGGAGCTGACGGTCCCCTCGCTGTCCGGGAACTGCGGAGCGCCGAACGGACAGGCCGACAGGCAGTACTGACAGCCGACACAGAGGTCGTCCGACACCGTCACGAAGCCGTCGTCCTCCTTCTGGAGGGCGTTGGTCGGACACACCGACACGCACGGGGCGTTCTCGCAGTGGTAACACTGCATCGGTAAGCTGGTCTCGCCGGGATTTTGCCCCTCCGCGAGGGCGGCCGTCTGGCGGTGGTTGTACCCCTCGTCTCCCTCCCGACCCTCCAGCATGGTCGAGACGTCGATCCGCTGTTCGGTGTTCGGTACGTCCCAAGTGCGTTTACACGAGACGACGCAGGCCCCGCAGTCGATACAGGCCTCCACGTCGGGGAAGATCCGCATCCCCTCACCCGTGGACATCACGCCGTCGCTCATTCGTGTTTCGTTGTGTGTTGACATCAGTCGTCACCGAAGCTCTCTTGGCTCATGTCCCACTCGCGCGTGTCGTAGGATTTCTGTCGGCCGATTCCGGCCTCGTCCTGCGGGTAGTCAATGAACTCCATGTCGAGTTCCTCGACGCGTGTCTCCGTCGCCTTCTCCATGACGACCATCCCCGCCTTGGTCTCTTGCATCTGGGTCTCCACGTCGAAGCCGGAGGCCGTCACGATGTTCGCCGAGTCGCCGATCGCCAGCGGCTTCGTCCCTTCGGGGTAGGCGTCCGCTTGGCTCTGGCCGCTGAAGACGCCGCCCCAGTGGTACGGTAGGAAGATCTCCTCGCTGTTCGGTCGCTCGGTCACCTTCGCTTTCACGAGGATCGAACTCTTTTCGGGGGCGGTCGGATGGATGATGACGTGGTCCTCGCCGCCACGGAGGTCCATCTCCTCGGCGACGTCCGGATGGATCTCCGCGTACATGTGCGGCTGGAGGTCGGCCGTCAGGGGATTGTTCCGCGTCTCCGCGCCGCCGCCCTGATGTTCGACCTGTCGACCGGACGTGAGGATCATCTGTTGGGCCCCGTCCGGCATTTCCTCTTGGGCCGACTGTACCTCTCGCATCGCGTTCTCCTGTGTCGTCGCGTTGTTCTGGTCGAGCCGCCAGAAGTTGGTCTGCTGGCCGTTGGCGGGCCACTCCTCGACGAGGTCCGGCCGCGGGCTCTCGATCGGCTCGCGGTGGACCGGCACGGTGTCGAGGAAGTTCCACGCGACTGCGCGGGCCTTGCCCCGCCCGGTCGGCGGGTCCGGCTGGTTGTTGTCGAACTGCTGCCAGAAGTCCAAGTCGTGGTTCTGGCCGTAGTTCTCGTTGAGTTCCTGCGCCGCATCGAACGCGGAACGGTCCTCCCGAAGCGCGTACTCCTGTGGCAGCGACTGCTGGTGCGGTTCGGTCACGTCGTCCGGCAGCGTCGTCGTGAACGCCGGGTACTGCGGCACGCCCTCGATGGTGTCGTCCCACCACTCGGGTTCGAAGTCCTCGCGAAGCAGGTCGAGGCCGTCGGTCTCGCCCTCCTCGGCGACCGTCTCCGCCATCGGGTACGGCTTGTCGACGCCCATGTCGTCCCACTCGTCGGGCGTGGGTGCCTGCGTGCCCCAGTTGGTTCGGAAGTCGTGGCCGCCGTCTCGCGGGTCGAGCTCCGAGGTCCAGATGATCGGCGTGCCGGGGTGGTCGCCGCCCCAGTATGGCCACGGTAGCGACCAGTACTCGCCGTCGACCGGCGTCCCCGGCGCGTCCGCTCGGAGCGTGTCGGTGTCGAACAGGTAGTCGTACTCGACGTGCTGTTGGAGCTTCTCCGGCGGCTGCTGGTAGCCGATGGACCGAGTGCCGAGGTTGATCTCGCGGACGACGTCCTCGTGGGTCGACCGGTCGTTGTAGATCGCCTCGCCGGAGCCCCAGTCGAAGTGCTCGCCGAAGCCGAGCTCGTGGGCCAGCTCCATGAATATCTGGAGGTCCGGCTTGGAGTTGTGCGCGGGCGGCGATGCGCGTTCGGACCACTGGACCGATCGGTTGGTGTTGGTCAGCGTTCGAACGTGCTCGTACTGGCTCGACGCGGGCAGAAGCAGGACGTTGTCCTCCTTCGGGAGCGTGCCGGCGACCGACGGGAAGACGTCGACGACCACCAGCAGGTCCAGTGCCTCCATCGCCCGCCGCTGTTTGTCCATCTCGGAGATGGAGTTCGCGGAGTGTCCCCAGTAGAAGGCCATCTTTACCGGGTCTGGCTGGTAGAGGTCCGACTCGTTGAGACGCTCGCTCTGCTCGATCGCGGCCTCGTACCACCGGGCGACGGTCAGCCCCTCGCGGAACATCATGTTACCCGCGGTGTCCGGCCAGCTCGTGTCGCGGTCGGAGTCCGGGGACTCGCCGTTGATCTTCTCGAAGAGGTCGTCGTCCATCGTGGCGAAGTAATCATCGTGGAGCTCCTCGGCCGTAATCTCTCCCGAGGTCCACGGGCTCTGGTCCCAGACGTTGGTCCAGTGCTCCCACGATCCCGCGCCACCGACGCCGTAGTAGCCGGGGAGGATCGACGACTCGACGCCCAGGTCGGTCGCTCCCTGCACGTTGGCGTGGCCGCGCATGACTTGGAGGCCGCCGCCGGACCGAGCCGCAGACCCCCACCCCAGCGACGCCAGCGCGTACGAGCGGATGTTCTGGGTGCCGTTGTTGTGCTGCGTGCCGCCCATCGCCCACTCGATCTGGATGTTCGGCTGGTTTTCGATGACCAGATCACCGATCTCTTCGAGGCTCTCCTCGCTGATCCAAGTGATGTCGGCGACGGTTTCGAGGTCGTACTCGTCCAGTTCGGCGTCGACGTCCGGCCACCCCATCGTCCGCTCGTCGATCATCTCCTCGTCGAGTTCGCCTTGGTCGCGGACGTACTTGATGAGGCCCATCATGATCGCCACGTCCGTGCCGGGTCGCATCCGGTGGAACCGATCCGCGTGCGCCGACGTCTTCGTGTACCGGGGGTCGATTGAGATGATGGTGCCGCCCCGCTTTTGGCCCTCCAAGATGTGCTGCATCACGACCGGATGGGCCTCTGCCGGGTTCTGCCCGATGATGATGAGCAGGTCAAAGTTCCGGTAGTCGTTGATCGTGTTGGTCATGGCCCCGTAGCCCCACGTGTTCGCGAGGCCGGTGACGGTCGTCGAGTGGCAGATGCGCGCTTGGTGGTCGACGTTGTTCGTGCCGAGGAACGCCGAGAACTTCCGCGAGGCGTACGCCGACTCGTTGGAGTGGTGCGCCGACCCGAGCAGCATCACGCTCTCGGGGCTGTACTGCTCGACGGTCTGCGCGTAGGTGTCGGCGATCTGCTGATAGGCCTCGTCCCACGAGATCTTCCGCCACTCCCCGTCCTCTTTCCGCATCGGATGTTTGAGCCGCCGCTCGGAGTGCTCGGTTTCGAGGATTCCGGCCCCCTTCGAACACAGCGACCCGTTGTTCAGCGGGTTCTCGTGCCACGGCTCTTGGCCGACGAACGCTTCGCCGTCCTTGACGGCCTTGAACCCACAGCCGATAGAACAGTAGTTGCAGATCACCTTCGCTGTCTCGGCGTCGTCGCCGACGCCGTCCGATTCCTCCTCCTGTCCAAGGACCTGTCCAGTCGTGCCGCCTCCGAAGGCGACCGCGCCCGCCAGCGCGGAGGCCTTCATGAACGACCGCCTGTCTAGGTCGAGTGTTACCGGCTCGCTCATGTGTTACCGCTCCATGTGCCCGATCGCGCATGCCCCGTGCGCCTAATTGGCATACGTAATGTACCCAAATCCGTAATTAAAAGAAACTTCCGGCAGAACCGGGGAATACCACCTAATTTCATCAGTATAGTATATTTTGTGATATATAGACACACGAGATTCACCAGAGAATATATATGCTAGTAGAGGTGGAAGAGAATCTCGCCGCTGTTTCGCGCGGATTTGGCTCGCGCGCGACTGGTCTCCCGTGACTCTCTCGTGGACGCGTCGATCCCGGCGAACCTCTTCCACTGCCGCTCCCCAATTCGCAGCAAGCCCTTTGCCACTCCAGTCACAACACCGGTCTCATGAACACGGGGACCTTCGTCTGCTCCTGTGCGGATACCTGTGACATCGACCTCGTTGAGGCCCGCGAGGGCGTCGAGGGCGTCGACGTTGCAGCGAGTTCGCAAATGCTCTGTGGCGACGGACGCGACGCCATGTCCGCGGTCATCGACGACCACGACCTCGACCAGCTCGTCGTCACCTGTCCGGATTCGGGCGTCCAGGAGTCTCTCCGCGAGCTGGCGGTTGACCACGGGCTCCACCCCGACGCCGTCGAGTTCGTCGATCAGCGCGAGGGGGCCGGATGGGTCCACGGCGAGTCCGCTGCCACCGACAAGACCGCCCGGCTGGCCAACGCCGCGGCGACCCGTCTCGATCACGAGCCGATCGAGCGCACTCACACCCGCGAGGCCGGCGACAGCGTCGCCGTCGTCGGCGACCCCGACACCGCCGTGGCGCTCGCCGACACGGCCGACGTGACCCTCGTCGCCGACGGCGAAGAGCTGGCCGGCGAGCCGGACCTCGACGAGGTGACCGTCGAGCGTGGCCGCGTCGCGGACGTCTCGGGACAGTTCGGCGACTTCACGCTGACGCTCGAAGCCCGCGTCACCGAGGACTGCATCTCCTGTATGGAGTGCGTCCGGCGAGGCCCCGACGGGATGGTCACCAGCAGGCCGGTCGACATCGACCCCGAGGCCCCCGGAGGGGAGTGGACCGACTGCTGTCCCGTCGAGGCCATCGAGACGGACGGCGTCACGCGCGAACTGGAGGTCGATCAGGTCGTCTACCCCGGCGCTGCCGCCGACACCCGCGGCGGCCGGATCGGCTTTTACACCCACGTCGACGCCGGGACGGTATCGGCGATCGAGTCCATGCTCGGCGGCTACGAGGGGCCCGACCACCTCGATCTCGATATGGACGTCTGTGCCGCTGGCAAGTCCGGACAGGAGGGGTGTACCGCCTGCGTCGACGCCTGCCCGCACGGCGCGGTCGAGCGCCCCCGCGTCGACGACGTGGACTTTTTCAAAGAGGCGTGTCGGAACTGCGGGGCCTGTACGAGTTCGTGTCCGACCGGTGCGGTCACGCTCCGAGACCCCGACAACGAGCGGATCGCCCGACAGGTGGAGGCCCTGTTGCGGCCGACCACCGACGACTCGGGAGGGTGGCTCTTCGACCACGGCTCGGAGGGGATCGAGACGCCGGTCGTCGCGTTCGTCTGCTCGGAGCGGGCCGCCGAGGCGATCTCGGAGTACGGCCGCCGCTCCCAGATCGGGTCGGATATCGAGTACCCGCCGATCCTCCCGGTCCGCGTCAACTGCACGGACACCGTCGGCGAGGCGCACGTCACCCACGCGCTGGCGGCGGGCGCTGACGGCGTCGCCGTCGTCGGCTGCGGCGACTCCTGTCTCCACTCCGGACCGGACCCGAAGGCCGAACTGGTCGAGCGACTCAACCGTGCCACGTCGGACCTCGGCCTCGGCGATCGTGTCGCCTTTTTCGCTCCCGACCTCGCCGACCACGAGTCGTTCGTCTCCGAACTCGACGCGTTCGTTGGGGGACTCGACGCCTCGCCAGTCCCGGCCGGCGAACACGAGGCGTCGGGACGGCTCGACCCCGGTGCCGGCGGCGGAGAGTCCGGAGCCGCGCTGACCGACGGCGGGGTCGCGGCCCGGCCGAGCGGCGGCCCGCGTCCGAACCCCGACTTCAACAGCCACGACTGGACGCTGGAGAGCGTCCGTGCCATCCTCGACCACGCCGACCCCGAGCGCGACGTGATCCGCGGCCTGAAAGACTTCGCGGCCGTCGAGGTCTCCGACGACTGCACTCTGACGCCGACGTGCTCCAACCTCTGTCCGACCGACGCGCTCCGCCGAGACGGCGCGGAGCTACAGTTCAGCCACGAGCGCTGCGTCAACTGCGGGCTCTGCGAGGAGGGCTGTATGGAAGACGCGATCTCGCTCGACGCCGGGCTTCACCTCAATCGGCTCCCGGAGAACCGCGGCGGCGAGGCGTGGGAGGCGGCCTTCGAAGGCGCGATGCGCGAGTGTGCCAACTGCGGCAAGCCGTTCGCCAGCGAGGGCACGGCCAACAAGATCCAAGACGAGGTCGGTGGGCTCGTCGCGGGATTGACCGCCGGCGACGAGAACGTCTTCGACTACTGTTCGGACTGCCGCGTGCGGCTCCTCCACGGGAGCGGCGAGGGGGGTGAGCGATGACGCTCGATCAGGCGGCCCTCTACGAGACGCGACTCGAACTCTCAGCGTTCTTGGTGGACGCCTTCGCCGACTACCCGCCGGAGGAACTGCTCGAACGTCTGCTCGCGGGCGATTTCGATCTTCCCGACCCCGGCGTCTCAGACGACCTCGACGCCGGTTTCGAGCGGCTCCGGACGTTTGTCGCCGACAACGAGGGTCGCAATGTCGACGCCGTCCGCGACGAGCTCGAACGCGAGTACACTCGCGTCTTCGTCGGTCCGCGGCCGACCGTTCTCCCCCACGAGACGCACTACCGCGACGACACCGACTTCCGGGGCGAGGGGCTCGCGAAAGTGGAGGCCAGTTACGGGGCGGCAGGGTGGTCGCCGCCCGACGATTATCCAGAGGAGAACGACCACGTCGCCGTCGAGATGGCGTTCCTCAGACACCTCATTGAGCGCCAGCAGGCGGGCGACGAGGAGACGCTGGGCTTCCAGCGCGTCTTTCACGACGAACACCTCTCCGAGTGGATCGACGACTGTGCGCGGGACGTGCTGGACAACACCGACGAGCCGTTCTACGAGGCGGCGGCGTACCTGCTATCCGGGTACGTCGCTTTCGAAGCAGAGATCGCCGGTCAGATGACGTGAGACGGTCCGTGAAGTATTCGACGCTGAACTACTCGTCGTCGTCCTCGTCGTCTGTGAGGCCGAGGTCCATCTCTTCGGGGTCGCGCTGTCCGTCGTTTATCTCGTGGGACGCGTTGTGCGTCCACGTCTCGTGGCCGTTACAGCGCTGGCAGCCGGTGTCGGGACGCCATCCGCTGTCTTCGTGCATACGAGTCACATACCCGCCGACGGTCATATAACTTCCCCCTCCGACGAACGCTCTCGTCGCTCGGGGTGTAGCAGACTCTCTCGCCGCTCACTCGGGAGTGACGGCGTCGGAATCGAGGAACGCGCCGGCGAACAGATCGACGTGGAGCCGCAGCACCGTCTCGCGGTCGACGCCGGACGACTCGGCCTGTGCGTCCAGAAACGCCAGCAGGTTCTCGCTCGGCTCGAATCGAACCGTCTCGCCGGACTCGTCGAGTTCAAACCGGACCTCGTCTGTGCCGGTGACGAGGTGTTCGATCTCGAGGAGCGCCTGCTCCGCCTTGGCTTCGAGGGCGGCCTCCTCGGTCATCACGCGCTCTTCGGCCCACTGATCCGCGGCTCGGCGGAACCGATCCGAGAGAGGGAGTTCGACGGGTTCGCTCACGGGTCCGCCGCCCCCTCGAAGGCCGGTTCCCATGTCGTCGTCGCGCCGCAGCCGGGACACTCGCGGACGGTCGGCTCCGACAGCGGGTTTCCGCGGTCGATGAGTCCGCACTCGGCACACTCGTAGTACATCTACTGCGGCGGCCACTCCTCCGGTTCGGGGTTCTGTTCGCCCAGCTCGCCGAAGACGGCGACGGTGAAGCCGATGAGGACCAACAGGACGACTCCGCCGACGACGCCGCCGATGCCGTGTTGGCCGATCCACTCGCTTGCGGCGATCGGTCCGGCGCTCGCGGCGACGTTCAGGAGGGTGAGCACTGTCCACCCCACGAACAGCAGCAGCGCTGCCGTGAGCAGTCCGTTCTGTCGCCCCGCGGTTCGAAGGCTCATGGGCGTGATACTCGGTCGCACAATCTAAAGCTTTCCCCGCCACGGCAGGTGGACGAGTCACCGACCGACGTCGCTATCCGAGGTCCCAACCGGCCTTCTCGGCGGCCGTCTCTAGGGGAATGAACTCCCAGCCCGCCGCCTCGGCGATCCACTCGTCGTCGTCGGTCCCGACGACCGCCAGCCGCTCGGCGTAGAACATAGAGGTCTCGTCGACCTCGGCGAGCCGCTCGACGGGGCCGTCTCCCGTCCCGTTGAAGAAGTCGGCGTCGACGCCGTGTTCGCGCTGGAACCGAGTGATGACCGGTGCGCTCACGTCGCCGACGATCCCGATCCAGTCGGCCCACTCGCGCGCCGAGACGACGACCAGTCGCGGGTCGGAAAGCTCCGTCAGCGCGTCGTAGGTCAGCGCCAGCGTCATCTCGTCGATGCCGCCGCCGTGGGGACCGCCCCCCATCGGTCGGGCATCGTCGGGCGCGTCGGAGGGCGTCGCGCCCGTGCCAGAACCTCCGCTGTCGGTCGGGATCCCGGCGGGCTTGTCCTCGTTCTTGCGCGGGACCCGTGGGATGGCGTCGGCCGAGCCGTCGGCCGCAGCAGCGTCATCCCCACTGTCCGCGTCGGCCGGATCGGTGTCTGCGCTGCCGGCGGCACCGTCGTCGCGCCCGCGACCAACGGCCGAGTCCGCCGAGTCGCCGTCGATCCAATCGGGACCGCCGCCCCGCAGCCAAGAGTCGCGGTCGGGTGCCGGTTCTTCGTCGTCGTCAGTCTCGATGTCGTCGAGGTCGATTCGTTCAGTCATCGTCGTCCGTCGGAGGGGCGTTCTCGGGCGAGGTCCCGACCGGCGTCTCGGCGTCGACAGTCGCGTCGAGGTCGAGCCGCGCGAGCGTCTCGGGGGTCGGCAGCCCATCGCCGTCCCACCCGCGGGCGGCGTAGTAGGCGTCGAGGAGCCGCTCGAAGGCCTCGGGATCGATGCGGTCGCCCGTCGCGGGACCGTTGGGAACTGGTTCGGTCAGCACGGGCGGCAGCTCGTCGGCCGCCCGGTCGAACCCCTCGCGGGCGTTGAACAGCCGCACGAGGTTCCAGATCCGCTCGCCGGCGAGCCGGAGCGACTCGGCGTCGCGGTCGCGGCCGAGGGCGTCGAACCACTCCGCTCCGAACTCGTCCCACAGCGGCTCGCCGGCGAAGTCGTCGGCGACGAAGCTCCACAGCGCCGATCGGGTGTTCTGGGCGGTGACGACCGCCGCGACGCGCTCGCTCGTCGACGCCTCCTCGGCTACGGCCTCCCACTCGATGGGACGGGCGCGCCGGTGGCAGCCGCCGCGGTCGCTCGTCGCGTACGCGAGCGCCATGCCGACGGCCGCTCGCGGGTCGTAGGCCGGCAGCTCCATCGACTTGACCGTTGGGATGGCGTCGTCGGTGCCGTACGCGTCCGCCGCGGCGTCGACGCCGCCTGCGAGCGCCTCGGCGATCCCCGGCTCGCACGGCCCCGCCGTCCCGGTCGCGATGGCCTCGATGAGCGCCCGTGCGCCGTCGGGATCGCCGAAAGAGACGTCGCAGTCGACGCGCCCGGCCTCGGACGCCCGGACCGCCCACGCGACGGCATTACCGGCCGAGATAACATCGACCCCGAGCCGGTCACAGAGCTCGCCGAGCGCCGCGACGGCGTCGAACTCCTCTACGCCGAGTCCCGCCCCGAGCGTCATCGGGGTCGCGCCGCGAGGCACCGAGCGGCCCTCGTCGGTCTCCACCTCGAAGCCGCCGGGCACCGCGCGGTCGGGGCGTTCCCGGCCCACGGCGGCGTCTTCGGCGGCTTCGATGCCGATGTCGTCGGCCGCCTCGAAGCGATCCCGCTGCCACCCCTCGGTGGCAAGCGCGCCCACCTCGTTCGCGAAGTCGACGCTTTCGAGGGTCTCGCCGGCGGCCTGCCAGCGTCCCGTGTCGCCCTCGGCGTAGGCGCGCTCGCCGCGCTCTCTGAGATCGGCCAGTTCGGGCGGCACCGCCGGCGGGTCGTCGCGGACCACGACGGCCTTGAGCCGCTTCGACCCCATGACGGCACCGGCTCCGCCGCGGCCGGCGTGGTGATCGCCCGCGTCCGAGGCGATCGTCGCGTAGCTCACGCCGCGCTCGCCCGCGGGCCCGATACAGGCGACGCCCGCGTCCGGGTGTTCGGCGTCCGTCTCGACCGTGTCCGCGCCCCACGCGTCGGCCGGCTCGACGCGCGCGTCACCGCCCTCGACGACGATATGCACCGGCTCGTCGGCGGCTCCGGTCACGAGCAGCGCGAGGCAGTCGTCGAGCGAGCCGGCCAGTCGTCCGGCGAAGTCACCGCCGGCGTACGAGTCGAGGAAGCCGCCCGTCAGCGGTGACTTGGTCACGGCGGCGTAGCGGGTCTCGCCGGGCAGATACCCCGAGAGGGGTCCCACGCAGAAGGCCAGCAGATTGTCGGAGCCGAGCGGATCGGTTCCGGCGTCGAGCTCGGCGTAGAGGTAGCGTGCGCCCAGTCCCTTGCCGCCGACGAAGTGTCGACGCCATCGGTCCGGAACGGGCTCGCGGCTGACGGTCTCCGCCGAGAGGTCGACCCGCAGGACGTGGTCGCGTTCGGCCATCTCTCAACCGGTTCGACCCAGGTACGCAAAAGCGTGGCGGCGGGGGGAGACGGAGCGTCTGCGATCCACGGATCAGTCCTCGGCCCAGTAGTACAGCTCCTCGCGGGGCGCGTCGCAGCTCGGACAATTCTCGGGGAGCTCGCCGCCGATCTCGCCCATCTCGCCGCACTCCCAGCACCGCCACATCACGTAGGCGGTGCCGAACACGTCGCGGGCGTCGGTGAGCGCGAGCGGCTCCGAGCCCGCGGGCGAGGAGACGTAGAAGCCGTCGTCGTCGACGCCCCGGACCGTCCCGATCTGCTCGCCGTCCGCGTCGTACACCTCTTGACCGATGCTCACGTCGGCGAACACGGGATCTTCGGTGGCCATACAGATGCGTACGCGACGTATCGACAAAAGTGTGATCCACGTTGACACACAACTCAACACCGCCCCATCGCGGTGGCGCGTCCCGGTGAGCGCCCATGCGGGCGCGAACCGCCGGCGCGAGGGAGGCCGGCCCGGCGCTTGAGCGCCGGGCCGACGAGGTTGGGGAGGCGTGAGGTGTGGATCGGTGCGGGTCGGTTCGGGTCAGTGCGGGTCAGTGCGGGTCGGTACGGGTCAGTGCGGGTCGGTACGGGTCAGTGCGGGTCGGTACGGATCAGTGTCGATGAGACTCGAAGAGTAGGGTTTCAGCGGTCGCGGCAACGACCAGTTCGGATAACACTCCTTACGCCACCGGCGTGCGCTCGACCACGGTGCCGTCGACGGTCGGGTACTGCTCGACGATCTCGCCCTCCGCCAAGTCGCCGTCCTCGACCATCTCTTCGAGGAGCCACCACGCGACCTCGACGTGGTCCGACTTGACCGTGTAGAACTCCTCGGGGACGCCGAGCGCCTCGAACTGGTCCGGCTCGGTGAACGCCTTCCCGTAGACGAGCGTGCCGTCGTCGGTCACCTCGTCGAACTCCCGGCGGATGTTCTTCGCCATCCGCTTCAGGCGGTTGCGGTGCTGGGCCGCGTCCTTGAACACCGAGGTACAGAAGTACACCTTCTCGTGGCTCGCCATCTCCTCCAAGATCGCGTCGTCTTTCGACCCCTCGACGGCGGACATGTGTCCCTCCTGCAGCTCGAAGCCCTCCTCTTGCATCCGGCGGTAGTTCCCGTCGGACATTTCGAACTCGTTGATGTTGCAGAATTCCGCCGCGCCCTCGTCCAGAAAGTCCAGAAACTCGGGCTCCGCTCGGATGCCGGGTATCTCGAAGGCGGGCGTGAGCCCCTCCTCGCGGGCGATGTACAAGATCTCTTCCCACTCGGTGCCGTGCATGTCGCCCCACAGCTCGACGGGCGGGTGAAAGCGAATCTCGTCGAGGCCGGCCTCGCTCAGCCGGCGCATGTTCTCGCGGCCGCCCGTGATACCGGTGTAGAGGTGCGTGTGGTGGTCCTCGCCGAACTCGTCTTTGAGCAGTTCGAGGTACCGCGTCGTCTTCGCCATCGCCTCCTGCGGCTCGCCGCCCGTGATCGAGGTGCCAAGCGCGCTCATGCGCTTCGCCTCTTCGATCACGTCCTCGTCGTCTTCGACTTTCCGCTCGTTCGCGTACACGTCGGTGACGTTCTTCCGGTTCTCTCCGAGGGGGCAGTAGAAGCAGTCCCGCTGGTCGCAGTAGCCGTAGACGAAAAGAACCATCTTGCCGCCTTTGGCGCACTGTTCACAGCCCTTGGAGATCATCTACTTCCCCGTACCGTCCGCGACGTGAAAAAGCGTGCGAAGCGCGTCGGAGCCTGTCGCGCCGCGTCCCGGCGCTCCGCACCCGCCGCACCGAGGGTGATCCGCGACCGTCGGGCACAAAGTATGTACCTCTGATTCGAGAACGGGTACCCATGACACGAGACCAGCGGAGCCAGTCGACGACCGAGCAGCCCCCGGACCGCGACCGGTCGACCGAGAAGCCGGATCCGGCGACCACGCGCCGTCGCGCGCTCGCGCTCTCGGGTGCCGTCGGACTGGCCGGTCTCGCCGGCTGTACCGCGCTCGACGTGGCGACCGGCGGGGAGCCGGCCGAGTTCACCGCCGGCACCGCGACGGTCGCCGACGCGACGCTCTCCGAGAGCGGCTACGAGCTCAACGAGGTGTCGGACCAGACCACCTCACGCGAGGTCGAGGTTGCCGGACAGACCCGAGAGGTCCGCGTGACGAACACCATCGCCGAGTACGACAAGGCGGTCGAGCTGTTCGGCGAGCGCTACCAGGCCGCCGTCTTCGCCGCGGTGACGACGCCGCAGATCGAGGTGCTCGGGCAGACGCTCAACCCGATCGACGATCTCAGCGCGCGCGAACGCGCCGACCTCATCTTGAGCCGCTACGAGAACGTCGGCGACTTGGAGCGCGGCTCGGAGTACACGACGACGGTCCTCGACGCTGACGCCGCCGTCGTCGTGTACACGGCCGACGGCGAGATCGGGGGGACCGGCGCGAGTACCGAGTTAGAACTCCACGTCGGCGAGCCCATCTCGACCGGCGACGACTTCGTCCTCCCGCTCGCGGCGTATCCGGCCACGTTCAGCGACGGCGAGAACGTCCGTCGGATGATGAACGGGATCGAACACGAGTCTGAGTAGCGGTCGCGACTCGACCGCCGCCTCGCCCGGTTCCGAACTCGCGAGGGGGAGCCGCCGCGAGCCGAAAACATATGCCGACCCCTCTCGTAGCGTCGCTCGATGCTGCTCGTCCTCTGTGTCGACCTCGACGACGACCTCGGTCGCAAGACCGGGATCCCGACCCCGGTCGTCGGCGTCGATGACGTCACCGAGGCCGCGGTCGCGCTCGCGACCGCCGACCCCGAAGACTCCGACGTCAACGTCCTCTTTCAAGGCGTGAACGTGTACGACGAACTGGCCGCCGAAGGCGAGGCGGTCGAGGTCGCGGCCGTCACGGGCGTCGACGGCTCCGACGTGAAGGCGAACCGCGCGGTGGGACAGGAAGTTGACCGCGTGCTCGCGGAGCTGTCGACCGGCGAGGAGGTGTCCGCGGTCGTCATCACAGACGGCGCACAGGACGAGTCGGTCCTCCCCGTGATCCGGTCGCGGATGCCTATCGACGGGATGCGCCGCGTCGTCGTCCGGCAGGCCCAGGACCTCGAATCGCTCTACTACACGATCAAGCAGGTCCTCGCCGACCCCGAGACTCGCGGTACGATCTTGGTCCCGCTCGGGGTCCTCCTCCTGATCTACCCGCTCGTCGTCGTCGCGAACCTGTTCGACGTGGCCGGCGCAGCGGTGCTCGGTATCCTCTCCGGCGTCGTCGGCCTCTACTCGCTGTTCCGTGGGCTCGGCCTCGAAGACTCGGTGGACCGGACCGCCTCGACCGTCCGCAACGTCCTCTACACCGGTCGGGTGACGCTCGTCACCTACGTCGTCGCGCTCGCGCTGATCGTCATCGGCGGCGTTCAAGGATTCGACACGATCGAGACCGTCGCGGCCGCTCGCGGCGGCGAGACGACGGTCGGCGTCGATCTGGCCGCGTTTGTCCACGGCTTCGTGCAGTGGCTCGCGGTCGCCGGCGTCACCTCTAGCCTCGGCCAGATCACGGACGAGTACCTCGCCGGCCGCTTCCGGTGGCGCTACCTCAACGCGCCCTTCTACGTGCTGTCGATCGCGGTCGTGTTGTACGCCGTCTCCGGATTCTTCCTCCCGGCCGCGCCGGGCGTGACCGCGCTCACGCTGTCGGACCTCGCCATGGCGCTCGCGGCGGGCACGCTCACGGCCGTGTTGAGCACGCTCGCGTTCGCTGTCGCAGAATCTCAGCTGCCCTCGGCCGAACCGACCTGAAAACCATTCGACCGTCGGCGCTCGCCGGGCCGGACGGTTCCCTCGCTACCGCGGCGACCACTCGTCGCACGCGTCCATGTCGTCCATCAGTTCATCGTGGTGTCCGCAGTACGGCTTCATTCCCTCGTCCGTCCGGACGTAGTCGAACTGCGCGCAGTTCCCGCAGTAGGTGTCACCCGGGCCGTCGCGCGGCGACGCCTCGCCCGCCGATCCCGGCGACGGCGGGGCATCGGGACCGCCCGCATCGGGACCTTCCACGCCGTCAAGCGGCGAGCTAATCTCGGTCGGAGCGCTCCCGCCGTCGCTGACGCCCGCGGTGCCGGGTCCGGTTCCGGGGACGCCGCTTGTGGCAGTTTTTGAGTGACCACCGCCGACCGGATCGGTACTGCTCGATTTACCCCCGATTGAGCCGGTGTCGCCCGCTCCGGCGTCGCTCGCGCCCCCGCCGGATCGCCCCGTCGTATCGGGCCGGTTGGTCTGCGTCTCGACGTTTCCGTCGGGCGTCCCGCCGAGGAGTCCCACGCCTCCCATCCCGTCTATCTGGTCGCGGCCGACCTCGATAACCTTCGTTTCGCCCTTGTGTGTGACTTCCATCGTGACGGTCCCGCCGGGGTCGTTTCGGGTCTTGAAGTTCGCGACGCCGACGAACACGCTCCACATCGTCGTCGCCGCCCCGAGGAAGTACAGTCCCGCGGTCGGCAGCGTGAGATCGGACAGCTCCGGACGCGGGCCGCCGACCCAGTGGTACGGGTACGCGTACGCGAACAGCGCGACGCCCAGACACATGACTGCGGCACCGATCACGGCCGTCGCCCGCGTCTTGCGGTCCGCCGGGAGCACGGTCATCACGCCGAGCAACAACAGGGGGACGCCCGCGCCGCCGAGCACGCCGCCGACTCGTCGCGCCGCGGCGGAGTCGTAGCCGCTCGGAAGCACGACCTCCGCGGCCACGAGGAGTCCGGCGACGAGCAGGAGCGTGCCGACGACGAACGACCCCATGCCGAGGTAGAGCCGACGCGGATCGACCTCGGAGCGTCCCCGTCCACCGTACGCCTCCGAGAGACTGGTCATACGCGGCCTACGTCGTCCTCCCTGAAAACAGTATGTCAGACGTTCGCCCGTGTCGGCCGACGGCGACGGGATCGGTTTTCGGTGTTCCGGGTGATCCCTGCCCGGCGCGCGCCGCCTCAGACGAGCGCGTCCACGTCGACGTGCGCGTCGAGCAGCGTCGCCATTCGCTCGACGGTGCGGGCGTCGCGGGTGCGACCGCCGCGGACGACTCCCTCGGCCCGGTCGATCGTGGTGACGGTGTCGGTGTTGACGGCGAGCACGGGCGTACCGGCGTCGGCGGCCTTGCCGAGCACTGCGCCCGATGGCCGGTGTCCGCCGGTGAGGACGAGACACGCGACCCCGGAGGCGTCGAGCGCCGCGGTCTGTACGTCGGCGCGGTCGCCGCCGGTGATCACCGCGGCGTCGCGAGCGCGCCGGAAGTATCGGAGCGCCTCATCGCCACCCATCGCGCCCACGAGGAACCGCTCGACGAAGGCGTCCGTCGGCGCGTCGGTGAGCAGTTCCGCGCCCAGCTCGTCCGCGAGCTCGCCGACGGTGACGCCGGCGAGTTCCTTCTCGTGGGGGATCGCGCCGAAGACGGTGACGCCCTTCGATTCGAGGAAGGGGATCCCGTCTTGGTCGAGCGAGTCGAAGGCGTCCTCCGAGACTTTGTTGAACACGACGCCGGCGAGCCGGTCGCCGAAGGCGTCGGCGGCCGCGAGCACGTCGTCGAGGTCGTTCGGCGACTCGTACTCGGCGACGAGCACGACGCGCGCGTCGAGCAGTTCCGCGATATCGATGTCGGTCAGGTCGACCACGCCGCCCGTGGTCCAACTGCCCCCGCCCTCGACGAACATGTGGTCGCGATCAGTCGAAAGCGCCTCGTACTCCTCGCGGATCCGCTCGCGCAGGGCGTCCGGGTCTTCGGTGCCGCGGATCGCGCCCTCGACGAAGGTGGGCGAGTAGACGACCGGCTCCATCTGGTGCATCTCGGCGTCGAGCCCGAGCACCTCGCGCGCGAGCATGGGGTCCTGATCGAGCGTCTTTCCGACGTTCGACTGGAGCCGGGTCCCCTTCGGTTTCATGTAGCCGACGCTGCGGCCGCGGTCGGCGGCGAGCCGCGCGAGCGCGACGGCGATCGCGGTCTTTCCGACGTGGTCGCTGGTCGCGGTAACGAGCGTCGCGGGCGTGTCTGTCGCAGATTCGTCTGGAGTGGGTGTGTCTGTCATGGGTCGAGTTCCTCCGGGTCAACCGTAAGTCTCACGTCGACGGCGGCGGCGTTCGTCCCGCCGCCGTCGTCGGGCAGTGCGACCAGCGGATTGATGTCGAGTTCGAGTATCGCCGGGAAGTCAGTGACGAGCTGTGAGAGCCGGCCGATCGTCTCGATCACGGCGTCGACATCGACCGGGTCGCGGCCGCGGGCTCCCCGCAGCAGCGGGGCTGACTGGATCTCTTCGGTCATCTCTCTGGCCTCCGGCTCGGAGACGGGCGCGACGCGGAACGTGGTGTCTTCCATCACCTCCACGAAGATGCCGCCGAGTCCGAACATCAGCAGGGGGCCGAACTGCGGGTCGCGGTTCATGCCGACGATCGTCTCGACACCGTCCTCTAGGTCGACCATCTCCTGCACCTGCACGCCGAGCAGCGTCGCGTCCGGCTGGTAGTTTCGCGCGCGAGTTATCAGCGTCTCGTAGGTGTCCACGACGTCGGCGTCCCCTACGCCGACGGCGACGCCACCGATGTCGGATTTGTGGAGAATGTCCGGCGAGACGATCTTCATCACCACGTCGCCGTCGATCCTCGACGCGACCTCGCGTGCGCGTTCGGGCGAGTCGACAATCTCGCCCGCGGGCGTCTCGA
Source organism: Halorubrum laminariae (assembly GCF_024494655.1). Classification (GTDB taxonomy): domain Archaea; phylum Halobacteriota; class Halobacteria; order Halobacteriales; family Haloferacaceae; genus Halorubrum; species Halorubrum laminariae. Next base: position 496,292 of record NZ_JANHDL010000001.1, on the reverse strand, counting down.
TGCCGTACGCGTCGAGCAGTTCCATCGCCTCGACGCCGAGGCGGTTGTCGTCGCGATCACGGACGGTCGCGAGGATTTCGCGGGCGCACTCGCGGTCCACGTCGAACGTCATCGGCGGCGCGTACTCGCGCGCCTCGATGTCGCGGTACGTCGCGAGCGTCGCGAGGCTGTCGATGGCGCGCGCGGGATCGAAGTAGCAGGGGATCCCCTGCGACTGGAGCTGCTGTTTCGGCTTGCGGGTCCGGTCGCCGCCCATCAGACAGGCCGCCACGGGGGCGTCCATCTCCTCACTCACCGCCTCGATCGCGTCCGCGAGGTCCGCGAAGTCGATCGTTGCGGTCGGCGCGGCTAGTACGAGGGCAGCGCCGACGTTGTCGTCGCTCACGGTGATTTCGAGGGCCTCGCGGAACCGTTCAACGTCGGCGTCGCCGATCACGTCGACCGGGTTATGGATGTTCGCCTCCGCGGGCATCGACTCCGCGAGGGCGTCGCTCGTCTCGCGGGTGAACGAGGCCATGTCGAGGTCGGCGTCCCCGACCGCGTCGGTCGCCATCACACCGGGGCCGCCCGCGTTCGTGACGATGGCGACGCTGTCGGTGTCGGGAAGCGGCTGACTGCCCAAGATTCCGGCGGCGTCGAACAACTCGTCGACCGACTCTGCGCGGATGACGCCCGCCTGATCGAGGCCCGCCTCGTACGCCTTATCGGAGCCGGCGAGCGTACCGGTATGCGAGGAGGCAGCCTGCGCGCCCGCGCTCGTTCGGCCCGATTTCACGGCGACGATCGGCGTGTCCTGAGAGGTTTCGCGGGCGGCGTCGATGAACTCGCGGCCATCCTCGATCCCCTCCAAGTACCCGATGATCACGTCGGTGTCCTCGTCCGATCCCCAGTGCTCGACGAAGTCGGTCTCGTCTAACACCGCCTTGTTACCCAGCGAGACCACGTCCTTGAAGCCGATCCCGTTGTCGTTGGCCCAGTCGAGCACGGCCGTGACGAACGCGCCAGACTGGCTCATGAAGGAGAGCCCGCCGGGCAGGGCGTTCTCCGGGCCGAACGTGGCGTTCATGCCCGACGAGGTCGACATGATCCCCAAGCTGTTCGGGCCGACGAGATTGAGGTCGTACTCGTCGGCCAACTCCGAGAGACGTTGCTCCCTCGCGGCCCCCTCCTCTCCCGTCTCGCCGAACCCGGCGGTAATCACAACGACGTTGCGGACGCCGGCCGCCCCGCACGCCTCGATCGCGTCCAACACGATCGACGGCGGCACGACGATCACCGCCACGTCGGCGTCCGCGTCGTCGATGTCGTCGACGCACGGCGTCCCGAGCACCTCGTCGTAGTTCGGGTTGACTGGGACCGTGTCGCCGTCGAAGTCGTCGAGCAGATTCGACGTGACGGCGCGGCCGACGGCCCCCTCGCGCGGTGTCGCGCCGACGACGGCGACCCGGTCCGGGTCGAACAACTCGTTGAGCGTACCCATCAACGATCGACTACGCGAACCCGCGGCTTAAGGTCGATGGGAGCGGGTTCGCAAGTCGAATCAATCGTTCGAGATCGCGCTCAAATCGCGGATCGCCGGTCGGTCATCGTCCCCAGTCGGAGTGGAGGTGTTTTCGGTCTCGTCGCAGTCGGCGTTCGGGAGCGAGAGCGTCACGACGTTCCCGTCGTCGTGGGTGTCGAATGCGATGTCGCCTCCGGACCGGTCGGCGACCCAGTACACGAGCCACAGCCCCATTCCGTTGGTGTGGTTGATGTCGTCCATCTCCCATCGGTCAGTGACGGCGGACCGCTCTTCCGGCGGAATCGGCTCGCAGTTGTCCCACACGGAGATGTCGACGGTGTCGGCCACGGCTGACACGTCGATCCGGACCGCCGGCGTCGATGTCGCGTGGTCGACCGCGTTTGCGACGAGTTCGGCGATCGCGTAGTCGATCTCTGGGTGCGTGAACGCCCGCACGTCCGGTTGACACGAGGCGACTAGTCGCGGCACAGACTCGTCCGCGTCGGTGACGCCGGCCGCGTCGGCGACGTTCGCACGGGCTGTGCCGTCACCCGATCCGTCGTCGAACCCGACGTTCCCGCCGTCGTTCCAGTCGTCCGATTCGACGTTCCCGCCGTCGGGCGTCCCCGCGCCCTGCGCGCTGTCTGACTGCCCGACGACCGACCGCGTGCAGTCGGTGGCGACCGGGCCGTCGTGGTCGTCGTCGACCATCTCGACGGCGGCCTCGACAGCCGGTTCGAGCGCGATCGGGCGTGGCGACCTGCGTTGGTTGAGCATCTCGATCACGCCGCGCTGCTTCTCGGCCGTCGTCAACAGATCGTCTGCGACCCGCTGGATCGTCTCGACGTGGTCTGTGACGGCGTCCGCGAATCCGGGAGGGAGTGATCCCGGACCCGAGCCCGTCGCGTCGTCGCGGTCGGCGTCGTTCCCACCGCTCGCGTCCCCATCGTCTCGCCTCCTCGCGTCGGCCACCCGGTCTGCGATCTGCGCCGCGGTGCCGTCGACGATGTTCATGTCGTTGCGAATCGTGTGTCGCAGCAGGTTGTCCATCACCGCGAGCTGTCGCTCTCGTCGGTACTCCTCCGTCACGTCGCGCGCGAAGCCGGTGACTGCGACCACGTCGCCGTTCTCGATCACCGGTTCGCCCGGCACGCGGACCCATGTTGTCGACCCCTCTTCGGTCCCAAGCCGATAGTCCACGTGGGTCGATTCGCCTTTGGAGAGCTGGCTCATCGCGCGTTCGACGTACGGACGGTCGTCGGGGTGGACCGCGTCGAGGAAGCTCTGTGGCCGCCGTTCGAGCGTCTCGGCAGATACGCCGTACACGTTTTCGACCGCGTCGTTGACGAACAGCAGCTCGCTCCAGTCGGCCGAAAACATCCAGAACACGTCCGCCGACGCCGACGCGATCGTCTCCAACCGCCGTCGCGACTCCACTTCCTCAGTGACATCGCGCGACGTCAACACGTAGCCATCAATACCCGTCTCCGCGGGGGTGTAGACCATCGTCCGGAGCCAGACCCAGTCGCCGTCGGCGGTTCCGTATCGATATTCGAACGGTTCGTCAGTCTCGCGATCGCCGGCGACGATCGCGTCGAAGACGGCGCGAACCCGCGCCCTGTCTTCGGGATAGACGAGTTCGAACGCGTCCGCACCGATCAGCTCCTCGGGCTCGAATCCGAGGATGTCGACGACGGCCGCGTTGCAGTACCGGTAGACCCCGTCGTCGTCGAGAACCACGACCTTGTCCTGCGCGAGGTCGATGAGCGTTTCGGGATCTACCCGCTCACACATATCGGAACGGCGTCTGTGCGCAATGATAAGACTGTTTCTCGAATTATCAGAAACGAAACTCTACTCCGACCCCAGCGGACCCCGCAGTACGCCGCGACCGTCCGCACTCGTCCCACGCGATCGGCCGGCAGTCCACCTCTCGGCGAGTCAGTCGGCTGAAACGCCCGTCGTCTCGAAGTCGGCGGCTGGATCGGACGTGTCGGGGGCCTCCACGGTCAGCGCGACGCCGTCATCAGTGAACTCGATCGTGGCGTCGCTCGCCCCTCGCGTGTACTCTGCCGCGTGGTCGCCGTCCGGATCGAACCGGACGCCTTCGATCAAAAGCGGCGTGTCACTCAACCGCTCCACCTTGCGGTAGGCGGTCGAGAGCGCGATATCACACGTCTCTGCGAACTCGCTCGTCGTCATGGCCGTGTCGGCAGCTCGGAGGATCGCGCGGCAGTCGGGATCCGCCAAGAGATCGAACGCCTCGTCCAGCGTCTCGTCGCCCTCGGTCGCCGTGATCGAACCCGCCACGTGCGGAGCGTTTCGCTTCATGGACGTAGATACCGGTTCCATACACCCCAACACCGTCCCTGTATATGCGGGGTGTTTTATGACCTCGGCAGCCGCTCGCGGTCGCTCAGTCCCTCTTCGCGATCCGTCTCGTAGCCGTGTCCCTCTTCGCGATCCGTCTCGTAGCCGCTCTCCTCCTCGCGCGCATCGCTTCCGGACGCACTCCCCCGCGTCGCCAACGTTTTGACCGACGGCGGACACGGACGGACGTGAATGGGGTCCGGAATTAGGGCGGAAGTCTCGCTCCCGGTGGCGTCGCCGTCGCCGTTCGCGGGGATCGTCGACGGCTCGACGCCGATCTACAGCGTCGCACGCAGCGCCCCCAACGGCGACGGCGACCCTGTCGTCTTCGAGTTCATCGCGGACGGCAACCTCGAGGTCGCCGACGGCGCGGACGTGGTGTTCGACTACGGGACCAAGGTCGCCTATCGCTTCGAGGCACCGTATCGCGCCGACTCGCCGTTTGCGGTGCTGGACCGCCACGGCGTCCCCGTCTCGGAGGCGACAATTCGAGACGGACGGCTGATCGTCACGTTTCACGCGACCGACCTCCCGACGCTCCGGTCCGTGCTCGACGGCTTTCAGGAGTCGTGTGCCGACATGCGGGTGCTACAGCTGCTCCAGTCGTCCTCGACGCCCGATGAGTCGGATCTCGTTACCGTCGATCGGAGCGACCTGACCGAGCGACAGCGCGAGGTCCTCACCGCCGCCTACGAGGCGGGGTACTTCGACCACCCCAAGGGATCCAACGCCGGCGAGGTCGCAGAGTCTCTCGGTATCGATCGCTCGACGTTCTCAGAGCATGTCGCCGCCGCACAGCGGAAGCTGCTCTCGACGCTGCTCGACTGACGGCGGAGGCGAGGTCGCAGCGTCCGTGCTGCGTGATCGAATTCCGAACCGACAGGAATCCGATCCATCCTTCATGAGCGTTGCGTCCGAACCCGCATCCATGACGGACGCACAGACGCACACCTTCGTCTGCCCGGAGTGTCGCCGGTCGATCGAGGTGGACGACGCGATGCGGGCGACGCTGCTCGACGCGGGCTGTGTCGTCTGCGGCGCGGTCGTCACCGAAGCCGACATCGACTCCCCCCCTTTCGCGAGGACGCCGGCGGCTGATCGCCTCTCGTGAGAGATCGGTGCGGTATCGCCCGGAACGCGGCCGGCTTCGACGTCCTGCCTCCTGCCTTCACCCTCGCGTAACCACACCGTCCGGTCGCGCGTCTCGTATCCTTTATCCCGTCGTACGCAGAGACTGTGCGTATGGCGACGAACAGCGAGGCCGAGATGTCCCCGGCGGAGGTCGACGCGTTTCTGTCCCGACACGAGACCGGCGTGCTCTCGCTCGCGCGCGATGAAACGCCCTACGCGATTCCCATCTCCTACGGCTTCGACTCGGACTCGCGAGACGTGTTTCTCCGGCTGGTGTCGACCCCGAACAGCGAAAAGCGCGAGTTCCTCCGGTCGAGCCCACAGGCCCGGATCGTGGTGTACGAGGAGGACGGCGACGAGTACGGCAGCGTCGTCGGCGTGGGCACGCTCCACCGCGTCGACCTCGACGAGTTGACTCCCGAGACGATCGCGCAGTACGGCGAGACGCGCCGCCCGCTCTTCGAGATCTGGGCCGACGGGAAGTCCGACCTCGACATCGACCTCTACCGGTTCACGCCCGATCGCCTCACGGGACGAACCGTCGTCGTCGACCGCGACGACGAGTAGGGTAGGACCGGCGCGGTCGCGACGATCGCTTCGGACACACTTTGCCTGCGAGAGACGGCTCTCGGAAGTCGCCGACGGGTCTTTCCCCCGGCCGGACGATGTCGGAGTATGCCGACCGTCAGCGACACCTACATCGAGAACCGGCAGCGAGTCCAGCCGACACACACGAACAACTACGCGTCGGCACACGGGGGAAACGTCGTCAAGTGGATGGACGAGGTCGGTGCGATGTCCGCGATGCGGCACGCCGGCGAGACCTGCGTCACCGCCAAGATCAACGAGCTCGACTTCAAACGACCGATCCCGCAGGGCGACACCTGCGTCATCGAGTCGTACGCGTACGCGTCCGGACGAACGAGCGTCCGCATCCGCCTGCGCGCGTTCCGCGAATCCCCGCGAACCGGGGAGCGCGAGGTGACGACAGAGTCGTACTTCGTGTTCGTCGCGGTCGACGAGAACGGCGAACCAACCCCCGTTCCCGATCTCGAAACGGGCGGGGACAGATGTCGACGCCTCCGTGTGGCCGCCCTCGACGCCGAGCCCGACGAGGCGCAGTGACAGCAGACGAACACGATTTTCCTCGCCCGATCCCCGATAGGGTACACGATTAATCCTGCTAGAAGTCGGGGATTTATAATTAATGAATGTGATGCAACTCGCGTCGTATGTTGATGTCAACTCATGACACGAGTCGTCGACGGATAAGGGTACTGCAGAGCCAACGAAGGGGAGACGCATGACTGGCGTTGATATCGCCGTCGCGGCGCTGCCGCTGCTGCTCGCGGGCGTGTTGCTGGTCGGGTTCCTCTGGCCGGCGACTCGCGCGATGCCGCTGGCGTGGGTGACCGCGATCGCGGTCGGCTACTTCGCGTGGAACATGCCGGTGAACTGGTTGGCGGGGGCGTCCGCCGTGGGGGTGATGACGGCGATCGAGATCCTCTGGATCGTCTTCGGCGCGCTCGTACTCCTATACACGCTGATGGAGGCGGGTGCGTTCGACCGGATCAACCGCGGATTCGCGACGGTCAGCGACGACCGACGCGTCCAGATTGTGTTGATCGCGTTCTTCATGGCGACGTTCATCGAGGGCGCTGCCGGCTTCGGAACGCCGGCCGCCGTCGTCGCACCGCTCCTGCTTGGGCTCGGCTTCCCGGCGCTTGCCGCCGTGGTCGCGGGCATCATCGGGCACATCATCGCGGTCACGTACGGGGCGGTGGGGACCCCGATCGTGGTCGGGATACAGAGCCCGATGGAGAGTGTCGAGTTCACGCGCACAGCCATCGAGGAGGGTGGCATGACCGTCCAAGAGTTCTCGGTCGAGGTGGCCGCGTGGGCGGCGACGTATCACGCCTTGGTCGGGTTCGTGATGCCGCTTTTCGCCGTCGGCATGGTCGTCTACTTCTTCGGTGATCCGGACGAGCGCTCGCTGGCACCGGCGTGGGAGGTCGCGCCGCTGTGTCTGCTCTCCGGGATCGCGTTCGCGGTTCCGTACTGGATCTCGGCGTGGTTCCTCACGGCCGAGTTCCCGTCGCTCATCGGATCGATGGTCGGCGGCACGATCATCCTGAGCATCCTGCGCGCGGGGTACCTCCTGCCGGATGACGAGTGGGACTTCCCCGAGCGAGAGCGGTGGGCCGACCACTGGGTCGGCTCGATCGAGCCGGGGCAGTCGAACGGTTCGAACGGCGGTGACGCCGATTCGATCGAAGCGGAGGCGGCCGATCTCAGCGGCGGCGAGGACATGACGCTGTTCAAGGCGTGGTCGCCGTACGTTCTGCTTGTCCTGCTTCTGGTCGTGACCCGAGCGGTCGACCCGATCTCGAACTTCATCAACCGAGACATCTTCATCGTCAGCTGGGACGGGATCCTCGGAACGACACTCAGCGGCGCGGTCGCGTGGATGAACGTACCGGGCTTCTGGCTGCTCGTGAGTGCCGTGCTCGCGATCCCGATCTTCGGCATGTCCGGCAAGGAGGTCGGTGACGCGTGGAAGGAAGCCGGTCGGAAGATCCTCTCGCCGTTCATCGCGCTGATCTTCGTCATCGCGATGGTGCAGGTGATGCTCCAGTCGGGCGCACATCCGGGCGCGCCCGAGGCCGGGAGCATGATCGTCTTGCTCGCGCAGACGACTGCCGACACGCTCGGCGTCGCCTACCCGGCGTTCGCCTCGCTGATCGGCGCGCTCGGCGCGGCGATGGCCGGGTCGAACACCGTCTCGAACATCACCTTCGGCGCGTTCCAGTTCGAGGCGGCGACGCAGCTCGGGCTCCCGCGGACGATCATCGTCGGCGCGCAGGCCGTCGGTGGTGCCATCGGGAACCTCGTCGCGATCCACAACCTCGTCGCCGCGCTGGCGACGGTCGGTCTCCTCGGACAGGAAGGTCGCGTGATGCGGCTGAACCTCATTCCACTCCTGTACTACGCGACGGGTGTCGGAATCCTGTGCCTGCTGTTCAGCTACGTGCTGTTCCCGACCGTCTTCTGAACTGCATTCGGTCACGGTCGCGGATTTTTTTTGACGCGTCACCGCGGGAGGTACTGCTCTGACTCCGCTAGAATGCGCTGTAGACGACGCGACGCGGAGCAGGTTCGGTTCGGTGAGAGTGTCGGAACCGCGTTAATAGGGTGATTCCGTCCTTGGCAGTCCGTGGTCTCATCCTCTCGTCGGAACCGGCTGCGATCCACGCTGCGGGTGCTGTCGCTCGCGGTCGCGGGCGTCATGAAAAAAGCGATGTCGAACCGAGTCGAGCGCGCGGTGACCCGACTATAGGATGCCGGCAGCTTCCGCGGTCTCGACGATGTCCTGAGCCATCTTGTTCGTCGCCTCGTCCACCATCTGGCCGTCGACGCTCACTGCGCCTTGGCCCTTCTCCATTGCCTCGGCGTAGGCGTCGACGATGCGCTTTGCGCGCTCGGCGACTTCCGGGTCCGGCGCGAACACTTCGTTGCCGATCTCGATCTGCGACGGGTGGATCGCCCACTTGCCGTCACAACCGATCATGTTGGCGTTGTTGGCGGACTCGCGGAAGCCCTCGGGGTCCTCGATGTCGGCGTAGGGACCGTCGAGACACGGCAGACCGGCGGACTTGGCCGCGGCGTTACACTCCGAGAGGGCGTGGTGCCAGTAGTGACCGGGATACTCTGGGAACTGACCGATGTCGAGTCCGGGGGTGCCCATCGCCGCGGAGTAGTCGCCGGGGCCGAAGATGATAGAGGAGAGGCGGTCAGACGCGTGCGCGATGTCGTGGACGTTGTGCATTCCCTCGCCGTCTTCGATCTGGGGTTCGAGGCCGATGCCGCCGACCTCCAAGTCGTTGTTCTCCTCGATCTGTTCGAGGAGGTTCTCGACGGTGTGAATGTCGCTCGCGGACTTCACCTTCGGCACGATGATGTCGTCGATATACTCGCCGGCCTCGCCGACGACGGTGATCAGGTCGTCATACCACCACTGCGTGTCGATACCGTTCATCCGGAAGCTGAGGACCTTGTCGCTCCAGTCCTCCTCGCGGGCGGCCTTGATGAGCGGTTCGCGCGCGTCGGGCTTGGCGTTCGGCGCGACTGAGTCTTCGAGATCGAGGAAGACCTCGTCAGCGTCGCTGTCGGCGGCCGAGTGCATCATTTTCTCGTCGCTCGCGGGCGTTGCAAGCTGCGTCCGACGAAGAGTAACGTCCGTCATGTGACGGTTAGACGACGCACATGCATGGAAATAAATCTACCTCACTCGGGGCTTTTTTCTCCGAGACGAAAGCGCGTACCTTCGTGTCGAGCCGTCCAGTTCAGATCGGGCTCGAACACTTCGCGCTCGGTCATCTCGAACTCGCCGTCCGCCTCCGGTACGACCGCGACTTGTACGGTATCCGTCATCGCCCGCGCGTCTGGACGCGCGGGAAAGCCTGACGCCGGCGTGGATTCGGTCCGTAGCCGTGCCCGTTCCGATATTTCTAGTCTCTGAAACAACATATCAGTTACAAAACAAACGCTTAACTTGGGTGACGGTCACCCGCGAACGGACCGACGATGACGACGAGCAGGGGCGACGACGCCGCGGGGAACCGAGCGACGACACGGATCGAGACGCGAACCGTCACGGGCGGCGAGGCGACACCGTGAGCGACGGGCCGACGCTCCGTATCGGCGGCTCCGACGACGCCGAGCCCGCGGGAACGGTTCCCGCGCCCGTCCCCCCGGACGACCCGGAGGCATGGTACGCGCCCGACGTTCGCGCGCAGTACGAGGCCGCCCCCGGCGTCGTGGCGACGGTCCGCGAGCGCGACGGCGGGCGGTTCGGCTACGACGTGCGTGAACCGCCGCTCTCGCCGGCAGACGGGCGCGATCTCGACCGCATCTGCGACCATTTCTCCGCGGTTCGCCACCGCAGACCGCTCACCCGGATCGGCGTCGTGGAGCGCGCGGCCGCCGGCTTCGAACCAAAATACGAGCGCGCGCTCGACCGACTGCTCGACGCGAGCGCCGCCGCGCGCCGCCGGATTGACTACCACGCTCTCCGCGACCTCCGTCTGCTCGGCGATCTGACGCCTCTCGCTCTCGACGACCGCATCGAGATCGCAGACGTCGGAGACGAGCGGGAACTAGTCGTCCACACGGAGACGTTCGCCCCCCTCGAAACGGGGGTGGACGCGGACGCCCCGTACGTCGAACGGGTCGCGGCCGAGCGGCTCGCGCAGTACGCCGTCGACTTCGCGGGACTCTCCGTCGACGTGGTGATCTACCGCGAGCGGCTGCTCGGCTCCGATGCGTTCGAGACGAAGTACGCCGCGCTCGAACCCGACCTCCTCCCGGGCGACGCGGCGCTCATCGACGAATGCAAAGAGCGGATCTGGGAGACCTCGGTGAACGGCGTCGTCGACGACCGCGAGTCGTTCGTTGCCGCCCACGCCCGGCGGTTCCTCACACAGCGACTCACCGCGCGAGACACTCGCGCGTGGCTCGATACGGCGGCACACCGCGTGCGCTCGGCGCTTGCGGCGCGCGGTCTCGCGGTCCCGCCGGTCGACTCGCGGTACGCCCGCGACCGTCTTGACGACCTCGCGTACTACGTGCTCCGCGACTTCGTTGGCGAGGGAATCCTGACCGTTCCAATTCGCGATCCGCACTTGGAGGACATTGAGGCCAACCGCGTCGGCGAGCGCGTGAAGGTCGTCCCGCGCTCGTCGGTCCTCCGGCGCACCGGCGACGACGAGGTGGACAGCGGACCTGATCCCACCGCCGGAACACGCGTCCCGACCAACCTCGCGTTCACCAACGAGACGGCGTTCGTCAACGTCGTCACGGGACTCGCGGCCCGCGACGGGACCGAACTCAACGCTTCGACGCCGTCCGCGAAGGTGAACCTCGACGTCGACGGCGTCGAGGAGACGATCCGGTGTGCGGTGGCGCTCCCGGTCATCTCTGAGGGCGGCCCGCACGTCTCGATCCGCAAGCAGTCGCCGGACGCGCTGACGCCGGTCGACCTGATCGACCGCGGGACGCTGTCGGTCGACCTTGTCACGCTGTTGTGGCTGCTATACGAGCACTGCGGCGTCGTCCTCTTCGCGGGGCCGACCGGCGTGGGGAAGACGACGCTTCTGAACGCCCACACTCCCTTCATTCCGTTCGACGACCGCCCCGTCTCGATCGACGAGGGATCCAGAGAGGTCCGGATCCCGCACGAGACCGGGGTGTCGCTCACGACGCGCGATCACGAGGACGCGTACAAGGCGGTGAGCATGTCGGAGCTGATGACGGAGGCGAACTACCTCAACCCCGACATCGAGGTGATCGCCGAGATCAACACGCCGGCGAGTTTCGAGACCTTCGCCGAGACGCTCAACACGGGCCACGGCGTGATAGGCACAACCCACGCCGAGGACGTGGAGTCGCTCGTCAACCGTGTGATCGAGCGGGGGCTCCGTCCCTCGCTGCTGCGCGAGATCGACGTGATCGCCTTCCCGCGGCAGGTCGGCGGCGAGCGATACCTCTCGCGGGTGGTCGAACTGCTCTCGGCCGACGAGTACGAGGCGCTCGACCCGGACGCGGCGCACAGCCCGACCGGAAATCCGAAACACGGCGGAGCCGGCGTCATCGACAGGGGCGACGCGACGGTGTACTACAACACGGTCGCGTGGCGCACCCCCGACGGCGAGTTCCGGTTCCCGGGCGCACCGGCGTCGGATCCGCCCACCTCTTCCGGCGTCGGATCGGACGCACCACAAAGAGCGGGAGAGCGAGCGGTCCACGCGTTCGCTCGGCTGGCCGCTCGCACCGACCGCGACGTTGACGAGGTGACCGCTGAGTTCGCCGCCAAGCGTCGCTACGTCGAGTACCTCGTCCGCGAGGGCGTCGACGACGCAGACGACCTGTTCGAGTTCCTCGCCGACCTCCGCACCGACGAGGCGGCGACCGTTGAGCGGGCCGCGCGCACGATGCGCGACCGGCGGACACAGCCCGACGCCGGGACGCACCCGGACCACGAGACCCAATCCGACGCCGGGACGCACCCGGACCACGAGCGAGGGTCGCCGTGAGCGCGGAGCCGAGATCTAGGCCGAGTGACTCCGTCGACCCGCCGGACGCGGGTACAGCGGTCGCCGCCGCCGCGGACGACGGATTCTTGCGGAGCGGGCGCGCGTCGGTCGTCGACCGCGTGCTGTACGCGCTGTTCGCGCGCCACGCAAGCGACCGCCGCCACGATGCGGACCGAAAACGCTACCGCGGAACCGCCCTCGATGCGGGATTCGAGACGTATCTGTCGCGGGTGTACGGACTCTCGTGGGTCGCCTGCGTCGTCGTCGCCGGTCCGGCGCTTCTCGTCGCGACGAGCGTGACGCCGTCGCTGCTCGCCGCGGTCGACGCACTGCTCGGAGACGGTGCGTCGCTCCCGCCGACCGCCCGGTCGCGCGGGGTGACAGCCGCGGGCATCGCCGCGGTCACCGGGCTCCTCGCGAAACGCGCGGCGGTGCGACTCGGCGGGGTTCACCTCCGGTGGCTGACGGCGACGCGCCGGACCGACATCGAACGGACACTTCCCGGAGCGGTCCGGTACCTCGAACTGCTCGCCTCCGGGAGCGACGGTCCCCGCGCGATGATCGCGAAGACCGCCGCGAGCGACGCGTACGGCGGGACCGCGACCTCCCTGCAGAAGGCGCTCAACGCGGCCCGGCTCGCCGGCAGCCTCGACGAGGGGCTCCGGCGCGTCGCCCGCGACACGCCCTCGAGAGAGCTGCTCGCGCCGTTTTTACTCAAGTTCCGCAAGCACGCCGCTACGGGCGACGCGGCGCTCGCATCGTACCTCCGCACCGAGAGCCGGATGTTGGCCCACAGGCAGGACCGCGCCCGCAAGCGGGCCCGACGGTTCCTCGAACTGCTCACGGAGCTTTTCGTCGCGGTGCTCGTCCTCCCGGCGCTGCTCGTGATCGCGGCGACGGCGCTCACGGTGGTCACGCCTGAGTTCCTCCCGCCGGTGGACACGCCGGTCGGCGTGGTTCCGACCCGGGCGGTCGTGCTCTACGGGGCGGTCGCCTTCCTCGTCGCGCTTGGACTCGCGGGCGCGGTCGCCGTCGGGACGCTCCGCCCGCCGAACCAGCGCGCGAGCTACGATCGCCCGGGGCGAGTCCGGGCGGTCCTCGCGTCGGTCGGCCGAAACCCGACGAGCGCCGCGGTCGTCGTCACGCCGGTCGCGGTCTGTCTCGCGGCGTGGCTTGCGGTCGCGGGCTACACGCTGGTCAACGTGGCGCTGCTCGCGTACGCGACGTTCGCGGTGCCCGTCGGCGTCGTCGCGGGGCGGCGGACGCGGATAGATGACGCAAAGGACCGCGAACTCGCCGACTTCATCCACGCCGTCTCCGGGCACGTGGCACACGGGCGACCGTTCCCGGACGCGGTCGAGGCCGTCGCCCGCGAGGCCGACCTCGGGGTGTTAGACGGCGACGTTGCTGCCCTCGCATTCGCGCTTCGATCGACGACCGCGACCGGCGCGATCGGCGCGGCCGGCCCGACACCTCGCTCGGCGTCGGCGGCGGATGCCGGCGAGACTACAGACGTTCGCGCGGCCGCCGTCGACCGGTTCGTCGACCGCGTCGGCACGCCGCTCGCCGAGGAGACGCTCGGACTCGTCACGGGCGCGTTGAACGCCGGCAGCGACGCCGACGCCGTCTTCGAGACGCTTCGGATCGAGGTCGGCCAACTGTACAGCGAACAGCGCGCGCTCCGGTCGTCGATGCACCCGTACGTCGCGGTCGGCTGGGCGGCGGCCGCGCTGGTGATCGGCGTCGTCGCCGTCGTCAACACGCAGGTGATCGACGCGGCGCGGCTCGCGGAGCTGGCCGCCGCCACCGACCTCGTGACCGAGTCGGAGACGGTCCACCCGGACCTCGAACGCTTCCGGCTGTACGTCGTCACGCAGGCGACGGTGCTCGCCTCCGGCTGGTTCGCCGGCACCGCGTCCCGCGGACGCTACGCGGCGCTGTTGCACTCCGGCGTCCTCGTCGCGCTCTGTTACGCGGCGTTCACGCTCGGCGGGCTGTTGTGAGCGGTGTGGCCGAGCGCTGTCACCCCGCGACCACGCCACCATCAGCCGTGACCGCGTCGCCGTCAGCCCGCGACCGCGCCGCCGTCAGCTCATGAAGAGCCGGCGGTCGGCGCGCTCGTGACGCATACCCATCGCGTCCGCGAGCGGCGCGAACGAGTACATCGCGTCGATCGCAGCGTCGTGGTAGCGATCACAGACCGTCTCGATCGCGGGGAACAGCCTCGATAGCTGCGCCTGTATCGCGGTGTGTCCGAACCGCCCGAGCCGCTGGGCCGCCGCGAGGAGGGCCGTCACCGACCCGTACGCGCTCACGAGCGCCGCGTCGCGGGCGTCGAGCCCGGCTCGCTGACAGACGACGCCGAGCGCGACCGGGTAGTGGCCGTCGGCCCGTCCCGCCTCGCAGGCGGCCGCGTACTCGGCCAGCACGCCCTCGACTGCGATATCGCCGATAGTCCCCCCTCCGACGGCCGCGACGCCAGCGACGCCGTCGCCTGCAGCCGCGTCGCGACCCGCCGAACCGGCAGTCCCGTCGTCGGTCTCGGCGAGCAGTTCAAGGAGCTTCGAGCCCGCCTTGCGTGAGCTGTCGCGGAACTCCGCCGGGAGGGTCGCCGCGCCGAGCCGCTCGTCGGCCGCGAGCACCTCGTCGAGGTCACCGGCGGCGGCCGACCGGTGCGCGTGACCGAGCGCGACGATCTCCGCGGGCCCGATCACCCCGCGCAGGTACCCCTCGATCAGGTCACCTAGCTCGTCCGCCGTCTCGATCTCGTCCTCGTTGAGGTACTGCTCGATCCCGTAGGAGGCGGTGTAGGTCCCCACCGGGAGCATCGAATCGGAGAGGCGCATCGCCGTCAACAGGGCGCGGTCGTTCACGTGTCGCCCTCCGGAGTCGACCGGTGGTCGTTTCCGTGGTCATGGTCGTAACCGTGGCCGTCGCCGTGCTCGTGGTCAGCGGCGGACCCGTGCTCGTGGTCAGCGGCGGACCCGTGCTCGTGGCCGCTACCGTGCTCATGCTCATGGCTGCCCTCCGGTTCGTCCTCCTCGATGAAGCGCTCGGCCTCGACGGTCTCGTACCGCGTCGCGGCCTCGGGCGGCAGGTACGGACCCAGCACGTCCTCGATGATCGCTCGGTCGGCCGCGACCGGGACGTAGACCGTGTCGCCCTCGACGGCCACGTCCCAGTGTTGGTTGCCGATCCGATGGCCGAACTCCACCGCGGTCGATACCGCGGCTTCGGCGGCCGGGAACTCGACGACGAACGCCTCGCGCGACTCGAAGGCGACGACGACTGCGCGGTCGTCGTCGATCAGGAGCACGTCGCCCGCGGTCAGTTCGGGTTGGTCGACGAGCACGCCGAGTTCGGTGCCCGCCTCGGTCGCCACGCGCAGCCGCGAGCGCCGCCGCTCGGTGTCGTCGAGGACGACTCGTTCGAGCGTCCCCTCTCGCTCGTGGCTCGCGACCGCCTCGGCCAGCTCCGGGTCCGCGTCGACGTTGCCGATGACCCCGTCGACGCGTCTCATCTGCCGCGGCCCTCCAGCGGCGCGCCGACGCCGAGAAGCGCCTCGCGCGTCTCGTCCCACGCCGCCTCGATAGCGGTCACCACGTCCGCACTCCGATCGCCGAGGACGCGCACCGCGACGCCGGCGTCGTCCCGCAGCACCGACGCGCCCGCGACGACCCGGTCGTCGTCTCCGCCGTCGGCGAGTCGGTCGTGAATCCGGTCGCCGAGCGCGTCGACCTCGGGTTCCGCGGAAGCGACGACGTAGAGAGTTCCGACGACCTCGTGATCGCCGACGGTCGCCGGATCGCGCGGATCGCGCGCGTCGGGACGGAGGTCCACGGCGTCCGCGCAGACGAGGTCGCCCCCGACGCGTGCCTCGAACCGGCTGTGGTAGTGGTCGAAGCCGAACGGCTCGTGGTCAGAGAGCCCGTCCGGGACGAACACGTCGCCGACGACGACGGTCGCGTCTTCGGCCGCGGACACCGTCGTCGTCTGGAGGCATCGCGCGTTCTCGTTGAGGATGGTCGGACCGGGG
The DNA here is from genome assembly GCF_024494655.1 of Halorubrum laminariae. Lineage (GTDB taxonomy): Archaea > Halobacteriota > Halobacteria > Halobacteriales > Haloferacaceae > Halorubrum > Halorubrum laminariae. Next base: position 480,163 of record NZ_JANHDL010000001.1, on the reverse strand, counting down.
AGGTACTCGACGTACGCGCCCGACTCGGCGGTGAGCGTCGCGTCGAGGTGGGCGTAGCTTGCGTTCATCGACTGGACCTTCGTCGCGCTCTGCGTGGTCACGTGAGCGCGCGAGCCGGCGCGGGCCTCGACCGAGAGCCGCCGCCGGTCGCCCTGCGTGACGACGGCGGTCGGGTCCTGCAGACAGATCGTCGTCAGTCCCGGCGCGGGGTCGCTGTCGAGCGTCCCCGTCAGGTGGTACGGCACCTTCACGAAGTCCGACAGCAGCCGGGTGGGGTTGTCCCCCTCGCGGCCGATCACGAGGTCCGCGACCCCGTCCTTGCCATGTCCGAACGCCGGGGACTGCTGGAGCTCCTCTTCGCCGTACTCGCGGAACGCCGGCGGGACGGCGACTCCGGCCGCGTCGTCGTCGCCGTTCGCGGAACCTCCGTTCACCGAGTCCTCGGCATCGTGGTCGCTGTCGCCGTCTCCGATCCCGCGGCTGTCGACGTTGCCGTCGCCGTCTCCGATCCCGCGGCTGTCGACGTTGCCGTCGCCGTCTCCGATCCCGCCGCTGTCGACGTTGCCGTCGCTGTCGGCGTCCCGGTCGCTCCCACCGGCGGCGTCGATATCGGTTCTCACGCGAACAGGACGCTCCGTTCGATCGCGTCGGCGACGGCGTCGACCCCGTCGTCGGCCTTGCAGTCGGTGAACGCCGTCGGGTCATCGCCCCGAACCGTCGCCGCGTCCTCGCGGATCACGTCGAGGTCGGCGTCGACGTGCGGCGCGAGGTCGGTCTTGTTGACGACGAGCAGGTCGGCCTGCGTGACGCCCGGCCCGCGCTTTCGCGGGATGTCGTCGCCCTCGGCGACCGAGATGACGAACATGAAGTAGTCGGCCAGTTCCGGGTTGAACGTCGCCGCGAGGTTGTCGCCACCGGACTCGATCAACACCACGTCGAGCTCGGGATGTCGCTCGACGAACTCGTCGATCTTCGCGAGGTTCATCGAGGGATCTTCCCGGATTCCGGTGTGCGGACAGGCCCCCGTCTCGACGCCGGCGACGAGATCCGGCGGGAGACGGTCTGCAAACGACTCGCGGAGGCGGTCGGCGTCCTCCTGCGTCATGATGTCGTTGGCGATGACGCCCACGTCGTAGCCGGCGTCGTCGAGCCGCGGAACGAGCCGCTGGACGAGCGCGGTCTTCCCGGAGCCGACGGGACCGCCGAGCCCGACCGTGGCCACGTCTCTATGGCCCGTCACGCGCCGTCACCCTCCGCGCTGTCGACCTCCGCGCCGTCGTCATCGTTCAGCTGCTCCCGGCTGTCGCTCCGGATCGGGTCGTGGACGGTGACGAGCTTCGTTCCGTCGGGGAACGTCGGCTCCACTTGCACCATGTCCACCATCTCGGGCACGCCGTCCATCACGTCCTCGCGGGAGAGGAGACTCGTCGCCTCCGCGCGGATCTCCGCGACGCTTTCCCCCTCGCGGGCGCGCTCGCAGACCCAGTCGGAGATATATGCGACCGTCTCCGGGTGGTTGAGTGCGGTTCCCCGATCTTTCCGCCGTCTGGCCAGCTCCGCGGCCATGAATATCGTGAGTCGTTCGTTGTCCTTGGGTGAGAGTTTCATAGAGTGTAGATCGTGTTACAGCGTGTACCGCTGTGCGAGCGGGAGTTCCTCGGCGGGTTCACACGTCACGTGTTCCCCGTCGACTTCGACCTCGAACGTCTGGGCGTCGATGTCGATCTCTTCGGGCGTGTAGTCGTTGTGCAGCATGTCGGACTTCCCGACCTCCCGGGTCCCGCGAACCGGACGCACCCGCGCGTCGAGACCGAGTTCGTCCCCGATGTCGTTCTCGTAGGCGGCCTCGCTGACGAACGTCGTGCTCAGGGCGTTCTTCGCCTTGCCGACCGCGCCTTCGCGGGAGCGCTGCATCACGGGCTCGCAGGTCATCAGCGAGCCGTTGGCCTCGCCCATCTCGCTGTGGACCGGGAATCCGCCCTTGATCACGTACTTCGGCTTGATGCCGAAAAACTCCGGCTCCCAGAGCACGACGTCTGCCATCTTGCCCGTCTCCAGCGAGCCGATGTACTGATCGATGCCGGCGACCTTCGCGGGGTTGAGCGTGTACTTCGCGACGTAGCGCTCGATCCGGGCGTTGTCCGCGCCCGTCCCCTCGTCGGCCGGGAGGGGGCCGCGCTGGGCCTTCATGCTGTGGGCGGTCTGCCACGTCCGACAGATCACCTCGGCCATGCGACCCATCGCCTGCGAGTCGGAGGTCATCATGCTGATCGCGCCCATGTCGTGGAGCACGTCCTCGGCGGCGATGGTCTCCGACCGGATGCGCGACTCGGCGAAGGCAACGTCCTCGGGCACGTCAGGATTGAGGTGGTGACAGACCATCACCATGTCTAGGTGCTCGTCGAACGTGTTGACGGTGTACGGCATCGACGGGTTCGTCGACGACGGCAGCATGTGCTCGTGACCGATGAGTTCGAGCACGTCGGGGGCGTGGCCGCCGCCCGCGCCCTCGATGTGGAAGGTGTGAATCGTCCGCCCGTCGATGGCGTCGAAGGTGTCCTCGACGAAGCCGGACTCGTTGAGCGTGTCGGTGTGGATACACACCTGCACGTCCTCCTCGTCGGCCACGTCGAGGGCGGTGTCGATGACGGCGGGCGTCGACCCCCAGTCTTCGTGGAGTTTGAGCCCCGTCGCGCCGGCCTCGATCTGCTCGCGGATAGGTTCGGGCTGGCTGCTGTTCCCCTTCGCGTAGAAGCCGACATTCATCGGCCACTCCTCTGCGGCCTGCAGGAAACGTTTGATATTCTCGGGACCGGGCGTACACGTCGTCGCGCCGCCGCCGTACCCGCCGCCGAACATCGTCGTGATACCGCTGGCTAGGGCGTGTTCGAACAGCTCCTTGCTGTTGAAGTGGACGTGGATGTCGAACGCGCCCGGCGTCGCGATGAGGCCGTCGGCCGGGACGGTGTCGGTACTCGCGCCGATGACGAGGTCGTCGTCGACGCCGTCCATCGTATCCGGGTTGCCGGCCTTCCCGACGCCGGCGATCTTCCCGTTGCGAACGCCGATGTCGCCCTTTTGGACGCCGAGGACGGGATCGATGACGACGACGTTGGTGTAGACGTAATCGAGCGCGCCGTCGGCCTGTGTCGTGCCGGGCTGCATCCCCATCCCGTCGCGCATCGTTTTGCCGCCGCCGAACACCGCCTCGTCGCCGTAGGTGCCGTGGTCCGTCTCGATCTCCGCGAGGAGGTTCGTGTCGGCGAGCCGCAGCCGGTCGCCCTCCGTGGCCCCGAAGAGATCGGTGTACGCCTTCCGCGAGAGCTCGCGGCTCATCCGTCCGCCTCGCTCATCCGTCCGCCTCCATGTAGCCCGCCTCGCGTGCCCGCTCGAAGGCCGCTTGTTTGACCGCCTCGTCGTCGAGATCGCCCTCGACGAGCCCGCCCATGCCGTGGAGGATTCGGTTGCCGCCGTACGCGACGAGGTCGACGTCCTCCTCACACCCCGGCTCGAACCGGACCGCCGTTCCGGCCGGAATGTCGAGCCGCATGCCGTAGGCGGCCTCGCGGTCGAATTCGAGCGCCTTGTTGCACTCGAAAAAGTGGAAATGCGAGCCGACCTGTGAGGGTCGGTCCCCGGTGTTCTCGACGGTGACCGACGCGGTCTCCCGTCCGGCGTTGATCTCGATCGGCTCGTCGGCCGGCAGCAGTTCGCCCGGAACGATGTCACTCATCGGCCCGATCACTCCGTCGAGACCGCTCGCAATCGGTTGCTGGTTCGTCCACCATACTAGATCATCGTTCGGATATTACGTGTAAAATACTTCCTCTTAGTGTAGTTCTGTACGGTTATGTTCCCGTATAGCTGTTGGTTCTCTATTAGTCTGGCAATATTTTCGCCCACGTCGTCGGTTCGGTCATCTATCTTTTCAAAACTCGGCGTTCGTTCGATAATTTCAGTTCAGCGCGCTGCCTGCGTTCGGGTTTCGGCGTGCGACTGCGGAACCTCCCCGGAGTTGCGGGACCGGTGTGTCGGCTATCGGGATCGCTCGCCGCTGACTCAGCGCTTATCCGTTGGCAGAACGGACGACTCGCTGTGACCGAGCGCCGCACCGATATCGACCTCGACGCCGCCCTCGCCGCGGGCGCTGCGCTGTTCAACGAGGGTTACGCGCTCGCGGCCCACGATCCGTGGGAGGCGGCGTGGCTCCCGCTCGAATCCGGGGCGGCCGAGCGGCTGTTTCACGGGCTGATCGCGGCCGCCGCGGCGACACACCACGCGACCGCGTGGAACTGGTCCGGTGCGGTCGGCTGCGCGGAGAACGCGGCCCGGTATCTCGGCGCAGTCGACGCCGCCGGGGAGACGGATATCGGGGACGACGCCGACGCGGGCCGGGGTGTCCATGTCCGACCTGTCCGCGACTGGTGTCGGCGACTCGCCGCGGACCCGGAGGTGATCGAGCGCACGTCGCCGCCGGCGATCCGGGTGGACGGTACGGCTCTGGCTCTCCCGGACCTCGACCTCGCGGCGACGCTGCTCGCCGCACCCGCGCTCGCCGGCGCGGTCGACGCCGGGACCGAGGCGACCGTCGAGGAGGCGGCGAGGCTCGCCCGCGCGGAACGCGGGACCGGCCGAACGACGGTCACCGAGCTGGTCGTCGCGTTCTGTCGCGAGCCGTCGTCGCGTCCGCAGGTGGCCGCGCGGCTCGCGGATCACGTTGACCGCGAGCGCCGGAAACAGCGCGACGTCGACGGTCTGTTCTGACGCCGTCGAGAAGCATGCCGCGCTCGCGGCGGTCGACAGTTACGCCCCGCGCGTGTCCGGGTTAGAGGGAAAGTTCGGTTCTGCGGGGGTCGCGTCGTCGTCGCCGTCGTCCACGTCGACGACGTCTTTCGGTTCACCGTCGAACGTGTAGTCGGCGGAGTTGTCGGCGGGGTCGTAGCCGAGCGCTTCGCGGGCGCGCTCGATAGAGTAGTAGCGGCGGTCGTTGTTCGAAATTCCGTAGACGATCTCGTAGCCGTACTCCGCCTGCAGGCAGCGATCGAATAGATGCGCACAGTCACGGTGTGAGAGCCACATCGCCTGTCCGCGCTCGTACTCCCGGGGAGGGTGGTCCTTGGTGAGGTTGCCGATGCGGACGCAGACGACACTCAGTCCGTGTTTGTCGTGGTAGAGCCGTCCGAGCGCCTCGCCGGTCGCCTTCGAGACGCCGTAGAGGTTTCCCGGCCGCGGCAGTTCGGTGCCGTCGAGCCGGTAGTCGTCGTCCGTTCGATACAGGTCGGGCGTCCGGTCGTCGGTCTCGTATCCGCCGACCGCGTGGTTCGAGGAGGCGAACACGAACCGATCGACGCCGGCGTCGACGGCGGCGCGCATCACGACCTGCGTCCCGTCGATGTTGTTCCGGAGCACCGAGTCCCACGGGGCGGTCTTTCGCGGGTCGCCGGCGAGGTGGACGACGGCGTTGACGTCTGCCATCGCCTCCCTAACCGCGCGCTCGTCGGTGATGTCCGCGACGTACAGGTCGGCATCAGTGACGCCGTCCGGTACCTTCGCTCGCGGGAGCGGCTCCCGGTCGAGGAGCCGCCAGTCGTACTCGCCGCCGATGCCGTTGAGGATGGCTTGTCCTACCCGTCCCCCGGCACCGGTCAGCAGGACCGGCTCGTCCATTCGGTCGTCCATGGGTGCGAGACGGGCATATAATGCACGGTTCGACCGTAACCGGTTGCCCGAGTGCAGACGAGCCCTAGAGCTTCTCTCGGGAGACGCTGACGCCGGTCGGGGTGACGACGATCTGGTCGTCGCCCTTCTGGACGATGTCACCGTCGACCTCTTGGGCGACCTGTCGAAGCTCGTCGACGATGTGTTCTATGGTCCGGTCCGACGTGGAGTGGCGGGTGATGTCCGCGATGACGAAGTCGCCGTCGTAGACGGCGTCTTTGATCGGGATGATGTCGCTCTGGTCGCCGATCTCCGCGATGTGTACCTGCATTCCCGTTTCCGCGTGCGCCTCGGCGAAGTCGTCGAGGTCGAGTTCGACGTAGTCGTCGACGGAGCGGTTTCCGCTGCCGCCGAGGATCTTGCTCATAATACCCATACACACCACACGACGAGGTCGGACATTAGTTCTTACGTCAGACGCTGTGTCGAGGTCAATCCGAGTCGTCGAGCCGCGCCTGCCACTCCTGCACCCGCGAGAGCAACTCCACCGGCGCGGTCGCCGCGACATCGACATCGGCCAGCTCCTCGATCACGGCCTCGGTCTCCGGGTCGAGGCCGTCGACTCGTTTCACGGTCCCTCTCGACTCTCCCTCCGCGGTCCCGCTCGACTCGCCCGCGGCGGAGGCCGCGTCGCCCGCGGCCGCCTCGCGCTCGTCCCCCGTCGTCGACGTTCCGTTCTCCGTGCCGCCGGCGAACGACCCCGACGAGAGGTCGAAGACGACCTGTCTGGTGTCGTCGGCTCCCGTCTGACTCCCGGCGTCGCCGCCCGTTCCGCCCTTCGCCTCGATCGCCTTCTCCTCGCGGAGCCGGTCGAGTACCTTGTCGGCGCGGGAGACGACAGGCTCGGGAACCCCGGCGAGATCCGCGACGTGGACGCCGTACGACCGGTTCGTCGGCCCCTCGCGAACCGTGCGGAGGAACGTCACGTCGCCGTCGCGCTCGTCGACCGCGACGTGGACGTTCGCGACGCGCGGGAGGTGGTCGGCGAGCGTCGTCAGCTCGTGGTAGTGTGTGGCGAACAGTGTCCGCGCGCGGACCTCGTTGTGGAGGTACTCCGTGGCCGCCCACGCGATCGAGATCCCGTCGTAGGTGGCCGTGCCGCGGCCGACCTCGTCTAAGATCACGAGTGAGTCGGCGGTCGCCGAATGGAGAATGTTCGACAGCTCCTGCATCTCGACCATGAACGTCGACCGCCCCTGTGCCAGCTCGTCGAGCGCGCCGACGCGGGTGTAGATACCGTCGACGAGCCCCACCTCGGCCGCCCGCGCGGGGACGAACGCTCCGGCCTGCGCCAGCAGTTGGATCAGCGCGGCCTGCCGCATGTACGTCGACTTCCCGCTCATGTTCGGGCCGGTGACGATGAGGAAGCCGTGCTCGTCGTCGAGCGCGAGGTCGTTCGGCACGAAGTCCGTGGTCCGCTCGACCACCGGGTGGCGGCCGGCGTCGACGTCGAGCCGCCGGTCGTCGGTCAACTCGGGACGCGTCCAGTCGTTGCCGGCGGCGTGGGTCGCGAGGGAGGCGAGCGCGTCGAGTTTGGCGATCGCTCGCCCCACGTCCTGCAGCAGTTCGCTGTCGCCCGCGACGTGCTCGCGAAGCTCCTCGAACAGTTCGTACTCCAGCTCGCCGCGGGCCTCCTCTAGGCGGAGCACCTCGCGCTCGCGTTCGGCTAACTCGTCGGTGACGAACCGCTTCGAGTTCTTCAGCGTCTTGATCTCTCGGTAGTGATCGGGCACCTGATCGGCCACCGACTTGCCGACCTGGATGTAGTAGCCGTCGGTCTTGTTGCGGTCGACCGTGACGTGACTGAGCCCGTACTGCCGCTTTTCGCGGTCTGCGAGCGTGTCGAGCCACGTCTTCGCCTCCTCGTGGCTCGCGATCAGCTCGTCGAGGTCGTCGTCGTACCCTTTCCGTATCAGCCCCCCCTGCGTCTTCGTTTTCGGCGGGTCTTCGGCGAGCGCGCCCGCAAGCTCTTCGCGCCACTCGGCAGCGCGGTTGCGGTCGATCCCGTCCAGAACACCGGCGACCGGCGAGTCGGCGAGGTCGCTCTCGCCTACCGCGTCGGCGAGCGCCGGGACGACGGCGAGGGTGTCCCTGACCGAGAGCAGTTCTCTCGCGCCCGCGCTTCCGCTCGTCGCCCGCGATGCGAGCCGTTCGAGGTCGCTGGCGTCGCCGAGCGTCTCGCGGAGCCGGTCGCGCGCGAGCGCCGCCGACGCCAGCGCCTCGACCGCGTCGAGCCGCCGCTCCAGCGCGTCGCGGTCGCGTCGCGGCCGCGTGAGCCACTCGCGGAGCAGCCGCCCGCCTGCGGCGGTCACGGTGTGATCGACGGTCTCGAACAGCGTTCCCTCGGCGTCGCCGCGCATGGTCTCCGTGATCTCCAGGTTGCGCTGGGTGGTCGCGTCGAGCTCGACGTGGTCGTCGTCGCCGTAGGCGGTGAGCCGCGTCATCGACGCCAGCACGCCCGCCCCGGTCTCCTCGACGTACCCCAACACCGCGCCCGCCGCCCGCAGGGCCAACTCGGAGTCGATCCCCACGCTGTCCGCGGTCTCGCGGCCGAACTGCTCGCGGACCGCGTGGGTCGCTCGGCCGGGCGCGAACGCCTCGGCGTCGAAAAGCGAGACGGACCCGGACAGATCGTCGCGGACCGCGGCGAGCAGGTCGTCGTCGTTGCGGAGCGCCGGTCCCGGAAGCACCTCCGCGGGGTCGAACCGGTACAGCTCCGCGCGGAGGTCGCCCGCGTCCGCGACCTCGGTGACGAGGAACCGCCCGGTGGTGACGTCGGCGAGCGCGAGTCCGTAGGGGCCGCCGTCGACGCGGTCGGCGTCGGACCGTCCGTTCTCGCTCGGCGCGGTGCCGCCCGAGTTGCCGCCGCGCCCACCGTCATCTCCCCCGCTCACCACGGCCGCGAGGTACCGCGCGTCCTCGCCCGTCGTCTCGATCATCGTGCCGGGCGTGACGACGCGCGTGATCTCCCGGGCGTGACCGTCGTCAGTCTCGTACTGGTCGGCGACTGCGACCCGGTACCCCCGCTCGACGAGCGCCTTCACGTAGGGGGTCAGCTCCGAGAGCGGCACGCCCGCCATGGGGTACGACGAGCCGTGAGAGGATTTCTGTGAAACGGTCAAGTCGAGTTCGTCGGCGACCAGTTCCGCGTCGTCCGCGAAGAACTCGTAGAAGTCGCCGCACTGCATCGCGAGGACGTCCGCGTCCGTCTCCGCCTTGAGATCGAGGAACTCCCCGACGATCCCCGTAGCCATACACCGTACTCCCGCCGTCGGCGGGTAAAACCCTACGGGTGGCGGCCGGATCGCCGTCGACTGCAGAGTCGTCGCCGTGTCGTCCCGGCCCGATCCGTGCCAACCGAGACGTGTCCCGCAGGGGTCTCTCGACGGGAGACACCGCTCGTCGATTGGCCACACTCGTCGTATTTATGAGTCGGAACCGCGAACTACCGGTCCGTAATGGTCGACCTCGCCGCGTTCGGGTTCGTCTTCATCGCGGGGCTGATCACGGCGCTGGCGACGGGCATCGGCGCGCTGCCGTTCTTCTTTTTCGATTCGATAAGCGATCGGGGGAACGTCGCGCTGTGGGGGTTCGCCTCCGGGATCATGGTCGCCGCGTCGCTGTTCGGACTCGTCCAAGAGGGGCTCGCCGAGGGGACGCCGATCGAGATCGCCGTCGGCGTGCTCGCCGGCGTCGGCCTCGTCGTGCTCGCCCACGAGGTGCTTCTGGACGCTGAAATCGACCCGCACGAGTACGAGGAGGCCGACTTCAAGAAGCTCGTGTTGATCCTCGGCGTGCTCACGGTCCACAGCTTTCCCGAGGGGATCGCCGTCGGCGTCTCCTTCGCGGATCTCGGGCTGGCGGGCGGGACGCAGCTGTTCGGATTCGCGGTGCCGGTGCTCGCGGTGTTCATGACGGTCGCGATCTCGATCCACAACGTCCCCGAGGGGACCGCTATCTCGATCCCGCTGCGGGCGATAGGCGTCTCGAAGTGGAAGATGGTCTGGTGGGCGGTGTTCTCCAGCCTCCCGCAGCCGGTCGGGGCGGTCGTCGCGTTCGCGTTCGTCAGGTACGCCCGCGAGTTTCTTCCGTACGGCTTCGGATTCGCCGCCGGCGCGATGGTCTATCTCGTCGCCACCGAGTTCATCCCCGAGGCGCTCGACACCGGCGCGAACCTCCCTCGGGGCGGCAAGCCGACGCTCGCGGTCGGAATCGCCGTCGGCGTCGCGTTGATGGTGCCGCTGAACTTCGTGTGAGTGTGTCCAGCCGTCACTCCCTGCCGTCGAGCACCGTCGGATTCACCGCGCCCGGCCCCTCTCCCACGTCGTAGCCGCGCCGGATCGCCGCCCCCATCTCGCCGACTGCGGCCTCGACCGCCGCGGCCAGCGGCTCACCCCGCGCGAGCCGCGACGCGATCGCGCTCGAAAGGGTGCAGCCGGACCCGTGTGTCGCGTCCGTCGCGATCCGCGGCGACTCGAACCGAACGACGGTCGTCTCGTCGTCGCGGTCGGCGTTGCTTCCGATTTCCGTAACGTCTCCCGCGTCCTCGCCGAGAACCAGCGTGTCGACAACGGTGTCGTCGTCGTCGAGATGTCCGCCCTTGACGAGGGCCGCGTCCGCGCCTCGGGCGACGATCTCGCGGCCGGCCCGCGCGGCGTCGGCGGGCGTCTCGACGTCGCCGCCGACCAGCACTTCCGCCTCGTCGGCGTTCGGCGTGACGAGCGTCGCGGCCGCGACCAGGTCGTCGTACGCTTCCTCGGCGGCGGGCGAGAGCAGCCGATCACCGGTCGCCGCGACCATCACCGGGTCGACGACGACCGGTCCCGCGAACGAGTCGAGCAGCTCGGTCACCGCGGCGACGATCTCCGCCGTGGCGAGCATTCCCGTCTTGGCCGCGCCGACGACGAAGTCGTCGACGACGGCGGCGTACTGGGCTTCGACGTGCTCGACCGGCAGCGTGTGCACACCTGACACGCCCCGGGTGTTCTGTGCTGTCGTCGCCGTCACGACGGAGGTGCCGAAGACGCCGTGGGCCGTCATCGTCTTCAGGTCGGCCTGTATCCCCGCGCCGCCGCCGGCGTCGCTGCCGGCGATCGTGACCGCGACAGGCGGCGAGACCGGCTCGTACGCGGCGGCCGTCTCCTGTGTCATATCCGGTTGTACCACTAAGTAGTTATAAACCGTGGCGATCGCCGCCGTCGAACGCCCTTTGCCGTTCGAGGCCGAACCGCGCGTATGTCGAACACCGATTCCGCCGACGCACCCGACGCGGCCGCCGACGCCGAGACGCCCGGTATCGCCGCCGACCCGGCCGACGAGGCGACCGAGTCGATCACCGTCTACTCCGACTACGTCTGTCCGTTCTGTTACCTGGGACGCCAGTCGCTCGCGCGGTATCGGGACAGCCGGTCCGAACCGCTCGCGGTCGACTGGCACCCGTTCGACCTCCGCGCCGGCAAGCGCAACCCCGACGGGTCGATCGACCACGATGTGGACGACGGGAAAGGCGATGACTACTACGCGCAGGCCCGAGAGAACGTCCGTCGGCTCCAGGAGCAGTACGGCGTCGAGATGGCCCAGGAGATCGCCACCGAGGTCGACTCGCTCCCGGCGCAGATCGTCTCACTCCGCGTGAAAGAGACCGCTCCCGAGGCGTGGCCCGCGTTCGACGAGGCGGTCTTCGACGCGCTCTGGCAGGACGGGCGCGACATCGGCGACCGCGAGGTCCTCGCCGACCTCGCAAGCGACACCGACGGGCTCGACGCCGACGTGGTGGACAACGCGCTCGCGGACGAGGATCTCCGCGAGCGCGTGACGGAGCTGTTCGACGCGGCGAGACGGCGTGGGATCACCGGGGTTCCCACGTTCGCGTTCGACGGCCACGCCGCCCGCGGCGCGGTCCCGCCCGAACAGCTCGAACGGCTCGTTGCGGGTTCGAGCGACGCCTGAGACGACGGCTGACGCAGGATCGACGATCACGAAATCTCGTCAGGATCGACGATCCGATACGAGAGGTACACGCAGCCGAACGCGAGGACGGTCCCGCCGATCACATCCGTGAGCCAGTGGATGCCGAGGTACATCGTCGCGATCACCACGGACCCGGCGAGCCACGCGGCGAGCGGCGTCCACAACGGGTACTCCTCGCGCGTCAGCACGGCGAACGTCGCGACGGTCACGGAAAGCGACGTGTGCAGCGAGGGGAAGACGTTCGTCGTCTCGTTGATCGCGCTCGTCAGCGCGCTGACGTTTGGGTTGTGGGTGTACAACAGCGACGTACCGACGTGCAGGTTCCGCGGACCGTGTGCGAACACGATCGTGTAGAGCGCGAGCCCGATAGCGTAGTTGAACGCGTACGCGACGAGCAGCCGCTTCAGGGTCGTCGTCTTCGGGAGCGCGAGATACGCGAGGAACGGAAACGCGAGTAAGAACGCGTAGCCGTACACGTACACCGACGAGAAGTATATCGTCAGCTCGGGGGTGGCGTACGTCTGCTGGAACCACTCGACGAAGTTGCCTTCGAACGCCCAAATGAGTCCGGTCAGCCGCAGCCCGAACAGCTCCGAGACTGTCTGCAGCGAATTCCGGCCGACGGCGCTGACCAGCAACACCGCACCGAGCGCGGCGATTTCCCGCTGCGCGTCCCGCAGCCGCGGCACGAGGTTCCCCCACAGACCGTACAGACGGTTCGGCCGGACGATCGCGATCGCGGCGACGAGCAGCGACGCGCAGAGCCACAGCACGACCGATCCGACGACGGAGACGAACGGACTCATTGCTGTTTCGCGAGCAATCGGCCTTGGTCATCGAACCGATAGCCGGCGTCTCGGAACAGGTCTCGCGCCTTCTCGACGTCGAGTGAGCCGGTTCCCGGATCGTCCGCGAACGGATAGATCGGGTCGGACGAGCGGTCGTCCCACCGCAGGTCGTCGGGAACCCACTCGGGCGAGACCGAAAGCGGCGACGACGCCGGTTCCGCGTAGCCGTCGAACGCCTCCTCGACGAGGGTTTCCTTGTCGATCAGCGACGCGAGGATACCGCGGAACCGCGGGTTCGACAGTGGTGGCCGCCGCACGTTGTAGCCGACATGGTAGAACGCGCCCGACTGGCCGGCCACGAGTCGAGCGTCGGCCTCGCGGCCGATCCGCGGGATCGAATCGGGGCCGAGGTTCGAGACGGTGGCGTCGGCGAACCCGTCGCCGACCGCCTGTACCGCCGCGATGTCCGAGGGCAGCACGCCGACTTCGAGCCGGTCGAACGCCGGCTTCCCGTGGAGCCGCTCGGGGACGCCGGCCGCGGGGTTCGCCGATGCCTCGCCGTCCCACGCCTCGGCTCGCGCGAGGAAGTGGTCCGGGTTCCGTTCGAAGACGGCCGACTCCTCCGCCGTCGCCTCCACGAACCGAATCGGTCCGCTTCCGACCGGATTCTCGTTGGTCGCGACAACTGCCTCTGTCGTCTCCGCGTCGACCTCGAAGTCGGCGATCGTCGCGGCGTCGGTACGGTCACGCCACACGTGCTCCGGCAGGATCGGCACGCGGAGCGCGCGGTCGATCACCGCTCGGTTGACGTTCTCAACGCCGAGCTGCACGGTGCGGTCGTCGACCGCGAGAGCCGACTGGACGACCGAGCTCCGGCCACGGAACCGCGGAGTCGGAACCGGTGTCTCCATCGTCCCCATCGACGTGTCGCGGAGGAACTCGTAGGTGAACGCCACGTCGGCGGCGGTGAGGGGTTCGCCGTCGTGCCAGCTCGCGTCGCGCAACGAGACCTCGACGGTCTCGGGACCGATGCGCTCCCAGTCCGTCGCGAGCCACGGGACGACCTCGCCGTCGTCGACCAGCACGAGCCGGTCGTACAGCAGCGACGTGAACGTCCCTTGGCGACGATACTCCGCCGCGATCGGGTTCCAGTTTTCCGTGATACCGCTGTCGGTCGTCACCAGTCGGAGCGTGGCCACCCCTTCTGGCCCGTCGTCGCCGTCGAGGAGGTCGCTTGCCGCGCCGGCCGCGGTGGCGTTTCCGTCGTCGCCGTCGAGAATCTCGCTGATCTCGGTTGCGTTTCCGTCACCGCCGGTCGCGTCGCCGGTCGTTTCCGTGTGATCGAGCGACAGCAGGCCGGCGACCGACAGCGGCTGTCCCTGACTCCACCCGTCGAATTGCGCTTCGCGGACCGCGGTGAGCGGATCGGGAACCGCCACGACGGTGAACGGCTGTAGCTCGCCGAGCGACCGCTGGAGATCCGCCACTGGATCGCTCCGATCGCTTTCCGCGCGGCGCTGGCGTTCGAGTTCGTCGTCGACGCCGTTGAGGTCGGCGAATCCGAACGGGTTCTGTCGGCCCACTTCCGCGGCGAACCGCGAGTGCGTGAACGCGTACAGCGCGTCCGGGTCGAACGGCTCCGGTTCGAGGAACTGGCCGACGTACGCATCGAAGTTCTGGTTGATGAGTACCTTTCGCCAGAGCGTGGTTTGGTCGAGCGTGTTGATCCGAGCGTCGACGCCCACCGCCTTGAGGTTCTCTGCGAGGTGTCTCGCGATCCGGATCGCGTTCGGGTCCCGATCGGCGGGCACCGCGTCTATCTGGAGAGTCAACTGCGAGGACATTTCGCGTCCCGCGAGATTGCGCGTGCGACCGAGACAGCCGCCGCTCGCGGTCGCTGCGGCGAGTCCAGCGAGCGTCTGCCGACGGCTGATCGGTCGACCCATGCGTCGATGCTCTTTCGCCGCCGAGGTATATCTCTTCTGTGGTCGACCCTTCGCGGACACCGGTCTCGACTGGCCGTCTCGGTCGATTTTTGCCCGGCCGGTTTCCGCGGGGATCGGGCGTGTTCGGCACCCGGAGGAGTCGATCAGATCACGTCCGCGAGCGGAAGTACCAACCCGACCGCCCACGCGACCGCTCCGGCGGCCAGAACCGGACGGCCGTCGGCCGCTCGGCCCAGTGAGACCACGCCGAGCGCGGCGATCAGGGCGACTCGGTGGACGATGAGGGCGGGCGGGATCGCGACCCCGAGTGCGGCGAAGTCGGCGACGAACCCGACACCGAGGCCGATCGCGACGGCGAGCGCCGCGGCTGACGGGTCGCACCTTCGCGCGAGCGCGACCACGATCCCGGGCAGGCCGACGGCGAGGACGAGGTACAGCGGGGCGGCGATCGCCTTCGGGGGAAGCGTCGGGACCAGCGTCTCGACGGCCACGCCCGTCGCGCGAACGCCAACGACGATGAGCGCGAGCGAGACGCCGAGCGCTGCTGCCCGCGCGTGTCGGCGAGCGTCTCGTCGCCCCCGGCGGGCGAGGTCGACGGCGGCCCGCCGTGTCTGTCGTCGAAGTAGGATTCCGCCGAGGGCCGCAAGCGCCGCCGCAGAGGCCAGATCGACGATCGTGAGCCACCCGTCGCTCCAGCCGCCGTCGATGCCGCGGTACTCGCGGGTGACTTCGGCGTCCACCGATCCGCGGATGAGTTCGTTCTCTAGGCGGGTTTTGGGTTCGTCGATTCCGGGGACCGTGTGACGCAGCCGGAACCAGTCGTAGTACTCCTCGTGGGCTTGGACGGCCGTGTACGCCCCGTCTGGCGACTCGTAGGCGCGGAGGTGGTCGCGGACGCCGAGATACGAACCGTCGTGGAGTTCGAACGTCTCGGCCATCCAGATCCCTCCCTCAGATCCGCGCACGTAACTGTACCGCGTCGAACTCCGCGCGTCCGCCCAGTCCCGCTCGACTATCGCCCGGACCTGATCGGCGTTGCCGGTGGCCGCCGTCTCCGCCTCGGTCGTCTCCTCCCAGTCCGCGTCGGACCGGTGTTCGATCGCTCGACGGGTCGTCGCGGCGTCTGCGCGGAACACGACGTTGATCGCGAGCGTCCGGCCCGCGACCGACGTGTCCCGGCTGGTGTACGGCCACAACTGATACTCTCCCTCGACCGCGACCAGCGAGTCCGCGGCGATCGTCGCGTCCGGATCCTCTGCCGGCGGCCCGGCGAAGACCCCCGAGAGGGCCAGTCCGACGCCGACAACGACGAGCAGCGCGGCGACGGCGGTCGTCCGTCTCATGGATTCCGTGAGGAGGCGGGGGGCAAAACCGGTTCGGGTGCCGTCGCGTCTCCGTCACCGCAGCCGCGTCGCGTCCGCCCGCGCCGGAGTCCGCCGTCTCGATCCTGCCGACGCGCTCACCACGTCTCGACGACGCCGTCGCGAACGTCCTCCGCACAGCCTTCGCAGTCGGGATGGTCAGAGTCGAAACACGTCGGCCGGCCCGCGTCGTCGACGGCGACCGCCCGGTGCTCCGCGTGGCGGCGACAGACGATCCGCGCACCTCCCTTGTCGTCGACCGGGAGGTCGTACCGCGCCGCGCCCGAGGCGGAGCCCGCCGGATCGTCGCGTCCCTCCCTGTAGGCGCGTTTGGCCGCCTCGAACTGGCGACCCGCCTCGCGAAGCCGTCGGCGGACGGCGCGTTCGAGTCGGTCGTCCATACGACTCGATTCGTCCCGCGAACTATAGGTCCGTTGGCCGGCGGGATCGACTCCGTTCGCACCCCACATGCCGCGGATCCGTCTCATTGAGTCGAAGAAACCGTTCGCTGTCCCGGGGAAAACACGACGAACGTTCAGTTCATGAAGCCGACGGGGAGGTATTAGTCGTCTCGGACCCACGCCACGGGTATGAGCCAGACCTCAGCGGAGTCGGTGTTGCTGTCGGACAACCCCCCGCTCGACCTCCGCCTCTCGCCGGCCGAACTCGACGCCGCCCGCGATCGCATCACTTCGTTCATCGCCGACATCGTCGCCGACGCGGGCGCTGACGGGGCCGTTCTCGGCCTCTCGGGCGGGATCGACTCGACGCTGACTGCCCACCTCGCGTGCGAGGCGCTCGGCGAGGACGGGCTGCACGGGATCACGATGCCTGCGGCGGTGAACGACCCCGACGTGATGACCGACGCGGAGCGAGTCGCTCACGACCTCGGGATTGCATACGACGTGGTCGAGATCCAGCCGATCGCCGAAGAGTTCTTCGAGGCGTTCTCGGAGGCAGTGGACGACCGGACGGCGGCGGGGAACGTGTACGTCCGAACGCGCGCGGTCCTGAACTACTTCGTCGCCAACGCGGAGAACCGGGTCGTCCTCGGGACGGGAAACCGCGCGGAGGCGATGACGGGCTACTTCACGAAGTACGGCGACCAGGCCGTCGACTGCAACCCGATCGGGAACCTCTACAAACAGCAGGTGCGGCAGTTAGCCGCGCACGTCGGCGTCCCCCGCGATCTGGTGATGCAAGAGCCCACCGCCGGCATGTGGGAGGGACAGACGGACGCCGACGAGATGGGACTCGACTACGACACCGTCGACGCAATCTTGGCCGTCCACGTCGACGGCGGCCTCTCGCGGGCGGCGACGATCCGGGAACTCGACGTGCCGGCCGAGGCCGTCGATCGGGTCGTCGAGCTGTCCGAGCGTAGCGAGCACAAGCGGTCGATGCCGCCGGTTCCGGAACGGTAGAACAGGGCAGGGCAGCGTGAGACTGGTCGACGAACGAGCGCGCCCCGATCAGGCGTCGTGCGCCCGTTGTTTCGTGACCTCCGCGATACCGGCGTTGGCCGAGCAGTTCGGGCACGCGTGGATCTGTCCCCGCTCGTCGGAGAACACCCGAGCGAAGCGGTCCGAGACGTGCGCGTCGCAGTGCTCACACGTTGGCATAGTGGGGTGGCTCCGGGCGGCTGTTGGCGTTTCGTATCATGGCAGTTCTACGCACGTGAGAGTTGGTCACGAACGCCTAAGTGGCCTTTCCGAACTCCGTCCAAAATTCGTCCGAAAACGCCGAGTAACCCTGAACGATCGCGACGCACGCGCGAGGGTCAGCCGCCGCCGCAGCGGTTCACCGTTCTCGCCCGATCCATCCGCCTCAGAAGTCGCGGAGGTCGTCGAGCACGTCCATCGCGGAGCCGTCGTCGATGGCGTCGCGGGCCATCTCCAGTCCCTCGTCGATCGAGTCGGCGTCCTCGCGGGCGTAGATCCGGAGCGCGGCGTTGACCGCGACCGCGTCGGCGAAGGCGTCGTCGCGGTCGCCCGCTAACACCTCCTCCGTAATGTGCGCGGAGTCGGCGGCAATGTCGTCGACCGCGAGGTCGTCCTCTTCGAGATCCATCCCGTACTCGGCGGTCTCGATATCGAAGTCCTCGAAGGACGCGCTCTCGCTGCCGGTCTCGCCGTCGCCCGAGTTCTCGTCGGCCGCGTCGCCCGCCCCGCCGGCCGCGGTCCACTCCGCGACCTTGGTGTAGCCGGGTCGAACGTCGTCGTACCCCTCCATGCCCTGGAACATCAGGACGCGGTCGAGGTCGTGGAACTCGCTTTCGACGAACGTGTCGACGACTTTCTTCGCGAACGCGAGGTGGTAAAAGGAGCCGAGGTGGACCGACGCACCTGCGGGGTTCGCCAGCGTCTCGATCGTGTTGACGAACGTGCGGACGCCCATCATGTCGCGGCGCTCGAACAGGTCGACGATCGCGGGATTGAACGCGGGCTGGTAGTAGAAGCCGAAACCCGTCTCGTCGACCATGTCAGCGGAGTCCGAGGGCGTCAGCTCGGTGTGGACGCCCAACTCGTCGAGGACGTGTTTGTACGCGTCCTGCTTCTGCGTGGGGACGCGGTCACCGGAGTGGACGACGACGGGCGTGCCGGCGGCGGCCGCGACCGCGCCCGCGGCCACGCCGAGGACGGCGGTCCGGCCCTTCCCGTCGTAGTTCGCGCCGCAGTCGACGGGGTCGACCTTGGGCTCCGCGTACTCGACGCGCTCGCACATAACGTCGACGTACGCGCCGAGTTCCTCGGCCGTGTTGCGCTTCCAGCGGTTCGCGAGCCAGAACGCCCCGAGCGTCGTCGGATCGGGCTCGTCCGCGAGGATGCGCTCGAACGCCTCCGTCGCCTGCGCGCGCGTCAGGTCGTCGGCCGACTTGTGCCCGGACCCGCAGACCTCGGTCATCAGTCGCTTGAGCGGCCATTCGCCGAACTCCTGCGTCGCCTGATCCATACCGTCCGTTCGGGGCTCCGAACGAAAAGTCCCTCGCTCGCCTCTCGACCGCTGGGAAGCGAAAACTCGCCGTGTCAGGGAGATTGAGACCGATTCGTTGCCCGCTCGCTTGCGGCGCGCGCGAGCGACGAGCACGGTGAGCCGGCCGGTTCACACCGGTTCCGTGGAACCCGATCACATAATATAATGTGTCGTTCGTAGAGTTTCAGAATAATTTATAGTATATGCAATCACTTTTACGGACTATAGATTCTGTAACACGTCCTAAAAAGCGTCAGAGTTATATATTCGTCCATCAAGTTGATGATTGTACCCGATGACGTCCAAATCCGTGTCCACCGCACTCACGCTGTATCGCTCCCGCACACTGACGCTCGAACAGGCCGCGACGATCGGCGGCTGCTCGACGGCACAACTCGAGAAGAGCGCCCGCGCGTTCGCGCCGTCGACCGGTACCACTCCCGCTGACGACTGATCGCTCCCGCTGACGACTGACCGCTCCCGGACTGGCTACCTCAGATCTCCCGTCGCCGGCCGCCTGCCTCCGAAACCGGTAGGTACGCGCGGCACCTGATCCCGGCAATGAGTCTGGACGCCGACTGGCGGGCCGGCATTGACGCGGTCGACGCCGCCCTCATCGACGAGTACCAGAGCGACTTCCCGGTCGAGTCGCGCCCGTTCGAGCGCGTCGCCAGCGAGATCGCCGCCGAGACGGGCGTCGATCTCGACGCCGACGCCGTCCTCGACCGCGTTCGCGACCTGCGCGAGCGCGGCGTATTCCGCCGATTCGGCGCGGTGTTGAACCCGCCGGTCATCGGCTCCTCGACGCTCGCGGCGGTGCGCGCGCCCGAAGACCGGTTCGACGAGGTCGCCGAGACGATCAACACTCACCCGCAGGTGAATCACAACTACCGCCGCGACCACGGGTGGAACCAGTGGTTCGTCGTCACTGCGGGCTCACGCGACAAACGCGACGCGATCCTCACGGCGATCGAAGCACAGACCGGCTGCGAGGTCCTGAACCTCCCGATGCTCACGGACTACTACATCGACTTGGAGTTCCCGGTCGTGAACGGCGACCGGTTCGCGCGCGAATCTTTCGAAGAGACGGCCGTTTCCGCCACCCGCATCTCCGAGGACGCCCGCGGCGACCTCTCGACGCTCGAAGCCGACCTCCTCTTGGCGATCCAAGACGGCTTCCCGCTGTCTGCGACCCCCTACGCCGACGTGGCCCGCGAGATCGACGCCGACCTCGACGACGTGCTCGCGGCCGTCGATCGCCTGCTCGCCGACGGCTGCATCAAGCGGATCGGCTGTATCGTCAACCACGTCGTCACCGGGTTCACGAACAACTGCATGGTGGTGTGGGACGTGCCCGACGACGACCTCGACGAGCGCGGCGAGGCCGTCGGGAGCCTCCCGTACGTCACCCTCTGTTACCACCGGCCGCGCCGCCCGGACCAGGAGTGGGAGTACAACCTGTTCACGATGATCCACGGCCGCGAGGCCGACGCCGTCGACGCGAAGATCGACGAGCTGGCGGCCGCACACCTGCCGTACGACCACGAGCGGCTCTACTCGACGGCGACGCTGAAACAGACCGGCGCGCGCTACGAGAATCTCGTCGCGAGCGAGAAGTGAAAACGAAACGTTCGGTCAGTCGTCGGCCAGCACGGTCGGCTGCTCCGTCTCCGCCCCGTCGGCGTCACCGACCGCGATCGGTTCGCTGCCCTCACCAGCCGCACCTCCCGCGGTGAGGTGGGTGAGCGCGTCGGCTCCCGCGACCGCGACGACGACGAAGCCGATCTTCGAGACCACGTCGAGGTAGACGAACACGAGCATCTCGGTGGCGGGCGTCACCAGCCCGAGGCCGGTCGGCGCGAGCGCCCACACGACGGGGTAGAGCGTCCAGAGGACGACGGTGATGTTTCGGAGCGTCCCGAAGACGGCCCGGACGCGGTCGCCCGCGGCCGCCGCCGACCGCGGGAGCGAGACGAGGAGCCCGTAGACCAACGCGAGGTACGCGACGCCGCCGACGCCGAACAGCGCCCACGAGAGCGTTCCCGCGGTCGCGCTCGCGCCGATACCGGCCGCGATGATCACTACGTCGACGCCGATCAGCCCGGCGAGGACGCCGCGCGACGGCCGTGCCAGCAGGCCGAGGTACAAGAGTAGGAGCGGCGTCGTCACGAGCCAGTCGACGTAGCGAACGATCTCCACGTCGCCGGCGGGCGACGACACCACGCCGACGCCGAGCGCCATCGCGAGGTACGCCAGCGCCGCGACGCCGGTGACGCCCGCGAGCGTGAGGTAGTACTTGGCGTGCGACTCCCCGGTGGCCGACTCCTCTGTGGCCCACGCCCAGAGCGGCGCGGCCGTGCCGGCAACCATCGCGACGAACCCGAGCCACGCCCAGACGGCGGCGTCGGCGATCATTGCCGGTCACCTCCCGCGCCGCCGGCGGCAGACTCGTCCGCGTGCGAGTAGTCGAAGGCGGCGTCCGCGTCGGTCTCGTCGTCGTCGGACGCGTCAGTTCCGCCGTCGGAGACGACCTGTGCGGTCGCGTCGCTCGCGGCCGGAGAGGCGTCGAGGTCCGCGTCGGCGGCGAACTCGAAGCCGCCGACGGCGCTTCGTAGGTCGCGCGCGCGGTCGGACAGCGATTCGGCGGCCGTCTCGACCGCGCCGAGGGTCTGCTCCTGTTCGTCGACCGCGCCGGTCACGTCGCCGGCGGCGCTCGCGGTCTGTGCGCTGATCGCCGACACGTCCTCGACGTGGCCGACGACGGCGTCGACGGAGTCCGCCTGTGTCTCCGTCGCGCGCGTGATCTCGGTCATGCTCGTGTCGGTCCGCTCTGAGGCCTCTGCGAGGCGTTCGAGCGCGTCGATCGACGTCTCGACGGTCTCGACGCCGGCCGAGATCCGCTGTTCGGTCCGCTCCATCGCGTCCGCGCCGGTCTCCGCGCGCTCTTGGACCGCGTGGATGCGGGCTTCGATCTCGCTCGCGGACGCCTGCGTCTCCTCGGCGAGCGACTTCACCTCCTCGGCGACGACCGCGAAGCCGGCCCCTTCGGCCCCCGAACGCGCCGCCTCGATGGAGGCGTTCAACGCGAGCAGGTTGGTCTGTTCGGCGATGTCGGAGATGGTGTCGACCACCTCGCCGATCTCTTCGACCTCCGCCGCGAGCGCCTCGACTTCCGCGGTCGTCTCCGCGGTCGTCTCCTCGACGGCGTCCATCTCCGAGAGCGCCTCCTCGGCCGCCTCGCGGCCCTCCTCTCCGACCGACGCGGCGTGTTCCGCCGTCTCGGCCACGTCGGTGACCGTCGAGGCGACTTCCTCGGCCGACGACGCGAGGTTCTCGGCCTCGTCGGTCGCCGCCCGGAGGTCGTCGCGCTGGGTGCGCGCCCCATCGGCGATCTCCTCGACCGCGTCGCTCACGGTTCCGGTCGTCGTCCGCAGGCTCTCGGTGCGGTCGTCGACGGTCCCCGCGACCTCGGCGGTGTCCTCGGCCACCGTCGCGACCGAGGTGACCGTCTCCTCTAGCTCCGCGGCCATCTCGTTGAACGCCGCACCGACGCGCTCCATCGAGTCGTTGTCGCTGTCGGGGTCGACCCGCTGGGTGAGGTCGCCGTCGGCGAGCGCGCGCATCGCGGACTCGTACTCCGTTGCCTTGCGCTCGACCGTCTCTGCGCGCTCGGTCGCCTCACGTCGCGCGCGTTCGGCCTCCTCGCGGGCGGTCTCCGCGTCGTCGATCTCCGTTCGGAGCGACGACCGCATGGCGTCGAACGCCCGGAACAGCCGCCCGAGTTCATCCGTTCGCCCGGTCTCAAGCGGCACGTCGAGGTCGCCGTCGGCCATCCGTTCCGCCTTCGCCGTGAGCTGTCGCAGCGAGATGACGGTGTTCGATCCGACGGTCACGCCGATGAGCGCGAGCCCGATGACGGTCAGAAGCGTCATCCCGATGAGTCCGGATCGGATCTCTGCGCCCGCCGCACCGAGCCCGTCCGCCCTGAGGTAGACGAGTACCCCGTACGACACCGAAATTCCCATGACGCCGACGAGCGACAGCGCGAGCTTCGCGCCGTAGCTGGATCGGACACGGGTGAACGGTCCCCATTGCATGTGTATCCAGTACCAGCGACCGAGTTCGTATAATAACTGCCACCCGAATATTATGGCTGATAACGCCTCTGCGGCGCTGCGAGCGGCGTTCCGACGGACTCACACGACGACAGGCGAGGCTCACGACGAGAGTCCGAACCGGGCAAACGAACCGGGCAAACGAACCGGGCAAACGAACCGGGTAAACGAACCGGGCAAACGAACCGGGCAAACGAACCGGGCAAACGAACCGACTACCCGAGGAGGTATCGGCTCCACGGATACCGCTCGACGAGCCGCTGGCCGCCGACGGTGTACTCCTCGACGTACGCGTCGAGGCCGAGGATCCGACCGGCACCGAAGGCGGCGACGGAGAGGAACACGAGCATGTACGCGAGGTCGCCGTTGACGTAGCCGTGGGCGATGTCCCAGTTCCCGAAGTAGAACAGGACCATCATGAACGCCCCCCAGAATGCGGCCAGACGCGTGAGAAGGCCGACGAGCAGGCCGAGGCCGATGAACACTTGACCCCACGGCACCGCTACGTCGACGAACGCCATGAACCACGCCGTTTCGGTCATCGCGACGAACAGCCCCGCGAGCGGGCTCCCGCTCGACGCCGGCGTGTTAGCCAAGTAGCCCGCCGCGCTGAACGGCTCGCCGAGGAGCTTCCCCAGCCCGGCTTGGAAGAACGCCACCCCCATCATCAGCCGCAAGGCAAGGATGAACCAGACGCTGAGCGTGTGAATCTTCCCTTCCGCCGAGATCCCGGCAACAGTGCTCTGTAACGACACTTCTTTTGTTGACATACACGAGAGTATACGAATATTTATATAAACATAACGGGGAATTCTCGGTCGCAGAGAGATCTCGTCCGCGGTGTCACCGGTGATCGCACGCCGGTCCCGTCCGAGCGGTCTCGGTCGCCACCCTGAATCAATACCGTCGATCCGTCTCGTGTCGGTCGGCAACACGCTCGTCCGCGCCGGTTTCACTTTCACTTTCGGGGTCGTTTTTAACCCGCGGCGGGGCGAGGCTCTCCGTATGAGCCAGTCCACGTTCGACGACGACGACCTGTTCGGCGAGGCGGCCGCGGAGACCCGCGCGGAGGTCGAAGAGCACCTCGCGGCCGCCCGTGGGGAACTCCCCGATCCCGACGCAGTCTGGGAGACGGACGCGGACAACGTGCTCGGCGTACTCAACGGGCTGAAGTCCGCGCTCGACATCGGCGACGCGGTTGACAGCGTGCGCTCGGCGAAGAAGGCGTACGTGCTCGGCGAGCGCGCCGACGCCTTCGAGGACGCCGACGATCTGCAGGCGGAAATCGAGGAACTGGAGGAACTGGTGGGCGACATCGAGGCCGCCGCCGAGACGGTCGGCGAACTCACCGGCACCGTCCCCGCGATCCGCGGCGCGCTACAGGACGCGACGGCCGAGGAAGACGACGAGGAGAGCGAAGAGTAGCGCCTCCGATCACTCCGAGATCGACTCTCGCTCGACGACCGCCGCCGCGAGCGTCGCCAGCGCGCCGCTCGCGCGGTCGAGCAGCTCCTCGCCGCGGGCGGCGTCGCCTGCGGTCGGATCCCCGACCACGCCGTTCGCGGTGAACTCCGCGGAGTCGTGCGCGAGGTTTACTCCGGAAACCCACTCGCCCCACCGATCGGCGGCCCCCTCGCTCGCGGCCGCGACGCGCTCCTCGCGGACGAGATCGGGGTTCGTCGCGCGCAACAGCGCCGTCTCAAGCGGCCCCGCGTGGCCCATGTCGCTCGCGTGCTCGCCGACGGCCTCGAACCACGTGAACGAGACCGCGTAGCCGTCGTGAGCGTCGTCTCGCGAGAACTGCCGCGCGACCTCCGCGAGCGCCTCCACGTTGCCGCCGTGTCCGTTGACGAGCACGACCCGGTCGATCCCGTGCTCCGGCAGCGACTCGGCCGCCTCGCGGACGTACGCCCGGAACGCGTCCGGCGAGACCCACATTGTCCCCTCGAACGCGCGGTGCTCCTCGGCGACGCCGACGGGGATCGGCGGGGTGACCGCAACCTCGCTCGTGCCGGCCTCGGCCGACTCGTAGGCGGCCGCGCCCTCCTCCGCAACCGCGATCGCGTCGAGCGTGTCCGTGCCGAGCGGCGCGTGCGGGCCGTGTTGTTCGGTGCTCCCGACGGGGATGAACGCGATGTCGACATCGGCGTCGCGCACATCGGTCCAAGTGGCGTCCGCGAGTCGCATATCTGATCGTCGCCGCGACGAACCGTATAGCCAGCGGTCCGAGCGGGGGAATTATCGGATCGGCCGATGAACCGCGACCCATGGTGGACGATCACGAGAACCACGCACGGGTGGACGGGGTCGCATTCGGTCCGCTGAAGCGCGCGCTCCGAGAGCACCGGTATCCGGTGTCCGCCGCGGAGCTGATCGAGCAGTACGGAGGGTTCGAGCTGGAGACCGCGGCGGGGAGCACGCGACTCGAAACCGCGTTAGAGCGGGCCGACTCGGTGCAATTCGGCGCGCCGTGGGAGGTCCGCGATGCAATTTTGGCCGGGCTCGCCGACGAGGCCGTGCGACGAGCCGGCGACTCGGCAGCCGGCGAGAACGACGCGACCGTCGACGACGCGTCCGCGACCGGCGACAGAGATGCCTCGACGGAAATCGACGCGTCGAGTGACTGGAGCCGGCTGCAGAGCGAGGAGTGACGGCCGTTCAGTCGTCGTCGCCCTCGGCGTCCTCGATCAGCTGTGCGGTCCGTTCTTGCGCGCGGTCGATGAACTCCTGTGGCAGCTCGTCGATCTCGCCCGCCTGCACGCCCCAGAGGTGCGCGTACAGTCCGTCCTCGTCGAGCAGCTCCTCGTGGCTCCCTCGCTCGACGACCTCGCCGCCCTCCAACACCAATATCGTATCGGCGTCTCTGATCGTCGACAGCCGATGCGCGATCGCGAACGTCGTCCGATCGGCGGTGAGCCGGTCGAGCGAGCGCTGGATCAGCATCTCCGTCTCGGTGTCGACATCGGAGGTCGCCTCGTCTAAGACGAGCACATCCGGATCCTTGAGCACCGCCCGCGCGATGGTGACCCGCTGGCGCTGGCCGCCGGAGAGTTTCACGCCCCGCTCGCCAACCATCGTGTCGTAGCCGTCGGGGAGGTTCTCGATGAACTCGTGGGCCTCCGCGGCCTTGGCGGCCTCGCGGACCTCCTCGTCGGTCGCGTCGAAGGTGCCGTACGTGATGTTCTCGCGAACGCTCCCGTAGAAGAGGTACGAAGACTGGCCGACGTAACCGATCGAGCGGCGAAGCGATTTGAGGGTCACGTCGCGCACGTCCTGCCCGTCGATCCGGATGGCCCCGTCGTCGACATCGTACATCCTGAGCAGCAGCTTAAGCACCGTCGACTTGCCGGCTCCGGTGGGTCCGACCAGCGCGAGCGTCTCTCCGCCCTCGACCGCGAAGTTGACATCCGAGACGATCGTCTCGTCGTCGTAGCCGAACGAGACGTGATCGTACTCGACTGCGCCCTCGTCGACGACGAGGTCCTCGGCGTCCGGATCTTCGGCGAGCCGCGAGGGCTCGTCCATCAGCCCGAAGATCCGCGCCGAGGAGGCACGGGCGCGCTGGTACATGTTGATTATCTGTCCGAACTGCGCCATGGGCCAGATGAACCGCTGGGTGTAGAGGATGAAGACGACGAAGTTTCCGATAGTGAGCGTCCCGGTGAACGGGCCCGGCGGCGTCTCTTGGAACACCCAGAGGCCGCCGATGACGAAGGTTATCACGAAACCGATGCCGGCGAACACGCGCAGCGCCGGGAAGAAGGTGATCCGAGTCGTGATGGCGTCCCAATTGGCGTCGAAGTAGTCCATCGACACGTCGTCGACGCGGTCGGACTCGTACGGCTCCGTGTTCGAGGACTTGATCACTTGGATGCCGCCGAGGTTGTTCTCAAGCCGGGAGTTCATCGTCCCGACCGACGAGCGCACCGCGGCGTACTTCGGCTGGATCGTCTTGATGAACAGGTAGGTGAACCCGGCGATGATCGGCACCGGCAACAGCGCCACGAGGGCGAGCTGCCAGTTGATCCACACGAGCAGGACGCCGATGCCGACCACCATCACGGAGAGCCGGAACAGCGAGTTCATCCCGTCGTTCAAGAACCGTTCGAGCCGGTTTACGTCGTTCGAGAGGATCGACATCATCTCGCCGGTCTGCTTGTCCGAGAAGAACTCCATGTTCAGCCGCTGCATCTTGTCGTAGGTGTCCGTGCGAACGTCGTGCTGGATGTGCTGGGCGAACGCGTTGAACCCCCAATTGCGGACCCAGTGGAACCCGGCCCCGAGTACGAACGCCCCGGCGATGACGCCGACTGTGAACCAGAACTGCGCCGCCTGTTCGGTCGGGAGCCACGCGTCGGGGAGGAGGACGAGCGGAATCTGATCGCTGAACAGCGCGTCTTCGTAAAAGACCGCGTCGATGGCGATCCCGAGCATGAGCGGGGGGAGAAGATCCAGCAGACGCGCGAAGACGCTGGCGAGGACCCCGACGGAGACCTGCGGCAGGTAGTCGCGGCCGTAGACGGCGAACAGACGCTTCATCGGGTTCTCGACTTCCTCGCGCTGCTCTTCGAACGGATCGTCTTCCTCCCACTCGGCGCTACTCATCACCGAGACTATCGGGCCACGAGGCAAGTGCGTTTCCTTCGGATCGATACGAGCCGGTACGAACCGGAAGAGTCGGCCGCTATCCGGATCGAAAGCCGCCGTTTCGGAGACCACGTCCCAGCGGGAGACAAGCTCCGACCGTCCGCGTTTCCACCGTCGCGCTCGCTATCACCCGCTCGCGGAGCAGTGCAGCGTTCGTGAACCGATCAGACGCTCCGTCGCTCGACCGCCGGATCGACTCCGGCGGCGTCGAGGTCGTCACGGATCCGCCGCCGGAGCGGGTCGGGAACCACGTCGCGGGGGATCGGCGCGGCGGTGCCGGCGTCGACATCGCGGTCGGCTGTGACGCCTCCGTCGGCGCGGTCGTCGCCCGTCGCGGCCTCGCCTCTCGCTCCCGCGGGAATGGTCCAGTAGAGGACGCGCTCGGCGTCGGCGTAGAACTCGATCGCGACCCGGTCGCCGCCGCCGTCGTAGTGGACGCGGGCGGCGGCTCCCTCGGCGCGCCACCCCTCCTGCATGACGAGAGCGGCGATATCCTCGTGCATGGCCACGATCGGAGCGGGAGCCTCATGTCGGCTTCGACCGCGGTCGATGTCGCGGGGCGCAGCCGACCGTGCCGCCGGCGCGATCGCCCGCCGTCCGCGCCTCGAAAGGAGTTTACCCCCGCCGGCCGCAGGGCGGGTATGTCCCTTCGCGTCACCTTCCTCGGGACGGGCGGTGCCGTCCCGACCACCGAGCGCGCGCCGAGCGCCCTGTTCGTCAACCGCGAGGGCGACCGCCTGCTTTTCGACTGCGGCGAGGGAACCCAGCGCGGCATGATGCGGTTCGGCACCGGCTTCGGGATCGACCACCTGTTCGTCTCGCACCTCCACGGCGACCACGTGCTCGGCATCCCCGGGCTGGTCCAGACGCTCGGGTTCAACGACCGAACCGAGCCGCTGACGATCCACTGTCCTCCGAAGACGGACGGCGACCTCCGAGATCTCGTCCACGCAGTCGGCCACGACCCCGCGTTCCCGGTCCGGATCGAGCCCGTCGCGCCCGACGAGGTCGCGCTCGACGCCGACGGCTACGCGGTCCGCGCCTTCGAGACGGAACACCGCACGAAATCGCAGGGGTACGTCCTCCAAGAAGATGACCGCCCCGGCCGGTTCGACCGCCCGAAGGCGGAGGAACTCGGCGTGCCGGTCGGACCGAAATTCGGACGACTCCACGCGGGCGAGTCCGTCGAGGCCGAGGACGGGACCGTCGTGGAACCCGATCAGGTGGTCGGTCCGCCGCGACCCGGCCGTAAGTTGGTGTACACCGCGGATACCCGGCCGCGCGAGCGGTCCGTCGAGGTCGCTCGGGACGCCGACCTGTTGGTCCACGACGCCACCTTCGCCGACGACATGGCCGACCGCGCCCGCGACACCGCCCACTCGACCGGCCGCGAGGCCGGGTCGATCGCGGCCCGCGCGAACGCGGCGCGGCTAGCGCTCGTCCACATCTCCTCACGGTACGCCGCGGACGCCTCGCCCATCCGGCGGGACGCTCGCGACGAGTTCGACGGAGAGTGCATCCTGCCCGACGACGGGACGCTGATAGAGGTGCCGTTCCCGGACGCCGGGGAGTAGGACTGTCGGGACGCCGAGAGTCTGTCCGTCTTGATGCCGAGAGTCTGTCCATCTTGACGCCGGATCGGACCGCCGGGAAACCTTGATGGGCCGCGGTCACAACCCCTCGCGTATGTCCGACGACTGCATCTTCTGTTCGATCGTCGACGGCGAGATCCCGGCGCGGACCGTCCACGAGACCGACGACGTGCTGGCGTTCCTCGACGCGAACCCGCTCGCGCCGGGACACACGCTCGTGATCCCCAAAGCCCACGCCGCGCGCGTCGGCGACCTCGACGCCGACCTCGCGAGCGCCGTCTTCGACACGGTCGCGGCGATCACCCCGGAAATCGAGGCCGCGGTCGACGCCGACGGCGCGAACGTCGGACTCAACGACGGCGAGGCGGCCGGTCAGGAAGTACCGCACGTCCACATCCACGCAGTCCCGCGGTTCGACGGCGACGGCGGCGCGCCGATCCACGCGGTCGGCGGCGAGCGTCCCGACCTCTCCGACGGCGAACTGGACGCGATAGCCGACGACGTGGCGGCCGCGATTGACGGGTGAGCGCCGACCGGGGGAACCATCCACTGTGACGCGCACGATTCGCGACGCTTAACCTCCGACCCCCGAGACCGGAGTCATGCATACCACGACGCTCGCGCTGGTCGGGGCGACCGGCGGCGCGGGAACGACGCGAACTGCCGTCGAACTGGCGGCGGTCGGGGCGCGAGGCGGCCGCGACGTCGCCGTCGTCGACGCCGCGTTCACGACGCAGGGACTCTCGGAGTACGTCGCGGGGCGGATCGGAACCGATCTCACGGCGCTCGTCACCGACGAGACGGAGGCGTCGCTGTCGGCGGCCGCGTACCCGCTCGTCGGCGGCGACGAACACAGCCCCGGACCGGTGCCGAACTCGGACGGCACGGACGGCACGGACGCCCCGGGTCACGTCGACATACTCCCCGCACGAGCGCCGTTCGAGCGACTGGCGCGGGCGAAGACGGCAGCGGCCGCGCGGAAGCTAGAGCGCCGGATCGGGGAGGCGGCGTCGGCGTACGACGCGGTGGTCGTCGACGTCGCTCCTGTCGGCTCGAACGAGGCCGTCGCCGCGGTCGCCGCCGCCGACCGCGTCGAGACGGTTCACCCGGCGTCGGCTCACGGGCGCGACGCGCTCCAGCGCCTCCGCGGGCGGATAGCCGACGTGGGCGCGACCGTCGACGGCTCGATCGCGGTGGAGATGCGAGACGGGCTCGGCACGCACGCCGACGCGGCGGCCGACACCGACACCGTTCTTCCGGCGATCGATTCGGCGGTCGCGGTCGCTCCGACCGCAGCGAGCGGAGACGGTGCGTACGCGCGGGCTCTCGCTGAGGTGTACGAGCGGACGTTCGACACGTCACCCGACCTCAGCGTCGCCGAGCCCGGCCTGATCGGTCGGCTGCGGTCGTCGAGATAATCCGCCCTTCTCGCTGCGCTCCGGTCCGCTCAGCGGAGCCCGTCGGGGTCACCGAGCGCGCCGCCGAGCGGAGCCGATCCGGCGAGGTGGGCGTCGACGGCGTCGGCGACCGCGGACACCGGGCCGTGCGTCTCGACGTAGGTCGCGAGCGCGAAGTCCGCCTCGTCGCCGCCGGTGAGCGCGACGGCGTCGCTGCGGGCGATCCGCCCGTCGAGCCAGTCGCGAACGACGCCGCGGCGGGTCGGCGCGAGCGGACAGACGCCCGAGACCCCGCAGCGGTGGAGCGTCTTCGCGGCGATCATCGGCGTCACGCCGGCCTCGCCTGCGGCGTCGCCCACGCTTCGTCCGGCCGAGTAGGTATCGACGAGCGTCGCGGTCGCGGCCGGCGTACACGGGAGGGTGTCCACGTGGGCCGCGAGCCGGTCGACGAGCGGCGTCTCGGTGTCGTCCGCGACGGCGACCCCGCGGTCGCGTTGGCGCGCCGTCACTTCGAGATCGGCCGCGATCTCCGAGAGCGTCATGGCAATTGATGTGCCGGATGGGGTTTTAAAACCCCCGTACTGCGGCGGGACGAGACGTGACCCACCGACCGGTTACCGGTCGGTTCGAACCCTCGGATCGGGCTGATCACCCTCCGATCCACCCGGGTTTAAGTAAGGGATCGGGCCGGAGTTCGATATGTGATGAGTCAGGCACGTCCGACCCGCGTCCGTTCGCACCGCACCGAAACCACCGACGGCGTCGAGGAACCGGCCCGAGTCTCGGCCGACGAGTGCCCCGAGTGCGGCGGTCGGACGCAGGTCGACGCGGCCGAGTGCGTCTGCGGCGACTGCGGGCTCGTGGTCGAGGCGGACCGGATCGACCACGGCCCCGAGTGGCGCTCCTTCGCCGATGACGAGACGAACCCGAAGCGCACGGGTGCGCCGCTGACCCGCTCCCGACACGACCGCGGGCTCTCGACCGAGATCGGCCGGTCGACCCGCGTGAAGGGTCGCAAGCGCCGGCGGCTCGCCCGGATGCGGACCCAGCACAACCGCGCGCGGATCTCGACGAAGCGCGACCGCAACAAGGTGTACGCCTACACCGAGATCCGGCGGCTGACCGGTGCGCTGGAGCTGCCGACGACCATCCGCGACACCGCCTGCACCCTGTTCGACTCCGCACAGGACGAGAGCCTGCTCCGCGGCCGCTCGCTCGAAGGCTTCGCGGCCGCGTGCGTCTACGTCGCCTGCCGCACCGCGAACGTCGCCCGGACCGTCGACGAGGTCTGCGCCGAGGCGAAGGCGACGGAGGCCGAACACCGCGCCGCCTTCGACGCGATGAACCGCGAACTCGGGCTCCCGATCGGCCCGGCCGGCCCCGCGGAGTACCTGCCGCGGTTCGCGAGCGACCTCGATATCGGGGCCGGCGTCGAGCGCCGCGCCGGTGAGTTGGTCGAGCGCGCCGTCACAGAGGGGATCGCGAACGGCCGCAACCCGGTCGGCGTCGCCGCCGCCTGCCTCTACACCGCGGCCCGCGAGGCCGACGCCGACTGCACGCAGCAGGACGCCGCCGACGCCGCCGGCGTCACGCCCGTGACCGTCCGGCGGACGTACGTCGAACTGACCGCCGAGTGAGCGGCGACTTCGGAGAGACGAACCGACCGCCTGCGACGGGTCGCTTCTGCGAACCGGTCGATGCGCCGAACCGGTGCACGAAACGCCTTCGCGCAAGAGAAACGGCGGTGGACACCGCCGTCCGTGACGCCCCGGACGGTCGCGGCCGCGTCAGCGGGGACCGCGGGAGACCGCAGGGAACCAATGAGCCGAAGCGGTGGGGAGGGCGGCGAGGGAGGGGGACGAACCCGCAACCGCTCGCGGCGTCACGCGTTTGAATCGAAGCCCGGTCACGTATTCTACGTTGGCAGTCGACAATCCGGATGAACCGTACAATCGGTTCATGTCGAACGGATCACAGTCGTTCGCACCGTTTGCACCGCTTTCACGTCTCGTCGAGTTTGTGCTGGAACGCGAAGTAGACGCGCCGGCCGGTCTCCGTGAGCCGGACGGTGTCCGAGCGCCCCACGTCCTCCAGTTCGACGTACCCGCGGTCGCGAAGCGGCGAGAGCACGTGCGTCTCCAGCGCGCGGTACTTCGCCGTCCGGCTCTCGCCAGCCTCGCGCAGGAACGCCAAGTCGCGCTGGCGAGCCCACTCGATCAGGTTCCACTTGTCGGTGGTCAGGTTCTCGTCGGTCCGGTCGTGGAGCCGACCGAGCACGGCGACCTGATCGCGTGTGGGCGCGTCCATCGGATATATCGGGAGGTCGACCGTCTCCGCGACCCCGGCCGTGAGCGGTCCCTCGTCCACGTCGTGGTAGTGTGTCTCGGGCTCGACGCTGTACGGTCGCGCGCCGACGATCATGCAGGCGATCGCGACGCCGACGGCGGCGATCCGCGGCCCAGTCGAGACGTTCGCGAACAGGCGATCCCCGTCCGCGGTACTCGCGCCGTGGCGGGCGGCGACGGTCGTGGTGACGCCGAGCACGTCGTACACGTCCGCGAGCGCGACCGGGAGCGCGCGGACGTCGGCGAACGCGGCCGCGTCCGCCCACGCGTCGTGCTGGTAGTCGGTGAGCCCGTCGAGGTCGACGCGGGTGTCGGCGGGGTCGTCCGCGTCTGCTGCCGCGAAGTCGACGGCTCCGCGGTCGCCCTCGCGATCGGGAGCGTCCGCGAGCAGGTAGACCACGTCCGCGCCGTGGCGGCGGAGGGGCTCGACGATGCGGTCGTGCTCGTGGCCGAGCGGCGCGACGTGGACGCGCCGTTCGGTCACGCGGGGGACCGTCGTGTCCATGCGTCGATCCTTCGCATCGGTCGAAAAAGGTGCGTCGCTCCGGAGCGGTCCCGAGCGGTCGTGAGAGATTGTGAGCCCTCGGGACCGATCACGACACGTGGGGACGGATAGCACGAAAACCGTTAAGCCCGGCTGTCGCGTACGGAGGGTCATGAGCGCTGACCGGTCCGCCCTGTTGCGGGCCATCGAGCGCGGCGAACGGGACGGCGGCGCTATCGAGTTCAAAGAGCGGCTCTCCCGCGAGATCCACCTGGCCGACGGCCGGATGGAATCGCTCGTGGCTCAGCTCCGTCACCGCGTGCTCTCCGGCGACGGCGAGGCCACCTACGTGCTCGGCGTCACCGACGACGGCGGGCTCGCAGGCGTCGACCCCGAGACCTTCTCCGAGACGATGGACGTGCTCTCGCTGCTCGTGAGCGAGGCGGACGCGCACATCGCCGACGTCGAGACGTGGAGCGCCGGGTCGTCCGGGAGCGGGAACACCGACGGGCTCGTCGGGCTCGCGACCCTCCGCGACGGCGGGATGTTCGAGACCGACGACGACCACCTCGTGATCGGGACGGCGGGCCACGTCGACCACGGGAAGTCGACGCTCGTCGGCACGCTCGTCACGGGCCGCGCGGACGACGGTCAGGGCGGCACGCGCGGCTTCCTCGACGTGCAGCCGCACGAGGTCGAGCGCGGGCTGTCGGCGGACCTGTCGTACGCTGTGTACGGCTTCGCCGACGGCAACGGCGAGCCGATCCGGATGGACAACCCCCATCGGAAGTCCGACCGCGCGCGGATCGTCGAGGAGGCCGACCGGCTCGTCTCGTTCGTCGACACCGTGGGCCACGAGCCGTGGCTCCGGACGACGATCCGCGGGCTCGTCGGCCAGAAGCTCGACTACGGACTCCTCGTCGTCGCCGCCGACGACGGGCCGACGAAGACCACCCGCGAGCACCTCGGCATCCTGCTGGCGACGGAGTTGCCCACCATCGTTGCGATCACGAAGGCGGACGCCGTGAGTGACGAACGGCTCGCCGCGGTCGAACGCGAGGTCGAGTCGATGCTGCGGGACGCGGATCAGACGCCCCTCCTCGTCGACCGTCACGGGATCGACGCGGCGGTCACGGAGGTCGGCGACGGCGTCGTTCCCCTGCTGTCGACGAGCGCGGTGACGAAGGCGGGCGTCGAGACGCTCGACCGGCTCTTCGAGTCGCTCCCGAAGCGCGCGACCCCCGAGCGCGAGGAGTTCCGCCTGTACGTCGACCGGAGCTACAAGGTGACCGGCGTCGGCGCGGTCGCGTCCGGCACGGTCAACTCCGGGACCGTCGAGGCCGGCGACGAACTCCTCTTGGGGCCGATGGCCGACGGGTCCTTCCGCGAGGTCGAGGTCCGCTCCATCGAGATGCACTACCACCGCGTCGACAAGGCGACCGCCGGCCGGATCGTGGGAATCGCGCTCAAAGGCGTCGACGAGGCGGAGATCGAACGCGGAATGGCCTTGGTCCCCCGTGACAGCGACCCGGAACCGGTCCGAGAGTTCGAGGCCGAGGCGATGGTACTCAACCACCCGACGCGGATCCAAGAGGGCTACGAGCCCGTTGTCCACGTCGAGACCGTCTCGGAGGCGGCCGTCTTCTCGCCCGAGGGCGGCCAGCTGCTCCCCGGAGACACCGGGAAGACGCGCGTTCGGTTCAAGTTCCGACCGTATCTCGTCGAAGAGGGGCAGCGGTTCGTCTTCCGCGAGGGGTCGAGCAAGGGGGTCGGGACGATCCGCGCGGTGAATCCGGACTGAGCCGGGTGAGAAGTATCAGGGCTCGTCGACTCCGACGAGTTCCATCAGCGGGTAGCCATCGGTCATCGTCATCCGGGTGCGGACGCGGACCCCCTCGTAGTCGATCCGCATTTCCACGTCCATCAGCGACCCCGTGAGTTCCGTGTAGTCGTTCTCGTGGTCGATCGCGTCGGCGACGCGGTCGCCGTGGATTTCGACGGTGACGGACTCACAGAACGGCTGTTTCTCGATCGCTTCTGCCATCGCGGTCTCCAAGCTCCGGATGCTCGACGGGCTGACGGGCGTCCCCGCGAACTGGTGGTACAGCGAGCCGAACTTGATCCCCGCCTCGAAACACGCCTGCTGGGCGTCGGTTGCCATGGCGGTCCTCCGGCGGCGGCAGGGAAAGGCGTTCGGAGGGCGCGCGTTGCCGTCGGCGAAGCGTGCTCCCACGTCGGCGGTGGTACGCCGACATCGAACGGAAGGAGTTAGGTCCGGCGGCCGGAACCCGTGGGTATGAACGCGCTTCGCGTGACCGGTGGACGGGTGCTCCGCCCGGACGGCCGCGTGACCGAGTCCGACGTGACGATCGACCGCGACGCGGGGACGATCGTCGCCGTGGGCGAGGAGACCGTGGGGGAGAGCGACGAAACGGAAGCGAACGGCGAAGCCGCCGAGACCCTCGACGCGTCCGGATCGCTCGTCATTCCGGGGCTCGTCAACGCGCACACCCACGTCTCGATGACGCTGCTGCGCGGGTACGCCGACGACAAGCCGCTCGACCCGTGGCTGCGCGAGGACATCTGGCCGGTCGAGGCGGAGCTCACGCCCGACGACATCGAGGCCGGTGCCGAACTCGGCGTCCTCGAACTGATCCGGTCGGGCACGACCGCCTTCGCCGACATGTACTTCGCGATGGACCGGGTCGCGGACGTGGTCGACCGCGCGGGGCTTCGCGCGCGCCTCGGCCACGGCGTCGTGACGGTCGGGAAAGACGAGGCCGACGCGCGCGAGGACGTCGAGGAGGGACTCGCGGTTGCCCGCGACCTCGACGGGGCCGCGGACGGTCGGATCCGGACCGCCTTCATGCCCCACTCGCTGACGACGGTCGACGAGGTCCTCCTCCGCGAAGGCGTGGCCGAGGCCCGCGAGGCGGGCGTCCCGATCCACCTCCACGCGAACGAGACGATCGACGAGGTCGACCCGATCGTCGAGGAGCGCGGCGAGCGGCCGATCGACTACGCCGCAGACGCCGACGCGCTCGGCCCGGACAACTTCTTCGCACACGGCGTCCACCTCGACGGCGGGGAGATCGACCGGCTCGCCCAGACGGGGACCGCGATCGTTCACTGTCCGGCCTCGAACATGAAGCTCGCCAGCGGGATGGCTCCGGTCCAGCGGCTGCGCGACGCGGGCGTCACGGTCGCGCTCGGCACCGACGGCGCGGCCTCGAACAACGACCTCGACCTCTTCGACGAGATGCGCGACGCGGCCATGCTCGGAAAACTCGCCGCGGACGACGCGAGCGCGGTCCCCGCGGAGGCCGTCGTCGAGATGGCGACCGCGGCCGGCGCGGCCGCGCTCGGGCTCCCGGGCGGTCGGATCGAGCCCGGCGCGGCCGCCGACCTCGCTATCGTCGACCTCGACGTGCCGCACCTGACGCCGGTGCACGATCCGGTGTCGCACCTCGCGTACGCGGCGCGCGGGAGCGACGTGCGACACACCGTCTGCGACGGCACGGTCCTCATGCGCGACCGCGACGTGCTGACGCTCGACGCCGACGAGATACAAGCGCGCGCGGCCGACGCCGCACACGATCTCGTCGCTCGGGCCGAACGCGACTGACCGAGCACGCTGGGACTGACCGACCACGCCGAGACTGACGACGGCCGCATCGACGGCCGGTCGCCCTCGGCGAGGACGGGTCCGTTGTCCGCCTGTCAGGCCGGGGATGACAGAACGCTTTGGAATCGAAGGTTTTCACCCGATCTCACACCGACTATCCAAGCAGTAAACCAGCTAAGAGAGGAGCCCCTAGTAGTAGACATGCCAGACAGAACCGCTCACCTCGACATCACGGGGATGTCCTGTGCCAACTGCTCGGCGACGATACAGGACGCCCTAGAAGCCCTCGACGGCGTGGCGTCGGCGACGGCGAACTACGCCACCGACGAGGCGACGGTCGAGTACGATCCCGAGGCGGTATCGCTCCGCGAGATACACGACGCGGTCGAGTCGGCGGGCTACGGCGCGGTCTCGGAGACGGTAACGATCGCGATCACGGACATGTCGTGTGCGAACTGCGCCGAGACGAACGCGGAGGCGTTAGAAGACACGCCGGGCGTCGTCGACGCCGACGTGAACTACGCCACCGACGAGGCGCAGGTCACCTACAACCCCGCGGACGCCTCCCTCGCCGATCTCTACGACGCGATCGAGTCGGCCGGCTACTCGCCGGTTCGCGAGGACGGGAGCGGAGGCCGCGGCGATAGCGCCGCCGACGGCGACGACGCGGCCGCCGGTTCCGGGGATTCAAGCACCGCCGACGGGGACGCAGACCAGAGCGCGCGCGACGCCGCGCGCGAGGACGAGATCCGCAGACAGCTCCGCCTGACGCTGTTCGGGGCCGCGCTCGCGACACCGCTTCTCGCATTCATGGTCGACCACCTCGCGTTCGACGGTGCGCTCCTCCCGGCGACGGTGTTCGGGGTCGGCGTCGGCTGGGTGCAGTTCCTGCTCGCGACGCCGGTGCAGATCGCGCTCGGTCGTCCCTTCTACGAGAACTCCTACACGGCGCTCGTCAGGAACCGCCGCGCCAACATGGACGTGCTGATCGCGCTCGGCTCCAGCACCGCGTACCTCTACTCGGTCGCGGTCCTCGCCGAGGTGATCGCGGGGAGCCTCTACTTCGACACGGCCGCGCTCATCCTCGTGTTCATCACGCTCGGCAACTACCTCGAAGCCCGCTCGAAGGGCCGGGCCGGCGAAGCCCTCCGGAAGCTGCTGGAGATGGAAGCCGAGACGGCGACGCTCGTCGACGAGGACGGGACCGAGGAGGAAGTCCCCCTCGACGCGGTCGAACCCGGCGACCGCATGAAGGTCCGCCCCGGCGAGAAGATCCCGACCGACGGCATCGTCGTCGACGGACAGAGCGCCGTCGACGAATCGATGGTGACCGGCGAGTCGGTCCCGGTCGAGAAACGCGAGGGCGACGAGGTAGTCGGCTCCACGATCAACGAGAACGGCGTGCTCGTCGTCGAGGCGACGAAGGTGGGTGCGGACACCGCACTTCAGCAGATCGTCCAGACGGTGAAACGAGCGCAGTCGCGCCAGCCCGACATCCAGAACCTCGCCGACCGCATCTCCGCGTACTTCGTCCCGGCGGTCATCGTCAACGCCCTGATCTGGGGGACCGTCTGGTTCCTGTTCCCCGAGGTGCTCGCCGGATTCGTCGACGCGCTCCCGCTGTGGGGACTCGTCGCCGGAGGCCCCGCAGTCGCGGGCGGCGGCGTCTCGGTCTTCGAGTTTGCGGTCGTCGTGTTCGCCTCCGCGGTGCTCATCGCGTGTCCCTGTGCGCTCGGTCTGGCGACGCCCGCGGCCACGATGGTCGGGACCTCGATCGGCGCGCGCAACGGCGTCCTGTTCAAGGGCGGCGACGTGCTCGAACGCGCCCGCGATGTCGACACGATCGTCTTCGACAAGACGGGGACGCTCACCGAAGGCGAGATGGAACTGACAGACGTGGTCGCGTTCGGACCCGACGGCGAGCCACGTCCCGACGGCGGAACCGCCTCGGCGGTCGGATCGGCCGAAGACGAGGACGGGGGATCCCCGTCCGATCGAGACTCCAACGCACTCACCGCCGACGAGGTGCTTCGGATCGCCGCGATCGCCGAACGCGGCAGCGAGCACCCTCTCGCGCGCGCCATTGTCGAGGGAGCCGAGGCGCGCGGTCTCGATGTCGCGGACCCGGACTCCTTCGAGAACGTCCCCGGCCAGGGCGTCCGCGCGACGGTCGCGTCGGATTCGTCCGACGGTGGGGGAGAGGTGCTCGTCGGCAACCGGAAGCTGCTCCGAGACAACGGAGTCGATCCCAATCCCGCCGCGGAGACGATGGAACGGCTCGAAAGCGAGGGCAAGACGGCGATGCTCGTCGCGTACCAAGGAGTACTCGTCGGTGTCGTCGCCGACGCGGACACGGTGAAAGACAGCGCTGCCGACGCCGTCACCGCTCTCCGCGACCGCGGCCTCGACGTGATGATGATCACGGGCGACAACAAGCGCACCGCTCGCGCCGTCGCCGAACGGGTCGGGATCGATTCCGGCAACGTCCGCGCCGAGGTCCTTCCCGAGGACAAATCCGACGCGGTGGAGTCGATCCAGTCCGACGGCCGACAGGCGATGATGGTCGGTGACGGCGTCAACGACGCGCCGGCTCTCGCGGTCGCGGCCGTCGGCACCGCCATCGGGAGCGGCACCGACGTGGCGATCGAGGCCGCGGACGTGACGCTGATGCGCGACGACCCGCTCGACGTGGTTCGGGCGATCCGGATCTCGGACGCGACGCTTCAGAAGATCAAACAGAACCTCGTGTGGGCGCTCGGCTACAACACGGCGATGATTCCGCTGGCGTCACTCGGACTGCTCCAACCCGCGCTCGCCGCCGCCGCGATGGCCTTCTCCAGCGTGAGCGTGCTCACCAACAGCCTCCTCTTCCGTCGGTACGAACCGGACCGCGACTACCGGCTGCTCGGTCGGCTGCGGTGACGGACTCCTAGAAATTTTGTATAGCAGTATGAGATATATTACATACACACGCGATTCGGAGTTCTTTCCCAGAGACGTTGATACGCCGCGGATCCGTGCGGTCGTCACCGATCGCCTGACTTTTTCATCGCCCGCGCGTCGGATCGGGTATGGCCGACGAGTTCGACCCCGAGAAGTTCGAGGACAAGTACGCTCACTACTTCAACGAACTCCAGCGGGCGTACAAGAATGCGTTCGAGCAGATGAACGACCGGCACGACTCGGAGCTGATCCACGGGATCGACCAGACGGTACTCAACGAGTCCGAACCGTTCTACGAGAACGGCGAGTTCCGAGTCGAACTCCCCGAAAATCCCCGCAAACGCATCAGCGGTGCCGTCGCCGTCGACGACGAGAAATTCGAGGAGACGCTTGAGGAGTACGTCGGCCGGATCGAGACGGAACTGTATCGGACGCTCGGCGTCGACCGCCCCAAATAAGCGCGTTCCCTCGGTTCACCGCTCGACGCGTCGATTTTCGTGCTTCGCGTTCGTTCGAACCAAAGGCATAAGCCCGCCGACCGCCAACTCGTTGGCATGAGCACGGAAACGACTGACGCGGACAACGACCTCCGCGAGCGGATCACGAACTTCCTGCGGCGCAACTTCCCGCAGATTCAGATGCACGGCGGAAGCGCCGCAATAAGCCACCTCGACCGTGAGAACGGCGAGGTGACGGTCCAGCTCGGCGGCGCGTGTTCCGGCTGCGGCATCTCGCCCATGACGATCCAAGCCATCAAGTCCCGGATGGTCAAAGAGATTCCCGAGATCGAGACGGTCCACGCCGACACCGGCATGGATGCCGGCGCGGACGGTGACCTCGGCGGCACCGGTGGCGGTACATCTCCCTCCTTCCCCGGTGAGACGACCGACGACGGCGGCGACGACGAAGGGCCGCAGGCCCCGTTCTAAGCGGACACGTTCCGACGTTCTCGATTTGCGGGTTTTCAACGCTTGGAGTTCCATCTGCGTTCGACATCTCCACTGACGCCGAACTGTTGAAGTAAACCACAAACTGCTATATCAATTCTCATCTGGCGGGGTGCAGGCGCGTTTCGTCGCCGGCTGGTCGTCGACAGGGTTTTTGCCCCCGGCGGTCGTTGGCGCGTGCATGCATCACCGAGAAGTCGAGACGACTGCGGAGTACGTCGCGCGGTTCGAGACCGGTGCCGACTGGCGCGAGGAGATCGAAGACCTCGCCCGCGCCGAAGATGTCGAGGCTGGCTGGTTCACGGCGCTCGGGGCCGTCCAAGACGCCGACGTCTGGTTCTACGACCAAGAGGACACGGAGTACCAGTCGGTGACGTTCGACGAACCGCTGGAGGTCGCGGCCTGCGTCGGCAATGTCTCGCTGCTTGAGGGCGACGTGTTCGCGCACACCCACGCCGTGCTCTCGCGGCCGAGCGGACAGGCGCTGGCCGGCCATCTCGACTCGGCGACCGTCTGGGCGGGCGAGTGTCACCTCCGCGCGTTCGACGAGCCGTTGGAGCGCGAACACGACCCGACCACCGACCTCGACCTGTGGCTGTGAGGCGGCGAGGACGACCCGAGCTACCGCGATGAGGCCCGACGACAAGCGCTACTTCGCCCGGATTGAAGACCGACTCGATGAGGCGTGGGCGGTCGCGGAGGCCGCGAAAGAGCAGGGACGTGATCCGGAGCCCGAAATCGAGATTCCGGTCGCCCGCGACATGGCCGACCGCGTCGAGAACATCTTGGGCATCGACGGCGTCGCAGTGCGGGTCCGCGAGCTGGAAGGGCAGATGTCTCGCGAAGAGGCGGCTCTGGAGCTTGTAAAAGACTTCGTCGACGGCAGCGTCGGCGACTACGACTCCCGCGAGGGGAAAGTCGAGGGGGCGGTCCGAACCGCGGTTGCACTGCTCACCGAGGGCGTCGTCGCCGCGCCGATCGAGGGGATCGACCGCGTCGAGCTGTTGGAGAACGACGACGGTACGGAGTTCATCAACGTCTACTACGCCGGCCCGATACGCTCCGCCGGCGGTACGGCGCAGGCGCTGTCGGTGCTCGTCGCGGACTACGCCCGGG
The DNA here is from genome assembly GCF_024494655.1 of Halorubrum laminariae. Taxonomy (GTDB): domain Archaea; phylum Halobacteriota; class Halobacteria; order Halobacteriales; family Haloferacaceae; genus Halorubrum; species Halorubrum laminariae. The sequence continues at coordinate 438,196 of NZ_JANHDL010000001.1, read as the reverse complement.
CGCTTCTGGGTATCGACGAGTACAAACCGCGCGACGTGGAGGTCGAGCGATACGCCGAGGAGATCGCGCTGTACGACACGGAGACCGGGCTCCAGTACACGCCGAAGGACAAGGAGTCGAAGTTCATCGCCAAGCACATACCCATCATGCTGGACGGGGAGGCGACGAGCGACGAGGAGGTCTCGGGATTTCGCGACTTGGAGCGCGTCGACACCAACTCCGCCCGCGGCGGGATGTGTCTCGTTGCCGCGGAGGGAATCGCGCTCAAGGCCCCCAAGATTCAGCGGTACACCCGCAACCTCGACGAGGTCGACTGGCCGTGGCTCCAAGACCTGATCGACGGGACGATCGGGAGGGACGGCGTGGGCGACGGCGACGACGCTAGCGACGCGGACGACGACGCCGCCGCCGCTGGCGACGACGGTGATCCAGCCGAGGCCGCGGACCCGGATGTCTCCGCGGTCGACGAGCAGCACACCGAGCCTGCCGGGCCTCCCAGAGCGGAGTCCGCTCAGAAGTTCCTGCGCGACCTCATCGCCGGCCGCCCGGTGTTCACCCACCCGAGCGAAGCGGGCGGCTTCCGGCTCCGGTACGGCCGTGCGCGGAACCACGGGTTCGCAACCGGCGGCGTCCACCCCGCGACGATGCACATCGTCGACGACTTCCTCGCGGCCGGCACCCAGATCAAGACCGAACGCCCGGGAAAGGCCCACGGCGTCGTCCCCGTCGATTCCATCGACGGGCCGACCGTCCGCCTCGCGAACGGTGAGGTCCGTCAAATCGACGATCCCGAGGAGGCGAAGGCGATTCGCAACGGGATCGAGAAGGTGCTCGATCTGGGCGAGTATCTGGTCAACTACGGGGAGTTCATCGAGAACAATCACGCGCTCGCCCCCGCGTCGTACGTGTACGAGTGGTGGGTGCAGGAGTTCGAGGCGGCCGGTGCGGACGTTCAAGCGCTCTCGGACGACCCCGGCGTCGACCTCGAACATCCGAGCGTCGAGGCGGCGCTGGAGTGGGCCGAGGCGTACGACTGCCCGCTTCACCCCGAGTACACCTACCTCTGGCACGACATCTCTGTCCAAGCGTTCGAGACGCTCGCCGACGCGGTCGCCGACGGCGACGTGGTCGAGGGCGTCCTCGCGATCGAGCGCACGGAGACGACCCGAGAGGCGTTGGAGGCGCTGTTGGTCGAGCACGCCGCCACGCCGGACGCGCTGCGGATCCCCACCTGGCGGCCGCTGGCGCGGTCGCTCGGCGTCGACGACGGCCTCCGGAAGACGTGGGCCGCGGATGACCTCTCGGCGGACGCCCGTGAGTGGGACGGCGGCGACAACGCGGTGCGGGCGGTCGCCGAGGTCGCTCCGTTCGAAATCCGCGAACGCGCGCCGACCCGGATCGGAAACCGAATGGGCCGCCCGGAGAAGTCGGAGAGCCGCGACCTCTCCCCGGCGGTCCACACGCTGTTCCCGATAACCGAGGCTGGCGGTCCCCAGCGCGACGTCGCGGAGGCCGCGAACGTGATGGACGACACGGGCCGTCGCGGCCGGCTGGAGGTAGAGGTCGCAGACCGCGTCTGTCCCGACTGCGGTGAACACACCTATCGGGCGCTGTGTCCCGACTGCGAGACGCACACCGACCTCCACTACGAGTGCGGCCAGTGCGGGACCGTCTGCGAGCCAGACGAGGCGGGACGCGTCGTCTGCCCGCGCTGCGAGTGGGAGGTGACCGCCGCGAATCGCCGCGAGATCGACGTGCACGACGCCTACCACTCGGCGATGGAGGCGGTCGGCGAACGCGAGTCGGCGTTCGAGATCCTCAAGGGGGTTCAGGGGCTCACCTCGCGGAACAAGACGCCGGAGCCGATAGAGAAGGGCGTCCTCCGGGCGAAAAACGGCGTCACGTCGTTCAAAGACGGAACGGTCAGGTACGACATGACCGATCTCCCGGTCACGGCGGTCCGCCCGGAGGAGCTCGACGTCACCGCCGACCACTTCCGAGAACTCGGCTACGAGACGGATATCGACGGCGAGCCGCTGCGCCACGACGACCAGCTGGTCGAGCTGAAGGTGCAAGACATCGTGCTCTCCGACGGCGCGGCAGAGCACATGCTGAAGACCGCGGACTTCGTCGACGACCTCTTAGCGCAGTTCTACGGGCTCGACCGCTTCTACGAGGTAAACGAGCGCGACGACCTCGTCGGCGAGCTGGTCTTCGGGATGGCCCCGCACACGAGCGCGGCAACTGTCGGAAGAGTGGTGGGTTTCACGTCGGCGGCGGTGGGATACGCGCATCCGTACTTCCACGCCGCAAAGCGCCGCAACTGCGACGGTGACGAGGATTGCGTTATGCTTCTTATGGACGGACTTCTCAATTTCTCTAAGACCTTTTTGCCAGATCAAAGAGGTGGAAGAATGGACGCGCCCCTCGTGATGTCATCGCGGATCGATCCCGCCGAGATCGACGACGAGGCGCACAACGTCGACATCGTTCGGGAGTACCCCGTAGAGCTGTACGAGGCGACGCTTGAGATGGCCGATCCGGAGTCGGTCGAGGAGCTGATACAGATCGGTGAGGACACGCTCGGGACCGACGACGAGTATCACGGGTTCGACCACACGCACGACACGACGGACATCGCGATGGGACCGGATCTCTCGGCGTACAAGACGCTCGGCGACATGATGGAGAAGATGGACGCGCAGTTGGAACTCGCGCGGAAGCTCCGCGCCGTCGACGAGACCGACGTGGCCGAGCGGGTCATCGAGTACCACTTCCTGCCGGACATCATCGGAAACCTTCGCGCCTTCTCGCGACAGGAGACGCGGTGTCTCGACTGCGGGGAGAAGTACCGCCGGATGCCCCTGAGCGGGGACTGTCGGGAGTGCGGCGGCCGGGTGAACCTCACCGTCCACGAGGGCTCGGTGAGCAAGTACGTAGACACGGCCATCGAGGTGGCCGACCGGTTCGGCTGCCGTCCCTACACCAAACAGCGGCTGCAGGTGTTAGACGACTCGCTGGAGTCGATCTTCGAGGACGACACCAACAAGCAGTCGGGTATCGCGGACTTCATGTGACGGATCGGCTCCGCGCCTCACGCCAGAGCCGGACGGACAGCCATTTGTCCCGCAGACACGGAACGCAGACATATGCCGACAATCGACTGCGACCCGGCGACGGCTCGGGACCGCCTGTCCGACGCGGGCGTCCGGATCGACGAGGGAAACACCGCTCATGAGCGGTGGCGCGCCGAACGGGACGGGGCGGTCGCGGTCGCGTACGACGACAAGGTCGTGGTTCAGGGGGGCGACCCGACGCGGCTCACGAATCTGCTTGCGGACGGCGGCGGCCGCGCACACGTCTACTTCGACGGTGCCTCGCGCGGGAACCCCGGACCGGGCGCGGTCGGCTGGTGTCTCGTCACGTCGGACGGGATCGTCGCCGAGGGAGGCGAGCGGATCGGCAGGGTCACCAACAACCAGGCGGAGTATGCTGCGCTTATCCGGGCGCTCGAAGCCGCCGAGGAGTACGGGTTCGACGAGACCGACGTGAGGGGCGACTCGGAACTGATCGTCAAACAGGTCCGCGGCGAGTGGAACGCCAACGACCCTGAACTCCGCGAGAAGCGGGTTCGGGTCCGGGAGCTGTTGGACCGGTTCGGCCGGTGGTCGATCGGCCACGTTCCGCGGGAGATAAACGCGCGCGCCGACGATCTGGCCAACGAGGCACTCGATGACCGGAACTGACGACGAGCCCCCGGAGTGGGCGCGAGAACGGGCACGAGAACTGATGGCGGCCGACGCTGATGACACTGACGCGGCGGCCGAGGCCGGCGATGACGACGGCGATCAGGAAACCGCGGCCAACGCCGACGACGAGCGGGACGCGACGGAGGACCGCGTCCCCGACCTCCCGGCCGATGTCGTCGACGAGGCGGAACGTCTCACTCGGCTGGCGCGCGAGACGGACGACGACGCGGCGGCGGAGTTCTACCGCGACCGTCGCGACGAACTCGTCACGGACCACGACTACGTCCCGCGCCTTCGGGGGGACGACGACACCCTCGTGATGTATCCCGACGAGTGGATGGCCGACGGCACCGTCCAACTCGATCGGATCGAGACCACGGAGCGCGCGGTCGAGGTGTCGCTGTCGGGGCCGGGCGACGCCGACCGCTTTCAGGAGATCGCGGCGTACAACGACGCCGTCGCGACCGCGGTCGCAGAGCGCGAGTCAAACGTACACGCCGACACCGCTCGGACGTTCGCGGCGTTCATGAGCAACCACTACGTCCGCCCGATCGACGACGCCACGCCCGACATGCGCGCGGAGTTCCGGGAGGAGTACCTCGTTCGTAACGGCTGGCCGAGCGAGGAACAGCTGGCCGTCGCCGACGAGTCCCTGTCGGTGATCGAAGCGGTCGCGGCCGACGTCGACGGTCCCGACGCGTGACGCTTTCTCCGTGTGATCGGCGGATTCGACGGGGGCGTCGCTCTCCGTGTGGGTCGCGGTTTTCACCGCGCTCGTGTGCCAAAACGAGGAGCCGCGAGCAGTCGTAGCCGGTTCTGACACCCAGACGCCGGTCGCGTCAGTGCGCGACGTCGCCGGCGATCACTCTCCGAGGAGCGCGCGGACCTCGTCGCCGCGCGTCTCGTCGGTGACGAACCGGTCGAGAACCCACTCAAGCTGGCCGAGGACGACGTCGTGTCCGGCCTCCGTCAGCTCGTACTGGTTCGTCCGCTTGTCGAGTTCGCTCTTCTCGACGAGCCCGTCGTCGACGAGGTCGTCCAAGTTCGGATAGAGCCGTCCGTGATTGACCTCCGAGCCGTAGTACGATTCGAGCTCGCGTTTGATCGCGAGACCGTACATGGGCTCTTCCGCGAGGATCGTGAGGATGTTCTGTTGGAACGCGGTAAGGTCTGACGCCGATCGCGGTACATCTCCATCAGTGACCGATTGTGCCTCTGACATGGGTATATGAAGGGAAGCCGAACTTATAACCTTTCTCAAGGTTCGTGAATATTCGAATACATCACCCGTAAAATTTGTGTGAAACCCACGTGAACGGTGGGCTAGCGGCCAGAGACTTGGGTCCCCACCTGATCGAGTGCACTCGACTGATCGACCGTCGATCGGGATGATCGGCGAGAATTCGTCGAATATCTCCGGCCGTTCGGACCGAATGTCTCACCGAAACAAGCGGCTGAAATAGCCGATATCGGGGACGCAACGGGGGCGAAATCGCCGTGCGTCGTCGGAACCCGAAAGGACTTTGCGGGCTTTGGACGCACTACCGTTCACATGGTCAACCTCTGGGAAGATCTCGAGACGGGACCGAACGCGCCAGACGAGATCTACGCGGTCGTTGAGTGTCTCAAAGGCGAGCGCAACAAGTACGAGTACGACAAGGACATCCCCGGCGTGGTGCTCGACCGCGTGCTCCACTCGAACGTCCACTACCCGTACGACTACGGGTTCATCCCGCAGTCGTACTACGACGATGAGGATCCGTTCGACGTGATGGTGCTCGTGGAAGACCAGACGTTCCCCGGCTGCGTCGTCGAGGCCCGCCCCGTCGCGCTGATGAAAATGGACGACGACGGCGAGCAGGACGACAAGGTCATCGCGGTGCCGACCGAGGACCCCCGCTTCGACCACATCGACGACCTCGAAGACATCCCCCAGCAGATCCGCGACGAGATTGACGAGTTCTTCTCGACGTACAAGAACCTCGAAGCCGGAAAGGAAGTCGAGACGCTCGGCTGGGAGGACAAGGCGGCCGCCAAGGACGCGATCGAACACGCACAGGATCTTTACGCCGAAGAGTTCCAGTAGCGACGGGGTCCGAATCGACGGGAGCCAGAACAGAGGCGTCCGCCGACGGTCGGATATTCTTCCGGGGACATAACCGCAGTGTATCTGCCGTCACCGCTCCGATGCGTTATGCACATGGGTAATTTTTAGCCGTCGGAGGACGTAGCTACACCCAGTGCCATGAGCGCGAACACCACCGCTGTCGGTATCGACCACCCCACGGTCGTCCCCGCAAACTTCGATCCCGAGGATCGGTCGGACGACGGCGCTGCGGAGCGCCGCGATTGATCGCGAGCGCGACTGGAGAGCGCCGCGACCGAGGGACATCGCGATCGCCGGCGACGAATGGCGGCGACACGGAGCGCCACGCGATCGCCGGCGACGAATGGCGGCGACACGGAGCGCCACGCGATCGCCGGCGACGAATGGCGGCGACACGGAGCGCCACGCGATCGTCGGCTAGGCGTCTTCGAGGACGGTCGACAGCGGCCGTGCGTCGTTCAGGAACGAGTCGAACCGGTCGTCCGCCCACTCGCTGACCGCCTGATCCTGTGATTCGAGCACGCATCGCGGGTTGTTCCGCCGGTCGTACGCGGTCACGCAGGTGAGGCCGTCGTACCGAAACAGCCCGTACTCGATCCGACTCGACGAGACGTACACCGTGGCGGCGTCGTCGTCGAGCGCTCGGTTCGTGGCGGATTCGAACGAATCGATCGACGTTTCGACCACGTCCCGGTCGACCACGAGCGTTATCTCGGCACCGGCGTCGAGCGCCTCCGTGGCAGCGTCGTTGAACTGCTGGATGACGACCGGCGAGACCGCGCGGATCTCGGACCCACGTCCCTCCCGGAGCAGTTCGGTGATTCGGTCGACCGCCGCCAACGGATTCCGATCAGGGGCGACCGTCAGGTCACCCGTGTCGAGGGCCTTCGGCGGGACATCCGCGCCAACACGTTCGAGGTCGGCCGCGAACTGTCCGAACCGCTCGGCGCGTTCGACCTCGTCGAGCAGCTCCTCGTACGCGTCGTGGACTCTCCTTCCGGTCGGCGTCACGTGATACGCGGCCTCGCGTTTGACGACCCAGTCGCGCTCGCGGAAGCCGGCTAAGATTCGCTGGACCGTCGTTCGCGTCGCGTCGATAGCCGTCGTCAGGTCCGCGGGCCGTCGGGGTTCACACCGGAGGGCTCGCAGGATTTCGACTCGAACCGGCGATCCGGCGAGGTACGCCGCGCCGTCGTGTCCGTCGTCGCCCGTCATCGTGAGATCCGTGCGTACGACCACCGGTGAGTTAACGGTATCGCGTCGCACTGATCAGCCGATGTGAGGTCTCCGGTGCCGATCACGAGCGGTGACGGAACGACACGACGGTCCCGATGGTGTCCTCGCCGTCGATCGCCTCCGTCGTCACCGTCACGGCGGCCACTGCGTCGGTACCGAGCGCCTCCTCGATCACGGCCCGAAGCGCGTCGGGATCTGCGCCCTTCTGGAGGACCGGAACCCGCACCTGCCGCCGGTTGACGGCGATGTCGCCGAGGTCGTACTCGGTGTGCTCGAACGCGTCGCGGATCGCGTCGTGTATGTCAGTCATGCCTTCGTATGGACCACGCGAGGTGAAAAAACAGCGGGGCGCTAGACACGGATTCGCGGCCATCGACCTGCGATCGGACGACGGCCAGCGAGGATCGAGTGACTGCCCAACGAGGTGCAGACGGCGGCCGAACGAGGCGCAGACGGCGGCGAATCGGCGCGAACCGAACGGATAAAGGGGACGCCGTCCCACCGTCTGGTAATGATCTCACTCGGAACGGCCCGCGCTCCGCCGGGCGAGACGGACACGGGTCGTCTCGAGGTCGGCGAGACGCGCGACGGGAGTCCGGTCCGGTTGCCGGTCGCGGTGATCAACGGTGCCGCGGACGGGCAGACCCTCTACCTCCAAGCGGTCAGCGACGGCGACGAACTCAACGGTCTCGGTGTCGTCAACCGCGTCGTTCCCCGGATCGACCCGACGGAGCTGTCGGGTTGCGTCCTCGTCGTCGGCGTCGTTAACTACTTCGCGTTTCAGGTGGCCGAACACCGGAACCCGATCGACGACCGGAAGATGAACCGCGGGTATCCCGGCGACGAGGACGGAACGACGAGCGAACGGATCGCCCACGCGACGTTCGAGGCCGCGACGCGCGCCGACCTCATCTTGGACCTCCATCAGGGATCGACGAGCCGGATGATAAACGAGACGCGGGTCCGCTGCGGCGTCCGCCATCACCTTCACGGCGACTGCTTGGAGCTCGCGAAGGTGTTCGGATGCGGACACGTCCTCGATATCAAGGGTCCCGACGGCCAACTCGCTCGCGCCGGTCCCGAACACGGGATCCCGACGATCGACCCCGAGCTCGGCGGCTGCGTCGGCTGGGACGAGGAGTCGATCCGCTACGGCGTCGAGGGCGTGTTCAACGTGCTCCGTCACTACGGCTTTCTCGACGGCGATGTCGACCTCGAACAGCAGGTCCGCGCGCGCGGCTTCGACCAGTACGGATCGCCAGCTGGCGGGCTCGTCCGGTTCGAGCGCGACCTCGGCGAGCGTGTCTCGGCCGGCGATGTCCTCTTTGAGGTGACCGACGTGTTCGGCGGACTGGAGGCCCGGGTGACCGCCGACGCCGACGGGGTCTTCTGGCGCACGCGCCGGCTCCCGCAGGTGGCCGCGGGCGAGTACGTCTGCTCTGTCGGCACCAACGTCGACCGATACTGATGTCGCCGCGACGGCTCGCGTGTCCTGCGTGCGGCGCGACGTATTCCGACCGATGGCGCTGTGCGTGCGGCGCGCCACTGTCGTTTTCCGACCCGCCGGTGCCGACCGAGGGTCCGCCGCCCCCGGCCGCAGTCGACGCTCGGGGCGGACTGTGGGGGTTCGATGACCTCCTCGCGGTCGGCGACGACCCCGCCGACCGCGTGACGCTCGGTGAGGGGATGACGCCGCTCGTCGACGCCGACGGACGCTCGGTCGCCGACAGCCCCGCCCCTGACGAGACAGGCGACGACGAGACCGGTGCCGGCGCAGGCCCGTGGAACGCCGCGTTCAAACTGGAGTACGTCTTCCCGACGGGGTCGTTCAAAGACCGGGGCGCGACGACGACACTCACCCGCGCGCGGGAACTCGGCGTCGAGCGCGTCGTCGAGGACTCCTCCGGAAACGCCGGCGCGGCGATCGCGACGTACGCCGCGCGCGCCGGGATCGCGGCCGAAATCTACGTCCCAGCCGATGTCAAAGAGGCCAAGCTCCGCGCGATCCGACGAGCGGGGGCCGAGCCGGTCCGCGTCGAGGGGAGCCGCGCGGACGTGACCGACGCCTGTCTCGCCGCGCTTGGTGACGACGAAGAGGGCGCTGACACCGACCAGAGCGCTTGGTACGCCAGCCACGCGTGGAACCCGGCCTTCTTCGAGGGGACCGCCACGATCGCCTACGAGATCGCCGCACAGCGCGACTGGACCGCGCCGGACGCGATCGTGACTCCGCTCGGCCACGGCACTCTGTTCCTCGGCGCGTACCGCGGCTTCCGCCGGCTCGAACGCGCGGGATGGATAACCGAGATCCCGCGGCTCTACGGGGCGCAGGCGGCCGGCGTCGCGCCGATCGTCCGCGAGCGTCACGGGCCGGACGCCGCCGACCCCGACGGCCGCGTCAACGCAGCGGCCGACGGGATCCAGATCGCGGAGCCGGTTCGGAGCGAGGCGATCCACGCCGCGCTCGACGGGACGGGCGGCGACGCGATCGCGGTCACCGAGACCGACACGGCGAGCGAACTCGACCGACTCCACGCTGCCGGCTTCTACACGGAGCCGACCTGTGCGGTCGCGCCCGCGGCGCTTCGCGCGCTCCGCGATCGCAACGCGATCGCGCCCGACGACGACGTGGTCGTCCCGCTCACCGGCAGCGGCCTGAAGACGTGAGCGACTCGCCTCACCGCCTCTCGTCTCACCGTCACGCCTTTTTCACCGCGGACCGTGGCGTCCGCGTATGGAGATCCTCGTCTACGGCGCGGGCGCGCTCGGGAGCCTCGTGGGCGGGCTGCTGGCGCGCGCACACGACGTGACCCTCGTCGGCCGGGACCCGCACATGCGCCGGATTCGCGAGGACGGGCTCCGGATCGACGGCGCGGTCGACGCCCGCGTCCGTCTCCGAGCGCTCACCGACGGGACCCACCGCTCGGCGGACCTCGCGCTGGTCACGACGAAGGCGTACGACACGGACGCGGCGGCGCGGGCGCTCGCGACGGGCGAGTACGACGCGGTGTGCTCGCTCCAGAACGGACTCACGGAGGAGCGGCTCGTCGCCGCGCTCGACGCGACCGTCCTCGCGGGCACCGCGAGCTACGGCGCGCGTCTCGCCGAGCCGGGACGCGTGACCTGTACCGGGATCGGCGAGGTCGCCGTCGGGTCGCTCGCCGGCGGCCCCGACCCGCTCGCGGACCGCGCCGGTGCCGCCTTCGACGCGGCGGGGATCGACGCGACCGTCGCCTCGGATATGCCGCGTCGTCGGTACGAGAAGCTCGCGGTCAACGCAGGAATCAACGGGCCGTCCGCGCTCGCTCGGCTCCAGAACGGTGCGACGCTCGACGGCCCGGCCGGCGGCATCGCCCGCTCGGCCGCCCGCGAGACGGCGCGCGTCGCTCGCGTCGACGGCGTCGACCTCACGGACGAGGCGGCGGTCGCCGCGCTCGAACGGGTGGCGGCGGACACCGCCGCGAACCGCTCGTCGATGTGCGAAGATGTCGCGGCCGGCCGGCGGACCGAGGTCGACGCCATCTACGGCGCGGTAACAGATCGAGCCGCGCGACACGATGCGGCCGTGCCAACCTGTCGGACGCTGGCGTCGCTGCTTCGAGCGTGGGAACGCGGAGCGGGGCTCCGCGGCGAAAAGTGACCGGGTCGGTGTCGCGGTCGCGCCGCCTCAGACGCTAGCTCAACACCACTCTTCGAGGACGGTCGCGTCGCTCTCGTCGACCGAGACCCACGCGTTCTCTCGCGAGACATCCGCGATCACGAACTCCGGCCGCGACGCAGACGAATCCACTGAGGCCATAATATCCTGCGAGTCCGCCGCGTCGAGGGCTGGATCCGTCGGCAGCGCCGTCCGACGGTGATCGGGGTCCGGGTCGTCCCATGGAGTGGAACTCCGTGACATGGTTGTCAATAGTTCACAGTACGTATAAGGGTTCCGAACCAGAGACCGGTGCAGTCAGGGAATCAGCTCGGATTGCAGTGGATCGTCGCCCGCGTTCGACGAACGACGACGATAGGCCGCCGAACCGCCGGTCTCGCCGTCGATCTCACGGATCGCGTGTCCCCGACACATGTCCCTGACACACCGGAGCGTGTACCGACTGTACCGGCCGGGTCGCTTCGCCCGTGAATCATCAAGGCCTGCGGCCACCTTCGCAGTATACAAGAGGTGCGACGCTGAAAGGCGGTGCATGAACGTATCTGACGCCATGACGCCGCGAGCGGATCTCGTCGTCGTCGAGATTCCCGGAAGCCGGAACGACGTGCTGGAGTACATCCAAGAGCACGGCTTCTCGTCGGTCCCCGTCGTGAAAGACGTCGACGGCGACGAGGTGTACCGCGGGCTCGTCTCCCGTGACGACCTCATCGAGCAGCCGGACGAAGACCAGCTCGCACTGCTGATGCGCGACGTGCCAACGATCGGGGTTGACGACGACATCGTCTCGGCGGCGGAGACGATGGTCGCCGAGTCGTCCCGCCGCCTCCCGGTCGTCGACGGCGACGCCCTCGTCGGGATCTGCACCGTCACCGACGTGATCCGGGCGATCGCTCGCGGGGAGATCGACGGCGACACCCCGGTCGGCGACCTCGCGACCCGCGCGGTCAACGCGACCCACACCGAGACGCCGCTGCCGGTCGCAGAACGCGAGATCGGTCTCGCGAACGTCCCCTACGCGGTCGTGCTCGACGACGACGCCGCCATCGCGGGGATACTCACCGAGGTCGACATCTTGGAGGTCGCCCGCGTCGTCGAGGGAGAGGCGAGCACGGGCGACTCCATCGCCGAACAGGACTCCGAGTGGTCGTGGGAAGGGATCAAAGCGACCGGCGCGCGCTACCTGCCGACCCGGAACGTGGAGCTTCCCGTCGGCGCGACGCGCCACTTCATGACCGCGGATCTGGTCACCGTCTCCGGCACGCGAACGGCGAAAGAAGTCGCACAGGAACTCATCAGCAACGACATCGAGCAGGTCCCATTGGTCAACGGCACGGACCTCGACGGGATCGTCCGGGATGTCGACCTGCTGGAGGGGCTGTAGATGGCCGACGGGCTCACCGAACTGGCGAAGCGGCGGGGGTTCTTTTTCGGCTCCAACGGCGCGTACGGCGGGACGGCCGGCTTCTACACCTTCGGGCCGCAGGGTGCTGCGCTGAAGCGGAACGTTGAGGACGCGTGGCGCGACCGGTTCACCATCCGCGAGGGGAACCGCGAGATCGAGGCCCCGACGATCATGCCCGAGGCCGTCTTCGAGGCCTCCGGCCACTTGGAGGGATTCGACGACATGCTCGTCGAGTGCCCCGAGTGCGGCGAGTCGCACCGCGCAGACCACCTCGTCGAGGCCGTCACCGACATCGAAGACGCCGAGGCGCTTCCCGGCGCGGAAGTCGAAGACCTCATCGCTGACAACGAGATCGCGTGCCCCTCCTGTGGCACCCCACTCGCCGGCGAGCCGGTCGAGGCGTTCAACCTCATGTTCGCGACCGACATCGGGCCGGGCGACGCCCAGCCCGGCTACCTCCGACCCGAGACCGCGCAGGGGATATTTGTCGAGTTCCCGCGGCTAAAGGAGTACGCCCGCGGAAACCTCCCGTTCGGGATCACCCAGATCGGCCCCGCCTACCGCAACGAGATCTCGCCGCGCGGCGGCCTCCTCCGGCTCCGCGAGTTCACGCAGGCCGAGTTGGAGCAGTTCATCGATCCAGAAGAGGACGAGCCCCCGCTCGGGAGCGTCGAAGATGTCGCGGTCCGGCTCTACCCCGCCACGGCACAAGAGGCCGACGACGGCGACTACTTGGAGACGACGATCGGCGAGGCTGTCGACGAGGGCGTCATCGGCTCTCCGTGGGTCGGCTACTACCTCGGCGTCGCACAGGAGTGGTACGAGCGCATCGGCGTCGACACCGATCGATTCCGGTTCCGCCAGCACCTCGCGGGCGAGCGCGCCCACTACGCGGCCGACTGCTGGGACGCCGAAAGCGAGGTCGACGGCGACTGGATCGAGATCGCCGGCTTCGCGTACCGCGGCGACTACGACCTCTCGAAACACGACGCGCACGGCGACGATTCGTTCACCGTTTTCAAACGGTACGACGAGCCGAAGACGGTCGAGCGCGCGACGGTCGACCCCGACATGTCCGTGCTCGGTCCCGAGTTCGGCGGCGACGCCGCCGCGGTCGCCGACGCGCTCGAAACCCTCGCCGAGCGCGACCCCGACGCCTTCGACGGCGAGGCGGTCCAAGTGACCGTCGGCGAGGGTGACGCGGCCGAGACACACGAGGTCGACGCCGACGTGGCGAACTTCGCCGTCGAGGAGGTGACGGAAAGCGGCGAGCACATCACGCCGCACGTCGTCGAACCCTCCTTCGGGGTCGGACGGACAGTCCAGACGCTGCTCGCGCACGCCTACGAGGTGGATGAGGTCGACGGCGAAGCGCGGACGTATCTCTCGCTGGAACCGGAGATCGCGCCGCAGGACGCCGCGGTCTTCCCGCTCGTCACCAACGACGACCGGCTGACGCCCCTCGCCGACGAGATCGCAGCCGACCTCCGCGCGGCCGGGCTCGCGGTCGCGTACGACGACTCCGGTTCGATCGGTCGGCGCTACCGCAGACAGGACGAGGTCGGCACGCCGTTCTGCGTCACCGTCGACCGCGACGGCGTCGAAGGCGACGGCCCCGACACCGTCACGGTCCGCGAGCGCGACTCCGCGGCGCAGGTTCGGGTACCCGCCGCGGAGCTAGCCGCGGAGCTGGCCGCGCTCCGGGCCGGCGGCGAGTTCGAGTCGCTGACGGACCGGTACGGCGCCGTGGAGACGAACGTCGAGACGACCACCGAGACCTAAGCTCGTGTCTCTCCCGGCGGCGGCGTGGCGCGAACGCGTGGAGTTCGAGCGTCGGCTGGTCCACGCGGGCGGAACGCTGTACCCGGTTCCGTACCTGCTCGGCTGGCTCACGTGGGGGGAGACGCGCGTCTTCCTTGGGATTGCGCTCGCCGTCGTCTTCGCGCTGGAGTTCCTCCGGCTCGTGGTCGGCCTCGACCACGCCGTCTACCGGGCGCTGACGCGCGAGTACGAGGCAGACGCGCTGGCGGGCTACGCGCTGTACCAGGTGAGCATGACCGGTGCGGTCCTCCTCTTCGACCCCACGCTCGCGATCCCCGCGATGTGGATGCTGTCGGTCGGCGACCCCGTCAGCGGCGCGCTCGCGGACAACGAGGCCACGGAGGCCAAACGACCGGCCGCGTGGATCGCGATGGCCCTCGTCTGTTTCGGGCTCGCGGTCCCCTTTACGATCCCCGCGTTCGGCCCGAACGCCGGCGTCGTGGTCGCGGTCGCCGGTGCGGTTCCCGCCGCGGTCGCCGACGGTATCCCGCCAATTATTCGAGGAATTCCCGTCGACGACAACCTCACAATCCCGCCCGCTGCGGCCGGCGGGATGCTCCTCGCGATCGCGCTGGTGGGATAGCGTAGGCGACTAATCCCAGAACGACTGCGTCCGCGCGTACTCTCGCTCTTGCCGGAGCACGTCGCGATAGAACTCGGATTCGTCTTCGCGCAGTTTGTTGATGATCCGTGCCGCGTTGTGTGGTCCCACGCCGCGCGCCGCCAGCGCGATCACCGCGCGCTTCCCGTGGGTCTGCACGAGACTCGCGGAGCGGTGCGCCCGCTCCGTCCGTCGCTCCTGTTCGTCGTCTTTCTCTTCCGCCCGGACCGCGGCGACGGTCTCCTCGTCCCACGGATTGAGGGCGGCGATCCGGGTCGACCCGCACTCGGGACACTCCGGTTGGTCGCGGACGCGGCGTACCTTCGTCGTCTGGGTCCAGTCGGTGCAGTGGAGGCAAAACTGGATCACTCGGTCGTTCTGAATCCGTTCGCGGACCGTCTCGATCACGTCGGCATCGGCGTTTTCGGGCACGAGGAACTCGGTTCCGGACGACCGGCCGGCGGTGCCGAGGGGGGTCCGCTCGCGGGCGGTCGCGAGTTCGATCCCATCGTCGCGGGTCGTCCCGTCTGACTGCACGGCCGCGAGCACCTCCGCGGTCTCGTCGACCGCGAGGTCGACGTGGAACACCTCCCGCAGCGCCTCCTCGTAGACGGGCGTCCCCTCCAAGGCGGCGAGCAGGCGATCGCCGCCGAACTTCCCGCGCCCCTCGCGGTAGCGTTTCACCGCGCCGAACTTCGCGGCGACCTGCGCGAGCGTGAACTTCAGTGCGTCCGATTTCTTCAGGGCGAGTTCGAGGTACGCCGTCAGCTTCTCCGGGTCGGTCGACTCCAGCACCTCGCGGAAGTCGCCCGCGTCGACCTCGCTGGGCACCTCGAACTCGATCCGGTACGGGTCCACGTCCATCCCGACCGACGATCCGGCGCGCTGGCCGACGAGCGCCGCGAGCAGCCGCGCGAGCGTCTCGTTGACCTCGTGGCCGAACGCGGCGTTGACCGCCATCGTCCGGCCGTACCCCTCGATAACGATCCGCTCGTCGGTCGGCACCGGATGACCCGCCTCGACGTGATCGACGACCGGCTGGAGGGCGGTCGCGATCGTCTCCGGGTCCGCGGGGTACCGCTCGGCGAGGTCGCCGGCGACGGCCGCGGGCGTTGATCCCGCCGAAAGCGCCGCTGCCACCTCACCCCGAATCCGCCCGACCTCCGCGGCGACCGGCTTCGGGACGGGGATCTCTTGGCCGACCCACGAGGGAACCTCGCCCGCCGGGTCGGGGATGGGCGTCACGTTCACGCGCTCTTCCTCCTCGTCGACCTCGGTGATCCGCCACATCTCGCCGCGCTGGACGAACGTCTCGCCCGGGCCCGCGAAGTTGACGACGAACCGCTCGTCGAGGGTGCCGATCTGCCGCCGAGAGGACATGTCGTACACCTCGTAGGTGGACTCGTCGGGGATCATTGAGAGGTTCGCGTAGAAGTACTGCCACGTCCCCCCGGATTTTTCGAGGATGTCCGTCTCCTCGTCCAGCCACAGCAGCCGGTTCCCGTCCAACTCGCGGACGATCTCTTGGAACTGCGGCTCCGAGAGATCCCTAAACGGATAGGCGTTCGTCACCGTCTCGTAGGCCTCGCGGGCGTGGATCTCGCCGTCGTCCATCACGAGGCCGACGATCTGGTTGGCGACCGTGTCCAGACTTCCGTGGTGGATGTTCGCGGGCTCGACGAGTTCGGCGTCGGCGCGCCGGGCGATCGCCAGCGCTTCGAGGGTGTCGTCGCCACCCTGCGTCACGACGGTCCCCTCAGACACGAGGTCGCGGCGGTGGCCCGCTCGCCCGACCCGCTGGAGCAGGCGGGCGACCTCGCGGGGGCTCCCGTACTGGACCACGTGATCGACGCGACCCACGTCGATGCCGAGTTCCATCGAGGAGGTGCAGACCAGTCCGTCGAGGTCGCCAGACTTGAACCGGTCTTCCACGTCGATCCGGACCTCCTTCGAGAGTGAGCCGTGGTGGAGTTCGATCTCGGTCGGGTCGGCGACGCCTTCGTCGGCGTCCGCGCCGCCGCCCGCGTTCTCTCGGTCCCGCTCTGCGAGCGTCTTGAACCGCGAGCCGAGCGCCTCCGCGGTCTGTCGCGTGTTGACGAAGATCAGCGTCGAGTCGTGCTCGGCGACGATGTCGCGGATCGTCCGGACGTGGCTCGCCGTCGTCTCGTCGGTCGCCAACTCGCCGGCGAGCGTCGTGTCGCGGTCGGTGATCTCCGGGTCGAGCACGCGCACGTCGGTCCGGCTCCCGGCCGCGACCTCGACCGTCTCGAACGCGCGATCGCCCTCGCGGTCGGGGTCGCGCCGGCCGCACCCGACGAGGAACTTCCCGACCTCGTCTGGGTCGCCGACCGTCGCGGAGAGCCCGATCCGCTGGAACGGTCCCGCCACGCGACGCAGCCGCTCCAGTCCGATCGTGAGCTGCGCGCCGCGTTTCGCGGCGGCGAGTTCGTGGACCTCGTCGATCACGACGTGGGCGACCGATTCGAGTGCGACCCGCATCTTCGAGCCCGTCAAGATCGCTTGGAGGCTCTCCGGCGTCGTGATCAACACGTCCGGCGGGTCGTCGGCCTGTTTGCTGCGCTCGTACTGCGTGGTGTCGCCGTGGCGCACCGCGACTTCGATGTCGAGTCGGTCGCCCCACCACTCCAGCCGGTCCATCATGTCGCGGTTGAGCGCGCGCAGCGGCGTAATGTACAGCGCCGAAATCCCCTCTCGGGGCGGATCGCCCGGCGCGTCGCGGGCCGCGACGAGTGCGTCGAAGACGGGCAACATCGCGGTCTCGGTCTTTCCGGTTCCGGTGGGAGCGAGGACGAGCGCGTTCTTCCCGTCGGCCAGCGGCGGGATGGCCGCTCGCTGCGGCTCCGTCGGCGTCGAAAAGCCCCGGTCCGAGAGCGCGTCTCGGAGGTCGCTCCCGAGGTGTGCGAACGCGTCCATCCCCGCCCGTTCTGGCATCACTCCGAATTGGGCGCTCGACCGATTAAGCCCGTCGCCGGGCGAACGGCCGGGGGCTCAGATCTCGAACTCGGTTTAGATCTCGAACTCGGTCTGGTAGTCGGTCGCGTCGAGGCGGTCTTCGCGGAGCGGCCAGAAGGCGAGCAGCGTGGCCGGCTCGTCGGAGACGGCCCGGGACGCGTGCGGCACGTCCGGCGGAATCTCCACGGCGTCGTACGTCGACAGCGAGATCCGCTCGCCGTCGACGAGGAAGTCCACCTCGCCCTCCACAACGAGGTTCATCTGCTCCCACGGATGCGAGTGCGGTGGCTTGTCCTCCCGCTCCGGTCCGATCGTCGTCATCCCGATCATCTGGTCGACCCCGCGGAAGACGGCCTGCTCGAAGCCCTTGCCCTCCTTGGCAAGGGGCACGTCTTTGAGGTTGTACACGGACGGAATCTCCGAGGGGTCGTACGAACGTACCATACGCCGTCGAGTACCGACGGGATGGTAAAAATACGGGAAGTGGAACCGTCCGTCTCGCTCGCTTTCCTCCGCGCTCGATCGTCCGCGTGTCCGATCTGATCTTCTCCCGGTTCATACCGAGCTACGTCCACCACCCGCGGTCGCTGACCGCCAGATGCGCCTGCGCGATGAGCCCCAACAGGGGAAGCTCCAGCAGCGGACCGATCACGAGCGCCAGCGGAATGAGCGGCTCGTTCGGGAACGCGACGACGGCGATCGCGAGCGCGGTCGGGGAGTTCCGCGACAGGATTGCGTTGTTGAAACACACGAGCTCCCCGTACGAGAAGTCGAGCACGCGGCCGACGGCGAAGCCCACGCCGAGATTGATCGCGTAGAAGGCGACGACCGGAACCGCCATCAGCGCGAGCAGCCGCGGATTCTCGACGACGACGCCGCCCTGCGATGCGAACATCGCGCCGATCGCGAGGCTCAAAAAGACGATCTGGAGCGGACTCAGCCTCGGGAGGACCTGTCGGTCGAACCACTGCCGGCCCCGCCACCGGATCAGTCCCCACCGCGCCGCGCCACCGAGCGCCAGCGGCACGACCAACACGAGCACGACGCTCTCCACGAGCAGCGACGCCGGCAGCTCGACGAGCGTCCCCGCGAAGACGTACAGGTACACGGGCAAAAACAGGAGCTGCAACACGAGGTTGTACGGGAGAAGCGAGGTCGCGAGAGGCACGTCGCCGCCGGCGATGTCGGTGAAGATCAGATACCAGTCGGTACACGGCGTGACCATCAGCATGATGAGCCCGACCCAAAGCGCCGGCTGTTCGCGGAGGAAGACGGCACCGAGTCCGACGGCCAGAAGCGGGCTCCAGAGGAAGTTGACGAGGAGACTCGACCCGAGGACGCGCCGGTTCCCGAACGCGGCGCGGAGCCGCGACAGCGGGATCCCCGCGAACGCGGCGAACAGCATCACCATCAGAAACGGGAGGATGAGCGCGTCTGCGACCGCTGGCACGCCGGACACCTGACCGAGCGCCAACCCAACGAGGATCGCGACGAGAACGAGCACGCTCTGGTACTTCTCGACGAACTCCATTCGTCCGGGGATAGATCCGACGCCGCGGTAAGTGTGACGGGGTCCGTTCCGGAAGCTGATGGCGCGAGGAGCGCGGCGGTGCGCTCGCTTACTCGACGATATCGATCGCGGGGCGACCGGGCTCCGCCTTCCGTACCACGCTCTCGTCCGCGTCGTCCGCGCGCTCGACCCGGACGGGAGCGTCGAACTCACGCTCGATCAGCCACGCGGCTGCTCGGAGCGCGTCGTACTCGTCGTCGTCGCCGAGCGTCTCCTGAAGCGCCTCGCGGTTCGCCTGTAGATCTTGTCCGTAGTCGGCGGCGGCGTCGCCCCGCTCGCGGATGTGCGACTCGCCCATCAGCTCCGAGATGAGGTTGTCGGCGTCGCTGTCGATGGCGATTTCGAGGGCGTCGTACTTCCACTCGGGCGCGACGACGACGTCGATCCGCTCGGGATCGTCGATCCCGGCGACCTCGACGATGTCGCGAACGTCCTCGCGGGTGTTCGTCACCAGCCGGCGGCGGCGTTCGACCGTCTCGCGGTCCGCGGTCGCGGTCGGCCAGTCGGCGTCGACGACGAGCCCGTCGCGGCCGAGCGTCTCCCACAGTTCCTCGGCGAGGTGCGGCGCGACC
Organism: Halorubrum laminariae; assembly: GCF_024494655.1. Lineage (GTDB taxonomy): Archaea > Halobacteriota > Halobacteria > Halobacteriales > Haloferacaceae > Halorubrum > Halorubrum laminariae. The sequence goes on along the minus strand of NZ_JANHDL010000001.1, from coordinate 418,507 downwards.
GGCGCGAGCAGCCGGACGGCCACGTCCAGCCCGCGCTCGTAGACGGCCGGGTGCGGCTCCGCGTGCTCGCGGTAGCTCCGAAGGGTCCCCACCAAGTCTTGTGCCTCGCGTAACGCGACGTTGAACGTCAGGTCGTCGTACTCGGTGCCCGCGATCGCGACGGCGGCGTCGGTCTCGGCCGCGACGTAGTCGTCGATCGTCTCGCGGCCGCTCTCGGTGTCTCCCGTCTCGACGTCGCCGGCGGCGTACTCCTCGACGAGGTCGCTCAGCCGAGACAGGAAGCGGTGCGTCGACTTGACGCCCTCCTCGCTCCAGTCGAAGTCGCGCTCGGGCTGTGCCGCCTGCATCATGAACAGCCGCGCCGTGTCCGCGCCGTACTCCTCGACGATGCGCTGCGGCGAGACCGTGTTCCCCTTCGACTTGGACATCTTCTCGCCGTCCAGCTGGACCATCCCCTGCGCCAGCAGGTTCGTGAACGGTTCTCGCTGATCTAACCCCTCCTCGTCGGCGAGTACCTTGGTGAAAAATCGCGAGTACAGCAGGTGCATCACGGCGTGTTCGATGCCGCCGACGTACTGGTCGACCGGCATCCAGTCGTTGGCGCGGTCGAGGTCGAAGGGGGCGTCCGCCAGATCCGGCGAGACGTACCGCAGGAAGTACCACGAGGAGTCGACGAACGTGTCCATCGTGTCCGTCTCGCGCGTCGCTGGCGCGCCGCACTCCGGACAGGTCGTCCGCTTCCACTCTTCGGCCGCGTCGAGGGGGTTCCCGGTCGTGTTGATGAACTCGGGAAGTTCGACCGGCAAGTCCTCGTCAGGGACCAACACCGGGCCGCAGTCGTCGCAGTGGACGACCGGGATCGGCGTCCCCCAGTAACGCTGTCGGGAGATCCCCCAGTCGCGAAGCTGGTACTGCGTGCTCTCGGTTGCGCTTTCGATATCCGCGGTCAGCCGCTCGCGGGCCGTCTCGCTGTCGAGGCCGCTGTACGCGCCGGAGTTGACGAGCACGCCGTCCTCGGTGAACGGCTCGTCACTCACGTCCGGCGCGTCGGGGACCGTCTCGCCGTCCCAGTCGTCGGGCTCCGGGGCGACGACCGGTTCGATGTCGACACCCATCTTTTCGGCGAAGGCGTGGTCGCGCTCGTCGTGGCCGGGCACTGCCATCAGTGCGCCGGTCCCGACGTCAGAGAGGACGAAGTCGGCGACGAAGACGGGAATCTCCTCGCCCGTAGCGGGGTTGGTTGCGGTGAGGTCCGTCTCGACGCCGTTCGGCTCGTCGCCGTCGGGGTCGGCCTCCTCCTCGATGAACTCGCGGACCGCGTCGTCCTTGGCGGCCAACTCCTCGCTGATCGGGTGGTCGGGCGCGAGCGCGAAGAACGTCGCGCCGTGGATCGTGTCCACGCGGGTCGTGAACGCCTCGACGGGACCCTGACCGCCGATATGGAAATGGAGCGTCGTCCCGTACTGCCGGCCGATCCAGTTGCGCTGCATCTGGCGCACGGAGTTGGGCCACCCCTCCAGATCGTCGATAGATTCCAGCAGCTCGTCGGCGTACTCGGTAATCGAAAGGAACCACTGGTCGAGGTCGCGGGTCTCGACCGGCGTGTCACACCGCCAGCACAGCTCGGCGTCGCCCTCGACTTGCTCGTCGGCGAGAACGGTCTCGCAGGAGGGACACCAGTTCACCTCGGCGTCGCGGCGCTCGACGAGTCCGGCCTCGGAAAACCGGGAGAACAGCCACTGGTTCCACTCGTAGTACTCAGGGACGCAGGTGGTGATCTCGCGGTCCCAGTCGTAGCCGAACCCCATCGACCGCATCTGGCCTTTCATCGTGTCGATACAGTCGAACGTCCAGTCGCGGGGGTTGGTGTCGCGCTCCTTCGCGGCGTTTTCGGCCGGGAGTCCGAACGCGTCCCACCCCATCGGGTGGAGCACGTCGTCGCCGCGCATGCGGCGGTACCGGGCGTACGCGTCCGTGATCGTGTAGTTGCGGACGTGGCCCATATGGAGCTTCCCGGACGGGTACGGGTACATCCCGAGCACGTAGGTGGGGTCGTCCACCTCGTCCGGCGTCCGATACGCGTCGGCCTCCGCCCAGGCCGTCTGCCACCGTTCTTCGACCGCGGTGTGATCGTAACCCTCGTGAGACATCTGCTTATATACTCGTGGTCGGGTCGGCGTCGTATAGCTTTCCATCCGGACGGACCGGCTCGCCGTCCGGAGACGCGCGGAGGCCGCACCCCGGAGCGGGGCAGACGCGGATCTCCACACGAAACCGACGAGGGTCGGACCTCCACTTGAACCGACAAGGGACGAATCTCCACACGAAACCGACGGAGCCGGACCTCCACTCGAAGGCATTCGACGCAGAGTTCCACTTGAACCCACAGAAGACTCGCGAAAACGCACCGGTTCGATCGAATACCCACCTCTTACCGTCCGATCACACCCCTCGTGACGGACCGAGCGTCGTTGACGCTCAGTCGTCCGCGGGTGCTGCGCCGGCCGACCCGGTCTGTGCGGCTCCCGACGCCGGACCAGTCACCGCCTCGGCGACCTTCTCGATCGGGTGCGGCGGGTTCTCGGCGGCCTCGTCGCGGTCGCCGAGCTGCGACCGACAGGACGCGCCCGGCGCGGTCACGGTCTCGCCGGGGCTCTCGTCGACCTGATCGAAGAGGATCCGGCCGATCGCCTTCGAGATGTCGTAGTGTTCCGACTCGTAGCCGAAGGATCCGGCCATCCCGCAACACGAGGAGTCGAGCGGGTCGACCTCGTAACCGCTCCGCCGGAGCACGCCGACCGCGTGGTGGTCCTTGTTCGTCGCCTTCTGGTTGCAGTGGCCGTGGTACGTGAGCGACTCGGCTGGCGCGTCGAACGCCAGTCGTTCGTCGACGCGGCCGGCGTCGAGGTACTCCAACACGCCGTACGCCGCGGCCGAGACGGCCTCGACGTCGTCGCCGTCGAGCAGGTCGAGGTACTCGTCTTGGAACATCACCGCATCGGAGGGCTCGACGAAGACGACCGATTGCCCCTCGCGGACCCGCGGCGCGAGCTTCTCGACGTTTGTCGCCGCGCGCTCGCGGGCGTCGTCGAGGAAGCCGGTCGAGAACGCCGCCCGGCCCGAAGGCGCGAGGTCGCCCGGCACCTCGACGCGGACGCCGGCCGCTTCCAGCACCTCCACGGCGGCTTTCCCGGCCGCCGGGTAGCTGTAGTTGGTATACGTGTCCGGGAACAACACGACCGTCTCGTCGGCCTCCGTGGCGGCGATCGTCGATCCCCCGCGCGAGTCGAACCACTCCTCGAAGCTCTCGGAGCGGAATGTCGGCAGCTCGCGGTCGGGCGCGATCCCCGCGACCGCGTCCATGACTGTCCGGGCTCCGGGGATTTTGCTCGCCGCGTTCGAGATGGGCGCGAGCGTGCTCCCGAGCGCCGAGAACCGGTCGATGTCTCGGAAGATCCGCTCGCGGAGTCCCGACCCCTCCTTCTCGTGGTGTTCGTGTTTCACCTCGGCTTTCAGCTTCGCGAGGTCGACGCCGGTCGGACAGTCGCTCTTACAGCCCTTACAGCCGACGCAGAGTCCGAGAACCTCCTCTTGGAAGCGGTCGGAGTGGATCTCGTCTTCGTCCAACTCTCCGCTGATGGCGGCCCGAAGCATGTTGGCGCGGCCGCGCGTGGCTTGGATCTCCTCCTCGGAGGCGCGGTAGGTCGGACACATCACGCCGGAGTCGGTCTCGCGACAGGTGCCGCAGCCGTTACACAGCTCGACGAGATGCGAGAACCCGCCCTCGTCGTCGAAGTCGAGCGAGGTCTGCGGCTCGATCGACTGGTACTCCGGCCCGTACCGGAGGTTCTCTCGCATGTCGGTGTCGGCCGCGGTGTCGGGATAGCCGCGCTCCTCGGCGGTGTCGCCGTCGACGTAGACGACCTTCCCGGGGTTCATCCGCCACTCGGGGTCGAACGCCGACTTGAGTTCTTGGAACGCCGCCCACAGATCCTCACCGTACATCTTCGGATTGAACTCGGTCCGCGCGAGCCCGTCGCCGTGCTCGCCCGAGAACGAGCCGTGGTGCTCCAACACGAGGTCGGTGACGTCCTCGGAGATGGAGTGCATCTTCTCGACGCCCTCCTCCTCTTTCAGCGAGAGGATCGGACGGATGTGGAGCGTTCCGGAGCCGGCGTGCGCGAAGTAGGCGGCGGAGGTGTCGTGGTCCGTCAGCACCTCCTCGAACTGCCCGACGTACTCCGCCAGCTCTTCGGGCGGCACCGTCGCGTCCTCGATGAACGGGTACGGTTTGGGGTCGCCTTGCATGCCCATCAGCAGCGGGATCGCCGCCTTTCGGAGCTTCCAGATGTCCGCTTGGTCCTCCTCGGTGTACGCCTCGATCACGTCGAATGCGTCGCCCTCATCGACGAAGTGCGCGTTCGTGTCGGCGATCGCCGACTCGAAGTCGTCGACGAGTTCCGAGTCCCACTCAAGCATGAGCGCCGCCGCGGCTCGATCGGGGATCGGTTCTGCGTACTGCGCGAACTCCTGTGAGCCCGCGGCGAGCGCGAACACCTCGTCGTCCATCAGCTCGACCGCACTCACCGGGAAGTCGAGCGCTTCCGGGACGGCCTCCATCGCGTCGACGAGCGAGTCGAAGGTGTACAGCGCGAGCGCCGTCTCCTCCGGTCGGGTGACGAGTGACACCTCAGCCTCGACGATCGTGCCGAGCGTACCCTCCGCGCCGACGAACAGCTTCGAGAGGTTGATGACCTCCTCGCCGTCGTCGTTTTCGTAGATCACTTTGTGGAGGTTGTATCCCGACACCGAGCGCTTGAGGTTCGGGTACTTGTCGTCGATCTCGGCCTGGTTGTCCTCCACCAGCTGTCGGGTCGTCTCGTAGAGCGCGGCCTCCTGATCGTCTTTGTCGACCAGCTCCTCGTACTCCGGCGAGTCGAGGACGACCTCGCGGGTGTGGATCAGCGAGCCGTCCGCGAGCACGACCTTCAGTTCCTCGGTGTACGCGTCGGTGATCCCGTAGCGGACCGAGTGCGCGCCCGTGGAGTTGTTGCCGATGCCGCCGACGACCGTCGCGCGCGCCGACGAGGCCGGGTCGGGCGCGAACTTCAGCCCGTCCTCCGCGAGCCGGTCGTCGAGGTGGTCTTGGACCACGCCGGGCTGGACCACCGCGCGGCGGTCGTCGGGACGGACCTCGACGATATCGTCCATGTTCGGGGTAAAATCGAGCACGACGCAGCCCGGTCCGACGGTCTGGCCGCCGAGCGACGAGCCAGCGCCTCGCGGAATGACCGGGACGCCGTGGTCTTCGGCGACCCGCATCGTCTCCTGTACGTCCTCGACCGACCGCGGCGTCACGACCCCCGCCGGCCGCGCCTGATAGATGCTGCCGTCGGTCGCGTACAGGACCTGCGCGTACTCGTCGAACTGGACGTCGCCCTCGACGCGTGCCCGGAGGTCGGACGCGAGCTCCCTGAAGGCGTCTACGTCCGGTCTGTCGTGACCGAGCGCGGCAGACGACGTATCGAGGTCGGTTATGTCACTTCCCCGCGTGGGCTCAGTTGCCATGTTACTACTGGACGGCGAGGAGCGAATAAATCCTTTGTTAAAAATCAATATAGTGCCAAGCCGCACCTCTCGTCGCCGTCGGTCGATACGTCGGCCGATCGCGCCCTTTCGTGATCGGGATCATTGACTTTCGTTATCGATCGTGATCGAATTCCCACGCGGTCGCGTCCGCGCGACGCGGTTCGTCGGGATTTATTGTCCTCCCCGCGAGACGGCGAGCCATGGAGATACTCCACACGTGTCTCAACGTCGAAGACGCGGACCGAACGGCCGACTGGTACGTCGAACAGCTCGGATTCGAGCGCTCGTGGGAGTTCACGACCGAGGACGGCGAGACCCGGAACCTGTACGTCGCCGGCGATTCGGGCGTGGAGTTCCAGCTCTCCGACACCGACGGCGAGACTCCGAGCGACGACGGCGACCGCTACGACCACGTCGCCGTCGGCGTCGACGATGTCGACGCGACCTTCGAGGAGATCGACCACCACGGCGTCGTGAAAGAGCCGGGCGACCAGCCGGCCGCCGGCGCGCGGACGGCGTTCGTCAAAGACCCCGACGGGCACGCCGTCGAGCTGATCGAGCCGCTGTAGTCGGAAACCGATCAGACGACTCTTCTCGCAGCCGTAGGTGACTCGTCGCCCGCCTACAGCGACCCGGTCCGCGCCTGTTCGACCCGACGTGTCGCCTGCGCCATCCGGTTTTCCGTCGCCGCCGCGAGTCCCGGCGGCAGCCCGTTGCGAGCCGCCGCGAGCCGCTCTTCGATCCGAGCGATCCGGTCTGCGACCGCGTCCAACTGCTGGTTTACTCCCGGTGCGTCTCCTTCACGAGCCCGCGCCTCCGCGCGTTCTGCGGCATCGACCGCGGCCGCGAGCGCCCGTTCAAGCCCGGTGACGGCGTTCGACGGCCCGCCGGCGTCACCGCCGCTCGCGGTTTCGCTGTCGTCGTCGTCCCCGTTCTCATCACCATCGCCCGCCGCGGCCGCGGCCACCTCGGCGCGGGTCTCCTCGGCGATGTCAGCGACGAACCCCGCCAGCGAGGTCGCGCCCGTCTCGGGACGCTCGATCCGGATCGGTGAGCCGGTCCCCGCCCCCGCGTCTTCGACCGCCGGGTTGACCCGGTAGGCACCGACCTCCGCCGCCGCGTCGCGCACCTCGGCCGTGTACGCCCCGCTCGCGTGGACGTACACCGCGTCGCTCCCGTCGACCGCGGAGTCGTAGATCCGGCCAGCGAAGTCGTCTTCGAGCGCGGTGCGCTCCAGTTCGGCCTCGCCGGCCGCCTCGCCGATCTCGACTCTCGTCGCGTCCTCGCGTGCGACGAGCGGGATATCGCCGTCGACGCCGGCGACCGTGGCCTCGCCGTTCTCGACGCGGAGCCGCTCGCTGTGCGGCGTCCGTCCCGCGCCGTTGACCGTGATTCGGTGCTCGCCCTCCGGGACGCCAGCGGCGACGGCGACGCCGCCGAACGTCGGAACCATTTTGGGATCGCTCTCGATCAGCACGACCGACTCGACGGCCGACTCGGTCACCGACAGCCCCTCGCCGTCCGGGGCCTCGTCGCTCTCGTCGGCCGCCGTGACCCGGGCGACCAGCCCGTCGAACGCGTCGGCGGCCCCGTCTCCGATCCCCGCCCTGTCACCCACCGCCTCGTACCGATCGGCGAGATCTGCGCGGTGGTTCCCGGCGCTGACGTCGACCGCCGGATCCTCGTACCGGGGCTGTTCCCACGGCACGCCCGTCGTCGTGATGTGGCTCGCGACAGCGTCCTCGACGGCCTCCGGCACCGCGAACTCGAAGCTGAGCTGCGGGCCGGTGAACGCGGTGATATCCTCCAACTCGGTCGTCTCGACGAGGTCGTACTCGACGACCGTCTCTGCGGTGTCGGCCGCTTCCGGGTCCTCCCGTTCTCGGTGGCGGAACGCGACGCCGGTCTCTCGGAGTGGGAGGTCGGTCGGCGGCGACGACAGCGCGTCGAGCGACCGGACGGTGAGCGTCTCGTCGACGAGCGACTCGGCGGTCACCGACGGGAGGTCGGGGTGGTCGTACACCGGCGCGCCCTCGTACTCGGGGACGACGAACGGGAGCCGCATCCCCTCGTCTCGCGGGAGCCCGTACGCGATCGGGACGCCGAGGAGGTCCTCGACCGTGTCGATCGTCGCGTTCGTGATGTCGGCGAGCAGGCCGTCGCCGCCGACGCGCTGGAACCCGTCCGGTATCTCGTTGACCGAGAGCGTACTGGAGTGCGAACCGAGTTCGGTGAGGATCCGCGGTACGCGGTCGGGATCGGGGTCGAGAAACTCGTTGTTCGGCACGCTTCGAGAGTGCGAACTGGCGACGTACAGCTGCGGCTCCCCCGTGTCGAGATCCACGAACACGTGGAGGACTTCCCAGTCGTGCCAGTGGAAGTTCGCGGTGAACTGGTCGAACGCGGAGTACAACCAGAACTGGACGACCGCGAGCGGCGACTCAGCGTAGCGGACGCCGTGATAGAAAACGGTCGGGTCCGGAGGCGCACCATCCTCATCGTAGCGCTCGTGATAGCCGTCGAACGCATTGAACCCGTCGACCACCGTCTCGCCTCCTTCCTCGGTGATGTACGGGCGGGGGTCGGTCGGATACCACGACTCCGCGGCGTCGAAATACAGTGTCGGCGCGAACCGTGCGGCAAGCTCGTCGAGTGTATCGGCGTCCATTGCGACCGTGTCCGAATCAGTCGATTCTGCCACCCTGCCGGTCGATCCCTCTGCCGGATCACTTGGCTCGTCGGCCCCCGCCCGCTCGGCTTGATCGCCCGCACAGCCGGAGACGACTATCGTCCCCGCACCGGCGAGCGAGCCGAGAACGGACCGACGGTCCACGCCGGCGTCGATGCGGTCGGTCATCCCATCGTTCACGACTGCAGCGGCGAATAAGTCTTCTGACGGCGAGAGGGATTCGACCCAACGCGGCCGAAGGTATTTGCGATCGGACGCGCGACATCCTCCACATGGACGGAAAGAAGGCCCTCTACTACGGCGTGACCGCGCTCGCGGTCCTGATCGGCGTCAGCGTCCTCGTCTCCGTCGTCTGGTGGTTCCTGAGCCTCGTGTGGGCGGTGATATCGGGAATCGTCTCGATCATCATCCTCGCCGGAATCGCGTACGCCGCGTACAAGGCCGGATCGTGGTTCTTCGGGAGTGACGACGCGTCAGTCGACACGGACTCGATCGGCGAATCGTGGTCGACATCCGCGTCCGCGGCTGACGACACGTCGGAGACCCGCCAGGACCGACTCCGCCGGCAGTACGTCGAGGGACAGATCAGCGAAGACGAGTTCGAGAACCGGATCGCAAGCGAATTGGAGACGGCGGAGTTCGACGACATCGATCGCGAACTCGAACGCGACCGGTCAAGCTAAAAACGATCCCGGAGTTCTGCGCGCAGATCGTCGAGGTCGAGGTCCTTCATCGCGAGCAACACGAGCAGGTGGTAGACGAGGTCGGCGCTCTCGTAGGTGAGTTCGTCGAGGTCGTCGTCTTTCGCGGCGAGGATCGTCTCCGTCGACTCCTCGCCGATCTTCTCTAACACCGCGTTCTCGCCTTTCTCGTGGGTAAACAGCGACGCCGTGTACGACCCTTCCGGAAGCTCCGCCTTCCGCGATTCGATGGTATCGAACAGCTCGTCGAGGACCGCCTCGGATGGTGCGTCGGGGTCCTCGACGTCTGCACTTTCTGTGTCTGCTCCGTCGGGGTCGCTCACGCCACCACCTCCCGCTTGGGGAAGAACGCGAGGTCGTGGATCCGCGGATCGTCGGTGAGTTCCGGATGGAACGCGGTCGCGAGGACGGGACCGTCCCGAACGGCGACCGGCCGGCCGTCGACGGTGGCGAGCGTCTCGACGTCCGGGCCGATGTCGTCGATGAGGGGTGCGCGGATGAACACGGCATGGAAGGGGTCCACGAGTCCGTTCACCGACAGCCCCGCCTCGAAGGAGTCCTTCTGTCGCCCGAACGCGTTCCGGTCGACGGAGATGTCGACGAGCCCGAGCGGGTCCACGCGGTCGTCTTTCGCGTCGCGTGCGCAGACGATGAGCCCCGCACAGGTCGCGAGGACGGGCTTGTCCGCCGCGACGTGATCCCGTATCTCGGCGGCGATTCCCTCCCGGTGGAGCAGTCGGGAAATCGTTGTCGACTCGCCGCCCGGCACGAGGAGCACGTTGCAGTCGGGCACGAGGCCAGCCTCGCGTATTTCGACGACATCCACGGGCTCGTCGTGGGCGGCCGCGGCGTTCCGGACGGCTGCGGCGTGTTCGGCCACGTCGCCCTGCACGGCGATGACGCCTGCTTGCATGGCCATCTATCCGACGGGGACGGGCAAAAAGGGCGCGCTACGCGGACGAACGTCGACCAGAGACTACTCGGCTGATCTACGCGACCGTCAGCGAGAGGATTTGGACGAACACGCCGAAGAGGACGCAGAACGCGAGGACGGTCTTCGGATTCATCGTGATCGCGTCCCGGCCTTGGTTGTCGAAGTAGCGGACCAGTCCCGCACTCGACATCAGGCCGCCGGAGTTGGAACCACTGCTCATACTCTCCGATGCGTCTCTCTACGTCCTAAACGTTTCGTTCGCGCCACGCAACGCGTCGCGTCACACGTCTCCCATCCCACCGTCAAGTCGGGGCGAACCCACCCCATTCCGTCGGTCGGGGACCGACACGTCGCGGCCGACGGGTTCGGCAGAGCCGGCGGTTTTGTGTTCCATCACGCACGAGTGGGAAACCCTTATGCGCGGTGCGACGGTAGATTTGGGCGGATAATGACTGTTCGACTGCTGGATTTTCACGCAGACTGGTGTGGCCCGTGTAAGACGCAGGACCCGATCCTCGAGGAGATTCAGGAGGACCTCGGCGACGCCTTCGAGCTACAGAAGGTGAACGTCGACGAGGAACAGGACGTCGCCAACCAGTATCAGGTCCGATCGCTGCCGACGCTGATCGTCGAGAACGACGACGGCGTCGTCGACCGGTTCGTGGGCGTCACACAGCGCGAGGACATCGAATCGGCGCTCTCCGAGGCTGGCGCGTAGCTGGCCAGTCGTCGACGACCGCGATCCGACGCGTCTCGCAAGCTTTTACAGCGTCGCCACGACAGTAGCCGTATGGCCAGTTTCGACGCCGCGGAACGCCGCAACCTCGATCGACACATCTGCATGCGCTGTAACGCCCGCAACTCCCCCGACGCCGACCGCTGCCGCAAGTGCGGCTACACGAATCTCCGCCCGAAGGCGAAAGAGCGCCGCGCCGCGTAGAGGAGTCGTCCTGTCGTCGGTCCCAGCTCTCCGACCGGGACCGTTCGACTCTGCGATCCGATTCAATCGTCCGCGAGCGACGCGACATCGAGTTCCCCCACGTCTTCTCTCCGGACCGTCGACCGGTTCGATCGGGGATCTTTCTCGACGGTGACGAGTTCATCTGCGGCTCCTACCAACTCGTCGTCGTGGCTGACGATGAGAATCTGCCGCACGCCGAACCCGCGCATCTCCTCGACGAGGCGGACGAGCCGGGAGACGTGCCCGGAGTCGAGAAAGACCGTAGGTTCGTCGAGGATGAGCGGCGGCGTGGGCGCTGCGCCCTCGATCCCCTCCGAGAGCAGCCGGTAGATCGCACAGCGTAGCGAGAGGTTGAACAGCGCGCGCTCGCCGCCGGAGAGCTGTTCCGGGTCCAGCGCCTCGCCGTCCTTCTGATAGACGGTGAGGACGTACTCGCCGTCGAGTTCGATGTGCGAGTAGGCGTCGTTGCCGTAGACGAGTTCGAACGTCTCGTTGAGGGTGCGCTCTAGCTCGGCGACGTTACGCTGGCGCAGTTCCGCGCGCAGGTCGCCGTACATCGCCTCCAGATCGCTTGTCTCCTCGTGGAGCCCCTCTAGCGCTTCGACCGTTTCGGCCACCTCGTCGCGCTCGTCGCGGAGGGCCTCAAGTTCCCGGATCTCGCCGTTGACCCCGCCGATCGCGTTCTCCAATTCGGTTCGACGCTCCGCGAGCCGGTCGAGCTCCTCGTCGACCTCGTCGAGGTACTCCTCTGCCCGCTCCTTCTTCGCTTTCGCCTCCTCGACCGCGTCCTCGTCGACGGCCGCCGCGAGTTCGTCGCGACGCTCCCGCTCGTCTGCGAGCCGGTCCCGCCGCTCGTCGTTCACCTCCTCCAGACTCTCCCGCTTCTCCCGGCGACGCTCGATCTCTGCTTCCGCGTCGGCGATCGTCGAGCGGCGCTCCTCGATCGCAGCCACCGCCTCTCTGGCCTCGTCGACCGCGGCGAGCGCGTCTTCGAGCTCCGACACGCGCGCCGCGGCCGCCTCGGCCTCCTCGCGCTTCTCCGCGGCGACCTCGCGGGTCCCTTCGGCCTCCTCGCGAAGCTCGGCCGCGCGCTCGTGCTTTTCGGCCGCCGACTTCCGCTTTCGTTCCGCCTCCGCGCGCTTCTCGTCGACGCGCTCTTCGAGCATCGCGACCGTCTCGTCGATCTCGTCGAGTCGATCCGCCGCGGTCGCGAGTTCGTTCAGCTCCGCGATCCGGTCGTCGAGGTCGTCCTCGCGCTCGCGGGCCGCCTCAAGCTTCGCCTCAAGCTCGTCGACGCGCTCGCGGTCCTCCTCGATTCCGCTCGCGTGCGGCGACTCGTCGACCGGCTGCCCGCACTCCGGACACTTCCCCGCCGCGAGCAGCTCCTCGGCCTCCTCGACGCGCTCGCGGGCGTTCTTCAGCTCCGCCGACAGCTCCGCGATCCGCTCGCGAACCTCGCCGCGCCGCTCTCGAAGCGCCTCGCGTTCGTCGGCCGTCTCGTCGGGGGAAACGTCGGCGTCGGCGGTCGCGAACCGATCGCGGAGCGTCTCCGCCTCCTCGCGGAGCTCCGCGATCGACGACTCGCGTTCGTCGGCCTCGTCGGCCGCCGCCTCGGCCTCGTCGTCGAGGTCGGTTGCCGTCGATTCGGCCTCGGCTGCGCGCTCGGCGCGGTCGTCGGCCTTCTCGGCGAGGTTCGCCGCCTGATTGCGAAACGCCTCGGCGCTCACTCGCTCGTCGTCGAGATCCTCGCGAAGCTCGGTCTCCCGATCGTCGAGTTCTTCGCGGCGCTCGGCGATTGCCTCGTCGGTCGCCGCGTCGAGTCTGTCGTCGCCGATCCGGTCGTCGATCGCGGTCTCGATCTCCGCGATCCGCTCGCGGGCCTCGGCGATCGCGTCGCGGTGCGCGTCTCGTTCGCGCTCCGCCTCGCGGATCGCTTCTTCGATCTCGCCGATCGTCTCCGCGACCGACTCCAACTTCTCGCGCTTCTCCGCGTGCGTCGACAGCGTCTCTGCCGCCGTCTCTCGCGTCTCTTCGGCCTGTTCACGCTGGGTCTCGTACCGGTCGATCTCGTCTGTGACCGCCGCGAGGTCACTTTCGAGTTCGTTGAGACGGTCGTGGAGTCCCTTCGCTTCTTTCTGTGCGATCTGATCGCCGATCTGATCGAGTCGCCCGCGGCGGTTCTCCAGCACGTCCTCGACGCCGAGCCGGGCGTCGCCGGCGCGATCGCGGTACTCTTCCAACTTTCCGAGCTGGAGCAGGTCGTCGATCGTATCCTGTCGCTCTCGGGGCGTGGCGTTGATCAGCTTGTTCACCTCGCCCTGCCGGACGTACGCGCAGTTAACGAACGCCTCGGCGTCCATCCGGAGCAATTCGGTGATGTACTCACGAACCGCGTGCGCGCCGTCGCGGGTCACGTCGCTCCTGTCTATCGATTCGAGGGCACACTGGTGGTCGATCCGGCCGTCGTACGTCTTGAGCCGCCGCTCGACGTGATAGGACGCGCCGTCGTGCGTGAACCACAACTCGACTTCGGTTTCTTCCTCGCCGTTCGTGATCACGTCGTCGAGCGTCCCGTCGAGCGCCGTCGAGCCGTACAGCGCGAAGAAACACGCCTCCAGCAGCGACGACTTGCCGCTGCCGTTGAGCCCGTGGATGACGGTGACGCCCTCCGTCAGCCGGAGGTCGGCGTCGCCATACGGTTTGAAGTTGGAGAGGCGAACGCGGTCGAAGTTCACAGATAGTCCTCCATGGAGACCTGTCCGTCGATCGCAGACGAGCCATCGGTATCCGCGTCGTCGGTGTCGTCCGAATCCGCGTCTTCGGTGTCGCTCAGGTCTGTGTCATCAGGGTCGGCCTCGTCGGTGTCGCTCAGGTCTGCGTCATCAGGGTCGGCCTCGTCGGTGTTGCTCAGGTCTGTCTCGTCAGGCCCAGCCCCGTCTGCGTCGTCACCGTCGGTCGAGGTCTCGATGTCCCCTGATTTCCGATCGAACGCGTCGGGGTCTTCCAGCCGTTCCTCGACGCGACGTTTCACGGTCTCCCTGACGTTGCTGTCGGGAACCGTGTCGGCTCGGATCGCTTCTTCGACATCGTCCGCGGCCGCAGAAAGCGACATTTCGTCGAGCCGCTCGCGGACCGCGTCCTCGGGGTCGGCGAAGCTCACGTCCACCTCGTCGTCCGTCTCGATCTCCCGTCGGTCGGTCACGCGGGCGATGAGCGCCCCCTCGTCGTTCGCGAACTCCTCGACTGCGGCCGGCGTGACCGGGTCGCCGTCGCCCGTCACGTCGACGATGACGACCGCGTCGTCAAGGTCGTGCTGGCGCACCTGCTCGCGCACGCTCGCCTCGCCTTCGCCCTCGCGGAGTTCGACCTCGACGAAGACAAACCGGCGCGTATCGAGCGCGCGCCGCCGAATCTCGGCGCGGTCGTCGCCCCCGGTGGCGTCAGCGTCGAAGGTCACGAGATTGTACCCGCGCCCCTCGCGCTCGCTCGCGCTCGCGCGCTCTGTCGACCCCGGATAGGTGACCCACGTGCCGTCGACCTCAGCGACATCGGGCGTGTGGTTGTCGCCGAGGAGCATCGCGTCGAACGCGACCGTGCTTTCGTCGAGCACTTCCTCCGTGTCCCAGTCGGCGTAGCCGAACGGCTCGAAGAGGCCGTGAGCGACGAGGGCGGCGTAGTCGGCGTCGTGGACGGCGAACGCGTAGTCGAGGTCGTCACGCCGAGAAACGGGAACGTGATCGAGCCCGTAGAATGCGGTGTCGCCGACGGTCGTCGGTTCGTCGCCGAGCCGGGTCGCGAGCCCGAGCCGCTCGAACAGGTCGAGCCACTGGCCGTCCCGCGTCGACTCGTGGTTGCCGACGACCGCGAGGAAGGGGATATCGGCGTCGTCGAGCCGCCGGAGGATGGATATCGTCCCCATCAGGTCGGAGAGCTCCGGCCGTCGGTCGTGAAAGAGGTCGCCCGCGTGGACGACGGCGTCGACATCGCCGTCGACCGCGTCGTCGATCACGGCGGCGAACGCGTCGAGGAAGTCCTGTCGTCGGACCGGCGAGTGGTACTGCGCGTACCCGATGTGGGTGTCGCCGGTGTGTATCACCCGTGTCATCTGTCCGCGTCTTGGCCGGTATCGGGTTTAGGGGTTCCGGGGGCGTGGCATCGATCGCGCGACACGACCGCGTCCGTCGTCACCCGCCGGCCGTAATCACCCGGCGGCCGCTGCCCGAAACCGGCGGTACGCGTCGAGCGCCTCGCGGCCCCGCTCGGCGACCGCGTCGTCGCCGTCGCGTTCTGCGGACGCGATCGCGTCGCGCAGCCGATCGAGTCCGCCGATATCGACGAACCCGGCGGCCCGCCGGAGGTCGGCGCGCGCCGCGTCCGCCTCGTCTATCACGGCGACGGCTGGACGCGTCGCGGTGTTGGTGCGTGTCGCGAGCGCGGCGAGCGCGCGTTTGACAGCGGTAGTGGAGACCACAACACCCTCTGCGTCGCTATCACTGGTAAGGATTCGGGGGAGCGCACACTTCACACGGCGAGCGTGTACAACCGCTTGCGAGCGTCGGTGAACGAGAACCGGGCGTCCACGACCCCCTCGTCTTCCAGCCGCGAGAGCGCGTATCTGACGGTCCGTGACGGGAGGAGCGTCTCCTCCGCGAGTTCGCTCTGAGTCAGGGTGTCGTTGTAATCGAGCACTTTCGCGACGAGCTTCGCGCTCGGCGGAAGATCTCGGACGTCGCTCCAGCGGTCTGTGGCGCTCTCCTCGGCGATGACGGTATCGGTGGTACTCATGCGTACTGTCTCCTTATTCATACCGCATAATAATATTTACTATCTTATTTAATTACTGTAGGGCATTATACGCGGGATGTACCCGGTAGATCCTCTTCCACCCGAAACCTCTTACGCGCGAGACGCTTTATTACACCCAATGACAGACACCGTCGACGACGTCGAGATGCCCTACGATGGGTCGGCGTCGAGACAGGAGAAGATCGAGTCGCTCCAAGAGGAGCTCGACGTGCTCGAGTCGCAAAACGAGGAGATGCGCGACAAGCTTCTCGACGCGAACGCCGAGAACAACAAGTACCAGCAGAAGCTCGAACGGCTCACCCACGAGAACAAGAAGCTGAAACAGTCTCCGCTGTTCGTCGCGACGGTCCAAGAGATCACGCCGGACGGCGCGGTGATCAAACAGCACGGCAACAATCAAGAGGCGCTCACCGAGATCACGGACGAGATGCGCGAGACGCTCGATCCGGACGACCGCGTCGCCGTCAACAACTCGCTGTCGGTCGTGAAGAAACTTGAGAAAGAGACCGATGTCAGGGCTCGCGTGATGCAGGTCGAGCACTCGCCGGATGTCACCTACGCCGACATCGGTGGGCTCGACGACCAGATGCAGGAGGTCCGCGAAACCGTCGAGATGCCACTCGAACATCCCGACATGTTCGAGGATGTCGGAATCACCCCTCCGAGCGGCGTGCTGCTGTACGGCCCGCCGGGCACCGGGAAGACGATGCTGGCGAAGGCCGTCGCCAACGAGACGGACGCGACGTTCATCAAGATGGCCGGCTCCGAGCTCGTCCACAAGTTCATCGGCGAGGGTGCGAAGCTCGTCCGGGACCTGTTTGAGGTCGCCCGCGAGAACCAGCCGGCCGTCCTCTTCATCGACGAAATCGACGCGATCGCCTCGAAGCGGACGGACTCGAAGACCTCCGGCGACGCCGAGGTCCAACGGACGATGATGCAACTGCTCAGTGAGATGGACGGCTTCGACGAGCGCGGCGAGGTGCGGATCATCGCCGCGACCAACCGCTTCGACATGCTCGATCCCGCCATCCTCCGGCCGGGCCGCTTCGACCGGCTCATCGAGGTCCCCAAGCCGGAGACCGAGGGCCGAGAGATCATCTTCAAGATCCACACCAGAAAGATGAACCTCGCGAGCGACATTGACTTCACGGAACTCGCCAAGATGACGCCCGACGCCTCCGGTGCCGACATCAAGGCGATCTGTACCGAAGCCGGGATGTTCGCGATCCGCGACGACCGCACGGAGGTCACGCTCGACGACTTCCTCGACGCACACGAGAAGCTCCGACAGGACGACGACGGCGGGGCCGACGACTCGCTGGCGTTCGCCTGATTGCGCCGGATGCACCGGCCGCTCCCGAATCGTATCGAATCGTCACGATCTCCGACCGCCCGAATTTTTCACCGACTTCCCGAACGATCGTTCACGCGACGAGGACGAGGTACGGAACCGCGAACACGAGCACGAAGACTACCCCGACTGCGATCACGTACCCGACTCCGACGCCCGCGAGCGCAAGCCATCCATCGTTGATCGATCGATCGGCGTCCACAGTCACACGTCCCCGGCCATCGCGCGGAACAGCGCGTCAGTCAACTCGTCGCGGTCCACCGTCGACCCTTCCTCGTCACCGGTGGGGTCGATCGTCGGCGTGATCGTCCCGCCGCCCATCCGCGAGTGACCGCCGCCATCGCCGTTGTCGACGTCCGCGAGCACTGCATCGATCGCGTTGCCCATGTGGACACGGTCATCACGGGATCGGCCCGAGAGGTGGACGGTCCCGTCGCGCTCGCCGATGATGACGACGGCGCTCACGCCCTCCAGTTGGATCAGTTCGTCCGCGGCTTGCGGGATCGCGTCGACGTTGTTCACGCCACCGACGTCCGCGACCGCGAACGAGCCCTCGATCCGGCGGCCCGCGATCGCCCGCGCCTTCACTTCGAGCACCTCCGCGTCGACGGCCGGGTTGGCGATCCGATCGAGACGGTCCTGATCGACGCCCGGATACAGGTAGGCGGCCGCCGCGAAGTCCGGCTCGCTCGCTCCGACTGTGAGGTGTTTCGTGTCGGCTAAGATCCCGTACAACAGTCCGGTTGCCGTGTCCGTGGGCAGCGTGAGATCGCTTTTTGTCTCGCTCGCGTGCTTGTCCGGCGGGACTGGGGTCGCGCCGTTCTCCTCGAAATACTCGGCGACGACCGACGCGGTCGCTCCGTAGTCGGTCCGCACGTCGGTGAACCGCTCTCCGGAACCGTCACCCGGATGGTGATCGACCACCGCCATCGGGAGCACCCCGTCGGCTCCCGCGAACCCTCGCGGTTCGTTGTGATCGACGAGCACCACGGACTCGGCGGCGAGATCGCTCACGTGTTCGATGGGATCCAGATCTAGGTCAAGGACGGTCCGAAACGCTCGGTTCTCTTGATGTCGGATCTGTCCCGGGTATTGAACGGTAGCACCGACGCCGACTTGGCTCGCAAGGGACGCGACACCGAGCGCGGCGGACATCGCGTCGGGATCGGGGTTCGGATGCATCAACACGGCGATCTCGTCCTGTTCGGCGAGCAGCCGACGGAACGTGACGCCGGTCGATCGATGGGCACGGAACAGCGTATACGCGACGACGACACCCACGCCGACGGCGAGAAGTGCTGCCATGGTCAGCTCCGGGTTCTCACGCGCGAGCGTGGCCACCCGTGAGACCTGCCCGTCGGTCACGCTCTGAGCCCACATGTCTCTCCGCGACTCACTCCCGCTACATGAAGTTTGGTCACCGTTCCGGCTCGACGCGATCGGGGCGGTCGAACCCGATCACGGACCTCACCCGCTTTGACGGCGAACGTCTCGGATTGCGTCGCGGTACCCCTCGCGGAACGTCGGATACGCGAACGCGTACCCGAGATCCCGGAGCCGCGCGTTTGAGCATCGCTTGCTCGTTCGGATCCGTCGCTCGGCGGCCGTCGAGAGGTCGCCGTCGATGATCCGCTCCGCCTTCGATCGCTTGGTCGGACGGGGAACGCCGCACGCGTCAGCGAGCCAGTCGGCGAACGCGTGCTTGTCCACCGGCTCGTCGTCGACGACCAGCACGGACTCGCCCCGGGCCGCGTCGGCGTCGAGGACGAACCGGACCGCCCCGGCGGCGTCGTCACGATGCACCATGTTCAGATATCCCGCCGTGACCGGACCGTCGAGGTAGCGATCGATCCGGTACCGCTCCGGACCGTATAGCCCCGCAAAGCGCGCGACGGTCCCGTCGATGCCGGCCTCGGCGGTCCCTTCGACCGCGACGTGTTCTGCCTCCGCGAGGACGCGAGTCTTCTCCGTCGTGGGGTCGATCGGCGTCGCCTCGTCGACCCACGCGCCGTCGTGGTCGCCGTACACGCCGGTCGATGAGGTGTACACCAGCCGGTCTGGCGTCGTCGATCGCGACCCGTACTCGTCGATCACGTTCCGCAGGCCGTCGACGTACACCGACCGGGCGGCGTCGGCGTCGCGGCCACCGGAACTCGCCGCGAACACGATCGCGTCGGCGTCGGGAAGCGCTTCGAGCGACGACGGGTCCGTCGCGTCCGCCCGGACTGCCGCGATCCTCCCGTCCGATCCGTCGATGCGGTCGTCGAGCTCCCGAATCGCGGCGAGCCCGTCGTCGGACCGCCGCACGCCCGACACGTTGTCTCCGCGCTCGGCGAGCTGTCGCGCGAGTTCGATACCGACGTACCCGCAGCCGACGATGACGACTCTCATCGCTTCCGCCGTTCGATGAGCGACGCGATCTCCGCCAGCTCGCCGACTGTCATCGCAGCGCGTCCCTCCAGTGCCTGCTGGACCTCCTGTCCGGTCAGATCCGCGTCGATTCCGGCGGCGATCGTGTCGACATCGAGCACCGCGGTCGTCATACCCATCAGCAGGTGGTCTCTGAGTTCGGCCACCACGGCGTCGGCGTCGCGGTCGGCGGACAGCGCCAGCACCGCCGCCCCGTCGGCCACGGTCAGCCCGTCGACATCGCCGTTGAGCGCCGCATCCGCGCTCCCAGCGTCCAAGCCGATCTCGTCTCGGATCCTCGACCGCCCAATGTCGGTCGCCGTCTCACTCAGGGCCCGAGCGAAGGCCGATCGAAGCTCGGTCGCTGTCACGTCTGAGTGCTCCTCGTCCGCCGTCGTCGTTCCTCCACCGTCTCCCACCGCATCGTCGACGACCTCGTGAAACATAATTACCCTCGGCGGCCGGATCGCAAAACGTCTGCGGTCGTCCGGATCGGAGCGGCGACCGACCACCGACGCGCGGCTGGCGAGGTGGACGCCCCGCGATCACGACGCCGCGCAGTCGTCTGCCGTCGCCGCGGTGTCCATCGGACCGGGACACGGCCACCCGCTCGACGTTTCGTCGCGGACCCCGTCCACGTCGCCGACGCCCGGCGGCCCGGCCGGGACGGCCACCACGACGACGGTCGACGTCTCGAAGCGCACCGGCTCCGTCTCCCCCAATGTGACCGGTGTGCCGCCCACGTCCACCGTGACGGTCCCCGCCTCACGGACGTATTCGAACCGGTCGTCCGGCGTTCCCACGTCGGCTCGTAACGCGAACCGTGGGTACTCGCCGCGGATCTGGACCCGCCACGCATTCACCGTCGCCACCCAGTACCCCGGCACCGGCGCGACCGGCAGTCCCGCGCCGACGCGCCGGACCGGCTTCGGATCCCACTTTTCGACCGCCTCCTCGCCGTACTCCTCGACCGCCTTCTCTCTCGCCGCCTCCGCGGCGCGGTCGCCGGCTGCCGCCATCTCGGACTCGATGGACTTCTCCATCCGGTCCCGGATCAGCAGTCGAGCGCCGTCCGTCGGGCCCTCGACGAACCGCACCGGAATCCGAACCGCGTCGCGGCCGGCGGCGGTTCGCGTCTCGACTCGGAGCCGCGCCGCGAGCCCCGCTTCCGCCGCTTCCGACAGCGATCCGACCGCCGCGGCCTCGGCGGCGACCCGATCCGGGTACGTCCCGTCGCCCACCGCAACAGCCCGGTCTCCGACCGACTCGTATCGACTTGTCACGCGAGCGAGTACGTCGCGCCGCTGAGTCGCCGTCAGCGATGTCTGCGAGCGGAGCGCTCCCGAGAGGTCTCGATCGACGGCTCGCAGCGACCCGGAGACCTGTCCGGCGAGCGCGTCTCGGTCCGCTCGCAGATCCGGATCGTCTCCCTCGTCGAGCACGTCGTCGGCCATGCGCAGAGCCCGGCCTGCAGTCCCGATCCGAACTGTGTCCTCGGTTCCGAGCAGTCGGTCGACGATGCCGCTCGACACGTCGCCGTACGGGACGGTAACGTAGTTGACGTTCCGGACGGCGAGCGGCCGCATCGTCGTGCCGTTCAACCCCGCGACATCTGCCCCGTCCACCGCGGTGCGGGGAAGGTACCCCGGACTGCCGGTCGGCGCAAACGTCACCGCACCGCCCGGGCCGCCCTCGGCGACGACGTAGTTCCCCGGATCTCGCGCGGCCTCGCGGCTCGCGATCACGTCGCCGACCGGCGGGCCGTCAAACGCGCCGTTCACGCGGTCGAGGAACCCCGTCGTCGCCGCCTCCCGATCGGCGGCGGCCGCCTCCAGTTCCTCGACGACAGCGTCGACGAACGCGGCCCGCGCGGCCGTCCGAGCCCGATCGGCCGCGCCGTCGTACCGGCGAGGTGCGTCGATCAGATCGCCGCGGCGGTCGCGGACCGCGTCTGCGAGGTCGGCGTACGGTTCGGCCTCACCCACCGCGGCCGCTTCCATCGAGGCCGATGTCTCGATGTCCCGCACGGTCGCCGACAGCGCGGATACGTCGTTCGCGATCAGCGCGCGGTCGGCGTTCGACCGCTCGCCGTGGACGGTGGCCGAGCGCCTGACTCCTCCGTCTTCGATCGCCTCACGCGCTATCCGATCGACGCTGTCGTCGGTGTCGATGTCCAGTTCAGAGCGGGCGGCGTCCGGCGTGTCACGCAGGTCCGGTCCGTCGGTCCGCTCCCCCGCTCCGAACGTCGCCGCGGGTCGGTAGGGGGCGATGTCGGTCGGCGCGTGCCGTCCCGTGACGTCGACGCGGACGCGATACCGGTCAGTCGTCCGATCGTACGTCGTCGTCTTGCGGGTGCTGACGCCCGTTATCGTGCCGTCAGCTCCCTCGTGGACGACGGTCCGCTCCCATCGGGCCTTCGCCGTCCGGTCGACCGACACGGCCCGCGTCGAACTTCCGAACGAGCGTGGCTCTCCCGGCTCGACCGTTCCGGTCGGCGTCTCCCGAGGAACGCCGCTCCCGTGGACGACCGGCGTCCGCTCGTCGCGGTCGATATCGTCGAGGACCCAGTCGTCGCCGTGGTCCGGACGGGGCGGGTCGAGTCGCCCGCCGTCGACGGTCTTGGTCGTCGACGTGCGGACGGACGCCGTCACGCGGTAGGATCGGTCGGCGATCGCCGCGGCGTCGTCGTGGACCGCGACCGCTGCGACGTCGGCGGCGTGCCCCACGGAAACGGAGGTCTTCTCGGCTTCGGAGTCGCGACCCGGTTCGTACACCGTCCGCTCGCCGTCGGACGCGCGTCCGGTCTCCGGCGTGGGTGCCGAGAGCACGGTATCGGTCCACGACGCCTCGTGCACGCCCGTCGGTTCGAGCAGGTCCGTGATCCCCGTCCGCGCGGTTGCGCGAGTGACGCCGCCGCGCGCCGCCGGATCACTCGCGCCGAAGACGTCCCGTTGTATCCGGACGATCCCGGCGTTCGTCGACAGTTCGACGTGTCTGTTCGCGAGGATGTTCTCGACTGGAGCCCCGGCGTACTGGCCGTATCCGCGGGCCCACGTCATCGCGTAGAGGCTCGCTGTGACCTGTCGTCCGAGCCCCGGCCCCTCGACCGGTCCCCGGTCGAGTCGCGCTTCGAACTGCTCAGTCCGCTCGTGCGCCGAGAGGGTCGGAACCGCTACGACCACGGTCCGATCTACGGTCTCCTTGACGACCGTGCGCCCGTTTCGCGTCGCTGTCGTCGTCACCGCCTCGAACGTCACGCGCACTGCCGTCCCGTTCGCCGCCGGAGCGATCCGCACGCGGTCGCGAGCGTTGGCGAGTTCGCTCGCCTCGTCGACCGCCGGGAGCGACGCGTTCGCGGTGACGGGGCCGACCTCTGCCGTGACCTCCGAGAGCGCGGCTGTCCCGGCGAGCGCGAGCCGGACCCGAAACGCGTCCTCGAACGCTGATCCGTCGCGTACCGCCGTTCTCGCAGCGCCGGCGTCCGGTGGCGCGGTCACGGGCTCTGCGGCCACGGCGTGCGCCGTCTCTCGCGCAGCGGTCCGAAGCGCCGCGGTCGCGTCGGCGTCGGCCCGCTCGACGGCTCGTTCCACGCTCCGGTCCTCGGCGATCAGCCCCTGATCGACCACGCCCGCAGCGTACGCCGAGCTCGACACCAGCAGGAGGACGCCGATCAGCGCGAACGGTACGCGGGCCCGCTCATCGACGACGAACGTCCGGCGCTGACGATCGATCGTCCCCCTCCAGCCCGAACCGTCTCGCCCGCCGCGATCTCGCACGGTTACCACCTCCTGACCACGATCCGGACGTGGCCGTCCGACGTGGCGGAAACGACTGGACGAGGCTGCGTGATCACCGCCGCGGTGGTGTCTGCGCTCCGCGGCGGTGCGGTCCCAACGCTGACGCCGGTGGATGATTTGACGACGCTCGGTGTCACGGAATCGGTTGCCTCGGCCGATCGCGTGGACCAGGGATGGCCGGCAGCGATCGACCGATTGAGTCGATCGGCTGAGCCGCCCTCTCGAATGCGGGCATCGATCCGCGTTCGGGCGTCGAGCCCCGCCCCCACCACCGCCAGTGCCTGTCGCTCGAAGCCGTCGGTGGCTACGGTGTCAGAGTCGGCGATGTCGTCCGTATCAGCGTCGTTGACCGCGCCGCGTGACCTGCCACGTGCGTCATGTGCGTCGACAGCGAGCAGCGCCAGAAGCTCTGCGCGTGTCGCGTGGACGGTCCGGTTTCCGCCCGGCGCGCTCGGGTCCGCGTAGGTCACCGTCACCGTCTCGGTCGAGAGTCGGTCTGCGATCTCGCCCGCGGTCGACGGCTCTGCTCCTGTTTCGAGTCCGCCGGGCGAGAGCGCGAGGACGCTCGCCGAGACGCACAGGAGCAATACGCTCACGTCGAGGACGGTGCTCGTCATCGCCGCACCGCCGCACGCAACGTGCCGCGCACGTTTTGCCCCGGCGCGACTCGGACGGTCACGCTCTGACGAGCGACGGCGACTCGGTCGGACGCGAACGGATCGTCCAGTTCCGGTGCGGTCGCCCCCGTACCGACGCGCCACGTCTCGCCGTCGGCGCGAATCTCCACGGTGGTCGCGTACCGGAACGGCTTCAGGCCGTCTAACCGATTGGGGTCCACGACGCCCCCGACGGTCAGCGCCGGTTCGACTCGGTCGAGCGTCGCCTCGGCGACCGGCCGTTCGTGTTCCGGCGTCGCACCGTCGATAGCGGTGACGTACAGCCCGAGCGCCGCACCGACCGCCACCACCGCGACGAGCGCGGCGATCGGTTCAACCGCGGCGCGGTCCGCGGTGCTGCCGCTCGTGACTGCGGTATCCCTCGCTGTTCGACCCGCCGACTCGTCGCGATCGAGCGGACGTTCACCCGACCAGCGTGACATGGACACCTCCATAGTGGACTCGCCGTACAGTGAGCCGCTCCGGTGCCTGTCGCCACGCCGCGTCGGCGTCGCGTGCCTGTTCGGCGATGGCAGCAAAGGTGGCCGGATCGTCGAACGCGGACGAGGGCGGCACGCCGCCGAGCACGCGACGGAGCCCGTCGGTTCCGTTCGTCCGGTTCAGCCCCATTGAACCCCGTCCCGCCGGAACGGGAGTTATCTTCGGACCGTGCAGCGACGCGGTTCCGGTTCCGCCGTCGCTTTGTAGCGCTATCGAGCGTTCTGTGAGCCGAATTCGGTTCGCGGCGAGGCCGTGTTCGGCCGTCGACGGATGCGTCCCGTCGGCGACCGAATCGATCGTGTGTGCCACTCCGCTCGCGTCCGGCGGCGGAGACGTCGGCAGCGTTGCGGCCACACCCGCCGTCGCGACGCTCACCAGTGCGAGTCCGAGCCACGCGTACGTGGCGTCGACGTTCGTCTCAAACATGGGGCGGATGGCCGCGGCTCGGTATATAAGGCGTCGCCTGTCGCCGAAGCGGCCGATGAGGCCTGTGTGGCCGATCGGTCGGCCACGGCGGTTCGCACGACAGCCGGCCCCGTGCTACAGCAGGAGTCCGGCTCCGAGAAAGGAGACGAGGTACGTCGCCGTCGCGGTCGGCAACGCGATCCCGATCCGGTACGCGACGAGCGTCCGGTCGAAGCCGCGTTCTAGGCCGGTCGCGAGCGCGGTGAGAAGCCCCGCGAGGATCAGGACGTACGCGCCGACGATCCGTCCGAGCACCGGCACCGCGAGCGCCGCCGTCGCGCCCGGGTCGGATCCGCCTCGCGGATCGGTGGCGCTCGCGGGAACTCCACTGCCTCCGAGCGCGTCCGCGCCCGCGGCGGCACCGGTCCCGACCGCCGTGATGTCGACCGTGTCGATCCCGGTCGCGAGCGCGATTGTCGCCCCACCGACGAGCGGCGCGAACACGGCCGCGGTGTTCGTCAGTGTTCCCGTCACGGTCGCGAGCTGCCGCCGAGCGTCGCCTTCGAGCGCGCGGAGTTCCTCCAGCTGATCGGCGAGTTCGAGCAGCACGTCGCCGGCGGGGCGACCCTCGCGCGCGGCGACGGCGAGGAGCGCGATCGCTCCGTTGACCCGTGGAGACGGAACCGTGACCGCCGGCCCGCCGCGGCCGAGGAACGCCTCTCGCACGCCGACGCGGAGCGCGTCGCTCCGACGCCCGGCGCGCTCGAACAGTTCGCCCGTCGCGTCGTCTATCCGTTCACCCGCGTTCGCGATCGCGACCTCGACCGCGACGCCTTCGGCGACGTCACCGCCGATCACAGTCATCGCGTCCGGGAGGCTCCGCTCGACCGCGCGCACGTTCGCGAGCACCGCTCGGCGGGGACGGACGGCGACGAGCAGTGCGATGCCGACCCCGACGCCGATCCCCGCCACGGGTGCCGCCCACCGAGCGACACCCCATGCGGCGAGCGCGGCAGCGACGAAGCCGGACCCGATCCCGGCCGCGGCCGCGTGCGGACCGCGGTCCGGCACGTCTCGGTGATCGCTTCCTATCTCCGGCGGCGCGAACGCGACCGGACGGCGCGAGAGCAGCCACCCGGACGCGACGAGCAGGCCCGTCGGCAGCGCGACGAGGTACAGCCCCGTGACGATCCCGGGCCCGATCGGAACGCCCGACGCCGCGGCCGCGGGTAACAGGGCTATCATCGCGAGCGGCAGGAGGACGCCGAACGCGTACAGCGCGGAGACGGGCCCGCGGACCTCTCCGACGAAGGCGGCGAGCCGGTCCGTCGTCCCGGCGATCGTCGCGTCAAGGGCCCGATCGAGGCATCGTCCCCGTCGCTCCGCCGGTGCCGAGGCCGCCGTTCGGACGAGCGCGGCCGCCCGGTCGACGGCCGGGAACCACGGCTGCCACTCGCGGGCGAACGCCCGGAGCCCGCTCGTCGGAACGGCCGCGCTCCTCCGCTCGTGGCGGGCTAGCGCGTCGGCCAACGGTCCGTTTCCGGTTCGGGCGGCGAATCGGACGGCACGCTCCGTCGAGGGATCGAGCCGCATCCGCAACACGAGCCGCCCGACGAGCCCGGGCGCAGCGCCGAGCGCCCGGGTTCGGCGGAGCGACCCGAGCCACACGGGGCCGCGGTGGACGACGTGCGTCGCGCCGAGTCCGGCGACGAGTCCCGCGATCCCTCCCGCGGCCGGTGCGACGACGACGACCGCCGCGACGAGAGCGACGCCGAGACCGACGACGACGCCCGTTCGGTTCCCGACCTCGATCACGGACTCGGCCGAACGGTCCCAGCCGAGAAACGACAGCGACCGACGCAGCTCCGACGATCCGGGTTCGCCGTCACGCTCGACTCGTGTTCCGGTCGAACCGTCCGCCGATCCGTCTGTGGCCGTCATCGGGCCGTCCCGCCGCTGACGCCACTGGCGTCGCGGTCGGTAGACTCGACATCAACCTCGACATCAATATCGACGTATCGATCCGGGCTCACGCACCCCGTCCGAACTGCCGTTCGAATCCGTTCCGCCCGTCGCCGGATCGCCGTTCTGCTGTCGGCGTACGACTCGCCCGGCGCGGCGAGCCGGCCGACCAATCGGCTCTCGCCGCGGTCGATCCGTCCTGTCGGCACCAATCCCGATCCGGTCCGCTCGTACAGCGGTTCGAACGTCGCGTCGCCGTCGCGGTCGACGACCTCCGCGATGACGGTCACCTCGTGGTCGTCTAGGAGTACGACGAGGTCGGTCGCCGCAAACGACGACACCGGGACGCCGAGGTCGGTGACGACGCGCTCTCTGACGGCGCTCGGATCTTCTCCGTGAATCGTTCCAAGCACCGTCTCGCCGGTTGCACCCACCCGCATCGCCTCGTACAGTGCCCGCGCCTCCTCGCCGCGAACCTCGCCGACGACGATCGCGCCGCCGCCCAGTCGGAGTGCGGTCCGGACTGCCTCGCTCGGCGACGGCTCCGCGCCGTCGCCGACGCGGAGGCGCTGGGCGTCGCGGCCGGCCGCGGCCACGGCGGCCGCCGGCAATTCTGGTGTGTCCTCGATGAGGATCGACCGCGTCTTGGGCGGCAACTCCCAGAGGAGCGACCCGAGCGCGGTCGTCTTTCCGGCACCGCGACCGCCCGCAACGAGGCCGGTCACGCCCCGTTCGACCGCAACGGAGAGCAGCCCCGCGGCGTCGGCCGTGACCGTTCCGACGCTGACGAGTCGCGCGAGCGTCCACGCGTCGGGGTCACCGCGACGGAACGCGAACGCCAGTCCGTCGCTCGCCGGAGCGGTCGTCGCAGCGACTCGAACCCGTCCCGCTTCCGTCTCCAGCGTCGCGTCGAGCGTCGGACTGGCGCGGGAGAATCCCCGTCCACTCGTTCGCCGGAGCCGAGACGCCAGCGTCGCAGCGCCTTCCGGCGGGAGTCGAACGTTCGTTCGACAGCGCTCTCCGTCGACGACGACCCGGAGCGGATTCTCGCTGACGGGTGCCGTCAGCGTCGCGTCGCTCACGCGGTCGTCCGCGAACACGTGCTCGAACACGCCGTATCCCCGGGTGTGTCGTCGAAGCACGTCCACGAGCGTGGATACCGAGTCCCCCTCGGCCGCGATCGCTCGAACGGCCCGTCCCGGTGCCCTGTCGCCGCCGACCGGATCGTCGAGAAGCCTGTCTTTGGCCGCGGCGAGCCGTGCGATCGCTTCGTCGTCGAGACCGGCCGCGGGTGGCGTGAGGTGATACGTCCGAAGCGTCTTCTCGCCCTCGTACAGCCGCACCGTCGCACCGGTGTCGAGGTCCCAACGATCGACGAGGACGGCTCGCGGCGGCGGCTCCGACGCGACGCGCGTCGCCGCAATCTGTGGTCCGGTGTGTGCGCGGAGCACGTCACCGGTTGTGTCGGCACCCGCCACAACTTCCGACAGTGCGGTTTCGGCAGCGATCCGCTTCGGAACGCCAGCCCGCCCGTCGGCCTCGCGGGCGGCCGCGACCGGATCTCGACGCACGCGATCGGCGAGCCGCGACTCGTGGAACGCGACTTGCTCGCAGAACCGACCAGCGGCGATCAGACACGCGGCGGCACGCCCCGCATACGTCCGCTCCCTCCCGCCGTGGTGTGTCCGGACGATGTCCGCGTCCCGGTCGGTCAACGCCGTGATAACAGTCGCGAGACAGTCGGGGCTGGCAGCGAGGTCGCCACGGCCGGGACACTTGTCTGCGTCGACCGCGAGTACGACGCGGTCGTCGACGCCGGTTCCGACGGGTTCCCTGAACGTCGGATCACACCGACAGGCG
The DNA here is from genome assembly GCF_024494655.1 of Halorubrum laminariae. GTDB lineage: Archaea > Halobacteriota > Halobacteria > Halobacteriales > Haloferacaceae > Halorubrum > Halorubrum laminariae. The sequence continues at coordinate 389,886 of NZ_JANHDL010000001.1, read as the reverse complement.
GACGCGTCGTCCTCGGCCCACGGAAGCGAGCGGAGCGATGGGAGCGAGTCACCGCCGAGACGCGAGAGTGCGGAACGATCGAAGGTCATGGCGGCCGTGGCCGCCGCATCGTGTATAAACCGTCACCCGACACGAGCGATCCGAACCGTCGGCCCGCCGTCGTCGACGTACCGGAGTTCGATCCGGCTCTCACCGCTTGGACGGAGGTCTATCTGCCCGGTGGCGAGTTCGACTCTCGCGGGAACGGCGGCAGTGCGAACAGCGATGATGCGGTCGCGTCCCCCGGCGGTCCGGTAGCGCAACGCAATCGCGGGGTCAGCCCCTGCGCCGCCGATCTCGACGAGCGCGATCCAACTGATCCGCGCCGCGGTGATTCCGGTCGGAACGCGGACCACCGTGCTCGTCCGCGCGGCGAGCGACGGGTCCGCGACGGCGACCGATCCGGAGACGACCCGTGCGGTCGACCGCTCGATTCGGTCTGCTTCCCCGTCGAGTCGCTCCGCCGTCGTGGTGACGCGGGCCGTCTCCAGCGCCGGCATCGACGCGGCGATGAGCGCCACGGCGACAGCGACGGTGAGGACGACGCGTATCACGCCGGCTGCTCCGACCGTACTGACCGTTTCGCCCGCGACGCGTCGCAGTGCGCCCGTGTAATGCTACAGCGACTCACGGAGACGGGTCAGCGTCTCTCGGCTCCACGATCCCGATCCGGCCGTCCCACCTGTTCCGGTCCTACCGCGTTCATCGGCCGTTCCGGTTTCGTCTGTGCCGCCGTATTCCCGATCCTCTCCGAGCCGATGGCCGCTCCCCCCGCTAGTTGAGTCGAAAGGCACGGCGGCGTCGAGTGCCGACGCCGTCGGCCGCTCGCCGGTTCCCTCGTCGATCGGATCCGAGTCTGGGTCCGATCCCTGACCTGCGTGCGCGTCCTCGCGATCCCGCTCGCGGCTTGCTCTGGCGAGCGCGAGATCCGCCCGCCGCTCGACCTCGGTGTTGACCGCGCGAACCGCGCCGGCGTACCCTCGAAGCGCCTGCGTCGCCGCCTCCAGTTCCTCGACGCGTGTTTCGAGATCTGTGAGCCGCGAGCCGATCGCCCGTCGCTCGGCGGTCGCCTCCGCACCGTCGGCGATGTCCGCCACCGCCGCGTCGGAGCCGGTGAGCGCGCGTTCGACGGCGCGAAGCCGCTCGTCGATCGCCGTTGCCTCATCGTCGCCGATCCCTCGGTCGTCTGATCGGGTGGTGTCTGTCACGTGGCGGTTGGCCGCGACTCGGTACATAAACGCTCGGGAGGCCACTCTCGTCCTCGACTGCTTCCCGCTTCGAGGCAGGTTCCGCACCTTTTTGGTTCCGCCCGGAGGATTCGTGTCCGATGAGCAATCCGTGGGACGACTGGGATCACGTGCTGAAAGTCGATCCCGATAAAGAGCTTCGGGACGGGGAGACCTTCGAGGACGTCTGCCGGACCGGAACCGACGCGATCGAGATCGGCGGGACTCTCGACGTCACCGCGGAGAAGATGACGCGAGTCGTCGACGCCGCGGCCGAGTACGACGTGCCGCTGTATCAGGAACCGTCGAACCCGGGCGTCGTCATCGACTCGCCCTCCCTCGACGGCTACCTGATCCCGACGGTGTTCAACGCCGGCGGCCCGTTCTGGATCACCGGCGCGCACAAGGAGTGGGTCCGCATCGACGACCTCGACTGGAGCCGCACGCACACCGAGGCGTACATCGTGTTGAACCCCGAGGCCTCCGTAGCCCAACTGACGGACGCCGACTGCGACCTCACGGCCGACGACGTGGCCGCCTACGCGAAGGTGGCAGAGCGGATGTTCGGCCAAGAGATCGTCTACGTCGAGTACTCGGGCATGTTCGGCGACACGGGGAAGGTCGCGGCCGCCCACGACGCGCTCGACGACGCCACCCTCTTTTATGGCGGTGGGGTCCACGACTACGAGTCCGCAAACGAGATGGCCGCCCACAGCGACGTGGTCGTCGTCGGCGACCTGCTCCACGACGAGGGCGTCGACGCGGTTCGCGAGACGGTGACGGGCGCGAAAGACGCGTGAACTACCCCACCCTACTCGCTCACGGCTGACGCCGTTCGCTCCTTGAGGGTGTCGTCAGAACTCTCCGAGTTCTGACTGCTAACCAGAAATCGGGGATTTCTGGTCGCCAGCAATTGGCTGGTGACTCTCATCGATCAACGTCCCACCATTTACGGAGAATCGAGGAGAAAGCCTCGCCCTTCAGCGCGGGGAGGATGTCAATTTGCCAGAAGAACAGATGTGTCGACGATCGATAGCGCCTCGAACGTCGTCGCGGCGTCGTACAGGAAGTAGATGCCGAAGCCGGCGAGCACGGCTGCGGAACCGACGGCGACGACGGGCGCGAACGTCTCGATCCGGCGTTCGGCCGCGACGAGGCCGGTCGGAAAGCCGACGATCCAGATCAGCACGCCGAGGAAGAATCCGCCTATCAGCGCCGGCGACCCCGTAGCGACGACGAGGGTGCCGGCCAAGTCTGCGCCGATCACTGGCAGCCGCGACAGCACGTCGAGTTCGCCGGGTCGTAACAGTCCGACGCCGACCGTCAGCCAGAACAGCACTTGGTAGGGATTTGTCAGTGCGAGCACCAGAGCCTTGCGAAACCCCTTGTCGGCCTCGATAGACGGCTCGTCGCCGGACGTGGGACGGAACGACGCCCGCGCTCCGCGGGCCGTGTCGACAGCGAAATACAGCATCAAGACGCCCCCGACCGCGATCATGACGGCTCGCAACAGCGGGAGCGACTCGACGACTGCGACGACGCCGAGGTACGCGAGCAGGAAGAACATCGCGTCGGCGGTGGCGGCACCGAGCCCGGCACGAACTCCGGCCACACGCCCCCGGAGTACCGATTCCTCGGCGATCACGGCGTTCATCGGCCCCGGCGGGGCGGCGAGCGCCAGACCGAAGACGACGCCGGAACCGATCGTGACGAGGAGATTCACGTCCGCAGATACGCCCGTTTTTGTGAAAAAGTCCGCGAATCAGATCGGTACTGTAGGCCCTCAAAACACCCGTTACGTCGGATTTCTCGACACTGTCCGTGAGATATGATCACTGGTGACCGGAGAGGAACACGACCGCGTGTCTGCCGGTCAGTCTCGTCGGTGGCCTCGGCTCGTCGGTGGCCTCGGCTCGTCGGTGGCCTCGGCTCGTCGGTGGCCCCCGCTCACCGATCGACCTCGCTCGTCCGCCGCCGTCACTCGTCTTGCAGTCCTGCGTCTCGCAGTGCTCCGTTGAGATCGGCTCGCACGCGCTCGCCGGTCTCGCGGTCCATCGCGGTGGTGACGATCCGGTTTTCCTGCACGCTTGAGCCGTCGCGGAGGAGGAGTCGGACGTTCCCGTTGGTGCCGGCGCGGGTCGCCTTCGCGCGGAGTCCCGTCCGCGATCCCGTGCCGCCGGCGTCGATCGGTCCCGGGACGATTTTCTTGACGTGCGGGTGCTCAGCGACCGTGCTGACGGCTTTTCGCCCCTTCCGGTCGCCGATGAGCGTCGAGTGCGAACCGCCGATTTTCTCGCGCGGCGGCGTCTCGACCACGTCGAGTGCGCGGTCACCGCGACGGTCGAGCACCCATTCGACGACGGGGCTCGCGTCGCGGGCGTCACGGTCGTCCTCGTCGGTCGCGGCGGTACCGCGGCGCGGCTCGCGGTCCGACTTCGCGTTCGGCACGCGGTAGAACTCGTGGTGGAGTTGCGCCCGCGTCTCTCGGAGCGGTTCGCGCTCGCCGGCGGCGTAGACGGTGTCGGGGCGCTTCCGCCGTATCTCGTCGGCGACGCGTCCGGCGAAGTTCCGCAGTTGGATCTCGCTCAGTCGCTCCGCGCTCTCGGGGCGAGTCGTCACCGTCGTCTCGCCGGCGATCTCGTCTTCGTCGAGCATCGTGAGCCGCGCGCGGTCTGACTCGAACTCCGCGACGACGGCGTCTGCGTTGGCGGTGTTGCAGGTGAGACAGTAGTCCCCGGGCTTTCGAAGCGGGGTTCCACACCGCCGACAGTTCATACCGACCAGAGGCGCGTGACCGACAAAAGGGCGTCCGTTGCGATCGCCGTCGGAGCAACCCATATTAGTGTCCTCGGCCTCCAGTCTCGGTATGGCGAGGGATCGGCGAGACGACCGCGATGTCGGCGAAGAGGCTGTCGAAGACCGGATAGCCCGACTCGTCCGCGACGGACGGGTCAACGCGCTGGCGGCGTGGGCGATGGTCGCCGTGCTCGTCGCCGTGCTCGTCGAGAGCGCGCTCGACGCCGATCTGATCGCGGCGGCGATCGTCGTCGGACTCGGCGCGGTCGTGCTCGCGCCCACCGTCGCGGCCCGCGACTGGCGGGTGACGCTCCCGGCGGAGCTGGTCGGGCTCGCGCTGTTACCGGTGCTCGTGCGCGCGCTTCTGGGCGGCGAGTTGGGCACGTTCGCGACGTACGTCGCGATCGCCGCGCTCGCGCTCGTGATCACCGTCGACCTCCACATGTTCACCCGTCTACGGGTCACCCACTGGTTCGCGGTCGTCTTCGTGGTCATGGCGACGCTCGCGACCGCGGCGGTGTGGACGGTCCTCCGATGGAACCTCGACCGAACGGTCGGGACCGCGTATCTGACGACGAACGACGCGCTAATGATCGAGTGGATCTACGTCACGCTGGCGGGGCTTGCGGCCGGCTTCCTCTTCGACGCCTACTTCCGGAACCGCGGACGACGCCTCCGCCGCAGCATTCGACGGGTGATGCGACGATGACGCTCCTGCCTCGCCCCTCGCTCCGGTCGCAGCGCCGGCTCACGGGTTCCATGCAGCTGTTTCTCATCGGCATCGTCGCCTACGGCTTCCTCGCGGGCGAACAGAAGGCGATAAGCAACGGGGTCATCTCCCTCTTGGTCACGCTGATCCCGGCGGCGCTCGAACGCCGGTACGACCTCCCGCTCGACCCATGGCTCGCGCTGTGGATCACGATCGCCGTCTTCCTCCATACGGTTGGATCCGCCGGCTTCTACGCACGGGTCGAGTGGTGGGACCACGTCACGCACGCGCTGTCCGCGTCGCTCGTCGCCGCCGTCGGCTACACGTCGCTGCGGGCGGTCGACCTCCACAGCGACGGGATCCGGATCCCGCCGCGGTTCGCGTTCGTGTTCATCGTCGTCGTCGTGCTCGCGTTCGGCGTCGTCTGGGAGCTGTTCGAGTTCGGGCTCGACATCGTCGCGACCGAGACCGGGATCGACATGCCGCTCGCCCAACACGGGCTCGACGACACCGTCCTTGACCTCATGTACAACACCGCGGGCGCGGTGCTCGTCGGGCTGTTCGGACAGGCACATCTCTCCGGAGTCGCGGAGACGGTTCGCGATCGGCTGCTCGCTGGCGCGCGCGAGTAGCGGCCATTCCGTATGTCACGCCAGACACGCCGCGACGACCCGCAGCGCGGCCTCGCCGCGGACCTCTCGCGCGAGCAGCGGGACGCGTTTCACCTCGCGGCCGCGGAACAGATCGGTCGCGCGTCGCAGCGCGGCCTGCTGGACCTCCCACCGGCGCGCGCAGAACTCGCAGGTGTCGGGGTTCGGCTCCACGATCCACTCGGGATCGATAGTGGGCGCGTCTCCGCCGGTCGCCGCCGGCCCGGCCACGTCGCCGATGCCCTCCATCACGCGGTTGACGACGAGCGTGTTCACCGGGATCTGAAACTCGTCGAGGCGGGAGACAAGCCGCTCGGACTCCGCGACGCTCATCTCTTCGGGAATCATCACGACGCGGAAGTCGGTCTGTCCCGGGTCTCGGAGCACGGCCCGCAGGCGCTCGATTCGGTCGCGAAGCTCGTCGAGGTCCGCGGAAGGGTCGGGGTCGTCGTCGCCGCCGAACATTCCCTTGATCCCGTCCATCATGCCCGAGAAGCGCTGGCGGAGCTTCATCACGCGGCCGAGCATCGAATCCATGATCTCGGGGAGCTGTAAGAGTCGAAGGGTGTGCCCCGTTGGCGCGGTGTCGACGATGACGCGGTCGAACCGCGGATCGTCGAGGTATTCGAGGAGCTGGCGCATCGCGGCGGCCTCGTCGGCTCCGGGCATCGTCCCGCCGAGGAGCCCGCCGAGACCCTCGTCGCCGTCTGCCGTGTCGCCGGCGGCGTCGCTGCCGTCGCCCGCGCCGCCCATCGGTCCGTCGCCACCCATCCCGCCCATCATCTCGCCCATCTCGCCGAGCCCGCCGAGGGGGTCGGCGTCGGCTCCGAACATTCCCTCATCCATCGCGGCGTCGGGGTCGATTTCGGCCGCGTACAGGGGAATCTCCTCGCGAATGCGCGTCGGCTCGGCGGGGATGTCCGTCTCGTAGGTGTCCGACAGCGAGTGTGCGGGGTCGGTCGAGACGACGAGCGTCCGGACGCCGCCGGCTGCCGAGGCGAGCCCCGTGGCGGCCGCCATGGTCGTCTTCCCGACGCCGCCTTTCCCGCCGTAGAGGACGTACTCCGGGGCGTCGACGCCGGCGGGGAGATCGGTTGTCTCCGCGGATTCGACCGGAACGTCGGCGTCCGCGCCCTCCTCGGTACCTGCCGCGTCAGCGACCTCGTCTGTCTCGTCGACGCGGTCGACGGGCTCGACGTCGATATCGTCCATACTCCCGTGTCGTCGCGGCGGACTTGTGTACCCGTCGGTCCGTCACAGACGGGCGTGTGGCGATCTGCCCTCTCTACGTCGCTTGCTCAGGCGAGCGACCCCACCGATACACCAACCGCTCGGCTGGACGGGGGTGTGTGGGTACTCGTTGCGCCCGACGCGATCATCGCCACCGCACTACCCGACAGCACCCGACCCGCGCCTCACGCCTCCCCAGCCTCGGCCGGCGGGGGCCGCGGGACCGCACCGCATCGCGGTCCCCGCTGGCCTCCAGCGAGAATCGAAGATTCTCTGGCAACCGGCGCAAGCGCCGGTGACCTCGCGGGCGTTCGCGGCCGCGGTGCGCGGCCGCTCACGGCGCGCCACCGCGTGTCCGGTGTCGACGCAGTTCCCACCGCGGTCGTGTGGTCGGCGTTGCCTCATTTGTCGCGTTCCACGTCCATCCCCAGATCCGCCATCGTCTCGAAGAAGTCCGGGAACGAGACGTCGACGTGCTCCGCGCCGCGGATCGTCGTGGTCCCCTCGGCGGCCAGCGCGGCGACCGCGAGCGCCATCACGATCCGGTGGTCCGCACGGCCGTCCACGGTCGCTCCGCGGAGGTCGCTCTCGTCGCCGTGGACGGTGAGAACGTCGGGATCCTCCGTTGTCTCTGCGCCCATCTTCCCCAGCTCCTCGGCCATCGCCGACACCCGGTCCGTCTCCTTGTAGCGGACGTGCTCGCAGTTCTCGATCCGCGTGTCGCCGTCGGCGACGGCTCCGAGCACGGCGATAGTGGGAAGCAGATCGGGCGTGTCGCCCACGTCGACCGCGACGCCGGACAGCGGAGAGTGTTCCACGGTGATCGCGCCGGCGTCGCGGTCCCAGTCGACGGCGGCCCCCATGCGCTCTGCGATCTCGACGATCGCGGCGTCGCCCTGCGCGCTCGGCCGCGCGCCCTCGATCCGGACGGTCTCGCCGTCCCCTCCGCTCTTGCCGGCGATCGCGCCCGCAGCGAGGAGGTACGAGATCGACGAGAAGTCGCCGGGCACCGCGTAGCTCCCGCCGGCGGGCTCGTAGGTCTGTCCGCCGGGGACGACGAAGCCCGCCGCGCCCGCCGCGCCGTCGATCGGGTCGCCGCCGTCGTCGACAGGGGTCGCCTCGATCCCGAACTCGCCGAGCAGTTCGAGCGTGATGTCGACGTACGGAGCCGACTTGAGCGCGGTCGTGAGGTCGATTTCGATCCCGTCGTCGGTGACCGCGCCGGCCATGAGCAGCGCCGTGACGTACTGCGAGGAGACGTCACCGGGGATGGCGACCTCGCCGCCCGCGAGCGGGCCGGTGACGACGAGCGGGGCCAGCCCGTTGTCCCGCGTCGACTCCGCGCGCACGCCGAGATCGGAGAGCGCGTCGAGAAGCGGCCCCTGCGGGCGCGATCGGAGCGATCCGTCGCCCGTGAGCACGGTCGTTCCGTCCGCGAGGGCGGCCGCGGCGGTGACGAGCCGCATCGTGGTCCCCGAGTTCATGCAGTCGATCACGTCCTCGGGAACGGCGGGACGGCCGCCGAACCCGTCGATCGCGAGCGTCTTGGCGTCGTCAGGGATCTCATCGCCTGCGTTCACCCTGCCGCCGAACGCGCTCACGGCGCGCGCGGTCGCCTTCGTGTCCGCAGAGACAAGCGGTGACCGCACGGTCGCACCGTCGCTGTATCCGGCGGCCAACAGCGCGCGGTGCGTGTAGCTCTTCGACGACGGCGCGCGAGTCGACCCTCGTACGGTTGAGCCGGTGACGTGAACGTCCATACGTTCCCTGCCGTCCCCGTAGATAAGTCGGTACCGGACGCGGCACGATTCTGATCGGTGGATTTGGTCGCTCCTCGTCGCTCTCGGCGGCCGGCGCACCCTTTATACCACCGGGAACGTTAGCGGTGCGTATGCCTCAGTGTGAGATGTGTGGTGCCGAGCAGGCGTCGCTGACGACGACGAAGGTCGAAGGCGCTGAGCTGGAGCTTTGCAGTTCGTGTACGGACTTCGGTACCGAGGTCCGCGACGAGTCCACGAGCTCCGCCGGCAGCAAGTACTCCACGAGTTCCAGCACCGGGACGTCGTCTTCGTCTTCCTCGTCGTCCTCCTCGTCCGCTTCGTCCGGCGGATCGACCCGTCCCCGCGACATGTTCGATGACATGGACGAGATCGCGACGGACTACGACGAGCGCATCCGTACGGCCCGCGAGTCGAGCGGACAGAGCCAAGAGGAGCTCGCCGATCAGCTCAACGAGAAGGCGAGCCTCATCCGCAAGCTCGAACGCGGCGACACGCTTCCGACAGACGAGGTCCAGCGCAAACTCGAACGCGCACTCGACATCTCTCTCGTCGAGGGCGAATCCGTCGAGGACGCCGATTGGGACTCCGGCGACTCGGGGACCATGACCCTCGGCGACGTGGTCAAGCGCAAAGACTGACGGCGTTCCGACTTTTCAGCTGTCTCCCCCACTCATCGACGCTCGACGCGCAGCCACGCGCCGACCGACAGCGCCGCGATCGCGACGAACGCCACGAGCGCGAGGTTCGGGATCGTGAGCCCGACAACCGGGCTCTGCCACTGAACCGACGCACACGGGCCGCCGAGCGAGCACTGCGCCGTCGTCGCCTGGAGGTACGAGTGGTACGCGGAGAAGACAACACCGAGTCCCGCGAGCGGCAGCGCGGTCCGCGAGACCGCCGCCCGACGCTCGACGGTCGCGACGCCGAGCACGACGACGAGGGGATACATGAGGATCCGCTGGTACCAACACAGGTCACACGGGGTGAGCCCGAGCCCGAGGCTGAACCAGAGGCTCCCCGCGGTCGCGACCGTCGCGACGAGCGTCGCGGCCGACAGCCACACGGTCGTCTCCGAGATTCGCGTCACGCCGCCGCCCCGCCGTCTGTCTGTCCCGATCCGCCGTACTGCTCCGTCAGGTAGTCGATGATGTCGTCAACTGTCTCGGGGTCGTAGCTCCAGAACCCGTAGAACTCTCCGTCGCTGCGCTCCTCGGCGAGCAGCGCGCACTTCGCCTCGTCGATGTCGCCGCCGTCGTAGGCGACGAACCACATCTCGCGTATTTCGGCGGTGCGGCCGACGTGAACGGTGTAGTGTTTCACGTCGGGTGCGTTCCCCTCGTCGGCCGCGTACGCGTGCACGTCGAGATCTGTCTTCTCGCCGAGCACGTCGTAGGTGTCGGTCTCGCCGGTGAGCACGTCGAGCGTCTGGAACCCCGCGTGGAGTTCGCCGTCGCCGACGCGCCACGCACGGTCTTCTATTTCTCTTGATGCCGCGACCATGTCGGCTCGCGAGTAGGAGGTGAACATCGTCTCGTCGAGGTGGTCGAGGACCGGCCCTCCGACGCGTCGAGTCTCGTCGCGTCGAGTCCCGCCGCGTCGCGTTCCGTCGCCGGGATCGGTCCCCACGATATCGCCGTCGGCAGGCCCGTCGGGGAGGAGTTCGTCGACGGTGACGGCGGTGACGAACGCTCCGTCACGGGACAGGACCGCGAACGCCGCGGGACCCGCATCGCTCTGTTCGTCGACGATCCGGATGTTGCGGTCGGCGAAGTGCTCGCGGAGCGCGTCCGTGTCTGCGGCGTCGGCATTGTAGACGGTCAGCGTGGCCTCGTGAGCTTCCACCCCTGCGATGAGCTCGATGAGGGACATTTCGTCCGCACCCACAGTACCGGGGTATAAGGTCGTTTATGGTCTCGGGACGTTCCGAGCGCGACGAAGCACGAACCTATTTGCGCCCGCGGAGCGCTCTTTCCTACATGTTCATCCTGGTGAACCTCAAGGCGTACCCGTGCGATCCGATCGACGTCGCGACCGCCGCCCGCGACGTCGCCGAGGCGTCGGGCGCGCGGATCGCGGTCTCGCCGCAGGCCGCGGACCTCGCTCGCGTCGCCGACACCGGCGTCGAGACGTGGGCCCAGCACGTCTCGCCGAACGCCCACGGCTCCCACACCGGTTCGACGCTCGCCGAGGCGGTCGCCGACAACGGTGCCGCGGGGACGCTCATCAACCACTCCGAGAAGCGGCTGAAGCTCGCCGACATCGACGGCTCGGTGCGGGCGGCAGAGCGCGCCGACTTGGAGACGATCGTCTGCGCGAACAACCCCGCGCAGGTCGGCGCGGCCGCCGCGCTCTCGCCCGACGCCGTCGCGGTCGAGCCGCCGGAACTCATCGGCGGTGACATCTCCGTCTCGACCGCGGACCCGGGGATCGTCGAGGACGCGGTCGCGGCCGCGGACGCGGTCGACCCCGACGTGGACGTGTTCTGCGGCGCGGGCGTCTCCACCGGCGACGACGTGACGGCCGCCGGCGACCTCGGTGCATCGGGCGTCCTGCTCGCCTCAGGAGTCGCGAAGGCCGACGATCCCGAGGCGGTGCTCGAAGACCTCGTCAGCGGGCTCTGAGGGAATTCACCTCCCAACCGAACCCTCGGGCGGATGCTGCGCTTGCGGGTCTTGATAAAGACATCGATGTGATCGACTCACACGATCCAATAATCGCACGACGTGAAGGGTTTCGGTGTCTCGACTAGATCGCGCCGTCTAGTAACCTTTAACCGACACAAGCCGCTATCTGTGGCCAAGATGGCGAGCAACAAGATCCTCGGTATCGACCTCGGTACCACCAACTCCGCCTTCGCGGTCATGGAGGGCGACGAGCCCGAGATCATCGCGAACGCGGAGGGCGACCGGACGACGCCCTCGGTCGTCGCGTTCGCCGACGACGACGAGCGGCTCGTCGGAAAGCCAGCCAAGAACCAAGCCGTCCAGAACCCGGACCGCACGATCCAGTCGATCAAGCGGCACATGGGCGAAGACGACTACACCGTCGCAATCGGCGACGATGAGTACACGCCCGAGCAGGTCTCGGCGATGATCCTCCAGAAGATCAAACGCGACGCCGAGGAATACCTCGGCGACGATGTCGAGAAAGCCGTGATCACGGTCCCCGCCTACTTCAACGACAAGCAGCGGCAGGCGACCAAAGACGCCGGCGAGATCGCCGGCTTCGAGGTCGAGCGCATCGTCAACGAGCCGACTGCGGCCTCGATGGCGTACGGCCTCGACGACGAGTCCGACCAGACTGTCCTCGTGTACGATCTCGGGGGCGGTACCTTCGACGTGAGCGTCCTCGATCTGGGCGGCGGCGTCTACGAGGTCGTCGCCACGAACGGGGACAACGACCTCGGCGGCGACGACTGGGACGAGGCGCTCATCGACCACCTCGCAGAGGAGTTCCAGAACAACCACGGTATCGACCTCCGCGAGGACCGGCAGGCGCTCCAGCGGCTGAAAGACGCCGCCGAGGAGGCGAAGATCGAACTGTCGAGCAAGAAGGAGACGACGGTCAATCTCCCCTTCATCACCGCGACCGACAGCGGTCCGGTCCACCTCGAACAGTCCGTGACGCGGGCGACGTTCGAGAACCTCACTTCGGATTTGTTGGAGCGCACCGTCGGTCCGACGGAGCAGGCGCTCTCGGACGCCGGCTACTCGAAGAGCGATATCGACGAGGTCATCCTCGTCGGCGGCTCCACCCGGATGCCGCAGGTCCAAGAGGAGGTCGAGGAACTCGTCGGGCAGGAGCCGAAGAAGAACGTCAACCCCGACGAGGCGGTCGCGCTCGGCGCGGCCGTCCAGGGTGGCGTGCTCTCCGGCGACGTGGACGACATCGTCCTGCTGGACGTGACCCCGCTCTCGCTCGGTATCGAGGTGAAGGGCGGTCTGTTCGAGCGGCTCATCGAGAAGAACACCACGATCCCGACCGAGGAGTCGAAGGTGTTCACCACGGCCGCGGACAACCAGACCTCCGTCAACGTCCGCGTCTTCCAGGGCGAACGCGAAATCGCCGAGGAGAACGAACTGCTCGGCGCGTTCCAGCTGTCGGGAATCCCGCCGGCACCGGCCGGCACTCCGCAGATCGAAGTCTCGTTCAACATCGACGAGAACGGTATCGTCAACGTCGAGGCCGAAGACCAGGGCTCGGGCAACGCCGAGTCGATCACCATCGAGGGCGGCGTCGGCCTCTCCGACGAGGAGATCGAGGAGATGCAGGAGGAAGCCGAAAAACACGCCGAAGAAGACGAGGAGCGGCGCGAGCGCATCGAGGCGCGCAACGAGGCCGAGACTGCGATCCAGCGCGCCGAAACGCTGCTTGAGGAGAACGAAGACGACCTCGACGCGGACCTCATCGACGATATCGAGGCGGCCATCGACGATGTCGAGGAGACGCTCGAAGACGAAGATGCCGAGACCGAGGAGTTGGAATCCGTCACCGAGGCGCTCTCGGAGGAACTCCAAGAGATCGGCAAGCAGATGTACCAAGAGCAGGCGGCACAGGCCGGTCCGGGCGGTGCTGGCGGTGCGGCCGGCGGTCCCGGCGGAATGGGCGGTATGGGCGGTGCCGGCGGCCCCGGCGGTGCGGGTCCGGGCGGCGCGGCCGACGCGGACGACGAGGAGTACGTCGACGCCGACTTCGAAGACGTGGACGACGAAGACGAAGACGACGAGTAGCTGCGAGCGGCTCCGGCGATCATCAACCATTCACGAACGTAACGCATGAGCGAAGACTTCTACGACGTCTTGGGCGTGTCGCGGGACGCCAGCGAAGACGAGATCAAACAGGCGTACCGCAAGCAGGCCGCCAAACACCACCCGGACGTCAGCGACGACGACGACGCCGAAGAGCGCTTCAAGAAGATACAGAAGGCCAAGGAGGTGCTCACTGACGAACAGAAGCGCAGCCAGTACGACCAACTCGGCCACGATCGGTTCACCGAGGCCGACAAGCGCGGCGCGACCGGCGGCGGTCCCGGCGGAGCTGGTGGTCCCTTCGGCGGAGCCGGTGGCGCGGGCGGAGCCGGCGGCTTCGAAGATATCTTCAATCAGTTCTTCGGTGGCCGCGGCGGTCGCGGCGGCGGCGGTCCCGACACCCGCCCGCGACAAGGTAGGGACCTCAAGACCGGCCTCGAGATAACGCTGGAGGAGGCGTTCGAGGGCGCGACCAAACAGGTCACGCTCACTCGCCCGACGGCTTGTGACACCTGCGACGGTGCGGGCCACCCGCCCGATGCCGACGTGGAGACCTGCTCGCAGTGTAACGGTCGCGGACAGGTCCAACAGGTCCAACAAACCCCACTCGGCCGCGTCCAGCAGACCTCGACGTGCCCGCGGTGTGAGGGTGACGGCGAACTGTACAGCGAGGACTGCCGGGACTGCGGCGGAGACGGCGTCGTCCGCGAGGAGGCGACGCTCTCCGTGGACATTCCGCCCGGCATCCGCTCCGGGCAGAGCCTGCGGATGGAGCGCGAGGGCGCGCCCGGCGAGAACGGCGGGCCGAACGGCGACCTGCTGATCGAAGTCGACATCGACGTGGGCGACCGCTTCGAGCGGGACGGCGACGACTTGCACGTGAGCGAGGCGGTATCGTTCCCGCAGGCCGTCTTCGGCGACACGATCGAAGTGGAGACCGTCGACGGCAGCGTCGAGATGGACGTTCCCGCCGGGACCCAAAGCGGTGAAACGTTTCGGCTTCAGAGCAAGGGGATGCCTCGACTGCGACGCCGCGGCCGCGGTGACCTCTACGTGCAGGTCGGGGTCGTCATCCCCGAATCACTCAACGAGGAGCAGCGCGAGGCGCTTGAAGCGTTCGCCGAGGCGGGCGGCGAGGACATCGACGTCGGCGGCGGCTTCTTCGAGAAGCTGAAGAGTTCGTTCTAGGATCGCCGACACGGTCTCCCGGATCCCGCCTTCGCCGACCCGTAGCTTTTCCGGCGCTCACCGCGTATCGCGCGTATGGGACACGACGCGACCACCTACGACGATGTCGAACCGCGAGCGCCCGGCATGTACTTCCTCCGCGACGCGCTCGACTGTGAACAGCTCGGCGTGACCGTCGTCGAAGCGGACGACGGCTGGGACGGGATGGAACACGATCACGCAGATGACGGCCAAGAGGAAGTGTACGTGCTGATTCACGGCGAGGCGACGCTCACGGTCGACGGCGAGGACATCGCCCTCGGCCCGGGTGACGCGGTGCGTGTCGACGCCGACTCGACGCGGGATCTCTCCTTCTCTGCGGACGGTTCGAAGATGGTCATCGCCGGCGCGCCCTAAGCGCGCTTCGGTCGAGAGTCGATACACATACCGACAGCTACCCACAGCGAAATCGACCGAAGAAATCGAGCGTCGAGTCCGCGCCGCGTTACTTGCCCTGACGGTCGTTGCCGGAGACGCTCGGGCGGGTCTTCTCCGTGCCCTTTCCGCGCGTGCGCTGACCGCGGCCCTTGGTGCCGGCGGAGGTGAGTCCGCGGAAGGCCCGACCCTTATGGTTGTCAGACGTGATCCAATTCAGGTCGTCGTCGTTCTCGATGGCGGGGTGTGCGGGATCCACGAGAATCACTTCGTGCCACTTCTGGGAGCCGTCTTCGCCGACCCAGTAGGAGTTGAGCACGCGGAGGTTGCGATACTTCCGCGAAGCGCGCTCCTCGGCGATGCGCTGGATCGACTTGCGTCGCGAGAGGCGGTTGACGCCCTGACGCTTCGAGCGGCGACCGGCCTTGAACCGCTGTTTCCGAGAGCCGCCCTTCCGGACGCTCACGCGGGCGACGATGACGCCCTGTTTGGCCTTGTAGCCGAGTTCGCGGGCCTTGTCGAGCCGAGTAGGGCGCTCGATGCGCTCGATGGCCCCCTCGTCGCGCCACTCCTGTTTGCGCTGCCACTGCAGTTCCGCTAGTTTCCCCTCCTTGGGGGACCGCCATGCTTCCTTGATGTGCGAGTAGAAACTTCGTGCCATTGTGTGTCCGCGGACGGTTGCGATTCAGCCGTAAGACGGCCACATGTCGTCTCGTCCCGGCGCGTCGGCGGCGACCCGTCGACGCGTCCGGCGGCGAGTGCCCGCTGTGTCCGCACCAGCGAGTTACTCGTACTTCCTGCGGATCGCTTTTAACGGCTTCGCTACGCGCCGTGTGTGCGAACCGGTGCCGGGTAGTCGGTGCGCCGTCGAATCCGCAGGCCGGTCCAGATATCCCTCGTGATAGTTGGCCCACTACAGTCAAGTGTCGATGCGGGAACAGAGACACAGACCACGCCTCCCGACCGAGATTCGATCGGTGGGGTCTTTCAGTGTCTATCATGAACTCGAAACCTCCCTCGCGGCCGCGGCGGTACACCGATGCGCCGGCGTCGCAGGCGAGACGATCCGGCGTCACATCCAGTCAGATCGCCGTCTGGAGCGTCTGTCTCGCGATCTCGATCCTGCTCGCGAGCGCCGGTCCGCTTGTCGCTGTGGCCGCGGGACAGCAGGATTCCGGCCCCCAGATCGACATCGCTATCGATGGGGAACCGGTCGCCGACGGCGGCGAACGCATCGTTCAGTCGGACCCGACGGCGAACATCACGGTCGCGTCGAACACGTCGATCGATCTGATCGAGATCCGGGTCGACGGCGAGATACGGCACTCGTACCGCCCGGAGAATCGTTCGTTCTCGCGAGCCGTCCCGCTCGAACTCGGTCTCAACGACAACGACGTGGAGATCATCGCAGACGCGGAGCGCGTCGCGACGTTTGAAGCGACGGTGACCAAACGGACGGGCGCGCCGCGGGTGAAATACACGTCGCCGTTCACCACGACGGTGAAGGGCGGTCCGCCGGACGAGACGACGGTTCCCACGGGAGAGGTAACGATCGCAGGCAGCCTCCACACGGTCTCGACAGTGGATCGAGTTACAATCGAGCGAACGTTCACGTACGACCTCGACAACGACGAAAACGAGACGGACCGAGACATGTACCGCATCGAAGATCCGGGCGAGGAGTTCTCACAGGACCTTCGGCTCGGCGTCGGCGAGAACGACATCGTGATGCGGTACGTCGACGCCGCTGGGAAGACGAACACGGACGAGTTCACGCTCGTCGTCGACGACGAGACCGCACCGAAGATGGAACTCGACGTGCCGAACGTGAGCTATAGCGACTCAGCGCGCATTCGCGGATCCGTGAGCGACGAGACGAAACTGGACCGCGTGACGCTCGAACGCGTCGACGCCGACGGCTCTCAGGTGCTGTTGACTGAGACCGACCCGGGGCCGGACGCCGAGCGACTCAACGTGACCGTAGACACACGGGTCGCCTTACACCATACCGACGAGCCGAACGAGTTCCGATTAGTCGCCGAAGACACGGCCGGAAACACCAACGAACGGGAGTTCGCGATCGAGCACGACCCGGATCCGCAGGTGTCCGTCTCCGTTCGAGAGACGAATACGACCGCGGAGACGGTGCGTCTCGCCGGCAACATCACGGACGCTGACGTGACGCGCGTGACGCTCGAAACGATCGACACCGACTCGGGCGAGCGTCTCGACATTGTCCGCGCACACGAAACGGCCGGGCCCGTAGAGTCAGTCACGTTCGATCGGACCCTCACCGCCGCTCCGGGACGGACGGTGGCGAACCTGCTCGTCACACACGACGGGGGAGCCCAGTACACCGAGTCGATCACCCCGCGCGTGGACGAATCAACGGAATCGACGACCGAGAGTGAGGACGGTGACGAAGACAACGCAGGCGGCGAGACCGAAGGCGACGGTGATGTGGGCGACGGGACCGGCGACGCGACAACGAGCATGGAGACGCCAGAAACGGGCGACGGCAATACCGGATCGAGCAGCGGGACGACGGACGAATCGGCGCAGAATCCCGACAAGAACGGTGACGACGGCGGCGACGGTTCTGATAGTGGGCCTCCTCTCTTCCCGTTCGGTGTCGGCACGAGAGAGGCGCTCGGCGGCGTCGTCGTCGTCGGGTCAGTGTACGTGCTCGGCCTCCGCGTCTGAGTGCGCCGATTTCGATCGGGGCGCTCGGCGACGGACGCGATTCCCACTACGCCTACGGCGATCAGTTGTATTTGACCGGCCCGCCGATCACGGTGTCGTTGCGCTGGGCGGTGACTTCGATGTCGAAGTCGGAGGCCGGGTTCTGGAGGTCGAACGTACAGCCGATCGTCCCGTCCGGGCCGGCCGTAGCCACGCAGTTGAGAACCTGACTGATGCCGCCGTTCGGCTCCTCGGCTTCCACACGGAGGATGACCGAACTGCCCGGTGCGAGGTTGGTGTCGGCGGTCACGGATAACAGCGGATCGTCGCCCACAGACCGATCCGTGAACTCGACGGACGGCTCGACGATAGCGAACGGTTCCCGTAGTGACGTCCGCGGAGCGTGGGCGGGGGCGGCTTCGCCGACCGAGAGTGTCATCGCGTACTCGCCCGTATCGAACGCTCCCGTGTCGAGGGTCGCAGCGAGCCCGCCAGCACCGGGGTCATACATCGTCTCGACCGCCGCGAGCGGTGCGGTCGGCACGTCGCCGTCGACGGTCGTCGGACGGAGATCAACCCCGTTCCCGAGCGTTCCCTGTCCGGCCGGGCCGTACAGCACGGTTCCCCGGTCGTTGTGGGTCGTCTCGCTGCCGCGGAGCGTCACCGAGACGTCCTCGGTACCCGACGTGTCGGGATTTTGCATCGCGTACGACAGCAGGAACGTGTGGTTCTCGGAGACGGCGATCGGCCGATCGAAGGTGAGCGTCATGCGCCCGTCGGTGCTCGTCCGAACGTTCTGGATAGCGATCCCGGCGGAGCGGTCAACGAATCCGTCGCCGGTCTCGTCGACGCCGATCGCCTCGATGTCGCCGCGGGAGAACTGGTGGACGCCACGGGGCGGCATGCTGTCGTCGACACCGTAATCAACCGTTAGCGACCGCACCGAAACGGTCTCGTCGGGCGTCGTCTGAACCGTGTGCGTCGTCTCCGCGGTCGGCTCGCTGTCCGTGGGATAGACGAGGTTTCGCGCGGGTGCCCGCGACTCGAGGACGCCGCCGAGGCCACTCACGTCGAAGCGCGTGCGGACACGGTCGCCACGGGCGGCCTCGATCGACCGGGATGTCGTCTCCGCGGCGGTCGCACGCTCTCCGCCTTCAGTTGTCGCACTGCCGCCGCTCTCGCGCTCTGCGTCAGCGTCGATCCCGGCCGAGCTGTCAGCGTCGCTCTCGGACGCACCATTGCTGTCGGTTGCAGGCTCGGAGACGGTGCCGTCAGCGGAGACGACGGCGGCGTCGCTGTCGTTCGCGTCGGGTTCGACGAGGGTGAGCACGGACGCGACGCTCGTGTCCGCGGTCGAGACGATCAGATTGTACCGGCCGGTGTCGAGGACCGGGGCGTCCGTCGTGCTCGACTCGGAGAGGAGTCTGGCGGTGTCCGCGTCGCTCTCGGCCGTGAAGCGGTCGGCGTCGTCGAGGTCACCCCCGCGGAAGGTGTTGGCGCGGACGCGGACGGTGCCGTCGCCGTCGCCGTCGACGACGCGGAGCGTGGCCCGGTACTGCCTGTCCGCCGACCGGATACGGAGGGTGGCCTGATCGGTGTTGCGCAACTGGAGGTCGATCGTCGCGACGTCGCCCTGTGCGACCGTCGTCTGAGAGTCGCCGAAGCCGACGGCGGACCCAGACTGCGCCGCTGCGGGGGCGGCGAACGGCGCGGCGACCCCCGCGAGACCGACGAGGAGGACCGCCGCGACGAGGGCGAGACGTGTGTGCATGTACGTGGTTTACCTACCGTCGTGGCGGATAAATACTTTCTGTGACGGGTGTCGCTGATCGGCGTCTATAGCGGTTCTACTCGCAGATTAGCTGTTGGGGCGTCGACATACTGTCGACATCGTATTTGCTGTCGCTCTCGGCGTCGAACTCGCGGGAAGCGTCGTCGACACCGAGAGGTGGCGGTTTCGTCGGGACTCGTTTGTTGTGACCGATCGAGTGTCTAGACGCCGTCGAGACGAATCGCGCGCTGTCGCTGGCCGGTCTGAGCGCGTTCGAAACATGGGGACCGCAAACCGCGTGAGCGGGGGCGTCTGTCCGGTGGGTAGTGGTCTTGGTTGCTACTGTTTTCAAAGATAGAGACGGAAAATAGGCGGGAACTATACGATATTTACGGGAAGATTTTTGAATTCTCCCGTATAAGAACAGTATACCATGTCAAAGTCGGCAGATGAACGAGGGCGGATTTACCTCCCGAAAGATGTCCGGGAGCGGTTCGGTGACCGGTATCGGATCGTCGAACTCCCGAGTCACGTCGCACTCTTCCCCGTCGACGAGGACCCGCTAGAGGGACTCCGAGCTGCCGTTGGTGATACCTTTGTAGAGACGGACACCGACGATCTGAAAACGGACGCGCGTGAGGCGATCTCTCGGGAGGTTCAAGCAGAAGCGGACGCCCGGTCGCAGGACGGCGAGGAGTGACCCGTGTACGTCGAAACTGACTTTCTCACAGCGCTGGTGAAGGATGACGACTGGCTTCAGGAGGCTGCACTCCGGGCGCTCGACGAGCGCGATGACATTCATACGTCGATACTCGCATATGCCGAGGTTCTGGTGTTGTTCTACGACCGTGAGACTGCTGAGTACGAAATCGATGCGCCGCGGGCGATTGCTAACCTGCTCGAACTGGTTCCGATCGTGCCGAAAGAACACGAAGACGCGGTGCTGGCCGCTGCGGCGTTCCTCGATGAGTACGAACTCACTCCGTTCGACGCAGTTCATGCCGGGCTTGTCACAACCGGCGAAGAGCGTGTTCTTTCGACCGAGCAGGACTACGACACCGTCGGTCTCGACCGCACGCGCTTAGAATCCGCATTTTCCGAGTGATTCGATCTCTGCATGAGCCGCCCGGTGTACTGCGACGAAAGTATCTGAACGGCGTTATCCGGTTCTCAAATATCTACTGTGAACAAAATTATTTATGGTACTCTTGCGTAACTAAGAGACGAAATGGGAGATCCGCACAGAGAGCAGTGGACAGAGGAGTACAGCGGGCGTGAACGAGTCCGCCTCGTCGTTGAGATGCTCGGAGAGCCCGAGACAGTCACCGCCATCGCAGACAGGGCAGACGTCGCGTGGGCGACTGCCGACAGCGAATTGGAGGCTCTCGTGGCCGAAAACAAAACAAAAGAACACACAGTCGACGGACAGACGAAATACGCGCCAAACCCGGTTCAGACACTCATTGCGGAAGTGCTTGACCTCATTGATGAGAACTCTCGCGATGAGCTCGAATCGACCCTCGTCGAACACACCGCACAGATCGAGTCGCTACAGGAGGAATACGAGGTGGAGACCCTGTCGGAACTGCGCAACAAGCTGGTCGAAGAAGACCTCTCCACGGAGGAACTGCGTGCCATTCGGAACGCCGCTTCGACGTGGGAAGCGCTAAAGACGGAGATTCGACTGTCGAAACACGCACTGCAGCTCTATTCAGACGTAACGCAACTCTCTCGCTCTGATGGAGACGATGGACTCGAAATCGCGTAATCTGAAATGATATTCCTCGCGAACAGAGACGGGCTCAACAACAAACGAATCCATCGACGGATCACGAACCGACTTCAGAGTGAGTCCGTATTCGGGACCGTCCAGCTTCGTGTTTCGACGCATCGAGAGCCGGGACCGTATCGAGTTGTCGCGAATCCGGACCCGAGGGCGTTTCTGGACGATTCAAGCTATCCAGTGGAACATGTCCGACTCGAAGTCGGATTCGATGTCGAGGTCGGTACCGACCACGACTTCTACTGGATCAGCTGGATCGAACCTGAACGGAATCTTCTCCTCGGTTGGCACCAAGACGACGACCATCCGGAGTACGGAAACGTCCACTTCCAGCTATCACAATCAGATGCCGATACGCTCCGTGAGAGCGCGGAATATCTCGATATGCATCCACTGGCCGTCGTCGAAGCACGTTTGGATCAACTGCCGGCCGTGGTTCACGCGAGGGCCCCATAGTCGGGGAACGGATCAGTTTCGGACGAACGGTGACTTCTCGGGTGAGACATGGCGAGCGGCCGGGTAGTCGAACTCACAGCGCTGTCGCTGGCCGGTCTGAGCGCGTTTCGAAACATGGGAACCGCAAACCGCGTGGGTGGGGGCGTCTGTTCGGTGGGTCGTGAGGGATGTGTTGCCGCAGATCCACCCCAGACGTTCACGTCGTTGTGGGTTCACTATCCCGTATGACAATCGTCCGAGCGTCGGAGCACAGTGACGGTGCACCGACAATCGAGGGAACGGGAATCCGGGTGAAAGACATCGCCGTCGCGTACGAACACAGCGGATACGACCCCGACGAGATCACGCAACTCTATCCCGATTGCAGTCTCAGCGACGTGCATCGGGCGCTCGCGTACTGGACCACGTAGTCACCGCGACACCGTCGAAATGGATCCGTTCATTGACTCTTCTCTCGGGAGCCACGGAACTACGGGAGAAGAGAGATGAGCGATTTTTTCACGACTCTCCGTCCCTGCTTCGTGAGTTTCCCCTTCATGTCTCCATTCACGAACGTTCCCGGGGCAATCGTGTACAGGGCCCACGGCATCAGGTACGACGTATTTCCAAAAGAGATGCCGTCAAGATGTTCGTCTTTGAGTTCCGGAGTCGTTTGCTGATATTCCCGGCACTCGTTCCGACACACATCACGGTGCAATCTGTCGCACTGAACGGGTGCGTGTCGTGAGCCAACACGACTATCGGTCGCTGCGGATGCGCACCGGTCGGATCTCGCGCCCAGCAAACGTCTCCCGCAGACAGCTTACTCATTTTTCCCGTCCAGTTCGTCTTCGAGCGCGTCGAGTTCCGCGTCGAGTTCTGCGTCGGTGCGGTCTGCGCCGATCCGTCTCTCGGGTGTCTCGGGCGTGGCGTCGTCGCGGTGGCGACCGAACAGTCGGTCGACCTGATCGAGGCTGGCGACGTATCGTCGGATGTCGGTCCGGTCGTCGAGCGCGTGGTAGTAGCCGTCGTCGGTCTTGCCGACGTAGCCCTCGTCCGCCAGCCGTGCGAGCGTGGTCGTCGCGGTCCCGCGGGGGATATCGAGGGCGTCCGTGATCTCTCGGGGGGCGTACCCCCAGTCCGGGTGACGGTAGAGGAACGCCACGACGTTCGATTTCGTGGTCCCCGGGCGAAGCGAGAGATCGGGGTCGTGGTCATCGAGCAGGACCGGCATTGTAGCTAGATGTACTCAGTTGTACCTCATAGCTATTGCGGTCGAATTGGGCGTTTCACACCGCGGCGGTCGATCTCGGCATCGCACTGTGGGGAAGTCGTCTTCTTTCGTATCGAAGAACGCCTGTCACTCCGCCGAGTCGCCGTAGTAGTCGTCTGTCGTCGACGCCGAACTCGCTCCGTGCTGGGCGGCGACGGCGGCGAGCCGGTCGTCCTCGGCGATCGTCCAGTATCGGCCTCGGTGGCGGACCAATCCCCGGTCTTCCAACCGAGAGAGCACGACGCCGACACTACCTCGGGGGATGTCCGTCGCCTCGTGTATCTCGCCTTGCGTGAACGCCTGCGCGTCGTTTTCGGCCAAAAACGAAAGGACGGTGTACGGCTGTGTCCCAGCTTCGAGTTCCAGCACACCGTCCGGTTCGTCCTCGAATCGATCGATGCTGATCGGCATGTGTAATAGAACGTAAGAGAACGTTATAAACGATTCGCCCAGAACTGACGATTTCGGTCGCTGTCGTACCGCGCGGACACAGCTGTCATCGTCTCGATGGCTGTCGCTGGCGGGTGTGAGCGCGTTTCGAAACATGGGAACCGCAAACCACGTGAGTGGGGGCGTCGGTGGTAGCGAAAGGCGTGCCTCCGTGGATCCACCCAGACGTTCGAGTCACTGTGTAGGCGTTGTTCTGATTTGGTAGAACTGATCAGATCATCTCGGTGGAAGTGCATCGCCATATCTGTCGTCAAGGATTTCAGAACAGTCAACGGGAATACTACTCCACGCGTTCTTCACGACTTCGTACCCAGTCCACCCTTCCGTCCGAATCATCTCGACGGTTGCCTCGCAGAACTCAGGCTTTGAGATGCGGTCGTTGTCGAGCAGGATATAGAGCAGATACGGCGGTCCCACAACGTCAATGTCGTACTCGATGTCCTCGATGAGACGCCGAATTGACCGTCGCGCAGCTGCGTCGAGAATCGAGACAACCTGATACGAAGAAGCGTGTTCAGAAAGCTCCTGTTTGAGCGATTGCTCGCCTGCGTCTGGCCCGTGCGGGCGGGGAACAACGGGTACGCACGACCACGGCGACGAATCCTCGTCTAGCTGTTCAAGAACACGTTGGCTTCCTCGTTTCAGGTAGTGCTCACGGCTGTCCTCGGTCGGGTATTTGTTCGAAGCAACCGCGATCAACGAACTCGTATCAGCCAGAATCGGATAGCGAGCCTCACTCGCCATCGCTGCCCGTCAAGAATTCGGACGTGTCTCTCTCCATGGCCGCCTCGAACGACTCTTTTTCGGCTTCCATCCTATCGAGTTTCTCACCGAGAAGGACACGGACCACGTCCTCACTGATCTCACCCCGGCTGTATCGTTCGTACACCGCGATCTCGTCCCGTTCATCCAATGACTGCCGAAGCATGTCGACGAGGCCGACGCGGGCGAGTTCGCTCACGTTGACGCCCCCGATGTGAATCTCATCGAGTAGCTCCGCGGCCTCTTTTTCTGCTCCGGCACGGAACTGAATCGTCTTGTCGTAACTTGATCCGCTCATACAGTGACGTTTGACGTGGAGCGATATATGCGTTATGACGTGTACATACCTGTCATTACAAACCGGTCGCAGATACGGCGGCACGGATACGACTCGTGCGCCAAGAGAGCGATCGACGCTGTGGATTGACAGTCGATTCCGGGTGGGAACGATCGGCGTGTCTCGGTGCGGTGTCGACGCGCAGCGCCGTCGCTCGTCGGTGCGAGCGCGTTCGAAAAATGGAACCGCAAACCGCGTGGGCCGAACGGGCGTCCGTTCGGTGGTTAGTGGTCGTTAGTTGTCGCGACGGGTCGCGAGGAGCGCGGCCGCGACGAGGGCGACGAGGGCGACGAGCGCGCCGAAGCCGGGCGTGCCGTCGTCCGTGGAGCCGCCGTCTCCGCCGTCGGAGCCGTCGGATCCGTCATCGGAGCCGTCGTCGGTGCCGTCAGATCCGTCATCGGTTCCGTCGGAGCCGTCGTCGGTGCCGTCGGAGCCGTCGTCACCGTCGTCAGAGCCGTCGTCACCATCGCTGGTGTCGCGCTCTTCGACGATTTCGACCTCGACGCGGTCCGTACTCTCGCCGTCGTCGGCTTCGAGAGTGTACGTACCAGTTTCGAGGTCAGACGTGTCCATGGAAGCGCTCCACTGACCGTCGTTGTCCCACTCGTCGGTGTCAGCCGCCGCGACGTTGTTGTCCTCCTCCGTCAGGAGTTCAAGCGTGATCGCCGCGTTGTCGGACTGACGGTTGGTGTCACCGTCAACGACGAGCGTCTCGCCGGCAGCAACCGGGTTGACACCAGAGGCTTCAGCCTCTTCGGGGTAGACGTCGTTGATCGACAGCGTCGCATCGTTCAGACGGAACGTTGTCGAAACGATCAGGTCGTCGCTGCCCGTGTCATCAACAGTGTTGGAGAGGATCCGACTCCGGACCTGGTCTCCACTACGGCTGTTACCGCCGTAGTCCTCGATTTCGTTTACGAGATCGTTGGCATTAGATGCCGTGTCTTCGCCGAATTCACCGTCTCGGTTCGCAGAGATCACGTGTCCAGAGACCGAGCCCTGCGAGATGTCCCTGAGGGAGATCTCTTCTTCGTCGTACGTGTCGTCACTGTCAACCGAGGCAGTTGTGGCCGTAACCTCGCCACGCTCACCGACGAACGCGATAACGACTGAATCCTGACCAGCCGCAGTTCCTTCGACATCGATTTCATCATCGACGTCGTCTGCGATCTGACCGTTGATCGTGCCGAAGTTGGCCGTGAGGTCGCCCGGCTCAACTTGAAGTGTGTACCGCGCACTCGAGGCACTGCTGAACTGCGAGGTGGTAAGCGAACTGGCGTCGCTAACTTCGTTCAGGTCAGCAGCATCAACGACACCGATGTCGTACGATCCTTCGAACGAGTAGATGTTGCTCGCGTCAGAGAGGCGAACATCTTCCTCTTCGAACGAGTCGTCCGAGTCGACAGAGATGTAGTCATCGCTGTCGAGGTCACCATCGTCGTCGATGTTGAGCAGTTCCCAGTCGCCGTTGTCACGACCGTAGATCGCGACATCGTCTGCGCTCTGTGCGGTACCGTTAACATCGACTTCCGAACCGACTGTGTACGAGTCGGTCGGGTTGTCGAGGGCGACTTCGCCCTCTTCGACATCGAAGTCAACGTCGTCGACAGAGTCTTCGCCGCTGATGTTTGCGTCAGTGCTGCTTCCTGCCTCGTAGATGTCGAGGGTGTTCGACGAGTCATCGAGGTTTGCGGTCTCGATGGAGCCGACACCTGTGGTTCCGTCAATCTGGATAATTGCGTACGCGTAGTTGACATCGCTGGCGTTGTCGGCACCCATACTGTAGTTCTGGGAGACGACGCCAACTTGTGAGGTATCTTCGACGTTGCGGAAGACGCCCTGAGCGTCACTGACGGAGTAGCCGTCACGGAGGTCGGAGTCCTGAACGACGGCCGTGTAGTAGTCGTTGTTCGTCGCACCGCTCACCGTGTACTGGAGGTTGTCACCGCGCGTGACAGTGTCCTCGGCAGTATCGACGGTAACGGTGTCCTGGTTGGTCGTTTCGATGGTGTACTCTTGGACGACGCTGTCGTAGTCGAGGTCGTCAGAGCCTTCGAAGACGACAGTGTACTCTTCGGCGTCCTGGTCGTTGAGGTTGAGACCAACGCTAGCCGAGCCGACCGTTCCAGTTTCACCGTTGAGGATGATGTCGCCGTCGACTTCCGTCGCAGTGGAACTGGTGTCGGGGTCGACAACTTCACGAGTGATGTCGGCACCACTCGAATCTTCGACGGTTACGGTGATGTTTTCAGCCTCTTCGAAGTTCCAGCTCGCGTTGATGCTGAGACCGTTGTCAGCAGTCGCACGTGAGGTTGCGATCTGACTGATGTCGTCGCCGTCAAGCTGGACCTCGGAGGTCGTGATTCGCGGCTGCTGAACGATAACGCCGAAGTTATCCGAGTCACCGTCCACCGCGTACGTGCCGGTTGAAGCGTCTTCCGGGATCGGGAGGCTAAGAGACGTACCCTCTGCGTTACCAGCGGTCTTCTGCAGTTCACCAACGCTGATATCTCCTTCACTCTGGTTGGTGAAGATTAGGTCGTCCTCGCCTTGGTAGACGGTCGAACCGTCAAAGGCTTCTTCGCCACCAGCGGTACGTTCACTAGTGGTGCCACCGCCGCCGGTAGCCGCAGCTAGTGCCAGACTAAGACTAACCGGATCCGTGAGTCCACTGCTGTCTGTGGTACTCTCGTAGACAACATCTTGAGTCGAACCAGCGTTATCCGGGTTCGTTATGCCGTCGATCTCAACTTCGAGAGTTGAACTGGCGTTGATGTCTGTCGGTTCAATATCAATGAGAGCTCTGTCGTCAGTCTGTGTGGACTGTTCCTGCGTCACAGAATTAACAGTGACGTCATCGGACCCATTGAGAGTGACCGTAACATCACCATTGCCAACTCCGGTTGTAGTCCCTTCGGCGTTGTTGAAGTTGGAGTAATCAACCGAGAAGTTGGTAATGTTTTCTCCGCTGTCTACTGCATTGTCTCCTGAACTATACGTCACGTTGAACGAGTGCGTGGAAGTCTCGTTTGCCGTATCCGGACTTGCGGTAACTCCGTCACCGTCTGTATCGCTGAGTGCAGCGGCGGGAGCGGCCGCAAAGCCGACTGCGACCATGGAGACGACCATGATCGCTGCGAAGAAGACCGCGTTGACCTTCTTGCGTGTATTATTGTCGTTTGTCATTGTGTGTTGTGTTTCGTTCTGCAGTGCGACAGTGTGCTTTGTCCTCACCTCAGTCGCCCGTTCGTCATCGACCGACACTGCGTCGAGGGCGCGACCGGACTTGGATCAGAGTACTCGCGTTTCCATCGCTTGCTTCGGGTAGGGGTTCGCAACCGTTTATTCCAGTGCCGGTTATATATGCTTTGTGTAGCCCCTCGTTCTGTGTGAACGCCACACATGCCTATCTGAGAGCGTCAGACACCGGTTTTCGAAATCGAAGTGACCACCACAACGCCGCGAGTACCGACAGGGATTCCACAACGAGCTTCGGTTCTACTCAGTCGTCTACTCAGTTGGCCAGTGTCTTGCGCACACGTACGCGCCCACGCAACAAATCAATCGAAATAGCTACCCGTGAGACACGTGTACGCCGATACGGGTCGAACCACTCAGCCGACGGGACAGTGTTTTCGGGGTTAGGGGCCCGTCCCGTCGCCTGCGATCCGTTCCTCAGACACCCTCACGCTGAGTCGTCAGCATCCGTGTCGTCGAACGCACGGTCGAGCGCGTCGCCCCACGATCCAAACCGAGAGTAGTAGGTCGATGTCGAAGAAAAACAGGTATCAGCCTCACGATTTCTCTCCACGGGAAGACGACACCCGCCTCCCGTTCTCACGCTCGATCACTTGCAACCCAATCGTTATATCACCGACCCGCAAGATGAACGATATTCGCAACGTGATCGCCGTGCGTGACGCTCGTCGCTGGTGGGTGGCGCTACTCGTGGGTGTCGCGCTCGTCGGAGCCGTGGCCGCCGGGGCGGCTGCGCCCGCGACCGCCGCTCCCGCCTCCGCCCCCACCGCCGGTGCGTCTCCCGACACGGCACCCACCGCCGCGACCCACGACACCGACTCCGGTGTCACCTTCGTCGAGTCGCCGATCGCAACCGACACGACCTGGTCGCCCGCAGACGGCCCGTACCGGATCATCCGCTCCGTCGAGATCGAACCGGGCGCGACGCTCACGATCGAACCGGGAACCGACGTGCAACTCGCCGAGGGCGTCACGCTCACCGTCCGCGGCTCGCTGCGGTCCGACGGCACCGCAGACCGCCCGGTGACGCTCCGCCGGACCGCGGGCACGGACCCGGACCACCGGTGGGAAAGCCTCCGCTACGAGGGAGGCGACGACTCCCGGCTCGCGCTCCACAACACCACGCTGCGGGGCGGATCCACCGGCGTTGACGCCGCGAGCGACGACGGCGCAATCCGGATCGTCGACTCGACGCTCGAAGAGTTCGCGACCGCGGGCGTCGGCGTCACGGACGCGACCCCGACGGCACCAAAGATTGCGCTCGTGGGGTCGACGGTCCGCGACGTCGACGGCCACGCGATCGACGTGACCCCCTCGACCGGGGCGATAGAGGCCATCGAACTCACCGCAGCGAACCCGACGCGGGGCCAGACGACCCGGAACACCCTCACGCTCGATCCGGGTGCCGGCGTCTCGACGAACGCGATTCGGCTGCGGTACCCCGCCGATAGCTCGGTCCGCGGCGTCAACGCCGACACGATCGCCCGCATCGGCATCGACGCCGACCGCGACGGCGACGTCGACCGGTCGCTCGCCGAGGCGGTCACCAACGTTTCTGTCGACGGCCGACAGATCGAGATCAGGCTCTCACGAACGGTGCGACTCTCCAGCCGGGATCGGCTCCTCGTCGAGTACGGCGGCGTCGAGAACCCGCCCACCCGAGGCGTCTACCCCGTCGACGTGAACCTCCTCGCGGACGGCGTCCCCCAGCTCTCCGACGGCGTCCGCGCGGCGTACGTCGTCGGCGAGGACGCGGACCCGTCCGCGGGACCGGACGTGGAGCCCTCCGGGGCCCTCCCCGCCGAGCCCACGCGCGCCAGCGGCCTCACCGTCGCCGACTCCACCCTCCGAGACGTCGCGGGGGCGGGCGTCTTCGCGGCCGCCGACACTGTCACGGGCGTGCGAGTCTCGGAAACGGAGATGCGGTCTATCGGCGGCGACGGTGTCGCCGTGCGGGCCGATCAGAGCGAACTGAGCGTCCGCGACGCAGACATCCAAGCCACTGATGCGGGCCTCCAAGTCGACGCCCGCACGCAGACGTCGGTCTCCGCGACCGGCAACCGACTGACGGGGTCGTCGAGCGGGATCCGGATCCGACAGTCAGAGCGCCGCGAACGCCTCTCGACGCACGTGACGCTTCGGTCGAACACCATCACCGAGCACGCCCGCAGCGGCGTCGACATCCGCTCGACGACGAGTCAGGGCGAACTCCGCGTCGTGAACAACACCGTCCGCGGGAACGGCCGGGACGGGCTGCATCTCGGCACTTGGGCCGTCCGCGAGGGCCGGATTGCGGGCAACGACGTGCGCGACAACGGCGACGACGGGATCGCGGTCGAGAGCCGGGTCGTGACCGACCTCGCGATATCGGAAAACGATGTCGCAGACAGCGGGGCCGCGGGCATCGCCGTCCGGACGCGCGGCGGGGCGTACGACCTCTCGATCGCCGACAACACCGTCGCCGACGGCGAGGGCCACGGCGTCGCCGTGACTTCGGATCTCCTGATCGACGCGGTCGATGTCGCCGGCAACCGCCTCGCGAACAACGGCGGAGCCGGACTCCTCGTGTCGAGTCCGATCACCCACAACGGGACGCTCGACGCGACCGGGAACGTCGTCGCCGCGAACGCCTACGGGATCGTGACCCGCGGCGCGGTCGACACCTCGATCCGGCGCAACGAGGTCGTGTTCAACACGAACGCCCACGCCGACCCAGTCGCGATCGACGGCGTCGATCCCGGCACGGGCGTCTACGTGGCCGAGGGCGACCGGGGCGCGATCCTCGACGGCAACGAGTCCGTGGAACGGCTCGAAGCCCGCGTCGCGAACTCGCGGGTGCGCCGCCAGATCACGCTCTCTCGGCTCTGGGACGGCGAGGCCGTCGTCGTGCTCCGGACCGACGGCGTCAGCCACGCCCGCGCGGCGGAGACGGGTGCACTCGACATCCGGCGCGTCACCGACGAACTCCCGACCGCGGTCGGACTCACCGACGCAGAGTCCCCGGACGCGGGCGTCCAGATCACCGATAACGACATCTACGGTCACCCGCGCGGGCTGACGGTCGATGTCGAACCGCTCGTCGCTGCGAACGTCACCGCCCGCTACGTGACCGACGCGGTCCGCACCGTCGACGCGGAGTCGAACTACTGGGGGGCCGACACCGGTCCCTACCACGCCTCGATCCTCCCGGAGGGAGACGGCGACAGGGTCGTGACCGCGGCGGGCTGGGTCGACTTCGTCCCGTTCCGCAATACCTCCAGAGGAGAGCGCTACGTCCGCCCGACGCCGCGACTCAACGCGCCGGAGCGCGTGGCCTCCTCGACCCACTTCGAGGTGTCGGGCGCGAACTCGACGGCCGGCACGGGAGGCGTCGGGCGCTATCACTTCTACACCGACGGGACGGCGCTGTCGCCCCAGACGACGCCGACGCGCCAGATCGAGATGCCCGACGAGCGCCTCACCGTGGAGCTCGCCGTCGAGGACACCCTCGGTATCGACAGCGCCGGGGCGGCGACGACCGAAGTCGCGGCCGCGACGTCCGAGACGGCCCCCTCCGAAGAAACTCCCGAGACGCCCCAAGCGGCGCTCGGGTCGGTGTGGGGAGTCCTCGGTGCCGTCAGCTACCTCCTCGCGTTGGTGCTCGGCGGACACGGGATGATACGGACGCTCGCGAGTCAACGCCCGCCGGTCGACGGCATTACGGTCCAAGGACTCGCGCTCGCCGGCGTGGCGATCTGGCTCGTCGCCGGCGTGCTCGGGTCACCCCCGCTCGTGACCCTCGGGATCGCTGCGGCACTGCTCTGGGCTGGACTCACGGGGGTGTCCTATCTCGTGGTGCGTCGGCTTCCCGCGCTGTTATGATCGGCTAGAAAGAGACCGAGACGGCACGAGAGAACAACGAAACGATCGCCTGCCGGCGTGGGTGACGGCTACCCTAGATTCAGCTGACGGTCTCGACGATCAGTTGTCTGGATTTGCTTCGGCGGTGATGGTGAGCGTGTACTCTCCCCCTTCGGGAAGCGCGTTGTCATCGTTTCCGCCGTCGATCAGGTCGATCTGGAGACCGAAGTTGACCGGACGCCCCGGTGGGAGCTCGGACGGAATGTCGTTATTGCCGGTCAGAATGTTTACCGCACCGTCGCCGTCGTCGGGATGAGCGACCATGTCCTCACCGTCGTCGTCCGTGTAGTCGACCGAGAACGAGAACGTCTCCGATGGATCAATCTCGCTCGGCGTCTCCGTGAATTCGAGTCCCAGCGTGTCAACCGTTTGTGTTCCTTGATTGGTTACGGTTACGAGGTTCCGGATCGTGGTCTGGGCGTTCTGGTTGAGTCCGTCCGCATCCGCGCCGCCGTCGAGGTTGATCGAGATCGTTCCCTCGGTCTCCTCGACGTACTCGTTGCTCCCGTCCCCACGCTCTGCCGGTGTAAGTCCCAACAGGGCGTCCGCGTCACCCGCGGTCTCCACGGAGACCGTCCGCTGTGCTTCGACCGTGTCGAACGCTCCCGTGCTCAAGATCGCGCCGCCGCCGGCCACCAATCCACCGAGTCCGATCAGGACGCTGCGTCTGTTTGCCATATCTATCCCGTGTATCCCTATCCACTTTGTATTGGCGAGCTTGAACGGCGGCAAGCCCTGACTGAACCCGGTATTGCACTGCTTGAATCGACGGACTGCATCGCGACAGGGCGATCGAATCCGAGCCGACGCGGAAAGCACACCAATACAAAGGGCTCTGGCGGCGTATCGGTAGACACGAACCGCGGTGCGGCGACCGCGACGAATTTCACAATGATCACGCGACGACAGACCGCAGTCGGCCTCGCCTCGATGGCACTCGGCAGCGCCGTCGTCAGCTCGGCGTCGCTCCTCTCGGAGACGACCTCCGCGGCGGATCTCCGGATCGTGGTCATCTCGGAGTTGACCCTCACGCCCGGCCGCACGGGAGAGGAGTACGTCTCGACGGACGGCGACGGCGAGGTCGAGGCGATCGTGATCGAGAAGCTGAACCAGCGATCGATTTCGCGGTTCGAAGACCTCGTCGAAGTAGCGAACAACGGCGACGTTCCCTACGATCAGCTCGAATTCTCGTTCGCCGCGGCAGACGGAGCCGACTCGGACGCGGAGAACGTCGCGAAGACGCTCCGAGTCATCTCCGCCGACGAGCCGACCGAAACGGACGGGCAGGGCCAGACGACCCTCCGTGCCGACCCGAACGAGACGTTCCCCCCCGGCGACGCGGTCGCGTTCGGGATGGTCGTGAACCTGATCGCCGACGACGACCCGGGCGATCTCGACGCGATCCCCGACGGCGCGAGCGTCACGCTGGAGATCACGGCGGTCGACGAGTAATTACACATGTTTGATAATACGACTCACGCTCGATAACCGATCCGCAATAGCACTCTACCTGCTTTTTCGTTGGTCTCATCTCCCCCGGCTCTCTGATTGCGGTTTTCGGCCGTATCCGGGTACCACCGGTCTCGATCGAGGCTGTCGTCGGTCGCACAGAAGTGTTCAAGCGAGGCTTTCGATCGTTTCAGGGAACGTAATACTAAGTGGATACCGTTACAAGCAGATACCATATGGTGAAGCGACGCAGTATGGTGATCGGACTCGGGGCGTTAGCAACTGGGAGCGGAGCGGCCTTCACGAGTGCGGGATTTCAAGACAGCGTCGATTCCGGCGCAGACATGCGTGTCGTTGCTGATCAGCAGTTGACTGTGCGAAAAGGAGATATTTTCGAAGGATTGGACGCGGGGGAGGTTAATGAGCCCACAGAGAGAGGTTCCGACGATATATTCACTGCAGTCGTCTCTGAAGATGATGGCCCAACTCCTACTGAGATCCTGTTTGGGGATACCGAAATTAATGGGTACACGAATGTCTCTACAGACACTGAAAGCAATCGTATTCCAACCCCCGCAGCCGTCGCAAACGACGGTGAAGATGGTAACTTCGCTTTTGCAATAGCGGTAGAGATCAATGATGACGTTGAGTTCGGTGATCTCATTGAAGTGGAAAATCAGAATATTCAGGATGGAGCGAACATCGGGATCACGTTCCAAGAGTTCGGCGACGATGCCTCCGAGGTAACAGGCGAGACGGGCGGCGAAGAAGCCGTTGCGACCCAGATCTACCAATTTAAAGATGAAGACGACACGCAGATCTCTCCTGATTCGGAGTCTTGGTCCTCTTCTAACGAGCAAGACCCTGCAACCAGAGTCGAGATCGGCGTTGGTGAGACTGAACAGATATCCCTCCTGAACGATACAGGTGGAGGAGACACTGGTATTTCAGCGAGGAACATACGATCTGCTATCTCAGGTGACAATGAACCCGCGTTCGGCACCAATATCAATGACATTGATCTGGTGGATACGATCGAAATTGGTGAGGGAAGTAACTGATTACGGAGAATCGAGGAGAAAGCCTCGCGCTTCAGCACGCGGAAAATATCAAAGGTATGATGTATACCCGTCCGACACCGGATGGGGATCTCCGTTTCATGCGTGAAGAAGTGATCACAACTCTGGTTTCACGCCTGTCACAACTAGTGTTATCCACCGTTGCTTCCGCTTAGAGAAACGCTTTTACGTGTCGGAGTTTCGTTTCAATTGTATGAAACGCAGGCGTGTGATCGTCTCGTCTGCCAGTTTCGCGGGACTCGCCACGTTTTCAGGCTGTCTCGACGGAGTCACCGGAGGTGATGGCAGTATCACCGGTGGCGGCGACGGCGTCGACGACGATCGCCGCGAGATCGCCCGAACGTACGACGACGCGCTCGTCGCCCGAAACGACGCTGTCACGGCGCGCGACGAGGGAGTCAGTAGCTTCAACGACGAGGCGTACCCAGAGGCGATTGACTCGATCGAGGCCGGGCTGGTGGACATCGAGGAGGCAGAATCGATGTTCGCCGAGAGCGCAACGCTCGCACGCGAAATCACCGAGGAGACGGCAGCCGAGATCTGCGAGTTGTCGGCTGAGGAGGTCCGGATTCAAACCGACGCCACCGAGGCGGCCCTGTCGGCTGCGCGAGCCGCAGACGAGGGCGAGAGCGCGGAGACAATAAACGGCCACATCGAGACGTTCAGATCCCACCGCGACGAGGCCGAGGCGCTCACCGTGGAGGACACCGACGCGGTTGTGAGCGCGCTCGGACTAGAGTGACGCGCGTCACGTCCGCCGAATTCGACAGCCGAATAGTATATACGGAGTGAAACGAACCGGTAGCGTGAGATGTGTGGGAGCAGTCGCCCTCCAGAAAGCCCGGAGCAGACGCCCTTCAATGATCGATCGCGAGCGGAGGCGTCGTGAGCGTGTCGCTCACCGACCAGCGGGAGTACACTCGCCCGGAGAAAGACGAACTGTACGATCTGTTGAGCAACCACCGGCGGCGATATGTCATCCACTTCTGCAAGCAGGCCGATGAACCGCTATCGCTCTCCGATCTCGCCGAGATGGTTGCCGCCCGCGAGCAGGACAAGTCGGTGGCCGAACTCACCTCGGCCGAGCGCAAGCGGGTGTACACGTCCCTTCAGCAGACGCACCTCGACAGGCTGGCCGACGCCGGCATGATCGACTACGACGGTGATCGGATCGAACTCACCGAGGGGGCCGCGGCGCTCGACGTCTATCTCGATGTCGTCCCCGAGGGATCGATCTCGTGGGGCGTCTACTACCTCGGCGTGTCGCTTTTGTCCGCGCTCGTGTTGGCCGGCGTGTGGGTCGGGTTCGTCCCGACCGAGACCGTGCCGGAGATCGGGTGGGCCGCGATGATTCTCGCGGTCTTCCTCGCCTCCTCCGTCGCGCAGGTGATCCAGAACCGCCGCTATCGGCTCGGTGGCGGCGCGGATCCGCCGTGAGGGCGTTCAAGCACCGCAATACTATATGTCTACGTACCCTACCTTCACCCACGGAAGCGACGCCTAGAATCCGCTGGGGCGTGAGCGAACGTCCCCGGCGCGAGTGAGGCGGTTCGGCCGCCGCAGGACACACCGACATGGGACGGAAACGACAGCGCAGCCGCGGCGGTTCAAGCGGTTCCGTGAGCCGCCGCGCCGTCCTCGGCGTCCTCCTCACCGGCGGTGCCGCTGCCGCTGGCGTGCAGGGGACGGGCGCGTTCTCGTCGGTGACTGGCGACCGACAGTTCAGCGTCGGCACCGCAGAGGACGACAGCGCGCTCCTCGGCATCGAAGCGGCCGACCCGACGGGCACCTCAGGCGACACGGTGACGCTTTTCACCGTGACCAACCGGCTCTCCGAGCCCCTGACGCTCGAACAGGTTGGGGTCGCCGACGGCGGATCGTTCGGCATCACGCGGACCGACCTCCAGATCGATCAGTGGACGCTCCAGCCGGGCGAAGCGACCGACCTCAAGGCCGGACTGTCGTGTGCATCGAGCACGACAGACGACGTGGAACTCTCGATCCGGGCGGTCACGACCGATCGCGACGAGTCGATCGAACTCACGCGGTCGACGACGGTCGCGTGTCAGCCCCCGGCTGCACAGTGTCTCACCGACCCGGAGATCGAACTCGAAGAGGAGACGGTCCCGTGTATCGATATCAACCTCGGCGGCGGCGGAGAAGTCGAGATCGAGGCCGAAGACAGCGTCGTCAACGGAGACGCGACGATTACCCTCGGTGGCGGCGGCGATGTCTCCGTCGAACTCGAAGACAGCGAGATCGGCGGAGACCTCCAGATCGAGATTCGCGGGGGCGGAAACGTCTCGATCTCGCTGTCTTCGAGCGAGATCGCTGGCGTAGTCCGGATCGACACGCCAAGCGGGGCCGAAATCGAGATCGAGATGGAGAACGCGACGGTCGGTGGTGGCGTCTCCGCGACTCTCGGTGGCGGCGGAACGTTCTCGCTCTCGATGGAAGACAGCACCATCGAAGATGACACCGCGGTCACCGCCGGCGGCGGCGCGAGCGTCGAGGTCGAGATGGAGGGAAGCGCGATCCGCGGTGACCTCGACGTAGACACGAGAGGGGGAAGCAGTGTCGAGGTCGAGACCGAAGACAGCGAGATCGACGGGTCGCGCCCGGACGAGTGAGGAGAGGTGATCGCATTGGACGATTCCGCGTACGCACAGGCTCGCCGCGAACTGGTCGCTGATCTCCAACGCCGTCTCGACGTAGATCCCGCGGTCTTCTCCGCGATCGAAGCGGTTCCTCGCCACGCGTTCGCTCCCGACAGCCAGCGGGCGCGGGCGTACGCGGACCGCCCCCTGCCGATCGGACACGACCAGACGATCAGCGCGCCCCACATGGTGGCGATCATGACCGACCTGCTCGACCTCGAACGGGGAGACCGCGTCTTCGAGGTGGGGACCGGCTGCGGCTACCACGCCGCCGTCCTCGCCGAGATCGTCGGTCCGGGCAACGTCTTCACTGCGGAGTACGTCCCCGAACTGGCCGAAATCGCGGGGGAGAGGCTCGATCGGCACGGGTATGTGGTCACCGTGCACGCGGGCGACGCCCGAGAGGCGTTCCGCGAGGAGGCACCGTTCGCGGCTGCGTCGGTGACGTGTGCGCCGTCGGCCGGCGTTCCCGAGCCGATCGTCGACCGCGTCGAAGTCGGCGGTCGCGTCGTCGCGCCGGTCGACGAGGAGAGCGGCGGCCAGCGGCTCGTTCGTCTCACGGTCCGAGACGACGGGATCGAGCGCGAGGACCACGGAAGCGTCCGGTTCGTCCCGATGCGGTGACAAGCGAGCGGTTTTAGACGGCCGAGTGCCGAGCAGGCGTATGGACGAGGCGTCGATCCGCGCGGACGCGATCGAGGGGCTCGAACACCAGCTCGACGAGCCGCTGGACGCGTCTGTGCTGACGGCGCTCCAGCGAGTCCCTCGCGAGCCGTTCGTCGACGACACCACCCGAGCGAGCGGAGCCGGTCGCACCGACGACGATAACGAATCCCTCTCGATTCAGACCGTCGTTCGGCTGATCACGGCGTTAGATGTCACCCGGGGCGACGAGGTGCTCGTCGTCGGTGCCGGCGCGGGCTACTCCGTCGCGCTGCTCGCCGAGATAGCCGGCCCACGCCACGTGCACGCGGTCGACATCGACCGCGAGGCCGTCTGGAGCGCACGATCGAATCTCTCGACGGCCGGCTACGACGCGGTGCTCGTCGACCGACGAGACGGCGTCAACGGGCTTCCGGAGTACGCGCCGTACGACCGGATCCTCCTCGAAGCGGCCGTCGTCGAACCCCCGCGTGCGCTCCGTGATCAACTCGCCGCGAACGGCCGGATCGTCTATCCGCGCGGCACGACGGCCCAGACCATCGCCGCAATCGAGCCCGACTCCGAGAATAAGTCCACCGGCGACACCGGTCGCGATGTCGACGCCGGACCCGAGACGACGCCCTCACAGCCGCCAGACGGAGACGATGCTGCCCCACAGGGGTTCAGCACCGTCGAGACCGCGGGCCCGGTTCGGATCGACCCGATGCTCGTCGACGGGGAGCAGGCGGGCGTCGAGCGGAACCGGACGCGCAGGGAGGACGCCGAGTGGGCCAAACGGGGTCACTTCGCGTCTCACGGCTGGGAACAGGAGTGGATCGACTGGGACGATCGGATCTGACGGCTCGGGCACTATTCGCGGCTGATCGCAGTTGATCACAGCTGACCTCCCCGGCCGCGGTCGAGTCGATCACTCGGCGACGACCAGCACGTCCGTGTTCTCGCGTTCGTCGACGTAGTCGCCCTCCGCCGGCGGCTTCACCTCGATCGTGAGCGTTCCGTCCGGCTGGTTCGGTCCGAGCGTCGGGTCGACTTCGACGCGTGCGGTGCCGTCAGCGTTCGTTTTGCCGGTGGCGACCCCGTCGATTCGCGCCGAGCCGCTCCGGACGATCACCGTCGCGTCGGCGACGCTCGCGCCGTCGGGGTCGAGGACCGTGACCGCGAGCGACTGGTCGCCCGGTGTCGTCACCTCCGGCTGCGGTCTGGCGTCGAGTTCCGTCGCGGCCAGCCCGTCGATATCGCCGATCATCCCCATCATGACGCTGAGGCTCGCGACGCCGACGACGAGCGCGATCACCAGTCTGACCGGCAGTCCCTCTATCGCGCGGCGATCCGTACGAAACGACCGTCTGTTCGCGGTGCGTCCGTCACGTGTCGAGTCGAACATACTCCCGCTGGTCTCGGTATCAGGTATAAAGAGTCGTATCGCGTCGGTCGGGCCAGCCTCGGATGGGCTCTCGCGTGCCACCCCGTCCTTTTTGTTCGATGCCGCGGCCTCGGTCGGTATGCACGTGATCGGACGCGACGACGCCCAGCCGTCGACGCCGTCGCCCGCAGCGGCTACCCCATCTCGCGAGGCGACGGCCGACTCCGCCGAGACCATCCCGCCGTCGACAGTCCGGCTCGGATCGTTTCTCGCCCGCGACGGCAGCACCGGGGCCGCTGTCGGCGTCGACGTGGACGGCCCGCACGCAGCCGTCATCTTCGGAAAGCGCGGAACCGGGAAGTCGTACACGCTCGGTGTCATCGCCGAGGGGCTCGCGGCCGCCGAGGGCGTCTCGCCGGTCGTCGTCGATCCAATGGGCGTGTTCGGGGGACTCCGCGAAGCCGGCGGCCGCGTCGTCGAACCGAGCGTTCCTCCCGCCGCCATCCCGGCGAGCGCGTGGCCGGACCTGCTCGGTCTCGACCCCGAAAGCGGCGCGGGGAGCCTACTCTGGCGAGCCGTCGCCGACACGGGCGCGTCCGACGGCGGGACGAATACCGCACCCGACGCCGAGACCGGACCCGAGTCACCGTCCTTCGAAGATATCCGTGACTGGATCGACGCGTCGCGGGCACCGGACGCCGATCGCCGCGCCGTCGATAACCACCTCCGACTGGCCGAGTCGTGGGGCGTCTTCGACGCCGACGCACCGCCGGTCGCGAGCTTCGCCGCCGACGGGACGCCGACCGTGCTCGACCTCGCCGGCGTTCCGGATCGAGCCGCGGCCGCTGTCGTCCGCGCGGTCGCCCGCGGGCTCTACGACGCGCAGGTCGACGGTGCGCTCGACCGGCTCCCGTGGCTGCTCGTCGACGAGGCGCACGTCTTCTTCGGCGGCGTCGCCGACCCGGCGCTGCGGACGCTCCTCACCCGCGGTCGAGCGCCCGGCGTGTCGCTCGTCTGCGCGACACAACGCCCGAATGCGGTCCCGAGCGTCGCGGTCTCGCAGTCGGATCTCCTCGTCGCACACCGACTGACCGCCGAGAGCGACGTCTCCCGACTCGCGGAGGCGGAGGCGACGTATCTCGCCGGATCGCTCGCCTCGCGGCTCCCGACTGGGACCGGCGAGGCGCTCGTCGTCGACGACGCGACGGAGACGGCACACACCGTCCGCATCCGCGAGCGACGGACCTCACACGGCGGCGGCAGCCCCCGTGCGAGCCGGACCCGGGCGGCGGTCGAACGGTCCGGCGGGGCCGGTGCGACAGAGGTCGAGATGATCGGAGGCAAGCCGCCGGATACCGCTTCGTGCGAGTCCGAAGTCCCAAGGTAGCCGGCGGCGATCCTCTCGCATGGAACGGACGCGGTTCGGCTACCTCCTCGTTGCCGTGGGCGGGTTCGTCGGTGCGGCCGCCCGATACGGTGTCGACGTGGCTGCCGGAGACACGACCGGCCTCGGCACGCTCGCGGTGAATATCGCGGGATCGCTCGCGCTCGGCGTCCTCGTCGGCCGTACGACGACGACCCGCACCCAGCTGTTCGTCGGAACCGGCGCACTCTCGTCGTTCACGACGTACAGCACGTTCGTCGGCGACGGGGTAGCGCTCGGTACCGTCGCCGGGAGCACGTATGTCGCCGCGAGCTACGCGCTGGGGCTCGCAGCGGCGGCGGTCGGCATACTGATCGGAGGACGTGTATGATGGTGGTCGGAGGACAACTGTGACGGTGATCGGTGCGATTACCCCGGTCCTCCTCGTCGGACTCGGCGGCGCACTGGGAGCCGCGGCCCGTCACGCTGTTGGGCTCCGGATCAAGGGCCGGTTGTCGATCACGGCCGTCAACGCGCTCGGAAGCCTCGCGCTTGGCGCGGCTCTCGCCGCACCGATCGGGTCCGCGGAGACGCTTTTCGTCGCCGTCGGCTTCTGCGGGGCGTTCACCACGTTCTCCACGTTCGCCGTCGAGACCGTCTCGACCATTTCCGGCGGAGACGGTCGCCGTGCGGCGTGGTTCGCAGTCGCAAATCTCGCTATCGCGCTGGTCGCGTTCGTCGTCGGATCGGCTCTCGGCGGTCTCGCGTGAGTGTTTCGGCGCGACCGCACAGGCCCGCTGTCTCGCCGTCCAGCCGCGACCGACGCAGACAAACGACAGGTACAGGCCGCTCCGTCTCGTACTCGCCGCCGTGACCGACGACGCTGACTCCGGCCGGCGGATCGACGCCGACGGCGACGCCGCGGCGGTCGATGAGGGCGCGGTGGACGATACGGCAAACGAGGTGGGTGCCGACCACCCCGAGGCCGTTGCGTTCGGCGACCTCTCGCTCCCACAGCGCATTTTCGTCGCGGCCGTCCAAAATCCGGCTCGCGGTGTCGCCATCGTCGGACTGCTCGCGTTCGCGTTCTCGTTTTACGTCGCGTTCTGGCTGGCGT
This sequence comes from Halorubrum laminariae, assembly GCF_024494655.1. Taxonomy (GTDB): domain Archaea; phylum Halobacteriota; class Halobacteria; order Halobacteriales; family Haloferacaceae; genus Halorubrum; species Halorubrum laminariae. The sequence continues at coordinate 348,763 of NZ_JANHDL010000001.1, read as the reverse complement.
TCCCGCGCATCGCGGCGCTCGCGTCTGTCGTCGGTGCCGTTCTCGTCGCGATCGTCGCTGGCGTCTACATCGTCTCCGATCGGCTCTCCGAGTAGGCGTCGTCTCGACTCGTCGTCACGGATGCGGCTCGTAGAACTCTCGGAGCGAGCCGCCGAACTCGTCGGCGAGCGTCGCGACGGCGTCGCCGACCAACACGTCGCGTTCGGCGAAGGCGCGGTCCACCTGCGCACCGAGCGCGACGTCGGTGGCATCGTCGCTTTCGAGGTAGTCGCGAACCGTCGTGAACGCGCGCTCGCGCTCGACGACGTACCGGTTCCCGTCGATGAACGGGCCGTATGTGTCCGGATCGACGTCATCGGCGTATGACTGATAAAAGCTCTCCGCGTGGTTTCTAACGGCGACGGGCGGCCCCTCGTGTCGCTCGACTGCAGGTCGTTCTGCTACCTCAAGTTCGGCGTACAGCGCCGCCCGTCGACTCTTGCGATCCGGGCCGTTCCCGTTCTGCGCAGTCTCGCGTGTGGGGCCGTCGTGCGTCTCGATTTCTCGGATGTCGTTCTCGTGAGCGTCCGTATCGCGGTCGGCGCTTACCATCGCCTGCGCCCGAAGCACGTCGAAGCCGTGCGCGTCGAGTCCGCGCACGATCCCGTCGAGGGACCGACGGAGCTGCGGCCACAGCTGGTCGTCGACGAGGTCGGGGGCGTCGAACGTGATCGCAATCGGTGTCGTCTCCCGTCGAGACACGTGGTCGCGGACGCCCGCGGCGTCGAGCGGCTCTGGAGGCTCCGTCTCGAACAGTTCTACACGCGGTGCCGCGAGCAACTCGCGGGCGTAGTGCTGGAGTCGAGCGAGGTTCGCCGCGGAGAGGACCGCTGCCACGTTTCGCGTCGGGTCGGTCGGATCAACGACGACGAGAGGGTCGTCGAACGTCTGCTCCGCGTGGCTCTCCGGGTCGAACTCCATCGGCGGGTGCCAGCTTCGAGCGGACTCGACGAGCGGGACGAACCCACCGAGTTCCAGCACGAGAAGCTCGGTGAGGTACCCGGAGAACCCCTCCGTGCGGAGGTCGCTGCCGTACGCGCCGATACCCTTCAGAAACGCCTTCGCGAGCACCACGTCGTCGGCGAGATCTTCGTCCAGTCGGGCGGAGAGGTAGGCGTCGTGAAACGGCGTTCGATCGACGGCCGAGACCAGGTCGCCGGCGTGTTCCACATCGTGACAGGGAACCAAGTCCACGTCGAACCCCTCGTGCGACCCCTTCACGTAGGGGTGTTCCGCGTACTCCTCGTGTCCGTCTGGGAGCACCGCGTGGCCGACGGCGAGCCCGTACTCCTCCAACTGCTCGCGGTCGAGGTCGGCGTCGAACCGGACGAACAGGTCGATGTCGCGGTCGCCGGAGACCCACGTCCCACGGGCGGTCGACCCCACCTGCACCACGTCGGCGGCGACCGGGAGGTCAGCAATCGCCTCGCGGGCCCGCGCGGTGAGGTCGGCGGCGACCGCTCGGAGCCGCTCCCGCTCTTCCGGCTGCGGGATTGCCCGCTCTCGGACGCGCGCCAGCACCGCGTCGAGGTCGGTCGCCTCGGTGTCGCTCATGGATCGACATCTCGCGGTCCGGCCGAAAACGTGTCGGTCACGCCGCGAGGAGTCACGTGTCGCTGGACCGCCGCGGTGTCGGGCGGTGTGCCAACCCACTGCTCCCGAGTCGGGCGGAAACGAAAGCCCTATCAAAACGACGCGAGTACCCGAGAATGAGCCGAAGTAGCTCAGTTGGTAGAGCGCCTCGCTGTTAACGAGGCGGTCCCAGGTTCGAGTCCTGGCTTCGGCGCTTCCTCCGTATTCTGTTTTTCGAGCAGCTGCAATTCGCATCGAGCGTGGGATATCTCGCCGTCGATTGTTCCGATTCGGTACGCTAAAGGGTCGGTCTCGTTTACCTCGGTATACGGGCCTTTAGCTTAGTCTGGCTCAAAGCGTTCCGCTCATAACGGAATGATCGCCGGTTCGAATCCGGCAGGGCCCATCTCCTGCGGCGCTCAATTCTGACTTCAGCCTCTCCCTCTACTCCAACAGATTCACCAGTTCGTTCACGTCGTCGACGACCGCGTCGGCTCCGTTCTCGGCGAACGTCCGTCGTCCCGCCTCGCCCGTCAGCCCGCCGGTGAGAACGCCGATCCCGTAGTACACGCAGGTCTCGTCGTCGGCGTCGGCGTTGCGCGCGGTCCGTATGTCGTCGAGGGTGTCGCCGGCGAAGGCGACGCGGTCGGCGTCGAACCGCTCCGCGAGCGCGACGAGCGCCCGCGGGTGCGGCTTCCCTTCCTCCCAGTCGTCCATCGTGAACCGGTGTTCCCCGGACACGTCGAGCCCGACGCGCGACAGGGCGATATCGGCCTCGGCGGCGGGTCGCCCGGTCACCACGCCCACGTCGAACCGCTCCGTCAGATCGTCTATCGTCTCGGGAGCGACGAGCGTCGGCTCGTCGTGGATATACCCCGGTGCGGAAAGCGGGGGCTCGCCGCCCTCCAGTTTGCGGTATAAGTCCTCGCCGAGGTACAGCGCCTGAAACGTCTCGCGGAGCTGCTCTGTGTCCCACTGGTCGCGGACGCGGGCCTTCGCGACGCCCGGGAGATCGTTCACGACGGCTTTCGCCGCGTTGAGTCCGCCGCCGCCGTCGGCCACGAGGTCGGTGAACGACTCGACATCCATCTCCAGCCCCTCACGGCGGGCCAGCACGTACAGTGCGGCCGCGTCCGTCAGCTCCCAGTCGTTGTTAAACCCGCCCGCATTCTTAAACGACTGGACCGCGTCGCGGTCGATCGTCGCCCCGTACACCCGGTCGACGGACTCGATGATCGCTCGGCGATACGAGTCCGCCACGTCGACCAACACCCCGTCGATGTCGAGCACCACTGCGTCGACCTGCATACTCCCGTAGCCGACGGCTGCGGGAAAGAACGTTCCGGGTTCGCGGTCGGTGCGGGCGCGGTCGGCGGATCACCCGCTCCCGGCCCCTCCGTCGCCCGCTTCGCTGTCGGCACCGCTGTCGCCGGTTTCTGTCCCCTCACGCGCGACGTACAGCGTGGTGCCGTCGAGTGAACGGCGACGGACCGCGACCGTCGGCTCCTCGAATCCGAGCGTCGTGAACAGACAGGCTGCGTCGAGTCGCGCGGCGAGTCTCACGGTCGGCCGCTGGAGTTCGGCGGGGAGGTTGCAGGCGTACACCGCATCGACGGAGCGCGGGAGCGCCCCCGAGGGAGTCAACTGAGCTCGTTCGTCTGCGAGCGCGAGCACGTCGGCCCGCACGGCGCGAAGAGATCCGTCGCGCGACCCGTTTCGGCCTCGTATCCCGTCTTCGGCTTCGCGCACGCGGTCTCCGACGTCGACGTCGATGGCGAACACGTCGCGGTCGCGGTCGGCGAGCGCGAGCGCGACCTCCGGTCGATCGCCGATACCAACCTCGATCAGGCGTTCGTAGCGGGAGAGCGACTCGACGAGCGCGCAACGGGGAGATGACACCACGGCGCGGGCTTTATGACCGCGGCGGTCAAAAGCGGTTCCATGCTCGTGGACATCGTTCCGGTCGGGGAGGTCACCCCGCGCGTGAAACGGGAGGCCTCCGCTGCGCTCCGATTGGTGTACGACTGTGACGTCACGGTCCACGACGACCAGCCGATCCCCGAGACCGCCTACGACGCGGGACGCGACCAGTACCGTGCCGAGGATCTTATCGAAACGGTCGGTCGCGTCGGCGGCGGCGAGAAGAACATCGGCATCACTTCTCAGGACCTGTACTACCGCCGGCGGAACTACGTGTTCGGGCTTGCGTACCTCAACGGCAGCGGCTCCGTGATATCCACCCACAGGCTGCGAACCTCATCCGACGGCGGCGTCTCGACGAAGCCCGCGATCGACGTGTTCGCAGACCGCGTCCGCAAGGAAGTCGTCCACGAGATCGGCCACACCCTCGGACTGGAGCACTGCGACAACAGCAAGTGCGTGATGTCGTTTTCGCCCACGGTCCGCGAGGTCGACGTGAAAGAAGAGAACCTCTGTGGGACCTGTTCCCGGCTCGTCCGATAGGAGTCGCCGGTAGACGTAAACCCCATCCTACCCAATCGATACCCATGGCCGCAAAGCCGGAATACCGCGACCGGCCGGATGTCGAGGTTGCGCTGCTCGACGCCCTCGTCGACCGCGGCGACGAGGGGATGACGGTGTTGGAACTCCGTGCAGCCGTCGACGCCGACATCGACGCCGTCGAGGAGGCGCTCTCGTCGCTGAAAGCCGATTCGCTCATCACGGTTGAGAGCGCGGAGCGAGTGCGGGTGTATCCACACGACCGCGTGGTCCCCGACCCCGACGCACCCGTCGCAGACGACGACGCGTCCTTCGTCGACCAACTTCGCGATCGACTCGGCTTGTAGTCGCTGTCGTTCGATCGGTTTCTCGTCGCTTCTCGTCCGGCTCCGTGACCGCCGTCCCTCCCGAGACGGCGGCCTTTTGGCGCTCGCACGACTCCGAGATGATATGACGCTCGTCTCCGGCACTCACGATGCCCACGGCGCGACGTACCGCGACCGCGGCGGCCGGCAGGTGGTCGACCACTACGGGAAGCCCGAGCGCGTCGGCGGAGCGGTCCGCAAGGTCGTCGGCGCGATCGAGATGGGGTACGGCGTGCTCGCCGTCGCGGGGGCGGACCGTGTCGAATTCGTCGACAACGCGGTCTCGAACCGCGTCCCAGCTGAAGACGGGCAGGGAGTGTACGCGCTCCTCCTCGATCCGCAGGGCGGCATCGAGACGGACATGTACGTGTACAACGCGGGCGAGCGGCTGCTCGTCTTCCTCCCGCCGGAGCGGACGGACTCGATCGCCGAGGACTGGTCGGAAAAGGTGTTCATCCAAGACGTTGAGATTGACGACGTCTCCGACGAGTTCGGCGTGTTCGGTGTCCACGGACCCAAATCGACCGAGAAGATCGCGTCGGTGCTCGGCGGACCGGGCGCGCCAGAGAAGCCGATCTCGTTCGTCCGCGGTTCGATGGTCGACGCCGGCGTCACCGTGATCGCGACGGACTCGCCGCTCGGCGAGGAGGGGTACGAAGTGATCTGCGCGGCCGACGACGCCGAAGAGGTGTTCGACACGCTTCTCACCCGTGGCCTCAACGCCGCCCCGTTCGGGTACCGGACGTGGGACGCGCTCTCCGCGGAGGCGGGAACCCCGCTCTTCGAGTACGAACTCGCGGGGACGGTGCCAAACGTGCTCGGCCTGCGGAATGCCCTCGACTTCGAGAAGGGGTGTTACGTCGGTCAGGAGGTCGTCTCCCGCGTCGAGAACCAAGGCCGACCGAGTCGTCGGCTCGTCGGGCTCGCGCTCGACAGCCTCGTCGACGCGGTCGCCGAGGTCGACGGCGACGCCGATCCCGAGGGATACGACGCGGTCCTACCGACGCCCGGCGCGGCCGTCTTTGCCGGCGACGAGGCGGTCGGCGAGGTGACCCGCGCGGCGGTCGGCCCCGCCTCCGGCGACCCCATCGCCCTCGCGCTCGTCGGGTTCGACGCCGATCTCGACCGGGCCACTGTGCGCGTCGACGGCGACGAGGTCGCGGCGACGCGGACCGACCTTCCGTTCGTCGACGGGAGCGCGCGCTCCGCGCGGCTCCCGGCGTACCCGAGCGACTAGCGGCTTCTGATGCGGCGGCGCGCCTGCGAGCGGTCGCCGGTCGGCGACCGCGAGCCAGTCCGCGAGGGAGCCGGACCGGTGCGTGAGCGCCGGTCCGCGAGGCTGGGGAGGCGTGAGGTGTGTCGGAGCTGTGCAGAGCGATGTAGGGCAGAGAGCGTTTTCACACGACGAACTGCACCGCGGAGTACACGCCGAACCCCAACGCGAGCGATCCGACGAGCGACGCGATCCACGCGAACACGGTGTAGCCCATTTTGGCCCGGCTCACGCCGGCGTCGCCTGCCGCGTAGCCCGCACCGACGATCGCCGAGACGATTATCTCGTTGAACGAGACGGGGATTCCGAATGCGACGGCGGTCTGCGCGATCGCGAAGGAGGGGATGAGCGCGGAGATCGACCGGCGCGGTCCCATCGAGGCGTAGTCCTGTGCTATCGCCTTGATCATCCGCGGCGCGCCGGTCCACGACCCGACGAGCAGCCCGCCGCCGCCGCCGACGAGGAGCGCCCACAGCGGCACCCCCACGTCGCTGAAGATCGGCACCAGTGGACCGATCGCGAGCCCGACCTGTGACCCGCCGGCGGAGAAGGCAACCAGCCCGCCCATCGCGAGCAGGAAGCGGCGCTGTGCGCCCGCGCGGTCGCGTCCGAGGTCCGCGTACACCGCGACCGCGACGAGCGCGGCCACGGCGAGCGTGACGGCGACGCTCCCGATCCCCGATCCGACCCCGAGTCCCGATCCGAGCGCCGACGCGATCGACGCCTGCTCTCCCTCGGAACCGAGGACCGCGAAGCCAACGTTGGCGACGAGCGCGCCGACGACCCCTGCGAGCCCGGCGGTGAGCGGACGCTCCGGCAGCGTGTCGCCGGTCAGGACGCGGGCGACTCCGTACGCGACGCCGCCGCCGGCGAACGGCGTGAGAACCCACAGCGTGAGGATCTCCGCGTACTTCGGCCACGCCGGATCGCCGCCCATGGCGAGGCCGACGCCGACGACCGCGCCCGTCACGGTGAACGCGGTCGCGATCGGGTACCCCGCGAACACGCCGATCGCGACGAGCACCGCGGCGGTGACCAGCGCGACGATGGCCGCGCCGGCGGTGAGCGTGACGCCGCCGATCAGCTCGGTGCCGACCGCCTCGGTCACGTTCGCCCCTTGGAGCACCGCGCCGAGGAGACCGAGGACGCCGACGACGAGCCCTGCGCGCATCACCGAGATCGCGTTCGCGCCCACCGCCGGAGCGAACGGCGTCGACCCAGACGAGCCCGCACCGATCGACCACGCCATGAAGAGGCTGGCAGCCGCGGCGACACCGAGCGTGGCGACAGTGGCGACGACCATCTCAGTTCTGGCCGTCCTCGTACCCCTCTCGGAGTCCAGTCACGGTGCGTCGGACGAGAAGGAACCCGAAGAAGAACAGTCCCAACAGCCCGACGAGGATGATGACAAACAGCGGCTCGACCGGTAGCATATCCTCGAATCCGTCGGCACGGGGTTATGCGTTTCGGGCGACGCGACGGCGGTTCGAGGCTGACCTCGTGTTGAGGCGTGACAAAGCTAAAACAGCCGTTTGTGCCACGACCACGTATAAGCTTCCGTCGGTCCAACTCGGAGATGCGACCCCCGCTTCGGCCCTCCCCCAGTAAACTACCCCACCCTACTCCCTCGGCGTGGTCCGAGAGAGCGAAGCTCTCTCGTCATCACGAGACGGCTTCGCCGTCTCGAACGACTACGCGCCTCGGTCCTTGAGGGAGGGGCTTTGATGTGGACTCCCGGCAATCAGTCGCCAGCAATAGGCTGGTAACCCTCGCCGTTCACCGTCCCACCATTCAAACGCACGTCTACTGGTGCGTCTCCGCTCCCCGACGTGGGCGAGGAACGGAGTCTGTGTATCCGCTTTCGAGCGTACCGCGTCCCAACGTTCTTCGCCGCGTTGTAATCCGCGTTCACTTCGTACCCACACTTCTGGCAACAGAACTGTTCTCCCTGCCGGTTATCGTCATGCGTGAATCCGCAATCACTCCGAGAACAACGTTGAGACGTGTGGTTCGGCTTGACCTGCTCTACGGAGACACCGCGTTCCGGGGCCTTGTAGGAGACGTACTCGTACAGGCGTCGGAACGCCCAGATGTGGTGCCACTTTGCGTGTGGTAGCCGCTCTCGAATGTCGGTCAACTCCTCGAACACGATTACGTCACAATCGTGTTCGACGGCCTCCGTAACGATCTCGTTAGCGACGGTGTGCATGTACTGTTTCCGCCATGCTTCCTCTCGCTTTCCGAGTCGAAGCACGGCGTTATGCGCAGCTTGCGTGCCGCGCTGTTGCATCTCGCCCCGTCGCGTCTCGAACTCACGGCACCAGTGGTCGTAGTCGTCTCCCTGCCAGAAGCGTCCAGTGGAGGCGACAGCGAGACTATTGACGCCGAGGTCGATACCGAGGACTGTTTGGTGCTCGGTATCTGCCGAACCCTCAGACGGCTCGCCGTCTCCTTCAGAGTCGTACTTCCGGGTGGTGATATGGAAGTAGAACTCGTCGTCTACTGCGTCGTACTGAAGCGTGCTCGCTCGGAACTCGAACGCTTCGGACAACACGTACCGTTCGTACGGCGTAGGGCTATCCGAGGGAAGTTCAAACTCGCACTCGACACGCCCGTTGACAGTCGAGAGCGAGACTTTGTTCCGGTAGAACGTCGCGCTCCGCTTGTCATAGAGCATGCTCCACGACGTGAACTCCGGTTGGCTCACTCGCTTCCCGTTTTTCCACCGTTCGACACATCCTTTGACGGCTTCAACGCCACGTCGGATGGCTTCCTGAACGAGGTTTGCGGTGAGGTCAGTTTCCTCACGGAGTTCATCGTAGAGCGCGTCCCGTGCGGTTGTGTTGGCCGTGACGCACTCGGTGTAGGAGCGGTCGGACCAACAGAACTCAGCGGCACGATTGGCACAATGAAGGAACTGTCGGGCGGATTCGTGGAGGCCGTCGCGTCGCTCGCTGGGAACGATGAGTTTGACAGGGGCGGTACGTCGGACCTCCATATTTCAGATGTACTGCTAACGCTTCTTAAATATTTGGGGGTCAGGCGGTTGCAGTATGCCAGTTGTGACGCACCATGTCGGTTTCCTCTCCGGCCTACTCGCTCACTCCGTTCGCTCCTTGAGGCCGGAGGCTCCACCTTGATAATGCTGGAAGGCCAGACGACTTCCCGCCGGAGCCGGCATCTCGGGCTGTCCGGGGAGCGCGAGCCGTCTGTTTTCCCAGATGGTCCTGTTCGCCGCGTTCGCCCTGAACCGTCGCGAGAGCGGTCCCCGGTCCGGACAGTCGTGAACCGAACCAGCGGCCTGACAGGACGGGCCGCCGGAAGGAGGGTATTTTGTCAGAGCGTGAATCTCTCAAAAACCTCGCCGTCGGGGGTGACGAGCCGTCCGGAGAGCGTGGCGTCGCCGCTTTCGGTCGACACGTCGGCGTCCCAGTCCGATTTGTCCTCGTCCGACGCGGCTTCGTCCCCAATCGGCTCCAGTTCCGCGTGTGCTGGGCGGTTTCCACGCGGCTGCGCGTGACTCCCCGGATTCAGGATCGGCAGTCCGCCGGAGTCGTCGAATCGCGGGCGGTGGCTGTGGCCGCAGATCACGGCGTCGGCGTCGCGGCCGCGACCGAGCATGACGAGCCCGGTGTCGCCGCTTCGGTGCCGGTGCGTGACCACGAAGCGGACCCCCGCGTACTCGACCGTACAGACCTCGGGGAGTCGTTGGCGGATCGCGGCGTCAGCGTTGTTGCCGTAGACAGCGCGCAGCGTCCGTGCGGTCGATTCGAACGCGTCGAGGACCGGTTCCCGATAGAAGTCACCCGCGTGGATCACCACGTTCGCCCCGCAGACCGCTTCGAGTGTCCGGCCGCTGAGCTTCGACTCTTCGCGCGAGTGCGTGTCGGAGACGACGACGAGCATACCGGCCGTCGGCACGCACCAGATATAAAACGCCGTCTCCTCGCGGGCGGCGGCGCGAGCCGTCGGTCGCTCTCGTCACGCTTTTTCAGGTCGGCCGCCTAATGATTCCCGTGACAGACGACAACGACGGTGGCCCCGATCACGACGGGCCCGCCGCTCTCGGCGACAGCACCCCCGACGCCGACGTTCGACGCGCGGCCGCGGCGGCGGCCGACGGCGATCTCGTCGTCTACCCGACGGAGACCGTGTACGGACTCGGCGGCGACGCGCTCGATCCCGACGCGGTCGAGCGGGTCTTCGAACTGAAGGGGCGCGCCCGCGAGAAACCTCTTTCGCTCGGCGTCGCGAGCGTCGACGCCGCGCTGCGATGCACCCGGCCGACGGAGTTCGCCGTCGCCTTCGCCCGCGCGTTCCTTCCGGGACCGGTGACCGTTGTCGTCGAGCGGGACGACGCGGTTCCGGACGCGCTCACTGCCGGACGCGACCGCGTCGGGCTCCGAGTGCCGGACCATCCGGTCGCCCGCGAGCTCCTCGACGCGGCCGGTCCCCTCACCGCCACGAGCGCGAACGTCTCCGGGACCGGTAGCGTCACCGACCCCGTTGACCTCGGCGACCGGATTCGAGAGGGCGTCGCCGCGGTCGTCGACGACGGCGAGACTCCGGGCTCCGAGAGCACCGTCGTCGACCCGGACGCGGGGACGATCCATCGGCGCGGCGCGATGGCCGGCGCTATCGAGGCGTGGCTCGACGATCCGCCGGTGGATCGGTAAGGAATGTATCGCGCTTCAGACGGCCAACTCGCCCTTTTCGGAGAGCACCTCGACGTCTGCCGCGTCGACCGAGTCGACGTCGAGCCAGTGCGGAACGTACTCGCGTTTGTCGTAGGCCTCACGCTCGTCTTCGGTGCCGACGGTACACCAGAGCTGGGGCTCGTCGGGGCCGTGCCAGCCGCCCTGCACGTTGATTCCGAAACAGACCAGCTCCTCGCCCTCGTACTCGATCACCGCATCCCGCCGGATTCCGGGGTCGCCGCGAATGATGAGGTGTTGCATACTCTGACGTTTGCAGGTTCCGGGCTTAATCGCTTCGATACGGCGGATCGGTGGACTCGACCGGTCCGAAGCGGACGGGACGGTTCAGGTTGAGTCACCCGGAGTAGTAGTACTCTCCCTCGCGCTTCTGCTGGCTGTCGAGCTGCGACCCCGGCTTGTTGATCCGGGGGCGACCCGTTCGCTCGTCGCGCCGGAACGTGATGTCTAAGTCCGCGAGGAACTCGTTCATCCCGTCGCGCATCTCCTGTGGCGGGGAGGCGTGGCCGCGCTCGGCCGGCTCGCCGTCGAACACCATCAGCCGGTCGGCAAGGAGGTCGATGACGTAGATGTCATGATCGACCACCATCACGGTCGCGTCGTGGTTCTCGGCGTATCGCCGGATCGCGGTCGTCGCCCGCACGCGCTGTTCGACGTCGAGGTGCGCGGAAGGCTCGTCAAGCACATAGAGGTCGGCGTCGTCGGAGAGACACGCGGCGATCGCGACGCGCTGGCGCTCGCCGCCGGAGAGATCCGAGAGGTTCTGTTCCATCACGCGGTCGAGCTGGAGCGGCTGGGCGATCTCCGTGTTCCAGTAGGAGGAGCCGAACTGGTCGGTGATAGACGAGAGGAACGCATCGACGCGCATCGGCTGGTCGATGTCGATGTACTGCGGCTTGTACGAGATGTCGAGCGCGAAGTCGATTTCGCCCGTGTCAGGTTCCAGATCACCGGTAAACAGCTTTGCGAGCGTCGACTTCCCGATCCCGTTCGGACCGACGACCCCGAGCACTTCGGACTGATTGATCGTCCCGCCCTCGACGTGGAGTTCGAACTCGCCGTCGCCGTACGACTTCGTAAGATCCGGGTACTCGATCAGCGTCTCGCTGCGTGACGCGACGCGCGGCGCGTGCTCCTCGAAGGTGATCGCGGAGGGGCGGATGCGCATGTTCTCGTTGTCGAGGTATCCTTTCAGGTACTCGTTGATGCCGTTCCGGACCGATTTGGGGTCGGTGATGACTCCGTACGCGCCCGGTTCCCCGTATGCGACGTGGAGGGTGTCAGCGAGCAGGTCTAGGATGGCCAGATCGTGTTCGACGACGAGCATCGACCGTTCCGCAGTGTCGTCGTCCGCGAGTTCGCGGATGAGACGGGCGACGACCATCCGCTGGCCGATGTCGAGGTACGGCGTGATCTCGTCGAGGAAGTAGAAGTCGGCATCGCGCGCGAGACACGCCGCGATCGCGACGCGCTGGAGCTCGCCGCCGGAGATCGAGTCGATGTCCTGGTCCATCACCGGCCGGATGTTCAGCCGCTCGACGAGAGAGTCGAGCGCGCCGCGCTCGTCGGTGCGCTCCAACAGCTCGCGGGTGTTGCCGTCGAACTGGTTCGGTATCTGGTCGACGTACTGGGGCTTGCGCGCGACCGTGATGTCTCCCGCCTTCAGTGATTCGAGGTAGTTCTGGAGGCCGGTGCCGCGGAACCGGTCGAGCACCCGGTCCCACTCTCCCTCAGACTCGTGGTCGCCGAGGTTCGGGACCGTCTCGCCGGCGAGCGCGTGGACCGCGGTCGACTTCCCGATCCCGTTTGGTCCCAAAATCCCGGTGACTGAACCGGGTTCGGGGGTCGGCAGTCCGTACAGCGAGAAGGCGTTATCGCCGTAGCGATGAACCGGATCCTCGTCGAGTTCGGAGGGGAGGTTGATGATCTCGATCGCGTCGAACGGGCACTTCTCGACGCAGATACCGCAGGTCTCGCCGAGGCAGATCTCCTCAGAGATGTGGATCTGATCCGGGTCACCCTCGGCCGCGTCCTCGCCGCGCTCGGTGATGCACTCCTTTCCCGTCCGGTTCGGCGGGCAGTAGTTCGCACACTCGTAGTTGCACCGATCGGGCTGGCACCGATCGAGGTCGACGACGGCGATGCTATCGTCCGCCATCTCAGGCCACCAGATCGACGCCGGAGACGGCAAGGACCGAGTAGCTGATGAACCACAGCGTGAACGTCAGAAACGCCACGTAGAGGTTGTCCTTCGCGCCGAAGTCGCTCACGCCGATGATCTTGTATATCGGGTACTGGACGAGCACGAACGCGGCGAGCACCACGAGTAGCGTGGTGCTTCCGGCGTCGACCGGATCCGTCCCGACGTAGGCCGCCGAGACGACGCCGGCGGCGATCCCCGCGAGCGCGCAGATCGTCGTGACGACCACGCCCCGGGCGTGGCCCGTTATCTCCGAGTCGTCGCTCATACCACCGGATCCGCGAGCACCCGTGAAAAGCCGTTCGTTCCGCCCGGCGGCCGTGACTGCCTCCCCGACGGGAGACGGCGCGATGACGCGCGAGCGACCGGACGTGCCATCAACATTTATCACGGTGTACGGTGTCAGTTCACCACGATGGAAGGAACCCAGACGGAGGGGCTCGACGACCTCCCGCCGAGCGCCAAACTCGTCTTCAAGGTGCTCGAATACAACGGCCCGCTGACACAGAAGGGGATCGTCCAAGAGTCGATGCTCTCGGCGCGAACCGTCCGCTACGCCCTCGAACGGTTAGAGGAGATCGGCGTCGTCGACGAAGATGTCTACTTTGCCGACGCCAGACAGAACCTCTACAAACTCACGGAGCCCGCACAAGAGTTCACGGGCGACGAGTGCGACGCGTCCTGCACCGCCGACTGACGGCGTCGAGACCCTCCGACTGACCGGGTTACTCGTTTGACACCGCGCGAGCGCCGCGTGCCGCCTCCGCGATCGTCAGCGCGATGGCGACGAGCAGCGCGAACGTCGCGGCGAGCACGAACGCTAACAGGGCGTACCAGACCTCGGGGCCGAACAGCGGGTACTCGCGGGTGTCGATGACCGGCCCGAGGAGTTCCAGCGCTCGCACGAGATACAGCGTCACCGCGAGGACCGCGCCGGCGACGAGGCCAACGCGGACGTTCCGGTAGAACGCCAGCGATTCGAGGAGGACGAGCATCGGCGGCTTGGACGTGTCGTCGCTCACGGTTCGTCGTAGCGAGCGAGCGCGCATAGGCGCATCGAAAAGGGACGTTCGAACCGCTGAGACATCGAGTGACAGCCGTCAAGTGAGTGGAAAACGAAGCGAGTTCCATGTACCGCGTCGTGTTGTCGGCGTTCTCGATGATCGATCCGGAGACGTACCGCGAGGCGTTCGCCGAACTCGTCGACGACCCGGTTACGGTCGAGGTCGCCGAACTCGGATCGACGGAGCGACTGATCGAGGCCGCGAGCGACGCCGACGCCGTCGTGACCGACATCGACACGCCGGTCACCGCCGAGGCGCTCGACCGACTCGACCTCACCGTCGTCGCGCGGGCCGCGGTGGGCGTCGACAACGTCGACGTCGCGGCCGCGGACGCACGCGACGTGACGGTCACCCGCGTCCCTGACTACTGCACCGACGAGGTGGCGACCCACTCGGTGTCGCTGTTTCTGGCTTGTCTCCGGTCGCTGAAGCGGTACGACGACGACGTGGCCGACGGCGGCTGGAGCTGGGAGGTCGGTCGACCCGTCCACCGCGTCGGTGACTCGACGGTCGGCCTGTTGTCGTTCGGCCCCATCGCGCGCCGGGCGGCCGATCGATTCGCGGGCTTCGACGCCGACCTGATCGCCCACGATCCCTTCGTCGCGGACGAGACGATGGCCGAGCGCGGCGTCGAGGCGGTCGGGTTCGACGCGCTGTTCGAGCGCGCCGACCACGTCGCGGTGTACGCGCCGCTGACGGACGCGACGCGGGGGATCGTCGACGCCGACGCGCTCGCAAAGCTCGACTCGCACTCGGTGCTCGTCAACGTCGGACGCGGCCCGGTGGTCGACGCCGACGCCCTCCTCGACGCGCTAGAGGCCGACGCGATCACGGCCGCCGGGCTCGACGTGCTGGCCGCCGAACCCCCGGAAGACGACCCGCTCGTCGGCCGAGACGACACGGTGATCACGCCGCACGCGGCGTGGTACAGCGAGGAAGCCCGTGATGACCTGAACTGGAGCGTGGCCGCCGACGTCGCCGCGGCGCTCGTCGGCGAGACTCCCTCGGGTCGCGTCGACCCGGACGCCGACTGGCTCTGACGGCCGCGGGCGTCGCGTCGCCAACGCCGTCGCTCGACCGACTACAGCCGATCGAGGGCGTCGAAGTCGTCGACGCCGTCCGCGTCGTCTTCGGTTCCGTCGATCCGTCCGGTGTCCTCGTCTTGCCCGGTTTCGTCGTCCGCCCTCGCCGCGTCGGGCACGGCAGAATCGAGTCCCGCCGCCAGTCCCGGGGCGAGGTCGTAGGTGTCTCTGACCGTCTGTGCGAGCACCCCGTCCCGGTCGAAGACGACGTAGACGGCGACGAACTCGTGGTCGGCCGGAGCGAGCACGAACACCTCGCGGGGGTCGGCGTCCGCGCGGGAGGCGTTCACCCGGGCGACGAGCGGTTCGATCGGGAGCCGTCCGGCCCGCAGGTCGTCGAAGGTGTCGCCCCCCGGTCCGTCGGCGAACAGGTAGAGCGCCCCGTTCGGATCGCCGTCGGTCGACCGAGTGGGAACAGATCCCACGGCCTCGCCGTCGGCGCGGAGCGACTGCCACGCGTCGACGGCCGCCTCGAACATGCCCTCGACGCCGTCGGCGTAGCGGAACCGAGTCTCGCAGACGACCTCGACCGCAGAGAAACGCGCGGAGCCGTCCGTCCACGCAAGCGTCGCGTCGACGACGTGGCCGGGTTTCAGTGACGCCACGCGCTCCCCGAGGTCGCCGTCGTAGCCCTCCGCAGTCGCGTACATCGGGTCGAACCGGTCGCCTGCGTCCGGTTCGTTCGGGTCGACGGGACCCTCCGCGTGTTCGACGAGAACGAACTCCTCGGGGGGAGCGACGTCGTCCGCGTCCGATGTGTCGATCGTCTCCCGGTCGGCCGCCTCCGCGCCGGCCACCGGCTCGCCGTCCGCTCCCTCGATGTCCGGGCGCGGGCGGCGGTCGTGGACGCGAAACCGGCCGCTCGTCGTCGGATCCATGCCCGTCGATCGGCCGCCAAGCCGGATAAGCCGGTCGGAACGGGGCCGTCGAGAGTCGACGGAGCCCCCACGGTCGGCGGTCGGCGACCGCGTGACCGCGATCGGCGACCGCGAGCGGCGGCGGATCCGTGCCGTTATGCGGCGGGCGACCCAAGGAATCGGCAAATGGGGATCCTCGAGGACAAGTCGAACGCCCGTCTGTTCTACAAGTACCTCTCGAAGGTGTACGACCAAGTCAACCGGTTTAACTGGTCTGAGGAGATGCGGACTGAGGCGCTCTCGTGGCTGGAGTTCGGCGATGATCCGGACGTGCTCGACGTCGGCTGTGGCACCGGATTCGGCACCGAGGGACTGCTCGACCACGCCGACGAGGTCCACGGGCTCGACCAGAGCGTCCACCAGATGGAGAAGGCCTTCGAGAAGTTCGGGAAACGCGGCCGAGTGAACTTCTACCGCGGCGACGCAGAACGACTCCCCTTCCGCGACGACACCTTTGACGTCGTCTGGTCGTCCGGTTCGATAGAGTACTGGCCGAACCCCGTCGAGGGGCTCAGCGAACTCCGCCGGGTCGCAAAGCCGGGCGGACAGGTCCTCGTGGTTGGTCCCGACTACCCCCACAACCGCGTGCTCCAGCGCATCGCCGACGCGATCATGCTCTTCTACGACGAAGACGAAGCCGATCAGATGTTCGACGCCGCCGGCTACGAGTCGTTCGAGCACCACATCCAGCGGGCGACCCCGAGGAGCCCTCGTGCGATCACGACCGTCGCGCGCGTTTCCGAGGAGTAGTTCGGAGTCATTCGTTCAAATCCACTCTCAGAGAGTCATCCGGCGCTCGCCGTCGCCTCAAGCGACGCGACAGGCTGTCCGTCGACCGATAGTTCGACTGAGACGCGTCGGCCGGCTTCGAGGGTCGGGTCGTTCGTTCCCGCCACGCGGAACGACGCCGTGTCACCGGATCGCAGCGTGTTCGCGCTCGCGGCATTGAACGCCCCGGACGGTCCCGGTCGGAATCCGGACGCTGAAAAGAACGGGAGCGGCGGCTGTCTGGTGAGCGGTTCGCCGTCGATGCGGACCCGGACCGTCAGCTTGGTCACGTCGATCGGGTCGCCGCCGCGGTGGGCGATCGCGATCCGGTCGTCGGTCACCGAGAGCGACAACACCGCCGACGGTGCCGGCTCCGGCGGCGCATCTATCGCGGCCGCGACGACGCCCCCCGCGAGCACCACGGTGATCGCGAGCAGCAACACGCCGGCGACCGGTGCCATGCCACGGCCCTCTCGCGGGCGATCCGACGAGCGATCACCCGCACGTCGCCGGCGCTCGCAGACGGTATCGCCGGCCACGGACGGGGGTGAGGCGTCGGATCGCACGAGGTGACTGCCGCGGCATCACACAAAAGGTGGGCGGAAGGTCAAACCGACGAGGGAGATTCCGGGATCGCGTCTCGACTGCCGGCTCCGGTTCACTTGCAGTCCGTGTCACTTCGGTCGACTCGCGCGTCAGTTCACGTCGATCCGATGACCACCCGCATCGGACGGCGACCGCTTCGGGAGGGTGACAGTGAGCACGCCGTCGTCGTATGAGGCCGTCGCCTCGGCGCGATCGACCGGCTCGGGAAGGGGAATCGTCCGTGAGACGGATCGACTGCGCCGCTCCCGTCGGTGGTACTGCACGGCCGGCTCGTCGTCGCGAGTCGCGTCGGCCGAGTCGCTGTCGTCCGCATCACCCGCATTATCCGCGCCGTCAGCGTCCGCGTTGCTCGCCCCGGCGATCGACGCCTCGCTCGTCTCTTCGCGCGTGGCGGAGAGGGTCAGCGCGTCCTCGCGGAGTTCGACCTCGATATCGTCGTCGTCGAATCCGGGGAGGTCGACGAGGACGGTGAGTTCTGCGTCGTCTTCGAGCACGTCGACGGGCGGGTCGCGAGCGCCGAGCAGATCGGGACCCCCCATCGGATCGGGGGGCGCGAACGTGTCGCCGAGCTCCTCGAACTCGTGTCCCATCCGGTCGAGCAGGTCGTCGATCTCGTCGAAGGGATCGCGTCGTGTCATACGGGTCAGGATTCGGGACGGAGCGACTTGAACGTGCGGGCGGTGAGCCCGCGTCAGCGGGGATCGTTACCGTTCGCGAACGACGACGAACTCCGCTAGGTCGCGGAGATACTCGATTGCTTCCGTCTCCGGGGGATCCGCGCGATCGAGCGCGGCCAGCGCGAGGTCGGACTGTTCGCGTGCGCGCTCGTCGATCTCCGCCGGCGAGAGCGACGTGACCTGCAGGACGGACGGACGGTCCATCTCCGCATCCTGTCCCGTCGGCTTGCCGAGCGCCTCGGCGTCGGCGGTGGCGTCTAACACGTCGTCACGCATCTGGAAGGCGACGCCGACGCGCTCCGCGTACTCGCCGAACGAGTCGATCGCGTCGGCGTCGGCTCCGCCGGCGACCGCACCGAGTTCGGCCGCGGCCCGGAACAGCGCACCCGTCTTCCGGCGGGCGAGCTCCATGTACTCCTCCTCGCTTGTCGGGCGGGCGGCGAGTTCCGTCGCCTCTCCCTCGCCGAGTTCGACCATCGCCTCGGCGACGGTCCGCATCGCTCGCGGCTCGCCAGAGAAGAGCGCGAACGCCTCGCCGAGCAGGCCGTCACTGGCGATGATAGCCGGCCCGTAGCCGAACTCCGCCCACGCCGAGGGCGTTCCCCGGCGGACCTCGGAGCGATCGATGATGTCGTCGATCACCAGCGACGCGTTGTGGACGAACTCGATCCCGGCAGCGAAGTCGACGGCGTCGTCGGGGTCGCCGTCGAACGCCTCGCACGCGAGGATCGTCACTGCGGGCCTGACCCGTTTGCCGCCTGCGAGGACGACGTGGCCGACCTCCGCGGACAGCTCGTCGGGCTCCACCTCGCCGATCACGGCTTCGAGCCGCTCCTCGACGAGCGCGACCCGGCGCTGCAGGTACTCCATCTGGTATAGGAACGGGACCGCCGCGCAAAGGCCTAACGGAAGGACGGCGGGTCCCGTCCCGTTCTCGTGACGAGAGACGCTCGTCGCCACGGAGCGCCGCGTTCACCGCCGAGCCGCTTCGGAAGGCCCTTTTAACCCGCCCGTCGAACGGACCGTATGTTCAGGCAGTTCCGGTCGGCAGTCGAGGCCGCGCTCACGGACGCGCTGGAGGCCTTGGAGCTCCCGACCGACGACCTCGGCATCGAACGACCGCCCGACGAGATGGACGCGACGCTCGCGTCCAACGTCGCCTTCCGACTCGCGGGCGAGGTCGGTGACGCCCCGCCGAACGTGGCGACGCGAGTCGCCGAGGCAGTCGCCGTCGACGACGCCGCATACCTCGCGAGCGTCGACACCGCGGGTCCGTACGTGAACTTCCACGCGAACGACCGCTATCTGGCGGACACCCTCGACGCGGCCGCGCCCGACACCGACTACGGCGCGCTGCCCGACCGAGACACCTCGGTCGTCGTGGAGCACACGAGCGCGAACCCGACCGGCCCGGTCCACGTGGGACGCGCGCGCAACCCGATCGTCGGGGACGCGGTCGCGAACCTCATGGAGTACGCCGGCTACGGCGTGGACCGTCACTACTACGTCAACGACGCCGGCCGCCAGATGGCGGTGTTCACGTGGGCGTACGAGCGGTTCGACGAGTCGGACCTAGAGAGCGAGCCCGCTCGCGACCGAACCGAATATGACCTCGTGCGGTACTACCGCAAGGGGAACGCCTACTTGGAGGAGGCCGACGAGGACGACGTCGAGGCGGCCGAAGCCGAGATCGCCGCGATCTTGCAGGGACTCGAAGCCGGCGACGAGGAGACCTACGAGCGCGTCGGCGAGGTGGTCGACGCCGTGCTCGGTGGGATGAAGGAGTGTCTGGCTCGCCTGCCAGCCGAGTTCGACGAGTTCGTCAAGGAGACGCAGTTCATGCGCGACGGCTCGACGGACGAGATCGCCGCACGACTCAAAGAGACCGAACACGCTGTCTACGAGGAGGACGCGTGGCAGTTGGAGCTCGACGACTGGGGAATCGACAAGAACCTCGTCTTCTTGCGCTCTGACGACACGAGCCTCTACACCACCCGTGACTTGGCCCACCACGAGTGGAAGTTCGCGAACTACGACCGCGCCGTGACCGTGCTCGGCGAGGACCACAAGCTGCAGGCCGACCAGCTCGACGCGACCTTAGAGCTGCTCGGCAACGACATCGACCGGCTCGGACACGTCATCTACTCGTACGTCAATCTCCCGGAGGGGAAGATGTCGACCCGGCGCGGCACCGGCGTGATGCTCGACGACCTGCTCGACGAGGCGATCGACCGCGCCCGCGAGGCGGTCGAGACGCGCATGGACGACCGCATCCGCGACGACGACCTCACGGAGGAGGACGTGGAGCGGATCGCCCACCAGGTCGGCATCGGCGCGGTCCGGTACGACATAGTCTCGAAACAGCCCGCGAAGGCGATCACCTTCGAATGGGAAGACGCGCTCGACTTCGAGGGGCAGTCGGCCCCGTTCGTCCAGTACGTCCACGCGCGCTGTTGCGGCATCCTCGATGAGGCCGCCGACGCAGGGATCGCTGTCCCTGAGCCGGGCGAGCCGATCGATGTCGACGCCGCGGCGCTGGAGGCCGACGAGGCCCGAGATCTGCTTCGGGAGATCGCGCGGTTCCCAGCCGCGATCGAGTCCGCCGCGGACGACTTGGAACCCCACACGATCGCCACGTTCACCCGAGAGTTCGCCGACGCGTACAACGCCTTCTACCGCGAGTGCCCGGTCGTTACGGCCGACGACGACGATCTTCGAGCGGCCCGCGTCGCACTCGTCGCCGCCGCGAAGCACACGATGGCGAATGCGCTCGACGTGCTCGGCGTCGAGGCTCCGGAGTCGATGTAACGGCCCGAGGCGTTCGATTTTCGACCGTATCGATAGGTCAAAGCTTACTTACACGCACGCGACCGTATCTGAGACAATGAGTAGCGACGCACAGGAGGCGAGCGAGGACCGCCGGAAGTACGAGTTCCGGAAGGTCATCGAGGAGCTCAAAGAGTACGAGGGCTCCGGCACTCAACTCGTCACCATCTACATCCCGGAGGACAAGCAGATCTCCGACGTGGTGGCACACGTCACCCAAGAGCACAGCGAGGCGTCGAACATCAAGTCCAAACAGACCCGGACGAACGTGCAGGACGCGCTCACGTCGATCAAAGATCGCTTGCGGTACTACGACACGTACCCGCCGGAGAAGGGCATCGTGATCTTCTCGGGCGCGATCGACGCCGGCGGCGGTCAGACCGACATGGTCACTCGGACGCTGGAGTCGCCGCCCCAGCCTGTCGAGTCGTTCCGGTACCACTGCGACTCCGAGTTCCTCACCCAGCCGCTCGAACACATGCTGGAGGATTCGGGGCTGTTCGGGCTCATCGTCCTAGACCGTCGCGAGGCGAACGTCGGATGGCTGAAGGGCAAGCGCGTCGAGCCCGTCAAGTCCGCCTCCTCGCTCGTCCCCGGCAAACAGCGGAAGGGCGGACAGTCAGCACAGCGGTTCGCCCGGCTCCGGCTGGAGGCCATCGACAACTTCTATCAGGAGGTCGCAGGGATGGCGAACGACCTGTTCGTCGACAAGCGACACGAACTCGACGGTATCCTCGTCGGCGGTCCCTCACCGACGAAAGACGAGTTCCTTGACGGCGACTACCTCCACCACGAGCTCCAAGATAAGGTGCTCGGCAAGTTCGACGTGGCGTACACGGACGAGTCCGGACTCAAAGACCTCGTCGACAACGCCAGTGAGGCGCTCGCCGACCAAGAGATCGTCGAGGACAAGCGCAACATGGACGAGTTCTTCGAGAAGCTCAACACCGGTGAGGAGGCCACCTACGGCTTCGAGCAGACCCGCCGGAATCTGATCATGGGTTCTGTCGATCGGCTGCTCATCTCCGAGGACCTCCGCTCTGACGTGGTCGTCTACGAGTGCCCGAACGGCCACGAAGAGTACGAAGTCGTCGACGTGCGACATTCGACGCCCGACCACGAGTGTTCAGAGTGCGGCGAGGAGGCCGGCGTCGAGAAACGCGAGGACGTCATCGAACACCTGATGGCTATCGCCGAACAGCGCGGTACGGAGACGAAGTTCATCTCGACCGACTTCGAAAAGGGCGAACAGTTGCTCGACGCGTTCGGCGGAATCGCCGGAATATTGCGGTACTCAACCGGCGTGTAAGGTCGCTCGGGCGCGTCAGTCCTGTTCGACCGGTGCCGCCGCGACCTCCAGACACGCGCAGGCGTCCGCCTCGGGGTCGAAACAGTCCGGACACTCCGGCTCTCGATCGATGATCGTGTCGAGCCGGTCGGCGACGGTGTCGTCGATGACGGCCTCCAGCTCGCGAGCCTCCGTGCGGAACTCGTCGACCGCGAGCACGTTCGCGAGGAACCGCTCGATGATGCAGTACGTCTGAAGGGCATCTCGGGCCCGGACGATGCCGTCGTCGGTCAGCCGAACGCCCTTGTACTTCTCGTGTTCGGCGAGCCCGCGCGATTCGAGCTTGCCGATCATCTCGTTGGCGCTCGCCGGACTCACGCCGAGCGCGTCGGCGATGGAGCCGGTCGAGGCGGGGCCGTCTTCTTGCTTCTGTACAACGTATATCGTCTTGAGGTACTGGTCTGCGGTGTTCACGGCATCCCTCCGTCGGCGGTCGTCGGTTTCGACGGTGTGTGCTTTCGGCCCGTCGTCGCATTCGTCTCTCGAGTCATCGTCGCTCCATTACCTCCGTCACCTCGCTGACGCCCTCGGCCTCGTCTTCTCGGATCGCCCGGAGCGTCGCCATGAGTTCTTCGCGATCGATCGAAAACGCGGCGTCCGAAGCCTCGATCGCCTCGATGAGGTCGTCGTAGAACTTGTAGGCGGTCTCTTCGTTACACAGCTGATCGTACAACACGCCGTCGAAGTCGTCGGGCTGTGTCCGCCCGTATCGGGCGTCGACGAGCGATTCGATCTCGTCGAACGGCACGCTTTCGACGCCGAGCCCCTCGATGAGCGCCTCCAAGCGCTCGCGGTGATGGGCGGACTCCTCCGCAGCATCTGCGAGCAACGCCTCGATCTCCGCGTCGAGATCGGCGTCGAGGCTCTGGTAGTGGTGGTGTGCCCGCGCCTCGACCACCTCTTCTAACACGATCCCGATCTGTAGTAGCCGGGCGAGCTGGTCGTCTGACGCGATTCGCTGGCTCACGCTCACGCCGACCACCCGTCGCCGGTCGATACGCCCGTTCGCATACGGACGTACGTCCGAGCCTCGCTGACTTAAGAAGTTCCCTCGGTCTCCGCCGTATACCGCGCGCGGCGAGCGAGAACGACGGACTCGAAGCGGCGAGCGCGTGAGAAAACACCGACGGAAACTGCTGGCAGCGCGCTTACTGGAGGCGCTGTAAGACGAGTTCCTGAACGTCGTCGCGGAACTCGTCGACCGCGATCTCTTCGAGGACAGGTACGAAGAATCCCTCGACGAGCATGTTCCGCGCCGTGCGGGAGTCGATCGAACGGCTCTCTAGGTAGAACAGGTCCTCGGCGTCGACCTGTCCGACCGTGGCGGAGTGAGACGCCTCGGTGTCGTGGTTGTGGATGATGAGCTTCGGCGACGCGTCGGCCTCGGCGTCGTCCGACAGCATCAACGTGTTCTCGCGCTGGTAGCTCGAGGTGTTCCACGCGTCTTCACCGACATCCTGAACGCCCTCGTAGACGGAGCGGGCGACGTCGTCGAGCACGCCGCGCGTGACGAGGTCGGCCGTCGTCTGCTCGGCCTGATGCCACACGCGGGCGTTGATGTCGAAGTGCTGGTCGTCGGTCCCGAAGAACGTCCCGACGATTTGGCTCTCGGAGCCGTCGCCGTTCAGTTCGGTCTCCACGTCGGAGCGGGTCAGTTTCGAACCGAAGTTGCTCTCGATCCAGTCGACAGTCGCGTACGTGTCCGTCACTCCGCGTTTCAGCGAGTACGTGTACGTGTCCCGATCGAGGTTCTGGAGCGAGCCGAACTGGACGTTCGCGTTCTCACCCGCGACGATCTCGACGAGGTTCGAGAAGTATCGGTCGCCGTCGATGCCCGCCTCGGCGCTTTCATCACCGGACTCGATCGATTCGAGGATTGTCACTGAGGACGACTCCTCGGCGACGACGAGCGTCTGGCTGAAAAGCGACCGGGAGTTCATCTCCGCGCGGACCGTCACGTCCTCGACGTCGACGCCCTCGGGGACGTAGACGAACGTGCCGGTCGTAAAGAGCGCGACCGACAGGGCCGTGAGGTAGTTGTGATCTGGGTCGAGCACGGAGCCGAAGTTCGCCTCGATGACGTCGCCGTACTCGTCGAACGCCTCCGTGAAGGGTAAGACGACGACCTCGTCGTCGCCCGCGGCGCGCTCCGTCGCGTCCGACTGGTTCAGCGGATCGACGAGCGCCTCGAAGTCGAGTGATTCTAGGTCGGTCCAGCGACGCCCGGGGGTCTGGATAACGTCGGGGAGATCTGCCGTCTCCAAGGCTTCCAGAGCGTCGATACGGGTCTCTAAGAGCCACTCGGGCTCGTCGCGTTCGTCGGCGATGCGTCGTACCGTGTCCTCTGAGAGGCTCTCGATTGCTTTCGTGCTCATGTTATCCGAGCGAACCTTCCATCTCCAACTCGACGAGCCGGTTCAGCTCGACGGCGTACTCGATGGGCAGTTCCTCCGTGATGGGCTCGATGAAGCCCGAGACGATCATCTGCTTTGCGTCGTCGTCGTCGAGACCGCGCGACTGCAGGTAGAAGATGTCCTCGTCGCCGATCTTCCCGACGGTCGCCTCGTGAGCGACGTCGACCTTGGACTCGTTGATCTCCATGTACGGCATCGTGTCGGACGTCGACTCATTGTCGAACATCAACGCGTCACACTCGACGGCAGTCGAGGAGTTCTCCGCGCCGTCCGCGATGTGAATGAGGCCGCGGTAGTTGGTGCGGCCGCCGTCCTTCGCGATCGACTTCGACTCGACGGTGGATTTCGTGTCGGGTGCGTTGTGGTACACCTTCGCGCCGGTGTCGATGTCCTGTCCCTCGCCGGCCATGGCGATGGTGATGTGGTTGTCGGACGCACCGCGTCCCTTCAGGATCGTCGAGGGATACAGCATCGTCGCCTTCGACCCCATCGACCCGGATATCCACTCCATGCGCCCGCCCTTCTCGGCGATGGCGCGCTTGGTGTTCAGGTTGTACGTGTTCTTCGACCAGTTCTGCACCGTGGAGTACTGGACGTGAGCATCCTCGCCGACGAACACTTCGACGCCGCCGGAGTGGAGGTTAAACGCCGAGTACTTCGGGGCGGAACAGCCCTCGATGTAGTGGACCTCGGAGCCTTCCTCGGCGATGATGAGCGTGTGCTCGAACTGCCCCATCCCCTCGCTATTCATCCGGAAGTACGCCTGCACCGGCATGTCGACGGTGGTGTTCTCCGGGATGTAGACGAACGAGCCGCCGGACCAGATCGCGCCGTGGAGCGCGGCGAACTTGTTGTCGCTCGGGGGAACGCACTTCGTCATGAAGTGCTCTTTAACTATCTCTTCGTGTTCTTGGACCGCCTTGTCCATGTCACAGAAGATGACGCCCTTCTCTTCCCACCGCTCCTGCATGTTTTGGTAGACTATCTCGGACTCGTACTGCGCGCCGACGCCCGAGAGGGCATTCTTTTCGGCCTCCGGGATGCCGAGCTTGTCGAAGGTGTCCTGAATCTCCTCGGGGAGATCCTCCCAGCTGTCGGCACCGCCGCGGGCCTCGATATCCGGACGGATGTAGGGAACGATCTCGTCGATGTCGACTTCCGAAAGATCGGGCTGCCCGGGCCAGTCGGTCGGCATCGGCATCTCTTGGTACTGCTTGAGTGCGCGAAGGCGACGCTCCAACATCCACTCCGGCTCGTCTTTGTCCTCCGAGATGACGCGGACCGTCTCCTCGGTGAGCCCCTTTTCGCTCTTGAAGGCGGATTTTTCCTCCTTCTTGAACTCGAAGCGCTCCTCCGTGTTCGTCTCTTGTAGGTGATCTTGTGAACTCATATCAAATGGTTACTGGTCTGGTTGTATAGTGTTGTTGCGTAATCACACATGATTACGCGTCGGCGAACGCTTCCTCACGGACCCAGTCGTACCCCTTGTCTTCGAGCTGCTCCGCGAGTTCCGCGCCGCCGCTCTTGGCGACTTCGCCGTCGAGCATTACGTGGACGTGGTCGGGCTCAACGTAGTCGAGGATGCGCTGGTAGTGAGTGATCTGGAGGACGCCAGTTCCCTGCTCGTCGCGCAGCGCGTTGATACCCTTCGAGACGTCTTGGAGACGGTCGATGTCGAGCCCGGAGTCGATCTCGTCGAGCACGGCGACGGAGGGCTCTAACATTGCGGCCTGCAGCACTTCGTTCTGTTTCTTTTCGCCGCCGGAGAAGCCGGCGTTGAGGTAGCGCTGCATGAACTTCTCGTCCATGTCGAGCAGTTCCATCTTCTCGGAGAGGATCTCCTGGAACTCGGCGACGCCGATCTCGCCGTCGTCTGCGGGGCCCTCCATCGGCGAGGTGTCGTAGCCCTCGTCGTCCGCGTCGGCCTCAGCTTCTTCCTCCTCGTCTTCGAACAGCTCCTCGCGCTCGTCCGCCTTGGCGTTGAGCGCCTGTCGGAGGAAGTTCGTCATGGTGACGCCCTCGATCTCCGCGGGATACTGGAAGCCGAGGAAGATCCCGAGCGCGGCGCGCTCGTTAGGTTCTAACTCAAGCAGTTCCCAGTGATAGTCCTCGTCGTCGAGGTCAGCGTCGATGTCGGCGACGTCCTCGTCGTCGAGATGGAGGAGGATCTCGCCCTCGGTTACCTCGTAGGCGGGGTGTCCGGCGATGACCTTCGCCGTCGTGGATTTTCCGGAGCCGTTGGGGCCCATCAGGGCGTGGATCTCGCCGGAGTTAACCGTGAGATCGACACCGCGGAGAATCCGTTCGCCGCCCTCTTCAGCCACTCGTGCGTGTAGATTGTTGATTTCGAGAGTTGCCATATATCGTCTCGGTACCTCGTACCTGCACACTGGTGACTTAGGGGGTTAATGGTTACGCATCTCCCCGTCAAAATTCGTAGATCTTGTAAGAAATTTTCTACTGATCAAAAACCTATTTCCACCAACGCCGATCGCGCTCACATGAACGAACCGAGGCCGGTCTGCTCTTGGCCCGTTTTGACCTCCTCCCACGACATGCCGAGCGCCTCGATGACACGCTCGATCGGCCCTTTCAGCGTCTTGTCGAGCATCTTCTCCCAGTCGACTTCGAACTCCTCGGGGACCTGATCGGCGTACTCGAAACAGATCACGTCCGGATCGCGTTTGAACTCGCCGTAGAGCGGGTCGCGCTGCGGGTCGAGCCCCCGCTCGTCTTCCATCCGTGCCCAAAAATCCGGGTGGACCTTCTCGATGTACAGCCGCTTCGGCTTCGAGCCGCTCCCGAAGTTGGTTCCGAGCATGCAGTTGGCGTACTTCGCGCCGCGGACCTGCGCGGTCGGCGTCGCGTAGGCGTCGAGTTTCTTTCCGATCCCGCCGGGGATCCCGATCTCGTCGAGGTCCACGTCGCCGTCGAGCACGCGCGCGATGACATCGACAAGGTACTCTTTTATTTCCGTCATGTCCTCGTCGATGTCGTCGCCCGTCACGATCGTCTCGATGACGTTCTGTTGGACCTCCTTCGTGATGCCGGCGATGTCAGACCGCTTGTACTCGAAGCCGGTGATGTCGATGTCGTCGACATCTTTCCCTTCCTTCCAGATGATGTGGCCCGCGTACCGCTTCTTTTTGCCCGCTTGGAAGAAGCGCCGGTAGAGCTTCTCGAACTCGATCTCGAAGCGGTGCGAGTCAGCATTCAACTTCTCGCGCGCGAAGTCGTCGTACCGATCGTTGATGTGATCTCCGATCTCGAAGGAGGTCTCGATCGCCTCGTCCTTCGAGAGATCGCCGAGTGACAGCATGATACTGTCTGTATCTCCATATGTAACTTCTCTGTTTAGTTCGGACGTTACGTCGGCGGTAAAGGCGATCACCTCGCGGTTAGTAGAGGTGACGCCAGCGCTCATCTCGCGGTCGTATAGGCGAAATCGGTCCCATCCGAAAACGCCGTATAAACTGTTCATCAGAACCTTGACAGCCCCCTGCTGACGGTCGTACTGCTCGTACGCTTCTGTCCCCGGATCGTGCTCGTTTCGGAGCGCCTTCTTCTCCTCTCGCTCGTCGAGCAGTTCGTTTACCATCTCTCTGATGATGCCATCCGGCTCCTTGCGGAAGTGGACGCCAGTCGGGGTCTTATACGTCTCGCCGTCGTACTCGTCGGGATCGACCTTCGTCTCCGGCGAGGCGTTGATCGTCACCATCGACATGGGGTAGAGACTCTTCAAGTCGAGTACGCTCACCATCTCGCGGACCCCGGAGATCGGATCGAACACCGCACCGCCCTCGAACTCTTCGGCCTCCTGTTGGCCCTTCGAGGGAAGCGCGAAGTTGCCGTACGCCATGTGGAGCACGTACATGTCGACCGCGTCGCCCGGCGTCGTCGCATCCTCGATCTTACAGCCGACGATCTTCCGGGCGTCGTCCCAGAACGCGATCACGTCTTGGGCGCGGTCGATCTCGACGCACAGCTCCACGTCGCGGATGCTGTACTCCAAGAGCCGTTCGGGGTCCTGCTCCCAGAGGTCGCCGATGTCGCCCGTGTAGCGCTCCTTGCCGACGCCGAGTTCTCGCTCGCCGACCGCGTCGAGCCGGTACGACTCCAACTCCGTGAACATCGTGCGCTTGTAGGCGTACAACAGGTCGAAGACGACTCTCCCCTTGATATCGGGGCCGCCCCAGCCCGAGCGCCACACCTCGTCGATTCGGGAGAGCCGGTCGACGGAGAGGTCATACTGGCTCCCGTCGTCGAGCACCTCCAAGCGGTCGAGGACGTACGGCGCGTCGAAGTCCTCGAAGTTCCACCCCGTCATTAGATCTGGGTCGGTTTCGTCGATGTACGCGACGAACGCGTCCAACATCGCGGCCTCCTCCTCGAAGGTTCGGACCTTGAAGTCGAGCGCGTCCCCGGTTCCGTCGCCGTCACCGCCCTCTACGATCCCCTCGTACTCCGGGAGGTTCTCGGGGGCGGGGACCTCCGCCTCGGGCGCGTCGTACAGCCAGACGACGTACTCGTCGTCGTAGGAGTCGTGGCTGGTGAGGCAGATGATCGGCTCCTCGCCGTCCTCGGGGAAGCCGCGGCGGTCGTCGACCTCGATGTCGAAGGTGTTGACCCGCATCTCGGCGTCGACCTCGGCGGGTTCGAGCATGCCCTCGTGGACCTGAAGCGTCCCGTCCTCGTCGTCGAGCCGGCGCTCCTCCACGCGGATGCCGCCGTTCAGCCCGTTGTCGATCAGAAAGCGGTTCGGGAAGAGGATGTCCGCCTCGAAGGTGGTCGCGAAGTCGTCGCGGATGTTCCCCACGTCGCGGGGCGTGCGCGTGATGATCCGTGTGAGCGGCTCGCCGCGAATGCTCTCGTATGGCTCCCCCTCGGCGTTCTCCTCGCGCGTTCCGATAACCACGTCGTACTGCTCCGTGAGATCGCCGTCGAGGTCGGCCGTGGGAACGTAGAAGTACGGCTCGACACCGAGCACGCGGACGTGCTCGACGGTGTCATGTTCGGCGTCTTCTTCAAGATCATTCGCCGGCCGCCGGCCGAAGACGTGAACGACGGGGTACTCGTCGTTGCCGTACCCTTCGACCGCGTAGTCGATCTGGGTGATCATCAACTCGATAGTCCCGGTCGATTCCGGGAACTTCGCCTCGTCGACATCGACGACATCGCTGACGTGACCGCGTCCGCCGCCCGCGACAACCGCCGCCTCTTCCGCGGCGAGGTCGTCGCGGGCGGTCGCCATGCCACCTCCCGATTCGTCGTCTGTCGCCCCGGACGACGAGAAATCCGACAGCCCCGACTGAGTCATACGCGCTCTTCGTCACACCCGGCTAAAAAGCTCGGCTTTCGGGTGCGGCGAAGACTCCCGACACGGAAAGGCATATATCGTGCCATGAATTACCAATGTTCATGTCTTCGGACCCACGTTCGGACTCCGAGCGGTCTCGTGCGGTCGAGCGCAACGCGGACGACGCCGAGGTGGAGGTGTACGAGGACGACGGGAACGTGGTGCTTTTCGACGCGGCTAATCCGCTCGCGTGGGTCGAAGCGAACCGAACGGTCAGTCTCGCGGACGCCCTCTGACCGTCCCAAAACAGGACGCCGTCTCAAGCGGGACGCATCGCGGACGGAACACTGCAGACGGAGCAGTGCGGACGGAACCCCTTTGGCCCACCCGGGCGTACCGACGGCCGTGTTCCCCTTCGACGAGGACGACGAGGGCGAGGTCTCCTTCGGCGAGCAGTCCGACGCCGAGCGCGAGATGACGCCGGACATCCCGAAAGCGCCCTCGGTGACGACGTTCGACGACGGGAACTTCGAGGGAGCGAGCGACGTGGACTCGGGGACGCTCCGGGCGTTCGTCGCCGCCGTGATCTACGCTAACGCCGCGGTGCTTTTGGTCGCGCTCGGCCCGATGGTGTGGTACTTCGAGGGGTGGTCGCGGATCGGGGCCGGGCTATCGATCGTGGGGCTTCTCGCGGGGGTCCGGACGTACCAGACGTATCGCGCGTGGCGGCGCGATCGAGACTCTGGGGATGTTGACGCTTCCGCCGCCGACGCTTCCATCGACGACGCCGACGACGACGCCAACGGGACAGCGGCCGGTGCTGCCGACACGCCCCCGGAAACGTAATACTCGCGCGGCCGCTCTTCTACGGTAATGCAAACGGTCCGCCTCGCGGACGGCGAGACGTACCTCCTCGTGAAACGCTCCGCGGAGTCGAGCCGAGTGCGCGATCCGGCCACCGGTGAGGAGCGGTACGTCGACAACGACAATCTGTCGGTCGTGGCCGGCGAGTCGCCGCTCGCGACCGCGGCCAGCGGCGTCCCGACACCGGTCCGGCGGGTGCTGCGGGCGGTACACGACGACCGGTCGCTCGGCCTGCTCGCGGTCGTCGTCGACGACGGGCCGCTGTCGGTGATCGAACTGCTCGATACGGCCGACATGTGCGAGTCCGACCTCCACGGGACCGTCTCGGAGCTCCGCGCGGCCGGTCTGATCGACGAGACCGAGTTCGCCGGGCGGCGCGGCTACGAGGCGACTCCCGTCGCGTCCGAGGGGATCGAGCTGTTACGGGGGGTGTCGCCGGACTCCGACCAGCGCGGAGAGGGCTCTATCGACGGCTAGGCTCGGTCGCTTTGGAGCGGTCGCGTTGAGGCGGTCGGGGTTGCGGCGCGTGGCCGTGTCGAACGGCTACGCGTCGGGGTACTTCGGCTCGCGGCGCTCGGCGCGTTCGGTCGCGCGTTCGAGGACCGCACGGACCGTGTCGGGGCCGTCGCTTGCGCGGTAGACATCGCCGTGGCCGGGGAACATCGCGTCGACGGTGTCCGGAAGTCGGTCGAGGAGCGTGTGGAGGCTCTCGATCAGGCGCTCGCGCGACTGCCCCGCCATGTCGGTGCGGCCGAAGGAGCCGTCGTCGAAGGCCCCGTCGTTGTACACGACGACATCGCCGGAGTAGAGCCGCTCGTCGCCGACGAGCGAGATGTGATCGTCGGCGTGTCCGGGCGTGTACACGACTTTGCACGCCTCGTCGCCGACGAGGATCTCGTCGCCGTCGCCGATCGTCACGTCGCGCCGCGGGTGCGAGGCGTTGGCGTAAAGTGTCGCGTCGAACCGGTCGAGCACCGCATCCAGTTCCCCGACGTGGTCGTGGTGCTGGTGCG
Organism: Halorubrum laminariae; assembly: GCF_024494655.1. GTDB lineage: Archaea > Halobacteriota > Halobacteria > Halobacteriales > Haloferacaceae > Halorubrum > Halorubrum laminariae. The sequence continues at coordinate 317,264 of NZ_JANHDL010000001.1, read as the reverse complement.
TCAAGACGACGCGGTCGAGATCGTCGACGCCGGCGTCGGCGAGCGCGTCGGCGATCACGTCCGCGACGCCGGGCATCGTTCCGGCGTCGACGAGCGTCGTCGCCTCGCCGGGAACGAGGTACGCATTGCAGGTGAACTCCTCCGCGTCGGCGGTGACCGTGATCGGTTCCATACGTACCCGAGGTCGCGCGGCGAGTAAAAACGTGCAGGTCGGGCGTCGTCGCGTCCCGGTACGAACCCCCGCTACCGACAGGGGTTTTATCAGTCGTCGGCTGTTAGTAAGGGACACACATGGGCTTCGGAAGCTACGACGAATCCGAACAGGAGAACCAAGACCTGGATGCGGATTTCGACGACGAGGACGGAGTCCGCGCGGCCGAATCGGTCCACGAGGGGTCGGTCGACTACGAGCCGGGCGCGTCGAACGACGAACTTCTCGATCGCCTCCAAGACATCAAATCCGAGGAGACCTGATCGGGTGAGACCACCGAGCCGGACGCTCGGAGTCTCGTTTTCCGACGGTGACTACACCAGCTACGTAGCCGGTGCTGTCGTCAGATCCGACGGGACCCTCGACGGGCTCGGTTTCGAACGCTGTACCGTCGGCGGCACCGACGCGACCGCCGCTGTGATCGACCTCGTCGACGCGCTCGGCCGCGACGACGTTCGCCACGTCGCCTGCGACGGGATCGCTCCTGCTTGGTTCAACCTCCTCGATCTCCGACGCCTCCACGAGACGCTCGGCGTGCCGGTGTACGCGGTGAGCTACGAGCCGAGTCCGGGTCTGGAGCCCGCGCTCCGCGAGGCGTTCGACGGAAACGCACTCGCGAGCCGTCTCGCGGCGTATCGGTCGTTCCCGTCCCGCACGCGAGTTGGGACACCAGACTCAGACGCGGACGGAGCGATGCCGCTTTTCGTTCGCGCCGTCGGTCTCGACATCGATGCGGCGGCGGCCGCGGCTCGCGGGCTCGTCGAGGAGGGGTTCCGGCGGCCTGAGCCCCTCCGCCTCGCCGGTATCGCGGCGAGCGCGCACCGCGAGGCGATCGAGTCGGCGTGAGGGGCGGATCGAACGATCCTGAACGGCCGCAACTTATGTCGCGGCCGTGCTCATCGAGTCACATGAGCGATCGCGGGACGAGCGATAGTCAGCCGGGGACCGACAGCGGACTCGACGACGACCTCCGCGTGTCTTCCTGCGAGCGCTGTCCGGCGCTCGTCGAGTCGCGGAGCCAGATCGTAGACGGCGTCGGGCCGATCGACGCCGACCTGCTGTTCGTGGGCGAGGGCCCGGGAGCGAACGAAGACGAGCAGGGGGAGCCCTTCGTCGGGCGGTCGGGAGACGTGCTGGACGAGGCGCTCCGGGACGCTGGACTCGCGCGCTCGGACGTGCGGATCACGAACTGCGTCCGGTGTCGGCCGCCGGACAACCGCGACCCGACGGACGAGGAGTTGGCGAACTGCCGCGGCTACCTCGACGCCGAGATCGACCGGCTCGACCCCGACCTGATCGTGACTCTCGGAAAAGTCCCGAGCGAGCACCTGCTCGACCGGTCGGTCGCGATCACGTCGGAGTCCGGTGACATCGTCGACGCCCGGATCGCGGACGCGTCGCGTCGGGTACTCCTCTCCGTCCACCCGGCGGCGACGCTGTACGATCGGAGCCAGCGAGACGGATTCTTCGAGGGGATCGCGCTAGCTGCCGAGGTGGCCGGCGTCGGCGATGCGACGGAGTCGGGCGGTGATGGGCAGTCGCGTCTCGGTGAGTTTTGAGAATCCGGGCGTTGGTCGGCCCTTCCGGTCGGAAACGGCTCAACGACCGGGACTCTCGGAGCGTCTGTCTCCGCTCTCGTGATGACTGTTGCAAGGGAAACCGACTTTTCCGTGCCCCTCGGAGGGAGCGTATGAGCACCTTCGGGCCGCCGGCGGAGACGCTGGCGGATGTCGTGTTGGTTGACTACGGCCTCGGGAACCTCCGGTCTGCCACCCGTGGGTTAGAACGGGCGGGAGCGTCGGTCGAGATCACCGACGATCCCGCGGCGTTCGCGGCCGCCGACGGGGTCGTCCTCCCGGGCGTTGGCGCGTTCCGCGAGGGGATGGAAAACGCTGGTCCGCTGCGCGAGGCGCTGACAGACCACGCTGACGCCGGTCGTCCCCTCTTCGGGATCTGTCTCGGCATGCAGATGCTCCTCACGTCGAGCGAGGAGGCCGACCACGAGGGGGAAGGCGAGGTGACCGGCCTCGATCTCGTCCCCGGGACCAACGTCCGGTTCGATGTCGACCGCAAGGTCCCGCACATGGGGTGGAACGAACTGTCGGTCGAGCGCGATCATCCCATCGTCGACGGGGTCGAGGGTCGGTACGCCTACTTCGTCCACTCGTACTACGCCGAACCCGACGACCCCGACGCTGTCGTCGCGACCGCCGACTACGGGGTAGACTTCCCGGCCGTCGTCGCCAATGAGGCGGGCAACGTGTTCGGCACCCAGTTCCATCCGGAGAAGAGCGGCGAGACGGGGCTGCAGATCCTGCGAAACTTCGTCGAGTACTGCGCAGACGCGTGAGCGCGTCCGGTGTGTGGGCCGAGATGCGGCGGTCAGTCACATCGGCAATACGCTCAACTCTCCGAGATACTATGATATGCGGTCACATTTTGAACGGATTTCGAACGTCCCGCAAACCCAAGTGCGCGAGAATTACGACAAGATATATATACACGCGTGTCATTGACTGGCATGCATGTCTAGTAGTGCACCCAGCTCGGACGGCGACGTGTTCGACGAGTTTCTGTCAGATCGCGGCCACGAGACAGAGATCGTACGCTGGGAGCGGTCCTATAACAAGCTCCAGTGTCCAGAGTGCGGTGCACTGCACCCCGAAGGAACGGCCCGATGCGGCGTCTGCGACTGGCGGCCGACCTGAGTGTATGGCCGTCGCAAGTCGGTGAAGTCCTTTCTTTCGGTCGCGATCGGCGGTAGCATTATATAGTATCATTCGTGAGTCACGACCATGCCGACCTGCAAGAACTGCGGCTCGTTCGTCACGGCCGATTACGTCCGGGTGTTCACTCCGAACGAGGTCGATCGCCCGCGCGTCTGTCCGGCCTGCGAGAATCTCGTTCGCGACGGGGCGGACGTCCGAGAGGCCCGCGCGACCCGAGGCAACTGAAACAAGTCATTCGCCGATGAGCCACCCTCCGCATCGCGGGCGACGTTTCTGCCGTGTCTCCGAGCCACGGCGTTTAAGAAGAACCGGAATCTGGGGTAGATAATGACCGATCCCACGGTGACGCGACTCTTCGGCGGTCCGGGTAGCGGGAAGACCACGGCGCTTCTGGACCGCGTCGAGGGGATCCTCGACGACGAGGACACGGACGTTCGCGACGTGCTCGTCGTCTCGTACACGCGCGCTGCCGCGGCCGAGATCCGGGAACGGCTCGCCGAGCGGCTCGACGTCTCTCCCCGGAGCCTTCAGGGGAACGTCAGCACGATGCACGCGAAGGCGTACGAGCTGCTCGACCTCTCTCGCGGTGACGTGGTCGGCGAGGACGACAAGGAGGGATTTTGCGAGGAGTACGGCATCGAATTCGAGGACCAACACGGCGGCGCGGGCCGCCGGACTGCCCGGTCGACGACCATCGGAAACAAGATCATCGCGACCTCACAATGGCTCCAGCGGACCGAGCGCGACGTGGCCGACTGGTACGACGTGCCGTTCCAGTGGAACGTCGAGGAGGTGCGGCTCCCGCCCGAGGAGGACCCGAACGCCCAACAGGGGAACAAGTACACGCCGACGTGGCCCTCCGACGACGACCGAATCGACATCCCCGAGACGATCCGCGCGTGGCGGGCGTATAAGGGCGACAACGACCTCGTCGGCTTCGCCGACATGCTCGAACGAGTCGCCCAGCGCTCGCTCGTCCCGAACGTCGAGTACCTGATCATCGACGAGTTCCAGGATATCACGACGCTGCAGTACAACGTCTTCGAGGAGTGGCAGCCGCACATGCGGAAGGTGCTCATCGCCGGTGACGACGACCAAGTCGTCTACGCGTGGCAGGGCGCTGACCCCGATCTCCTCTTGGACACCGAGGTCGACGAGGACGTGGTTCTCCCGAACTCCTATCGCCTCCCATCGGAGATTCTCAATGTCGTCAATGCGGAGATCCGCCACATCGACAAGCGGCAGGAGAAGGATCTCCACCCTCGCAAGGAGGGTGGCACCGTCGAGGCGATCGAGTCGCCGTCGATGCTCGAACTCGTCCGGAACGTCCGGTACACGGTCGACGACGACGAGGGAAGCGTGATGTGTCTGTTCCGCGCGCGCTACCAGATGTTCGACTTCATCGATGAGTTCATCGACCACGGGATCCCCTTCACAATGTTGACCGACGGGCGGATGTGGACCGACCGGGTGCAAGACTACGTCAGCGCCATCGAGAAGACGGACGCGGGCGATCCCGTGAACGGGCTGGAGGCCCGGCGACTCGCGGACATGCTGCAGGACTCGGCATTCGGCACGCACGACCGCGACGAGTTCTATGACTTCCTCGACGACCGCGAGGAGGCGGCGGACGCCGATGATGTCGCCCAGATCGAAGTGACGGCGGCCGAGCTCGACGACTACATCCCGTTCATGCCGGATACCGCGAGCGCGGACGACATGGTCCGGAAGGTGACGAGCTTCCAGCGCAAGTCGATGGGCGCGTACTTCGACGGCGACTACGGGGGGATGGACCCGACTCGCGTCCGCGTCGGGACGATTCACTCCGCGAAGGGGCGCGAGGCCGATCACGTGTTCGTCGCGACGGATCTCACGGAGAAGGTCGTCGAGCAGATGGCGGCCTCCATCGACGATCCGACGGCGGTCGACGGCGTCGAGGAGTTCACCAAGACGACGAGTCCGGTCCCGCTTCTCACCGACAACGAACGGCGGGTCTTCTACGTCGGGATGTCTCGCGCCCGCGAGCGACTCGTGATCCTAGAGAGCCTCATCAGCGGTGCCCCGACCCTGCCGATCAGCGTCCTCCTGTTTAACGAACTCCGCGAAGAGCCCGCACAGGATCTCGTCGAGGAGGTACAGGCGGAGTTGGCGGTGCCGGAACCGGAGCCGTGAGCGGCGGGAGCGACGACGCCGCGCCCGGCGAGAGTGCCTCCGCTTCCCGACCGCTCCGCACCGATCTCGCGCCGATCGCCGAGGCGGTCGCGGCCGCGGACGCCGATGCCTTCGTCGCGGTCGGCGACCGATTCGACGACGATCTCCGGTACCTCACGCGCTTTTCCGGCCCGGATCGGGCGTACGCGCTGGTCGTCGTCCCGAGCGACGACAGGAGCGACGCCGACGCCGCGGGTCGCGCCGTCTGCTGTGTTCCGTCGCTGTTTCGCGAACGGGCCGACCGTGAGTTCGTCTCGAGCGCACGCACTCAAAGCGAGAATGGAGCCTCTGACGGCGACGGCGAGTTCCACGACGGTGTCGTGCGCGCGGTTCGGACCGAGCGCACCGGTGGCCACGCGGGCGAGCGCGCGGCGGCGGTCGTGCGCGACCTGCTCGGTGACGATGGGAACGAGGACAGCGACGGGAACGAAGACGGTGACCGGACGCTGCTCGTTCCGCCGTCGATCCCCCACGACGCCGCCGTCTACCTCGAACGCGCCGGCAACGCCCTCGCCTCGACCGACGCGGTCGCGGATGCCCGAGCGCGAAAGACCGCGGCCGAGATCGACCGACTTCGCCGCGTCCAACGCGCGGCGGCCACGGGAATGGCACGCGCAGAGACCGTGCTGGCGGAGAGCGCTGTCGACGCGGACGGGACAGGAGAGCCGATTCTCCGCTGGAACGGCGAACCGCTGGCGACGGAGCGACTCCGCCGCGAGGTGAACGCGGCGCTCGCCGTGAGCGGCGTCAGCGACGCCGGCGACACCGCGATCGGCGTCGGACGATCCGCGGCCGACCGTCACTACCGCGGCGACGAACCGATCCGCCCGGGCGAAACGGTGTTGATCGGCGTCTCGCCGCGCGGCCCCGACGGGTATCGCGGCAACCTGACACGGACGTTCGTCGTCGACGGCGACGGCGGTTGGGAGCGGCGGGCGTCCGTCGCGGTCGAGTCGGCTAGGGAGGTCGCACTCGCAGAGATCGAGCCTGGCGTCCCGGCCAAGACCGTCCACGGGGAGACGGCCGCCGAGCTGGCGGCGTACGGCTTCGATCCGAACGCCGACGAGGGCGAGCCCGGATTCCTCCACGACGCCGGCCACGGCGTCGGCATGAGCCGCCACGAGGCACCGTCGCTGTCGCGCGCGGGCGAACTTCGCACCGGACACGTGGTCGCCGTCGATCCGGGCGTGTACGACTCCGCCATTGGCGGCGTCCGGCTGGGTGATCTCGCCGTCGTCACCGAGGACGGCTACGAACTGCTCGCAGAGTACCCGCTCGGGATGGTACCGGCTACACGCGAGTGAACCCGAGACGCGAACGGTCCACGTCTCGACCGCGGCCGGCGCTCACTTCTCGACTGCGGTCGCATCCTCGGGCGTCGCCTCGGCGGGATCCGCTTCGGACGGGTCCGATTCGGTCGCATCCGGATCGGCCGACGCCGCTGCGGAGTCGGACACGACGAACCCGCGGAGCTGACGCGGGAGCAGTCCCGCGAGCAGTTCCCGCAGGATCCGTCCCGGATCGAGGAAGTACTGCGGGAGGACGACCATCGCGGTGGCGACGACAAGTAGACCGACGCCAAGCGCGAGTTCGCCGGCGAGCAGCCGGATGACGGCGTAGTTCGCGAGCGGGAGTGCGAAGACGAGCGACGCCGCCAGTCCGATCATGTCCATCACGCCGAGTCTCATCGGGGTTGGGTTGACTCCCGGGGGACAAAAACGGCTCGTCGCGGGCCGGGTGCTGGATGGTCGCGAGACGGGTACAGGGCGATCGTTGGACGACCGCCGACCGACCGAAGGCCGAACCGATATGTGTCGCGCGCGCTCAGTTCGGATATGTTCACCGGCATCGTCGAGGACACCGGAACGGTCCGCGCGCGGACCGAGACCGCGGACGGGCTCCGACTACGGATCGGCGTCGACGGCTTCGACAACCTCCACCACGGCCAGTCGATAAGCGTCAGCGGCGTCTGTCTCACGGTCGAAGAGTACGCGGTTGGAGGCGGCGGAGCGAACGCTGACGACCCGGCCAAGGACAACTGGTTCGAGGTGTTCCTCGCGAGCGAGACGGTCGCGAAGACGTACCTCGGCGAACTCCGTGAGGGTGACCCCGTCAACGTCGAGCGCGCGATGCCCGCCGACGGACGGTTCGACGGCCATGTGGTGCAGGGTCACGTCGACACCGTCGCCGAGGTGACCGCGATCAAGCGCGTCGGCGAGGACTGGCGGTTCACCTTCTCGATCCCCAAGAGGCACGGTGACTACCTCGTCGATAAGGGATCGGTGACGCTCGACGGAATCTCGCTGACCGTGGCAGAGAAACGGGACGAGGAGTTCGATGTCGCCATCATTCCGACAACCTACGAACTCACGACGCTCTCGGAGAAGTCGGCCGGCGACCCGGTCCACTTGGAGGTTGACGTGATCGCGAAGTACGTCGAGAATATGGTCGGCGGGTACGTCTAGGGTCCATTTAGGAGGAGAGACCGGTATCTGTTTGATTCTCATCCGCGTTTATTTCATCAGAAATGACAGTGAAACAGATAGCAGAGATAGCGTGCGTATTGAACGATTTCCGAAGGACAACACGCGTATGCTAACCGTTCCAAGACACTGCGGTCTCAGGCGCAGTGGGAAGTCAAGCGGGTAGGGCCGGAAAAGCAGAGGCGGATTCTGCCGCCGGGTCAGTCGGCCGCTTCGGGTTCTTCGACCGCCGAACTCTCAACCGTCGGTTCCTCTTCTTCCGCCTTCTCTTCTTCCTCTTTTTTCGCTTTGATCTTCTTCAGCCGGAAGGTCTCCTCGCGCTCCTGTTCTTCGAGTTTCTGCTCGATGTACTCCTGATTCTCGTACAGTCGGGGCAGGAGGGTGAACTCTAGGGCATTCACGCGACGCTTGGTGGTCTCAATCTCCGTGAGCATCTTTTTCATCGCCGTCTCGACTTCGGCAGCGAGGATGATCGACTCAAGGAGTTCCTCGTAAGCGTCGGCTGCCTCGTCGATGCGGGCGGAGGAGCCGAGCAGGCCGTATCCCCGCTCGTCGAGGCTCTTTTTCACCTTCGAGGACTCGATCTGCGGGACGACCACGCCCATGATGTTCTTCGATTGGGTCGTGATCTCGGGGTGCTCTTTCAGCGCCGCGGCCGCGCCCCGAACGGCCACGTCGCCCTCCATCGCTCGGGCCATGTCAATTGTGCGCTGTGCCGTCTCATAGTTCTCGGAGACGTCTGATCGAACATCCTGCGCCTGATCGAGGATGTCCATAAACTCCATAATGAGGCCGTCACGCTTCTGTTCGAGGGTGTCGTGACCGCGCTCGGAGAGTTCGATGCGGTCCTCGATCGCCATCAAATTCTTGCGTGTCGGTTTGACGTCCTTGGCCATCTTGGGGAAACGTTCCGCTCCGAGGTGGTTAATTCTTTTTAGACGCGACGAACCGCATCGCTCGGCAACGCCGCCACTCGAGAGTATATCCCGGCGAAAAAGCGGAATCGAGACGTGACCGATCAGTCGGCCGCTTCGATGACTTCGCGCTCGGAGTCGTCCTCGCGGTAGTGCTCCTCGATAAACTCCTCGTCGATCCGGTTGAGAGCGTCCTTCGGGAGCATCGAGATCAGGTCCCAGCCGATCTCCAGCGTCTCCTCGATGCTGCGGTTCTGGTCGAAGCCTTGGTCGACAAACTCCGACTCGAAGGCGTCCGCGAAGTCGAGATACCTGTTGTCGAGCTCGGAGAGCGCCTCGCGGCCGACGATGTTCACGAGGTCGCGGAGATCCTCGCCCTCCGCATACGCCGCGAACATCTGGTCTTTCACATCGGCGTGGTCCTCGCGCGTGAGTCCCTCGCCGATCCCGTCGTCCATCAGCCGCGACAGGCTGGGAAGGACGTTGATCGGCGGCTGAAGTCCCTGACTGTTCAGGTTGGGATCAACGTAGATCTGCCCCTCCGTGATGTACCCGGTCAGGTCTGGAATCGGGTGGGTGTCGTCGTCGCCCGGCATCGTGAGGATCGGGATCTGCGTCACCGACCCATCACGACCTTGGATCCGTCCGGCTCGCTCGTACAGCTGCGCTAGGTCGGTGTACATGTATCCCGGGTAGCCACGACGACCGGGGACCTCCTCGCGAGCCGCGCCGATCTCGCGGAGCGCCTCGCAGTAGTTGGTCATGTCTGTGAGGATGACGAGGACGTGGTAGTCCTTCTCGAAGGCGAGGTACTCGGCCGTGGTGAGCACCATCCGCGGGGTAACCGTCCGCTCGACTGCGGGGTCGTCCGCGAGGTTCATGAAGACGACGGAGCGCTCCAGCGCGCCGGTGCGCTCGAAGTCCTCCATGAACTCGTTAGCCTCCTCTTGGGTGATCCCCATCGCGCCGAAGATGACAGCAAACTCGGAGCCCTCTTCGTCGTCGCCCTCCTCCTCTTCGGGCACGCTGGCCTGCCGGGCGATCTGCATCGCCAGTTCGCTGTGCGGCTGGCCGGAACTGGAGAAGATCGGGAGCTTCTGTCCGCGAACGAGCGTGTTCATGCCGTCGATCGCGGAGACGCCCGTCTCGATGAACTCCTCCGGGTACTCCCGGGAGTACGGGTTGATCGCCGCGCCGACGATGTCCTGTCGCTCCTCGGGGACAATCTCCGGACCGTCGTCGATCGGACGGCCGGACCCGTCGAGGACCCGCCCGAGCAGATCCTCGGTGACGGGCATCTTCATCGTCTCGCCCAAGAAGCGGACGGACGCGTTCTGGTCAATACCGGAGGTGCCCTCGAACACTTGGATGGCGACGACGCCATCCGAGGATTCGAGCACCTGTCCGCGCAGCGTCTCCCCCTGTGCCGTCTCGATCTCGACGATCTCGTCGTATCCGATGGCCTCGTCGACCTCGGCGTACACCAGCGGGCCGCTGATCTCGGTGATGGTTTGGTACTCTTTCATGTTAGTAGAGGCTCCGGAGTTCCTCGCTGATCTCCGCTTTGAGTTCCTCGACGTACTCCTCGTAGTCCTCTTGGACGCCGATCCGGTTGATCCGGGGTGCGGCCTCGGTGTCGATGATCTCTTCGACCGGCACGCCCGCTTCGAGGGCGTCGAACGCCTCGTCGTTGAACGTCTCGATCGTCGTCAGCATGAGGTACGTCTTCTCTGGCGGACAGAAGGTGTCGACCGGGTGGAACGCGTTCTGTTGCAGATACGCCTCGCGCAGGTAGCGCGCGACTTCCAGTGTCAGCTGCTGGTCGTCCGGCAGGGCGTCTTTCCCGACGAGCTGAACAATCTCCTGTAGCTCGGTCTCCTCGTCGAGCACGTCGACCGCCCACTGGCGCTTTTCGGCCCAGTCGTCTGCGACCTCGTCTTCGAACCACGGGTCGAGCTGGTCTTTGTACAGCGAGTACGACTCATTCCAGTTGATCGACGGGAAGTGACGGCGTTCCGCTAAGTCCGCGTCAAGCGCCCAGAACGTCTTCACGATGCGCAGCGTGTTCTGGGTGACCGGCTCGGAGAAGTCGCCGCCCGGCGGCGACACCGCACCGATCGCCGAGACCGACCCTTCCGTCCCATTGACGTTTTCGAAGTAGCCGGCGCGCTCGTAGAACTGCGCCAGACGGGCGGCGAGGTACGCGGGGTACCCCTCCTCACCGGGCATCTCCTCCAGCCGGGAGGAGATCTCGCGCATCGCCTCCGCCCACCGCGAGGTGGAGTCGGCCATCAGCGCCACATCGTACCCCATGTCACGGTAGTACTCGGCGATCGTGATTCCCGTGTAGATACAGGACTCACGCGCCGCGACGGGCATGTTCGAGGTGTTCGCGATGAGCGAGGTTCGGGCCATCAACGGGTTTCCGTTGGCCGGGTCCTCCAGCTCGGGGAAGTCCTCGATGACCTCGGTCATCTCGTTGCCGCGCTCGCCGCAACCGACGTAGACGATGATGTCCGCGTCGGCGTACTTCGCGAGCTGGTGCTGCGTGACCGTCTTTCCGGAGCCGAACGGTCCCGGAATCGCGGCCGTTCCGCCCTTCGCGATGGGGAACAACCCGTCGAGGATTCGCTGGCCGGACACCAGCGGCGTCCGGGGGGTCTTCTTGTTCGCGGAGGGGCGCGCCTCGCGGACGGGCCACTCCTGATGCATCGAGACGTTCGTCTCGTTGGCGAGTTCGGCCACCGTCTCGGTGACATCAAAGGATCCCGACTCGATCGCGGTGACCTCGGTGGTCTCATCCTCTTCGAGGGCGTCCGGCGGCACCATCACCTTGTGGTCGATGGTGACCGTCTCCTCGACAACGCCGACCACGTCGCCGCGGCCGACCTCGTCGCCGACCTCGACGGCCGGCTCGAACTCCCACTCCTTCTCTAAGTCGATGCCGGGCGCGTCGACCCCGCGGTCGAGGTACGGACTGCCCATCTTGCCCTCCAGCACGTCCAAGGGACGCTGGACGCCGTCGTAGATGGCGTCCAGCACTCCCGGACCAAGGTCGACCGACAGCGGCTCGCCCGTGTTCTCGACGGGTTCGCCGGGGGCGACCCCGGAGGTTTCCTCGTACACCTGAACGGTCGTGAGGTCGCCTTCGATCTCGATCACTTCCCCCATGAGGCCTTCGTCGCCGACGTAGACGACGTCGTTCATGCGGGCGTCGAGATCGCGGGCGGTCACGACCGGACCGCTCACGCTCTGAATGACGCCGTCGTCGGAGACGGCGTCGGTTGTGTCTGCTTTGCTCATGTTAGTCGTCCTCCTCCATCAGGTCGATCCCGATGGCTCGTTTGATCTGGTCGCGCAGCCCGCCGCTGCCTGCGCCGGACCCGCCGAGCGTGACGAGCACGGGCTCGATGCTCCCCTCGACCGCGTCGCGGGTCCCCCGCGAGAGGTGGTCGAGGTCGTCGTCGTGCATCACGATGATGCCGGTTCCCTCGTCGTCGAGGGTCCGCTCGACGGCGTCGTCGAGCCGCTCGTCCTTCTCGTTGTCCGGTACGTTCTCGAACTTCCGCACGCCAGCGAGCCGGAATCCAGTCGTGAATTCCGGACTGCCGACGACGGCGATCTCTTGGCTCATGTTATCACCAGCTCCGATTCGATCTCGTCGGCCGACAGACCGGCCTCCTTCCCGCGGGCGATGGCCCGGATATTCTCTACCTCACGTTCCTTCGCGAGGATGTAGGAAATGACCGGCGTGATCGACACCGGGTGGATCGTACCCAGCCGGTCGCCGTACGCCAACAGCGCGGCGTCCGTCGCGTGCTCGAACGCGATGAGGCTGTCCGCCTCTTCGAGCTCGCGCAGCGCCGGGCCGAGCTCGTCGCCGTACTGGCTGTCGGCGATGTACTCCACGAGCTCGTCGAGGTTCCGGGCGAGCCGCGCGAGCGACCCCCGAGTGAACAGCTCGCCGCCCTCGATGAAGTACGCCGCGGGGTCGATGTCGGCACCCGACCGGGCGAGCCGAAGGGCATTCGTCGCGTTTCGGAAGTCGACTTCGGCCTTGAGGAACGCCTCGTACTGCCGAGTCGGTTCGTCGCTGTCGAGCCCCGACAGGAGCCGCTCGTAGAACGCGCGGTCGACGGCGTTTTCGAGCGGCACCAGCACGCCCGTCTCCTCGTACTCGGCGTACGCCGCACGGAGCGGATCGCCGTAGATCGTGTCTTCGAGCACCTCGACGACCGCGTCGATCGAGTCGGTCTCCAAGAGCCGACGGATCCGCCGGTCGTCGAACTCCCCGGCGCGAATCAGGTCGGATTCGATCGCAGACTGGTCCGCGTCGGTGTAGACGCCACGAATGACCGTCTTGACGTTCCACGCGTCGAACTTGCGGAGATACCGGGCGATGAGGCCGTACAGTGACCCCTCGCTCCAATCTAAGATCGCGTCGAACTGCTCCGCGAGGTTCTGGTTCAGCGCGTACTCGATGAGGTCGACGCCGCTGTGTCGACTCCCCAAAGCGTTGATCTCGTCCCCGTAGCTCGACTCCTCCATGAACCGGGCGATTTCCGCCGGACCCATGCGTGTGAGCTTGCGGTACTCCTCGTCCCCGTAGAGGCTGCCGCGGCGGGCACGAACCCGCGCGACGACGTACTCTGGGTTCGAGCTGCCGACAGCGCTCATTGGTCGAACAGTCGCTCCGAGATGTGTTTCAACTCGTCGTCCCAGACGGAGTCTAGGATCGAGTCGAACGTGTTGTTCACCCGAACGCGAGAGGTGTCGCTTTCCGCGACGACGCCGCCGAGACAGTCGACTTCGCCGTCGACCGCGGCGTTGCGGTCCGCGACGAGGTCCTCAAGCAGATCGACATCCTCGGCGCGGGTGTAGACGGCGACCTCCTCGTCGTCGAACTCCGCGAGCGTCGCATCGAGAAGCGTCTCGGTCAGCTCACGGCGACGGTCGCCGTCGAGCGACTCGATGGTGGCCTCGACATCGTCGTAGACGTCTTCAAGGACGTCTCGACGCGCGGAGAGTCGCTCCTGTTTGGCCTCGAGTTTGGCCGACGAGAGCGTTTGCTCGCGCTCCTGTTCGATCTGGCGATCGATCTCGGCGAGCCGCTCTTCGCGGATGCGCTCGGCGTCGGCTTCCGCCTCGGCGACGATCTCGTCCGCCTCGGACTCCGCCGCCTCACGGATTTCCTCTGCACGCGCGCGGGCTTCGTCTCGAACGTCCTCAACGACAGTGTCCAAACTCATTGGTGTGGAAAGGGGGAACCGCTTAGACGATGAAGACGACGACGAGTGCGAGAATGACAATCGTCTCGGGGAGGACCGTCAGAATGAGCCCGTTGACGAACAGATCGTCGTCTTCGGCCATCGCGCCGACGGCAGCCGATCCGATTCCACGCTCCGCGTAGCCCGCTCCGAGCGCCGCCAGTCCGACGGCGAGCGCCGCCGCGGCGCTAGGGTTAGTGAGCGTTCCTCCGGCCTGCAGTGCGACATTCCCGAGTTCGTTGGTAGCTTCAAGCATTGGTAGTAGTTGCGGTTGCTCGTCTCCGAACAGTTGCTAGTTGCCCCTACAGGAGTCATAAAGCTTCCCAAAACAACCGAACGGAGCCCCCGAGACGCGAGACACAGACAGTGCTCTCGGTGGTATCGACCGCAGAAAATTCGCCGGATCGCAGCGCTGAACGCGACGGCTACTCGTCGGCGGTGTACTCTCGGTCGTAGCCGAACGGCAGGTACGCGTCCCCGCCGCCCTCGTAGAAGTTCCCGAAGAACTCCACGTACTCGAGACGCACCGCCTGAATACCGGCGGACGTGATCCCGAGCGCGAGCACGACGATGTGTCCGACGACCGCGACGAGGATACCGCCGACGAGCGCGAGGACGCCGACGGCTCCGACGGAGGCCGGGTCGAACGCGGTCGTCATCCCCGCGAAGACCAGCTCGTAGTCTCCGGGGTGGCTCTGCACGTATTCGAGGTAGTCGGCACTGAAGATGAAGTGGAAGCTTCCCTCACCGCTCTCGTCGATGTACGCGCCGAACGCGAGCAGGTTCACCGCGAGCGCCATTCCGCCCTTCGCGAGCAGCACGGCCATGATCCGGGCGTACGAGATGACGTTGACGATCGGCGAGAGCACCTCCGCGAGTTCTGGAGGTTCGCCGATCGCGAGCAGGACGACGCCCGCGAGGATGGCCGCGAGAGCGGCGTACCCGACTGCGACCGGGAAGCCGGCGAACGAGACCGCTCCGAAGGTGAGTATCGAGAAGGACTCGAAGAGGAACTCCGGCTTCGGGCCGGGGAGGTGCTGGCTGAAGATCCAGATCCACGCGCCGTTGAGGATCAGCAGCCACGAGCCGCCCTCGTACAGCGCGTGTTTCAGGTCGTGCTGCTGGTAGTTGCTCACGAACGAGAGGACGTGTCCCACGTTCAGGTGCGCGAGGCCGAACAGCACGCTGGCGACGAGGAACGACAGCGCCCAGTCGATATCAGCTGGCGAGAGCCCCTTCCCAGCGACCGGCCAGTGAACGTCGCCCGGCAGGAGCTGGTAGGCGTGATAGCCGAACACGTCGATACCGAAGTAGATCCCGAACAGGATCGTGAAGCCGCCGGCCCACAGCGCGACGGCTCCGAGTTCGCGGAACGTCCCCTCGTACCTGCTGTACAGGAAATAGCCGATGGCGGCGTACAACACGCCGTACCCCACGTCGCCGATCATGAAGCCGAACATGAGCGGGAACGTGAGGAAGACGAGAAGCGTCGGATCAAACTCCGCGTACTTCGGCCGTCCGAAGCCCTTCACGAGCAGTTCGAAGGGACCGGCCGCGCTCCCGTTGTTCTGGACGACCGGCGGGTCGTCGCTGCCGTGGGGCGCGTGGCCGCCGTCTGTGGCTGCCTCGCGCTCGGTCTCGTCCGTGGCGTCCGCGTCGCCGCTCGCCGCCGCGGTGTTGGCGTCCGCGTCGCCGCTCGCCGCTGCGGTGTCGCCGCCCGCGGAGCCGCCGTCGGCGACGGCCTCGGTGTGGTGGTCCCCGTCGGGGGTGAACGACGCGCGTTCCAGTTCCTCGACCTCGGCGTGGTCACCGACCGCGTCGGTGATCGCCGCCTCGAGATCGGAGAACGTCTCGGTCGGCACCCATCCCTCGGCGATGAAGGCGTTCTCGGTCGTCGCAAAGGAGAGCGGGGCCTGCTTCTTTTCGGCCTCGATCGTGAGCTGCTCTTCGGCGCGCAACAGGAAGCCCGCGGCCTCCGATTTCACGTCGGACAGCTCGGATTCGACCGCCACAAGGTCGTCTCGGAGGTCGGCCTGTTCCGCTTCGAGTTCGGCCACGTACTCCGAGGGGCTCGCCTCCGCGTCCGGCACGTCGAGCAGGGCGATGTCGACGCCGACGAGCGAGTCCTGAAGGACGCCCTCGTCAGCTCCCGCCGCGGGCTTCGCGAAGACGGCGACCACGTCGCCGCCCGCGAACACCTCGTACGCGTCTATCCCCTCCGCACCGGCGAGCGCGCCTTCGACCGCGTCGGGTTTCGCCTCCCCGACGACGACTTCGAGTGAGTCGTAGCCGCCGAGCAGGTCGAGCGCGATGCCGAGGTCCGCGAACGGCTCCATCCGGTCTATCTCCTCTTGTCTGTCGCGGATCTGGGTTCGCAGTTCGTCGCGCCGGTCGTTGAGTTCGTTGACCCGCTCGCGCACGTCGTCCAGTTCCGCCGCGAGGTCCTCGTCGTCGAGCGCGCGGGCGGGGTCGACGTCCGCGTCGTCGACATCGAGGATGCTTTCGAGCGACCGAACAGTGACGAGTCGCTCGTTAACGTCTTCGGCTCCGTCGAGCGACGCGCCGGGCTCGAAGCCCTCGTAGCGCTCGTCGTAGTCGGTGACGTGCAGCGAGTGGTGGTCGTACGCCGCTTCGATCACGTCGTCGATGACGCGCTTCGAGCCCGTCACCGACACCTTGCTCATCCGCTCAGGCCTGAGCATCCACCGCCTCCTCGGCCTGTTGGGTCACCGCTTCTTCGAACCGTTCGACGGCGTAGTCGACGGCAGTGTCCACTCTGTCGCGGGCCTCGCGTTCGAGCTCGTCGCGGTCGGCACGACCCGATTCGAGGATCTCCTCGCGCCGCTCCTCGATCTCCTCGCGGGCCGCTTCGAGCCGCTCTTCGGCCTCGGAAGCCGCCTCCTCCTCGGCCTCGTCGCGGATCTCTTCCGCGCGCTGTCGAGCCTTAGCGAGGCGCTCGTCGGCGTCCGATTCCGCCTCCGCGATGATCTCGTCCGCCTCCGTTTCAGCCTGCTTGATCCGGTCGAGCACCTCTGGTCTCGCCATACTACTAATCGCCTGAATCTCTAGAAGCGACGTATAAGGTGTTTGCGAAAGCGAGCGGTGGATCGAACGGCCTCGACCCGCGACGGGTCGGATGCGACCGTTCCTCCAACCGTCCGCTTGCGTCTCTGCGGCCGCCTACATTTAAGTACCAGTCGCCGGACCGTCTCGGTATGGCAACGGTGTATGCGGTCGCCTCGGCGAAAGGTGGGGTCGGAAAGACCACCACGACCGCGGCGATAGCGACGATCCTGGCCGACGCCGGTGCCGATGTCGTCGCGGTCGACGCCGACATCGGCATGGCGAATCTCGCGGGAGCGGTCGGTGTCGAACCGGGAGAGACCACCCTCCACGACGTGCTCTCCGGACGGGCCGACCCGATCGACGCGGTTCGATCGGGGCCAGCCGGCCTGCGCGTCGTTCCGGGAGCGGCCGACCTTGACGCGTACGCGGCGGCCGACCCGTCCGGGCTCCGCGAGGTCGTCGCCGCCTTCGACGACGCCGACTACGTCTTCCTCGACGCGGGCGCGGGACTCTCGCACGACTCGACGCTGCCGCTCGGGCTCGCGGACGAGACCCTGCTCGTCTCGACGGCCGAACGCAACGCCCTCGGCGACACCGAGAAGACCCGACAACTGACGGAGCGGCTCGGCGGCACGGTCGCCGGCGTGGCGATCGCGCGCGTCGGTGCCGATGGTGCGACGGACGACGAGATCGCGCGCGTCCTCGACGCGCTCGTCCTCGGTCGGATCCCTGACGACCCTGCCGTGTCGCGGGCGGTGACGGCGAACGAGCCGCTGGTGACGTTCGCTCCGGATGCGCCCGCGTCCCGCGCGTATCGCGACCTTGCCCGGACGCTGACCGGCGCGGAGATCCCCGAACCGGAATCCGCCACCGCGGCCGAATCGGAGTCCGCCGATACGACGATGGCGACATCGACGGGCGGAGACGACCGAGACGGCGACGCGGCTGCGCCCTCCGACGAGAGCGTGGACAGCACCGCCGCCGACACCGAAGAGGACGCCGACACCGAAGAGGACCCGAATTCGGCGGAGGCCGACGGCGATGATATCATCGTTGCCGACGCCGACTCGGGCGGGCTTGACGAGCCGGCCGACGGGCGGGAGATCATCATCGCCGACGAGTCGCCCGTGTCAGATGACGAGGGCGACGCCGAATCGCCGGAGTCAGAGTCGGCGCACGACAGTCCAGAAGGCGACGCGGGCGACGACCTCGATGGCGACACGCAGACCGTCGGCAACGACCACGTCGACGGCGACGACCTCGAATCGATGATCGAAGACGAGGCGGGCGAGGCGGCGTTCGACTCGGACCGCGGGCCGGCGGATGACCAGTCGACGGGCCTCGACTCGGTGGACAGCGAATCGGCGGATCGAGAAACGGACGACGAATCGGTAGACCGCAAAGCGGTTGATGACGAGCCAGCGACTCGCGAGACGGCGGACGACACACCGGAAGAGGAGTCACCCGCCGACGCGACCGACGCGTCGGACCGCGACATCGACGACGAGCTCGCCGGGAGCGTCCCGTTCCGGGACGACGACACCGGGACGATGAACACCGTCCTCTCGGAGCGGAGCGGGTCCGGCGATCAGCAGGACTCGGCGGACTCCGACGATGGGAACGCAGACTCCGACGAAAGCGACGGCGACGACGATGATACAGACGGCGACGGGTTCTTCAGTCGGTTGTTCGGTCGGTAATCACGGGTAGCGGAACGGAGCGTGAAAAGCGATCTGGGCTCGTCGCGGTCGGTCGGATCAGGCTTCTGAGGGAACCGCCGCCCGGTCGCGGATGAGTTCGCGGATCTCTTCGGGGTCGGAGATGCCGGCGAGTTCCTTACAGGACACCAAGGCGGTGCCGTCGACCGACTCGCGTCGCTCGTCTCCCTCGGTGAAGTACACGGACCGGGTCTGGGCCACCTCGCCGATGGAGGACATGATCCGCGCGCGTTTCTCCGCGGCTGGCGTGAACGCCGAGTGACCGGTGAGCACGCGCGTCACGGCACTGTTCTCGTCCTCCGAGACGGCCTTGAACGGGGCCCGGGCCGTCGGATGCACCGTGAACCCGGCGCGCGTGAGCACGTGGACGACGTGCTCGTCGTCCGGGTCAGTGTCGGGTGCTGCGGGCGTCGGGTCCGCGTCGCGGACCGCGTCCGCGCCGTCGAGGACCTCGACGGGGCTCGAAAACGGTTCGTCGAACAGCTCTTCGAGCTGGATCGCGACTTCGATGGAGGCGTTCATCCCGTCCTCGTACTTCGAGACGGTCCGTCGGGAGACGCCGAGTTCGGTCGCGAGCCGGCCCAGCGACCAGCCGCGCTCCTCGCGCTCGTCGGCGAGTAAGTCACCGTCGAGGCTGACGTACAGCCCGCCCGGGGCCGCGTATATGAGTGGCGGCATTCCCTCGACGAACAGCTCGTAGGCGGTGTCCGGGTTGATAACCGGGACGCCGTGGCGGAAGTAGACGACGCCGGGCTTCAGATCCTCGTCGCGCGTTCGGATTCCGATCACCATCGGCGTCGCCTGCAGGTACTCGCCGAGGCGTCTCATCTCCGCGCCGGTCTCCGCGTCGAGGGCGTCGACGTTGCCGAGGATCTTCAGTAACAGCAGGTCCTTGTCGCGGCGCGCCGCCACGTCGAAGCTCTTGGGCCGGACCGCACACCGGTCGCTCACGAGGAAGCCCGCGTCCTCCAGCATCGCGGTGACGTTCCCGATTAGCGCAGTCCGGGACATGGTCGAACCAAGCGGCTCAGCGTATATATGCGTTGTGTCAGTCGCACGACCTCGAACGCGCCGCTCGCTTGCGATTTCGGTCCGATCGATCCCAGACCAGGGTATATATAGCTCCCGAGCGGCGCGGCCGCTGATGCGCGTTCGGACCGCGACCGGCGACGGGTCGGCCCGAAACCGGTTTGTCTGCGAGGCGAAAAGCGGAGGTATGCCAATCGTCGCCGTCGATGACACCGACTCCCGCGAGCGCGGGATGTGCACGACGTACGTCGGCGCGCGCCTCGCCGAGCGCCTCGCGGCCGCCGGCGGTCGGGTCGAGCGACGATTTCTCGTCCGCCTCAACCCGGCCGTGAAACACAAGACCCGCGGAAACGCGGCCGTCGCGATCCATGTCGACGAAATCGACGCCGCCGACGCCTTCGAGATCGGCGCGGCGACCGTCCGCGAGTTCGCGGTCCCGGCGGATCCCCGCACCTCGCCCGGACTCGTCGTCGCCCCCGTCGAGCCCGCTGCGGTCCCGACGGATGTCGCAGCGTTCGCGCGGCGCGCGCTCCGTCACCGGCTTACGCTCGACGAGGCCGCGTCGCTCGCGGAGGCTCACGGCTATCGTCACGCCGCCTTCGGTACCGGTGGCGCTGGTCTCGCGGGCGGTGCGGGCGACGCTGACGACCCGATCGCTTCCGACATCGCGGAGGGCGGTGTGCCGGGTCGCGGCCGCATCGGCGCGCTCGCCGCGGTCGGCGCGCTCGCCGCGTTCGACGACTGGACGGTCGAACACATCGCCTACCGCGACCTAGTCCGCTGCGGAACGCCCCGCGATGTCGACGCCGAGAGCGTCTTCGCAGCCGCTGACGCGGCGTACCCGACCGTCTGGGACACTGTCGATCGAGCCACGGGTGAGATCGTGTGCGTCCCCAACGCGCCGGGGCCGATCCTCTACGGAATCCGCGGAGACGACGCCGCGGCCTGTCGGGAGGTCGCCGCGTCTATCGAGAGCGAAGCGGTCGCGCGCACCGAGACATTCATGACGAACCAAGGGACCGACGCGCACCTCGCGGCGGGGGATGTCGGAGACCTCCGCGACGGCGCGGGCTACCGCGTCGACGGCGTCGTCGCGAGCGACCCGGAGACGAGACGCGGCGGACACGTCCACGTCGACGTTGCGGCGGGAGACGACGGAAGTAGCGCGGACACGGATAGCGACGGCGACGACGATGACGATGGCAACGGCGGCGACGCCAGCGACGACTTCGACGGCGACGATCGGATCCGGTGCGTCGCGTTCGAGCCCACCGGTCGGTTCCGCGACCACGTCCGCGCGCTCCGACCGGGCGACCGGGTGACGGTCTGTGGCGAACACGAGTGGCGAGCCCTCCCGGGTCGGGACGAGGAGTCGGGAACGCTAAAGCTGGAAAAGATCGCGGTCAGAGGGCTCGTCCGCACCGAGCGAGCGGTCCCGACGTGTTCCGAGTGCGGTCGGTCGATGTCGTCCGCGGGGAAAAATCAAGGATATCGCTGTCGTCGATGCGGGACCGGCGAACCCGAAAAAGTCGAGCGAGAGGTCGACCGCGCGATCGAGACCGGCTGGTACGAAGTGCCGCCGAGCGCCCGGCGTCACGTCGCGAAGCCGCTCGTGCGGGGCGGGTTCGACGCGCCGGTTCACCCGGAGCGGTAGCCGGACTGCTGGAGCGGTAGCCGGACTGTCGGACCCGGGTACGCGTCCGCGTCGGCGTCGAGCGCTTATTCCAGATCGTGGGCCGTCCGCCACTCGGCGGCGCGGTCGAGGGCCGCCTCGCGCGCGTCGTATCGCTCGCGCTCGTAGGTCGACTCGTCGGCCGCCTGCTCCATGATATCCAGTCGGACGACGAAGCCGCCGTCGGCGCGCTCGCGGACCCGAACCGTCGCGTACCCGTCCGACCGCTCCCACTCCGTGATCACATCGTCCTCCCGACCGAGCGTCCAATTCATACCGGAGACGGCGGTTCCGGCGGTTAAAACGACGCGGTTCGGCGGTCTGGCGGCGGCGCGGCCGATCGCGGTGTGGCCGAGTACGCACAGCATGGACAGACCGCGTACCCGAGCGCGTCGTACGGCACCGACGCCGACGGGGCCGTCACGTCACATTCGGGGCAGTCGAACAGTCCGCCGTCGGTCGTGTCCACGTACCCATTGTTCGCCTCCATGCGCCACGGTACCACGAACACCGACATAAGTATGTGTTCCCTGAAACGATCTATACTGATGAGAAACGGCCGTTTCAGTGTCTGAAACGACGCATATTCGGCCCTTGCACTCTCGATATGGGGATGTCGCACCGGGCTGCGGAGCAGCGGCGGACCGACGACCGCGGCGTATATCCGAGTCCCGAGCGGAGGGACGGTATGACCGCGGAGCGCGGCACGGACGAGGAGACCGGTAGCGCGGAGGCAACAGGTGATACCGATGCGGCCGACGACACCCACGCGGAGCGTCGCGAGCGCGCGGCCGACCGCCTCCGCGAGACCGACGCCGACGGACTGATCTGCTTTCCGAGCCGCAACCTCCAGTATCTCACCGGATTCGCGACGGAGCCGGACGAGCGACACTTCCTTTTCGTCGTTCCGGCGACCGATCACCCGTGCGACGAGCCGGTGTTGTTCGTTCCGGCCCTGTACGAGGCGCAGGTGCGTGCGGAGACGACCGTCGCGGACGTGCGGACGTGGACCGACGGCGACGATCCGCGGGCTGCCGTCCGCGACCTGCTCGACGCGTGCGACCTCCGCGACGGGCGACTCCTCGTCGACGACACGATGTGGGCGACGTTCACGCAGGACCTGCGTGCGGCCGCGCCGGACGCGACGTGGGGGCTCGCGAGCGAGGCGCTCTCGCGCCTCCGCGTGCGTAAAGACAGTACCGAACTAGCGGCGATGCGGGCGGCCGCGGCGGCCGCGGACGCGACGGTCGCCGATCTCCGCGACCTCGGCGCGGAGGCGGTCGGGATGACAGAGTCGGACCTCGCCGAGTGGATCGTCGACCGCATGGAGACACACGGCGGACGCGGGGCCGCCTTCGGACCGATCGTCGGGGCGGGGCCGAACGGCGCGAAGCCGCATCACGGACACGGCGACCGGGAGATCGCGGCGGGTGAGCCCATCGTGTGTGACTTCGGCACACGCGTCGACGGATACCCCTCCGACCAGACGCGGACGCTCGTCTTCGGCGGCGACCCGCCGGCGGCGTACGCGGAGATCCACGAGGTCGTCCGCGAGGCGCAGACGGCCGCGGTCGACGCCGTCGAACCGGGTGTGTCCGCCGAGGCCGTCGATCGGGCGGCCAGAGCCGTCATCGAGGACGCGGGCTACGGCGACGCGTTCGTCCACCGGACCGGTCACGGCGTGGGGCTCGACGTCCACGAGGAGCCGTACATCGTCGCGGGCAACGACCGCCCGCTGGAGCCGGGGATGGTGTTCTCCGTCGAGCCCGGGATCTACCTCGACGGCCGGTTCGGCTGCCGGATCGAGGACCTCGTCGTGGTCACCGACGACGGGTGCGAGCGCCTGAACGAGACCGACCGCGGCTGGCGCTGACCGGCGGGGAGTCGGGGAGCACGGTGGAGCCGACCCGAACAGCATCGAAACCATTAGTGTCGCCGGAACGGAATCGGCAGGTATGAGCGACACCGACGAGGCCGAGGGGGCTGACGAAGCCGAGGAGGCCGAAGAGGTCGAACCGGTCGTCGAACTCGGCGATCGAGTGGACGTGGCCGGCGAGCCGATCGCGCGCGTCGCGTCCCGGCTCACGTGGCCCGCCGCCCGCAGCGACGTGGTGAACCAAGAGGGCGACGCCGCGATCCGAACGCCGGACGGTCCGCGCGACCTCGACGACGTGCTCGCAGACGCCGATATTCCACTGTTCGAGAGCCGGAGCGAGTTCGTCACCACGGTCGAGGACCTGGTCGGTCGCGGCCCGGTCGCGACGGAGTAGTCCGAGCGGGGTCACCGTCGACCGCACGCTCCGAGCGTACCGCTCCCGCCGCGGACTTTTTACTCGGGCGACGCCGACTCGGTGTATGGTACTTCCGTTCGATCCGCACGAGCTCGACCCCGACGCGTACGGCGAGACGACGGCGACGCTGTCGACCGATCACGAGTCGGCGATCGAGCGCGTTCGCGAAGTGTGCGCCGACGCCGGGTTCGGCGTCCCCGTCGAGTTCTCGCCGTCTGAACTGTTGAACGAGAAAGTGGGTGCCGACCGCGACCCGTACTACGTGCTCGGCGCGTGTAACCCGGCGATGGCGGACCGCGCGCTCGACGCGACGGACGGCCGGATCGGCGGGCTGTTTCCCTGTAACATGGTGATCCACGAGGTCGCACCCGGCAAACAGGAGGTGTATCACGTCTCGATCATGAAGATCGCTCGCCTGCTCGGGATGCCGACAGATGACGAGGCGATGAACCAAATTGTCGACGACACCGGCGAGATGGTTGACGCCGTGTTCACGGAACTGGCGGCCGGCGAGTAAGCGGCGTCGACCGATGCGGCGCGGAGAGTCCTAGTCGTCCGCGGTCGCTGCGTCCGGTTCCGGTTCGTACAGCTCCCCGGCGCGCTCGCGCTCGGAGAGGTACTCGTCGGCGTCGAGCGCGGCCTGACACCCCATGCCGGCGGCGGTCACCGCTTGCTGGTAGTGGAAGTCGACCACGTCGCCCGCGCCGAACAGCCCGTCGACGCCCGTGTCGGTCTGGTTGCCGCCGCGACCGCCCTCGGTGATCAGGTACCCGTCGGCGTCGGTCTCGACGCCGGTCCCCTCCAAGTAGTCGGTGTTCGGCGTGTGGCCGATGGCGAAGAAGACCGCGCCCACGTCGAAGTCGTACTCCTCGACCTCCTCGGCGGTCGCGGGGTCGTCGAGCTTCGCTTTGGGGTGACCGGCCGGGTGCTCGACGAGCGTGACGTGATCGATCCCCGCTTCGGGCGTCCCGTGGATCTCGGTGAGTTCGGTGTTGAGGAGGAGTTCGATCTCGCCGTCCTCGACCTTCTCCATCGTGCGGTCGATCCAGACGTCCTCGGCGCGGAACTCCTCGCGGCGGTGCGCGATGTAGACGGTGTCCGCGAACTTCGTCAGGAAGTTCGCCTCCTCCATGGCGGCGTCGCCGCCGCCCACGACGAGCATGTCCTCGCCGCGGAAGAACGCGCCGTCACACGTCGCGCACGTCGAGAGGCCGTACCCCATCAGCTCCTCTTCGCCCGGAACGCCGAGCGTCCGCGCGCTGGCCCCCGAGGCGGCGATGACGGCGTCTGCGGTGTAGATGTCGCCGTCGGTGAGTTGGACGCGGAAGTGGCCCGCGGGTTCCTTCGAGATGTCCTCGATGATCCCGTTGCGGGTGTCCGCGCCGAACTTCGTCGCCTGCTCTTTCATGTTGTTGATGAGATCGGGTCCGGAGATCCCCTCGGGGAATCCGGGGTAGTTCTCCACGTCGGTGGTGAGCGTGAGCTGGCCGCCCGGCTCGTCACCCTCGATGATCAGGGGGTCGTTGTTCGATCGCGCGGCGTAGATCCCGGCGGTGAGCCCGGAGATACCCGTGCCGGCGATGATCAGCCGGCGGTGTTCGACGGCGTCGTCGGTCATGTCTCGACGTTCGCCGTCGCGAAGTATGTAGGTTGCGCCCTCGGGCGCGGAGTGCGGGCGGCCGTCGTTTGCAGACACCTGCGGCGTCAGTCCGTCGGGAACTCCGGCACTGTCCCGGTCGGCGGCGACGGCGCGTCGTCGAGCGCCTCGAAGAAGCGCCCGGCGACGAACGCTTCGACGACATCGGTCAACGACTCCGTGTCCGACGCCTCCTGTAAGATGCCGAGCGGGACCTGCGCGCCGGCCATGGTCGCATGGCCGCCGGCGGAGCCGACGGGGTCGAGCGCGTCGCGGAGCAGCTCGCCGACGTCGAGGTCCGCGCCGCGGGCCCGCGCGGATCCGTAGATCACGCCGTCCATGTAGCCGAATACGAACGTCACCGTGATCCCGTCGAGGTCGAGGAGGCGCTCTGCGGCCTGTGCGAGCGTGTCGCGGTCGGCTATCTCGCCGACGCAGGAGGCGACCGTCGACCCGCGAACGTCGCGTCGCTCGATGGCGCGCGCGATGACGCGAAGGGTCTCGGGGCTCACGCTCGGGCTCTCGACGCGTTCGAGCGTCGCCTCGTCCGCTTGCGACGACAGCGACGCCGCGGCCTCGAAGTCCGGGATCGCCGTCGACCGCGTGAAGTCTTTCGTGTCGATCCGGATCCCGTACAGGAGAGCGGTGGCGAGCGCGCGGTCGGGCGTGATCCCGAGCCGCGAGAGATACGCCTCGATCAGCGTGCTCGTCGCGCCCAGATCCGGGCGGATGTCGACGAACGTCCCGGCGACGGGGCCGCGCGGCGGGTGGTGGTCGACGACGATGTCGACGGGGTGCCCCTCCGGGAGGCTGTCGTTGATGCCGGCGCGCGAGTGGTCGACGAGGGCGACGCCGCCGTAGTCATCGAGGTTAATTTCGTCGACGGTTCGTAAGGAGAGATCGAGGAGGTTCACCATCGCGCGGTTCTCTTGGTGGGCTATCTCGCCGCCGTAACAGGCGTCCGCCGGAACGCCGGCTGACTCGGCGATCCGCGCCAGTCCGAGCGCGCTCGCGATGGCGTCGGGGTCGGGGTTGTCGTGGGCGACCACGAGCAGGGGGCCCGAGAAGTCGCGGAGCGCGGACAGCAGCCGGACCGGCTCCTCCGTGGCGTCAGCACCCGTTGCGTCCAAGACGCGCGCGCCGACGGCCTCGGCGGGGTCGACGACGCGATCGGCGGTCGATTCGAGGGCCGTCAACTGATCCGGTGTCGGGTCGTCCCCACCGTACGCGACGACCGTCGCGTCGGGGTATCGGCGTCTGGCGGCGCGCGCGGCATCGACGTTGCGCGCGGGGTCGTCGCTGGCGACGAACACGACAGCGGCATCGTCAGGATACGCGGACCGGTCGGTCGGGTCGGCTTCGACGGTCGCGACGTTGCGGTCGCGGAGCGTCGACGCCCACCCGGTGTCGTCGGTGACTGCGACGAGTTCGTCGCGGTCGTCGCGCATCCGTTCGACGAACGCGTTCCCGACCGCGCTACAGCCGAGCAGCAGACGCCGGGTCATATCCCTGCGAGGAAGTCGGGAAGGAAAACGCTGCCGTCATTCGTCGGGAGCGCTGTCGTCGGCCACCTCGTCCGAACTGCCCCGCGGCGATCCGCCGACCGCCGCGGCGACGTCGACGGCGGCGCGGTTCTCCGCCACGTCGTGGACGCGGATGATGTCGGCTCCGCGATCTGCCGCGAGCGCGGTCGCCGCGACGGTGGCGTGCTCGCGGTCGTCGGGGGCGCGGCCGACCGCGCCGAACATCGACTTGTGCGAGTGGCCGATCAGGACGGGACAGTCGAGCGCGGCGAATTCGCCGACGCGGTCGATCAGTTCGAACGCCTCGGCAGAGGACGTGTCGAAGCCAAGTCCGGGGTCGACGATCACCTTGTCGCGGTCGATCCCGGCCGTCTCGGCCAGCGCGAGCCGCTCACGGAGCGCGGCGATCACGTCGTCGACGACGTCGTCGTACTCGGGGTCGTTCGTCGGGTCGACCGGTGCGTCGAGGCTATGCATCACCACGACCGGACAGCCGGCGTCCGCGACGACCTCGCGCATCTCGGGGTCCGCGAGCCCGGTCACGTCGTTTATCAGGTCCGCGCCCGCCTCCAGCGCGGCCGCCGCCACGGCCGGCTTCCGCGTGTCGATCGAGACGAGCACGTCGCCGTCGGCGACGGCCGGAACCGACTGTATCGCTTCGACCGTCGGGACGACTCGGTCGATCTCCTCGTCGACCGGCACCGGCTCCGCGCCGGGGCGCGTCGATTCGCCGCCGATGTCGACGATGTCGACGCCGGCGGCGACCATGCGCTTGACCCCCGCGACCGCGTCTTCGCGGCTCGCGTGTCGGCCGCCGTCGTGGAACGAGTCCGGCGTGACGTTGAGCACGCCCATCACCGCGGTGCCGTCGATCCACGGGTAGTTGGGGGCGTCGTCGTTCGGCTCTCCCGAAACCGAGTCGGCGTCCCGAATACCGAGCCGGTCAGCGATGTCGGCCACGATGCCGGCGAACTCACGGCTGGTGCCGGCGAACTCTCGATCGCCGCCGATCCGATCCAGCAGGGCCCGAAACTCCGTGACCGTTCCCGCCAGCGTGACGGGGACGCGCTCGCCGCTCGGGACGCGTCCCTCGCCGGCACCCACGCCGCCGACGATCGCCTCGCCGCCGACCGCGCGGAGCGCGGCCGCGATCTGCGACGCGCGGTCGCCACGCAGTCGAAGCGCGAGGACCCGGTGGTCAATCCCCTCGACGCGCTCGTCGGCGATCGCCGGCGGAATGCCCGTCGCGTCGAGCGCCCGGGCGGCGTCGCGCTCGCTGCCACTCCGCCGGGGAGTCACGGTGCGGAAGCGGGCGGCACGGGCCTCCGCGACCGCGAACAGCGACCCCACGAGCAGCACGCAGTCGTCGGGGTTGGCGCGGGAGACGGCGTCGCAGAGCGCGGCCGCCACGTCGTCGCCGCTCGTCACCGCGTCGACGCCCGCAGACCGGAGCGCGGCCGCCAGCACGTCGGGGTCTTCCGCGCGGTCGAGGTCGGGACGACAGGTGATCGCGGAGGCGGCGGGCGGGAGCGAGCCGACGGCGGCGACGTGGTCTTTGTCGCACATCGCGCCGTACACGAGGTGGAGGTCGTCGTAGTCGTACTCGGCGAGCGTCCCCGCGAGCGTGTCGCAGGCGGCGGGGTTATGCGCCCCGTCGAACACCGTCAGCGGCGCGGTGTCGACGACCTCGAACCGCCCCGGCCACGTCGCCCGCGCCAGCCCGTCGCGGAGGGTGGCGTCCGGGAGTGCGGGACTGTGGGGTGCGCGGTCGGGGCGCGCGCTGTCTGTGCCCTCCGCGTCGCCGTCGGCGTCATCGCTACCGATCGCACGCGCCGTCCGCTCGGCGAGCGCGGCGGCGATCCCGGCGTTCGTCGCCTGATGCGCGCCGACGAGGGGGATCCGGTACGTCCCGTCGCGCTCGCCGGCGAGCGTCACCGCGGCGTCGCTCGGGCTCACGCGGCCGCCGTAGGCGACCGAGAGGTCGGCGTCGCCAGCGGTTGTCGGGTCATCTTCGCTCGCGCCTGCAACCGTCACGACCGGCGCGCCGGCCTCGGCCGCGACCTCGCGGACCACGTCGAGCGCCTCTCCCTCGCAGGCGGTCACGAGGGGCGTCCCCTCCCCCGCGATGCGGGCCTTCGTGCGGGCTATCTCCGCGACTGTGTCGCCCAGTACGTCGGTGTGTTCGAGCGAGACGTTGGTGACTGCGGTCGCGACCGGGTCGACCGCGCTGGTCGCGTCGTACTCGCCGCCGAGACCGACCTCCAGCACCGCGACGTCGACGCCGCGGCGCGCGAACTCGCGGACCGCCATCGCGGTGACGACCTCGAAGAAGGTGAGGGGTTCTCCGGCCGCCGCGCGCTCGACGAGCCACGGCTGTACTTCGCCGACGAAGTCAGCGACCGCGTCTTCGGTCATCGCAAGCCCGTCGACTCGGACCCGCTCCGTGAGCGCGGAGAGGTGCGGCGAGGTGTACAGTCCGACCGAGAGGCCGGCCTCGCGCAGGATCGACTCGGTCATCCGCGCCGTGCTTCCCTTCCCGTTTGAGCCCGCGACCTGCACGAACGACACCGCGTTTTCGGGATGTCCGAGCCGGTCGAGGAGCGCCGCGACGCGCTCCGTCCCCGGCTTGACCGAGAAGCGGCGGAGGTCGAAGAGGAACGCCGCCGCCTCGTGGTAGTGCATACACCGTGGGTCGGTTCGGCGTCGCTTAGGCGTAACGGACCGGGACGATCGGGGGTCGAATCCGCGCTCGAAGAGGGGCAATCGCCGTCAGTCACGCACTCGAAGAGCAACCCTTACGCGCGCGGGAGACCGATCCGCTCGCATGAACGAGACAGCGGCCGCGACGCGAGGGGCGTCGGCGGACGCCGCCCCGAGAGACACCGACCCCGGCGACGCAGCCTCCGAAGCCGCTCCGGTCGTCGTCGCCGAGGACGTTCGGAAGTCGTACGGCGACGTCGTCGCGCTCGCTGGCGTCGACCTCCGCGTCGAGTCCGGCGAGGTGTTCGGGCTCATCGGCCCGAACGGCGCGGGAAAGACGACGCTCGTCCGCGCGCTGACGGGGACGACGACGGCCGACGGCGAGCTGAAGACGTTCGGCGTGCCTCCGCGCGACGTGGATCCGCAGCGGATCGGGCTGCTCCCCCAGTCGTTCGACCCGCCGGAGCGGCTGACGGCGAGCGAGCTCGTCGCGTACTACGGCGGGCTCTACGACACCGCCCGCGACGCCGACAGCGTGCTCCGAGACGTCGGCATGGCCGACGACGCCGAGGCGTGGTACGAGACGCTTTCGGGGGGACAGAAGCGGCGGACCTGCGTCGCGACCGCCATCGTCAACGACCCCGACCTCCTCTTCCTGGACGAGCCCACCACCGGAATCGACCCGGCCGGCCGGCGCGCGATCCACCGGCTGATAGAGCGGCTGGCCGGCGACGGGACGACCGTCTTCCTCACGAGCCACGCGATGGACGAGGTCGAACGGCTCGCGGACCGCGTCGCACTCCTCCGCGACGGGAGCGTCGTCGCCGTCGGACCGCCGGACGACCTGATCGCCAAACACGGCGGCGAGCCGCGGCTTGACGTGACGCTCGACGATCCCGCGAGCGACGAGGTCGTCGAGAGGGTCGCCGAGGCAGTCACCGCCGCCGGCGACGAAGCCGACAAAGCCGCCGGCGACGAAGTCGATGAAGCCGCCGCCAGCGACGAGGCGACTGTGACCTCGCTGCCGGGCGGCGCGACGGTGGAACCGACCGCCGACGGGCTCCGGATCCTCGGAGTCCGGCCGGAAGCGATCGGCGACGCGGTCGACGCCCTCGACGCGGCGGGGGTAACCTTCGAATCGCTCGCGTGGACCGAACCGTCGCTCGAAGACGTGTACCTGCGGCTCACGGGCGAGGAGTACTCGCCGCGCGAGGAGACGACGATGCCGGACGGGAGCGAGAGCGCGGACGGGGAGGCCGACCGATGAGCCGGATCGGACGGATCGGGACCGAGGCGACCGCGGCGGCGCGGTCGTTCCTCCGGCGGCGGACGGCGGTGTTCTTCACGTTCTTCTTCCCCGTGATCCTCGTGGTCATCTTCGGGGCGCTAGTCCGCACCCAGCCGACCGGCGGCGGGCTGTTCGCGGAGCCGGCCGGATACTACATTCCGGGGTACCTCGCCGTGGTCGTCCTCTTCACACCGCTCTCGCGGGTCGGTTCCGAGATCGCTCGCCACCGCGACGGCGGGCGGTTCGAGAAGCTGGCGACGACCCCGCTGTCGCGGGGCGAGTGGCTGCTCGCGCACACGCTCGTCAACGTGGGGATCATCGGCGCGGCGAGCCTCCTCATCCTCGCGTTGGTGCTCGCGGTGACCGACGCGACGCTCGCGATCTCGCCGGCGCTCGCGGCGCTCCCCGCGTTCGTCGCCGTCGCCGTCGCGCTGTTTTGCGGGCTGGGCGCGATCCTCGGTGCGCTCTCGGACTCACAGGACGGCGTGATCGCCGCGAGCAACACCGTCGCGCTGCCGCTGCTTTTCCTCTCTGAGACGTTCGTCCCGCCCACGCTGTTGCCCGACTGGTTCCTGCCGGCCGTCGCCGCCTCGCCGCTGACGTACTTCGCTCGCGGCACGCGAGCGATCACCTTCGACGGCGGCGCGTGGACCGGGGATCTGGCGGTGCTTGCGGCGCTCGCCGTCGCCTTCCTCGCGGTCGGCGCGTACGCGGTCCCGCGGACGGACTGAGCCGAGTCGATCGCTCGGCGTGGCGGATACGGGGACCTCGTCATCCCTTTCCGAGCCGTCCGCCGTCAAGCGTGCCAACGAGTTCCGCCCGAAAGCCGGCCATTTATATCGTCTGCTGCCTTCTCGAAGAGACGAGAGGACTCGTGTTGACGACCGTCGAATTCATCTGCGCCGACTGTGAGCAGTCCATCGAGGTGAACGAGGAGATGAGAGAGACGATCCTCGCGACCGGCTGTCCGGTGTGTACCTCGTCCGCCAGCGAGGACGACTTCGTCGCGGAGGAGTAGCCCGCACCGGCCTCGGCGGGGGTGTCGAGGTGGTGGGTCACCAGGGTTCGTTCTTCAGCCCGAGCGCGTGCGCGCCGACGTTCGTCACAACGTGGAGCACGGGCGTTATCACGACGACGGCCGCGAGTACCGGGAGCGTGAACACGTCCGTCGCCCACGCAGGGTCGACGAGGAAGACAAGCGCGAGCGCGCCGACGACGAAGTCGAGCTGATCGACGCCCGGGAACGCCGCGCCGCGTTCGCGGCCGGACCGCCGCTTGAGAAAGGAGGCCCCAATGTCGCCGCACATCGCACCGAACGCCAGCGCGAACGCGGCGGGGAGTCCGAAGAGCGGGGGGAGGTCGACGCCGAGAACGGCGCTCGCGGGGCCGTTGAGGCGATTGAGCGCCAGCGCGAGGACGACGCCGACGAGCGTGCCGACGGCCGTGCCACGCCAAGTCTTTCCGTCGCCGAGCAGCCGCGCGCCACGCCACTCGCGGCCGCCGTCGATGGGGCGACCGCCGCCCGCGAGCACTGCGGCGTTGTTCGGTACGTACGCGGGGACCATCGCCCAGAACGCCGTCGCGACGAGCGAACCGATCATATCCGAGCGTCGCTCGGCGGGAGTATATATACTCGGATCGACGCGCGGAACCGTGAAGTCGTTGCCGAGCCAACGTGAGGTATGATCCCGCCGATCGCCCGTCGGTTCGTCGCCGGCGAGACCGTCCCGGAGGCCCTCGACCACGCGCGGGCGTGCAACGAGGACGGCATCGCGGTCATCCTGAACTTGCTCGGCGAGCACTACGCCGACGCAGCCGACGTCCGCGCCGACGTGGACGCCTACCTCGCGCTGCTCGACGACATCGCCGACAGCGGACTCGACGCGTGTCTCTCGGTGAAACCCTCCCAGCTCGGGCTGGACATCGCTATCGAGCTGTTCGAGACGCACTACCGCGAGGTCGTCTCGCACGCCGCAGACGTTGGCGCGTTCGTCTGGTGTGACATGGAGGGCGCAGACACCACCGACGCGACCCTCGACGCCTTCGCGTCGATCGCCGCCGACCACCCGTGGCGCGTCGGCCAGTGCGTTCAGTCGAACCTCCGTCGCACCCGCGAGGACCTCGAACGCCTCGTCGACGTGCCCGGCGCGCTCCGGCTGGTGAAGGGGGCGTACGACGAACCCGAATCGATCGCGTACACGGACAAGGCGACCGTGAACGAGGCGTACCGCGAGGACCTGCGGTACCTCTTCGAGCACCGCGACCGCGGCGTCGCCGTCGGGAGCCACGACCCCGAGATGATCTCGCTCGCCGATCGACTCGCCCGGGAGTTCGGGACCGACTACGAGGTGCAGATGCTGATGGGTGTCCGCGAGGACGCCCAGCGCGACCTCGCCGCACAGGGAGTCGACGTGGTGCAGTACGCCCCGTTCGGCGACGCGTGGCTGTCGTACTTCTCGCGTCGCGTCCGCGAGCGACGGGAGAACCTAGTGTTCGCCGCTCGGGCGATCCTCGGTCGGTGAATCGTGGACGGGGATCGGTGTTCCCGGATGCGGTTCGGTGACGCGGATGCGGTTCGGTGAGGTCGCGGAGGCGGTTCGGTGACGCGGATGCGGTTCGGTGTTTGCGGTCCGCCGTAGAAGCCCTCTTAACCCTCGCCGCCGCATACCGATTCGATAGATGTCCACGTGGAAACGCGATTTCGCCAGCGGCCTCATCGTGCTGGCACCCCTGTTGGTGCTTCTCGTCGTCCTCCAGTGGATCTACCGTTACATCGCGTCGATCCCGCTTATCGACGACCTCCAGCCGGCGTTCATTCCGGGACCACTCGAACCCGTCTCCCGGATCGTCATCGCGCTCGCGGTGTTCGCGACGATCGTCCTCGCGGTCGGCTACTTCATGCGGACGACGCTCGGACGGTTGGCGGAGTCCGCGGTCGACGGCGCGATAAACCGCATCCCCGCGTTGCGGGTGGTGTACAACGCCTCGAAGCTCGCGATCGAAACGGCCGTCTCCGGCACTGACGAACTGCAGAGCCCGGTGTATCTGGAGACCTGGCCGGGAATCCGGATGACCGCGTTCCGAACCGGCAAGAAGACACGAGACGGCAAGGTCGTCCTGTTCATGCCGACCGCGCCGAACATCACGACCGGGTTCGTCATCGAAGTCGAACCGGAGAAGATCGAAGAGACCGGCGAGACCGTTGAGGAGGGGATGACGCGCGTCCTCTCGGCCGGCTTCGCGGAGTCGGCCCATCAGGTCCCCGTCGAGGAAGCGGCGGCACCGAACGACACCGTCGGCCGTCCGGGCGGTCTCGGCGGTGTCTCCACCGCCGGGAACCCGGGAGAGCGAGACCGTCCCGGCGGAGGCGATCAGGACGCATCCGGCCGGGAAGGTGCCTCCGGCGGCGAAGGGAGGGCCACCGAATCCGCGGGCGGCGTCGGTGCGGGCTCGGAGTAGGCGGAGCGCATATATGGCTCGGAACGGCGAGTGGCGACGAGGGGACCCTGCGTCAAGCCTACAAGTAAGTGAACCAATCGTCGTGCGCGTCGGTGCGGCGCTCGATAAGCTCGAAGAACGCGTCCTGTAGTTCTTCCGTGACCGGACCGCGGGTGCCCGTGCCGATCTCCGTGTCGTCGACGGAGCGGATCGGCGTCACCTCGGCAGCGGAGCCGGTGAAGAACAGCTCGTCGGCGGTGTACAGCTGTCCGCGGGAGATCACGGCCTCGTCGTTGACCTCGTAGCCCCGCTCCTCGGCGAGCGTGATGACGGTGTCGCGGGTGATCCCCTCTAGGATCGACTGGGCCGGACCGGTCGTGTAGATCTCGCCGTCGTTGATCATGAAGATGTTCTCGCCCGGTCCCTCGGCGACGTTCCCCTCCTTGTTCAAGACGACGGCCTCGACGTATCCGTTTCGGCGGGCCTCCTCGCCCGCGAGCATGGAGTTGACGTAGAGGCCGGTGGTCTTCACGTTCGTGGGGACCTGCGAGGAGGCGTGTTTCCGCCACGAGGAGACCATCACGTCGACGCCCTCTTCGAGGGCCTCTTCGCCGAGGTACGCGCCCCACGGCCACGCCGCGAGCACGAGATCGGTCGGACAGTCGGCGGGCGAGACGCCGAGCGAGTCGTAGCCGTAGTAGGCGATCGGTCGGATGTAGGCGGACTCCAGATCCTGCCGGTCGAGGAGTTCGAGCGTCGCCTCGGTGAGTTCTTCGCGCGAGTAGTCGATATCTAAGTCGTACAGCTTCGCGGAGTCGAACAGACGGTCGAGATGCTCCTCCCAGCGGAAGATCGCCGGTCCCTCCTCGGTGTCGTAACAGCGGACGCCCTCGAACACGCCCGTCCCGTAGTGGAGCGCGTGCGTCAGAACGTGGGTAGTCGCGTCCTCCCAGTCGAGGAACTCCCCGTTCTTCCAGATCGTGTCGACATCCATCTCGTCGAATCCCATATACGAACGGTCGTGACCTCCCGGCTTAAATTTGTTAGATATACGCCCCGATCTCCGATCCGGAAGGGTATCGCGTGCGCCACATCGCCCACAAACCTTCCGGTCAGCCGGCGGCGCTTCCGCGTGTTCTCCAACCCCGCACAGCGGCTTTTCAGCCTCGCACGGGCCTCCCCAACTCCGCCGACAGCTGCGGATCGCTAGTCGAGCGCCGCGACCAGATCTGCGCCCTCGACGTAGGGGATTCCACGTCGCTCGGCGTAGGCGGCGGCGTCCGCGGGCGACAGCGCCGCGCCCGTCTCGTCGTCGAGCATCTCACAGACGACGGCGGCCGGCGCGGCGTCGACCGCCTCGGCCATCGCGAGGCCGAGTTCGGTGTGGCCGGTCCTGCCGGCGAGCCCGTCGCGAGCGCCCCGGAGCACGTGGACGTGTCCGGGCGCGCGGAATTCCGCCGCGAAGTCCTCGGGCCCGTATCCGGTGGGGTCGGCGGCCGCCGCCGCGGCCGCGTTCGCCAGCTCGACGATCGTCCGGGCGCGGTCCTCGTCCGTGATCCCCGTGAACGTCTCGCGATGATTGACGGGAAGGGAGAACGACGACCGGTCGTCGTAGGCGGGGGCGTCGTCGACGGCCGGGTGGTCGAGGGCGTCGGCGAGGAATGGGAGGTCGAACGCGTCGGCGACAGGATCGTCGACGGCGACGCAGATCAGTCCGCCGGCGTCGTTGCGCATGTGCGCGACCGCGGCCTCGTCGACCGCGCCAGCGGGATAGACGATGTCCGTCTCGCCCTCGCGGTCCGCGAAGTCGTGGACACAGACCGGGTCGCCGGCGCGGAACGCGTCGAGCGCGCGGTCGACGGACGACCGATCGGCCGTCGGGCGGTCGGCGGTGGACTCGTCGGTGTCGGCGCTCGAACCGTCGACATCGGCGTCGACGCGCATCAGGCCACCTCCGTCTCGACCGCGTCGGTCCCCGGCTCGTCGACCCGATCAGCCGCCGCCACGCGGATCTCGACGGAGTCGCCGTCGTCGAGCGAGAGCGCGTCACGGAGCCGTTCCGGCGCGATGAGCTCCAGTTGATCGTCGTCGTGGTGGGTGCGGTCGGGAACGATCGCGTGGACCTCCTCGTAGCGCTCGTCGCCGGCGACTAGGGTGACGCCGTAACACGAGGCCGCGCCGTAGGTCCGGTCGTCGTCCTCCCACGCGTCGATCGGGACCGCGTCGATCCCGGCGAGTTCACCGCGCCGGCGGACGCTCTCCTCGTTCAGGTCGACGTTGAGCGTCCCGGGGAACGGCTCGTAGCCGAGCCGCGATCGGAACTGCTCCGCGTAGCCGGGCAGGGTGATGTAGTGGCGGCCCTCG
Organism: Halorubrum laminariae; assembly: GCF_024494655.1. Taxonomy (GTDB): domain Archaea; phylum Halobacteriota; class Halobacteria; order Halobacteriales; family Haloferacaceae; genus Halorubrum; species Halorubrum laminariae. The sequence continues at coordinate 280,724 of NZ_JANHDL010000001.1, read as the reverse complement.
CCCATTCCGCCGGTGACCGTGCCGCGGAGGACGAGGTCGACGTCGGTCTCGAAGAGCCGCCGGTAGTCGGCGTACTCCGCGCGCAGCGCGGCCTCGCCCGCGTCCGTGACCCGGACCCACTGCCCGTCGCCGACCACGTCGCGCTCGATGTAGCCCGCGGATTCGAGGGTCTGAAGCCGCCGGGAGGCGGTCTGCGTCGAGGCATCAAGGTGGTCGCCGAGGGCCGCACACGACACCTTCGTCTCGGTCAGGCCGCCGACGAGCCCGACGTGTTTCAGGGCCGCGATCGCGGCCGGGTCGGGGTCAGCCGTCGCCGTCGCTTCTGCCATACGCCAACGTGGGGTCTGCGAACGCAAAAGGGTAACGAATACGTGATGCGTCTCAAAACCGTGATGATGTAGCCCAGTCCGCCGGCGTCGACAAGACTCGGACGTGAGGGTTGACGCGGCAGTCACCTAATCCCGTCGGTCGCGGCGACCGCGCGACGGTCCGGCGTTCAGTGCGAACGTCCCCCGTACGAGTCGCGGAAAGGTAAGGTACAAATACGAACGGCAATTGTTCGACGATGAGGGCTCGTAGATCAGCGGCAGATCGCTTCCTTCGCAAGGAAGAGGCCCGGGGTTCAAATCCCCGCGAGTCCACTCGACTCACTTCGTTCGTCTCGTTTCCCCGCTTGGTCTCGTTCGCTTCGCTCACGAGACCCCCGCGAGTCCATGTTTTATGCCGCGAGCAACGTCGCGAGTGGCGCATCACTGTAACGAGCGAGATTTGAACCCTGCCGGCCGTGTGCAATGAACGCAGTGATCAAGCACGTCTGGCTTTGGTTCAAAATCTCCGCGAGGCCATACTTTTCGGTTGTCTTTTCGAAAGTTCCCCAAACCGCTAGCTGATTCCTTCTCTACCCAAATATATTATTTAGATTATTCAATAAACCCAGTGAACAATCGAGAGTTCCTTCCTCTGTCCTTCCGAGACGACGATGCAGTGACGATCGATCCATCTGCCTCGGTCACCGAGCGAAATTAGAGCACATGGTACCCGGGCGAACGATTCTTGTGGATGCGAGGTGTGCGCGGTCGTAGACGTGAATAAGACGATAGCGGTCCTCGCAGTGGCGCTTTTCATCGGTCTCGCGGGCTGTGGCGGAATGGCGGGAAACGACGAACGGCCGTCGCCGTCGGCGGACGCAGCCGACGAGACGCGCGGTCCCGACTCGGGGACCGAGTGGGTCGTGACCGTCACGCGGGTGATCGACGGGGACACGATCGAGGTCGCGTTCCCGAACGGCGAGACCGACACCGTTCGGCTGTTGGGCGTCGACACGCCCGAGACGACCCGCGACTCTGTTACGCCCGAGGAGTTCGGAATCCCCGACACGGCTGCCGGACGCGACCACCTCCACACGTGGGGCCAACGAGCGACCCGGTACGCGACCGACACACTCGCGAACGAGACCGTCCGGATCGAGACCGATCCGGACGCGAACCGCCGCGGCGGGTTCGGTCGACTGCTCGCGTACGTGTACGTCGACGGCGAGAACGTCAACGAGCAACTCCTCGCGAACGGCTACGCGCGGCTGTACGACACCCCGTTCTCCATGCGTGAGGCGCTCCGCGAAACGGAGCGGGAGGCGCGTGCGGAGTCCGCCGGACTGTGGGGCTTCGAGGCGACGAACGACTCCAGACCGGGATCGGCGACGTTCGCTTGCGAGCCAATCTCACCGGGTGGTCGTTCCGGTTCCCCGACCGAGATATGTACGCCTGCCGTCCGGAACAATTATAATTGTTTAGGGTAGCCTAAAAACATGGCGAGCGACGACGGCGGCCCCGCTGATCAGACGTGTCAGAACCGGCGCAAGCTGGATATCGGCGGCGTCCGTCGGTTTCGCCGGTCGCGTGCACGCGCAAAGTTGTGGCTCTACCTCGCGCTTTTCGGGTCGGACGACGAGACGGGAGCGTCCCCGACTGGATCCGACTCGGAGACGACGCGCGGCGGCTCGGGCGACGATCGGTCGTCGGAGGGGTGAGTCGTGGACGATGGGAGACGACGCGCGGTACCTCCTCGTCGTCTACGTCGCGGAGCAGCGGGACGCCGAACCGGTGTCTCCCGGAGCGATAGCCGACGCAGTCGGGCGGTCACCCGCGGCGACAACGGAGATGCTCCAGCGACTCGACGACCGCGGACTGGTCGCGCACGAGCCTTACGAGGGAGCGACGCTGACTGCCGAGGGCCGCGAGACCGCAACGGAACTGTATGACACCTACGCCACGCTCTCGCGGTTCTTCGAGACCGTCCTCGGGCTGGACGACTACGAGGAGGAGGCGATGGAACTTGCCGGAACCGTGAGTCCGGTCGTCGCCGAGCGGCTGGCGTCGACGCTCCCGCTCGACGCCGACGCTGCGGCGTCGGAAGAGCACTTGTTGGCGTCCGATTCGTGATCGACTCGGCGAGAGTCCGCTCCGGGGAGAGCCCGTCCGCACGCGGTATCACCGACCGCCACCCGATCGGACGGGGCGACGCAAACCACACCCTTTTTGTTTTAGGTCTGCCTAAACGCCGGTAATGGCCGCTGGCACCCAGTCTCGTTCCGAACAGGAGTCGGCTCCCGAGTCAGATTACGGACCCGAGATATCGCTCTGTGAGAGCTGTCCAGGGACATCTGTGTTCCTCGAATCGGGGAACACGGACGGGTGGATCGCGAGCGACGTAACCATCGACGTGGTCCGGTAGCGACGATGGCGGACTCAGAGTCCGACACTACCGACGGCGTCGCTGTCGACGACACCGGCGACAGCACCGACGCTGCCGAGCGGACGATTATCAGAACCGGCAGGGATTTCGAACAGGAGTACCGCTTGGACGCGGCCGAGGCGGGGTCGTTCCTGATCGACGTGGGCGAGCAACTCCGCGACGCCGACGATCTGACTATCTCCACCGACGAGTGGGAGCTGCCGTTCGCGTTCGGAGAGCCGGTTGAGCTGTCGATCGACTTCGAGGGCGTCGGCGAGCCGGAACTGGAGATCGAACTGGAGCTGCCGGGACGGACCGACGAGAGCGCGCCGGACGTGGAGTGACCTGACGACAGCGGCTCGTGAGAGATGGCGGAGACGACTGCGGACTGTCGTCACGACGCGGGAAAACCGATGCGACGGGAAACCGATGCGACGGGAAACCGATGCGACGGGAAGCGGCGGAATATCGCCTCAGTTCGTCGCGGAGTCGAGAACGAGCGTGTCGTCTTCGAGGTAGTGTTCGATGTGGTGGGCGTGTTCCTCGATGGTTTCGAGCTGTTCGCGCAGCATCTGTTCGGTCGCGTAATCACCGAGGCCGGCGGCGAGTTCGATGTGTTCGCGGTAGCTCTCGATGATGTCGCCCATCATTTCGAGGTCGTTCGACAGCGACGTGCGGATGTCGTAGACGTCCTCGTCTTCGGCCTCGACGGTCGCGTTCTCGACGAGCGCCGGCATGCTCGCGTGCGGTACGCCGCCGAGCGCCTGCAGCCGTTCTGCGACTTCGTCGGCCGCGTCCTCGACGTCCTCGTACACCTCCTGTAAGAACACGTGGATTTCGAGGAACTCCGCCCCCTCGACGTTCCAGTGGTGTTTGTGTAGCTGGTGGTAGAGCACGTATGCGTCCGCGAGATCCGTGTTCAGAGCCTCGATGATCTGTGCCGCCTTCTCCTCGTCGAGCCGGACCGAGTTCCCGCCGACGGTGCCGGCCTCCTGTTGGACGGACTTCTGTGTACTCATTACACTCCCTGATTGGTCTCGCATCCTCTTAAAACTTTTCAATAAACAAACAATTTTTCGTGTGGCCTAAAACGATCTGTTGACCGCACGATCAGTCAGCAGAGTCCGACGCGTTCGGCGGTCGAGACCGTACCACACGCCGATATCTCGAAACGCGATCAGGCGACGATCCACCGAAACGCACCGGCCGTCGGACCCGTACCCCTCTGTGTGGCTACACGTCGCCGGTGATCGCAGCGGCGACGCGCTCCCGGTCGAACAGTTGCTCGTCGGAGGGTAGCTCGGGATACGGTCCCTCCGTGTACGTCGGCCACGCGCCGAACGCGTCGGGATAGAGCTGTTTGGCGGTCATCTCCAACTGGAACAGGTTCACGACCGGGCCCTGGTAGCGAGCGCCCTGCGCGTAGACCCGGCCGCGTTCGACCGCGTCGATCTGCTGGCCGACCGCGTCGTCGCGAAGCTCCGCTCGGATCGACTCGATTCCCGTCTCGGGATGGAGGCCACCGAGGACGAGGATCGCCTCCGGATCGGCTTCGAGTAGGGCTTCCATGTCGACGGTGTCGCCGGACGACACCTCGGTGCTGAACGCGCTCGCCGGTTTCAGTGGCCGGGTGTGTGCGGTCAGGAATCCCGGATCGTCGAGGCGGTAGGCGTAGATGCTCGACAGGTCGCTTGCCCCGATCAGCACCGCACGCGGGCGATCGTCGGCTGGCGGCAGGTTCGCCTCGATCGTCACTCGCAGGTCATCGTGGACCGCCGCGAGTTCTCGATAGCGGTCTTCGGCCTGAAACACCTGCGAGACCCGTTCGAACATCTCCCAGAGGTCGTAGTACGCGTATCGGTCCGCCCACTCGTCGGGCGGCTTAGCGTGCGTGTCGCTGAACTGGTTGCCGAACCACGGCGCGATATCGTCGCTGATCGCCTCTACGTCGTCCGACTCCCAGCCCTGAAGCGCGGACACGCTGGCCGGATCGGCGAGGTGGACATCGCTGTTGAGTTCGTACAGCGTCTCCCTGCTCGGGTTCCACGAGGAGTACAGTCCCGTCCAGTCGAGCGAGACACCGTCGAGACGAGGCGTGAACTGGTTCCAGAGCGCGTCGTAGTACGCTGGCGCGTGCATCGCGTTCACGTCATCGCCGCGGCCGAGCGCAAACGCCATCCCGGCGAGGTGCGTCAGCCGGGTGAAGATGCTCTCGGGCGGAGCCTCGAACCGCACGGTTCCCATCGGTGCCATCGTCACCGCGTACCCGTCGTTCGAGTCAGACTCCGACGCGGTCGCGTCGTCGGTGTCGTCGCCCGCGTCCGACGCCTCTCCTGTGTCCGCCGTATCTGACTGCGTCGAGTTCGCCCCGGACTCCGAGCGGCCGCTACAGCCGGCGAGTGAGACGCCGGCGAGCGCGCCGCCGTACCGGAGACAGCCGCGACGCGTCAGGAAGTCCGTCGGAGTGTCGTCGCCCCTTGTCGGAGTGTCGTCGCGCGTCATCGGCCGCGCCCCCGCAAGGTCTGGTAGGCGAGCGTCGATCCCGTCATGAAGACGCCGCCGGAGAGCAACACGAGCGGGTCGAACAGTCCGCCGATTCCGCGGTCACCGCTGCTCGTCCCGTCAGCGCCGAGCGTGACTGTCTCGTTCGTCTCCCCCGTAGTTCCGCCGGTCTCGTAGGCGGCCGACACCGTGGCCTGACCGGTCGGTCGATCGTTGAGTTCGACGACCGTGGTTTCCGCGCTGCCGGGGTCGACCGTTCGAAGCGCCGTCGTGGGGAGCGACGCGTCCGCGGTCGTGCCGGAGAGGACGGCGTTTCGGACGGGCGCGTTACCGTGGTTCGTCAGCCGGTATCGGAGCACGTCGGTACCGTTCCGTTCGTCGAGGGTCGCGTAGACCGCTACGTCGTCGGCGAGCGGCGCGACGTCGACCGTCTCGGATGCCGCGACGTGTCCCCCGTCGTACCGTAGGGTCGCGTTGATCGGGTGGGTACCGGGCTCGGCCGGCCGGACGCGGAAGGTGATTGTGGTCGAGTTCGCCGCGCCGAGAGCCGGGTCGAGTTTCGTCTGGTTCGCCGTCCCGCCGAGTCCGGAGAGCTCGAGTGAGAGATCGGTCAGTTCGTCGTCGCCGCCGTTCGAGACGACGACGCTGACCGTCGACTCGGCACCGGTGGTCATCTCGTCGGCCTCGATGCCGAGCTGCGGCGTCGTCTCCGTCGGCGTCGACGGCTCCGAGACGCTCACGAAGACGGGCCGCTTCGTGTGGCTGATCCGGTCCAGCCGCCCGTCGGAGCCGTACTGAACACCGCGGACGTGGACCACGAGCCGCGTCTCGCCGGGCGACTCCAGCGTCGCTCCGAGCGGCACGTCGAGCGCGTCTCCAGAGCCGAGCGTGCCGAGGTCCGATTCGTCGGCGTGCCGCGTGCCGTCGAGACCCTCTAACGTCACCTGTGTCACCTCGAAACTCCCGTCCTCGGATCCCGAGTACGAGACGGTCGGCGTCACGACGATCGAGTCCCCAGCCGTCGGCTCGTCGTCGGAAACGTCTACCGACGACACGAACACCTGCGGCGGCGCGGCAGATCCGCCGGCCGCAAGCCCCCCTGCGAGCACGAGACACGCCAGAACACCTACTAATACACGCCGTCCGCAACCGATATCGCTCGTTTGTACCATCGTATTTAGGCTAGCCTAAAACGTACAAATAGGTTCCGGAATTCTTAGGCTAGCCTAAAATACATGACGTGTACTCGGCGTCTCGGCGGGCGCGTTCGGCACCGACCTCGGTAGTCCGGTGCCGACCGGAGGCCGCGCGAGACAGACCCATTATATACTCTCCGTGAATTGGTGCCGGTATGAGCGTCTCAGAGATACTCGAGGGACAGAACCTCACGCATCGCCAGATGGGCGCGATCATGGTCGGCTGGCTGGTGCTCGTGACTGTGGTCTCCGTTGGACTGCTGGTGTACACGTACCTCAATTACGCTTAGTCCCGCCGCTTCACCGTGGCTTCGCCCGGCTCACGACGGCGGCCACCTCGCGGCACCCCCAGCCACCTCGCGGCACCCCCAGCCACCTCGCGGCAACTCCGACGGATATCCCGGCACCTATGAGCGCCGGCGGTGAACGTCGGATCGATGGACACAGCCGAGCGTCAGATCGTCGCGTTCACCGCTGGTGCACACGGTCTGGTTCACACCTACGAACTCTCGATACCGATACTGCTCACGGTGTGGATCGCGGAGTTCTCGACGACTGCGGCGACGCTCGGCGGAATCGTCACCGTCGGATACGGGCTGTTCGGCGTCGGCGCGCTCCCCGGCGGGATCCTCGTCGATCGGTTCGGTTCGAAGCCGCTCATCCTCGCGTGTCTCGGCGGCATGGCGGGCTCGTTCCTCCTCGTGAGCCTCGCACCGACGCTTCCCGTCCTCATGCTCGCGATCGCAATATGGGGAGTCACCGCGAGCGTCTACCACCCGGCCGGACTCGCACTGATCTCGCGGTCAATCGACCAGCGCGGCACCGCCTTGGGATATCACGGCATCGGTGGAAACCTCGGAATCGCGCTCGGCCCGCTCGCGACCGCGCTCCTGCTTTTGGCCTTCGACTGGGAGGTCGTTGCCGCGCTGCTCACGGTTCCGGCGCTCCTCGTCGCGGGCTACGGCGCGACCGTCGATGTCGAACGGATATCGGCGGCGAGCGACCGCGAGGACGATCCGGTGTCGTCGGCAAACGACCGCGACGACGCCGGTTCGGACCCCGACACGACGGTGATGACGCTCGACAGCGTCGTCGGCGACACGCGAGCGCTCATGGCCGGCGGGTTCGTGCTGGTGTTGGCGTTCGCCGTGTCGAGCGGGCTCTACTACCGGACGTTCCTCACCTTCCTGCCGGACCTGCTCGGTGACGTGCTCTCCGGGCTCGTCGACGTGCAGCTGATCGACCCCGAGAGCCCCTACGCCGAGGAGTTCGACCTCGCTCGCTACCTGTACGTCGCCGTCCTCACCGTCGGCGTGCTCGGTCAGTACCTCGGGGGACGCATCGCCGATCGTGTCCGGCCGGAGCGCGCGCTGATCGGACTCATGGCCGCGCTGGCCGCGCTCGCGCTGTGTTTCGTCCCCGCGAGCGGGACCACCGCGACGTTCCTCGTGGTCTCGCTGCTGCTCGGCGTCGCGCTGTTCACCGTCCAACCGCTCTCGCAGGCGACGGTCGCCGCCTACTCGCCGCCCGACTCTCGGGGCCTCTCGTTCGGCTTCACCTACCTCGCCATCTTCGGGGTCGGATCGCTCGGCGCGGCGCTCGCCGGCACGGTCCTGACCAGAGCGGGAGCGAGCGAACTGTTCATCGTGCTGGCCGCGATCGCGACCGTCGGCGCGCTCTGTGCGACCGCGGTCGTGCGCCTCGCGACCCGGAGGGACTGATCGCCGGCGTTTCGACGAAGTGGCTCGCGCTAGGACCCGATAGAGCCGGCCGCGCGAGCGCAACGTTCTTTTGCCGGTTCGCCGTCGCGGTAGTATGGGTCGAGAGAACGAGCCGCACGATCGGAGTCGGACGAGTTCGACAGCGTCGTCGGACGCGGCCGCAGCTGACGGCGGCACGGAGCGCCGGCTGGTCGCGGGGTGGGAGGGTCGGTACTACGAGGACTTCTCGGTCGGCGATATCTACAAACATCCGTACGGGCGGACGGTGACCGAGACCGACAACGTCTGGTTCACGAACCTCACAATGAACTGCAATCCGATGCACTTCAACGAGGCGTACGCCGCCGAGACGGAGTTTGGCGAGCGCCTCGTCGACGGCACGTTCGTCATCGCGCTCGCGGTCGGGATGAGTGTCGTCGACGTGAGCGCGAACGCGACCGCGAACCTCGGTTACGACGCGATCCGCCACCACGCGCCCGTGTTCCACGGCGACACCATCTTCGCCGAGTCGGAGGTGCTCGACAAACGGGAGTCGTCATCGCGGGACCACGTCGGCATCGTCACCACCGAGCTCCGCGCGTACAACCAGGACGGCGACCTCGTCCTCTCGTTAGAGCGCACGCCGATGGTGCTGAAACGATCGCACGCCAACCCGAGCGCGGCGCAGCCGACCGGGTGGCCGGAGGGGATCGGCACGCAGCCGGAGGATCTGTCGTAGCCGAACGATTCGTCGTAGCCGGACGGTCCGCCGTCGTCGGCGGAGGGAGATAGTCGACGGAGAGCGACGGTCGCGTCAGGCGGTGTGTTTCGCCTCGTCGGGATCCTCGACGACTTCGACGCCCCGGTTGTTCACCGCGTGCGGGTCGAGCCCCTGCTCTTGGAGGAACTGTTTGTAGAGCCGTTCCGCGGTCTCGCCGTCCTTCTGTTTGTCGCTGGCGTGGTCGCAGAGTTCGAGGAGGTTCTCCGGCACGTCGTTCTCGTGGACGATCCAGTGGTTGATCGTGTCTGACAGGCGACGGATGGGCGAGGTGAAGTGGCCGTAGATGTCGAAGTTGAGCGCGTGGTGGCCGCCGAACGGGTCGTTCATGTACTTCGCACGGGGCATCACCTTCAGCACTGCCCGCTGGATCTTGTTGAGCTGCCGGCCGGGAGAGGTCTCCAACGCGGCGTTGACCGCTTTCCGCGGGTCGTCGCCCCACGCGTCGCCGGGGATCGAGACGCCGTCGAGTTCCTGAATCTCTTTTAGGGCCTCGTTCCACTGGTCGGGCGTCGGCTGCGGGTGGACGCGGTACATCGCCTCGACGCCGCGGTCCCACATCAGGGTGTGTGTCACCGCCTTGTTCGCCTTCAGCATCGACTCCTCGATGATAGTGTGTGCGCGGTCGCGGCTCGGGTTCAACACGAGCGAGCCGTCCGCCTTGCGCTGTTCGTGCATCTGGTCGGCCAGCTCGTACGCGAGCGCGTTCTCCTCACCGAGCGGGAGCGAGGGGTCCTCCAGCCGCTCTTCGCACTCGTTGTAGGTGAGCCGCTCGTCGGAGTTGATGACGGACTTGTAGATGTCGATGTCCTCGAACGAGAGCGTCTCCTCGTCAATCTCCATCTCCACCGTGTGCGCGAGCCGGTCCTCGTTCGGGACGAGAGAGCAGACGGTCTCCGCAAGCACGGGCGGGAGCATGTGGATCGTGTAGTCGGGCAGGTAGACGGTGTTGGCTCGCTCGACCGCCTCCTCCCACATCGCGGTGTCGGGCGTGACGTAGTGGGTGACGTCGGCGATGTGGACCCACAGCCGATAGGCGTCCTCCTCGCGCTCGATCGAAATGGCGTCGTCGAAGTCTTGGGCGTCGACCGGGTCCGTCGTCCACGTCGTCAGATCACGGAGGTCCTCCCGCTCGTCGATCTCCGCTTCGATCTCCTCGTAGACGTTCTCGGTGCGGGCCTCGGCCTCGCGGAGCACCTCGTTCGGGAACGCGTCGCGGATCTCGAACTCCTCGAACAGCTCCTCGCGCTTCTCGGCGAGTCGATCCGCGAGCGCCGGCGTGATCGTCACGGGACCTTGGTCCTCGGCGGACCCGGGTTTCGGCTCGTCAGCAGTCATACGGCGACCAACGCGCGTGCGTTAGAAAGGCCTGTCGGGGGACCGACGACCGCGTCACTAGGCCGCCGCGCCAGGCAGTAGGAAGGAGACGGGGGCTCCGCCAAGCAGCGGCGACAGCGCGACCGCCGCGACGGTGAGCGACACGATCCCGAGGACGAGCGGCACGACGGAACGCCCCACGAGCCGGAGCGCCGTCCGCCGCGCGGGCGCGTCGCCGACGACGAACGGCGATCCGCCCGCGATCATCGATTTTACCTCGCCGACGGGCGCGTCGGGGAACACCTCGGCGTCGCCGACCACGGTCACCTCGTCGCCGGGGCGGAGGAGGCGCTGGCGGTAGCGCCGTCGCGGATCGTCGCCGAGCGTGAGCGGTCCGAACTCGTAGCCGGTGTCGGTTTCGTCGACGGCCGCGACCGCGTCGGTGAACCGTCTGATCCGCTCGGGTGGGCGCTCGCCGGCGTTGAGTTTGGTCTCCTCGTCGACGCTGAAGACGAAGTCCGCGGCTGCGGGGTCGACGCGGACGGCAGATCCGTTGGACGCGACTCGGAAAGGGACGCCGGCCTCGCCGGAGTCGATGGTGACCCACGACCGGCCCTTCCCCTGACTGCGGTACTCCGAGACGTCGTACGCACAGCAGAGGCACGCCTCATCGGTGAACGGAGCCGGGAGAGTCGCGTCGCGGTCGGCCGTGCCGTCGTCAGCGCTCCCGGCGTCGGCAGTGGCTCCGTCGGCAGTTCGGTCCGGGACCGTCTCGGCGCGTCCGGAGAGTCGGACGCGACGGTCGTCGTCCCGGAGCGATCGGGGATCGGTCGGCGTCGCGCGGACAACCCGGAACGCGTCGACCGAGCCGCGAACACCGTACGCGAGGAACGCGACCCCGACCGCCAGCGCGGCGACGCCGATTAGGATCGGAACGGCGTTGACGGCGGTTTGGGAGAGAACGTGCGGGACCGTCGCGTGCGGGAGGGCAAGCATGCGTCGAAACCGTTGCGGGGCACAACACGAAGGCGTACCGGTCGAACGAGCGATCCAGTCCGGTCGTCGCAGCGGCGGAGGGCGTCAGCGGTCTCGGTCGAACCGCTCGGTCGTGTCGTCCGACGGGTCGGCGTCGTCGAGCGTGTCCATCTCGTCGAGGCCGTCCGCGCCCGTCGCGTCCGCCGAAATGGCGTCGGCGTACCGGTTCAGAAACTCCTCACGCGAGAGCCCGTCGGACTCGATGGAGAGGATCAGCGATTCGAGGCCGTCGCGGGGCTGGTGACATATCTCGTCGTCGCAGTCGGTACAGAGGTACTCGAACTCCTTGTCGCGCCGGCTCCAGCGGTCGCCCTCCTTGTCGTACTCACGTGCGTCCTCGCGCAGCACCGAGTCACCACACGCGATGCAGATCACCGTCCGCCGGTCCCGGCTTCTCCGGGCTCGCCACATACGGATATCCTCGGCCCCGCTGTACTTAGCATTTGGTGCGCGGCTGACGCTTGTCCGACGGCGCGGCGAGGCGACTCCGACGTCCGAAAGTCCGGCTACTCTAACACGTGTTCGGTGTCGTACGACCCGAGCACGCGCACCCACCCGTTGTCGACTATCTTCTCGACATCGTCGACGGCCTGTCGCATGTGTTCTTCGTAGAGTCCGGCGTCGACGTCGAAGTGGAACAGGTAGTCGCCGAGCCGCTCGCCGCTCGGACGCGATTCGATCCGCGAGAGGTTGAGGTTGCGGTCGGCGAACGCCTCCAAGAGTTCCAAGAGGAGGCCGGGGTAGTTCGCGTTCGGATAGACGATCAGGGTGGTCTTGCCGCCGGCGTCGGAGCGGGCCGACTCGGCGGCGATCACCAGAAACCGGGTGGCGTTCGAGGTGCGGTCTTGGATGTCCTCGGCAAGGATTTCGAGATCGTCACCGGCGTTGTCCGGGTGACCGATCCCGGCGACTCTGGCATCCTCACGCGCGCGCTCAACGCCGCGGGCGGTCGAGGCGACGGCTTCGAGGCCGGCGTCCGGATACTCGGATTCGAGCCAGTTGCGACACTGCGCGAGCGCCTGCGAGTGACTGGCGACGACCTCGAACTCGGGGCCTTGCGCGAGGAGGGCGTGGCGGATCGGCGTGACGACCTCGCGGGTGACGGCGACATCGTGGTCGGCAAGGGCGTCGAGGCTCTCGGTGACGGACCCCTCGATACTGTTCTCGATGGGGACGACCCCCCGCTCGAACTCGCCGGACGCGACCGCGTCGACGATGGCAGTGACGGATTCGCGGAACGACACCTCGGCGGCGACGGCCCGCGCCGCGCGGTGTGAGTACGTGCCGGCGGGACCGAGCGTGACGGCATTCATCGACCGCACCAACACGGTCGCCGCTGAAAAGCGTGCGGGTGTGTCGAGATGAAGTCAAGCGACGAACTCCGCGCCATCCAGAAGATCTCGCTTCACGCGTTTGACCTCCGGTCCCTCCGGAACTAGCCCCGGCGTCGCGGCAACGTCGTCGAAACGGTTCGGATCCGGGTCCAGCGGCCCGATATACTCCGAGAACACCGATCCCTGTCGGCCGGTGACGTAGACGAATCCCCCGTACTTCCGGTCGTCGAAGGGCGTCGTATCCGGATCCGGCACGGTATCGCGAATGTAGTGAATCCGGTCGCGGATGTACTCGGCTGCCTCCCGCTGTGAGTACTGACACTCGGCGAAGTACCGCTCGTGGTGGTCGTCGGTGAGGTCCGTGTCGGCGTGCCGGGGCGACTCGTAGTGGACGGCGTCGCCGCCCACCTCCCCGACGGCGAAGCCGAGGTTCACGGTGAAACAGTCCGGATAGCGGAGCACCGCCAAGAGAAATATCTCGTCGTCGAGCGTCAACCGCTCTTGCAGCCGGTAGTAACACTCTAGGTAGTATACCGCGAGCGCGCCAATCCAGTCGTCGCGCTCGCCGCGGAGGTACGCGTCCGCGACCTCCCGGTAGTCGTCGCCGGTGAGTTGACGGAGGCGGTGCTCGAATCCTCGATGCATCTCGTCGAGTTCGACGCCGTACGCCTCAGTGAGCGGAAGGTCAGGGTCGGCAAGCAGTTCGCTCCGTCGGACGCAGGCGTCCGCGAAGCTCGTAATGTGGCCGCGAAGCGTTCGTTCGGCGTCGAGGGTCGGGAGCGGGATCCGAACGGCCCGCTCGTAGAGGATGGTTGCACCATCTTCCCAACGACGCCGGCGTGTATTCATCACTACCCGTTATCTCCTATACATTAATAAATTGAGCAGTTGTGGGTCGTGTCATGAAATCACTCGATCGCGACAGGCCGAGCCGTGAGTCATCGACCCCGTAGGAGGTATCGGCTTCGCATGGAGACACGTCGATCGGGTGGTGACAATCCGGTCAGGCGAAGGCACCGCAGTCGGACGTGAGTCGGATCGCGCCGGCCCGCCTCACGCGTCGTCTGGAACCGCCGCTAACGCAGCCTCGACGACCCGCACCGCGGTCGGGCCGTCTCGTCGCTCCACGGCGATTACGAGCGACTCGCCGACGACGGCGGCGGCAGACACCGCGACATCCGCCGCGGCGAGTCGGCGGAGGGTCGTCGCGAGCGCCGCGGCGTCGACTTCGCCGGTCGCGAGGATCGCGGTCTCGGAGCCGCCGTCCGCGAGGACGGCGTCGCCGACGCGGAGGAGAACGTGCGCGGGAGAGTCGTCGCCGTCTCGGTCGCCATCGTCTCGGTCGCCACCGTTCCGATCGTGGACGACGCACACTCCGCTCCGCATCGAGACGCTGGCCGTACGCTCTGCGGTCTCGTAGTCCGGTAGCTCTTCACGGAAGCGGCGGAGTGCGGTCGCGATGGCGTCGACGTCGCCGTCGAGGTCGGCGTCGGCCGCGAGCCACGCCGCGGCGGCGCTGTGGTTCACCACTCCGGCGCGGAGCGCGTCGCGGAGGAACGGCCGTGCCCGCACCGCCTCGCGTGCGGCTGCTGCGAGCGACATGGTGGTCGCTCCGTGCCGACGGACATGGTCGTTTCGGTCGCTTTCGGTGTGTCGGCCGCGCGAGGAGAGTTCCGGACCGGACGCGAGGGGAGACCCGGCGAACCCCGCCCCGGATTCCCGCGCACTCGGACGCTCCGAAGTCCCTAAGAGCGGTGCGCCCCCAGAACGGGTATGCAGTCGCTCGTCATCGTCGCACACGGCTCGCACCTGAATCCGGAGTCGAGCGCGCCGACGTACGACCACGCGGACACGATCCGCGCGACCGGCGCGTTCGACGAGGTGCGCACCGGCTTCTGGAAGGAGGAGCCGCACTTCCGGGAGGTGCTCCGCACCGTCGAGGGCGACGAGGTCTATATCGTCCCGCTGTTCGTCTCCGAGGGGTACTTCACCGAGCAAGTGATACCCCGCGAACTCCGGCTGGACGGCTGGGATGTCTCGGCGTGGGGATCCGACGGCCTCTCGGCCGATCAGGCCACGCTCGTCGCCGAGGACATCGACCGCGAGGTCCACTACTGCGGCCCGGTGGGGACCCACCGCGCGATGACTGACGTGATCGTCCGACGCGCGGAGTCTGTCACCGGCGACCCCGACGTCGGCGACGACTTCGGCCTCGCCGTCGTCGGCCACGGTACCGAGCGCAACGAGAACTCGGCGAAGGCGATCGAGTACCACGCGGACCGGATCGCGGAGCGCGACCGCTTCGACGAGGTTCGGGCGCTGTACATGGACGAGGAGCCGGAGGTCGACGACCTCCCCGACTTCTTCGAGAGCGACGATGTCGTCTTGGTCCCGCTTTTCATCGCCGACGGCTACCATACCCAAGAGGACATCCCGGAGGACGTGGGGCTCTGTGAGGACCACACGCAGGGATACGACGTGCCGACCGCGGTCGACGGCACCCGGATCTGGTACGCTGGCGCGGTCGGGACGGAGCCGCTGATGGCCGACGTAATCCTAGAGCGCGCCGCCGACGCCGGGGCCGACCTCGGGACCGCGCTCGACGACGTGCGCGAGACGACCCGCGTCGCCACGGGTGACTGACAGTGAGCGACGCCGCTTCCGCCGTGAGCGACGACAACCACGCAGTCCCCGAGATCGACCTACCGAACGACGCCTTCGACGCGGTTCTCGACGCGCTCGACGCACTCGATCCCGACGAACACCTCCGATTCGAGGGATTCGCCGTCTCTGTCGACGACGCTCTCGACGACGGGCCGGACCGCTACGTCCTCGATCCCGTCGGCGATAACGCCCGAACGGGACTGAGCGAGCGCGACCTCCACGCGGCGCTCGCCGAGCGCGCCCCCGTGGTCACGGACTGGTACGTCTTCGAGCGCGTGATCGGCGAGTTCGGCCCCCGGCGCGCGTTCATCCGATGGATCGAAGACGCCGACGGCGAGACGGTCGCGACGCGATACGCCGCGCTCGCCGAGGGGATCGAGCGCGCGTGGGGCGAACTGACGATTACGGCTCGGATCACCGATCGCGGCGAGCGGCGATACGACGTGCGTCACGAGGCGGACGCGGGGACGCCAGTCACCGACCTAGACGCCTACGACGATCCGCTCGACGCCCGCGACCTCGTGAAACTCGACGCGAAGGGACGATATCGTCCGCTCAAGACCGCGCCCACGCTCCGGGACGGGTGGGTGTTCGACGACTTGGGTCCGAAAGACGCCTACGAGGTCGTCGAGTCGATCTACCCCGCGACGGTCGCCAACTGGCACCGCGAGCGCGAGGGCGACCTCGACGTGACCCACTGGCGCGAGACGATGGCGAGACAGTCGGGCATCTACGGCGTGATCCAGACGTGGGACCGCGGCGAGGGTCACGAGCACGTGAACTGGGTCGCCGAGGCGTGCTGTGACGACTCGCAGTGTCTCAAACGTCGCGAGTGGGAGTACGACGACGACACCGACCTCGATGTCGACGGAGGCGACGGCGTGTTCCCCTGCCGCGAGCCCTGCTCGGTCGTCGTGAGCGCCGCGCGCAAGTGGACGCGACTAGAGAGCGAACAGCCGCGCACCTACGAGTTCGAACTGACCCCGAGCGAGAAAGCGCAGGTCGAAGACATCATCGACGCGGTCGCCGACGGCCGGATAGACGAGATCCGCGAGGCGGACACGAAGGAGGGCGCGAACCGCTACCGGACGCGCTTTTTGCGAGCCAAACTGTTCGACGACGTCGGCAACCTCGGCGGCGTCCCGACCGAGCCGGACGAGGAAGACAAAGAGTAGGCCTGCCGCGACGTTTTGCGCGGAATCGAGCCGCCTCGCCGTTCGTGGAACCGTTTATAACCAACAGAAATTGATTGCGCAATCCCTTATAAATGAGCGCGGTGGCGCGTGCCGCCGAGTGGCCGTCGAAGGCGGCCGCGAGGAGCACACGCGAGGGAGTGGTGAGCGCTCGCAGAGCGCGAACCGCGAGGCTGGGGAGGCGTGAGGTGCGGTCCCGCGAGCGACCACCGGGAGCGAGCGGGAGTACGGAAGTCGCAGCCCGCGCAGCGAAGCGAGCAGGAACGTTTCCCGCCGGTGCGGTTGCGGTGCGGGGTGGGACTCAACTACTTATAAACAAACGCACGCGACGACACGCGACCATTCACGCAAAACGCGGACGACTCTCGTGCACAGTCGCGCGTGCGGGCGATATTAAAGCGCATCGCGAAAGCTTTAGACGCGGGAGCGGCCTATCTCGGCGCAATGAGTCGCGGCCCCGAACTGATAATCACCGAGAAGGACAACGCCGCCCGGCGCATCGCCGACATCCTGAGCGGCGAGTCCGCGACGGCGGAGCGGCAGAACGACGTGAACGTCTACAAGTGGGGCGGCAAGCGCTGCATCGGCCTGTCAGGGCACGTCGTCGGCGTCGACTTCCCGCCGGAGTACAACGACTGGCGCGACGTGGAGCCAGTCGAACTCATCGACGCCCCGACCACCAAGCAGCCGACCCAAGAGGGGATCGTCGCCGCGCTTCGCAAGCTCGCGCGCAACGCCTCGCGGGTCGTCATCGCGACCGACTACGACCGCGAGGGGGAACTGATCGGCAAAGAGGCGTACGAACTCGTCCGCGAGGTGAACGAGGACGCTCCGATCGACCGCGTCCGATTCTCTTCGATCACCGAAAACGAAGTTCAAGAAGCGTTCGCGAACCCCGACGATCTCGACTTCGATCTCGCCGCTGCCGGGGAGGCTAGACAGGTGATCGACCTCACGTGGGGGGCGGCACTCACCCGGTTTCTCTCCTTATCTGCTCGCCAGCTCGGCGACGACTTCATCTCCGTCGGCCGGGTGCAGGGGCCGACGCTCAAGCTGATCGTCGACCGCGAACGCGAGATTCAGGCGTTCGATCCCGAATCGTACTGGGAGCTGTACGGGAACCTGACGAAGGCCGGCGGCGACCCGTTCGAAGCGCGCTACTTCTACCTGAACGACGAGGGCAACGAGGCCGAGCGCGTCTGGGACGGCGACGCCGCCGAGGTGCTCACCGAGGCGCTCGACGCGGCCGAGGCGGCCGTCGTCGACGACGTGACCCGTCGGACGCAGACGGACGAGCCGCCGACGCCGTTCAACACCACGGCGTTCATCCGCGCGGCGGGGTCGCTCGGCTACTCCGCCCAGCGCGCGATGTCGCTCGCGGAGGACCTGTACACCGACGGCTACCTCACGTATCCCCGGACGGACAACACGGTGTACCCCGAGGACCTCGATCCTCGCGAACTTCTCGACGACCTCTCGGCCGCCTCGACGTTCGGCGCGGACGCGAAGAGTCTCCTCGATCAGGACGCGATCGAGCCGACCGAGGGCGACGAGGAGACGACGGACCACCCGCCGATCCATCCGACCGGCGAACTTCCATCGGCGTCCGACCTCTCCGAAGACGAGTGGGAGGTGTACGAACTCGTCGTGCGCCGCTTCCTCGCGACCTGTGCCGAACCCGCGACGTGGGAGCGGCTCCGCGTCGTCGCGCTCGCGAACGGCGAGGCGACGCCGATCGCCGAGCGCGCGGACGGACTCGCCGCGCTCCGGGACCCGGACGAGGCGACGGGTCCGGGGGACCTCGTCGCCGACGGCGGCCTCCGACTGAAGGCGAACGGCAAGCGACTCCTCGAAGCTGGCTACCACGACGTGTACCCGTATCGGTCGAGCGACGAGCGGATCGTCCCCGATGTCGAGGTCGGCGAGACGCTCGCGCTCGACGACCGGCGCACGGAGGCTAAAGAGACCCAGCCCCCCCGGCGCTACGGGCAGTCGCGGCTCATCGAGGAGATGGAGAAACGCGGCGTCGGCACGAAGGCGACGCGGCACCGAACCTTAGAGAAGCTGTACGACCGCAACTACATCGAGAGCGACCCGCCGCGGCCGACGCGGCTCGCGGAGGCGGTCGTCGAGGCCGCAGAAGAGTTCGCAGAGCACGTCGTGTCAGAGGAAATGACGGCCCAACTGGAACGCGACATGCAGGCGATCGCGGCGGGCGAGAAAGGCTATGACGAGGTGACCGCGGAGTCGCGCGAGCTGCTCGAACGCGTGTTCGACGACCTCACCGAGTCGCGCGAGGCGGTCGGCGACCACCTCCAGAAGTCGCTGAAGGCGGACAAGACGCTCGGCCCTTGTCCGGAGTGCGGCTCGGATCTGCTCGTTCGGAAGTCTCGTCAGGGGTCGTACTTCGTCGGCTGTGACGGCTATCCCGACTGCGAGTACACTCTGCCGCTGCCATCCACCGGGAAGCCCCTACTTCTGGACGATACCTGTGAGGATCACGACCTCCGGCACGTGAAGATGCTCGCAGGACGGAAGACGTTCGTCCACGGCTGTCCGCAGTGCAAGGCCGACGAGGCGGACGAACAGGAGGACGAGGTAATCGGCGCGTGTCCGGAGTGTGGCGAAGAGCATGGAGGGGAACTCGCGATCAAGCGGCTGCGCTCCGGCTCTCGGCTCGTCGGCTGCACGCGGTACCCCGACTGCGACTACTCGCTCCCGCTCCCGCGACGCGGCGAGATCGAGGTCACGGACGAGACCTGCGAGGAACACGGCCTCCCGCACCTTCGGGTCCATTCGGGTGACGAGCCGTGGGACCTCGGCTGTCCGATCTGCAACTACCGCGAGTTCACGGCCCGACAGGAGGGATCCGAGCTGCAGGCCGTCGAGGGAATCGGTGAGAAGACGGCCGCGAAACTGCAGGACGCGGGCGTCGCGGGTGTCGACGACCTCAAGTCCGCCGATCCGGACGACCTCGCCGCCGATGTCGACGGCGTCGGTCCCGACACCGTCCGAGACTGGCAGGCGAACGCGGACTGACGGCTGTGGAGGGTTCCTCGGAGGTCCACCCCCAAAACAATAAGTCCTGAATGCCTCGACTGAGGTAGCAATGAACCGCCGCGAGGGCGACGACGACTCGGAACGCGAAGGGAGTCCGACGCAAGACGATCCTGTGTCTCCCGCCCTCCGATCGGTGCTGTCCGCGATACCGACGCCGGCGCTCGCGTGCGATCCGGAGACGCACACGATCTGCGCGGCGAACTCGCCCGCAGTCGTCCTCCTCGATCGGGATCCCGCGGCGTTGCGACACCTCCGTCTGTCCACGCTCGCAGACGGAGAGACCGCGAGCGTCGGCGAGACTACGGTCAACTGTGATTCGGTCGAGTCGGCGATCGACCGCGCGCTCGACGCCGACGGCGCAACTGCGGTGACGATCGCAACGAGTGCGGGCGGTCCGGCGGTTGACGCGTCTGGTTCGGCTCCGCTCGGGACGAACGACGCCCGACGCCGAATCGAACTCACGCCGCGGCTCGCGGCGATCGACGGAGAGGAGTGGTTGATCGTCGGTCTCGCCGACATCACCGACCGGGTTCGCGCCGAGTCCCGACTGGAGTCACAGCTCCGCGTCACGGAGGCGATCGCGGCGACGCTTCCGGGGGCACTGTTCGAGTGCACCGCGAACGGGACCCTCGCACGGTGGAACGACCAGTTCGCGGCGGACACCGGCTACGAGGAGCGCGAACTGTCGACGACCGAACTCACCTCGCTCTTCATCGAACCCGAGCCAAACGGCGAGGCCGACGGAACCGAGACGAGCGTCACCGAGACGCTCCGGCGAGTGTACCGCGACGGGGAGGTCGTCGATCGGGAGGTGACGCTTCTCACCCGCCACGGCGAGCGCGTCGCCTACCGACTCACGCTCGGGCCGATCACCGACGGCGACGAGGTCGTCGGGGCGGTCGGGATCGGCGAGGACGTGGCGGCGTCCGCGCTCCGCGAGGAGCGGCTCTCCGTGTTGACGCGGGTGTTGCGGCACAACTTCCGGAACGACCTCAACGTGGTGACGGGATTCACCGAACGGGCGATCGAGGCCACAGACGACCCACAGCGCATCACAGAACTCGAACGCGTCGTCGCCACCGCCGAGCGGCTGCTGCGGGTGGGTGAGACGGCGCGGAAGGTCGAGCGACTGCTCGCAGACCGACCGAGCCCGCAGCCGCTCGACCTCCGTGAGACGGTCGTCGAGGCGATCGCGTCCCTGCCGGCGGAGCTGCGCGAGCGCGCCGAAATCGGGGTGGACGTGTCCGACGGCGTCACCGTTTCCGCGATCGGCTACTTGGCCGAGGCGCTCGCGGAACTCGTCGACAACGCGATCCGGCACAGCGACACGGACCGGCCGCGGGTCGAGATCTCGGCCGCGGAACTGCCGAGCGAGTCGTGGGCGTCGCTGGTCGTCGCCGACGACGGACCCGGTATTCCCCCTGCCGAGCGAGCGGTGCTCACCGGTGCGGAGACGCCGCTCGAACACGCGAGCGGGCTCGGACTCTGGTACGTGAGCTGGATCGTCAGCGCGAGCGGCGGGAACCTCGACATCACCGAGAGCGGAGACGGGGGGAGCCGGATCGAGATCGAACTCAGGACGGTCGAGACCGCGTGACAGGCGCGGTGCGATCGCTGGGTCGGCACGGCTGGCGTCAGCGTGATCGTCCATTGGTGTGGCCGTCCGTTGGCGTGGCCGCGCCGGACGCGACCCGTAGCCGGATCACTCGACGAGTCGGACCTCGTCGCCGACCGCGACCGCGTCGGCAGTACTCGCAGGGAGTTCGACGACTGTATCGGCGCGGCCGCGGCCGATTCCCACGAACGGCGAGAGTCGCTTCTGTTTCGTTACCTCGCCGTCGACCAGCCACAGCGCGTCGATCGCGAACGGGACGAAAAGCATGTGGAGCCACTGCGTCTCGGCAGCCCCGAACGGGAACACGAGCGCGTAGTCGTCGGGGACAGAGCGCCGGAACATCAGCCCGCGACCCTGTTCGAACGCGGAGCGGGCGACATCGACGTCGCTGGCGAGGATGATTTCGGTCTCGGCCGTCGACCGGTCGGTGGCCGAACCGGGGCGGTGGACGAGTCGCACGCCTTTCACGTCGACGCGGCCGGATAAATAGCCTCGCGATCGGTTCGCGTCGTCCGATCGGATCGCGTCGTCCGATCAGCTCGCGTTGCCGTAGGTCTCCTCGAGATACTCGACGATGTCGTCGCTCTCGGCCATCCCCTCGATCCCGTTGGCCTCGTCGACAAGCACGGGAACGCCGGTCTGGCCGCTCACGTCCTCGACTTCGGTGCGCTCGTCGTGCGAGCGCGGCACCATGACGGAGTCGTACTCCACGCCGAGGTCTGCGAGCTTCGTCTTCACTTTCGCACAGTACGGGCACCCTTCCAGTTCGTACAGCGTCAGGTCGGCCATCGATCCCGTCTACGGGACTGACGCGTAAAGAAGTGCTGCGGTCGATGCGCGCGGCGCGCATGAGAGCGGCCGCAGTCGGTCGGGGGGCAACGCGCCGCGGTCACCCCGCGAGCGCGCCGAACCGCACCGCGAAGTATCCGATGCATGCGAGCGCCATGAGCACGTGTCCGAGGCGCGTCTCCTCGCGACGACCGGCCGCGACCGCGACGACTGGGTAGCTCAGGAGACCGGCGGCGATCCCGTACGCGATGCTCGAAGTCAGCGGCATGATGATGATCGTGAGGCCCGCGGGAATTGCGTGCACGAGGTCGTCCCAGTCGATCTCCGTGACGTTCCGGAGCATCATGACGGCGACGACCACGAGCGCGACGTACGGCGCGAACGACGGGATCGCCGACAGAAGCGGCACGAACGGAAGCGAGAGGAGGAAGAGCGCGGCCACGACGAGCGCGGTGAGCCCGGTTCGTCCGCCCTCGCCGATCCCCGCCGAGGATTCGATGTACGTCGTCACCGTGGACGTTCCGAGCAGTCCGCCGACGGTGGTGCCGACCGCATCGGCCATCAGCGGTTTGTCGATGTCGGGGAGATCTCCCGACTCGTCGGTCATCCCGGCGGCCTGTCCGAGCCCGGTGAGCGTTCCAGCGGTGTCGAAGAAGTCAACGAAGAAGAACGTGAAGATGACGAGAGCAAATGTGAGCGCCTCTACGTTCTGGAACCCCTCGACGAACGCGAACGCGATCGGAGAGATATCGTAGGCGGCGAGATCGTAGGTGATCCCGGAGATCCCCGGCGCAAGCGTCGCTGTCTCGACGAGTCCTTGGTCTGCACCGCCCGGACGGGGCTCGACCCCGAACGCAGAGACGAGATACGCGAAGATGCTCGTGAGAAGGATTCCCACGACGATAGCGCCGCGGACGCCGCGAGCCCACAGCGCGAACGTGAGCAAGATCCCGATCGCGGCGAGAATCGCGATCGGATCGAGCGCGATGACGGGATTGAGGCTCACGGAGCCGGTGATGATCCGCATCTGTTCGAGTCCGAGCAGAGCGAGAAAGAGCCCGATCCCGGCACCGACGGAGAGCTTGACCGGTTCCGGAAACAGCCTGATGACGTACTCGCGTGCGCCCACCGCGGTCAACGCGATGAACAGTACGCCCTCCAAGAACACGGCCGCGAGTGCCGTTTCCCACGGCACGCCGAGTTGCGTGACCACGACGACGAAGAAGGCGTTGAGTCCCATCCCGGGTGCGAGCCCGAAGGGGAGGTCGGCGTACAGCCCCATCACCAACATCGCGGCGACGGACGCGAGAATCGTCACTACCGCCAACAGCTGAAACGTGTTCTCGCCGGCGTCGATGGCGTTCGAGAGGATCGCCGGATTGACTACGATGATGTATGACATCGTGAGGAACGTCGTCAGTCCGGCGAGAAGTTCGGTTCCCACGTCGGAACCGCGTTCTTCCACGTCGAAGCGTGCGGACAGCGTGTCTGAAAGTCCCATTGAACGGATGTGTGTTCCCTCGGATCGGATAATAAGTGTTGCTGAAACAAATTTGTCATATATCCACTTCTAGAATTCTTTCCACCGACACTGTCTCTCAATAGCTTCGAAAAATACGAAGACGTACGTCCTCGACCGGTCCTACCGACTCGGCGGCCACCACACCTCGATCCGATCGCGGCTACTCGAACGTCGTCAGCGCGCCGACGGGCGCGTCCGTGATCGCTCGCGCGCGCTCCATCCCCTCGTCGCCGACGGCGATGAGCGTGAACACGCCGGTGACGTCCGCGTTGGCCTGCAGGGCGATGTCGAGGAGAAGCTCCTGCGTCTCACCGGAGCGTATCAGGTCGTCGACGACGAGGACCGTGTCGCCGGCCTCGACGGCGCGGGCGGGCAGGTAATAGGTGAGTTCGATCCCGGAGGCGAGCCGCTGGCGCGACTCGATGAACTCCTCGACTGCGGTCTCTTTCGACTTCTTGGCGTACGCGAGCCGCGCGTCGAAGAAGGACGCCATGGCCGCGCCGAGGGTGATGCCGTCGGTGGCGGCGGTGAGGATCACGTCGGGCGATTCGAACGAGAACGTCTCGGCGGCGACGGGCGCGACCAGATCGAGGAACGACTGGTCGAAGACGACGCCGGAGTTGTCGACGTACCCCTCGTCGTCGAACGAGACGCGGGCGATCAGCTCGTCGGCGAGCGCGTCGCGACCCACCGCCTCGACGACCTCGCTCGCGCGGTCGGCACCGGGAAGTACGTGCCCGTTCACGTAGCGATTCAGATCCCCGGCCGGGAGCCCCGTCACCGCCGACAGTTCATCGTACGTTCGGGTCTCTTTCAGCATGCGCAACACGGCGACCGCCTGCAGCTGGAGGGCCGCCTTCTCTGCTCGATTCATATTGATGATCGTGATCGCACAAGTATGAATACGTCGAAGTGACGTCTGCGCAAAATCGGCCGTCAGAATCCACACAACTGGATATCGAGGGGACGAGACCCGGCGCACGTCGAGACCCGGAGCGAACGCGGTCGCCGTCTCGGCGGCGGCCGTGGCCGGAGGATGTCGCGACACCCGACACGAAGGTTTACCCCCCGTCGACCGCCTACGACGTGTATGGACGCCGACGAACGCTCGCTCGCGGACGACGAGGACGCGTGGGAGAGGGTCATCGAGGAGTGTCAAGACATCGCCGACGAGCACCGGGAGAAGGGGTGGTCGGTGGTCGTTCCGGTCCCCGACGACGTGCGTCCGGTGCCGGGGCCCGAGACCGCAGACGACCGGGTCGGACTCGACGCGGTCGTGTCCCAAGAGGCGTTCGACAGCCTCACAGATCTGCTGGCCGACGCGCCGCTCGACGAGTTCGAGTCGTACCGGGCGACCGCGGACGGCGTCGTCTATCTCACGCTCGTGTTCCGCGCGACTGAGACGGGGTCGGCGCTCTGTCTCCCGCTCTCCTACAGCGTGATCGACGCCGAACAGATGCTCGATCGGGTCCGGGACGGCGACGTGATGACCACCTACTGTCACCCGCCGGGCGGTGACGCGATCGAATTCCGACACGAGGACCCGACGCCGCTTTTGCCCCCGCAGTAACCGGTCACCGCAGTTCGAGGTAGGACTCAGCCTCAGACGAACGGTCGCCAGTAGTACGGGCTGACGAACCCCTCGATGAACCCGGCGACGCCGAGCACGATCCCGAGTCCGACGAGGACCCAGAAGGCGTTCTCTAAGGCGTTCGCGAACGCCTCGCGGGAGAGCCTCCCGCGGAACGTACGCCACGAGACGACGCCGAGTCGGATCCCGAGCGCGCCGGAGATGAAAAGCGCCGGGAGCTCGAAGACCCCGTGCGGGAGGACGAACGCGACGAGCGCGACGGGGTTTGATTCGAGCGCCGCGGTGGCACCAAGCGCGAACCCGTTAAACGCGATCGACGACAACGCTGGGACAACGAGCGCGACGCCTCCGGTCGCCGTGGCGATCGCAACGGCCCAGTTGTTGCCGAAGAAGTTGACGGCGGCGGCCGGCGGGACGTGCCCGACGAGCCTAGACTCGATGGAGGTCGTGACCGCGCCGGCGAGCGGATCGACCGCGAGCCAGCCGAGCGCGCCGAACCCGACCCCGACGGCGATCGAGACGACGTGTGCGCCGGGCGACCGGCGCACGAACGCGAGGAGTTCGCGCCAGCCGCGGCGAACGCCCCGGCGAATCTGATCGATCGGGCCGGATTCCGGCGGGGGGACGGGAACGACCGCGTCGCGGTAGTCGCCGTACAGCGTGGTCTTGAGAACGTCGAGGGCGGGGGCGACGACGACCGCGCTCGCCAGCCCGACGATCGCGCCGGCACCCAAGAACGCAAGCGCAGAGGCCGCGGACGCGGTCCCGATGAGGACGCCGATCGTGATGACGAGATACCCGGCGGCGTCTGCGGGGTTCGTGCGGACGAATCCGCCGGAACCGGTGATCGCCTCGAACGCGCTCGCGTCGTCGACGACGATCGCGGCGGGCGCGAACGCGAAGACGACGCGGACCGCGAGCAGGACCACGAACCCGACGAGGAGCACCGCGATCGCGACGGCGGCACCGAGGAAGGGATTGACGAGGAACCCAACAGCGACCGCGGCGGCACCGATCAGCGCCGCGCCGGCCCACAGCAGCAACTCGGCGACGTAGATGCCGAGAAACGAGATCCAGCGGCCGCGAACTCCGGCGATGCCCGCCGTGAGCCCGCGTCGGCCGCGGAGACGCGCGGCGACCGCCGACAGCTGTCCGGCGGAGATGGCGGCGTACGCGAGCACGGCGAGAAGAAGAGTCACAAGCGTGCCGGCGGCGAGAAGGAGGACCGCGGTCGGGGAGACGAGCGGAGAGAGCGCGGGCTCGACGCTTTCGGCCCATGCCTGCATCGCCTCCGGATCCTGCGTGTCCGGTGGGGTGAGGTCCAGATCCGCGAGGCCCTCGCGGGCGTCGGCGAGACGCCCGGTCAGTTCGACGTGGAGGTACACCCCGGCGAGCGCGACGAAGAGTCCGACGCGGGCGATGACGGGGACGGCCGTCCCGAGGAAGTAGAACGGGAGCAGGTCGCCGGGACGCCGTCGGAGGGTCGCAGCCGTCGTCGTGACGGCGGAGGACAGGTCCATACGGGCGTCATCGGCCGGGTGACACTTAATCGGTCCGCGTCCCCGACTCGTCAGTCGGGATCAGTCGAGCGCTGCGTCGTCGTCCGGGGCGGAATCGTCTTCTGGGGCGGAATCGTCGTCCGGGATCTCAGTGCTCCCCCGCTCGGCCATCAGATCGGCCGCGCGGACGGCCCAGTCAGAGTACCGAAAGCCGGCGACGACGACCAGTGCCATCCACGCGTACGCGAGCAGGACCCCGACGTAGGCACCCGCGGGAGGACCATGTGGCGGGTCCGACGGTCGCGCGCGGCTTCTACGTGTCGGAGCCGGCGACCGCCGCGTACTCCGACGGATCGAATCGCGGGAACGTCACGACAAACCGCGCGCCACCGAGGTCGGCGTCGTCGGCGACGACATCGCCGCCGTACTCCGCCGCGAGCGTCGCGACCAGCCACAGCCCGCCGGCCTCCTCGTCGACCTTGACGAGCGGCCCGTGCCGCTCTGCCGGGAGACCGGGTCCGTCGTCGTCGACGGTCAGAGTGACGGTCTCGTCGCCGTCGCGGACGGTGACGCGGACGGTCGGTTCGGGTCCCCCGTGTTCAACCGCGTTCTCGATCAGGTTGTCGACGATCGACCGGACGCCGTCTGTGGCCGCTATCGGGGCGTCGTCGTCGAGGTCGGTCTCGACGGTCACGGCGGAGCGGTCGGCGAACCCGGCCGTCACGCGCCGCACCGCGTCGGTCAGGTCGACCCGGCGGAGATCGGTGTTTCCGAGGAGCGCGTCCGCGACGGCGCTCGTCTCCTCGATCCGGTCGACGCCCTCGGCCGCCGTCCGGGCGATGACCTCGACGGCGTCGCCCCGAGCGTCGCCCTCTGCGGCGAGGTCGGCGTAGCCGCTGATGGTGGTGAGGTCGTTGCGAAGGTCGTGGCGCAGGAGGTGGTTCACGATCGAAACGGCGCGGACCGCGTCGCGCGCCCGGCGGGCTTCTGCCGCCTGTCGGGCCGCGTGGTAGCCGGCGATCGCGCCGCCGAGGCTGCCCGCGCCGGCGGCGACCAAGAGCGGAAACGGCGGCTCGGCGAGCGCCCGCCCCTCGAAGCCGCGGACCACGAGCGTCGCGCCGATCGCGGTGACTGCGAGAACCGTCCCGGCGACCGTCCAGCGGGCGATCCGCCACTCTTCGGTCGGTGAGAAATCGGCTGAAGCGATCCGACGACCGGCGTAGATAACGGCGAGGGCGATGCCGCCGTCGACGGTCAGCGCAACGAGCGGGCCGGTCAGATTCGAGAGCGAGTTCAGTTCGCTTCCGTGGTGGAACACCGACGCGAGAAGCGCGGCGGCCCCGAGCGCAACGATAGCGTGGTGGCCGCGCACTGTCGCCATGCCCATACTAACCGCAGCAACGAGCAAAGCCGTTGTGGATCCGAGAGTCTACACTGCCGGCACGAACGTGGAAAAACAGCGAATATGTGCGTGTGTCTCATGCCTGCAAAACCCCGTCTGACAGAGGACTGACGACGCTGCTGTCTAGCGGTTTTACTTTCACCTCGCTAGCCTCACCTTTTTATATGCAGGCCCGCTTGTTTCACTTGCACGTCACACGCGTGCATTCCCCCCCTTTATAGCCTAAGAGCCATCGGCTCGTCTCCGTTGTGGCATCCGCTCCGCGTGAACGTCTCTCTCCCGACGCGGTTCTCGGACCGGAACCGATTAGCCACCGGCCGGGCGATACGAGGTATGCTGACGCTCTCTGACGTCCGCGAGGCGCGCGAACGGGTCGACGGCGTGG
Organism: Halorubrum laminariae; assembly: GCF_024494655.1. Classification (GTDB taxonomy): domain Archaea; phylum Halobacteriota; class Halobacteria; order Halobacteriales; family Haloferacaceae; genus Halorubrum; species Halorubrum laminariae. Next base: position 252,412 of record NZ_JANHDL010000001.1, on the reverse strand, counting down.
CCCGCCACACGCCGCTGGAGCGGTCGCGGACCTTCTCCGAGATGAGCGGGGCGGACGTGCATCTCAAACTGGAGAACTTCCAGCGCACGGGTGCGTTCAAGATCCGCGGCGCGATGAACCGGATCGCCACGCTCTCGCCCGCCGAGCGCGACGCTGGCGTCGTCACTGCGAGCGCGGGCAACCACGCGCAGGGCGTCGCGCTCGCGGCCGACCGCGCCGGCGTCGACGCCACCGTCGTGATGCCGAAGTTCGCGCCCGTCTCGAAGGTGAAAGCTACCCGTGGATACGGCGCGAGCGTCCGGCTGGAAGGCGTCGACTACGATGAGGCGCAGGCGTACGCCCACCGGCTGGAGCGCGAGGAGGGGCGAACCTACGTCCACGCGTTCGACGACCCGGTCGTGATGGCCGGTCAGGGGACGCTCGGGCTGGAGATCGTCGAGGACTGTCCCGCCCTCGACACGGTGGTCGTGCCGATCGGCGGGGGCGGGCTCATCTCGGGCGTCGCCGTCGCGATCAAAGCGCAGCGGCCCGACGTTCGTGTCGTCGGCGTACAGGCCGAGGGGGCCGCCTCGGCCGCGAAGTCGCTCGCGGCGGGCGAGGTCGTGGAGATCGACAGCGTCGACACGATCGCAGACGGGATCGCGACGCGGGCGGTCGGCGAACAGACTCTCGAAATCATGGCGGAGCACGTCGACGAGGTCGTCACCGTCGATGACCGCGAGATAGCCTTGGCGCTCACGCTCCTCTTAGAGCGGTCGAAGACGCTCGTCGAGGGTGCGGGCGCGGTCGCGCTCGCGGCGATCCTCTCCGAGGCGGTCGACTACGCGGACGACGAGACGATCGTCGCCGCGCTCTGTGGCGGCAACATCGACCTCAACCGCCTCGGCACCGTGGTCCGGCGCGGACTCGTCCAGATGGGCCGCTACCTCAAGATCACGATCGATCTGAAAGACCGGCCGGGAGAGCTTGAACGCGTCTCCAGTATCGTCGCTCGCACCGGCGCGAACGTGTACGCAGTCCACCACGACCGCACCTCCCGCGACGTGGCCGTCAACGCCGCCGAACTCGAGCTCGAACTGGAGACCGACGACGCCGAACACGCCGCCGATATCGTGGACGCGCTCGAAGCCGACGGCTACGACGTGGAGATCCTCTCGTAAAACGTCCCGGCCGTTCCGATGTCACGCCGGATCGGTTTCGACCGCCCCGCGCGGTCACGCCGACTCGGACTCGTCGAACCACGAGACAGCGAGCGCCTCGAACGGCCCGGAGTACTGCATGAGCGTCGTCCCGAGGACGGCCATCACGAGCACGTACCCGACCGCGAACGCGTTGATCGTCGACGCAAGTGCCGGGTCGAACGCCCCGCTGTCGCCTCCGGTGACGGCGATCGTCGCGATGATCAGCGAGAACTCTCCGCGCGTCGTCATTCCCAGTCCGACCCGGGCCGAGCGTCGCGTGTTGAGGTCGAACGCGCGCCCCGCGAGGTACCCGGTGACGAGCTTCGGCGGCGTCGTCACGACCACCGCGAGCGCGACGAGCGCCGCGACGCCCCCGAACAACAGCGGATCGGTGACGAGCCCGATCCAGAAGAAAAAGATCGCCGCGAACGTGTCGCGGACGGGCTCCAACAGCGTCTCGACCTCGTGGGCGTAGTCGGTCGCGGAGAAGGCCATCCCGACGAAGAAGGCGGCGACCGCCTCGCTGACGCCGAGCGTGAGCGCCGCGCCCGCGACGAACACGACGACTGCGATCGCCCGCAGCGCGACGAACTCCGCGTTGTCGGTCGCGACCAGTCGGTCGAACGCCGGGGTGCCGAACTGCACGAGCGCGAGCAGCCCGGCGATGAAGCCGAGCGCGATCCCGATGTCTGTCGCGGCCGCGGCGACATCGCCGCCGCCGAGCACCAGCGCGGACGCGACGGAGAGGTAGACCGCGATGAACAGGTCCTCGTAGACGAGGGTCCCCAACATCGGCTCCGCCTCGTCGTTGGCGATCCAGCCGAGGTCGATGAGCGACTTCGTGATCACAGCCGACGAGGAGATGTAGACGATACCGGCGATCAGAAACGCCGGGAGGAACGCGCCGAACACGAGCCACCCGAACACGAGCCCGACGCCGAAGTTCGCGAGGTCTATCGTGCCCGCCGTGCCGATCTGCGAGCGGCGAGCGAGCAGCCGGTCAAGGTTGAACTCCAGCCCGAGGAAAAAGAGGAGAAAGACGATCCCGAGTTCCGCTCCGAGCGCGATGAACTCCGTCTCGGGAACCGAGACCGTCCCGATCGCCGGCAGCGAGATCCGGCCGAGCACGTACTCGCCGAGCCCCATCCCGATGAGGATGTAGAACGGGATCACGGACTGGCCGAGCCGGTTCGCGAGCGCGCCGGCGACCGCGATAGCGACGAACATGACGCCTACGTCGAGCAGCGCCACTAGCGGCCACCTCCGCTGGGTCTCTCCGACCGCTCCGTGTCGCAGTTCTCTGCTCCGCTCATTCCGTCAGGAGCGCCTCGAAGGCGGCGCAGTCCTCGCGGGTGCCGACCGCGATCACCGTGTCGCCCTCGCGCAGGACGGTGTCGGCATCCGGGCTGTCGACGACGCCCTCGCCGCGCTGGATGGCGACAATCGAGATGCCGGTCCGGTTACCGATGTCGGCGCTCTCTAACGTCTCACCGACGAGTGGAGAGCCCGGGGGAAGCTCGTACCACTCCAAGAGGATCCCGCCGGGAAGCGTCGTCTCCTGCGTGTCCGGCTCGATCGGCTGGAAGTGCGCCCCCTCGATGATCGAGCCGATCGTCCGCGCGAGGTCGTCCGAGAACTCGAACACCTTCTCGGAGTCGGCGTCCGGGTCGGGCCGGCGGAACACCTCCCGCTTGCCGGTATTGTGGATGACGACGACCATCTCGCCGTCATCCAGATCGATCTCGAACTTCTTTCCCACGCCCGGGAGGTCTGACTCGCTGATCGGCATACCGGGAGAAGCGAGCCCACGCTAATAGATGTGTACGTTGACTGCGGCGGCCCCGGAGACCGGCGAATCAGCCCGCGGTCCCGTCCGAACCCGCGAGCGGTCCGCCGGACTCACGCGAACCGGTACGTCGTCCCGTCCGGTCCGTCCTCTATTTCGACGCCGACCTCGCGGAGCGCGTCGCGCAGTTCGTCGGCGCGCTCGTAGTTGCCGGCCTCGCGCTCCGCCTCCCGAACGTCCACGACGAGTTCGACCAGTTCGCCGGCCGCGTCGACTTCGCCGTCGGTCGCGGCGTCAAACTGGAGTCCGAGCACGTCGCCAGCGAGGTCGTCGAACGTCTCGACGGCCTCGCGCAGCCCTCGGTAGTCGTACGCGGCGTCGATGGCCTCGCTCGTTCCGTCTGTCCCGCTCGTCTCGCCGCCCCCGTGCGCGGCGTTGACCCCGTCGACGTGGCGGTTCACGGTGTCGGTGAGTTCGAGGAGCGCTGCGGTCGCCTCCCGGAGGTTCAGGTCGTCGTTCATCGCCGCCGCGAACTCCTCGCGGGTCGCCGTCACCGCAGCTCGCAGATCGTCATCGACCGCTTTCGCGCGGGCGTCGACGGAGTCGACCGCGTCGACCGCACGCTCGTACGTCCGCGAGAGACGCTCCCAGCGCTCTTCGGCCTCCGCTATCGTCTCCTCGGTGAGCGCCTGTTCGGAGCGGTAGGCCGCTCCGGCGTAGAACGTCCGGATCACGTTGACGCCCAGTTCGTCTAAGGCGTCGGGCACGGTCCAGAAGTTGCCGATGGAGGAGGACATCTTCTCGCCCTCCATCGCGAGCAGGCCGACGTGGAGCCAGTGGCGGGCGAACGTCTCGCCGGTGGCCGCCTCCGACTGCGCGATCTCGTTTTCGTGGTGCGGGAAGACCAAGTCGCGGCCGCCCATGTGAATGTCGAGCGTGTCACCGAGGTGCGTCGTCGACATCGCCGAGCACTCGACGTGCCAGCCCGGCCGCCCCTCGCTCCACGGGGCATCCCACGTCTCGCCCGCGGGGACCGCGTCGTCGTGGTCGTGTTTCGCGTGCTCGCGGGCGGCGGTCTCGCTCACGCCGCCGGCCTTCCAGAGCGCGAAGTCCGCCGGGTGCCGCTTCTCCGACCGCTCGTCGGGTTCGCCCTGCGCTTCCAGTTCCGCCACGTCCTGATTCGAGAGCGCCCCGTACTCGTCGAAGTTCGTGACGTCGAAGTAGACGGAACCGTTCGATTCGTAGGCGTACCCCCGCTCGACGAGGGTCTCGACGAGGTCGACGATCTCCGGGACGTGTTCTGTGACTCGCGGGTACACCTCAGCGCGCAGGAGGTTTAGCCCGCGCATCGCCGAGAAGGTCGACGCAGAGAACGTCTCGCCCACGTCGCGCTCGGTGTTCCACTCGTCGCGCTCGCCCACCCGCGCGGTGATCTTCTCGTTCACGTCGGTGACGTTCTCGACGTGGCGCACGTCGTAGCCGAGGTGGTCGAGCCAGCGATGGAGCACGTCGGCGTGGAACCACAGCCGCGCGTGTCCGAGGTGGGGGTCGTCTGACACCGTCAGCCCGCAGACGTACAGCGTGACGTCGCCGTCCGCGGTGAACTCGACGCGCTCGTCTTCTAGGGTGTCGGTGACGACCAGACTCATTACCGGCTCGTTGCTACGGTGAGCCTTTTAAACCGTCGGATCGATCGAAGGCGAATGGCGGCGTGTCCGTTCTCGCGGCTGTCCAGCCGATACACATCACCCGCAACCGCACAGCACCTCACACCTCCCCAGCCTCGCCGGCCGTCCTCCGCGTTGCTCCGGCCGGCCGACTCCCTCGCGGTCGTTCGCGCCCCTGCGGGCCGCTCACGGCGCGCCACCGCGTTGGGCGTTGTTCTTGCGTCTACCGCTTTTAGTATCTCATCGCTTTCCGAGCACCTCCTCAAAGACGCGCTTGGCGCGCTCATCCCCATCGTCGCGGTCGACGATCGGCTGCGGGTAGTCGGACGCTCTCGCCGGAACGTCCCCCGCGCTTATGTTCGTGTGCGCGAAGCGACGGTATGGACCCGCTCGTCGCGGCCATCCTCGTCGGCGTCCCGCTCGCGTGGCTCGTCGGATTCGCGGCGTACGTCTACGTCGACGCGCCCCGCCACGGGATGAGTCGACGGAAGTGGACCGCGATCGCCGTCTTCGTCCCGCTTTTCGGCTTTCTCGCATACGTCTTCGAGCGGAGCGAACTGGACTACGACCCCGACGAGGATCCTTATGCCGGCGGCGGAGAGAGCCGCGAGGCGGGCTTCGCGATCCACGAGTCTCGCCGCGGCGAAGAGGCGCTCGGCCCGGCCGGAACCGAGGCGGACGACGGCGGCGGCGACGATGACGAGTGGAACGATCCGGACGGGATCGACATTTGAGGCGGGCGGGCGAGCTACCCGCTCTCTGCCTCGACCGGCGCGGGCGTCGCGATCGGCTCGAGTTCCTCGACGACGACGACGCGGGGTTCGTCGACGACGGTAATGCGGTAGGTGTCCGCCGGCGAGAGGGTTCGAACGACGCCGTCGTCGTCCGTCTCTCCGATCGTCTGGCTGTCGGCGTCGCCCACGCGCTTCGTGACGGTGACCCCGGAGACCGGGTCGCCGCTCTCCTCGTCGCGGACGGTGACGGTCACCGGTCCGCCGGCGTAGCTCCGGTCGACGGTCACGTCGAACCCGTCGCCCGCCTCCGTGACCGACTCGATGTCGGTGAACGCGTCGAGGTCGATCCGCTGGTGTTCGACGAACACTCGCGTCGTCCCGCCGCTGACGTACGTCCGGAGGAGTCCGAACTCGTGCGGCACACTGACGCGCTGGATCGACCCAGCCCCGAATGCGTCGGGCTGGCGGAGCGAAACCGTCTCAGGATACGCCTCTGTGACTGCGTTGATCGCCGCGTCGTTACTGATCGAGCCGCCGTCGCGGACCCACCGGTCGAGCCGGATCACCTCCCGGACGTACTGGCCGTCGGTGATCGTCGCCAACACGAGGGCGTCGTCGCTCGACTGGACCTGCACGTTTGCGTCGGAGACGGACGCGCTGGCGGCAGCGAGCGCGTGATCGCGGACCGGCCCCTCGTACACTTGGAGACGCACCGATAGTTCGGCGAACCGCGAGGGCGTGCTGAATTCGTTCGTCTCGTCGGCGAGGGTGTCTAGGGCGTCGAGCCGCCGCTCGTACTCGCGAGCGGCGGCAGCGATACGGACGAGCTCGTCGAGAAGTTCTCGGTTCGAGAGGTCACCCGAGGCGTGGGAGCGAATGGCCGTCTGCTGTCGGTCGTAGAGGCGTTCCTCGCCGCGTTCGACCCTGTCGAGCGCATCGAGGATTCGCTCTCGGCGGTCCGCGCTCGTCTCCGCAGCGTCGACCTGTTGGACGAGCGTCTCAGTCTCCATCGCCGCGCTCGTCCCGTCGACCGCGACATCGAGTGACGGACCGAGGTTCGCGCCGTGGGAGGCCGTCTCGACCCGCACCGGACCACCGTCCGACACCGACATCGTCCGGAACGTGCGGTTCTCGTCGGCCGTCTGCTGCGGAACGGGTGTGCCGAGCCGCCCGGGATCGGGAGACGGCGCGCCCGACCCGACCGTTGCCCCCGATGGCGACGAGGTGAGTACCTCTGACGAGACGGCCGAGTGCGACGAGACGGTCGCATCCGGCGTGCCGACGGACACCGTGGCAGTGCCCGCGATCGGAACGAGCAGCAGGAGGACGGCGACGGCGACGGGGAGGGCCCTCATTAGGCGTCGGTTCGCCGCCCGATATGAAAAATCCACCCCACTGAGCCGGCGCTGGCGGTCGCGGTTCGCCGCTCGATGTCCGAGTTCCGTCCCGTCCATGGAAAGCGTTTTGCCCGGTGCCTGAGTGGTTTCGTGGTGTATGCGGAACCCTCCGTCTCGCGTTCTCCTCGCCGCGGCAGTCTGCGTGCTCCTCCTCGCGGGCGTCGTCGCGCCCGCCGCGGGAGGCGCTGTCGCCGCTCCCTCCACCCCACCCGCGCAGTCGACGGCCGAAGCGAGCGATCTGGAGCCACAGCCCCTCCATCCGACACCGGCGGCCGTCACGTCGGACGCGGCGATCGAACAGACCGACGACGGCTTCGATCCGACTACCGCGACCCGGATACGGATCGAGCCGACCCCCGACCGCGACGCCCGCTGGGTCGTGTCGGTCCGGTACGCGCTCACAGACGAGGCCGAGCGAACGGCGTTCGAGACGATCGGCGACCGGTTCCAGAGCGGCGAGATCGGGCCGAGCGCCGACCTGTTCGCGGGATTCGCGCGCGAGGCCAGTCGGAACCTCGACCGGACTATGCAGGTCGAAGGGGCCGAACGCGAGGTCGTCGTCCACGACGATACGTCGTCGTTCGACGTCGCCGGCGAGGATACCGTCGCGGTCGGCGAGCTTCGCCTCTCGTTCGTCTGGACGGCGTTTCTCGCGCAGGACGGCGAGGACCTCGTGTTGGGCGACGCGCTGACGACGCCTGACGGGACGTGGCTGCGGTCGCTCGAATCAGGACAGACGCTTGAAGTGTCGACGCCAGACGGCTACACAGTCACCAGCACGACGGCGTCGCTACAGGAAAACGCCGTGGTGATCGAAGGGCCGCGGACGTTCGACGCGGACGAGGGCGTCGCGGTCGTGTACGCGTCGACCGGGACGCCCGGCCCGCCGTGGACGCTGCTCGCCGCCGCGATCGTGATCGGCGCGCTGATCATCGCCGGAAGCATCGTCGGCTACCGACGGCGGGGAGGCCTCGGCGACGACGCGGCCGGTGGCGCGGTCGCATCGTCACCGAACGCGGACGCCTCCATCACGGCTGACGCCGGCGCGAGCAAATCCGACGCGGACGAGGTCGGCGCGGCCGGACTCGCGGCAGACGGCACCGACACGAAGCGAGACGACGCCACGGCGGCGTCCGACGACATCGAGGACGGAACTGCCGGTGAGATCGACGATTCCGACGGCGGCCCCGATTCCGCGGAGAGCGGCGGCGTCTCCGCCGATGCCCACCCGACCGACCCGACCGACGACGCGGAGACCGCGTCGGACTCCGCGGAACGCGACTCGGGTGATACGGCCGACTCGGACGATGCTGACGAACCGACGGGCGAAAGCGAACAGACAGACGAGGTCGACCGGTCGCTGCTCTCCGACGAGGAGCGCGTCGAGTACCTCCTCGACGACAACGGCGGGCGGATGCGACAGGCCGACATCGTCTCGGAGACGGGCTGGTCGGACGCGAAGGTGTCGCAGCTTCTCTCCGCGATGGCCGACGAGGAGCGCGTCGAGAAGCTCCGACTGGGCCGTGAGAACCTGATCTCGCTTCCCGACAGTGGACGGCCCTCGGGCGGCGGAGGCGAGGATGGCGGTCAAAACGATGCTGGCGGTCGGGACACCGGCCGAGACGGCGATGGCGGCGATCGGGACGATGCTGGCGGTCGGGACGCCGGCGACGGCGATCAAGGTGACGGCTCCGCCCCGTAGGCGGTTCGAGGCCCCCGTTCGTCGCGGCGAGGTGGGTGTTCCGAAAGCCATTACCCACGGAGCGCCGGTGTATCGGCCATGAAGGTTCTGGTGACCGTCAAGGAGGTCGCGGAGGTTGGCGACGACTTCGCGATCGAGGGGACGGCTATTGCGCCGGCGGACCTCGATTACAGCCTCAACGAGTGGGACGACTACGCGGTCGAGGCGGCGGTGCAGCTGGCCGAGGCCGGGATCGCGGACGAGGTCGTCGCCGTCACGATCGGTCCGGAACGCGCCGAGGAGACAATTCGAACGGTGCTTGCGAAAGGCGTGGACCGCGCCGTTCGGGTCTGGGACGACGCCCTCGCGGACGGGTTCGCCGATGTCGCCGCCAAGGCGACGGTGTTCGAGGCGGTCGTTGCCGATGAAGCGCCCCACCTCGTGCTCGGCGGCGTCCAAGCGGCGGACACCGGCTTCGGCGCGACGGGCGTCGCGCTCGCGGAGCGGATCGACTTCGAGCACGCCGCCGTCGTCAACGCCCTCGACGTCGACGCTGACGCGGGCGTCGCGCACGTCCGCCGCGAGCTGGAGGGCGGCGTCGAAGAGCTGACCGACGTCGACCTCCCGGCCGTGTTGACCGTCCAGACCGGGATCAACGAGCCGCGGTACGCGAGCCTCCGCGGGATTCGACAGGCCCAACAGAAGGAGATCGCCGCGACCGATCTGGCCGATCTGGGACTCGTCGCCGGCGACGTGGAAAGCGACGTGACGATCACGTCGCTGTCCGAGCCGGAGAGCGAGTCGGACGCCGAGTTGATCGAGGGCAACGCCGGCGAGGCCGCGGCGCGCCTCGCCGAGCGCCTGCGCGAGTCGGGGGTGGACGCGTGACGGACGACGCGCTCGTCGTCGCCGAACACCGCCGCGGAGACCTTCGAGACGTCTCCTACGAGGCGATCACCGCCGGCCGGGAGCTGGCCGACGCGCGGGGCGGCGACCTCCACGTCGCGGTCGTCGCCGGCGACGTCGACGCCTTCGCCGAGGACCTGAACCGCGAGGGCGTCGATGCGGTCCACGCGGTCTCGAACGGCGAGGAGTTCGATCACACCGTCTACCAGGCCGCGGTCGGCGAGTTGGTTGCCCGACTCGACGCCGGCTCCGTGGTACTCGCGAACTCCGTGAACGGGCTCGACTACGCGCCCGCGCTCGCAGAGGAACTCGGTGTGCCGATCGTGACCGACGCGATCGGGCTCGACTACGCCGACGGGCTCACGGTGACCCGCGAGATGTACGGCTCGAAGGTGGAGACGACCCTCGACGTGGCCGGCGACCGGTTCGTCATCACGGTTCGCGGCGGCGAGTGGGCACCCGCTGAGGGCGTGGGTGACGCCACCGTCGGGACGGTGGAGATCGACGCGCCGGAATCGGGCGCACGCGTCACCGGGTTCGAGGAGGTCGGCGGCGGCGACGTCGATATCGCGGACGCCGACGTGCTCGTCTCGGTCGGCCGGGGGATCAGCGAGGAGGAGAACCTCGAACTGGTCGAAGCGCTTGCGGACGCGCTCGGCGCGACCCTGTCGGCGTCGCGGCCGATCGTCGACAACGGCTGGCTCCCAAAGAGCCGACAGGTCGGGCAGTCGGGCAAGGTCGTCGCGCCCGACGTGTACATAGCGGTCGGCATCTCTGGCGCGGTCCAGCACGTCGCCGGCATGAAGGGGTCGGACACGATCGTCGCGATCAACACCGACCCGAACGCGCCGATCTTCGACATCGCCGACTACGGGATCGTCGGCGACCTGTTCGACGTGGTTCCCGCGCTCACCGCGGAGTTCGAGTAGATCGACGCGGGGCACGACGGATCTCCGAGCCGAGACGACTCGCCCGCCTCTCGGTTCGTTTATCATCCCGCCGACCCTCCGATCGCGCAATGAGCGAGGCCGACGAGCAGCCGGCTGCGACCGCGACGGGCCGCGAGATCTGGATCGAGAAGTACCGGCCGCAGTCGCTCGACGACATCCACGGTCAAGAGGAGATAGTCGAGCGACTGCAGAGCTACATCGACCAGGACGACGTGCCGCACCTGTTATTTTCAGGACAAGCAGGCGTGGGAAAAACGACCGCCGCCACCGCTATCGCTCGCGAAATCTACGGCGAGGACAACTGGCGCGGGAACTTCTTGGAGCTCAACGCCTCCGACCAACGCGGTATCGACGTCGTTCGCGACCGGATCAAGGGGTTCGCGCGCTCGTCGTTCGGCGGCGACTTCCGGATCGTGTTTCTCGATGAGGCGGACAGCCTCACCGATGACGCCCAATCAGCGCTCCGCCGGACGATGGAGCAGTTCTCCGACAACACCCGATTCATCCTCTCGTGTAACTACTCGTCGAAGATCATCGACCCGATCCAGTCGCGGTGTGCGGTGTTCCGGTTCTCGCCCCTGTCGGACGAGGCGGTGGCGGCGCAGGTGCGCGAGATCGCCGCGGCGGAGGAGATCGAGGTGACCGACGCCGGCGTCGACGCCCTCGTCTACGCCGCAGACGGCGACATGCGCCGCGCGATCAACTCCCTGCAGGCCGCGGCGACGACCGGCGAGATCGTCGACGAGGAGGCGGTGTACGCGATCACGGCGACCGCGAGACCTGAGGAGATCGAGTCGATGGTGACGGACGCGCTGGCCGGTGATTTCACGAAGGCGCGCGCGACGCTCGACACGCTTCTCACCGAGACGGGGATGGCCGGCGGCGACGTGATCGACCAACTCCACCGGTCGGTCTGGGAGTTCGACCTGAGCGAGCGCGAGGCCGTCCGGCTGATGGAGCGGATCGGCGAGGCCGACTACCGGATCGCGGAGGGGGCGAACGAGCAGGTGCAACTGGAGTCGCTGCTTGCCGCGCTGTCGCTTGCGGAGTAGGCCGTCGACCGCTTGAAGCGACAAGCCGGAGAACCGACCGTCGACGACTCAGTCGAGCAGGTCGTCGATCGCGTCGTCGATCGCCTCGGCGTCGGGGAACTCGGGGTGTTCGCTCGCGACCCAGGCGAACTCGACGGTCCGGTCGGCATCGAGGAGGAACACGGCCGGGCGCGTCTCCGTGATCCCGGTCATACCGTCGATGTGGTGGGAGAGGCCGTACTCTTCGATCACGGCCGCGCCGGGGTCGGAGAAGATCCGGACGCCGTCGGCGCGCTCGGCGAGCAGGCGCTTGTGGGCGTACGGGGTAGAGACGGACAGTCCGACCACGTCGAGGTCGTCGGCCCACCCGTGCTCGTCGACCGTGTTGTAGAGGTACGTCGCTTGGAACGCGCCGTCCATCGGGTGAAAGACGAGCAGCGTCGGCCCGTCGACGACGGAATCGAGCGACCGATCCTCCCAGTACTCCTCGTCGACGAGCGGTCGGGTGAAGTCGGGCGCGGTGTCGCTCTCGGCGACGTGGTCCGTCTCGGGCAGAGAGACGACATCGAAGTCGGGCATCTCAGGCACCTCCCTCGCCGTAGGTCCCGCGGAGGTACTCGACGATGTTCGCGCTCTCGGACATCGTCACGCCGGTCTCGGGGTCGACGATCGCCGGGACGCTCCGCGCGCCGGAGACGCGCTTGACGACGTTGCGCTCGGAGTGCATCGGCTCGACGTACCGCGAGCGGTACGAGAGACCGAGCTCGTTCAGCGTCCGGGCGACGCGCTCACAGTACGGGCACGCCTGCAGTCGGTACAGGGTGATCTGTGTGTCTGTCATGGCTCACGTTTCGAACGCGGAACGGGTAATCGTATCGGCGGCGGCACGTTCCTCGTGTGTAGTCGATGCGGTCGTCTCGGACCGATGACGGCACCGTCCGAAGGTAATCCTTTAACCTCGTGCCGTCGGAAGACGAATGAACATGGGATTGTCGTTGAGCGCGCTGACTGTCGGCCTCCTCCAGCTTCCGATCCCGGGGCAGGACGTGATCACCGCCTTCGGAATCTTGGCGATCCTCGCGTTAGTCGGACTGTCGGCGTTCTTCTCCTCGTCGGAGATCGCGATGTTCTCGCTGCCGCAACACCGCGTCGACAGCCTCGTCGACGAGGGCGTCCGCGGCGCGGAGACGATCCGCGAAATGAAGGCGAACCCTCACCGGCTGCTGGTGACAATCCTCGTCGGCAACAACATCGTCAACGTGGCGATGACCTCCATCGCGACCGCGCTGTTCGGGATCTACCTCTCCCGCGGGCAGTCCGTGCTGGCGACGACGTTCGGGATCACGACGCTCGTGTTGATCTTCGGCGAGAGCGCGCCGAAGTCGTACGCGGTCGAAAACACCGAGTCGTGGGCGCTGCGAATCGCCCGCCCCCTGAAGCTCTCGGAGTACGCGCTGTACCCGCTCGTCGTGCTCTTCGACTACATCGTCAAGGGCGTCAACAGCGTCATCGGCGGCTCCGCCGCGATCGAGTCGACGTACGTCACCCGCGACGAGATCCAAGACATCATCGAAACGGGCGAGCGCGAGGGCGTGATCGAGGAGGAAGAACGGGAGATGCTCGACCGGATCTTCCGCTTTAACAACACCATCGCCAAGGAGGTGATGACGCCCCGGCTCGACGTGACGGCAGTCGCGAAGGAGTCGAACGTGGAGCAGGCGATAGAGACGTGCATCCAAGCCGACCACGAGCGCGTCCCCGTCTACGAAGGGAACCTCGACAATATCATCGGCGTCGTCACCGTTCGAGACCTAGTCCGCGAACTGCGCTACTCCGAGGGGGAGCCGTCGCTGGCACGGATCGTGAAGCCGACGCTGCACGTCCCCGAGTCGAAGAATGCAGACGAACTGCTCGCGGAGATGCAGGACAACCGTCTCCAGATGGTCACCGTGATCGACGAGTTCGGGACGACGGAGGGGATCATCACCCTCGAAGACATGGTCGAGGAGATCGTCGGCGAGATCTTGGAAGGCGACGAGTCCGCGCCGGTCGAGTTCATCGAAGAGAACGTCGCGGTCGTGCAAGGCGAGGTGAACATCGACGAGGTGAACGACCTGCTCGACATCGATCTGCCAGAAGGCGAGGAGTTCGAGACGCTCGCCGGGTTCGTGTTCAACCGCGCTGGACGGCTCGTCGAGGAGGGAGAAGAGATCGAATTCGACGGCATCCGCATCCGGATCGAGCGCGTGGACAACACTCGGATCATGTCCGCCCGAGTGACCGTGCTCGATGTTGACGACGGCGACGTACTCTCCGACGACGAGGCGAGCGACGCCGAGACACCCACGGACGACGCGGCGTAGCTCGACCGTCGGGCGGGTGTCGTCGCTGGTGGCTGTTCACGCATCGTTGTTGGTGGCTGTTCACGCATCGTTGCTGGTGGCTGTTCACGCATCGTTGCTGGTGCGGTGATCGTCGCTGCGGGCACGCGTTCGGATCCTTCGTCGCCCGCACAGTACCGCTCCGCACCTCGCGCCTCCCCAGCCTCGGTCGGCGGCGGCCGCGGACCCCGCACCGCTCTCGGCCGCCGCCGCCCTCCCTCGCGCGGGCGGCTCGCGCCGCGGTGCGGCGCTCACCGGCGCGCGCCACCGTCAGAATCACGCGCCAGTGTTCGAATCCGGCCGCCGTTCCGTAGTCCTGTCTCCGACTCGGTCCGTTCGGCGATCCAACCGTGTCTCTGTTCGAGCGCTACGATCTACTATTTCCTGTATATTTTTTAAATAGCGTACGCGCGGGCGGCGTCGACGAGGGCCTTTCGGTAGTCGCTCTCGGAGGGATCGGGACCGAGCGCGAGGAACCGCTGCTTGAACGCGTCGACGTCGACCGCGTCGGTGTCGCTGCCGGCGGCCCGCGCGAGGTCATAGATTCGGTGACCGGGGCCGGCGATGTCGTGGCGCTCGACCAACGCCAGCGCGAAGGCGGCGTTGACGGCGGTGATCTCCGGGTCCGCGCCACCCGTCACCGGCGGGGAGCCGTCGCGCGAGACCGCCGGTCTGTCGGCGACGGCGGCCGCGAGGGTGGACTCTAAGAAGCCGAGCAGCTTGTCGGCCGGCGCGACCGAGAGCGTGATGTCGTCGGCGTAGATGTCTTTCATGTGGTTCGAGATCTGGTAACAGTGCGCGAGCTTCCGGCGCTCCACCTTCTCGCCGGAGAGCCCCAAGTATAGCGCCTCCTCCGTCGACTGGACGTGGGAGGCGTGGCCCTCCTCGTGGCGGGCCATGTGCGACAGTTCGTGGACGGCCAGCTCGCGGGCCATCGCACTGGTAGCGGCGCGCTTCGAGACGTTCAGGACGTGGTAGCCGTCGTAGTGGCCCGCCCACGTCCGCTCGTCGGGGTCCTCGCGCACCTTCACGTGAACGGGATCGGCGAGCGAGCACTCGGTCTCGAACAGGTCTGCGGCACCGAGGAACGGATCGGGAGGCACGTCTCCCTGCACGCGGAGGTCCATGTGTATTACTCACACGGGTGCGACCGGTAAGTCTCTTGCGCCGGCCACCTGCTCGTATTCGTCGTCCGCGCGGGCGACCTCCGCGCCCCGCTCACTCGCTGACGAGGCCGACGACGAGGTAGACGACGGGGGTGTCGAGCAGCGCGATCGCGAGCTTGAGGAGGTACTGGCCGAGTCCGAGTGCGAGCAGGGCGGCGGGCGGAAGCGGCGATCCGACACCGAGCAGAGTCGGAGCCGCGTAGAAGGCGACGCCGACGAAGATCGCGGTATCGAGCGCCTGACTAGTGGCCGTCGACGCGATGTTGCGCAGCCACAGCAGCCCACTGCCGGTCCGGTCGCGGATCGCGTGGAAGACGAACACGTCCCAGTTCTGGCTCACGACGTACGCGAGCAGGCTACCGGCGACGATCCCAGTCGCCGGGGCGAGCGCGGTCTCAAACGCGGCCGAGATCTCGGGATTCACGCCGGGCGCAGCGAGGGTCGACCACACTAACGCGAGCACGAGGAAGTTCGCGAGAAAGGCGACATTGACGACCACCTGCGTCGCGCGGCGACCGTACAGCTCGGCGTAGCAGTCCGAGGCGAGGAACGTGAGCGCGTACGCGAGCGCGGCACCCGGAAGCGTGATCTCGGGGCCGACGACGGGGAGCGCGACGGGCAACGGCAGCGCGATCACCTTCGCCGCGGTGAGCTGTGCCGTCGCGAGCGCGACGGTGAACAGGGTGACGAGCGCGACCGCGGCCACCGCGGACCGGTCCAGCGGGTCGACTGCGAAGGGGCCGTCCGTGCCGGCGAGGCCGTCCGCTCGGCTACTCATCGCCGCCCTCGCGGTCAGTCTCGCCCTCCCTCCCCGCGGTCCCGTCCTCGCTCCCCGCGCTCTCGGCCACCAGCCGATCGTGGCGGGCGTCGATCTCGTCGAGTACGTCCAGCGTCTTGCGGATCGACGCGCGGACGGCGTCGCTGCGGTTCACGAACTTCCCGTCGTCGCCGACGTGTTCGTCGAGGTCGGCGAGCAGTTCGCCGGGGATCTCCACGCTGATCTTGGGCATGTCGATTTAGTCCGCCGCGGACGCTCAAGAGCGTTCTTATTCGGGTGCTCTGTGAAGAATATCGATGCTCGAACGGCTCACCGGATCGCTTCCGGCGTGTCGTCTTGCCGGCAGATTTATAATAAAAGATTGTGATTATTATGGTGAGTGGTATGTATGACCACACCAATGAGCGCGGAGGCGGAAGCGGAGGGACAGCGTCCCTCGAGTCGCGACGTCGGCGTCGGTGAGATCGCGGTTTGGCGACTGATCGAGTGTCTCGCTGGCGGCGGCGCGGCGGCCGCGGTCTTCCTGTTCGCGCTGCCGGTGCTCGCCGACCTCGCGAGCCCCCTCCGAGCGCTGTCGCCGACGGGGCTCCTGTTCGCGTTCCTGTTCGTATGGCTGTTCTTCTGGACAGCTACTGCGGCCGCCCGAGAGCGAGCAATCGGCTACCCGCTCACTCGCCGTCGCCGGCGCGAGTGAAGAACGCGACCGCGGCACCAAACAGCGTCAGGTTCTGGAGGAACGAGGTGAGCTCTTCGTCGCGCGATTCGTCCTCAACCGCCCAGAAGTCGTGCATGATCGGTGTGACTCCGAGGAAGAAGGCAGCGACGCTTCCCGCGGAGAGCTTCGGGCGCTTCCAAGCTCCGATACCGAGGCTCCCGCCGAGCAGGAGGCCGCTCGCGGCCGGGACGAGTGCGTCGGCGAGGGGTACGCCCTTGGCGTCCGCGTACGCGATGCGGCCGTCGAGGTCCGTGAGGTTCCGGACCGCCAGCGCGAGCAGTCCGCCGGCGAAGAGCAGTCGTCCGAAAAGCGGTGCAGATCCGTCGGTTTCGGCGTCGGTCTGCGTGTCGGCGGTGCTCGCCGATGTATCGTCTCTGTCTTCCATCTATCCAATAGACGGCTGTCGCGGTGTTAACGGATTCGCTTTCGAGACGGCCTCGTCTGCGTCGTCGCGTCTGACACAGCTTAATACGCGTCGAGTACGAGACACCCAACAACCCCATGATCAACGAGATTCACGTCCGTACCGACAGCGCGGGACGACAGACCCGATCGCCTTCCCCCACCGAGCGATCCCGGAGGGTAGGCCGATGAAGCTCGCGACGATCGGCGTCGGCAACGCCGGCAGCAAGATAATCGACCAGATGATCGAGTTCGAGGTCGAGACCGGTCGGGACCTCTGCCGACACGCGCTCGTCATCAACACGGCTCGAACCGACCTCGCCAAGCCCGAGAACATCCCGGAGGACCGCCGCGTCCTCATCGGTGACACCCACAGCAAGGCCCGTGGCCACGGCGTTGGTGGCGACGCCGAGATCGGGGCAGAGGTCGCCAAGACCGACATCGACGAGATACGCCGGGTCTTCGACGACATTGAGATCCACGAGGTCGACGCGGTGCTGGTCGCGGCCGGCCTCGGCGGCGGGACGGGCAGCGGAGCCGCCCCGGTCGTTATCACCGAACTCCAGAAGATGTACGACGAGCCGATCTACGGGCTCGGCGTGCTTCCCGGCCAGTACGAGGGCGGTCGGCCGGCCCTCAACGCCGCCCGCTCGCTGCAGTCGTTCGTCACCAACGTCGACAACTTCATCGCGTTCGACAACGACGCGTGGCGCTCGCGCGGCCAGACGATAGAGCAGGGGTACGCCGAGATGAACCGAGAGCTTGCGACGCGGATCGTCACGCTGCTCGCGGCCGGCGAGGTCGACGAGTCCGATGTCGGCGAGAACGCTATGGACTCGAGCGACATCATGCGAACCCTCGATGTCGGCGGCGTTTCCTCGATCGGCTACGCGTCGACCGACCTCGACGTTCCCAAGGAGGGGCTGCTCTCGAAGTTCAACGACGCCGAGGAGCCGCAGGCGGAGTCGACCGACGCCGCCAAGATCAAGGGGCTCGTCCGCCGGGCGGTCAACTCTCGACTGACCGTCCCCTGTGAGGTGTCGAGCGCGGACCGCGCGCTGATCGTCTTCGCCGGGCCGCCGGAGGTCATCTCGCGGAAGGGCGTCGAGTCCGCCCGCGAGTGGCTGGAGAATGAGGCTGACACCGTCGACGTGCTCGCCGGCGACGACCCCCGCCCGAACTCCTCGACGCTCGCGGCGGTCGTCTTGCTTTCGAACGTCACTGA
Source organism: Halorubrum laminariae (assembly GCF_024494655.1). Taxonomy (GTDB): domain Archaea; phylum Halobacteriota; class Halobacteria; order Halobacteriales; family Haloferacaceae; genus Halorubrum; species Halorubrum laminariae. Next base: position 234,412 of record NZ_JANHDL010000001.1, on the reverse strand, counting down.
GACGCCTCGGATCGACGAGATCCAGAACCAGGCCGTCGACGCCCAGAACAAGATTCAGGAGTTGGACGCGGTCCGCGACGAAGAGATCGAGTCGCTGATCACCGACGACAACAATGACCTCGACCCGATCGTCTAACGATCGGAACCGACGGTCCGCAGAGGCGGGGCGGCCGCAACGAGAGGCGAGGCACACATGAAACTCGCTCTGATCGGCGTCGGCGACGCGGGCACGAGAATTGTCGACCGGCTGGTCGCCGCAGAGGCGGAGACGGGCCGGTGGTTCACCGAAGGGAACGTCCTCGCGTTCAACACCGCGGCGCACGCGTTCGACGAGACCGAGTCGATCCCGGACGAACGGCAGGTCCTGATCGGCGACACCCACCCGGACGTGACCCAGCGCGTCGCGGCCGACGCGGACGACACGAGTTCCACCCACGTGGACGGCGTCGACGCAGACGACACGGAAGCCGCCTCGGACTCGGACCGCGACGGATCGGATAAGTCGTCTACCGAACGCCCCGGCGTCGGCGGCGACCCGGAAGTCGGTGCCGACGTCGCCACGACGGACCTCCCGGAGATCCGTCGCGCGCTGGACAGCATCGACGAGACCGAGGTGGCGGCGACGATGGTCGTCGCCGGACTAGGCGGCGGAACGGGAGCCGGCGTCGGGAGCGTGATCGTCGAGGAACTGCAGGCGGTCCACGAGAGTCCGGTGTACGCGCTCGGCGTCCTCCCGGCGTCGACCGAGTCCGACCGCCGAGCACTGACCGCCGCCCGCGGGATCCGGACGCTCGTTCCACTCGCCGACGCCGTCTTCCCGGTCGATAACGAGGCGTGGCGACACGGCGTAGAGCCGGTCGACGAGCGCTACGACGCGATCAACGACGCGATCGCGACGCGGATCGTGGGACTGTTCGGTGCCGGCGAGCGCGCCCCCACTTCCCCCTCCGAGATGCGGATCGACCCGGCAGACATCCGGCGAACGCTGGAGGTCGGCGGCCTCGCCTCGATCGGCCGCGAGACGGTTACCATCGAGACCGACTCGTCGGGATTAATGGCTCGCCTGCTCCGACTTCTCGGACTCGCGGACGACACCCGCGGCGGCCAAGAGACCGACGCGGCGACGGTCAAACGGCTCGTCCAGCAGGTGCTCAACGCCGAGTTGACGCTGCCCTGTGACATCACCTCGACCGACCGCGCGCTGTTGATCCTCTCTGGGCCTCCGTCGGCGATCTCCCGGAAGGGTTTCGAGACGGGCCGGTATCTCCTCGAAGAGGAGACGGGGACCGTGGAGGTGCTCGCCGGCGACGAGCCGCTTCCCGACGCCTCGACGATCACCGCGACGGTGCTTTTCGCGAACGTGACTACCGTCCCGCGCATCGACGAGCTACAGGCACGGGCGACGGCGGCCGGCGCGTTCGAGCCGAGTGAGACGGGCACCGACGGCGCGGAGGACACCGGCGGCGCGGAGGACACCGGCGGCGCGGAGGACACCGGCGACACCACGCTCACCGATACCGACGGCGGAACGGTCGACATCGACCGCGGTGACGACGATATCGAACCTACTGACGACGGTATCGAATCGCCTAACGTCGGCGGTACTGACGTGGGTGAACGCGGTACGGCCGACTCCGATAAGACCGACCCCGACACGGGTGACGCCGTCGCGGCGCGCGATCATGAGTTCGAATTCACTGACGACGCACCCGGCGAGGACGCAGAAAAGTGAACGGATCGTTGAGACGCCTGAGACGCACTCGCTTCCGGCGCTGAGGCGGGAGGTATTCCTCACCCCGTCATGGGCATCGCGAGGCCGTCCCACGTGCCGTTGTATCGCTCCCACAACAGCACCGCGGGTGGGAGAGCGACGACAGTGAACACGAACGAGTACACCACGCTGAGCGCCATCAATAGACCGAAGTCGCCGAGCACTGGGGTGATGGCGAGCGCGAGCGCACCCGTTCCGAGCGAGGTCGTGAGCATGCTCCCGAGTAGGGCACCGCCCGTCCCAGAGAGCGTGATGATCATCGACTCGTAGGCGTCAGCGCCCTCGTTGAACTCATCGATGAACCGGTGGGTCGCGTGCACCGAGTACGCGATCCCGAGTCCGATCGAGATGGAGAGGATCGTCGCGGTCAGCGCGTTCAGGGACATATCGAGGTACCGCATCGTCCCGAGCAGAAACGCGATCGCGATCAGGATCGGGAAGAGGTTCACGATCCCGAGAAGCGGCTTGCCCTCCAAGACGGCGTACGCGATGACGAGGAACAGCCCCGTCAGCCCCATCGCGAGGATCAGTCCCTGGATCGCCGAGTTGAAGATGATGTCCGTCACCGCGTCGAAGACGACGAGCTGGCCGGTCGCCGTCGTCTCGAATCGGAAGTCCCCCGCGAACTGTCGGGCGTCGACGGCGGCCTCGGCCTGTGAAGCGCTCGAATCGATCGCGTAGTCGACCTGCGCGCTCCGTCGGTCCGGCGTGAGGTACTGTTCGGCGCGGTCGCCCGACGTCGAGGCGAACAGCGCGTCGTAGACTCGGGCGAGGTTGCGGTCGGGAATCCCGTCGCCGTCGATGTCGTTTCGGGCGACTAGGTCGGCGAACTCGGGATCCTGTTCGGCGTGCGACTGCATCACCGTCACGATGCTGGTCGGCTGCGCGCTCCCGCCGTCGCCGACGGCGAGCGCTCCCGGCGCATCATCGTTCGGATCGGCGAGGGCCTCAAGCGCGTGCCCCTCCTCGAAGTTCCCTTCGACGTACAACTTCACCGACTGATCCTGATTTGTCGAGAAGCGATCTTCGAGGAGGTTCAGCGTCTCGGTGACGGTGTACTCGCTCGGCGCGAACGGTTCCGGGAGGCCGGTCACGTAGGCCGGTTGTTCTTCCGGCGGAAGGAAGTCCTCGGTCTCGAAGGAGGTGTCGACGCCGCTGCCGTACGTCGCGGCCATGCCGCCCGTCACGAGTAACACGACGACGAATGCGATCGGCGCGTACCGGCTGACTTGCGCCGGGAACGTCAGGAACTTCCCGAGCGTCGAGTCCTCTGAGGAGATCGGCGCGGAGTTGAACTCGGGGACGTTGTATTTCTCGCGTAGTTCGTCGACCTCCAGTTTCGCCGCCGGGAGGAACAGCCCGAAGATCAGGAAGGTGAAGATGATCCCGATCCCCGAGGCGATCCCCATATTCCGGATCGGTCCGAGATCGGAGATGACGTTCGCGCCGAACCCGAACACGGTGGTCACGGTGACGATGATGAAGGCGATCATCAGCTGGTTGTTCGCCTCTCGCATCGCCTCCGTGGCCTCGTACCCCGCGACGGTCTCCTCGCGATAGCGGTTGATGATATGGATCCCGAAGTCCACACCCACCGCGAGCAGCAACACGGGGACGGCGATGAGCTGTTGGCTGAACGGGATCCCGGAGAAGCCGAGGAACCCGAACGTCCAGATGACGGTCATCAGGAGCGACAACAGTCCGAGCGAGAGGTCGATCGGGTCGCGATAGGCGACGACTAAGAACAACAGCAGCAACAGCACGACGACGGGCATCACGATGGTGAGGGAGTCGCCGATGACGTTGGCTGTCTCCGCGTTGGTCACACCGGTGCCGAACGCCGTGATCTCGCCGGGCTGATCCGCCGCAATCGACCGAATCGTCGTCTGGACCTCTTGGAGGTCGCCGTCGGAGAACCCGGCGGGCACATCGTGAGAGACCACCGTGATCGACGCCGAGGCGCTCGCGCTCGTCGGGTTAAAATCGGTCGCGAGCGTTCCGGTGAACCGTGGATTCTCGGACAGGCCGCGGACGATCTGCCGGACTCGCGTCGCGCTCGTCGACTCGATCGCACGCCGCTGTTCGGCCGCCGTGGTCGCCGACGGGTCGATCCGCTGAGCAACGACCGTCGCCGGGCCGTTCGTCGAGGCGACGCGCAGGTCGTCGCGCGATTCCACTTCCTCTAGGACGCGGAGATCTCTGACAAGCGCCTCCTTCGTCAGGACGTTACCGCCCGAGTGAATGAGCTGGGTGGACTCGCTCTCTGGTTCAAACGGGTCCTCGAACTCCTGATTGACGGCGTCGAGCGCCTCCTGTTCGTCAAGGCCCTCGGTGAACGAGTCGGTGGCTCCGGTGTCCGTGCTGACGAGTCCCATTCCGCCGGCGAACACCAGCGTGAGTACGAGGAAGATGACGATGACTCGGCGTGGGCTGTCGACGATGGCGTCGTTGAGCCGTCGCGTCCACGCCTCGGTGCGCTCGCCGAGCGACATCGGCTACTGCCGCCTCCGGTAGACGACGAGCGCTCCCGTCCCGACGACGAGGAGCGCGACGACGATGACCGGCAGCGGCAGCCCGCCGTCCTCGCTTTCGGTCACGTCGATGGGAACGCGGTAGGTGTCCGTCAGTTGACTGTCGCCGTCGGCGTCGTCGTAGCGGAAGTCGAGCGAGATGGGATACGTGCTCCCGGCTGTCGCGGAGCCCGTGGTTGTCAACTCGAAGGTCATCGTCGTGGTCTCGCCGGGGTCGAGCGACTGGACGTAGCCCGTGTCGGTGTCGCCGGTGTCGAGCGGATCGTCGGCAAACAGGCGAGCCTCCACGTCGCCCGCGGTCTCTTCGAGGTTGTTCGTCACCGCGACGTCGACGGTCCGCGTCCCGCCGGCTTGGATGGTGCGGTTCTCGATCGCGACGTCGAAGCGGTCGCGCTCGGGCGCGACCTCGGCGTCGACGACGAGGTCTTCGAACGCCCGCGTCTCGCCCTCGTCGTTGCGGTACTGCACCGCCATGTCGAGCGAGCGCAGGCCGGCCTCGGCCTCGCCGCCGATCGCAATCGGCAGCGAGAAGTTCGCGGACTCGTCGGGGTCGAGCGTTCCCACGGCCGTTGATCGCTCGGCCGGGATCACGCTCTGGTCGTCGCCGGCGTACTGCACCACGACGCTGCGGGCCGGCACCGGCCCGTCGTTGCGCACGGTGCCGACCAAGTCGCCGTCCTCGGCGACCCGGAGCTGCGACTCCACGTCGGTGAGCGCGAATTCCTGTTCCGCGAGCGGGAGGACACCGATCGAGAGTCCGTCGTCGGTGCGGCTGATTCCGTCGGGGTCGTCGAACGCCACTGAGCCAGAGAGGGTGTACTGTTGGACCGGGAGGCCCGACGCGACGCCGACATCGTAGGCGACCGTCGTGGTTTCGCCGGGATCGAGTTCCGGCACGCGAACCGTGTCGGATTGGGCGTCGCTCACGGTGACGCTGTTGCTCTGCGTACTGAAGCTCACGTCGGCGTTGCGGGCCGTCTCCGCGCCGACGTTCTCGATGGTCGCCTCGACGGTGCCGCTGTCGCCGATCTGCGCGTCGCTCTCGACGTCTACGACTTGAAAGCGGGCGTCGTCGCGGACGCGGAGTTCGACGTCGCGAGAGACGGTGACGGTGCGGTCGTCGCCGGAGGAGATGTACGAGTAAGTGAGATCGAGGTCGAGCGTGTAGGTGCCGGCGTCGATGTCGTCGGGGACGTTGACGCTCACCGGGACCTCCCCCGGCGCGTTCGTCGTCACGCCGCCGATCGCGGTTTCACCGGACTCGACGGAGAGCGGGCCCCCCGCCTCGGCGTCGACGCGAACGTTACGCGCGGTCATAACCGTTTCAGCCGCCGACGGATCGCCGAACCGCAGGTTCCCGTCGTTCGCGATCGTCAACTCGACCGTGTTGGTCTGCCCCGGGACGAGGTTCGGGTTCGACGCGTACACGTCGAGATCGGGTGAGCCGCCGACGTTCGAGGTCTGTGCCGGTGTCGCACTCCCGACCGATGTGTCGGCCAAGTCCGCGGCGACGGCTCCGACGCCGACGCCGCTTGTAACGAGCAGGACGCTCACGAGAAGCACGGACAGTGTTCGAGTTCGCATTCGCTACCTCTCGGCCGCGGCTGCGATCGTCTGGAACACGGTGAGAGGGCGGCAATCTGCCAGCAGGAGACTGAATCGTTGCACACTCGAAGCTCGGTTCACGAATCAATAAATATTTCGTTCGTGGAATCGCATAGCCGGTATGGAGCCGAGAGACCGAAAGTTCGAACCGGGTCAGCCGCTCGCGTGCGGGGTCGTACCGTGACCCGGTTTTCCGAGGAGGACCGCGAGCGAATCCGCGCAGAGCTGGTCGAGGCGGGCCACAATCTGTTCGCGCGGCACGGGTTCGACCGGACGCGCGTGAGCGACGTGACTGACGCAGCCGGGATCGGGACGAGCACGTTCTACCAGTTCTTCGACTCGAAGGAGGCGCTGTACCTCGCCGTGTTGATCGCGGAGCGGGAGCGGCTGTTCAAGACGCTGGAGGCCGAGGTCGCCGCAGTCGAGACGCCGCGAGCGGAAGCCGAGACGATCCTGCGGACGACGCTTGGTCAGGTACGATCGAACCCGCTGATCCGGCGGCTGTTCGTCGACGGCGAGATCCGACGGATCGACGAGCAGCTGAACGGCACGAGCTACGACGACGAGCCCGGAACCGAAGGCGGCGCGGTGACCGGAAACGGTTGCGCCGGAAGTGATACCGCCGGAAGTGACACCGCCGGAACCGACGACGAACTCGCCTTCGATCGCGTGTTGCCGCAGCCGGACGAGTGGGTCGCCCGCGACGACTTCCGGATAGATGACCCGGAGATCGTCCGCGGGCTCCTGCGGTCGCTGCTCTTCGTCACGCAGGCGCGCGAGACGCCCGTCGTGCCGGCCGGTGCCTACGACGACGTCGAGGATGCGCTGATCGATACTGTCGTCGAGGGATTGTTCGCGGACTCGTGAGCCGAATTCGGCGTCGACCGCCTTGGTCCCGGCGACGAGCCTTTCGGGATCGACCGGGTCGCCGCGCTCGTCACGGCGTGCGATACTCGCGCGTCCGCTCCAACGGAGACACTAACCCTTACCCCTCCGCGAGTCCGACGTGACAGTGCGAATGTCTCGCACCCCCGGCGGCACCATCCTCCTCCTCGACGACGACCGCGAGCGGGCGGACGAGTACGCGGCGTGGCTCGACGCGTACGCGGTTCGCGTCGCGGGAGACGTCGAGTCCGGACTCGACGCGCTCGACGACGAGGTCGACGTTGTACTGCTTGACGCCGGGCTCGCGGACCCGGACCCCGCCGCGACTATCGGCCGGATCCGCGCCCGCCGAGCCGGCTGTCAGATCGGCCTGCTGTCGGGTGACACGAGCGGGCTGACCGTCCTCGGCCTCGACGTCAACGAGTACGTCCCCCGGCCGATCAACCGCGAGGAACTGCGAGAGTCGGTCGCCCGCCTCGTCGATCACGGCGCTGCCGAGGCGGCGGTCGAGCGATATCTCTTGCTCGTCACCCGACTGCGACGCGTCGAGGCCAGACCCGATCGCGACGCCACCGACGACGAGCAGTACCAAGAGCTGACCGGCGAGATCGCCGCCCGCCGCAGCCAGATCGACACGCTACTGGCGCGCGCGGCCGGAGCGGAAACCGGCACAAATGCGACCGCAGAGACCACAGAAACCACAGAAACCGCCGACGGCGACGCGGATGGCAACCATGCCGCGAGGGCGTCGGACACCACCGAGACGCCCCTCTACCGCAGTCGCACACGCGAGTTCTACGCGCTCTGGTTCGTCGCCGCGCTCACCTACGGGGTCGGCGACATCGTCTCGACCCTGTACGCAACCGCCGCCGTACCCGGACTGATCGAGGGTAACCCAGTCGTCGGTGGATTGCTCGCGACCGTCGGCGTCCCCGGATTCCTCGTGTTGAAACTCCTCGTCTTTCTCGTGTTGCTCTCGGTCAGCGTGCAGGGTGGCCGGGCCCGCGACCGGTACTCGTACTACTGGCCGCCGGTCGTGACGACCGGACTCGGACTGTTGCTCACGGGCTGGAACCTCCGGCTGATCGCCGGGATGTGACCGGGAAACAGGAACTCTCGCGGCCGAGTTCACAGCCACTTACGAATCCGTCGCCGGACGCGGTCGGCCAGCCCGATGTCGCGGTCGCGGTCGCGGAACCGGAACGGCTCAAGCCCGACGGCGAGGACGTAGACGGCCGTCACGACGACGACGATGACGGCGTCTATCGCCGCGACCGCGACGAACGGGTGTATCGCGTGGAGCGCGAGTATCACCGACGCCGGGAGAAACCGGACGTACTGCCACTCGCCGACGGACCTGACGTACGCGCCGGTCTCGTTTGGCGCGTGGATCGTCACGGTCGCCGAAGCGGTCTCGCCGCGTGCCGCCACCAGCGCGGAGTCACTCACGTCGACGCCCGTGCTCGCCGGCTCGACGAGGGCGATCCGCGGAATAAACCCGTCATTCGTGAAGTTGTATGTGTACTCCACCGATCCGCCCCGCTCGATGACCGTCGGATTGCTGCTCGGGGTCTCTGAACTCACGATCGTGATGTCGTTCGTCCCCGACGGAATGACCATGCTCGCGGTCGCCGGCACGGTAATAAGAAGGAGGATGACGACGAGCACGAGGACCGCGCTCGTCTCGCTCCGGCGGCTGCGCGACCGCTCGGACCGATCGGGCCGATCCGACCGCTCGTTCTTCCCGACGCCGACTATCTCGGCGACGATGCTGTAGGCCAGAAGCAGCAGCCCGACGCCGACCATCGACGTGCCCACGTCGCCGTCCGCCAGCCCGCCGAGCCCCGGAACCCCGCTGAGGGCCGACACGGCGACCGAGAACGCCTCCTGCATCCCCAAGACGAGGAGACCGATCTTCGGGATCACCACCACCTCGCCGTCGAACTGCAGCGCGACGGACACTATCTGCGACTCCTGAACCGGCGGCTCCGGGCCGTCCTGATCGGTGAACGGGTTCGCGTCGCCGCGCGTGACGTACCCCTCGTCGGTCTCGCCGACGATACGGTGGGTGGTCAGCCCGCCGCCCTGAAGCTCTCTCGCCTCGAACGTCACCACGTCCCCCTCGCCCACGTCGCCGGCGATCGACGGCGGCACCGCGACGAACCCGTCGCCGGGTGCCATGTTGGCCGGCTCGCCGTTCATGCTCCCGGTGAGCACGAACCCGAGGAGGATCGGCTGACCCAGCTGTTGGCCGATCAGCATGACGACGACGAGGGCGACAAGGAGGGCGGTCGCGCCGGAGCCGGCAAGCGATCTGAGGTTCATCGTGAGGGCCCGTTACGGCACGACGTACGCCAGCCCCGGATAAATGCCGTTCGGCGACGCACGGGCCGTCGTCGACGCTCACGCAGCCATCTTCGCTGCGACGTTGCGGACGCTGCGATGTTCACTGACGTTCGAGGCGAGAGAGCTTCAGGGCGGCGGTCAGTTCCCCGTAAAATCGATCCGCGAGTCGCCGGCGTCGCTGTCGCGCTTTGCGGAGCCGAGCCGAACGAACTCGTAGGCGTCGTCCGCGAGATACACCGCGTCGCCGTCGACGCTCACGTCTACCGTTTCGAGGACCGCGCCCTCACAGGGGCCGAAATTGCAGTAGCCGGAATCCGCCTCGAACGTCGCGCCGTGTTTCTGACAGAACACCTCCCCGTTGCGGACGAACGCGCCGTCGTCCTTGTCGAGGCGCACGTCGGTCCAGTGTTGACAGTAGTTGCGAAACGCCGTCACCTTGCCGGCCGCCCGCGTGAGAATCGCCTCGGCCTCCGGCCGGCCGTCGTCGGACTCGCCCACGTCGCCCTCGCCGTCGTCGACCGCGTCGGCGTCGACAGGTCGAAGCGTCACGAGCAGCGTGCTCTCCTCCGGAACCTCCTCGACGGCCACAATCCGGCGATCCGCGTCCATACCGAGCCGTCGCCGCCGGCGGGTTTGAACGCTGTGGTCGCTCGGAGGTGGGGCCGTTCGTTTCTGGTCGAGGTGAGAGAAGGAAACGTTGACTGGGGCCGCCGAAGCCTTGGCCGCTCCTTCGAGTCCCGTCCCGCACCGCACAGCACCTCACGCCTCCCCAGCCTCGTCGGTCGCCTCCGCTGCGCTCCGGCGACCGACTCCCTCGCGCATGCGACTCGCGCCCGTCGGACGCTCGCCGGCACGCGCCACCGCAGTAGATTGTCTTCCGCGCGATTCACGGATCGATAAGGCAGATGCCCCGGGGCTTGACCCCGAGGCAGTTGACGCCCTCACAGCCGCGCGCCGTCGTAGTGCGTCTCCTCGATCCGCCGGTCGAACAGCCGCGAGATGAGAGTTGTGAGCGGCCCCGCGGTCCCGTCTCCGTCGCCGCCGGCCGACAGCCCGTCGACGGTCGCAACGGGCCGAACCTCCCACGTCGAGTTCGTGAGGAACACCTCGTTCGCCTCTCGAACCTCGTCGGGCGCGTACGTCCCTTCCTCGACGGGGATCCCCTCTCCCTCCGCGATCTCGATCACGGTCGCTCGCGTGATTCCGGGAAGGATCGGGCCGTCGAGCGAGGGCGTCTTGAGGGCGGTGCCGTCCGAGAAGAAGAGGTTCGAGGTCGCCCCCTCCGCGACGTTCCCCTCGGGGTCGAGCATGAGCGCTTCGTCCGCGCCAGTCACACGGAGTTCAAGTCGGGCCAAGATCCCGTTCAGGTAGTTGTGCGTCTTCGCGTCGGCCGGGAGCGCGCGCGGTGACGGCTTGCGCGTCTTCGTCGTCTGGATCGCCGCCGGACCGTCGTAGACGGCCGCCCAACCGCCGTCTCCCGAGTCGCCGTCCCCCGAGTCGCCGCCCTCCGCACCGAGCCCACCCCGCGGGAGCGGTTTCGCGATCACGACGACGGTCGGGTCCACGTCGGGTTTCGGGTCGAGCGTCCCGGGCTGGACCCCTCTCGTGATCGAGCACTTCACGTACGCGTCCGCGAGGTCGTTCGCCGCGAGCGTCTCGTCGATCCGTGCCTTCAGGTCTGCCGCCGCGAGGCCGTGATCGAGCCCGATCGTCTCGCAGGCGTCCGCGAGCCGATCCGCGTGCGCGTCCCAGCGGAACACCTCGCCGCCGTAGGCGCGCAGCGTTTCGAAGGCGGCGTCGCCGTACGCGAATCCGCGATCTTCGACCGAGACGGTCGCCTCGTCGGCCGGGACGAGGTCGCCGTCCACGTGGTACTGCAACTCGTCAGGCACGGTCCGCACACACCTCTGCGAAGTTCCGGACCATCGCCTTGCCCCGTGGCGTCAGGATGCTCTCGGGATGGAACTGCACGCCGACGTGTGGCTTCTCGCGGTGACGCACGCCCATCACGACCGACCGCTCGTCCTCGGTGCGAGCGGTCTCGACGAGTTCGTCGGAGAGGTCCTCGCGCCTGACGCACAGCGAGTGGTATCGCCCGACTCGGAGCCGATCGGGGAGTCCGGCGAACACGCCCGAACCGTCATGGGTGATCGTCGAGGGTTTCCCGTGGACGACCTCGGGCGCGTGACTGACCCAGCTTCCGCCTCTCGCGCACATCGCCTGGTGACCCAGACAGACGCCGAAGACGGGGCGGTCCAGATCGAAGACGGCCGTCGAGACGCCGGCGTCGGTCGGCGTCCCCGGACCGGGCGAGACGACGACGCCGTCGGGGTCGAGCCGCCGGATCCCCGCGAGATCGATCGCGTCGTTCCGCCGCACCGTCACCGCGCCGGCGACCTCACCCACGTACTGGACGAGGTTGTACGCGAACGAGTCGTAGTTGTCGACCACGAGGATCCGCGCGTCACGGTCGCCGACGCCGGTCTGCCAGCCCGCGTCAGTCATCCGTCCGCCTCCGGTCGATCGACGGTCATCTCGCCGGCCGCGAGCGCCTCGTCCATCGCCGTCACGAGCGCGCGCGCCTTCGCGAGGGTCTCGTCGTACTCGGCGTCCGGTTCGGAGTCGTGGACGATCCCCGCCCCGACCCGCAGGTGGTACTCCTCCGCGTGCCGGACCAGCGTCCGTATCACGATGTTCAGGGTGGTGCGGCCGTCGAACCCCGCCGCGAGCATCGACCCCGTGTAGGGGCCGCGCCGGGTCCGTTCCAGCTCGTCGATGATCGCCATCGTCTTCGGCTTCGGCGCACCGGTGATCGTCCCGCCGGGAAAACACGCCGCGATCGCGTCGGCGAGCCCCACGTCCGACCGCGCCTCCCCCTCGACTAGGCTCACGAGGTGCATCACCTCGCTGTATCGGTCGACGCGGCGATACTCGGTCACGTCGACCGTGCCGAACCGCGAGACCTTGCCGAGGTCGTTGCGCTCTAGATCCACGAGCATGGCGTGTTCGGCCCGCTCTTTGGCGTCGCCGGTCAGTTCCGTCTCCAGCGCCGCGTCCGCCTCCTCCGTCTCCCCGCGCGGTCGGGTCCCAGCGATGGGTTCCGTGCGCAGCCGAACCCCGCTCCCGCCGTCATCGGTTCCGCTGTCAGCGTCACCGCTTTCGCCGTTGCCGTCTTCGTGCGGGACCCGCTCCAGCAACAGTTCGGGGCTCGCGCTCACGAGGTCGACGCCGCGTCGCGCGTCGCCGCGCTCGACGCCCGCGAACTCGATCACCCCCGAGTACGGGGCCGGATTCACCCGCCGCAGGGCGTCGTAGGCGTCGACCGGGTGCACCGCCGCCGGCGCGCGGAGCCGCTGTGAGACGTTGGCCTGAAACGTGTCGCCCTCGCGGATCGCCGCCTTCACCCGCCGAACCGCGTCGGCGTACCCCTCCCGGCCCGTGTCGCTCTCGAACGTCGCCGTCGTCGCGTTCGGAGCGGGTGCCGACCCGACCGCCGCGTCGCCGGAGGCGATCCGGTCGATCAGGTCAGTGGCCCGGGCCGTCGCCGCGTCGAACAGGTCATCGAGCGCGTCTCGGTCGGCCTCGGCGTCGTCGAGCCCGACCGGCGTCCGCGGGCACGCCGTCACGCGAAGGGTGACGCCCGACTCGCCGTCACCCGTCGGACCCTTCCATTCATCGACTGGACACTCCCACGCCGCCACGCGGTCGAAGACGCCCACTTGGAGCCGCGGGAGCCCGCGGTCGTCGACCGCGCCCGGGCCGTCGGGCGGCGACGCCGGAAACGACTCCAGTTCGCGCGCGACATCGTAGGAGAGCCACCCGAACGCGCCGCAGGGGTAGGGTACCTCGCAGTCCCCGCGAGCGAGCGACTCCCCGTCGACGAGCCCGTCGAGGGCCGCGAGCGTCGGCGACGGCCGGCGGTAGTCGCCGGTCGGGGACGCATTCGCGACGACCGCTTTGGCCGAGACGGTGAGCCGCTCGACCGGATCGACGCCGAAGTAGCCCCAGCCGGACTGGCCGCCGGTCGTTTCATAGAAGAAGCCGCCCGGCCCGTCGCGGGCGCGTCGGTACGCCGCGAACGGATCCGAGACGGTGACGCGGCACTCGACCGGAACCCGAGCGCCGGCGGGCGCTCCGGCGGCGACGGCGCGAAAGCGGTCCCGGTCGGTCCGCACCGATCGCTGCATGGGACACGGTTCGGGGGCGGAGAGGAAACAGTTGTGGTCCCGCCGATCGGTGCCGACTCAGTATGAGTGGGGGGTCAGAACTCGCTTGCCCGCTCGATCCACGTCGCGGCGCGCGTCTCGCCGACGCTCGTCCGTTCGGCGATGTCCGCGGCGTCCGCGGCCGCGAGTTCGTCGATGGTTTCGATGCCGATCTCCGCCAGTCGTTCGGCGTACGCTGGGCCGATCCCAGTAATGTTCTCCACACCTGAACCGGCGTCGTCGTCGTCGACCGCGGTCTCCTCGTCGGCTCCGTCCGCGGCCTCGGCCGGCTCCGCCGCCTCGTCCGGATCGGCGGCCGCGCCGTCCTCGTCGACCAGCGACTCGGTCGAGGCGGCGGCGTCGGTGTCGGTCGCGACCGGCTCTCCGTCCGACTCCGTGCCGTCGCTCGCGCCGGCCGAGTTCGGCTCCACGTCGCCGTCATTCGAGTCCGACGCCGCGTCGGTGCTGTCCGCGTCCGGCTCGTGTTCGACCGTCACTTCGGCGTCCGCCTCGTCGCGCTCGGCGGGGGCGCTCCCGAACCCGAGCGCCTCCTTGATCTTCTGGAGTAGGGCCATCGAGCGGGGGTACGACCGTGACGCAGTTAAAAGCACTCGACGTGAGACCGGGTCGGCGTCGGAAACCCGCCCCGTCGATCCGGTCTCGCCGATATATAAGTGCGTACGGTGCGTTCGACGGGTATGGAGGCGCTCAATCCCGTCATGTGGTCGGTCCACGTCGGCTTCGCGGTCCTGTGGACCGGCAGCGTGTTGTTCGTGTCGCTCGCCGTGCTCCCGTCGGCGCTCCGCGGCGACATCGGCGGCGACGCGCTCGCCGGCATCGTCGGACGACTCAGGTGGATCACCCGGTTCGCCGCGGTGGCGTTTCTCGCCACCGGCGGCCACATGGCCGGCACGCTGTACACGGTCGAATCGCTCACGGGCAGCGGTCGCGGTCACCTCGTGTTGACGATGCTGGTCCTGTGGTTCGTTATCACCGGCCTCGTCGAAGTCGCGAGCGGAAAGCTCCTCTCCGGCGTCGACACGGGCAAGCTCCGCGAACCCGCCCGCGACGCAAAACCGTTCTTCTACGGTGCCGCCGGCCTCTCCGTCCTCCTCCTCGTCACCGCCGGACTGCTGGCGACGCCCGGGTTCGCCTAGTCGTCGTCGGGAGGTTCGTCGGATCGCTCCGTGCTCCAGTTCTGCTCGCCGACTCCTCTGGATTCTCTGATAACCGGCTGGTAGTCGATCGATACGAACACCTCCGAAGCCCCAGCCCCTTTGATTCCCGCACCGCACCGCGACCGCACCTCACGCCTCCCCAGCCTCGCCGCTCGCATTCGAGGTGTTCGCTTCGCTCACACCTCGCACCGCTCGCGGCGTCCCTCGCGGGCTGGCTCGCGGCCTATCGGCCGCTCGCAGGCGCGCCACCGCCCCATTCGTTCCCGATCATTCACTCCAGTTCGGCCCGCAGCGCCGCGTTCATCGGTTCGACCGGCGCGTCCACACCGGTCCAGCGTTCGAACGCCTCGACGCCCTGGAACAGCAGCATCCACGCGCCGTCGATCGTCGTCGCGCCTGCCTCGGCCGCCTCGCGGAGCAGCCGTGTCTCGATCGGCGCGTACACCGCGTCGAGGACGGCGAGGTCGCCGTGGAGGTGCTCGGCCGGGACCGGCGTCTCGTCCGGAGCCTCCATCCCGACGCTCGTCGCGTTGACGAGCACGTCCGCCGCCGCGATCCGCTCGCCGAGGTCGTCGAGCCCGCCGCCGGTCGCGCCATCGACCGCCGCTGAAAGCGATTCTGCGCGCTCCGCGGTCCGGTTCGCGACGTGGACGATCGCGCCCGCGTCGGCCAGCGCGAACGCCGCGGCCCGCCCCGCCCCGCCGGCTCCGACGACGACCGCGGCCGCGCCGTCGAGCGACACGTCGTGGTGCGCGAACGCGCGCGTCACGCCGGCAGCGTCGGTGTTGTATCCGCGGGGACGGTCGGCGTCGCCCTCGCGAACCGGTGCAAAATCGACCGTGTTGACCGCCCCGATCCGCTCGGCGAGCGGGTCCGCGTCGACCGCATCGGCGACGTCGCGCTTGAACGGGATGGTCACGTTGAGCCCAGCAACCCCGAGATCGGCCGCGCCGGTGATCGCCGCCGCCGCGGCGTCTGCGTCCGGTTCGAACGTCACGTAGCGCGCGTCGAGGTCGAGCGCCTCGTAGCCCGCCTCGTGTAGCGGTGGCGACAGCGAGTGGCCGACCGGGTTCCCGATCAGTCCATATACGTCCATGCGACCCCACGCGACCGCGAGCGACAAAAGGAGCGCGGTCGCGGTCACATGAATTTCGGACGCGTCGCGCGAGCCCGGCCGCGTCACTCTCCGTCTCGGTCCGCGTCGATGACCTCTTCGAGCGTCTCCGTCCCCACGTCGCTCGCGACCTTGACGCCGACGAGCGAGACCACGATCCCGACGACGATGAACGCGGCGAGCCGCTGCACCGGTGTCACGACGAACCACGCCGTCTCGAAGGGGTCGAGTATCGCCTCCTGTGCGAGGAAGTACCCCGCGAACCCGCGGACGACGAGCCCGACGGCGACGATGACGAACGGGAGGTTGAGGTACTGCGTGCGGATCCCCTCGTCGCGGATCAGCTCGTCGAGCAGGCGGCCGACCGCAGCCGTTACGCCCGCGACCGCGACCCAGGGGACCGCGGCGAACGCGAACTCCATCGCCCGAACGATCGCGGGCTCCGCCGGACCGATATCTGAGGCCGACAGCACGCCGAAGAACCCGCCGACGAGCGCGAGCCCGGCGGCGACGACGTACGTCACGACCGACACCTGTCCGGCGTACAGCGCCTCGCGGACCCGCTCCGGCGCGCCGGCGACGACCCTGTCGATCGCGAGACCCTTGTATAGCAGCGCGGCACCGAGCAGCCCGGCGACGCCCGCGACTGCCTCGCCAGCCGAGAACCAGTAGAACAGCGCCGGCAGCAGCAGCAGCGCGACGCCGAAGGGGACGAGCACGGTCGACCGGAGCTGTTCGTCGGCGAGGAACTGCTTGAGCAGGTAGTACGTCGATTCGATGTCGCGGGCCTGCCGCACGACGACGCGGTCGACCGAGTCGACGGGCATCCGAGACTCGACGATCGGGAGCACGCGCTCGTCTTCCGCGGAGTCGACGACGACGATCGCCGCACGCGGGTCGTATCGGTCCACGAGGTCGTCGAGCTGCGCGGCGATAGAGCGGTCCGCCCCGACGGCGCTGTCGCTCTCGGCGGAGACGACCGCGACGACCGACTCCTCTCGCTCGTCGCGTAGGTCGCGAGCGACCCGCAGCGATTCGAGCAGACAGTTGACGCTGGCGTCTTCCGGATCGCTGAGCCCGGCGTCGGTGACGAGCGACCGGACGGCCTCCCAGCCGGCAACGGGCATGGGGACGTTCGTGGCCCGGCCGATCGCCCCCGAGCGATCGATGCAGATGACCAGCGTCGTCACGTCTCGACACTCTGTCCGCCCGGATAAAAAGCTCCCCGTCGCCGGGACATGACCGAGATTTCCTACCGCAGTTCCACGTCCACGTCCCCGCCCTCGTCCGTGAACACGCTCGCGACGCCGCTGCCCGCGGCGAACGCGACCCGTTCCGCGCCCAGACCGAGCCGCTCCGCGATCCCCCGGTCCGGCTCGAACTCGCGTATCTCGGGCGCAGCGCCGATTAGCGACTCGACCCGCGTCTCCACGTCGTCTTCGGTACCCAGTTCGTCGATGAGGCCGATCTCCGCGGCGTCGCTGCCGAGGTAGACGCGTGCCTCCGTCTCCCGCACGGCGTCCGGATCCATGTCGCGACCCTCGCTCACGGTCTCGACGAACTGCTCGTAGTACCCGTCGATGATCCCTTGGAGGTATTCGCGCTCGTCGTCTTCGATCTCTCTGAGCGGCACTCCGGCGTCCTTGTACTCGCCCGCGGTGAACTGCTCGTAGGAGATTCCGAGCTTGTCCGCCAGCCCGGCCGCGTTCGGTCGCGACCCGACCACGCCGATCGACCCGACGAGGCTCGCGTCGCGCGCCCACAGCTCGTCGCAGCCGCTCGCGATCCAGTAGCCGCCGGAGGCGCACAGATCGGTCGCGTACGCGATCGTCGGTCCGTCGAACGCCGCCGCCGCACGTCGGATGTCGTCGCTCGGGAGCACCTCCCCGCCGGGCGTGTTGAGTTCGACGACGAGTGCCTCCACGTTCTCGTCATCGTCGGCGGACTCGATCTGCTCGACCACGTCGTCCGCGGTCGCCCCGCCCGGCCCCGACAACGGCGACGGGCGGCCGGTGTCGCGGGTGATGGGCCCGGACACCGACACCTTCGCGACGTTGTACTCTCCCGCGTCGCCGAACCGCCCTCGTGTGAGCCGGGCGAGAATTCGCGTGCCGGCCACCGCCGCCGTCGCGCCCACCGCGGCGGCCGCGAGAAGATCCGTCCCGTTCGAGCGAGGATCGTGTTCCATGCTCCCGGTTGGACGTGCGGCCGTTTATATATGCTGTCGCCCACTCTCTCCCGCGCGTCATCTGAGACCAGACCGCGAATCTAGAACGGTCCGGTTGACTCCGCCGTCTACCGCTCGTCAAAGACCGAATTTTTGTAGCCCTGCGGTGTTGGCAGTCACAGGGATGGTAGAGGACGAAGACGAAAATACGTTCGTTCAGTACGGTATCGACGACAAACCGCCGCTGGGGAAATCGATCCTCTTGGGGGCCCAACACTACCTCACCATGGTGGGCGCGAACATCGCCGTCCCACTCCTTCTCGCCGGCGCGATGGGGATGCCCGAGGAAGTCATTCCGCGGTTCGTCGGCACGTTCTTCGTCGTCTCGGGTATCGCGACGCTCGCACAGACGACGTTCGGCAACCGCTACCCGATCGTTCAGGGTGCCCCGTTCTCGATGCTCGCGCCCGCGCTGGCGGTCATCGGCGTCGTGACGGCGAATCCTCCGGAGGGGATCGTCGCCTGGCGGGCAGCGCTGCTTCAACTCCAAGGCGCGATCGTCGTCGCCGCGCTCGCCGAGATTGCGATCGGGTACCTCGGACTCGTCGGAAGATTGCGACGCTACCTCTCACCGGTCGTCATCGTACCGGTCATCGTGCTCATCGGTCTGTCGCTGTTCAACTCATCGGACATCGTTACGGCTGATCAGAACTGGTGGCTCGTTGGTCTCACGCTGGTCGCCATCGTCCTGTTCTCACAGTACCTCGGAGGGAAGTCCGCGATCTTCCAGCTGTTCCCGGTCCTACTCGGTATCGTCGTCGCGTGGGTGATCGCCGCGGCCGCGTCGGTCCTCGGTATCGTCGGACCGGACGCACCCGGCTACATCGATCTGGCGAGTGTCGTCGCGGCCGAACCAGTCCATCCCATCTATCCGCTTCAGTGGGGCGTCCCGAGCGTGACACCCGCGTTCGTCATCGGGATGCTCGCCGGTGTCGCTGCCTCCATCGTCGAGTCCATCGGCGATTACCACGCCGTCGCTCGCCTCTCCGGTATGGGTGCCCCCAGCAGCGAACGGATGAACCACGGCATCGGCATGGAGGGCGTCATGAACGTCTTCTCCGGATTGATGGGCACCGGCGGTTCAACCTCGTACTCGGAAAACGTCGGCGCTATCGGACTCACCGGCGTGGCTTCGCGCTACGTCGTCCAGATCGGTGCCGTGCTCATGATTCTGGCCGGGTTTGTCGGCTACTTCGGCCAGCTCGTCGCTACCATTCCGAGCCCGATCATCGGCGGCCTCTACATTGCGATGTTCGGTCAGATAGTCGGGGTCGGGATCTCGAACCTCAGGTACGTCGACCTCGACTCGTCGCGAAACATCTTCATCATCGGTATCTCGCTATTTTCCGGAATGGCCGTCCCGGAGTACATGCGGAGCGTCGGGAGCGCGAACGCCTTCCAGCAGGGGCTGGCCGACAGCGCGTTGATCGGTCCTCTCCTCGGTGCTGACATCGTCGCTACCACCATCTTCGTCATCGGATCGACGGGCATGGCGGTCGGGGGGATCGTCGGCTTCTTCCTCGACAATTCGATCGCAGGGACGGCCGCGGAACGCGGTCTCACTGCGTGGCAAGAGGGAGCCGAAGGGGATGAGGAGTTCACCTCCGCGTACGACCGTTTCGTCTCCGACGAGGAACCGACCCACTCCGACTGATCGGTTCCGGAGCGGTCGACCGTCTGCGATCGGGTGGACCTCGAGCCTCGGTTACTGCGCGACCCGTCGGGTAGGCGGTAGGTGTCACAAAAGAACTGCAACCGCGTGTCGTTCGACCGAACTACAGAAGACCGGTCTTCTGGAGCTTCATCAGGTCCTCGGTGTCGAGCGTCTCGCCCTCCTTGAACTTCTGATATATCTCCTCGGCCTCCTCTTTCTCCTCTTCGCGCTTCTCGGCGCGCTCGTCTTTGCGCTCGCGCTCTTCCTCCTTGTCGAGCTCGCGCAGACGCTTCTGGACGCGCACGAAGTCCTCGTGGTGCTGGTCGGCAGCCTCCTGAGCCTCGACGAACAGCTCGTGCATCTCGTCGGCCTCGTCGCGGATGTCGTCGGCCTCGCGGTAGGCCTCGATCATCTGGTTGTGGTGCTCCTGTGCCTTGTCCGCGAGCTCTGTCACCTTCTGGTGGTGCTGGCTGGCCTCCGATCGAACCTCCTCGGCCTCCTCGACGAGGTCGTCGAGTTCGCTGGTGTCGTCGACCTTCTCCTTCTTCTCGGCGAGATTCTCGCGTTTCTCGTCGATCTTCTCGATGAGTTCGCGCTCGTCTTCGGCGTCGAGAACCTCCGTCTGCTGGCGGAACTCTAGGTCTTCGATCTCGGACTCGAGCTCCTCGATGGACTTGCCGGAGCCGAGTTCCATGTCCTGTTTGAGCTCTTCGACCTCGTCGAACAGTTCGTTGGCCTCGGCGTTGAGTTCGTTTCGCTTGTCCTTGTGCTCTTGGACCTGCTCGTTGAGCTCGTCGCGCTTCTCGCGGTGTTCTTGGGCCTCGTCGACCTTTTCACGAGTCTTCGCGTTGAGGTCGTCGCGCTTGGACGCGCGCTCGGAGGCCATCTGGTTCAGCTCGTTACGTCGGTCTCGCAGCTGCCCTGCGCGTTTGATGAGCTGGCCCTTGGAGCCGTTCTCCAAGTCGTCTTCAGAAAGGTCCACGTTGTCCGCCTCGTCCATCGCCTCGATATCGTACTGTTCGATGACTTCGTCTTTCGTTACCATTTTTTATCTCTCCATCACCGCTCCGGGGATAGCGACCGCTCGCCGTCGTGTGTGGGGCCGTTCACAAGAGCTCCCGTTCATTTCAGCGTGCGATCCACCAGCGCCGGAGGCGTTCTGGTACCAGACGATACCAGCGGGGAATATATAAAGACTTCGGTGGTTCGGGTGTACTCCGGTAGCACGGACCGTGTACCGGCCGATCCGTGGCGGACCGTCACATGCCAATGGAAGAACTCACGAGCGGCCGTCGACCTCGTACGAGAGCACGATCCCGTCGTCGAGTCGCTCGGTTCCGACGAGGTCGAGAGTCGGAAACGCCTCGATGAACCCCTCGCCGTCGGCGAGCGTCGGCGCGTTGCGGCCGCCGATCACCATCGATCCCACGTACACGTGCAGTTCGTCGACGAGCCCGGCCGCGAAACACGAATAGATCACCTCGCCGCCCCCCTCGACCATGAGCCGGTCGATCCCGCGGTCGGTGAGGATGTCGAGCCCCGCTGTCAGATCGACGCACTCTCGGTCGTCGTCCCCTGCCACGATCACCGCCGCGCCGGCCTCTGTAAGAGCCTCCCGACGCTCCGTGGGTGTCGCCTCGGAGACGAGCAGGTACGTCGTTGCCGCGTCGTCGAGGATCCGCGCGTCCGTCGGGGTCCGACCGGTCGAGTCGACGACGACGCGAGCCGGGTGACCGGCCCGACCGTTCCGGAGCCGCTCGACTCGGCGGTCCTCCTCATCGAGCGTGAGGTGCGGATCGTCGGCGAGGATGGTACCGACGCCGACGAGTACCGCGTCGGCAGCCGCCCGCACTCGATCGACCCGATCGAAATCTTCCGGCCCGGAAATCCGATGCTGTTCCCGGTTTCGCGTCGCGAGCTTCCCGTCCACGCTCTGGGCGGCGTTGACGACGACGTGCATACGAAGCGGTGGCGCGCTCGTCTCATGATCGTTTCGGTCCCGCGTTTCGGCCGAGATGATCCGGGTTTCAGCGGTGATTTCGAACTCCGGCCGTCGAACGCGTGCGCACCCGACCGTTCATATGCGAATACGTATCGATCGTCACTCATGACGTGATGACCGTCCCGAGCCGGCCGAGACGGGTGCACGGCGAGCCGCTCGGGGAACCCGATGCCGTCTGTTCGCCACCATAGAAGGCGCGAGAACGCCGCGTAGCGCCCGCTTCGTTCAGTCTCGTATCCGGTCCAGATCGGCGACGAACGCTTGGAGACTGCTGCGAGTCACGTGTGGCATACACACGACGCGGAGTTCGCCGTTCGCCGTCCTCGACACCTTCCATCCGGCCTCTCGCAGGGCGTCGAACTCGGATTCGGGGAGCCTCGCAGCGACGAGCGGGAGCGACGGTTCCACCACGTCGTACCCGCGGTCGGCGAGCGCCGCGGCGAGCCACTCGGCGTTGTCACCGGCTCGCTCGACGGCGTCCCGGTAGCCGTCCGGCCACAACACCTCCATCGCGGCAACCGCGCCGGCGACGCCGGCCCCGCTTCGGGTACCCGTCAGCGTCGCCTGCGAGCGCGTCTCGAGATAGGGGGTATCGACGGCGAGCGCGTCCAACGCCGCCGCGTCCCGCGCGAGGAGCCCGCCGGCCGGAACCGGTGCCTGTCCGAACTTGTGCGGGTCGATTGTCAGCGTGTCAACTGCGGCGTCGCCGAACGACCACTCGCCGTCGGTGAACGGGAGAACGAAACCGCCCCACGCGGCGTCGACATGCATCAGCGCACCGGCGTCGTGTGCGATCTCGGCCAGCGCTGGGATCGGGTCGACTCGACCGTACTCCGTGCTGCCAGCAACGCCGACGACAAGCGCCGTCGACGTGTCAACCGCTGCGGCGACGGCGTCGGCTCTGGTCCGATGGTCATCGTCCACCGGAACCGTCCGGAGTTCGACACCGAGCATCTCCGCGGCCTTGTGGAACGAGAAGTGCCCGCTCTCGGGGACGACGACGTTCACGTCGTTCGCGTCGTGTCGGTTCCGTGCCGAGCGGACCGCTTGTACGTTCGCCTCCGTCCCCCCCGAGGTGACGTAGCCCGCGGCGTCGGTCGGGGACGGGTGGTCTGCGAGCGTCGCCAGCAACTCGATCGCGCGCTCTTCCAGCGACGCGACCGCCTCGTACGTGGCGGGATCTCCGGGGTTCGTCGCGAGGAATCGTTCCGCGGCCTCCCGTGCCGCCGGATGTGGCTCCGTGCACATCGAGGAAAGCACCCGGTCGAACGACTGCGGCTCGGGCTGCTGCATTCGGGAAACTGTTGTCGCGGAGAGTCTTACCCGTTCCGCTCTCCGGGCACCACACTCCTCACAGCGCGGAGCGGCCAACTCCGCTCAGCGGACCGAATCGAGGAGCAACCGCTGCTCGGTCCGTTTCACTTCGTGTTGGACGTCGCGAACCGCGTCGATGTTTGCCGAGATAGACGAGACGCCCTCCTCGACGAGGAAATCGACCATCTCCGACTTCGAGCCGGCCTGTCCGCAGATGCTGGTGTCGACGCCGAGTTCTCGACACGTCTCGATCGTGTTGCTGATGAGCGTCAACACGGCCGGGTGGAGTTCGTCGAAGCGGCCGGCAACGTGCTCGTTATTGCGGTCGACCGCCAGCGTGTACTGCGTGAGGTCGTTAGTCCCGAACGAGGCGAAATCGATCCCGGCTTCGGCGAGTTCTTCGATCTGCAACGCGCTCGCGGGGGTCTCGATCATCACGCCCCACCGGTTCGTCTCGGGATCGATCCCGGTTTCCTGCATGTGCCGTTTGATCCCCTCGATGTCGGCCGCGTCGTTGACGAGCGGGAACATCACTTCGAGGTTGTCGTACCCCATCTCCAGCAGCCGCGCGAACGCGGTGAGTTCCTGTCGGAACGGCTCGGGCTTGTCAAGGCTTCGGCGGGTTCCACGCCACCCGAGCATCGGGTTGTGTTCGTTCGGTTCGCCGTCACCGCCTTCCAAGTCACGGAACTCGTCCGTCGGGGCGTCTATCGTCCGAACGCGGACCGGCCGCGGATAGAACTCTTCGGCCACTCGGCGGACGCCTTCGATCAGTTCGTCTTGATACGCTCGGGCACCGTGGTCGGCGATGTAGCGTTCCGGCGTCTTGCCGAGCGAGAGCACCATATGCTCGATGCGAAGTAGGCCGACGCCGTCTGCGCCTGTCGCCGCCGCGCGCTCGGCGGCCTCCGGAATCGAGACGTTCACCTTTACTTCCGTCGCGGTCATCGGCTTCACCGGCGTCTCAGGACGCGCCGCCTCGACGGGTTCGAACTCCTCGCCGGGTTCGGCATCGTCTTCGGTTCCGGCGCGGATGGTTCCCTTGTCGCCATCGAGCGTGACGTTTTGTCCGTCTTCGAGCCGTCGCGTGCCGTTGCCGGTGCCGACCACCGCCGGGACGCCGAGTTCGCGCGAAATGATCGCCGCGTGGCTCGTCATTCCGCCCTCGTCAGTGACGATGCCGGCCGCTCGCTTCATCGCTGGGACCATGTCCGGCATCGTCATCTCCGTCACCATCACGTCGCCCTCTTGTACCTGATCGAGGTGGTCGAGCTTGTGGACGATCCGGACCGCGCCCGAGACGACGCCGGGACTGGCACCGAGGCCGTCCACGAGCACGTCCGCATCACCGTCCTCATCGGCTCCGTCGGCGAGGTCGGTGGTATCTCCGTCGTCGACCGCGTCGTCCGCCGCCGCGGCGTCGTCCTCTTGGATCGTCGTGATCGGCCGCGACTGGAGCATGTATATCTCGCCGTCGTGGATCGCCCACTCCACGTCCTGTGGCGTTCCGTAGTGATCCTCGACGCGCTTCCCGAGTGTGACGAGCCGATCGATCTCCTCGTCCGAGAGGACGCGGCTCTCGCGGCGGTCGTCTTCGATGTCGAGTTGCACGGTTTCGCCCGTCTCCGGATCCTTGACCATCTCGACTTTCTTGTCGGCGACGGTCACTTCGTCGACGGCACCGCGTTCGCGGTCGTACACGTAGTTGTCCGGAGAAACGGTGCCGGAGACGACCGCCTCGCCGAGTCCCCACGCCGCCTCGATCGTGATCTGCGGGTCGCCCGTCGACGGATGGCTAGTGAACATCACGCCGGACTTGTCAGCGTCGACCATCCGCTGGACGACGACGGCGATGTCGACGTCGGCGTGTGGGAAGCCGCGCTGCTGCCGGTAGTAGATCGCCCGCTGCGTGAAAAGCGAGGCCCAGCACTCCTTGACTCGCCGGATGAGGTCCGCTTCGCGGACGTTGAGAAACGTCTCCTGTTGTCCGGCGAACGAGGAGTCGGGAAGATCCTCTGCGGTGGCGGACGACCGAACCGCGACGAACGCCTCCTCGTCGCCGCCCATCGTCCGGTATCGCTCGAGAATCTCGTCGCGAACGTCGTCGGGAAGCGGCGTTTCGAGGATCAGCTCCTCCGCCGTCTCTTCGGCTTCCCGAAGCGCGGCGGAGTCCTCGGGGTCGACGTCGACGGCCGAGAACAGCTCGTCGTCGATCCCGCTCTCCTCGATGAAGGTGCGGTACGTCCCCGCCGTGACGGTGAATCCGGGGGGAACGGGGAGTCCGGCACCGATGAGTTCACCGAGCGAAGCCGCTTTTCCGCCGACGGTCCCAACGTCGTCGGCGTCGACATCCTCCAGCCAGAGTACTGCCATTCGTGTACCCGGAGGATCCGAGAGCCGACGTATGAAGCTTCCGACCTGTGCAACAGTGAATAAAAAACAACTCACAATCGAGTTACCCCGGGAGCGGCATCGCCGGTGGAAGCGGCGTCGACACGAAACCGCGGATCATGACAACGCAGAGTGGAACCAGCCCTACCGACCGCGGACGGGCGAATGAGGGCCGAAAACGCGAGGGGTGGAGACGAACCGCCATTCGGTTCGTGAACCAAGATACGCGCTGTGCCGGCCTATACTTACCTTCTGCGCAATCGATCGGATCGAATACGTGTTACAGGTAATGTTACATCAAACCGGTCGGGACGTACCGTCGACCCAGATGGTACGAACGACGATCTCTCGGCTACGAACCGCCAACGAATCACCGGTTCTCGGCCGTGAGCCGTCGACGTTCGCGTCGAAGAAGCCGCTCCCAGAGGCGGAACAGTCGGCTGTCGAGTTCGTAGCGGTCGTTCACCCAGCGGACCCACGCATCGTCGGTGAACAGGAGTCGCTGGAAACGACGGACTGTTGGCGAGAGCCGGTCCCGATCGCCACCGTAGTAGGTTAGCGACTCTTCGCGGGTCCGTTCGACGAGGGTACTCGGCACGTCGATGTCGTCGGCGGCAGCGGCGTGAACGAACCACTCGAGGTGGAGGATCGAGTCGGCGAGGAGAAACCGGTCTCGGAACCCGGACACGCTGTCGAGCGCGGGTTCGCCGTCGACTATCACGTCCTGCGGCCGGGAGTACCGCGGTGCGGTCACCGTCACGCCCGCCGCGTCGGCAACGGTCGCGGCCACCCGACGGAGCCGCCACTCGCCGTACCGAACCGGGGCGATTAGTCCCAGTTCGTACCAGAGCGGGAGCCACTCGCAGTACGGCTCCGAGAACGCTCCGTCCGCGAGCAGCGTGGCCGCGACCGAGCGCGCCGCCGCGGGCGACAACGCCGCGTGGTCCTCGCGGAGTCGGGTCGCGATGTCGCGTCCGTCGAGCGCGTCGACACCCTCGAACCCCATCCCGGCGGCGACGTGGCTGGTGTACGCGCGACCCGCTTCGTACCACTCCGCGAACTCGGCCGGAGTCGTCAGCCGGAGGAGACGGAGGACCGTGATGTGTGCGATACGTCCGTCTGGAGCAAAACGCTACCGCTCGGATCTCGGTGCATCCGAACGAGTGTGAGAGCCGTCGGCGTCGATCCCGTCGCAGTTCCGATCTTCAGTCGCGTTGCTGAGAGCGTCGTCGAGCCCCCACTCTTTGGCGCGAGCGGCCGCTTCCGTCTGGGCCTGTTCGCGGATCGCCGCGATCCGGTCGTCGTCTTCGAGGAACGCGGTGACTGCATCGGTATCGTCCTCGTCGGTCTCCGCGAGTCGCTCGTCGGGCGCAGCGGCCCGCGTCCGGTCGGCGAGCCGCTGGTCGTCAGCGAGTTCGGTTGCCACCGCGCCCGGCGTCACCCGGAGTGCATCAGCTTGGTGGGCCGTCTCCAGTCCGTCGGCGTCGACCGCGTACAGTTCGACGCGGTAGGGGCCGGGAACGGCGAGTTCGGCGAGCGCGCTGGCTCCGCCGCTGTCGCTCACCGTGTTGTACGCTAACATGGGAATTCCGTCGGCGAAGGTGATGACGCCTTTCGCCTCGCCGGACAGAAGAAGCGTCTCTTGGGGAACCACCGTCGCGTAGCCGGTCAGTTCGCGGTCGAGTGCACGCGAAAGCGTCGTGGCGATCTCCGAGACGACGCGCGAGCGCAGGAGGTTCCCCCGCGGGATCCGGAGCGTCGGCGACGCGTCCCCGGTCATGGCGTCTCGGGGACCACCGCGCTCCGGAATCGGTCTGCGACCGCGTCGCCGTCGCCGTCACGAACGTCGAGCCGAGCGGCGGCCCGGCGGTAGCAGGCGGCGGGACCGCTCTCCGGCGCGTGCGCGAGGAGCGGTTCGCCAGCGCGTCGCGCCGCCCGGACGATGTCGCTGTCGGGGACGTTCGCCAGCACGGGGCCACCGAAGTGTCTCTCCGCCTGCGCCGCCACGTCGGCAGTTCCCTCGCGGACCTTGTTGAAGAGGACGCCGGCCGTCTCGGTCCCGTACGAGCGAGCGTACTCCTGAACCTTCAGCCCATCCGAGAGCGCGGGGATCGTCGGTTCGACGACGATCACGACGCGATCGGCGAGCACGATCGGAAGGACCGCCGATTTCGACCCAAGCGCGGCCGGCGAATCGAGGAGTAGCACGTCGGTGTCGGCGGCGAGTTCGGCGACGACGGCGCGAAGCCGCGCCGGATCGGCCGCTTCGAACCCCGCGAGCGACGTGCCGCAGGGAACGACGGAGAGCCCGAAGCGGTCGTACGTCGCCTCCGACACGTCGGTCGCGACCCCCTCGACGAGCAGGTCGTGAAGCGTCACCGTCGCGTCGTCGAGTCCGGTGTGAAAGAGCAGATTCGCCATCCCGGTGTCGGCGTCGACGACGGTCACGTCGTACTCGTCGGCCAGCGCCATTCCGAGCGCGAGCGTGCTCGTCGTCTTCCCCGTGCCGCCCTTGCCGCTGGCGACGGCGAACGCCTCAACCATGCACTGACTGCCCGGCCACCTAGCTAAAAGCTGTCTATCGGCCGGCCGTCTCTCGTCACCGTCGCGTCTTGGTCCCGTCGCGTCTTGGTCCCGTCGCGTCTTGGTCCCGTCGCGGTCTGCTATGTCCCGTCGCGGTCTTCTAGCGTCTCGACGCGCTCGCGGAGGGTCTCCTTTTCGCGGATGAGCGCGTTCACGGTCGCTTCGAGGTCGGCGACGCGGGACAGCAGTCCGAGGTACGCGTGGCCGGCGAACAGGCCGACGACGAGGCCGACGACGCCGCCGAGGAGGAATCCCACGGCGGTCGTCAACAGCATAAACGCCGCGTCGACGATATCGTCGATGCTGATCGGGAGGGCGGATGTCATACCGGCGCTGGCGGGCGATGCGACAAAAGCGTTCGGCTCGGTGCCGAGTCATCGTCTCGGCCACTACTCGTCGTGGATGAAGACGAGTCGCTTCGAGTCGGTGTTGACTAAACAGAGGTCGATACCGTCGCGGGTCGCGCCGATCTGCTGCCAGCCGTGGTCGCTCACGAACAGCGTCTGAAAGACGCCGCGGTCGCAGTCCGGGTTCGGACAGCCCACCCCGGCCGCGTTCTTGTAGACCGTGGTACCGCCGCCGGAACTCTGGCGCACTAGGCCGTCCCGCAGCGATCTGAACTGCTCCGTAGACATCGGTCCGTCCATGTCCTCGTCTCCCATGCGTACTCGTTTTCGCCCATCGCATATAAACCGCCGGTCCGTGGCAATCCGTGGCACAGATGGACGCCGACGGCTCACGCATCTTCCGCCTTGCCGTCGTCGCGCTTCGCCGCGTCCGCCGCCGCGTCTGCGAGGCGGGTCGGCTCCGGGAGCTTATACCCGGCGCAAAGCGCCTCGACGAGGTCCACGGTCGTCTCGGCCGACACGCGGTGTCCCGGGCTCACGTACAGCGGATTGATCCGCCGGCTCTCGGGGTATTGCCGCGACTGGACGGCGTGTCCGATCACGGGCGCGAAACCGCCGCCGCCGGTGTCGTCTGCACCGGTGTCGCCCGCGTCGTCGTCGCCCGCGGCGGTCTCCACCGCGTCGTCGGCGCGGATCGGCGTCCGCCACCCGGCCGGACGGCCGTCGACCGGCTCGTCCGGCTCGCCACACAGGAGGCGCTTCGCGACGCCGACGCTCGGGACGTCGAAGCAGACGCCGACGTGCGTCGCGAGGCCGGCTTCGCGGTAATGGACCCGGCCCGATCCGTCACAGACGAGGAGGTCGGGATCGGCGTCGAGGGCGTCGAGGGCGGCACAGATCGGTTTTCCTTCTCGGAACGCGAGCAGCCCGGGAACGTACGGTATCGAGGGCGTCGTCGTCGCCGTCGCGTACTCGATCACGGTCCCGGCGCGGATCGCGACCGCCGCGGAGACGGCGCGCGTCGGATCCTCCTCCGTGAGAAACGCCTGATCGACGCCGACGACGACCGGGGCGTCGACGGCGGGACCGCCGACCGGGGGAGCGTCGCTGACGGGCGCGTGGGAATCCTCGGGAGCGCCCGCCGTCGGATCGGCCGGCGGGAGTCCCTCCGTCAGATCCGCCGGGTCGTCGATCGTGACTGCTTCGACTGCGAGGTCGTGGTCGTCCGCGAACGTCGCCGTCGCCGCGATCTCACGCTGGAGCGCCTCCATCTCGTCGCGGGAGAGCGCGGGATCTGGTCGGAACGCGGGGTTCGCGATCTCCATTCAGAATCGACCGCCGGGACCACCCGGACCACCCGGACCGCCCGGCCCACGCGGACCACGCGCGCCACCCATCCGCACCCCGCCTGCGCCGCCGGTTGATCGGGCGAGCCCCTCGTTTCGCTTGCCGAACGCGAGCCCGATCGCGAAGCCGATCAGGTGTGCGAGGTGGGCGATGTTGCCGGCGCTGCCGCCTCCGCCGGCCTGCACGCTCTGGACAACGAGGACCGCTGAGATGAGCGCGATCCCCCACGTGAGGTACTTGATCTTCATCGGGATCACGAAAAAGAGGAGCACCTCCATGTTCGGTCGCCAGACCGTGAGGACGCCGAGGATCGCGAACCCGGCACCGCTCGCGCCGAGCACGCCGGTCGGCGGGGCGTTCGTCGTGATCGCGAAGAGGATATGCCCGAGGCCGGCGGCGATCCCCGCTCCGAAGAAGAACGCCGTGAAACGCTTTGATCCGACCGCGCGCTCGACGAGCGGTCCGAAGAAGAACAGCACGATGCTGTTTCCGAGGATATGGTAGAGGCCGACGGGAGAGTGAGAGAGCACGGAAGTCACCCACGTCCAGACATTCCCGAGGGCGTCCGATCGGAGGACGAACAGCTGTTCGTGCAGCGCCGGACTGATTCCGTGGTAGACGATCAGCTGCGCGAGGAACGTGATCCACATCGCCGCGAGGATCGCGTAGGTCGCGTTCCCCCGGACGTAGCTCACGAGCCCGCCGGTGCTCGTCTCGCGGTCGATCCGACGCTTGATGCGGGTCACGACCCCGCCGGAACCGCCGGACGAGCCGCCGGTCGTTCTCCCGGAGCGGCCGTCGACGCCGTCGTCGAACCCGCTGTCGAAGACCCCGCCGGGATCGCTCCACTCGCCGAGTCCCGAGCAGTCGTGGTTCTCCGGCAGACGGTGCTCGGCGCAGAACGTCTGCCCGCATCGCTTACACTGGTACGGGAGGTTCTCGTACTCCCCGCACACGTCGCACGTCGCCATTGCCGGTCCTTGTGCGGGCGCTCGTAAAGCGGTTTGGTCCACGTAGGGTTTGGATCTGTGAGAGGCGTCGCCGGCCCTGTCGGTCACTCGCCGCTGTCGTCTGCGGAGCCGACACCGTTCCGGACGCTCACGGCCGGGCCGGTGTCGAACGCCGCGATCTCGGCACCCGACAGCTCCGCGCGCCCGACAGCGAACAGCGCGTCGTCGGCGTCGACGACGAGCACCTCGTCGCCGGGGCGGATTTCGTCGTCGGCCTCGGTGACGAACTTCGCGAAGGCGTTGCGCCCCTCGCGGACGAACGGCTCGCTCTCGTCGCCCACGACGACCCGGTGTCGAGGTGCCGCAAAGGTCGACCGGAGCCGCCGACCGCCGGCGACCCCGAGCGTGAATCGACCGTCGGTCCCGTATGAGACGAGTCGCTCTCCCGCTGCGCTGCCGGGCGTGTCGTCGACATCGCCGACGATCACCTGCCGCGGGCGGCCTCCGCTCGACCGGCGGACGGTCAGCGTCTCGTCGGGCGGAAACAGCGCCGCCCCCGCGCCGGCTCCGAACTGGTAGTCGGCCCCGGTCCGCAGGTCCGCGAGCGTCTCGGCGTCGGTCATAGACGCGGTTTCGCGGCCGGCGGCAAAGCGGTTGCGACAGGCGTGTGCCCCCGACAGCGTCCGCTCACAGCTCGATCCGATCGACGATCGGACCGTTGCCATCCTCACCGTCGCGATGGGTATTGATCGCGATCGTCCGGATCCAGTCTTCGAGCATCGATCCGTCGATTTTGGCTTTCAGCAGCGAGTCGACCTGATAGACGCCGGCGGCGTTGTTCATCCGGATCACGACCTGTACGGGAGTCTCATCGCCCTTCCGCAACGAGACGCGCTCGATCGCCTGCGAGGAGACGGTGTTGATACCGCGGCCGCCCTCCTCGTAGGGGACCCGCGACCGACCGCGCTCCATGTCGAGCCCGTCGGCGATCCTGACGACGCCGGCCTCGCGCGTCAGCGGCTGCTCTTCGGTGTGGTGACACAAGATTGCGTGGAGCACCTCGGCCTTGACCCGAACCCGCTCCGGAACGCCGTAGAAGGAGGGGAGGAAGTCGTCGAGGAAGTCGGCTGCGAGCGGGATCGAGTAGTACGGGTGGTCGTGTCGGTGAACGACGTGGCCGATGTCGTGGAGCGTCGCCGCGAGCGCGACGATCACCGGCTCGTCCGCCTCGTCGAGCCCCTGATCGAGCGCACCGTTGAACTCGACGCCGCCGGCCTTCAGGAGGTCGTACAGCCGGAGCGCGCGGTCGCGCACGATCTCGACGTGCTTCTTGCCGTGGTCGTTGTACCCCTTCCGGTCGACCGGGTTGACGTTCTGCGCCTCCAGGTAGGCCTCGATCTCGGGATCCGACTCGATCCGGCCGAGCACCTCGTTGAGCCGGTCGTCCGGGAAGGCGTGCTCGGCGCTCGGGTCGTACTCGTGGCGGCCGGCGTCCGTGTCGGCGTCGGCGTCCGCGTTCGGGTCCGACGCGTGGGCCGCGTCCTTCGGAGCCGGTTCCGAATCGTCCGCTGGGTCGGTCATGCAACGAGGGAGACGCCGTCGGCTTAAAACAGCCTCGGGCGGGCGCGTCCGCCGACCCCCGGCGATCCGTGAGGCCGCTACCGACACGAGGCCGTGAGACCGCTGCCGACACGAGGCCGTGAGACCGCTACCGACACGAGGCCGTGAGACCGCTACCGACACGAGGCCGTGAGACCGCTACCGACACGAGGCCGTGAGACCGCTACCGACACGAGGCCGTGAGGCCGCCACCGCCGCGACGAATCGCCGCGGTCCGGGAGCTTATATCGGACCCCGTCGATCCGTCGTGACATGGGACTTGATGCCGAGCGCGTGTCCTCTGTGACGTTCGACTCGTACAGCACGCTGGTAGACGTGGACGCCGCAGAGCAGGCGCTCGCCGCTCGCATCGACGACCCCCGGCCCGTGTCGCGGCTCTGGCGGGCGCGGTCGCTGGAGTACACGTTTGTCGCGAATCAGGTCGACGCGTACCAGCCCTTCTACGAGATGAACCGAGACGCGCTCCAGTACGCGCTCGACGCGCACGGCGTCGACCTGTCGATCGCCGAGCGCGACGAGATTCTCGCCGTCTACCACGAGCTCGATGTCTTCGACGATGTTCGCGACGGGATCCGGCGACTGCGCGACGGCGGCTACGACCCCTACGTGCTCTCGAACGGGAACCCAGAGATGCTCGCCTCGCTCGTCGATCACGCCGACATCGCGGACCTGATCGAGGACACGATAAGCGCCGACGAGGTACGGACGTTCAAGCCGGCCGCGGAGGTGTACCGCCACGGTGCCGCCCGGACGGGAACGCCGATCGACGAGGTCGTCCACGTCACCGCGGGCTGGTTCGACGTGCTCGGCGCTCGACACGCCGGAATGCAGGCCGCGTGGGTCGACCGGAAGGGAACGCCGTGGGAGCCGTTCGGTGGCGACCCCGACGCGACCGTCGAGACGATCCACGACGTGGCCGACGAACTCGGCGTCTGAGAGCCGATCGCAGGCGGCCGATCGAACGACCCCGCCCCGCGGACACTCGCGGGGTCTTTCGCCTCGCGGACACTCGCGGCCGTCCGAGACGGGTCCGGGGAACCGGCGGGTGACTGCGCGCCTTGGTGACGGTTTCGATTCGAGACACAATCTATAAGCGAGCCACGCGCCTACCGTAGGGTGTGACTCGACCCGCGTCCGCCCGCGGCTCGCCGACTTCGTCAGCGACGCGGCTCTTCTCGAAAAAACGCGCGTGAGACGTCCACCGGCGGGAGTGGCGACCCCGTCCCGGACGATCCCTGACCGCGCGAACGCTCCGTTCGACGACTGACACGCGATATCACACGCGAATCCACCGACACGCGAACGCACGATCCACACCCGAACCCACCAACACGCGAACCCACCATGACGAACACAACAACCACGACGCCGTACGCGACAGCAGACGAGACCGACCGAGACGCGACAGACGAACCGTTCGCGGGAGTCTACCCCGCGATGACGACGCCGTTCACCGACAACGACGAGATCGACCACGACCAGCTCGCCGACAATGCTCGATACATGGAGCGGGCGGGCGTCGACGGCGTGGTCCCGGTCGGCTCCACCGGCGAGTCGGCGACGATGAGCCACGACGAGCACGTCGCGGTCATCGAGACCGTCCGCGACGCCGTCGACGAGGTGCCCGTGATAGCCGGCACCGGATCGAACAACACCGCCGAGGCGCTCTCGCTGTCCGAGCGCGCCGCGGACGCCGGCGCGGACGGTCTGCTCCTCATCTCCCCGTACTACAACAAGCCCGAGGCCGCCGGCTTCCTCGAACATTACCGGACGATCGCCGACGCGGTCGACCTCCCACAGATCGTCTACAACGTGCCGAGCCGGACCGGCCAGTCGATCCCCGTCGATGTCTCCGTCGAACTCGCTCAACATCCGAACATTCAGGGGTACAAGGCCGCTTCCGGCGACCTGAACCTCATCAGCGAGGTGATAGAGCGCACCCGCGACGAGGAGTTCTCGGTGCTCTCCGGCGACGACGGGCTCACACTTCCCGTGATCTCGATCGGCGGCACGGGCACGATCAGCGTGGTCGCCAACGTCGAGCCGGCGCGCTCCTGTGCGATGGTCGGAGCCGCGCTCTCCGGCGATTACGGCCGAGCGCGATCGCTCCACCACGAGCTGTCGCCGCTCGTGCGCGAGCTGTTCGCCGAGACGAACCCGATCCCGATCAAGGAGGCGATGCACATCCGCGGGCGGGGCGGGCCGCGGGTCCGCTCGCCACTCTCGCGGCTCTCCGAGGAGCGCCGCGGCCGGCTCCGCGACTTGCTCGCCG
Organism: Halorubrum laminariae; assembly: GCF_024494655.1. Classification (GTDB taxonomy): domain Archaea; phylum Halobacteriota; class Halobacteria; order Halobacteriales; family Haloferacaceae; genus Halorubrum; species Halorubrum laminariae. Next base: position 200,070 of record NZ_JANHDL010000001.1, on the reverse strand, counting down.
AGTACGAGGCGAGCGAGCCGACGACCGTCGAGCTATCGCCGGGTGAGTCCGAATGAGCGGAACCGGCGCGTCCGCCGAGCCGCTCCGCGTCGCCGTCACCGGCGCTGGCGGTCGGATGGGACGAGAGGTGATCGAGGCTGCTCGCGACCGTGACGATGTCGCCGTCGCAGTCGCGGTGAACCGCTCGCCGATAGATCCCGTCGCGGGCGTCGAGGTTCGCGACGCGGACGACTTCCCCGAGCTGCTCGCGGGCGACGCGCCGGACGGCGCTCCCGATGCCCTCGTCGACTTCACCGGGCCCGCCTCGGCCGTTTCGTACGCCGAGGCCTGCGCTGACGCCGGCGTCCCGATGATCACCGGGACGACCGGATTCGCGGGCGGCCAGATCGACAGCCTGCACGCCGCGAGCGACGCGGTCCCGGTGCTCAAGGCGTCGAACTTCGCGCGCGGCGTCGCCGCGCTCCGCCGGGCGGTCCGCGAGGCGGCCGCCGCGCTCCCCGGCTACGACGTGGAACTGACGGAGACCCACCACAACGGCAAGCGCGACGCGCCCTCGGGCACCGCGAAGTCGATCCTCGGCGACGTCGAGGACGTTCGCGACGACCTCGACAAGCGCGTGTACGGCCGCGAGGGCGACGCGCCCCGCGAGTCTGGCGAGATCGGCGTCCACGCTCGACGCGCGGGCGACGTGACGGGCGAACACGAGGTGCTGTTCGCCGGCAACCGCGAGTCGATCGAACTCACGCACCGCGCCGGAGACCGCGGCGTGTTCGCCGAGGGCGCGCTCGACGCTGCCGTCTGGATCGCCGGCCGCGACCCGGGGTGGTACGACTTCGGCGACGTGCTGGACGCGGGCGGCGATGCACCCGATACGGGAGGCGACGCGTGACGGTCTCGTCACAGTCCCGATGTCCGCAGTGTCCGTCGACTGCACACCGACGGGTAAATACGACCGGTCGCCCACGTACCACCCAATGACGCTCGAATCCGACGTATCCGATCTGTGGGACCGCTATCAGGACGGGCTGACCGCCGCCGACGCGACGGCGGACGACGCCGACACCCTCGACGCCTTCCTCGCGGCGCTGGAGGCCAGCGAGGTGCGCGCCGCGGAGAAGACCGGCGACGACGTGACCTCGTGGGAGGCGAACGAGTGGGTCAAGCGCGGCATCCTGCTCAACTTCGGGCTGCGGGCGACCGAACCCCGCGAGTACGGCGATGTCCGCTATCACGACGTGCTCCCGCTTCGCGACACCGCGGACCTCGGCGACCGCGGCACGCGAAACACGCCCGACGGGACCGCGATCCGCCGGGGCGCGTACCTCGGCAGCGACTGCATCATGATGAGCCCCTCGTTCGTCAACGTGGGCGCGTACGTCGGCGACGGCACCCTCGTCGACTCCTGCGACACGGTCGGCTCCTGCGCGCAACTCGGCGCGAACGTGAAGCTCGGCGCGAACACCCTGATCGGCGGCGTCCTCGAACCCGTCGAGGACGCGCCCGTCGTGATCGAAGACGGCGTCTCGCTCGGCGCGGGCTGTCGAGTCACGAGCGGGTTCCGCGTCGGCGAGAACTCCATAGTTGGCGAGAACACCCTGTTGACCCCGCGGATCCCGGTGTACGACCTCGTCGACGAGGAGGTTCTGTACGGACACCTCCCGGCCGAGCGCCGGGCGTTCACGCGGATGGTAGAGTCGAGCGTCGGCGACCACGACCTCTTCGAGGGCGGCGCGTACAAGCCAGCGGTCGTCGCGACGCACGTCGAAGAAGAGACACTCGAAGCGACACGGCGCGAGGACGCGCTTCGAGAATGAGCGACCCCGGTTCCGACTCCGCTGACTCGGGAGCCGATCTCGCTGACTCGCCGGCCGACACCGCCGGCGACGGCGGTCCCGCGGTTCGTCGCGTGTGCGACTGGGACGGCGAGGGGCTCCGATCGATCGCGGCCGTCCACGACACCCCGCTGTACGTCCAGGACCTCGACCGCGTCCGCGAGAACTGCGCTCGCCTCCGAGACGCCTTCCCGGACGCAGACGTGCGCTACGCGGTCAAGGCTCACACCGGCCGCGCCGTGCTGGAGACGGTCCGCGATGCCGGACTCGCCGCCGAGTGCGCCTCGGCCGGCGAACTCGACCGGGCGCTCGCAGCCGGCTTCGGCGGCGACCGACTCCACTACACTGCGGTCAACCCGCCGGCGCGCGACCTCGACTACGTCACCGGCGTCGCCGAGGCGGAGCCCGACCTGACGGTTACCGTCGGGGCGCTCGATACCCTCGACCGGCTGGCCGAGCGCGGCTACGACGGGCGGATCTGTCTCCGCGTGAACCCCGGCGTCGGAGCCGGCCATCACGAGAAGGTGACGACCGGCGGCGCGGCGAAGTTCGGAATTCCGTATGACCGCGCCGCGACCGCGGCCCGGGAGGCGGCGGCCCGCTTCGACGTGGTCGGAATCCACGCGCACGCGGGCTCCGGAATCGACTCGGACCAGCTCGACAGCCACCGGGAGCTGGTCGCTCGGATGGGCGAGTTGGCCCGAACGCTGGCGGAGCCGGCCGCAGAAGCGGATCCGATCGACATCGAGTACGTCGACATCGGCGGCGGGTTCGGCGTGCCCTACGAGGAGGACGCGGCCCCGCTCGACCTCCCCGCGGTCGCCGATGCGACCCGCGAGGCGGTCGCGCCGCTCCCCGAGGGCGTTGACCTCGCGATCGAGCCCGGGCGGTACGTCGTCGCCGACGCCGGCGTCCTCCTGACGCGGGTGAACACGGTGAAGCCGACCCCCGACGAACGCGTCGTCGGCGTCGACGCCGGAATGACGGACCTCCTGCGCCCGGCGATGTACGACGCGTACCACCCGATCTGCAACCTCGGCGGAGCCGACGGCGAGCCGGCCCCTGACGAACGGCCGACGACGCCCGTCACCGTCGCCGGCCCTATCTGTGAGACGGGCGACGCATTCGCCACGGACCGACCGCTTGCAGACCCCGCGCGCGGCGACGTTCTCGCTGTCGGGATCGCCGGCGCGTACGGGTACGAGATGGCGAACCAGTACAACTCCCGGCCGCGGCCCGCCGAGGTCGCGCTCGTCGGCGGGACGGCTCGGCTCGTCCGCCGCCGCGAGACGCTCGTGGACCTTACGGCCGTCGAGCGGGAGCAGCCCCGAGCGACCGACCGCGACGCCTCGGAGGCGGACCGATGAGCGCGCACGCCGTTCCCGTGGAGAAGTACCACGGCACGGGCAACGACTTCCTCGTCGTCGACGCGGACGCCCACACAGTCGGCGACCGCGCCGCGTTCGCCCGCGCGCACTGCGACCGCGAGACGGGCGTGACCGCCGACGCCGCCGTCGGCGACGACGTGGTCCCGGCGAGCGCGACCGGTCGGCGGGGTGCCGACGGCGTGCTCTTCTTGAGCATCGCGGAGCGGTTCGACCCGACTCGCGTCGTGATGACGCTCGTCCAGCCGGACGGCTCAACCGCGTCGATGTGTGGCAACGGCGCGCGGGTCGTCGCGCGCTGGGCGCACGACCGGACCGGCGACCGCGAGTTCATGATCGACACGCAGGCTGGGACGCGCCGCGCCTCCGTGACCGACGACGCGAGCGCGGCCACCATCGAGATGGGCGTCCCGACGTTCGACCCCGCGCGCGTTCCCGTCGCTCGCGGCGACGACCGAGCCGGCGAGCCCCTGATCGACGAGCCCGTCGCCGGGCTGTCTGTCACCGCCGTCAACACTGGGGTCCCCCACGCGGTCGCGCTCGTCGACGGCGGCCGCGACGATCCGGAGGGGATCGACACGTATGATCTCGACGCAGTCGCGCCCCCGGTGCGCCACGCCGACGTGTTTCCCGAGGGAGCGAACGTGAACCTCGCTGCCGTCGTCGATGACGGCACCGGCGGTGACGGGAGCGGCGACGTGAGCGACGAGGGGACGGCGGTCATCGACCAGCGGACCTTCGAGCGCGGCGTCGAGGGCGAGACGCAGTCGTGCGGCACCGGCGCGGTCGCCGTCGTGGCCGCGGCGCGCCGGCTCGGACTGATCGCGGGCGAGTCCGCCGTGACCCGACCGCCGGGGGGCGACCTCTCGATCACCGTGCCGGACGCCGGTCACGCGACGCTCACCGGCCCCGTCGCCCACGAGTTCAGCGGGACGCTCCCGGTGGATCCCAGATGAGCGGCGACGCCGCACCCAGAGCCGACGACCCGACCGAGTTCGATCCCGTCGCGTTCCTCGAAGCGGCGGTGCAGATCCCCTCACACGAGTCAGTCGAGTCGATGCGGTCGTTCGTCGTCGAGACGCTCGAATCGTACGGCGTCGACGCCTCGGTCGTCGCGGACGGCTGCATCGTCGCCGAGAAATCGTCGCCCGCGCCCGCCGACGGACCGCACCTCGCGGTGAACACCCACCTCGACACGGTGACGCCGCACGTCCCATTCGAACGCGGCCCGGCGGCGGACGGAGAGCGGGGACACGCGGCGGGGAACCCAGACGACGTGATCCGCGGCCGGGGATCGTGCGACGCGAAGGGACCGCTCGCGGCGCTGTTGTCCGGATTCCTCGCAACTGAGCCGACTCGCGGGCGGCTCACGCTCGCGCTCACGCCCGACGAGGAGGCCCTTTCGCTCGGGGCTGCGGCGCTGACGGGGAAGATCTCGGAGAGCGATCCGCGGCTCGACGCCGACCTGTACCTCGTCGGCGAGCCGACCGGTCTCGACGCCTGTACGGCGGCCAAGGGACGGTTTCAGGGGACCGTCGAGCTGTCGGGCGTCGCCGCACACGCCGCGGAGTTCGCCGGCGCGAACGCTGTCGCAGCCGCCGAGGGCGCGCTCGCGGCGATCCGGACGTTCGACGACGACAGCGACGATCACCCGCAGCTCGGCGCGCCGAAGCTCACGCCGACGGTGATCGCCGGCGGCGACGCGACGAACCAGGTCCCCGCCGACTGTTCGATCACGGTGGACCGTCGGAGCGTGCCGCCGGAGACCGCCGAGGGGTTTCGGTCGTCGCTCGCCGTGGATGTCCGCGGGTCGGTCCCCGACGAGGTCGGCGTCAACGTGGCGCTGACGGACCGCGAGTCGCCCTTTTTCGAGGCGTTCTCGACGGACCCCGACCACGAACTGGTCGGATCGGTCGCGGACGCGGCGCGAGCGGCGGGCGACGCCGCGGGACTCGGAGAACGCGGCGGCGCAGTGCGGTCGTTCGGCGCGGCGACGGAGGCGTCGTACTTCGCGCCCGCGCCGACCGTCGTCTTCGGTCCCGGCGACCTCGCGGACGACGCCGGCGCGGTCGCGCACGCCGAGCGCGAGTACGTCCGCGTGCGGGAGGTGGAGGCGGCCGCCGACGCGGTCGAGCGGTCGATCGCGGCGCTGCTCGGGTCGCGGTAGAACCCGCGCGGCTACAACAGGAACGTCTCCTCGCGCTCCGCGAGGTCGACGAAGTCGTCGGCGGCGTCGATCAGTTCGTCGGCCGCCGAGTTCGAGAACCCCATGGCCTCGACGCGGACGCCCTCGTGACGGAGGTGCGTGCAGAGCCGCGCGAAGTCACCGTCGCCGGTGCATAACACGACAGTGTCGACGTGGCTCGCGAGCGAGACGGCGTCGAGGCTCATGCCGAGGTCCCAGTCGGCCTTCTTCGACCCGTCCGCGAACGTCTTGATGTCCTTGATCTTCGTCTCGAAGCCGATCTCTCGCAGCGCCTCGAAGAAGCTCTCCTCTTCCGGCGAGTCGGCGCGGATCACGTACGCGATGGCGCGAACGAGCGCCCGGCCGGAGACGGCCTCTTCGAGGAGGCTAGAGTAATCGATGTTTCTGGAATAGACGCTCTGTGCGGAGTGATACAGGTTCTGTGAGTCCGCGAGCACTGCGACGCGCTGATCGGGATGGATCTCGTTCATACCGGCGTTTTCACGCGACGGGTTACGGCTTTTGGGATCCGCGGCTCACGATGCCAACGTGTCGGTAGCCGGCTCCGGCCGCGCCCCCAGTGTCGCCACGGTGATCCGCCGCACATCTGAATTGTTTTATGCATATGTGCGCTGAGAGAGCGAATGGGACGTACACGCGGCGGCGACACCGGTGCAGATCGCGGAGTCGGACGACGACGGTACCTTTCGGCGCTGGCCGGTGGAACGGCGGCGACCCTCGCCGGTTGTTCGGGTCTCAGATTCGGACCGATCGATCTCGCTCGCGATGCGGGGACGTACGCGACAGCCGTCACGGAGCCGATAGAGACACTCAACCCGATATACAACACCGGGAACGCTGGCGGCAACGCGATCGCTCGCGTGATCGATCCCGGATACGCGTTCGACGAGAACGACGAGTACGTCCCGCTGCTGTACGATTTGTCCAGTGAGGACGGACGCGAGTGGACGTTCCGGCTGCGCGACGGACTGCGGTTCGGCGATCCGTACGGCTCGGTGACCGCGCACGACTTCGTCTACCTAATCAGTGAGGTCCACCAGCGCGACTGGGCGGACTCGCCCGCGGCGGCACACTGGCGGGACGTCTCCGTTGCGGTCATCGACGACCGCTCGTTTCGCGCGACGCTCCCGCAACCGCGACTGCTGTGGCCCGAGAGCTACGAGCCGCTCGTGTATCCGATCCCCAAAGGCCTCCTGGAACCGTACGTCGACGCGGCTGACGCCGAGGGGCTCCGCACAGACCGGACGCTCGCCGAACTCGGGTTTGCGGGGAATCTCGGGCCGTACGTCCTCGACGAGTGGCGACGGGGCGAGGTCGTCCGGCTCGCCCGCAACGACCGGTACTACCTCGGTGCGGCCGCCGAGTCGCCGGACGTACCGGTCCCGCCGGGGTTCGCCGGCGCGCCGCACTTCGCCGCCGCCGAGATTCGGGTGCTCCCCGAGCTGGCGGCGCGTCTCGACGCGTTCGACTCGGGCGCGCTCGACGCCGCGGCGATCCCAGTCGACCGCGCTGACGCGTACCGCGACGCCGACGGGGTCACCGTCGGTCGCGTCCCGCAGGCGCACGCCGAACGGATCGCGGTCAACATGCGCGACAACGGGTGGAGCGCGGGCCCCGGGAACCCGTTCCGACACCGGCCGTTTCGGCAGGCGCTGTCCGCCGCGATCGACGTGGACGCGCTCGTCGAGGAGGCGTTTCACGGCGCGGCCGCCCCGCAGTTCACGTGGCAGCCGCCGTTCGCCGAGTTCCACCCGTTGGACGCTGACCTCCCGCGGTTCGGCACCGGCGACCGGTACGGCCGCGAGTACGCCCGCGACCTCGCGCGCCGGGCGTTCGATCGGTCGGCACACGACTACGGGTTCGACGGCGACGACATGGTCACGCCGGACGGCGATCGGGTCTCCCTGACGCTTTTCCGCCGCGACAACGCCGGGAGCCGCCGCGTCGCTGCGTTCGTCGCCGACGATCTCGGGTCGAACCTTGGGATCGACGTGGCCGTCGAGGGAACCACCCGCGAGCGGTTCGCGGCCGAGCGCTACACGGTCGGGGACCGACCTCGACCGGAGCGGGACGCCGACGGAGATCTCACGGACGTGCCGGACGCCTTGGTCGACGAGGTGCGCGGCAAGCCGGTCGCGTGGACGCGGCCGACCGCGGTCAATCCCGGACCGCGGCGCGTCACGGCGGCCGCGCCGTGGGACATGGAGATCGTGTTCCGGTCGAACACGTTCCCTCGGAACCCGCTCGCCACCGCCGCGCACTTTGACGGGGCGACCGCGCCGCACAACGCTGTCGGCTACTATCCCGAATCCACCGTTACGTCGCTTTTCGACCGCGCCCGACGCGCGACCGACCGGGAGGCGCTCGCCGAGACGCTCGCGGAGCTGTTCGTCGCGCTCGCGTCGGCACAGCCCTCCGTGACGCTGGCGTTTCCCGAGGCCACCGTCGGCTACCGATCCGGCCTCTCGGGACCGATATCGCGGTTCTCGAACGGGTGGAACCGCGCGGCGTGGCGCTACGAGTGACGGTCAGCGTAACGCGACCGAATCGAGCGCGACAGACCGCGGGGTCGCGCCTGTCCCGTCTGCGTGTTCCGTAACTTCAACTGTCAGTGTCGATCCTTCCGCGAGCGCAACGGTCGCTCCGACCGACAGCGGAGCGACGAGTCCCGCGGCCACCGCCCGTGTGTTCGAGAGCCCTCCGCCGAACGTGACGCGAGACGCCGCGGTCATGTCGTATCGATCGGCGACCGCGGCGGCCGCGTCGAGGATGGCGCGGTGGGAGACGTCGCGGTCGGACGGAGCGCGGTCAGACGAGCCGCGGCGTCGAGCGCAGATGACCGCGTCCTCCGGCGCGACCTCGCTCGGCGGCGTCGCCGGGTTCTCGCTCCACAGCTCCTGTTCCCAGTGGGTCGTCTCCGGGCGCTCCGGCGGGCCGCCGAACGCGACGAGATTCGTCCCGGGTGCCGGTTCGATCGTCGGCTCGTCGTCGACCGACACGAGCACGACGCGGTCGCCGGCGTCGACTCCCGCGTCGGGATCGAACCGCACCGGCGCACCGAGCCGGGCGGCACCGAGGAACGCGAGGACGGTGTGCAGCTCGGGTGCGGGGTCGACGGCGACGACCGAGCCCTCACGCGCGCCGAGGTAACGCAACACGTTCGCCGCCTTGTACGCGTTGGTGATCAGATCGCGATAGGTGCGCTCGCGCCCGTCGACCGTGACGAGCGCGATATCTCGGCTCCGCCGGTCGCGCGCGAGGAGATCGCCGACGACGTCCATGCCCGACGCTCAGGTCGGTGTGACATAAAAGCAAGCGGCTCCGCCGAATCCGTCGCCTCTCAGCGTTCGAACTGCTCGAACTCGTCCATCGTCATGTCCGCGTAGTTGACCAGCCAGTCTTCCGCCGGCGAGTCGGGCCGGACGTACACGTACACGTAATCCCCGTCGAGCACCGTGCTCACACCGAGCTGTTCGTCCTTGATGACGCGCTTGTTGGTGTCGATGGCGACATCGACGAGCCCCTCCAGATCGTCGACGAGGACCGTCGCCTCGTACTCCCGCTCGGAGGGGAACGTCCCGCGCGTGATCCACTCGGAGAACTCCTGTTCCTGCTGGTGGATATGGAGGATCTCGCGCTCGTCCGGTGAGAGTTCGACGAGGCCGCGCCGGCGAGCGACCAGCAGTCCGCCGGTGCCGGCGAGTCCGACGACGAACAGCAGCACCGAGCCGGCGGCTTCGAGGCCGCTGGGCTCGACCACGCGCTCGACGGTGTCCGTCCGCTGGCTGCTCTCGTCGATCGTCTCGGTTTCGAGGACGCGGAGCGTCTGCTGGGTGACCGTGATCGGCATCGCGCTCTCGTAGGTTGCGCTCACGGACTGTCCAGACAGCGTGCCCTCGACGTTCGACGTGGCGACGACGCGGATCTCGATGGTGCCCGCGGCACCGAGCTGCTGTTCGATCGTGTCGATGTTCTCGAAGACCTCGTCGATGTCGACGGTCGCGTCCACGGTGTGGTTCCCGTCCGCTGTGACGCCCTCGTCGCTCCCGCTCGCAAGCGGCTCGGCGTACTGCCAGAGCACGTCTTCGCCCTCGACGCCCCGATACACAAGACGGATGTCTGTCGTCACGTCGACTGACCCCTCCGAGGCGGTATGTTCGTACGCGTACGTCACGTCAAGCTCCTCCGCGAGGTTCACGTAGTACACCGGTCGGTTTCGCACGCGTTCGCCCTCCTCAAACACCAACGAGTCGTTGACGACGACGGAGCTGTGGTCGAACGCGGTCGACTCGGACCACTGTTCGACGGTCACCGAGTCGCGCTCAACCTCGGGGCTCGCGTGGACTTGATAGCTCCACCACCCGCCGACGGCCGCGAGCAGGATCGCCGCGATCAAAAGCACCGAGAGCCACTGTTCGAGGAACGCACGGGCCCGTATCGACCGGTCGATGTCGCTCACGAGCGTCCCTCACGACCTCGGTTCCGCGGAAGCGACGCCTCCCCGTTCCGTGGAGACACGTTCTGCGTCCGCGACGCCCGACGACTGCGGTCAGTCATTCGGTGTGCACTCCGGTCGAGTCGATGGCGACGACCTCGTCGAACAGCGGTTTGAGCGTGCTCAGGTCTTGCGGATTTCCGGCCAGCGGGTCCGCGTGGAAGTGCGAGACCGCCCCGCCGCCGTGGAGCGTGTTGAGAAGCACGTGCAGAAACCGGAACGTGCTCTTCACGTCGCGGTAGTTCAACACGACGTTCAGTGAGTCGAAGCAGACGGCGATCGGTCGATCGTCGATCGCCCAGCTGTCTATCGTCCCGGACACGACGATCCCCAGACGCGTGATATCGTTTGGGTTCGTGATCTGCACGCTGTCGACGACATCGTCGACCGACGCCGGCACCGACTGCCTGTAGCCGATCGCGATCAGTTTGAGACGGTCCGCGTTCCCCGCAATCTGCGCCAATCGGTCGGGATCGAGTTCCTGATACCGGACGAGGAGCACTCGCGGTGACGCTCCCTCTCGGCCGACTTCGAGCAGCTCGTGACAGGCGTGATCCGTGCGATCGTCTCGCGACTCGGACTGCACGAGCACGCTCGTTCCCGGTTCGATGTCGACGGGGAGTTTGCTCTCACCATCGGCGTCCGGGTTCCACCCCTGCGCGACGCGATCCGAAGCGCTCGCCGCTGTCCCCGAATCTGTGGTCGCGGGATCACTGGGGTCGATCGATTCGGCGTCCGAGGACACCTCGTCGGCCTCGTCGCGGTCCCAGATTCGTCCGCCACGATCGGCTGACCGCTCGTCTGGCCGCGTGCCGGTGTCGACCGCGTCGGTAGTTTCGCGCGTGCCGGCACTACCGCCGACCGTCTCGTCGCTCCCCCTGTCCGAGCCGGCGGTCACGGTAGCGTCCTCGTGTTCGCCCGCCTCGCCCGTCTCGCCCTCGTCGAAGCCCGTCGCCGTCCCGCTGTCGTCATCGGTCGCGGTCGACCACCTCCACTCGTCTGGTTCGGCGGCCGAGTCGCCGTCGTCTTGCTGACTCCCCGTGTCGCCCCGATCGGCGTCGGCCGGCGGCGTCTCGTCGGCTCCGTCCAGCCGCGATCGGAGCGATTCGAACCGAGACGAGCGCTCTGAATCGGAGTCGGCGTCATCGACGTCTGCCGAATCGGTGTCGTTCGATCCGGAGTCGCTCATCGAACTCGACCGGCCCGCATCGGGCGTGCTCGTGTTCGCGCGATGTGTCCCGACCACGTTCGATCGGAAGACACCACCGCCGGTCGCGGTGTCCCGGATCGCCCCCGACACGCCGTCTCCTGCGACTGCGTCATCTTTTGCACTCTCGTCATTTCAGACTAAAAAACCATCGCACAGCGTCGGCGGCGACGGTTTCGACACAACCGTTAAGATACTGGATACCCAACTGTGCGACCGTGTCAGACTCTCGGGACCCCGATGAGGCCGATCCGATCGACGTCGACACGTTCCAAGAGTGGCTTCACTACACGGCGGAATCCCGCGACCTCGAGGAGCGGGAACTGCTGGATCGACTCGTCTCCGCCTACTGGGTCCTCGACGAGATGAGCGATGTCGTTCCCGACACGCCCGCCAGCGGTCCCGGGCCGGCCGCAGAATTGGATTCGGACGGCTCATCGGAGTGGCGATCGTTGCCGAACCGTCGTCGAACTGACGAGTCGACAGAGAGAACGAGCGAGAGTCGTCCGAGAGACGAACGCGCAGCCGGCGTCTCGAGTGACGCCGCTGATGCCGAGCGGCACCCAGCCGAAGAGTCAGCGGCGCGAAGCGGCGCTCCAGCCGGCGACGACGAGCCGGAGACGGCCGGCGAGTCTAGCGATCCCGGCGGATCCGGCAGGTCCGGCGGGGACGGCGACGACACCGATGCATCCGACATTCCGACCGACGACCCCGTCGCAACGGAGATCCAAGAGCTTCGCAACTCGATTCAGACCCAGCTCGACTTAGTTCAAACTGTCACGGAGCTCCGGCGGCAGGTGTCTGACCTGTCTCTTGACGTCGAACAGCAACGGTCCAGACAGGACGGGTTCACCGACCGCATCACCGACGACCTCACGCGCCTCAACCGACGGGTCGAACAGCTCGACGCGCAGGTCGGCGACGACGCGGAGGACCTCACCGAACGCCTCGACGCCATCGAACAGGTCCTCGGCGACCTCGAATCGACACAGGACGAGTTCGAGGCGTGGATAGACGGTGAGTTCGACGAGATCGAAGCGCTGTTCCAGCGGCTGATCGAGCGGACAGATGACCTCGACGACCGACTCGTCGACGCTGAACGGACGGCCGACACCACCGAGGAGATCGCGACCGCGCGTCGCACTCTCGGCGCGTTACGGCGTGAGGCGATCGACCTCGGGGTCGACGAGGGAACCTGTGACCACTGCGGGTCGTCCGTCGACCTCTCGATGCTCACCGATCCCATCTGTCCCGGCTGCGACCGCCCGTTTGCAGACATCACCCCCGGCCGCTGGTGGAGTCCTCTCTCCACTGCGACGCTCCACACGGAGTCCGGCACGCAGAACACAGGACCCACAGACGGGGCGACACATCCCCGAGACATCGTGGACAGAAACTGACTCGCTTCGCGACAGCCGAACCGTCGTACTCGACACGGCTCGTCCGACCGGACGGTCTCTCAAACTCCTCTCGATCCGCTCTGCAGGCCCACCTCAGATCAGTTCGATGGATCGCAGTCCCGCGACGATAACCGTGGTATTGTACACGGCGACGAGCGCGAACAGCGCCGACGGGAGGCCGTATCCGACGAGTCGGACGAGCGGGGCGAGATGGCCGTCTCGACGACGTATCGAGACGGCGACGGCGGCGATTTCGGTGATCGCGATAATCGAAACAACGAGTACGCAGGAACTGACGATCAGTCCGGTCTCGACGCCGACACGGCGCAACACTGCGTCGACTGCGGGGTTCGCCTCGTACACCGTCGGAACGAACCGAAGTCCGATGCCCGTCGTGAGCGCGTCGGCGAACTTCGTCGCCGTCAACAGCGCGATTCCGGACAGACAGAGCGCGCTCCGACCGAACTGACGCGCTCTCGCCGAGCGGTCGGCCCCGCCATACCGCGTCCCCGTACGTGATTCGACCGATCGAACCGACTCGGGACGCGACCGTCGTCGCTCGGACGGCACGCGGTGGCCGAGAGCGGTGCCGTCGTCTCTCGGCTGTCGATCTGTCCCCCGTTTAGACATCTCACGTGGATCGTTTAGTTTCAACTCATATAAGTATGTGGTGGGGTATCACGAACGGTGCTCACAGTCGGCGAAAAGTAACCTACTTGAGTGCGCGCGCGGAATCAGTGATCGCAGTCCCGTGGTGTAGTGGCCAATCATAATGGCCTTTGGAGCCATTGACGGCGGTTCGAATCCGCCCGGGACTATACCCAAAAAGGCACGAATCCTCTTTTTTGAGGATTTTATTGCTGGTAGTTGCTGGTGGTGAATTCGGTCTCGAAGTCTCTGTGGCGCGCGCCAGAGTCCCATCCTGGTGAGTGACGTGTGGGTGTGACGCGTCACTGTGACGTGTGACTTTCACGTATGACTGTGACGTGTGAGAGTGCCGTTTGTTCCGAGTGTGTGAATTATGTAATAAGTCTATATGGTAGGGTTGTGAGGATTCTGACGATGTCTGATCAAGATGATGTGTCCGGGTTTGGTGCGAATGCCGTTGATCCGGGGCTCGGCACCGACGAGGATGATGATTCCGTAGATGATGCAGATGATGGCCGAGAAGAGATAGAGATGGAACCAGAGTTCCGCCGGTGTACGCGTGCGGAAGCGATGGGGATCGAGAGCAGCGACGACGACGAGGGCATCGACGAAGACTAAGCGCTGATCCACCCACTCACAACGAGGGGTGTCTCGACTCTCCTGAGGCCTAGGCGCGCTAGCCGAACCGGCTAGCACACGCCCGTTGCACACCAGTATCGATATAATCGGGGCGTGATCCTTTTGGCAATTAAATTACGAATATATACTGTATGGAAGAACCCGAACAAGTAGACATAGGCGGTAACGGCGATGAGTGACCCGACACGCGTCACAGTGCTGTGTGCTGGCTCGACAGATGACGGGACTCGATGTGATCGCACACTAACTGTACACGTCTATTACAAGTATCGAGATCACTACTGCTACGACCACTCTGACGAGGACGGTGACAAACGGTGATCAGGACAATCTCCAACGTTCCATGCCACGACTGCGACTCACTACTGATCGACGGTGGACTGTGAAGTGATTGTGTTTCACTTTCACTTCGGCCACGCAAGGTTATTCACCTTCGCATGAGTTGGCAGGCATATGTCTAATCGACTGATGAGCGAGCTAGCCCTCAACGACCAAGACATCAAACCAATCATCGAGGGTTCCCAGCTCATAGGGGGGGTCTATTACATGCAGTACGACACGTGCACCATCGTGAGTAACGACCGTTGGAAAGACGAAGCCGACGGCGTTCCTCGACACTGCTACCTTCTCGCAACAGCCGCAGACTGGGAAGATCCTAACAATTTCAACGAGGAAGACGCATACGCGATGCTTCTTCGCGCCAAAGGCCCAGCGAAACTCCCCGCAGAGGACGACCTAATGAAAGTCCGAGAAGAAGCGATGCGAAAGAAAATCACAGGCGACTCCAGCATCGAATCAGACCGAGTCGTCCCTGGCTCCAGTGAAGACATCATGGACGTTCTCACCCGAGATCGAATCCAGTTCTCTGGAATCGACGCCAAAATCCTCGGCACAATCTATCAAGAAGACAACGAATTGCAATTCGGGAGCGACGTGGAGACATTCTATTCCAGTGCCCGATACAAAGTCTACAAACCCGGGCCAGAAGCGCTTGCACGAATCTTCTCTGAAGTCCAGATAGGTCGAGACGATGAGGACGAGGACGACGTAGACAGGGAGGGAATTCGATTAGGGCGCGTTCGATATACCTCGACCGAGCGACGATCTAATCTCGAAGGTGCGACCGTTCCTATCGATATTAAGGATATCATTGGCAACAAAACCGCTCTGTTCGGAATGACTCGAACCGGGAAATCGAACTCCATGAAAGTGTTTGCGACCGCGTCCTTCATGGAAGCAGTTGAAACGGGGGAAACACTCGGGCAGTTACTCTTCGACCCGACTGGTGAGTACGCTAACGTAAATACTCAAGACGACGAAACCGCACTCGCAGACATTCACGACGACGCCGTCACGGTCTACAGCTGGGCAAACGATGACGACAACGTCGAATCGCTCGAAATGAATTTCTTCGACTATGAACAAATCGAAGAAGTCTGGCAAACCACCAGAACCCTTCTAACCCAAGATGCGACCTACATTGACAGCTTCAAATCCGCAGACGTAATTGGGCCAGGTGAAGATGGAGATTGGGGAGATCGTAACACAGCAGTTCGCTGTCGCTCCGCCTTCTACGCAACACTAATTCAGGCTGGATTTAGACCCCCCCAGGGTTGGACAACACCCATCCCTACAAACCAAGCAGTGCGTGACGAAGTCAACAATATCTACGGGGAAGACGACTACTTCGAAGAGTCTGACGGAGGCGCACCTGGTTGGATGTTCGTTGATGCAGATGATCTCGTGACGTTCTGGGAAATCGTCGCCAACAACCGAGGAGACATAAATGCCGCCAATAACGGCGGGGACTGGATAGACAACGATCTGGATGCCATCCTTGTTGTATTCAATCAGGAACGAGGCGCTGGATACCGACACCTCCAACCGTTACAGCGGTTCCACGGAACTGGAGCCGCAGGGTACTACCCTCGACGCATCTTCGAGAGCCTTATCGAAGGCGACATCGTGATTGTCGATCTTACTACCGGAACAGACGAGATCAATCAGCGAATCTCGAAAAACATCATCGACTATATCGTCAATCAACAAGTCGGGATCTTCACTGATGGGGATGATCCGCACAACATCCAGATTTACGTGGAGGAAGCACACCGGCTATTCGGAAGCGACCACCTAGATGAAGCCGAAGACAGTGACCCTTACGTTCGGCTCGCAAAAGAGGCTGCAAAGTACAACATTGGGTTAGTGTACGCAACGCAGGAAGTGAGCGGTGTAGACGACCGCGTACTCGCGAACACCGCGAACTGGATCGTGACGCACCTCAACAGCAAAAATGAAACCAGAGAGCTGTCGAATTACTACAATTTCGAAGCGTTCGAACGACAGACTCGCGAAGCAGAGGACAAGGGATTCGCACGAGTGAAAACACGCAGTGGAGAGTTCATCATCCCCACTCAGATCGACCTCTTCGATACTGATCTCATCAACCAAGCGGGCCAACTGTACGAGAACTACCACGGAGACGACGGAGGAGAATAGAATGCCGTACGAGAGTGGGAATACGTATGAGACAGCGCAACGGCTAGGGCACGTTCCAATCATCGAAAACGAGTTAGTTCAGGAGGAACTCGACGGGTTCAGCACAAAGGAGGTAGACCCGGACGAAGCCCCGATCGAAGACAATAGCTATGCATTGGAAGATCTTCCGAACGAGGGCATTGACCCGAGTTACTTCCTCTCGATAGATGGGTCACTCCAGGAAGTTCCAACGAATGATGACTACCCGAGCAATCGTATTGGATTCGTTCAAATCGCAGCTGTTCTCACCAAGCTCGACCTGCTCGACGAACAGGAATCAGAGCGATTCGTTGACCCGGCGCGCGTCGAAGAGATCGATGACAGTTCCCTCCAGGATATCGTTCTCCCGAGCAGTAACTACATTCGAGACGATGCGGAAACAACCGTTGAGAGTTGGCGGAAACACATTTACGACACGTTCAAAACACGCGAAATCGAGGGAAGATCCCTCCTAGAGATCTACCTTGACGTGATTCAGGCCGATCCACGCCTAATCGATGAGAACACGGTGGACGTGTATCGATGCCCCAATCCAGACTGTCCGGCTAACACCGGTGAGCGTCGTTCCGAACTTCATATTCACACCAGTGTTGACGACTTCGGGCACTGCCCCAAATGCGACACAGAAGTCTACCCGACTGATGCCCTTCGAACACATGAACGAGTGAGCGAAAGTCAGTCGAATAGAACTGCGATATCAGATATTATGCAGGTGTTTGAGCACTTAACGATGTGCGCATACCTGTTGTATCTTTCCGAGGAGAATCCGGAGCGTCTCTCTCGTGTCGGGTTTATTATCGACGGGCCACTGGCCATCTACGGGACAGGATCGTTCTTACATAAACCAATTCTGCAAACGATTGCACGAGTGTCGAACAGACAGAAGGAACTGGGGTACGCACCACCGATAATCGTCGGAATCGAGAAAAGCGGTCAACTCAAAGATCATGCAGATCAGATCAGGGACAAGATGGAACCGGGAACGGTACTCAAAATGGATAATGAGTACATCTACAAGTATGTGAAAACAGGGACAACCGATGATGAATATGGTGTGAGGGAACACTACGGGTGGCCGTTCATTTACCGGACGAGATCGGGACGAGTGTTCATGTTGAAGGTTCCCAAGCTCCCAAACGGCGAGGAGAAGTACGATCCGATGAACTACCCATTGATGCGGAAGACGCTAGAGTCCATCTCAAAGGTTGAAACGGCACTATACGATGATGCGACAATCCCAGTGACGCTTGCTCATCAACGTGCTTCGATCCCTCTCAAAACTGGATCGAAAGTACTTGAATTGTTCTCCAAAGGGGCACTTAATAACGGATCATCGTAGTGGCGCAGTCTTGCGGTTCTTGCAATCCCGTCGCGATGCGCAAGATTAACACGACTCGCGAATATTTGTCTTGGTAAGAATACCTTTTCATGTCAAAAACAACTGAGGGCGCTTCGATAAGTACGGATGATCTAATTGCAGAAAATACAACAGGACTTCAATCAACGTGGAAAGAAGCCCCTCGAGGCTGGGGTCACAGCCTCCACCGACTCTCACCCTATATTGGAGGATTCCCGCCCGCTCTCGCCCACTACTTTATTCGCCGGTTTAGTGACGTTGGAGATTCCGTTCTTGACCCATTCTCTGGAGGTGGAACGACTCCGCTGGAAGCAGCTCTTCATAACCGAAAAGGATACGGGAACGATATATTTTGCTATGCTTATACGCTGTCAAAAGCCAAATGCAATCCGGTCAACCCTGAGAATTTTGAGGAGTATCTCGACGAGAAACTAGACGAAGCAGCATCGGTTGATAACACCGGGATGCGACTACTAGACAACGAAGATCTACAGGTGTTCTATTCGGACTATACGCTGGATCAAATCCTTCGGTTGCGAGAAGTGCTGCATGACGATGATAGCCCGAAAGCGATGTATCTCAAAGCAGTGATGTGCGGCATCCTTCACGGCCCGAGTCAAATGTTCCTCTCGCTTCAAACAAAGGACACGTACTCGGGAACCGCGAACTATGTTCGCGAGTATGCCGAGAAACACGATCTTGAACTTCCAGAGCGTGATATTCGTCCCAAGGCCATACAAAAACATGAATTAGCCCAAGAAGACTTTATTCCTCCGTGGGTAAGCTCACAAACAAAGATTACGCAATCAAACGCCACCGATCTCCCTTTTGAATCAGAGACAGCGGATCTCATCGTCACGTCACCACCATATATGCAGACGCTGAACTACGATTGGAATAATTGGATTCGACTTTGGTGGCTGAATACCCCACGTGAGGATGAACGGGATAACCTTGTCAGTACCCAAGATACGGATAAGTATCGGGAGTTCATGCGTGAGTGTCTGCGGGAGATGTATGATGTACTCGCGCCAGACAGCGTCGCGGTATTAATTGTCGGTGACGTTCGAAAGCACTTGTCCAATCGAAAACAGATACTCAACACGGCAGCGATTATCGCGGAAGAAGCCCAACAGTACACGGATTTTGACGTTCATGGGATTATTGATGATGCCTATGACGTGGAAAACCGCAGCTATGTTGTTTTCAACCGATTGAAATACGATCATGATGAGGATGACGAAGGGCGAGAAACAATTGACCGGTGTCTGATCTTGAAGAAGGGCTCACCGGAGATGTCTACCGAGCCCGAGATCGACTGGGAAAAAGAATTGTACAAAAGTGCCTAGCTCGTCTCTGGTCACTGCGTCCTGTGGTTCAATGTGGGATGGCTCGCTACGGGCGGCGTACGCTGCAAATTGATGGGAAAAGTCCATCCCCCTGCACCAACAAGTACTAGTCATGGCAGACTATCGTGGGTGGGTCAAAGTAGGGCTCTTTTTGAGTTCCTATATTCCCCTGTGGCTTGCCATGGCGGTGAAAGCCCACGATATCACATACACTGTCTACGGAGTTCAGTTCCCGTGGATTTCACTTCTATTCGTCTTGATGACACTTATTTCCGGTATCGTACTTCGGGAAGCGATTACTATCCGCAAGCAAAAGGAACCGAAGTTCCGAGACATTGAGTCATACAAGAGCCGTCACGATCTTCTTACCAGTTATCTCATCCCGTATATATTCCCTTTCGTGAGCCTTGACTACGCATTGTGGGAGAACTGGGTGATTTTCACTTTGTTCTTTTTCGTGCTCGGTGCCATCCAAATCCGTTCCGCACACCTACACGTCAATCCGATATTGGCCGTGATGGGGTACGATATCTATGAAATCAAGGATGGTGGTCGCGGGACTAACATGTTGGTGGCAGATCGGGATATTGACCTAGAAGAGGATACCGTAACCACGGTTGAATTGAGTGAACGTGTCCACATCACCGTAAGTAATAGGTGATTGAGCGAAGGTATGTGATAAAGAGAGAGTACCCATGACTGATATTAGTGATCTGGAAGATGCACGAACATTTGGGATGGGCCATGGGTCAACTCGCGATATTGTTGTCGCTCGTGAACAGAACTCTAATGATGGTCTTGAGTTCGAATTCGGCGAAGTTCCGATCAACCAGCGGATTGCTAATGACATTCAAGATCTAGTGAAGAGCCGTCTGAAAAAGCGGATCGAGAATTACCGGGATGGAAAGACAGAGTTTGAGGAATACGACCTTTCGAATATCAATCGTGACCCACAGCCAATCCAGTACTGTGATCGGGACGACTTCCCGATGTCCGATTCAATAGAAGAGTTGTTCACGGAGAACGACTTGCCGGAATCCTCGTACGAGGAGCCCAGACCCGACTTCCAGGCGATTCGATTGAAGAACAGCGACGGTAAGATGTTGGTCGCATTTCGGGGCTATACCAACAGACAGGTCATCGAAATGAATCGCAAGGGCTGGATGATGCTCCAAGACCAAGAGTACAACAAAGTGAATGATGGAGAGCTCGTATCTCTACCTCAGAAGATTGATGCAATCTATTTTGATGGCCAGTTCTTCATCTTCAAACAGCGTAGCTTCGAGGATACGTTTGATTGGGTTGAAGAACTTGAGAACACCGCTGTTGAGACATTTAGAACCATCAAGGACAGCAATGTGCTGATACATAATATGAGCGAATTCCGAGAGCGTGTGTACAACCATCGAACAAAAATGCGGAAGCTGTATGAGGTATCTCAGTCGGGAATCACCTCGGATCTGGACATGCAGCAAGCAAAGGCAATAATTGACGAATTTGGTTTGGAATTGGATATTCGCGAGAACGGGGATGGAAAGGAAGGTATTGAGATCCCAGATGGGCATCGTGTTTGGGACGTGATTCGTCTGTTCAACAATGATCATCTCGTATCTCCCGTCGATTCATCTCGCTTCCAAGTGTATGGCAAAGAACAACGGTAGTGATGTCGCTCTGATTACACGAGGCGTTCCGCGATCCGGGCCGCGCCTTCGGCGGCGGCCGTCGCGGGGTCCTCAGGGGAGACGACCTCGATGTCGCGGTCGAGCACGTCCGAAAGCCGTGATTCGAACTCTTCGGTGAGCCCGGGGATACACGCCATTCCGCCGGTGACGGCGATCGGGCGACCCAACGCGAGCTGGTACGGCTTCATGTGATCGTTCGCGAGCTCCGGGAGGAACTCGTTGGCGACCGCGTCGACGGCGTCGTCGATGTAGCGGTCGACCGGGCCGCGGACGCCGCGGTCGACGGTGAACTCGTGGCTCCCGCCGCCGGGCTGCTGCACCACGTCCGTGAACGGCTCGAAGTCGTACACGTCGGCGTGCTCCTCCTTGTACTCCCGTGCGGTCGTCCGATCGATGTGGACGCGACCTTGGCTCTCCTCTTCGACGGCGGCGACGATCCAGCGGTCGACCTCGTTGCCCGTCACCGAGCCGGTCGAGAACGGTGAGAGCTGCTCGCCGCGCCGGTAGGCGCACGCCTCGAGCGTGGTCGATCCCATGTTGACCGAGAGGAATACCTCGTCAATCGCGTCGAGCCCGTCGCCGTAGGCGGGGATCGACCCGCACAGCGACTCGGGGAAGCTCCGGGCCTCGATCTGGCCGATCGACGACCCTTCGATCACCCGCTTGAGGTTCTCGACGCCCTCCTCGTTGTCGATGGTCGGCACCGCGTAGACGACGGCGCTCTCTTCGGGCACGTCGTGGGCGTCCACGACCGCCTCGAAGAACCGCTCGGCGTCGGCGACACTCTCGTCGTCTTCGGGAAGTCCGGACCGGAGCATAAACCGCACCGTGTCCGGGTACTCGACCGCCGCTTCCTCGCCGAACAGCACCTTCTCTTCGCCGGTGATGGCGTCCTCGTAGGTCGCCAGACAGGTGAGTATGGAGTGTCGCTCGCGACCGCCCCGCCCGTCGGGGATGTCGAGCACCGTCCGAGTGCTGCCGAGTTTCACGCCCACCGCTGCCGGTTCATCCGATTCGTTGATATCCGTGGATTCGTCGTCGCTCATGGTTCACTCGCACACGAAGCGATCCGGACGATGGAGACGAGGCTGATCCGATGGTCCGCGGGGGTAAATGGCCGATCGTACCGTGGGGCGTTGAACCCCTCCAGCCGGCGCGTCAGCGCGTCGACCGCGTCGGATTCGATCCAGCCGAGTTCGGCGTAGTACGACAGCGCGTCGCGACTGCGTAGATGTCCGCCGACGTCGACGAGGTAGCCGAGCCACTCGCCGAGTTCGTGTTCCGCCTCCGGCGAGGCCGGAACCGCTCGCAGATACGGGCGGTTTTCGGCGTCATCGGGTCGAGTCCCGTCGCCGGCGGACAGCCGCTGTCCTCGCTGACGCTGGAGCAGCTCGGTGAACGCGGCCGAGCGGGCGGCTTGCTCCGCTCGACTCCGGTTCGGCTGCCGAAGCGGCTGCTCCCGAGCCGCTTCGTCTACGTCGACTCGCGGTGCGCCCGCGATCTGACGCAGCTCCCGTACGTCGTATCTCCGTGGATTCAGACTCATGTTCCGTCCGTCGTTCGCGTCCGTACTCTCGACATCACGACGGCGATATATGATAGTTGCTCCGCAGTTATCAGCTGTGAGAAGGGATCTGGATCACGTCTCATCGGCCCACGGGAGCGGCTCCGTACACCAGTGACAGAAGTCGAGGTCGGCGTCGGTCTCTTTGCCGCAGTGCGGACACTCGACCTCCGCCGGCTCGACCTCCGCTGGCTCGGCGTCCGATCCGGTGACTGCGGCGACCGGAGACTGTGACCGCTGCGCGTCGTCGCCGTCGGTGCCGTCGCTGTCCTCGGCACTCGCGGCGCGGCGGCGGATCGCTTCGGCGGTGGCGTCGGTCCGCTCGCGCGCGGCGGCGTCGGCGCGACCCACGACGTACGCGTCGATCGCCGACAGCCCGTATAAGAGGACAAGCGAGACGGTGATGTCGAGCGGGAGCGACGCGGCGGCGTCGGCCGCCTCGGCCGGAGCGGTGATCGAGCCCGATACGGTCACGTCGTAGAACGCGAAAAGCGCTACGCCGCCGGCGACGATGGTCAGGTGCCACAGCAGCGCCCGTCCCCACCGACGCAAGACGAGGTGGCCGAGCCCCGGGAATAGCATCGCCAGCGCGGCGGCGAGGAGGGGACGCAACTGATTTCGCATACGTCCGGGGTTCGTGTGGCCCCTACTTACCGCCTGCGGTGTCCGCCGCGCTCTGTGAGACCCGCGGTGTCGTCATCGCGGATAACAACCGTTAATCGACGGCCGAACCTCCGGCAGAGCATGAGCAGGCAGCGGGCGACCGTGTTCGTCCCGGGACACGTCACGGCCTTCTTCAGCGCGCATCCCGACGACCGGCCGGCCGCCGCCGGGTCGCGGGGCGCGGGCGTGACGCTGACTGACGGCGTCACCGTCGACGTGTCGGCGGCCAGCGGTGACGGCGGCACCCGGCTCCTCGACGGTGAGCCCAGCGCGATCGGCGCGGTCGAGGACGTGCTCGACGCGCTCGACGTGCCCGCGGTCGATGTCGCGGTCACGGCTGACCTGCCGATCGGTGCCGGGTTCGGCGTTTCCGGCGCGGCCGCGCTGGGGACCGCCGTCGCGGCGAACCGGGCGTTCGACCGCGGCCGCTCGGAGAACGACCTCGTCCGCATCGCCCACGAGTCGGAGGTCCGTCGAGGTACCGGCCTCGGCGACGTGGTCGCGCAGGCGCGCGGCGGTGTCCCGATCCGACTCGAACCCGGCGCACCCGGGTTCGGCGCGCTTGACGGGATCCCCGCAGACGCCCGCATCGAGTACGTCACGTTCGGTGAACTGTCGACGGAGACGGTGTTGGGCGGCGACACGACCGCACTCTCGGCTGCCGGAGTGACTGCGCTCGAACGCGTCCGCGCCGACCCGCGGCTTCCGACGATGATGGCTGTGGCCCGCGAGTTCGCTCGCTCGGCCGACCTCCTCGTTCCTGAAGTCGACACCGCGATCGACGCGGTCGAGGCCGTCGGCGGCGAGGCCGCGATGGCGATGCTCGGCCGCACCGTCTTCGCGCTCGGGACCGGGCTCTCGGACGCCGGCTACGACCCCGAGGTCTGCCGGATCGACGCCGCGGGCACGCGGATTGTCGACGAGCGCGGCCGTGAGTAAGATCTTTTGACGAGCGCGGCCGTGAGTAAGATCTTTTCCGCGTTCGGCCGGAGTAGGGTATATGGCCGAATCGCTTCGCTCGTTCTTCGACGAGCTTGAGTCGCCAGAACGGCATCTCGTCCTGTTGAACCGGTCGTCGCCGGATCCGGTTCGGAAGTTGCTGGACTCGCTGCTCGACGGACAGCCGGTTTCGATCAGCGAGACCGACGACCCCGCGTCGGACGACGACGTGGTCGCACTCGTCGAGAACGGCTCGATCGTCGCGCGGTCGACGCTCGACGAACTGCTCGAATCGGTGTTGCTCATCAACTCCGATCTGTACAAGACCGGTGCCATCGAACTCGACGAAGTCGCGCTTCCGGACGTGTTCGAAGGGCTTGACGAGGTCCCGTTTCGGGTTCGCGGCTATCCCGCCTCGAACAAGGAGAAGCTCCTGTTGATCATCATCTCGCGGGTGATAGAGCGGGTCGCTGTCGAACACGGCGTCGGAACGCTGCGGGCCTCGTTCCAGCGGCTCTCCCGGATCGACGACGAGCGCGGCACTCGGTCGGTGTACGAGCGGGTCGCCGGCACCGGCGTCGACGTCCACGTGTACGGCGTCGGCGACGTGGACCGGCTGTCGACCCTCCCGATAACCGTTCACACCGGGACCTCCTACCCGTACCGACGCTCGTGGTTCGTCGTGTTCACGCCGCCGGATGGGACCGACGGGGACCACGTCGCGCTGCTCGCGCTCGAAGACGAGCCGAACGTCTGGGACGGCTTCTGGACGTTTCGCCCGGAGCTCGTGACTCGAATCGAGCGGTACATCGCGGAGCGGGTCTGACGCGGGCTCGCGCCCGCCGACGAACAAAGCTTTACCGCGTCGCCCGCCTATCTCCGGCAAATGGTACTCGACGACCTCGGTACGTCTCTCCGGAGCAGCCTCGACAAGCTCCAAGGGAAACGCCGGCTCGAAGAGGGCGACGTCGAGGAGATCGTCAAAGAGATCCAGCGGTCGCTGCTGTCCGCCGACGTCGACGTGTCGCTCGTGATGGAGCTGTCCGACTCGATCAAGGCCCGCGCGCTCGACGAGGAGCCCCCGGGCGGCACCACCGCACGCGACCACGTCCTCAAAATCGTCTACGAGGAGATGGTCGAGTTGGTCGGTGACTCCACCGATCTCCCCCTCGAAAATCAGACGATCTTACTTGCCGGCCTTCAGGGATCGGGGAAGACGACCTCCGCGGCGAAGATAGCGTGGTGGTTCTCGAAGAAGGGGCTCCGTCCCGCGGTCATCCAGACGGACACCTTCCGGCCGGGCGCGTACGATCAGGCCAAACAGATGTGCGAGCGTGCCGAGGTCGACTTCTACGGGAACCCCGACGCCGACGACCCCGTCGAAATCGCTCGGACGGGGCTCGAAGAGACCGAAGACGCCGACGTGCACATCGTCGACACCGCCGGTCGGCACGCCCTCGAAGACGACCTCATCGCGGAGATCGAAGAGATCGACGACGTCGTCGACCCCGACCGCTCGCTACTCGTCCTCGACGCCGCGATCGGACAGGGGGCCAAAGAGCAGGCCCGCCAGTTCGAGGAGTCGATCGGCATCGAGGGCGTGATGATCACCAAGCTCGACGGGACCGCCAAGGGCGGCGGCGCGCTCACGGCCGTCAACGAGACCGACTCCTCCATTGCCTTCCTCGGGACCGGCGAGACGGTCCAAGACATCGAGCGCTTCGAGCCGTCCGGGTTCATCTCGCGGCTGCTCGGGATGGGCGACC
Organism: Halorubrum laminariae; assembly: GCF_024494655.1. Lineage (GTDB taxonomy): Archaea > Halobacteriota > Halobacteria > Halobacteriales > Haloferacaceae > Halorubrum > Halorubrum laminariae. Next base: position 174,400 of record NZ_JANHDL010000001.1, on the reverse strand, counting down.
TCAAGCAGCTCTCCGAGCGCGTCGAGCGCGCGATGCAGGAGGCCACGGAGGAGGACGACGACTGGGACCCGGAGGACATGCTTCAGGGCGAGTTCACCCTGAAGGACATGAAAAAGCAGATGGACGCGATGAATCGGATGGGGCCCTTAGATCAGGTGATGGACATGATCCCCGGGATGGGCGGCGGGATGATGGACCAGCTCCCAGACGACGCGATGGACGTGACCCAAGACCGCATGCGGCGGTTTGAGCGGATCATGGACTCGATGACCGACAAGGAGCTTGAGAACCCTCGCGTCGTCGGCCAGTCGCGCGTTCGGCGGATCGCTCGCGGCTCCGGCACCGACGAGGAGACGGTCCAGCAGCTCTTAGAGCAGCACTCGATGATGGAACAGACGATCGATCAGTTCCAGGGGATGGGCGAGGGCGACATGCAGCGCATGATGAAGAAGATGGGCGGCGATGGCGGCGGCGGCCTCGGAGACATGATGGGCGGCGGCAAGGGACCGTTGTGAACTACCCCTCCCTACTCGCTCCCGCTGGTCGCTCGTTGAGGAAGGGGGCTTCCGCCTACAAACTGCTAACCGGCACCGGCGACCGCTCGCCGCACATTATCGGTCGATTGACGACAGCAGCTATAGCGACACGTCCGTCTCGATGTCTTCCGTCGCCTCTTCGAGCCCGTCTTTTCGGGCGGCGGCGGCGTGTGAACCTTCGATCTCGGCGTCGGTGAGAAGGTCGCGGAACTCGTCGCGGAACCGGTCGTTCGCGCGGGTCGAGGTCAGATCGACGCGCGCGACGCGGGCGTACCTCGCGACCGCGTCGGGGTCGGCGTCGAGCGCGTCCGCGCACTCGGGGATCGAGCGCCCTTCGGCGGTCAGCCGCTTCAGGTCCTCGTAGTCGAACGCGTCCCCGTCGACCTCGCGGTCGCGTTCGCGCACGAGGTGGAGGTCCAGACGGGCGTCTCTAACGGTCTCGGGTGTGATATCGCTCGACTCGTTCGTCTCGTCCGTCTCGTCCGTCTCGCTGCCGCCGGCTTCGTCCGTCTCGTCGCCGCCGAGTCGAGCCGCGATCGCCTCGTCGTCCGATTCCTCGAAGCGGGCGCGTGCGATCCGCGCGTACGTCGCGTCCTCGAGATCGGTCGAGAAGCCGTACCGATCGCGCAGTGCGGCGACCAGCTCGCGGACGCGCTCGTCGACCGCCGCCGCGTCGCGGTCGGTGAGCGTCCCGCGCGACTCCGCCTGCCGCTCGGTGACCGTGTCGGACCCGGTGGTCTCGACGAAGATGTCGCGGAGGTCGGCGGTCTTCTCGTCCATGGAAGAGAGACAACGGGCTCGCCGTAGATAAGACTCGTGTCCGTCACTTGATTCATCACATGGTGCCTCACACCCGTCAACCAGTATCTTCAAGTTGGTTTACGAGCGTGTCACAGCCATGGCAACAAGCACGGAGTCCGTCGACCTCGTCGGCGACGAGGCTGCGACGAACCTCGCGCGCGCGGCGCTTTTCGCCGCGCTCGTCGGCGCGTTCGCGTACGTGACCTTTCCGAACCCCGTCTCGCCCGTGTCGGTGACGCTGCAGGTACTCGGCGTGTTCCTCGCTGGAATCTACCTCGGTCCGGTGTGGGGTGCCGCGTCGCTCGTCTTGTACCTCGCGGCCGGCGCGCTCGGCGCGCCCGTGTTTCAGGGCGGCTCTGCCGGCGTCGGCCAACTGGTCGGCCAATCGGCGGGATACCTCTGGTCGTACCCGCTCGCCGCGGCGGTCGTCGGCGTGGTCGTTCACCGCGGGGTCGGTCTCCGCGATCTCGACAGCGTCGGCCTCCTGTCGCTCGTCGGCGCGATGGTCGCCGGCACGGTCGTCATCTACGCGCTCGGCGTCGCGGGGCTCGCGCTGGTGCTTTCCCTTGGCCCCGTCGAGGCGGTGACGGTCGGCGCGGCCGCCTTCCTCCCCGCCGAGGCGCTGAAGATCGCCGCCGCGGTCGGCATCGTCCGGTCGGACGCGGTCGCGGCCGCGTGAGGTGCTGCAGTGATCGATCTCGACGGCGTCACCTGCCGGTACGGCGGGAGTCGGGGCAAAGACGATGTTGACGACGCCAGCGGTGTCGTCGCCGTCGACGATGTTTCTCTCCGGATCGACCACGGCGAGTTCCTCGTCGTCGCGGGCCCCAACGGCTCCGGCAAGACGACGCTCGTTCGGACGTTCAACGGACTCGTCGAGCCGGACGCGGGGACGGTCTCGGTCAACGGAACGCCGGCCGACGCGGACCTCGTCGCCGCCCGGAGCGCGGTCGGTATGGTGTTCCAAGAGCCCCGCGATCAGCTGGTCGCGTCGACGGTTGGCGCGGACGTGGCGTTCGGCCCGGAGAACCTCGGATGCACGCACGAGGAAATCGACCGGCGCGTCGCCGACGCGCTCGCGGCCGTGAACATGACCCGCCGCGAGGACGCCCGGATCGGCACGCTCTCCGGCGGCGAGCGCGAGCGTGTCGCGATCGCTGGCGCGCTCGCCATGGAGCCGGACCACCTCGTCTTGGACGAGCCGTTCACCGGGCTCGACGAGCCGGCCCGCCTGTCGGTCCTCGACCGACTCCGCGCGCTCCACGCGGCCGGGACGAGCGTAATCGTCGTCACTCACGACCTCCGCGACGTGCTCGACCTCGCTGATCGCGTGATCGGACTCGCCGACGGGCGGGTTGCCGTCGTCGGCCCGCCGAGCGAGGCGCTTGCGGAGCTCTCCAATCTCGGGGTTCGGTTGCCGGCCGGCCACGATCCATGACGCTCGCGTACGTCTCCGACGACACCGCGTTCCACCGGCTCGACCCCCGCACGAAACTCTGTTGGCAGGTCGGGTTCGCGGCCGCCGCGTACGCGTACACGACGCCGCGCGGGCTCGCGGTCCTCACGCTCGTCGCGGTCGGATCGCTGCGGCTGGCCGGCGGCGGCCTCCGAGACCTCTGGAGCTATCGCGCCGCGTTCCCGGTGCTCGCGGTCGCCCCCGTCGTCGCCGGCGCGACGCTCGGGTCGCCATGGGTCCGCCCCGACCGCGCGGCCGACACGGCGCTCGCGAGCTATCGTGTGCTCCTGATCCTTGTCGTCGCGGCCGGCTACGTCAGATCGACGCCGGTTCGCGATTCGCGCGCGGCGATCCAGCACACGGTGCCCGGCCGATCCGGGCAGTTCCTCGGTGCCGGCGTCGCGCTCGTGTTTCGGTTCCTCCCGCTGCTTCGGCGGGACCTGACGGCGGCGCGCGAGGCGGTCCGCGCGCGCGCCGGAGCCGAGCGCGCGGTGACGGACCGAATCCGGATCGTCGCGACGGCCGGCCTCGACAGAGCGTTCGAGCGCGCCGACCGGCTGGGAACCGCGCTCGCCGCGCGCTGTTTCGCGTGGAACCCGACGCTCCCGCGTCTCGCGTTCGGCCGGATCGACGGACCGGTACTGGCCGCGAGCGCGCTGCTGCTGGCGGCCGCGGTCTGGCGGGTCGCGTGACAAGCCGTAACATCACCCGATCCGGGCCAGTTCGTCGGGGGAGTTGCGCTTCAGCGCGGGGAAGATGTCAATCGGCCGTAAATGCGTCCGGAGCGCCGGATCGACGCCCGAACCGCAGAAGCCCCCTCCCCGCCGATCGAATCTATATAGAGTATATAGTGCCGGGGAGCGATACTGCGTCAGCCGTACCGCTCATAGCATACTATTTAACCGAAACTCGCTCTCGATCAGGTGATGGCATCAAGCCACGACGCGGACGCGAACGGCATCACGCGGCGGAAATCGCTTGCGATGCTCGCCGGTGCGGGCGCGCTGACGCTCGCGGGCTGTACGTCTGGTGACGGTGGCGACGGTGGCTCCGGAGACGGGTCCGACGGCGGCTCCGGTGACGGGTCCGACGGCGGCTCCGAGAACCTCTCCGGGGACATCCGTATCTCCGGGAGCAGTACGGTCTACCCGGTCGCCCAGGAGGTCACTCGGTCGTTCGCCGAACAGAACTCGGAAGTGAGCTTCAACCTCACTCGGGACGGCAGCGGCGGCGGGTTCGAGAACGTCTTCATCCCCGGCGACAGCGACATCAACAACTCGAGCCGACCCATCAGCGAGGACGAGCTCCAGCGCTGCCGCGACAACGGCATCGAGCCGGTCGAGTTCTTCGTCGCGCAGGACGCGCTCACCGTGGTCGTCAACAACGACGCCGACTTCATCGACACGATCTCGCTGGAGGATCTCGCGACCATCTGGTCGCCGGACACCGCGCCCGAGATGTGGTCCGATGTCAACGACGACTGGCCCGACGAGCCGCTCGACCTCTACGGTCCGGCGAGCACGTCGGGCACGTACGACTACTTCACCGAGGCGGTCATCGGAGAGACGGAAGCCGATCAACCGATCCGGGAGGACTTCGAAGGGACCGAAGAGGACGACCTGATCGCGCAGGGTGTCGCCGGAAACGAGTACGCGCTCGGGTACCTCCCCTTCGCGTACTACACGAACAACCCCGACACGGTCAAGGCGCTCACCCTCAGCGAGGACGGCGGCGACCCGGTCGAGCCGAGCCTCGAAGGCGCACAGAGCGGGAACTACCCGCTCGCACGGCCGCTGTTCTTCTACGGCAACATGAACAACATCCAGGAGAAGAACCATCTCCAGGCGTTCCTCGAGTACTACATCAACGAGGCCGACGAGGACTACATCGCCGAGGACATCGGCTACGTCCCGAGCAGTCAGGACATGGTCGACGACAACCTCGCCGCCCTCGAAGAGGCGATCGCCGGCGAGTACGAGTACAGCGCGTAGAACCCGAAGGGGAACGCTGATTACTCACCTCACGTTTTACCAATCTACATGAGTAACGAACCGGAGAGCGGGGTCGGGTCGCTCCAACGGAGCGGATTCGTTGTCCGTAAGGAGCGCCTCTACGGCCGCCTGATCGCGGCCTGCGCCGTCCTGACGATAGGCGTGACCGTCGGAATAATCTTGGCACTGTCGGGACGCGCCCTCTCGTTCTGGTCGCAGATATCGCCGATCGCGTACTTCACCGGAACGAGTTGGAGTCCCGTCATCGCACAGGACTACGGCGTGCTCCCGCTTATCAGTGGGACACTCATCGTCACCGTCTTTTCGGCGCTGATCGCGCTGCCGATCGGCTTGGCGGCGGCGATCTATCTCAGCGAGTACGCGAGCGACAAGGCACGGTCGATACTGAAGCCGTCTCTGGAGATCCTCGCCGGCGTGCCGACGGTCATCTACGGTTATATGGCGCTCGTATACATCACGCCGCTGATCGACAGCGTCCTCCCGTTCTCCGCACAGCTGATTCCGCCGGGCGTTCCCGTCCTCCCGGAGTTCACCTTCGTCATGCCGTCGCTCGGCACGTTTAACGCGCTGTCGGCGAGCTTCGTCGTCGGGATCATGATCATCCCGATGGTCTCGTCGATCAGCGAGGACGCGCTGAGCGCGGTTCCGGATAGCCTCAGACAGGGAGGGTACGGCCTCGGGTCGACGAAGTTCGACGTCTCGACGCGGATCGTCGTCCCGTCGGCGACCTCCGGTATCGTCGCGTCGTACGTGCTCGCGATCTCGCGGGCGATCGGCGAGACGATGGCTGTCACGATGGCGATGGGCATGAGCCCGCAGATGCCGTACTTCCCGAACGTGCTCACAAATCTCGCGGAGTCGGGACAGACCATCACGGCGGCGATGGTCCAGATCGCCAACGCGGACTCCCTCGGAAGCGGCCCGACCTACGAGGCGATGTTCGCGCTCGGGATGACGCTGTTCGCGATGACGCTGACGATGAACGTCCTCGCTGAAGTGGTCCGACGGCGGTTCCGGGAGGAGTACTGATATGGCTACGGAAGAGACTACAAGCGATCAACTCGGACAGAGCACGGCACTACGGATCCAGAAGCTGAAAGGACAGATATTCGAGGTCGCGCTCGTCGCGGCGACGCTCGTCGGAATCGTCTCGCTGCTCGCGTTGTTCGCGCAGATCGCGAGCGACGCGTTCCAACCGGGATCCGCGTCACTCACGTGGTTTCTCGTCTATCTCAGTACGCTCGTCGGGCCGACGGCCGCGTTCACGCTGTACGCCCGTCGGAGACCGGCGGTGCGGGAGACGAACGCCAAGGCGTTCGCGGCGGTGTTCGGCGGGCTCCTCCTGAGCGTCGTCACGTATGCCGTCGTCGACGCGCTCAGCCCCTACGACGTGTTCACCTACGCCTTCTTCGCGTCGCTTCCGCCGGCGCTCGTCTTGGCGTACGACCGGACAACGGACGATCAAACGTACACCGGACCGGCGATCCCCGCGTCGATCATCGTGGGCATCGCTGTCGCAGCGCTGCTGTACGACCTAGTCCGGGGGCCGATCGGAATCGCCGCGGAGTGGATCATGTACTTCGGTGTCGTCACCGTTCCGGCGTCGCTCCTCGTCGCGAGGCTGACGGCCTCTCGTCGCGGTCGCCGTTCCGGTGTCGTCGTCGGGGGAGTCGTCGCCGGCGGCGGCCTCGCCGTCGCCGCGGCGTCGATAATCACGGGGGCCAACGCGTCGCTTCTGGTCGTCCTCTTCTCGGCGTTTGTCGTTCCCACCGGCTACGTCCTCTGGCGGTCGGTCCGGACGGACCCGGAGGGACGCGTCGGCGTCGCAGGACCGTTCGTTCTCCTCGGTGGCACGCTGCTCGGTGCCGCGGTCGTCGACCGGTTCGGGATCCGGAACCCGGACACCTTCCTCACGCCGAACCTGCTCCTCAATTCGTGGGACGGACTGACCGCGAGCAACGCGGGCGTTTATCCACAGATCGTCGGATCGATCGTCATCGTCGGCTTCATGGCGATCCTCGCGTTCCCGGTCGGGATCGGCGCGGCCATCTACTTGGAGGAGTACGCGCCGGATACCGGGATTCGCGGGCGACTCGCGACGCTGTTGGAGGTGAACATCTCGAACTTGGCCGGTGTCCCTTCGGTCGTGTACGGACTGCTCGGCCTCGCGCTGTTCCGGCGGACGCTCGGATTCGGAACCGGGGTCGTCGTCTCCGCCGCGGGAACGCTCGGACTGCTCATCCTCCCGATCGTCATCGTCTCGACGCAGGAGGCGCTGCGGTCCGTCCCAGACGCCCTTCGACAAGGGTCGTACGGGATGGGCGCGAGCCGGTGGCAGACCCTCCGCGAGGTTGTCCTGCCCGAAGCAATCCCCGGAACCCTCACCGGGACGATCCTCGCGCTGGCGCGGGCGATCGGTGAGACCGCCCCGCTCGTTATCATCGCGGTTGCGACCACGAAGTACAGTCCGCCGAGCGGACTGTTCTCCAGCGCGACGGCGCTCTCGCTCCAGATATTCGCCGCGTCGGCGAACGCGAAGCCGGAGTTTCGACATGGCGTCGTTCCGGCGGCGGCCGTGGTGCTACTGATACTGATGCTGCTGATGAACGCGACGGCAATCGTTATCCGGAACAAGTACGGACGTGAGAACTAACAATGAGCGAATCAGACACTTCCCCGAAGATCCAGACGACGATCGAGACCGGCGACGAGGAGACGCGAGAGGCTCCCCTCGACGCTCGGGACACCGTCATCGAGACGCGTGACCTCAATGTCTACTACGGCGATGAACAGGCGTTAGACGGCGTTTCGATGCAGATAAACGAGCACGACGTGACTGCGCTGATCGGTCCCTCCGGCTGCGGCAAGTCGACGTTCCTCCGGTGTATCAACCGGATGAACGATATGATCGACGTCTGTCGCGTCGAGGGCGACGTGGAGTTCGGCGGCAAGAACGTGTACGACGACGATGTCGACCCCGTTGCCTTGCGACGGAAGATCGGAATCGTGTTCCAGAAGCCGAACCCGTTCCCCAAATCGATCCGCGAGAACGTCGCGTACGGGCTCAAAATTCAGGGGTTCGACGGCGACGTCGACGAGCGTGTCGAAGAGTCGCTCAAGCGAGCCGCACTATGGGACGAAGTGAAAGACCAACTCGGCTCTTCGGGGCTCGATCTGTCTGGCGGGCAACAACAGCGGCTCTGTATCGCTCGCGCTATCGCCCCCGACCCGGAGGTCATCCTCATGGACGAGCCGACGAGCGCGCTCGACCCCGTCGCGGCCTCGAAGATCGAGGACCTCATTGACGACCTCGCCGAGGAGTACACCGTCATCATCGTCACGCACAACATGCAGCAGGCGGCGCGGATATCCGACCGGACCGCGGTGTTCCTCACCGGCGGTCGGCTCGTCGAGTACGACGACACTACCAAGATCTTCGAGGACCCCGACGAGCAGCGCGTGGAAGACTACATCACCGGCAAGTTCGGATAGATGCCCCGCGAGAACTACCAGGCGCGGCTCGACGAGCTCCGGGCCGACGTGGTCGCGATGGGAGCGCTGGTCGGCGAGCGCTACGAGACCGCGATCGAGGCGGCTGTGACCGGCGACGCCGCGCTGGCCGACGAGGTGGTCGGCGGCGACCACGAGGTCAACGAGACGTACCTTGCCTTGGAGGACGACTGTACTGACCTGCTCGCGCTCCAGCAGCCCGTCGCTGGCGACCTCCGGCTGGTGACGGCCTCGTTCAAGATCATCACCGACCTCGAACGCATCGCCGACCTCGCGACGAACCTCGCCGAGTACGGCGGTCCGGACGGGGGCGTCCACCCGGCGATCGAGTTTGAGGGGCTCGCCGCCGCGGCGGGCGACATGGTCGCCGACGCGGTCGCGGCCTACGAGGCCGGCGACGCCGAGGCGTGTCGGGAAATCGCGGCGCGCGACGACGACTTCGATGAGCGCTGTCGGCGCGCGAGCGAGGCGGTCGTGCGCGGGCTGCTCGACGCCGACGGCGGGACGGAGGGGCTTGAGGCATCGATCGACGAGGCCTCCCGCGGGCTGCTCGCGGTGCGCGACCTCGAACGCATCGCGGACCACGCGGTCAACGTCGCCGCCCGAACGCTGTACATGATCGAGAACGACGACGATCTGATCTACTGAGAGCGACGGCGGACCCATAATCCACCCATGACGACACCAACCGACACGGCCGACGAGCCGGCGATCGACGAACCGACCGTCCTCACCTTCATGTGCGTCCGCAACGCCGGGCGAAGCCAGATGGCGACCGCGTTCGCGGAGCGCGAGCACGATCGGCGCGGGCTCGGCGACCGCGTCGAGATCCGAACCGGCGGCACGATGCCCGCCGACGCCGTCCACGACGTGGTGCGCGAGGCACTCGCCGAGGTCGACCTCGACGTGAACGGGCGGGAGCCGCGATCGATCTCTGACGAGGCGCTCGCCGGCTCCGACTTCGTCGCGACGATGGGCTGTTCGACGCTGGAGCTTGCGACCGTCGACACCGACGACTGGGATCTCGACGATCCGGGTGAGCGCCCGATCGAGGAGGTCCGCGAGATCCGCGACGAGATCGAACGCCGGGTGATCGCCGTCTTCGACGAGCGATTCGGCGAGTACGACGGCGAATAGAATGATCGTTCCGACGCCGGGAGCGATTCCGGAAGCAATACCCGATTCCGGCCGTACTGACGGGACGTGACCATCCTGCAGGAACTCATCGGGGACCAGCCACTCGCCGTGTGGATCGCCGTAGGCGCGATCGGGTTCCTGCTGACTTGGAAGGGCGCGAACGTCATCGAGTCGACGACCTCGAAGATCAGCGACCACTTCGGGGTCTCACAGGCGATCCAAGGCGGACTTATCGTCGCGGCCGCCACGTCGTTCCCCGAGCTCGCGATCATCGTCATCTCCGTGCTCGTCCTCGGGGAGTTCGGCGTCGGAGCCGGAGCGCTCATCGGGACAGCGGTGTTCAACATCTTAGTCATTCCGAGCGCAGTCGCCATCACGAGCGGTGACACGCCGACAACGCGGGGAATCGTCTACCGCGACGCGATCTTCTACGTGGTCGCCGTCCTCGCGCTCTTCGGCGTGATCGCGCTCGGCGTCCTCGGGACCGACGGGCGGGAGATCGCGCGGATCACCCCGCAGATGGGCGTCGGTCTCCTAGTGTTGTACGGGGTGTACGTCATCCTCCTCGTCGGCGGTAAAAGCGGCGCGTCGGCGCAGAAGAAGACCGAATCGACGAACGTCCCGAAGCAGGCTGGGCTGTTCGCGGCCGGGTTGGCCGTCGTGCTCGTCGGCGTCGAGTCGATGGTCGGCATGACGATGCAGCTCTCGGACGCGCTCGGCGCGCCGCCGTTCCTGATATCTGTGACGGTGCTGTCGGCGATGAGTTCGTTCCCCGACCTGCTCGTCGGCGTGAAGATGGGTGAGGCGGGCGACCAGCGAGCGGCGGTCGCGAACGTCTTCGGAACGAACACGTTCAATCTTGTCGCGGCCTTGCCCATCGGCGTCATTCTCGCCGGCGGCGTCTCGATCGGCTTCCTCACGTCCGTACCGCTCCTGTTGTTCCTGTTTTACACAACTCTCGTCGTCGTGGTGTTGTCTGCGACGGACTTCGAACTCACCACCGAGGAGGGATACGTATTCCTCGCGATGTACCTCGCCTTCCTCGGCTGGATGACGACCGAGGCGCTCGGCGTCACCGCGCTGCTGACCGAGGAGACGCTCCGGACGATCGTCAGTTAGTGATCAACCTGAAGTCGTGAGTTTTCGCCTCTTCCTTTTCGCGCGGGGAGGATGAGGAACTCTGTGATCCCCCCGCGGATGCCGGCTACGGTGTCCGGATCCGAACCTCGATGCCGTTGGTGTCGGTGAGCGCGATCCCGTCGTCCCGCTCGTCGACGGTGAAGTCGGTATCGCTCTCGGATGCGACTGCATCGAGCCGGCTCCGTGCTGCCGCCAACGCAGTTTCGTCGGGAACGACGACCTCGAACCAGTCGAGTCCACGGCCCGATGCGGGAGTCGTCCGCCCCTGCCAAGTGTTCGCGCCGACGTGGTGATGGTACCCGTCGGCCGCGATGAACCGCACGTTGGGAGCCGCCTGTCGGACCTCGAAGCCGAGTCCGTCGACGTAGACGGACTCGAACGCCGCGAGCGACGCGACTTCGAGGTGGACGTGTCCCACGTCGGTGCCTGCCGGAACTCTGTCCGCGCTCCCCGTCTCTCCCGTGTCGGCCGCCGCGACGACGCCGTCGAGGTCGATCGGCTCCGTGGTCATCTCCACGGAACCGTCCGCCGCGGTCGGCCACTCTTCGCGGGGGCGGTCGCGGTAGATCTCGACGCCGTTCCCTTCCGGATCTTCGAGATACAGCGCCTCGCTGACGCGGTGGTCCGAGGCACCGTCCAGCCGCCACCGGTCGCGCACCCGCGCCAGCGCCTCGCCGAGCGCGGGTCGGCTCGGGACGCGGAACGCGGTGTGGAACAGTCCGGCGTCGGTCGGACGCCGATCCGGGCCATCGGCGTCGCGCCGCAGGACGAGCAACGCCGTCGCGTCGCCGCCGAGTCCGGTCCCGTCGCCGCCGAGTCCGGTCCCGTCGCCGCCGAGTACGGCCTCGTCGCCGTCGCGGTCGAGCACCGCCAGTCCAACCACGTCGCGGTAGAACGCGGTCGTCTCGTCGAGATCGGCCACGCGGAGCGAGACGCGGCCGATCCGAGCGCCGGAGAGGCGGTCGCCGTGGCTGCTGCCGTCGTCTGAACGCATACCCCATCTGGGAGCGCTCGCGCGATCAATGCGTCGGTACCGGCGGTGTCCGCTCGACGGCGGCGGGATGGCTGTCTCGACTATGTCCCGAACTTCCGTTAGAGTCAAACCGGCACGCGACGCAGTGGTGGACATGAGCGTCGAACAGGAGGAGCGGGCCATCCGCTGTCTGGTGGCGAAGGTCGGGCTCGACGGCCACGACCGCGGTGCACACGTGATCGCGCGGGCGTTCCGCGACGCCGGCTTCGAAGTCGTCTACTCCGGGCTCCATCGCGCGCCGGAAGACATCGTGCAGGCGGCGGTCCAAGAAGATGTCGACGTGCTCGGCATCTCCATTCTCTCTGGCGCGCACAACACGCTCGTCCCGAAGGTGATAGACGGGCTCAAGGAGTACGACGCGTTCGATGACACCCTCGTGTTGGTCGGCGGTATCATCCCCGACGACGACGAGGTCGAACTCAAGCAACTTGGCGTCGCGGAGGTGTTCGGCCCCGGAACCCCGATGGAAGAGACGATCGAGTTCATCCGGAACAACGTCCCGGAGCGAGCGTAGATGGACGGGTCTGCCGCTCAACGGCTCACCGACGCGGACGCTGAACTCGTCGAGGCGGTGCTCGACGGGAGTCACCGCGCGCTCGCCCGCGTCATCACGCGCATCGAGAATCGCTCGCCGGGCCACCGAGAGATCGTTTCCACGCTGCACGAGCACACCGGCGGCGCGGACGTGATCGGAATCACGGGATCGCCCGGCGCGGGGAAGTCGACGCTCGTCGACAAGCTGGCGGCCGCCTATCGCGACCGCGGGGACACGGTCGGCGTCGTCGCCGTCGATCCCTCCTCGCCGTACACCGGCGGCGCGGTGCTCGGCGACCGGATCCGAATGGGGTCGAACGTCGGCGACATGGACGTGTTCTTCCGGTCCATGAGCGCGCGCGGCCAGCTCGGCGGCCTCTCGATGGCGACCGCGGACGCGGTGAAGGCGCTCGACGCCTTCGGCAAGGACGTGGTGATAATCGAGACGGTCGGGGCCGGCCAAAACGAGATCGACGTGGTCCGTACCGCCGACACCGTCGCCGTGCTCGTCCAGCCCGGCTCCGGCGACGACATCCAGACGCTCAAGGCGGGCATCTTGGAGATCGGTGACGTCTTCGTCGTCAACAAAGCCGACATGGACGGGGCGGAGCGCACGCTCGCGGAGCTAGAAGAGATGGTCCACAGACGCGAGAGCCCGACCGCCGGAGTTGACACGGGCCACCACGGGTTCGACGCGCCGGACCACCCGGACGATCAGAGCGAGGAGGACGATTCCGGTACCGAGTGGACTCCCGACGTGACTCGAACCGTCGCGAGCACCGGCGAGGGAGTCGAGGACCTGATCGCGACGTTCGACGCGCACGCGCGGTACCTCCGCGACTCCGGCGAGATCGAGGAGACGAAACGCCTGCGCTACGCCGAGGAGATCCGGACGCTTGTCCGCGCCGACGTGGGCTCGCTCGCCAGCGCGGAGATCGATCGACACGGCGGCGTCGACGCGCTTGCGGAGGCGGTCAGGCGACGCGAGACCGACCCCTACACCGTCGCCGCCGACGTCGTCGCCCCGATCGAAGCGTGCGTGGATCGCGCGGAGCAAGACGCGGATGGGGAATCGTCGCCCGACTGACTCGCACAACCGACGCGATCGGTCGCCCGGCCACCGGGTATAAGTCGCCCGCGAACCAACAGTTTTCCATGAGACTCAGGAACCTCGCCGGCGGTCTCCTCCTCGGTACCGGCGCGCTCGCCGCACTCAACACCGGACTTCGCTACGAGGGTGAACTGGAATCGCCGCTCGACGGCGACGACGGCACGTTCCGCTGGCGGGGGATGGACGTGGCCTACACCGAGGCCGGCGACCCCGCCGAACCCGACCTGATCTTGCTCCACGGCGTCAACGCCGCGGGATCGTCGGGCGAGTGGCGCGCGGTGTTCGACGCGTTCGCCGCCGACTTCCACGTCGTCGCCCCGGACTTCCCCGGATTCGGTCGGTCCGACCGACCACCGCTTCGGTACTCCGCGGCGCTGTACGAGGACTTCGTCCGCGACTTTCTCGGCGACTTCGACGACCCGGCTGTCGTCGCCTCGTCGCTGTCGGCGGCGTACGCGGCGCGCGCGGTCGACGCCGACGACCCGTCCGCCGACGTGTCGATCCGCGGGTTCGTCGGCGTCTGCCCGACGACGGTCGCCGGTCCGAGCCCGCCGAAGCCGTGGCTGCGCGAGCTGTTGCGATCGCCGGTGCTCGGCGACGCCCTCTTCAATCTCATCACCTCGAAGCCGTCGATCCGCTACTTCAACGCCGACCACGGCTACGACGACCCGACGAACCCGAGCGAGGAGTGGACCGATTACGAGTGGCGGACGAGCCACGTCGAGAACGCCCGGTTCGCGCCGGCGTCGTTCATCTCCGGGTACCTCAACAGTGACCTCAATCTGACGGCCGCGTTCGCCGCGATGGAGACGCCGCCCACGATCGTCTGGGGCCGCGAGGCCGAAGTGAGTCCGCTGTCGGACGGGCGCGATCTGGCCGACGCGGCGGACGCCCGCCTCGTCGTCTTCGATCGGGCCAAGCTGCTCCCGCACGTCGAGCACCCCGACCGGTTCGTCGAGACGGTCGAGGAGGCTCTCGTCGCGGGAGCGACGGCGTAATTCGAGCGACTGACGCCCGACGCATCCGCGGCCCGAAACGGGTATCCCCGCGCGTCTGCAACCCGACACCGATGGAGTGTGACAAGTGCGGGGCGGACGCGATCCACCACGCCGCCTACTCCGGGGCGCATCTCTGTGGCGAGCACCTCCGCCGGTCGGTCGAAAAGCGCGTGAAACGCCGGGTCCGCGAGGACGGTTTGCTCGATCCGGAGGCGACGCCGGACGACCCCGACCGCTGGGTGATCGGCCTCTCTGGCGGGAAAGACAGCGTCGCGCTCACCCAGATTCTGGACGACGTGTTCGGACGGGACCCCCGCGTCGAGATGCTCGCGTTGACGATCCACGAGGGAATTGAGGGATATCGCGACGCCAGCCTCGACGCCTGTGTCGAACTCGCAGACGACCTCTCGCTGCGTCACGAGGTCGTCTCCTACGAAGAGGAGTTCGACGTGCAGATGGACGATGTCGTCGAGAGCGACCCCGAGAACATGGCCGCCTGCGCGTACTGCGGTGTGTTCCGCCGGGACCTCCTCGAAACCTACGCCGCCGAGTTCGACGCCGACAAACTGCTCACCGGCCACAACCTCGACGACGAGGCCCAGACGGCGATGATGAACTTCCTAGAGGGCGACGTGCGACAGGTGGCGAAACACTTCGACGCCTCGCTCGGGCCGTTCGACGAGCGTGAGGGAACGGACGAGTTCGTCCCGCGAGCCAAACCGCTGCGAGACGTGCCAGAAAAAGAGATCGCCCTGTACTGCCACGTCCGCGACCTCCCGATGCATATGGCGGAATGCCCCCACGCCGAAGAGGCGTACCGCGGCGAGATCCAGTCGACGATCCACGAATTAGAGGAGAACCACCCCGGTGCGCGCCACTCGATCATGGCTGGCTACGAGGAGCTGTCGGCGCTCGCGGCCGAGACGTATCGAGGGAGCGGAGACGATGGCGGTGAGTCCGACGCGGACGACGCCGCGACCACTGACGTCACGTCTCCCGACCTCTCCGAGTGCGAGCGTTGCGGATCGAAGACGAGCCGTGACGTGTGCCGGAAGTGCCGGCTGCTGGCGTCGATCGAGGCGGCGACGTGACCACCGGCCACCCCATCTCATACCGCTAGGCTAGTCTGTTCTCACCGGTCTCCGTCGACGCGACCGAGCAGATCGAGTTGGTGCGTGAGGTAGATCAGTTCGCTGGCGTCGATCTGATCGCGCCGATCGCGGAGCCACGCGTCGAGGTCGGCTGACGAGAGCGACGCCGACTCGGAGTCGGCTGTGGTCGCTCCAGCTCCCGCGGTAGTCACTCCCTTCTCCGCGCCGATCACCTCGCCGACCGCGTCTTCAACGGTGTCGAGGATGTGTCGCAGAAAGGATGCCTCGTCGTCGGGGTAGCCGCCGCTATCGCCGCTTGGTCGCACGATCCAATCCGAGCCGGCGACGCCGAGCAACGTCGAGCCGTCCGCCGTCCGTAGTCGCGCGAGCGCGTCGCCGCCGGCGCGGCTGTTTCCGCCCGGCTTCTCGTCCATGTGTCGGTGGTACAGCCGCTCGACCGCCCGGTCGTCGGGGTGGGGCGGCCGGAATCTGGTCGCGCCGTCGAACGTGATCGGGAAGTAATACGTGCCGCCCGGCGCGAGCGCGTCGAGAAGCGGATCGAGCCGGTCGAGCCCGAGCACGTCGAGAAGCGCCATCCCGATCAGCGCGTCCCACTCGCCCGCGGTCGACTCGGCGTACGCGGCGGCATCGGCGACGACGGGCTCGACCGCAACGGTTCGTTCCGGCGACTCGACGACGAGCGTTTCGCCGTCTGACGACGAACCTCTGTCCGACGACGATTCGACCTCACCGACCGACACGTCTGCTCGGTCTGCCGCCCACTCGCGGAGGAACGGAACCAGCCCGGAAAGCGTGTCGCCGTCACGGTCGACGGCGACGTATCTGGTCTCCCCCGGCGGGAGCACCTCCCAGTCGATCAGCCGAGCGACCATCGTTCCGACGCCGGCACCGACCTCCAGCACGTGGAGTGGACCGGAATCGGTGTCGCTCCCGACTCCTCCCGCTTCCGCCGCGCGCTCAGTCAGCCGCTCGCGGAGCAACCCGACGATCCGCCGGTCGATCGCCCGGTCGTCGACGGTGCGCTTCGCCCGGAGGTACCGGCGGAACGACGCCGTCACGCCATCACCTCCGGGTCCGGTTGGGTCGCGGACGCCGGAGCCTCTCCGTCGGCGACGGTCGCGAGAAGCCGACGGACTCGCGCCGTCGTCGCCGGCCAGTCGGGGTGCCGTTCGTACCGCCGTCTGGCGGCGCGGCTCATCGCCGCGAGCCGGTCGGGATCCGTCGCGAGCGACTCCAGCGCCGCTGCAACCGCGCTCGGATCGTCGGGGTCGACGAGCACGCCCGTCTCGCCGTCCGTGACCACGTCGCTCGCGCCGCCAGCGCGCGAGGCGATCGCCGGGAGGCCGAACGCCATCCCCTCCAGATAGACGATCCCGAACCCCTCGTACCGAGACGGGACGGCGATCGCGTGACTCTCCCGAAGCGTTGCCGCCAGCTCATCGTCCGAGAGTCGCCCGGCGAACCGCACGCGCTCTGTGAGCTCAAGCCGGTCGACGGTACGTCGCACGTCGTGGACGTGCGCCTCGTCGACGGTCCGACCGACGACGACGACCTCAACGGCTGCGTCCGCGGCGGCGATCCCCTCGATCAGTGTGTCGAGGCCCTTCCGCGGCGCGATGTTGCCGACGAACGCGACCCGCAGCGGGCGCTCGGCCGCGCGGTCGGCGATCCGGTCCGCGACCGACTCGGCAGTGACAGCGCCGCCGGACCCGCCCGCGTGACCGGCGAACCGATCGCCTGCGGGCGGCGCGACGACCGTGGCGTCGGGATCAACGCCGAGACCCGTCACCGCCTCGCGGGTGACCGTGCTGTTGCAGACGACGCCGTCGAGGCTCGCGAAATACCGTCGCTCGACGGCTCGGTAGAGGGGGGAGAGCCGTCGCGGCTCGCTGGCGCGCAGGTGGTGAACGACACTCACGATCGGATAGGAGAGATCGCGGTTGCAGTGCCACAGCGACGGGTGCGCGAGCTCGTCTTGGAGCATCACGTCGACGTCGACGCGGAGTCTGTCTCGAAAGCGCGGCGAAAGGGTGTCACACAGCCCGCGGGGGTACGCCCGCCACGCCCCGCCCGCCGCGCCGCGCCACGGCAGCTCGATCACCTCGACGGTGTCGCCGGCGCGTCGGAGCCCCTCGACGAGCTTCCGGTCGTAGCGGAAGCCGCCAGAACGCTCGTCGAGGCTCCCGTACAGCGCGAAGCCGACCTTCATACCGGCCCGTCGTAGGTCGCCCCGGCGTCGTCGTCCTCCCACACGGTCACCGCCACCTCGCTCACGGTGTCGTCGGTCACGGCGGCGGTCACGCGCTCAAAGATGACACGGGCGAACCGCTCGACGCTCGGGTTGCGCCCGTCGAACTCGGAGAAGTCGTTGAGGAGGGCATCGCGGTAGCGGTCGGCAATGTCGGCGAGCGCGGCGTCGGCGTCGTCGATGTCGACGAGGTAGTCGTGCTCGTTCAGCGCGGGACCGCGGAACGTGAGTTCCACCGCGAACTGGTGTGAGTGCGGGACGCTCTCCGGTCCGTCGTCGACGACCGTGAGGTAGTGTTGGGCCACGAACTCGGTCGTGACCGTCGTCGCGTACATGCACCGATCCACGGACGCGATCCACCTAAATCCGGAGGGCGTCTGAGACGCCCGATGCGCCGACTGACTACAGGTATCCGAGCGCCCGGAGGCGGTCCTGCTCCGATTCGCCGTCGCTCCCGTAGACCCGCGACACCGGCAGCGGTTCCGGCGGCGAGAGCGTCGGTTCGCGGGCTCCGGTGTCCGCGCCGTCGACCGTCGCCCACGGGACCGCGAGCAGCGCCGACACCGGCGCGTACATCGGGTGGCCGTACAGCCCCCACTCGCCGAAGCAGTTCCCGTGGTCTGCGGTGACCGCGATCCGGCCGTCGACGTTGGCCGCGAGCGACGCAACCTCGCTCAGGACGTGTTGGAGGTTCGCCTCGTAGGCGTCCCACACGCGGTCGGGATCGACCTCGCCGCGCCGGAGCAGGACCCACGGGTTCCCGGCGTTGCTGTGGCCGCCGGTCCGGGCCAGCCCGTCGTCGCCGTCTGCAACGCGATCGAGACCGCAGCCGACGAGGGCGGACCGGTCCTCGTCGACGATTACGGCGCGACCGCGGATCCGCCCGCAGTGCCGGTCGTCTCGCCGCCGCGGGAGCACGGCACCGACCGCACCGGCAGCGGTGGCGCGAAAAGCGCGCTCCGACTCCCCCTGATCGGATTCGGCTGCTCGCGCTACCGCGACGGGGAGTACGTCGACCGCGTCGACTCGATCGCGACCGCGCTCGATTCGGGATACCGCCTGCTGGACACCGCCGAACTGTACGGCAACGACCACCGGATCGGCGAGCTGCTGGCCGCGTCGGGCGCGCCCGACCGCGAGCGCGTCTTCGTGCTCGGGAAGCCGTGGCGCACGAACCACCGGCGCGAGCACATGCTCGCCGCCGCCGAGGGGAGCCTCGCCGACCTCGCGTTCGACGCGTTCGACTGCTACGCGCTCCACTGGCCGACCGCGCTCGCGCACCGCGGCGAACTCCGTCGAATCGCCGAACTCCCCGCCGACAGACAGGAGGCGCTCGCATTTCCGGAAGACGCCGACGGCACTCTAGCCACCGACGATGTCTCGATCGCCGAGGCGTGGCGGAACCTGGAGGCGGTCCGCGACCGAGGGCTGACGCGCACCATCGGGCTCTGTAACGCCTCACGAGAGCAGGTGGAGAGGGTTCTGGAGACGGGGAGCGTGGCTCCCGCGCTCGTGCAGATCGAGCGACATCCGTATCTCCCGCGGACCGACCTCGTCTCGTTCTGTCACGACCGGGGGATCCGGGTCGTCGCGCACTCGCCGCTGTCCGCGCCGGGACTGTTGGACGAGCCCGCTCTGGCCGCGATCGGCGCGGACCGCGACCTCTCGCCCGCCGGCGTCGTGCTCGCGTGGAACGTCTCCCGCGGCGTGGTGCCGATCCCGTCGAGCACCGCCGAGTCGCACGTTGTCGACAACCTCGCGGCGGCGGCCGAACGGTTGAGTCCGGACGAACTCGCGCGCGTTGACGCCCTCTGCGACCCTGACTTCGACCCACGGTGAGCGAACGTCTCGCTGCCGCATCAGCGCACCTGCCGCGCCGGCACACGGACGCGTGCCCGATCTGTCGCCGTCGCCCCGCCAGTAGCTCTATGTGAGCGTGGCGCATGGATACGGTATGGCGACTGCTGGGTCTCGACGGCCGGCGGCCGGTATCGAGTCGTTGAACGGGCTCCACTGGGCGGGGATCGTCTCGGCCGCGGTCTCCGCCGCCGTCCACCTCCTCTTGGGAGTCCGGATGGTTCCCTCGCCGCTCGGGATCAGCTTCGTCTTCGCGGGGCTCGGATTCGTCGGCGGGATCGTCCTCGTGGTGCGCGGCTATCGGCGGCGGACCGTGTACGCCGTCGGGATCGCCTTCACGCTCGTCCAGATCGTCTTGTGGTACGTCGTCAATTTCGCCGGCGGCGGCCGGTCGTTCCCCGCCGACGTGGGGACGCTCGGCGCGGTCGATAAGGTCGCACAGGTCGTGTTGATCGCGGTGCTCGCGGCCCTGCTGCGCCGGTAGTCGTGTCCGATAGATCCCCTCGCTCCCGGTGTGCGGTCGGTCGCGTCTTCGGCACCGGACAGTCGGCTCTCGCGGGTCTGGCGCTTCCGCCTCTCGCCGGCGTCGCGCTCGCGCTCGGGCTGTCCGCTGCGCTTCCGGCGACTGCGACGGGTCGGTGGGGGGTCTCACCGGCGGCAGTTGCGGGGATCTGTCTGGCGGGCCAGCTCTGGTACGTCGCCTTCGGGCTCGGCGGCGTCGACGCGGTCCGACGACATACGGGCGAGTCGGCGGGCGAGCCGGCCGAGCGCGGCGATCTCTCTCGGCTCTTCGGCCTCGCGAACGGGGTGACGCTCGTCCGTGGCGCGCTCTACGCGGTCGTCGCCGGACTCGTCGTCGCGCCGCCGGACACCGATCTCGCGTGGGTAGCGGCGACGGGGTACGGGGTCGGCGTCCTCTTCGACGGGCTCGACGGATACGTCGCGCGGACGATCGGCACCGAGACCGAGATCGGTCGGCGGCTGGACATGGCCTTCGACACGTTCGGATTCGTCGCCGCGCCGCTCGTCGCGGTCGGCTGGGGGATCCTTCCCGTCTGGTACCTCTCGCTGTCCGCGGCGCGCTACATCTTTCGGGGGGCCGTCGGGCTGCGCCGCGCTCGCGGCCGTCCGGTGTTCGATCTTCCCGACAGCGACCTCGGCAAGTACCTCGCGGGCGTACAGATGTGTTTCGTGACAGTCGCGCTCGCGCCCGCCGTTCCGACGCCGATCGTTCGAACGGTCGCGCCGGTGGTGCTCGCGCCCTCGATCGCCGTCTTCGCTCGCGACTACCTCGTCGTCAGCGGACGGGTCTCACGACACGCGGTGACGCTCGGAAGTCCGGAGTGAGGGCGTTGGCTCCCGATACGCCTGCCATCGGATGCGACTTTCCGATCACGGATCGCCGTACTCCAGAATGACCTGCACCGCGTCGGTCGCCTCGGAATCGAGCAGTTCGTACGCCTCCGACGCGCGCTCGAAGGGTATCCGATGAGTGATAAGTGCCTCGGCGTCGATCCGATCGAGCCAGTCGAGCGCCTCGTCGAGGCGGCGGTCGTGGTCCCACCGTCCGCGCAGTGGCGGACTGATCGTCGACACCTGACTGGGGATCAGGTCGATCCGGTCGCGGTGGAACCGGCCGCCGAGATCGATCGGCGCGCGCTTTTCGCCGTACCACGAGCCGACGACGATCCGAGCGTCGTAGCCGACGACGCCGATAGCGTCGTCGAGCGCACTCGGCTGTCCGGACAGCTCGACTGCGAGGTCAACGTCGGCAACGCGGTCTCCGACGGTCTCCGGCGTCTCGGTCCGGTCTGCACCCATTGCGGCGGCGAGTTCCCGACGGCGCTCGACGGGATCGACGACGACGAGTGACGAGAGCGGAAACGACGCCAGCAGCCGGGTGACACAGAGACCGATGACGCCGGCCCCGAAGACGACGACCCGCTCGCCGAGCCGCGGGGCCGCATCGAGGACGAGGTTCGTCGCCGTCTCGACGGAGGGGAGGAGCGCTCCGACCGCGGGCGCGGTTCCGTCGGGAAGCGCGACCACGTCGTCGGGCGCGGTCACGAATCCCGTTTGGTGCGGGACGAAGCCGAATACCGACCGACCGTCCCAGTCGTTGTCGACGTTCTCGCCGACTGCGTCGACGACGCCGCTCGCGGCGTAGCCGTACCGGAGCGGATACGAGAACTCGCCGTCGAGCGCGTCGAGCGTCTCGTCGACGGGCACGTCCGTCGGCGTCTGGTCGCGGTAGACAAGCAGTTCCGTACCGGCGCTTATCGCCGACGCGCGCGTGTCGACCCGTAGTTCGTCTGCGGCCGGCGGGCCGATGTCGACCTCGTGGAGCTCGACCGTTTTTGGTCCCGTGAACACCAGCGCAGTGTCGGTCATCGCGGTAACACGTGGAGTGGATCATAGCCGGTGTTCGGACGAACCCGAACCCTCCGAGGTGACTGGGTGACTGGCACGTGGATCCGCTAGGCCTGCGCGATGTTAAGTCCTCGCGCCGAACGAGACGAGGTATCCGGTGAACTACCCCACCCTACCGCTCGCCTGACGACTCGCGCTTGAGGGTGTCGTCAGAACTCTCCGAGTTCTGACTGCTAACCAGAAGTCTTTGACTTCTGGTGATGGGGCTTCCTGTTTCCACGACGCACTTTGCAGATACGGACGTATCCATAGGGAGCGCAGTCTCCACAGGCGTTGATTCGGAGCGTCCCGCTCCTAACCGCGTCTTGATACCGCGAGAAAGGATATTCCATGCCGCATTCGCGTCTCTATCCGCCTCGAATCCACACGCCGGACACGAGTGTTCACGGACCCACAGTGGCTTGTCGGTCGAGACGCTGCAGGACGCACACTCTTTCGTTGTTCCGCGCGGATTCACGGCGACGAAGTGCGTTCCTTCGCGTTCGCACTTGTATTCGAGCATTCGCAGGAACGTCCCCCACGCCGCCCCCGCTCGGTTCCGTGAGCTGCCCGGGAGTTCTACCAAGCCCTTCACGTCCAAGTCCTCGACTGCCACGAGGTAAAAATCGGAGACGACGGCCGCGGGTGGGAGCGGTCTCAGCGGATGACGTCGAGGCCGTTGTTCTGTTCGGCGGGCTCGCTACCGCCGTCGGACTCCCATGCGCCGCGATTACCGTTCCCGGTGGCAGCCGCGTTGCCCGGGCTCCCGTTCGCTTCGGCTGCACGGGACCGCGAGTCGCTGAGGTCCTCGTCGCTGACCGCGGCGCGGGACTTGTCGGCCTGCTTTTGCGTGGAGGGGCCGAGCACCTGTGCGCTCTGGACGCCGGTCATGATCGCCATGACGCGCACCTTCCCCTTGTACTCGTCTTGGATGCGCGCGCCCCAGATCACGTTCGCGCTCGCCTCCAGTCGCTCGGTGATGTTGTTCGCGATCCCTTCGGCCTCCTTCAGCGTGAGGTCCGGGCCGCCCGTGATGTGGACGAGCCCCCCGCTCGCACCGCGGTAGTCGACATCTAAGAGCGGGTGGTTCATCGCGTCGTTCACCACTTCTTGCGTCTTGTTCTTGTCCTGCGTCTCGCCAACGAGCATGACCGCGACGCCGCCTTGGTTCATGATCGTGGACATGTCGGCATAGTCGAGGTTGATGAGGCTCGGTTGGGTGATCGTCTCTGAAATTCCCTTCACGGTCTCCGCGATGATCTGGTCCATCACGGAGAACGCCTTCCCGATCGGCAGGTTCGGCACGTAGTCGAGCAGCCGGTTGTTGTCGAGGACGATGATCGAGTCGGCCTCGTTGCGGAGGGTCTCTAATCCCTCTTCGGCTTTCACCGTGCGGGCGCGCTCGACGTTGAACGGCGTCGACACCATCCCAACGACGATAGCACCCTGATCTTTGGCGATCTTCGAGACGACTGGGGCCGCGCCGGTGCCGGTCCCGCCGCCCATCCCGGCCGTGACGAAGACGAGGTCGGCGTCGCCGAGCACTTCTTTGATCGTCCCTTGAGCCATCTCGGTGGCGCGCTCGCCCATCTTGGGGTCGCCGCCGGCACCGAGCCCCTGTGTGAGCGACTTGCCCACGAGGATCTTGGTGTCGGCTTCGATCATCTTGAGATGCTGTTTGTCGGTGTTGATGGCTACCGTGTCGGCACCGTTGACACCGATGTTGTACAGACGGTTGATCGTATTATTTCCGGCACCGCCGGCACCGACGATGACGATTCGGGGGTCCCCGAACTCGTCGTCGTCGTCCATGCTGGCGTCCATCTCGCGCTTTTCCGCTTCCGCGTTGTCGAGGGCCTCTTGAACGAGATCTTGCATCAGTTTACACCTTCGCCCAGTTGCGGTTACGGCTGCGCTCGTCGCGATCGCCGTCCTGTTCGTTTAGCATGTCGCGGACGGCAGAGCGAATCGCCTCGCTCCGATTCGGGAACTCCCCCGTCTCGACCATCTGTTCTACCTCGTCTATCTGCTGTTTCGGGATTCGTAGTGTCACACGCTCCATTGGCATTCCCCCGGTAAGACGGTAGAGCACGCAGCGCGTGTGTCTTACAGCGACGAATCGTCCGACTGCGGGGACCAACCCCACTTCGGACGGCCACTGTAAGACGACCGTCTTACGCAGTCGTATCCACCGATGCTAGGTTTATAAAACTACCGCCCGTCGTAAGACACGACGTGAAAACGCCCATATATGGGCGTATACGGTGGTGAAATACCGATTACCGATCGTTCAGCACGTCCGCTGCGGGAGTTCGACGCCCGCAACCTGGACAGAACGCCCAGTCAGTCCGGAGTTCGTCACCGCACTCACAGAACGCTCGGTGAGACTGTTTTTCACCGCAATTCGGGCAGTAAACGTGGTTAGACGGTACGTTTTCGCCACATCCTCCACAGACGTTTTCCCGTGTTTGCACGTCGGGATCGGCGGGCGTCTTACGCGTTTTCGACTCGGTGTCAGTCGCCGTCTCCCGTGTCACACGCGCCTCGCCGTCTTCGGCACCGTTGGCGTCGAGTGTGACGTTTACGTTGATATCACCGGTGTTTCCGGGCGTATACGCGGGGTCACTACGCGACCGATCGCCCAGTCGGTCGTCCAACGCGGCGTCGAGTCGATCGCCGATGAGGTCGTCGATCCGGTCGGCCACCGCGGCGTCCAGTGTAGCGTCCGACGCGTCTGACTCCGGATCGCCGTCCCCGAGGTGCATTCGGAGGGCCTCTCGCATCACCTCACTCTTTGAGGCGTCACACGCTTCCAGCCGCTCGACGAGGTCGTCGTCGGCCCGGAAGGTGATCTTGCTCATATCCCAGAGATATCGGTCAGGGTACAAGTATCTTCCCCTGCTGTCGGCTTCACGGCAGACATGTTTCAGATGTCAGAAACGTCTTCTGGCGGCGGGTTTGCAACCCTCTGCGGAGCCCGCGATCGGTGTCGACGAGCGCCCGAATGGTACTTGATCTGAGGTGTGTCTCACTGCGTGAGACGGTTCGATGAGCCACTGGCTGACGGACCGCCCGTCTCGCCGCGAGATGCGTGCGCGTTCTATTTGACAACTGATATCATGTTCCACGGTGTATGATCACACATGTGTCTGACGCAGATTTATACGGCCCGCGTGGGCATACATGAGTATATGAGCAATCGCGTCGAGGATCTCGAACGGCAGGTCTCAGAACTACAGGCAGCGGTCAACGGGCTCACCGAAGAGCTCGTGGAGATGAAAGAGCGCGTCAGGCAACTGGAAGACGCACAGGCCACGTCGGCCGAGGTGGCGGCCGAGACGACGCCCGATCCGGCCGATCCGGAGCCCCAAGCTGACGAGGCGGAGTCGGACGCGGCCGCTGACAACGGAGAGCGTCGAACTCACTCTGACGACCACGTCGAGGTCGTCGAGCGGACCGACGACGGGACGGCGTCTCACGACTCGGCCGCGGACGATGCGGCAGCCGGCGACGAGACCACCCCCGAACAGGGGACGACGACACCGGACGCCGAGAGCGACGCGGAGGCCGCAGACGACGAGGCAGAGTCGGACGGCGACATCATCGTCGCGTAAGCCGACCTCATCCCCGCAATGCACATCACTGAAGTCGTTTTGGACGGGTTCAAGAGCTTCGGGCGGACGACGCGGATCCCGTTTTACGACGACTTCACGGTCGTCACGGGCCCGAACGGCTCCGGGAAATCGAACATCATTGACGGCGTCCTCTTCGCGCTCGGATTGGCTCGCACCCGCGGGATCAGAGCCCAGAAGCTCACCGACCTGATCTACAACCCCGGCCATGACGGCGATGACGACGGTGACGGACCGAGCGAGGCCTCGGTGACGGTGGTGTTGTCGAACGAGGACGGGACACTCGATCGGTCGCAGGTGGTCTCCGCGGCCGGCACGGAGAACGTCGGCGATGTCTCCGAGATCACGATCAAGCGGCGCGTCAAAGAGACCGAGGACAACTACTACTCGTACTACTACCTCAACGGTCGTTCGGTGAACCTCTCCGACATCCAAGACCTGCTCGCGGCCGCGGGCGTCACGCCGGAGGGATACAACGTCGTGATGCAGGGCGACGTGACGGAGATCATCAACATGACTCCCTACCAGCGGCGGGGGATCATCGACGAGATCGCGGGCGTCGCCGAGTTCGACGAGAAGAAGGACGCCGCCTACGAGGAGCTCGACACGGTCGAAGACCGGATCGGCGAGGCGGATCTCCGGATCGGCGAGAAGGAGGACCGGCTCGATCAGCTCGAAGACGAACGCGAGATCGCGCTCCAGTACCAGCAGTTCCGCGACGAACTAGAGGAGTACCGCGGCTACCTGAAAGCCTCAGAGCTGGAGGAAAAACGCGACGCGCTCGCGGGCGTCGAGAGCGACATCGACGCCGCCGAAACTGAGCTCGACGAGCTCCGCGACGAGCTCGACGCGAGACAGGGGAAACTCACGCGGCTGGAAGGCGACCTCGCGGACCTCAACCGCGAGATAGAGACCAAAGGCGAGGACGAACAGATCGAGATCCGCTCGGAGATAGAGGAGATCAAAGGCGAGATCTCACGGCTCGAAGACAAGATCGAGGCAGCCGAAGCGCGCGCGGCCGAAGCCGAGACCGAGCGGCGTGACGCGTTCGTCCAGATCGATCGGAAAGAGGAGACGATAGACGACCTCGAATCGGAGATCCGCGAGGTAAAAGTCGAGAAGGCATCGGTTAAATCCGAGATCGCGACGAAGCGCTCGGAGCTGGCGGACGTGGAGGCCGAAATTGAGGGCGCAGACACCGAGTTCGACGAGCTGAAATCGGAGCTGTCCGAAAAGAAGGAGCGCGTCGAATCGCTGCGCGAGGAGAAAAACGAGCTCCAGCGCGAGAAAGATCGGCTCCTCGACGAGGCGCGCCGCCGCTCAAACGCGGTCAGCGAGACCCGCGAGCAGGTGGAGGAGGCGCACGAGTCGATCCCGGAGCAGAAGGCCCGTATCTCGGAGCTGCAAAGCGAACTGGACAAGGCCCGGAAGAACCAGTCGACGATAGAAGACGGCGTCGCGGACCTGTTCGCAGAGAAGGCCGAGGTCAGCGAGCGACTGGAGGACGTGGAAGCCGACCTCCGCGAGAGGCAAAACGAGTACGCGAAGCTGGAGGCGGCCGCAGACGAGCGCGGCGACGCCTCGTGGCCGCGAGCGGTGACCGAGGTCAAAAACGGCGGTATCGACGGGGTCCACGGTGCCGTTGGCGAGCTCGGCTCCGTCGACGCGGAGTACGCCGAGGCCTGCGAGACGGCCGCCGGCGGTCGCCTCGCGAACGTCGTCGTCGATGACGACGGCGTCGGATCGACGTGTATCGACTACCTCAAGCGGCGCAACGCCGGCCGTGCGACGTTCCTACCGATCACGAAGATGGACGACCGGGGGCTCCCGCGGAAACCCTCACAGCCGGGCGTCGTCGACTTCGCGCGAAACCTCGTCGAGTACGACTCGCGGTACGAGACGATCTTCTCGTACGTGCTCGGTTCGACGCTCGTCGTCGAGGACATGGCGACCGCCCGCGAGCTGATGGGCGACTACCGGATGGTCACTCTCGACGGCGATCTCGTCGAGAAGTCTGGCGCGATGACCGGCGGCTCCGGCGGCGGCTCGCGCTACTCGTTCACCAAGTCCGGCGGCGGCAAGCTCGAACGGCTCGCGGCCGAGATATCGGAGTTGGAAGACGAGCGACAGTCCCTGCAGTCGGAGATCGACGAGTTAGAGAGCGACATCGACGACGCCCGCGACCGGAAGGCCGACGCCGCGGAGCGCGTCCGATCGCTCGAAGCCGACGTGGAGCGCGCCGAAGACGAGCTCGCGGCGGCCGAAGATCGGATCGACGACCTGGAGACGGAGCTCGACGACTTGGAGGCGGAACGGGAGTCGGTCGACGAAGAGATGAGCGATCTCGACGCCGACATCGACGATCTCGACGCCGACATCGCGGTGGTGGAGTCCGAGATCGCGGAGATCGAAGCCGAACTCGCCGACTCGAAGATCCCCGAGCTCTCCGAGCGCGCCGACGAGATCCGCGCCGAGATCGACGACCTCGAAGACCGGATGGGGTCGCTCGACGGCCGACAGAACGAACTGGAGTTGGAGAAGGGGTACGCCGAGGACGCGCTCGACGACCTCCACGACACGGTCGAGGAGGCGCAAAACCGGAAGGCTGAGGCCGAAGAGGCGGTCGCCGACCACGAGGCAGACATCGACGAGCGGAAGAGCGAACTGGAAGAAAAGCGCGAGGCGATCGCGGACCTAGAAGAAGAGCTGGCCGAGCTGAAAGCGGAGCGCGAGGAACTCCGCGAGGCGATCACCGAAGCGACGCGCGAGCGCGACGAACAGCAGTCTCGCGTCGCCGAGGCGGAGTCGACCTTGGAGAACCTCACTGACCGTCGCGACCGGCTGGAGTGGGAGATAGACGAGTTGGAGTCACAGGTCGGCACGTACGACGCCACGGAGATACCCGACCTCGACGAGGTCGAATCGCGGATCGAGGAACTGGAGTCGGAGATGGAGGCGCTCGAACCCGTCAACATGCTCGCGATCGACGAGTACGACGAGGTGCAGGAGGCGCTCGAAACCCTTCAGGAGCGCCGCGACGTACTCGTCGAGGAGCGCGACGCGATCGAAGAGCGAATCGAGGGGTACGAGGCGGAGAAAAAGCGGACGTTCATGGAGACGTTCGAGTCGATCAACGACCACTTTGAGGACATCTTCGCGCGCCTCTCGGCGGGCAGCGGGGAACTGCTCTTGGAGAACCCCGAGGACCCGTTCGAGGAGGGGCTGACGATGAAAGCGCAGCCGGCGGACAAACCGGTCCAGCGGCTCGACGCGATGAGCGGCGGCGAGAAGTCGCTGACCGCGCTTTCGTTCATCTTCGCCATCCAGCGGCACAACCCCGCCCCATTCTACGCGCTCGACGAGATCGACGCGTTCCTCGACGCGGTCAACGCCGAGCGCGTCGGCGAGATGATAGAAGAGCTGGCCGCGGACGCGCAGTTCGTCGTCGTCGGCCACCGGTCGGCCCTGCTCGAACGCTCCGACCGCGCCATCGGCGTCACCATGCAGGGCGACAACCTCTCCGCGGTGACCGGTATGCAGTTCGGCGACGGCGACGAGGAGGTGACCGCGGATGACTGACGAGACGGGTCGGACCGACGGCGGCGTCCCCGACCTCGATCTGACGAGCGAGCGCGACGGCGGCGAGCACGAGGGTGACACCGAACGCGACGGCGACAGCGGTCGCGTCGACTTCGGCGGTGCGGACGCGCTCCCGGAATCGACCGACACCGATGGCGCTTCGAAACCGGATGACGAGGAGGTCGAGCCCGTCGAACTGCTCGTCCAACTCGCCGAGGAGGGAGAGATCGAGCCGTGGGACATTGACATCATGCAGGTGACCGACGCGTTCTTGGAGCGGCTCGACGAGACCGACCTTCGAACCACGGGTCGCGCGCTGTTTTACGCGAGCGTCCTCCTGCGGATGAAAAGCGACGGAATGCTGGCCGACGACGACGCGGACGACGAGGCGGAATCCGAGCCGGAGCCGTGGGAAGTCGCGATGGAGGGTGGCGCGCCGGACCCCGCCGACGGCGATTTCGATCCGATCGACGAACTGGAGGCGGAGATGGACCGCCGGCTCGACCGGAAGAGCACCCGCGGGTCGCCGGAGACGCTCGACGAACTCGTCCGAGAGCTTCGGGAGGCCGAGCGCGGTTCGTGGTGGAAACAGTCCCGCGAGTACGACACGAGCGAGTCGCCGAGCGGCTACGCCCGCGGCACGCAGACGCTCGATTACCACGCGGACGACGAGTTCCGCCGCGAGGGCGAGCCGACCGCGGGCGAGGCGACCGACCGGACTCACGACGAGGACATCGAGGAGGTCATCGTGGAGATCGACAACGCCCTCCGTGCCCACTTCGACCGCGGCCGCACGGAGGTGCTGTTCGCGGAGATCGAGACGGCCGGCGGCCGCCCGTTCATGACGTACCTCGCCCTGCTGTTCATGGCACATCGCGGGACTGTGCGGCTTCAACAGGACGAGCTGTTCGGCGACCTGTGGGTGAAAGACCCCGCGGCCGCAACCGCCGACTCCGAGGCGGTGGCGGACTGAGCGGCCGCCTCGCGCTCGACCGGTCGATCGTCTCGGCGTTCGGCTCACTTCTCGATTCGACGACCAGCCAAGTCCCTCACTCGGCTCCGGTCCACGCCGAGAATCCGCCGTCGATGAGCGTCTCCGACTGGCGGTCGATGTACTCCCGCTGGGTATCAGAGAGGGCGGTCTCGAAGTCGTCGCCGTCGTCGAGTCGCTCGCGGACACGGTCGCGCTTCCAACTCGCGGGCGTCGTGCGGTTCGCGACCCGCCACCGCAGCGGTGCGATCCACTCGGCCGCCTCGTCGTCGGCACAACCCGCAGTCCGCAGTCCGGCCTCCGCGTGGTCGAGGATGTCTCTGAAGAGGGCGTCGGTGTCCGTCGTTCGCTCGCCGTCGGGACCGACCCACTCGATGTCGGCGTCAAGCCCGTCAGCAACTGCGGCGTAGAAATTGTCGCGAGCAGTCTCCCAGTCCAGTCCGATCACGGGGTGCTCGCGCTGCGGGAGCGCCTGCATCAGTCCGGCAAACGCGCCCTGAAACGCGATCGAGTCGCGGACCGTCGGCTGGCCGGGGATCGGGCGGAACTCGATGCGGGCGTTCGCGCTTGACCGGCTCGCGCCCTCGAAGACCGGGCGGACCCACCGCCAGTAGCTCCCGTGCTTCGTCCGGAACGTGGAGAATGCGTCGTCGAAGCGGTCCGTTCCGTCGGATTCCGGCATCGGGATCAGCGTCTCGTCGCTCGCGATCCGGTCGACTGCGGTCTCCACGTCGTGGAACTCGCGCGGGAATCTGACCTTGTCGGCGTCGGTCCGAGCGTTGAGCACGGACTCGAACACGTGAATCCGATTTTCGGCCGCGCCCTCCGTGAGCACGCGTTCGCCGTCCCAGTCGTCGTCGTACAACTCCGGCGGGAAGAAGGGCGAGTTGACGCCGAGCGCGAGCAGCGGCCCGGCGATCCGGAGCGCGTATCGGAAGTGTCGCGGGAGCGTCGTCGCCTGCGCGACTTGGAAGTGCGGCTGGATCGAGGTGATGAGGCTCTCCGGCATCACCGTGTCCGCCGACAGCGACACGCCCGGCGCGTCGACGGCCACGTCCGTCGCTCCCGTGCCCCCGGTGTTGGCCATCGCGTGATACCGGACCGCGTCGCTCATGTTGACAGCGACTGTCACCCCGTCGACGTCGACGCTGTCGGTGAGATACCCCCGTGCCGTCTCGCCCGCCGGCGGGATCGTCCAGATCCCGTCAGAGACGAGCCGCATTCCCTCGACGCCCGCGGTGTTTTCTGCGGCCTCCAGTCGTGCGCGGACCTCCGCGAGCTGCGCCTTCAGGCCGTGATCCGAGAGCGGTTGCGGACTCGTTGACATCTCGGCGTTGTGTAAGCCGAGCTCCTTCTCGAAGCCCATGAGTTCGAGCATCCGTCGGGGGACGCGCATCAGGGCGTAGTCGCCGGCGCGGGACTCCTCGCTCCACCGGCCGTCGGCGACGGCGTAGAACTCGTACTCGAAGCCGACGATCGACTGATGGTTGTCGAACGACCCGTCTCGGAGCTCCTGTTTGACGATCTCCGCCTCCTCCTCTGCGCGGGCGGCGAACTCGTCGGGGTCGACGGCGAGCGCCTCGCGAACGCCGTCGGCGAGGGCGGACTCGGTGCTCATGCGACGGTCGACGGACCGCCCAACCAAAAAGGGCAACGGCCGATCGGCGGCGTGTGAGCGGTCAACACGCCTGCAGTCAGACGTATCGGCGCGCTTTTGCCCGCCGATCGCGGATTCGACGCATGGAGTTCGCCGCGTTCGCGGAGCGGGCCGAGCGGCTGGCCGACGAGCCGGGAGACATCGAGACCACCCTTGCGGTCGCCGACCTGCTCGTCGCCGCGGGCGAGGACACTGGAGACACCGATGGCGCAGGCGAAATCACCGACACCGACGACCTCCCGACGGTCGTCCGGTTCCTGCTCGGCCGCGTCTTCCCGGCCCACGACACGCGAACGCTGGACGTGGGGCCGTCGCTGTGCCGCGAGGCGATGGCTCGCGCGGCGGGGCCGAACGTCACGGCCGCCGACGTGGAAGCGCGGCTCGCGGCCGAAGGCGAGATCGGCGCGGTCGCCGCCGCCCTCGATTTCGGGGGACAGCGCGGGCTCGCCGCGTTCGGTGGCGGTGAGGAGACCGGGACCGCCGGCCGCGGCGCGCTCACCGTCAGCGCGGTCGACGCGGAGCTTCGCTCGCTCGCGGCCGCGGCGGGAGACGGCAGCGAGTCACGCAAGCGGGACGCGCTATTCGGGCTGTTCAACCGCTGTGACCCCGCCGAGGCGAAACTGCTCGCCCGGCTCGTGCTCGGCGAGATGCGGCTCGGCGTCGGCGAAGGAACCGTCCGCGACGCGGTCGCTGAGGCGTTCCTCGCGGACGGATCCCGAGCGACGCGCGACGCGGCTGACCGCGACGGCGACGACGGCGACGCCCCGACCCTCCGTGCCGACGATGAAGCCGTCGCGGCCGTCGAGCGCGCGCTCCAAGTGACGAACGACTACGGGCACGTCGCCCGGCTCGCGCGCGACGCGGGGGTGGCCGGGCTCCGCGAGGAACGTCTCGCTGTTGGTCGGCCGGTCCAAGCGATGCTCGCACAGGCGGGCACCGCGACCGACGCGATTGAGTCGTTCGGCGAGGTCGCCGTCGAGACGAAATTCGATGGCGCGCGCGTGCAGATACACTACGCGCCCGGAGCCGGAGACGACGAGGCCACCGGAGACGACGAGGCCACCGAGACTGCCAGAGGCGATCCCGACGACACCGGGCTCGGCCCGCGGATCTACTCGCGCAACATGGACGACGTGACGGACGCGCTTCCGGAGGTCGCGGAGTACGTCGAATCGAGGGTCGACACGCCGATCATCGTCGACGGCGAGGTAGTTGCAGTCGACGACGAGGGCGACCCCCTCCCGTTTCAGGAGGTGCTGCGGCGCTTCCGTCGGAAACACGACATCGACCGAATGCGTGAGGAGGTACGCCTGCGCCTGCACGCGTTCGACTGCCTCCACGCCGGCGACACCGACCTCCTAGAGGAACCGCTCCGCGTGCGCCACGAGCGACTCGTCGACGCCCTCCCGGACGCGGCCGCCGAACTGGAGGTCGCGACCGACGCCGAGGCGATCGCGGCCGCAGAGCGCGCCGCGCTGGAGGCGGGCCACGAGGGCGTCATGCTGAAGAACCCCGAATCGGCGTACACGCCCGGCGACCGCGGCCGCGACTGGCTGAAGCGAAAACCCGACGTGGAGACGATCGACGCGGTCGTCGTGGGCGCGGAGTGGGGCGAGGGTCGGCGTGCGGAGCTGTTCGGGACGTTCCTGCTCGGAGTTCGAGACCCCACGGACGACGCCGACGACGGTTCCGGCGACGCCGAAACCGCCGAAACCGCCGACGCTGCCCCCCTCGACGGCTACGCGACCGTGGGAAAAGTCGCCACGGGCGTCACGGACGAGGAACTTGCCGACCTCACGGAGCGGCTGGAGCCGCATGTCGTCCGCGAGGAGGGAACGACCGTTGCGTTCGATCCCTCTCTCGTCGTCGAGGTCGGATACGAGGAGATACAGCCGTCACCGACGTATTCGGCCGGCTACGCCCTCCGGTTCCCGCGGTTCGTGAGCGTTCGAGAAGACAAGGACGTGGACGATGCCGACTCGCTTGCGCGCGTCCGGCGGCTGGCGGACGGCGACGCGGCCTCGTCGGCCGAGGACGCGGGCGACGCTGACTGCACTGACGATAGCGCTGCCGATGTGGACGAACGGCCAGATCGGGACGAGCCATAGTCACGCTCAAGGCGATCGGAGTCGCATTCTCTCCATGACCGTTCGATACGACGAGTTCACCGTGGAGTGGCTCGGCTACGCGACAGCGCGGCTGGAGGCCGAGGAAATCGTTGCGTACACGGATCCGGGCCGATACGGCGTGTTGGACGACTACTGGGCGCGCGACGGCGACCTCGTCGTCGTCACGCACGACCACCACTACGACCCCGAGGGGATCCGGTCCGTCGCCGCCGATAGCGCGACGCTCGTGATCTACGACGCCGTCGACCCGGCCGGCATCGCCCGCGACGTGGAGTCGATCGACTCGCTGGCCGCCGACTACGACGTGATCCGCGTCGACGACGAGGCGCACGTCGACATCGACACGCCCGCCGGCGTGGTCACGCTCTGGACGGTTCCGGCGCACAACGATCCGGACGGACCGAACGCCGGTCCGGACGGCTCGGTGGTCCATCCGCCGGGGTTCGGCTGCGGCTTCATCCTCTCGATCGCCGACCGGACCGTGTTCTGGCCCGGCGACTCCGACGCGCTCGACGGGTTCGCGGAGCTCGACGTGTCGATATTCCTCGCGAACATCTGTGGGTCCGGGCTCGCTTCCGACCGCCGCGCCGCGGCCGACCTCGCCGAGGAACTGGACCCGGATCTGGTCGTCCCGATCCACTACGACACCTTCGAGAAGCTCGAAGCCGACGGCGAGGCGTTCGCGGGCGACGTGGCCGCGCGGTCGATCCCGGTCGCGCTCGACGCGCGCTCGGCAAATCAGTAGGTCGCTTCCGATCTCCCGGCCCTACTCTCGCCGCGCTCGCAGCGCGACCGCGAGCGTCGCGAGCACGGCGGCGGCGACGCCGAAGCCGGGTGCTTGGGTGCCAGTTTCACCCGTTCCGTCCGCGTCGTCGTCGAGGTTTTGGACCGCGGTCGCCAACTGATCGGTCGTCACGATCACGCTGCGCGGGGCGGGCTGGTTGAGGTAGTTCTCATCCAAGACGACGTAGTTGTTCTCGATCCCGGCGGTCGTGCTCACGTACGGCTTCTCATCGAGGATCGGGGCGTCGGGGTCGGTGACGACGATCAGTTCGGGGTCCGTTTCGAGGATGACCTCGTTCGACAGCTGCGGGTACCCGTCGCCCACGTCGGCGGCGACGTTGTCGACGCCGCCAATCTGCATGATCTCGTTGATGAAGGTGTTGCCGCCGGCAACGAAGCCGTCGCCGAGCGGGTACAGCGCGGCCGGCCGATCGATCTCGGCGGTCCGGTTCTCGACCGCGGCGACGCTCGCGTTCATCTCCTCGTTGGTCGCGGCTGCGGCCTCGCAGCTTCCGACCAGTCGACCGGTCGTCGTCGTCTTCTCGGCGATGTCTCCCACGCTCGTCGCCGCGGAGAAGTGGTAGACGGTGAGCCCCTGCTCTCGGAGGTCCGCGACCTGATCGGCAGAGGCGTTCGGCGCGAGCACGAGGTCGGGTTCGGCGTTCACGACCCGCTCGACGCTGACGCCGAGCCCCTCGGCCGAGACGTCCGTCTTTTCGCCGGCTCCGTCGAGGTACGCCGCGAACTGCGTCACGCCGACGACGCGGTCGCGAGCGCCCACCTCCCAGAGCGTCTGTGCGGCCGAGGGGTTCGTGGTCACGATCCGCTCGGGCCGCTCGTCGAGCGTGACCGTCGTCCCCGTCGAGTCCGTCAGTTCGAGCGGAAATCCGCACGCGTCGGGAGCTGCGTCGTCGCTTGCTTGGGGTGTCGTTTCGTCACCGGGGCCTGCCGAGACGACGGCGGTGGCGTGGTCTGCGTTCGCTGCCGCTGGCTGTTCGCTCGGGGGCGCGGCCGCGACGCCGCCGGCGAGCGCGCTCGTCACGAGCAGCGCCGCGACGAAGACAGATGGAGCCGTGCCGAGGACGGATCTGAGTCGCATCGGATCGACGACGACGCGCACCCAATAAGTACTTACCTACCACAAGTCTCCTTGGCAAACAGATGCGTGCGTGGACCCGATCGGTCGCGTGGTCAGCGGCGCTCGCGGCGGCGCTCGCCGCCGTGACGGTGGTGAGCGCCGCGATCGGCCCGGTCTCCGTCCCGCCTTCCGCGGTCGTGAAGGCGGTTGTGAACACGGTCGCGGTGCCGGTCGGCGTCGAGTTCTCGTCGCTCGGCGGCGGCCCGCTGCTGTTGCCGGGCGTCGATGTCGCGTACCGCTCGCCCTTCGCGTTTCCCGTCGATGACGTTCACCGCCAGATCGTCATCGGCGTGCGCCTCCCTCGGATCCTCTTGGCCGCGCTCGTCGGCTTCGCGCTCGCGGCCGCCGGCACGGTCATGCAGGGCTTTTTCCGCAACCCGATGGCCGACCCCTCGATCATCGGCGTCTCCTCGGGTGCGGCCGTCGGCGCGGTCGCGTTCATCGTGTTCCCCGTCACGCTGTCTGCCACCGTCTCCCTCCCGCTCGTCGGCGCGGTCGGCGTGGGCGTCCCGGACGGTGCCGGGTTGAGCCTCTTCGCGTTCGCCGGTGCACTCGCGGCCGCGTTCGGTGTCTACGCGATTGCAACCAGACACGGCCGGACGCCGGTTGCGACGCTCCTCCTCGCCGGCGTGGCCGTCCAGACGTTCCTCGGTGCGGTGATCTCGTACCTCCAACTGCAGGCCGGCGAGTCGCTGCGGCGCGTCGTCGCGTGGCTGATGGGACACCTCTCGGGGGCCGCGTGGAGTGACGTGGCCGTCACCGCGGTCGTCGTGCCCCCGCTTTTCCTCCTGCTTCTCGCGTACGCCCGCGACCTCAACGTCCTGCTGCTCGGCGAAGAGGACGCGCGCGGCCTCGGCATCGCCGTCGAGCGCACGAAGCGGATCCTGCTTTGCGCCTCCGCGCTGATCACCGCGGCGGGGGTGGCCTTCGCGGGCGTCATCGGCTTCGTCGGACTGATCGTCCCGCACATGCTTCGGCTGGTCGTCGGGCCGGACCACCGCGTCCTGTTGCCGACCGCGGCGCTCGCCGGCGGGACGTTCCTCGTCGCCGCCGACACGATGGCCCGATCGGGGAGCACGGAACTGCCCGTCGGCATCGTCACCGCCGCCGTCGGCGCGCCCTTCTTCGTCTACCTGCTCGTGAGCCGCGAGGTGCACGAGCTGTGAGTCCGGACGGTCAGTCGGCGTCCGACTCGGCTGTTTCGTCGGCGTCCGACGCAGACGCTTCGTCGGCGTTCGACTCGGCCGACTCAGACGATCCGCTCGTCGCCGTCGAGGACCTTGCGGTCGCCTTCGGCGATGTCCCCGTCGTCTCGGGCGTCGACCTCCGCGTCGACCGCGGCGATCTGGTCGGACTGGTCGGCCCGAACGGAGCGGGAAAGACCACCGTCCTCCGGGCGATCAAGGGAACGGTCACGCCGGACGCCGGATCGGTTCGACTGGGCGGTGACCTCGCGTCCGACCTCTCCGCGCGCGAGCGCGGCCGGCGCGTCGCGAGCGTCCCGCAAGAGACGAATCTCGCGTTCGACTTCCGGGTGCGTCACGTCGTGGAGATGGGACGGACCCCCCACCTCGGTCGGTTCGACGGCCACGGCCCTGACGACGAGCGGGCGGTCCGCGAGGCGATGGACGCCGCCGGTGTGGCTCGTTTCGCCGACCGGCC
Source organism: Halorubrum laminariae (assembly GCF_024494655.1). GTDB lineage: Archaea > Halobacteriota > Halobacteria > Halobacteriales > Haloferacaceae > Halorubrum > Halorubrum laminariae. The sequence continues at coordinate 136,935 of NZ_JANHDL010000001.1, read as the reverse complement.
GATTACCGAAGTGTCGGGCGGCGAGCGCCAGCGCGTGCTCCTTGCGCGGGCGCTGGCACAGGAGACGCCCGCGCTCGTGCTCGACGAGCCCACGGCGAGCCTCGACGTGAACCACGCCGTGGAGACGCTCGAACTCGTCAGCGACCTCGTCGACGACGGGCGCGGCGCGCTCGCGGCGATCCACGACCTCGACATGGCCGCCCGGTACTGCGACGAACTCGTCGTTCTCGCAAATGGCGGAGTCCACGCCGCCGGTCCACCGGAAGACGTGCTAACCGCGGACGCCCTGCGTGCCGCCTTTGACGCCGAGGCGTTCGTCGGCCGGAGCCCGGCGACCGGGTCGCCCGCCGTGACAGCGTTCGCCGCGGTCGACGACCCCGGAGCACCGCGCGGTCACGACTCGTCCGCCGCCCGAGACGGCCACCGTGTCCACGTCGTCGGGAGCGGTCGGGACGCGGCCCGAGTGCTCACCCGCCTCGCCGCCGCCGGGCACGATCCGTCGCTCGGCGTCGTGCCCGAGGGTGACGCGGCCGCCGCGGTGGCAGACGACGCAGGCGCTCCGGTCGTCGTCGCCCCGGCGTTCGAGCCGGTGGGCGACGCGAAGCGAGATGCTGCGGTCGCCCTCGCGAGCGACGCAGCCGTGGCGGTCGCGGTGGGCCGCGCGGGGCGAGACGACCGCTCCGATGCGGCGGGTACCACGGACTGGAGCGACGCGGTTGCGCCCACGGGACCGAACGCCGCGGTTCTCGCCGCCGCAGACAGAGTCGTGTCCGTCGACGGCGACGCGAGCGACGAGGCGCTGTTGGCTGCGGTTCGCGACCTCGCCACTCGGCGCGCCGAAGACGCGCCCGAATCCTAGAAGAAGTGCTCGCGCGCGAAGGTGGCCAAAAGCGGGAGGTCGTCGAGGTGGAGCAGCTTCGCCATCGCCGCGGTGTCGCCTTGGTTCGCCTTCTCAAGCGTGTTCTCGTCGGTCGCGCGGAGATCGCGCATGAACCGGTCGTACCGTTCGTTCGGCGCGAGGTACAACAGTCGCGTGAGCATCAGCCGAGATTTCATCCGCGGCGCGACGTCGCGGTGCCAGAGTCGCTCGTAGACGGCGAGGCTCTCGGCGTCGAGGCGACGCTCGGAGTCGGTGAGACACCGGTCGACGGTGGCCGCCGCGGCGCGGGCCGACTTCATCCCCTTGTGGATCCCCTCGCCCCACAGCGGATCGATGGAGGGGACCGTGTCGCCGATGGCGAGGAAGCGGTCGGTGTGCAGCTCGTCCGGCATCTGGATGTGTGCGGAGCCGCGGTGGACCTTTCCGTCGATCTTCTCGGCGTCCGCGAACCGCGGGTCGCGCTCGACCCACTCGTTCAGGTAGCCGTCGACGGTCTGTCCCTCGTCTGCGAACTCGCGGTGGCGGTCGTTCTGGATGTAGCAGAGCCCGACCTTGGCGGTGTCCTCGCCGGTAGCGAATATCCACGAGTAGCCGCCCGGCGCGATATCGTGGTCGAGCCGGAGCATCATCGCGCGCCGTAAGTCGGCGTACTCCGGGTGGTTCATCTCGATGCCCTCCATCTCGTACTCGATGCCGATCGCCTGATTTTCGCGCTCCAGATCGACCACGTCGAGCGCGCTCGCGATCGGAGCGGCCGGCCCGGTGGCGTCGATCACAACCTCGCCGTACACGGTCTCGTCGCCGTTGTACCGCACGCCTTCGACGACGCCGTCGTCATCGAGGATCGGGCGAGAGACGCGCGCGTCGAACCGATACTCCGCGCCGTTCTCGCGGCCGTCCTCGACGAGGAACTGCTTGAACTCCGCGAACTCCAACACCGCGCCGGGCTGGTAGCTCTCGTAGTAGCTGTTCGGGGACTCCAACACCACATCGTCGGTGTACGACATCACCACGTCGTCGGGGATGCCGAACGCAGACATCATCGACGGGAAGGTGCCGGCGGTCGATTTGTTGCTCTGACGGGGGAACTCCGACTCCGGCTCCGTTTCGAGAACGACGACGTCGTAGCCGCGGGTCGCCAGATCGCGGGCGCACTGCGCCCCCGCCGGTCCGGCCCCCGCGATCACGACGTCGTAGCGGTCAACCATATACCCGTGAATACGGACCCACGTAATTAGGCTTGCTGAAACCGGTCGCGACAGACGTCTGTGCGGTCTCTCTCGGCGTATTTTGGCCGAATCGCGAGGTCGGAATCGGCGAACTGAATCCGGTCGTCGCTCGCGTCTCGGCTCGCACCGGTCAGTCGTCGGCAACCAGTCCGGTCGCACGACCCGCCGCGGCGTCCCCGGCGATCGGCTCCAGCCGTACCGCGCACTGTTTGAAGTTCGGCTCGTCCGACCGCGGATCCGTCTCCGGGAGCGTCAGCGCGTTCGTCTCAGGGTGGTGGATCGGCAGCCAGACCAACCCGGTCGGGACGGCCTCATCGGACACGGCCCGCGTGGCGATGCTTCCCCGCCGAGTGGTGAGGCGGGCGTCGTTCGTCGCCTCGCTCTCGGCGCGCTCTCCGCTGGCGTGCTCCTCGTCGGCGCGCTCTCCGTCGGCGCTCCTCCCGTCTGCGATCCCAAGCGCCGACATTGTTTCCGGGTTGACCCGCGCCGTCGGGGCCGCGGACGCGTCAGATCCCCGCGAGCGCACGCCGGTGTTGTACCCGTCGGGCTCGCGGCCGGTCGTGAGCGTGAGGGGATACTCGTCGTCGGTCGGCTCCGGGACGCCGTCGTGCGTCGCCGTCGAGAACCGCGCGCGCCCGGACGGAGTTGGGAACGACCACTCCCCGTCGTCGTAGTACCTGTATCCCCCCTCCGAGGTTGGCGTCGGTGCCGGCCACCGCACCGCCCGCACCTCTTCGAGGCGATCGTACGAGATCCCGGAGCAGTCGGCGGGCGTCCCGGCGGTGAGCGCCGCGAACTCGTCGAACACCGCCTCCGGGTCCGGGTCGCCGAGCAGACCGGGAACGACCGCCTCGCCGATCGCCGTGATGATGTCGAGGTCCGTGCGGATGTCGGGCGCGAGTTCCGCCGCGGAACGTACGCGTGAGACGCGTCGTTCCATGTTGATGGCGGTCCCCTCGGACTCGCCCCACGTCGCCGCCGGCAACACCACGTCGGCGAGGGCGGTCGTCTCCGTGTGGAACGCGTCCTGCACGACGAGGAACGCGTCGTCGAGCCGCTCGCGGGCCGCCGACGCGTCCGGCAGCCCCGCGGCCGGGTTGGTCGCGACAGCCCAGACGGCCTCGACCGGGCCGCCGTCGACCGCCGCCACCGTGTCGACCGGGCCGGGTCCCGCGTCGTCGGGAAGCCGCTCGACGGGCACGTCCCACGCCGCCGCGATCGTCCGGCGCTCGGTCGGGTCCTCGAACGGGCGCATCCCCGGCCACGATCCCTTCGACGAGCAGACGCGAGTCCCCATGGAGTTGGCTTGGCCGGTGAGCGAGAAGGGCCCGGTTCCCGGGCCCACGTTTCCCGTCGCGAGACACAGGTCGACGAGCGCTCCGGCGGTCGCGGTCCCCTGCGTGCTCTGGTTGACGCCCATCCCCCAGTAGACGAGAGTCGGGTCGGTGAGCACAGCCGCCAGCGCGTCCACGGTCTCCGGCTCGACGCCGGCGGTCGTCGCGGCGTCGTCCGGATCGGGCAGTTCGGCGAGCAGGTCGTCGAAGCCGTCGGTGTGCGCCTCGACGAACGATTCGTCGACGCCGCCGCGTTCTACCGCCCGCGCGAGGACGGCGCGCGCGAGCGCCAGGTCCGTCCCCGGTTCGAGGGCGACGTGCCGGTCCGCCTCCGCCGCGGTCTGCGTCTCGACGGGGTCGACGACGACGAGTCGGCTGTTCTCGGCGGCAGCGCTCTCCGTGATCCAGCGGAACATGACCGGGTGTGCGACGGCCGGGTTCGCGCCCCACACCACGTGGGTCCGGGCGTCCTCGATGTCGTCGTACGTACACGGCGGCGCATCGCTCCCGAACGCGTCGTTGTAGGCGGTCACGGCGCTGGCCATACAGAGGGTCGTGTTCGCGTCGTAGTAGCGCGTGCCGAACCCGCCGCGGGCGACTTTCCCGAGCGCGTACGCCGCCTCGTTCGTCTGCTGACCGCTTCCCAACACTGCGACGCCGTCGCGGTCGCGCTCTAAGGCCTCTCCGAACGCCTCCGAGACGCGCGACAGCGCCACGTCCCACGTGGTCGGATGAAGCTCGCCGTCGCGGCGAACGAGCGGCCGAGTCAGCCACGTCCCGTCGGGGTCTGCGGTCTCTTCGATACCGCGCGAGCACGCGAGCCCGCGGTTGACCGGATGGGCGACGTCGCCGCGAACGCCGTCGATCCCGTACCCCGTGTCGACGCGGCCGGTGAGGTGTCCGCACCCGACCGCACACCGCATACACGTCGTCGGGACCGGGTCGTTCACGCGTCGCCCCCTCCGGCGTCGTTCCGGACGATCGTCGCGGGGAACAGCTCCGGGGCCACGTCCATCGACGCCGCCGGGACCGGCTCCGTCCCGCGCGCCGGCGCTCCGTCGCGCTCGGCGTCCACGTCAGTCATCGCTCTCCGTCGCGATCGGGGTTCCGTCGGCGGCAGTCGGTGCGGGTCCCTCCCCGTCAGCGAACGGGTACCACGACTGCTTGGCGTCGTGCAGGCACGGATCCTCGTAGTCGGTCTCCTCGGGCTCGGCAAGTTCGATGATCGCCTCCGTCCCGGTCGCCTCGACCCACTGCCTGAACGTTTGGCCCGACTCGCGGCCGGCCGCGAACCCTTCGAGCAGGTTCTTCAACAGCCCGGGAACCTCGTCGGCCGGGACGCGCTGGCGGACCCACTCGACGAACGACGGCTCGGGGCCGACGCCGCCGCCGACCCCCACATCGAGCGCCTCGACCATCCGGCCGTCCTTGCGCGCCCGCATCCCTTGGAAGCCGATGTCGGCGGTCATGGCCTGTCCGCAGTCGGCCGTGCAGCCGGAGTAGTGCATCTTGATCTGTTCCACGTCGTCCGGCAAGGTGACGTTTTCTCGCAGCCACCGGAGCGTCGCAGCCATCCGCGCTTTCGTCTCCGTCAGCGCCAGCGAGCAGAACTCCGTGCCCGTACACGCCATCGCCCCACGGGTGAACACGCTCGGGTCCGGGCTGTGCGTGTCGAGCAGGTCGGCGTCCAACAGTGCGTCGAGTTCTCCCTCGGGAACGTCCATAATCAGGGGGTTCTGCCGGCGGGTGAGCCGCACCGCGCCGGAGCCGTGCTCGTCGGCGAGGTCAGCCAACTCGATCGTCTCCTCGGCTGTCAGCCGCCCGATTGGCACCGAGAGTCCGACGTAGTAGTCGCCGTCTTTCTGCTCGTGAACGCCGACGTGATCGTGTTTGCCCGCATCGGAGGATTTCCCGGCGTTGTAGGTGTACTCCTCGCGCAGATCTTCTCCCGCCGTCCGAAGCTCGAAGTCGACGTACTTCTTTTGGAGGAGCTCGCGAATCTCTTCTGCCCCCCGCTCGTCGACGAAGAAGCGGCTCCGGTTCTTCTGTCGGTTCTCGCGGTTGCCGTGCTCGAAGTAGAGCTCGACGAATCCGCGGACCACGTCGTAGGCGTTGTCGGGCTCGACGAAGACGTCGAGGCTCCGCGCCCGGCGCGGCTCGCGGCCGCCCAGCCCGCCGCCGACGCGGACGTTGAAGCCGCGCACCTGCTCGCCGGCCACCGTCTTCTCGGCGGGTTCGAGGCCGATCCCGTTGATCGAGTCCTGCGCGCACCCCTCCCGACAGCCGGTGACGCTGATGTTGAACTTCCGGGGCATGTTCGCGAGGTCGTCGTCGTCGCGGAGCTTCGTCTTGATCTCGTCGAGCACCGACTGGGAGTCGACGAACTCGCGTTTATCCCGCCCGGCAACCGGACACCCGGATATGTTCCGCATCGTGTCGCCGCCCGCGGACCGGGACGTGACGCCGACGGACTCCAGCTTCTCCCAGATCTCGGGGATGTCCTCCAGCTTCAGCCAGTGGAGCTGGACCGACTGTCGCGTCGTCAGGTCGATCCAGGCGTCTCCGAACTCCGGGTTCGCGACCGGACCCGCCGCGTACTCCCGAGCGACTTCGCCGATCGCGCGCAGCTGCCCGGGTTCGAGCACGCCGTTGGTGTTCGCGAGCCGCATCATGAAGTAACTCTCCTGTCCGGAGCGCTGGTGGAACACGCCCCAGAACTTGAACCGCGAGAACCACATGTCGCGTTCGTCCTCCGGTATCGAGTCCCACCCCTCCTCTGCGAACTCGAGTATCTTCTCGCGAACCTCGTCGCCGTACATCCCCTCTTTCCACGTTTCCTTCTTGTTCGCCATCAGTTGTCACTTGATTCCCCAAACGGACAGTCTACGGCCGATATAGTGGTCGTCTGATTCATTTGTACGACTCACAGTTTGTATCGTTGCATAAAACACTATCCGTTTAAAAAATCAAAAATTCGTGTCTCGAATCAGACGGACGGATATCTCTACTTCGAGCCACGAATAATTTCAATATGAAAAATGAGAATTTTTCTCCCCGGCACTTCTCTCCGATGGAAGTCATAGATTGACAACCGCGATCCGGAATTCATCACCTTCGTTCACGAACGATCGGGTGTCTCGATCACGGACGGCCGTCCGTTGATCGGTCCCGTGGCACCCGTCACATCGGCGTCTCGCTTGCTGACATCGTCGATATCGGCGTTCTCACGAACTGTGCCATTTACTTGGTTTTTGATTACAAAAACAGTTATCTATTGCGAACGTAATCGGACATCTGAACAGCGATATCGACGATGTGTGAACAGACAGCTACGAAACTGAACGATCGCGGAACGACTCCGAGAGTGACGGATGACTGATTGGAAACCCACCACCTGTATGCGGTGTGCGGTCGGCTGCGGATACCTTCAGACCGGTGCGGACGAGCGGACGGACACGACGGAAACGCGCGGCGCGATAGACGTCTGCGGGAACCCCGACCACCCCACGAGTGCCGGACTCAAGTGTCAACGCGGCGTTCGAGAGACGGTTGCCCCGGACGCCGCACGACTGACCGAGCCGCTGATCCGGCGCGGCGGAGAACTGCGCCCGACCGACTGGGACACCGCGCTCGGCGTCGTCACCACTCGACTCGTCGAGGCGCTCCGACAGAGCTCCGACAACGTCGCGGTGTTGGGAAGCGGCCAGCAGACGAACGAGGCGGCCTATGCGCTCGGGAAGGTCGCCCGCGGCGCGTTCGGGACGCGCCACTACGACGCGAACACCACCCTCTGTATGGCGAGCGCCGTCGCGGCGTACTATCAGTCGTTCGGAAGCGACGCTCCGCCGCCGACCTACGACGACGTGCCGCGAGCGGACACGCACGTGGTGTGGGGCGCGAACCCGGCCGTCGCACATCCCGTTCTCTACCGCTGGATCGCGAACAGCGCTGCCGACGACGACGGCGAGCTCGTCGTCGTCGATCCCGTCGAGACCAAGACGGCCGCGGACGCCGACGTTCACGTCCGGCCAGACCCGGGAACGGACTTGGCGCTCGCGCGCGCTGTCCTCGCGGAGGTCGTCGCGTCTGGCGGCGTCGACGAGGCGTTCGTCGAGGCCCACACTGACGGCTTCGACCGGACCGTCGAGTCGCTCCCGGACGCCGAGACGGCCGCCGAGACTGCCGGCGTCCCCGTCGAACGCGTCCGCGACATCGCCGCGGCGTTCGACGCCGACACGATCGTCTACTGGGGAATGGGCGTCAACCAGAGCATTCAGGGAACCGGAACTGCCCGAGCGCTGATCGACCTGTGTCTCGCGACGGGGAACATGGGCCCGGGAACCGGCCCCTTCTCGCTCACCGGCCAGGCCAACTCGATGGGAAATCGGGTGTGCGCCTCGAAGGGGACCTGGCCCGGACGCCGCGAGTTCTCCGACCCCGACAACCGGCGGGCCGTCACGGATCTGTGGGACGTGCCGCTGAGTCGGATTCCGGAATCGCCCGGACCGGGATTCGTGCGCATCGTCGACGAGCTCGCCCGCGACAACATCGATGTCTGCTGGACGGTCGCGACGAACCCGGTCGCCGGGATGCCGGACGCCGGTCACGTCAGAAACGCGCTCGACGACACGTTCCTCGTCGTGCAGGACGCGTTCCGATCGGACACGGTCGACTGCGCCGACGTGGTGTTACCGGCGGCGACGTGGGGCGAATCCGAGGGAACCGCCATCAACATGGAACGCCGCGTCTCCCGGATCACCGCGGCGACCGACCCGCCGGAGGCGGTTCGTCAGGATGTCGACATCATCGCCGCGATCGGCAACCGGATCCACCCCGACCTGTTCGACGAGCCGCCGCTGGACCCGGAGGCGATCTTCGACGAGATGCGGGGGCTGACCGCCGGCACGACGGCAGATATTTCGGGGATCTCGTACGACCGGCTGGCGTCGGAGCTGGCCGTCCGCTGGCCCGCGCGCGACGCCGAAAGCCAAGGCGGCTACCGGTACTACGACGACGGGGAGTGGTCGTTCGAAACCGAGTCCGGTCGGGCGCGGTTCTCGACGGCGACGCACAGCCGCGTTCCGGAGCCGATCGACGACGAGTACCCGCTCACGCTCACGACCGGCCGCACGGACGGCGTGTACAACACGGGCGTGCGGACCCGCGAGGACGAGGGCGGGCTCCCGACCGCACGGGTACATCCCGAGACAATCGCGGAGCACCTCTCCGCGTTCGATCGCGGTAAGACCGTCATCCAGTCTCGGCGGGCGACGGTCACGGTCGCGGTCGCGCCCAACGACGGCGTGCCGCCCGGCGTGATCTGGCTGCCGATCCACAACGCGGCCGCCAACGAACTGACGCTGTCGGCCGTCGATCCCGACTCCGCCGAACCGAACCTTAAGCAGTGTGCCGTCGCGCTTCACGCCCCGGAGCGCGCGCGGACGGACCCCGACGGACTCGTCGTCTCCGGGTAACGCGTTCGCTTTCTTCGATGCCGGTCGGGCGACACAGCCCGCCTTCTCGCCGTTATTCGCCCAACGCGTGCGATTCTTTTCGCCTCCAGTGACGCCCGTCTCGATACTCGCGTTAGACGGAGTTTGAACTGATATAGGTATATAATGTACGATAAACAACGATATATTTGTCCGGAATTCTAATTACAGAGCAGAATACTAAACGATATTTAATTTCTTTTTGAATAGTGTGGAATTATTATCGACCAAACCACTTTTTCGCTATATTGTATCTTACACCATCTGAGGTGGTTATTCGTTGAGCGAACGCCTTTTCAACCATGCACATACATCGGATATACGTGAAAAACCACAAAATCAGAAGAATTTGGTGCGGTGGCGTGTGGTGTTCGGGTATCGAGACCGCAGATCGGTGTTCGATCCGTCGTCTTCCGGTCGGTTCCGTCGACGGGCGTTTCACTTCGGCGGCGCAGGCGGCCGAGCGCTCACTCGCGGAGGGGGTGGCCGCATGAAGAGCCCGATCAAGATGACGAAGTACCGGACGCTGCTGCTCGCGACGATCGGATTCAACTTCTCGTTTCTGATCTGGTTCTCGTTCGCGCCCTTCACCGGGCCGATGGCCGAGGAGTTCGGACTGTCGGTGGCCGAGATCGGCCTACTCGCGAGCGCGGCGATCTGGCTCGCGCCGTTCGGGCGAATCCTGACGGGGTGGCTCTCCGATAAGTTCGGCGCGCCGACCATCTTCGCCATCGTCCTCGCGTACGTCGGCGTGTTCTCGATGTGGAGCGCGGTCGCCGAGTCGTACGCCGTCTTCTTCGGCACGCGGCTGATCGTCGCGACGGCGGGGATCACGTTCGTCATCGGCATCCAACACGTCTCCGAGTGGTTCGAAGAGGAGGAACTCGGCACCGCAGAGGGCGTCTACGCCGGGATCGGCAACGCCGGAGCGGCCGGCGGCGCGCTCATCCTCCCGCGGGTCTTCACGGCCGACTGGAGCGGCCCGCTCTTCGAGACGAGCTGGCGGGCGGCCTTCTTCTACACGGGCGTCGTCTCGATCCTCCTCGCGGTCGTCTACTTCGTGTTCGGCGAGGCGGCCAAAGACGAGGAGAAGCGTCAGGCCACCGCGGACAACGCGAGCTTCACAGACTGGATCTACACTGCGACCCGGTACGGGACGGTCGTGCTCGCGTTGGCGTACGTGATGACGTTCGGCCTCGAACTGTCGATGAACGGCTGGCTCGCGACCTACTACCGGGAAGGGTTCAACACGCAGAACCTCACGCTCGCGGCGACGTTCGCCGCGACGTTCTCGATCGCGGCCGGCCTACTGCGGCCGATCGGCGGCTACGTGAGCGACCGACTGGCGCGCGCCGAGCGGAACATCCTGCCCGTGTTTCAGGGTCGGTACCGCGAGCAGTGGACGTTCGTCTCGCTGTGTTTCGTCGTCTTAATGATGTTCGCGATGACGCTCGCGGGACTGAGCGGTCAGGTGCTGCTCGCGGTCGGCACCGGGTTCCTCGTCGGCATGGGCTGTGCGTTCGCCGAGGGCGCGATATTCGCGCAGGTGCCGGCGATGTTCCCCAACAGCTCCGGGGCCGTCGCGGGCGTCGTCGGCGGGGTCGGCACCGTCGGCGGCATCGTCTATCCGCTCGTATACTCCGCGCCGTTCCTCGCCAATCTCCATCTCGGCTACTCGATCGTGGCCATCTCGATGATCCCGATCGTCCTGTTGACCGCGTGGGTCTTCCAGCCCCACGTCGCCGAGCGCGCGACCGACGACGGCTTCGTCGCCCACGACGACTCGGCGGTCGTCGCCGACGACTGAGCCGGTCCGCGGTCGCCGTCACGCTTTGTTGCCGCCACCCTCTGTCACCGTCACTCTCCGTCGCCGGCGATACCCGACACGCCCGTGATCTCGAAACGCGCTCCGCCCGTCTCTCCCGCCGTCGCGTCGATCGACCAGCCGTGCGCTTCGGCCACCTCCCGCGCGATCGTGAGGCCGAACCCGGTTCCGTCGGGGTCGGTGGAGTAGCCGCCCTCGAACACGTCGTCTCTCTCGTCGACGGGGATCCCGACACCGTCGTCTTCGACGTAGAACCCCGTTCCATCTGCGAGCGGGCCGATGGTGACGGACAGGGGCGGCCCGTCGGAGTCCACTCCATCGGAATCGGGACCGTGTTCCATCGCGTTCCGAAAGAGGTTCTCGAACAGCTGTCGAAGCCGGCTCTCATCGGCACGGATGCTCGCGTCGATCTCGACCGAAAGCGTCGTGTCATCCGTCTCGACCGTCCGCCACGATGCTGTCGCCACATCTCCGATCTCGACCGTGTCCGGATCTTCGACCGGCTTCCCCTCGCGCGCTACCGTGAGGAGGTCGTCGACGAGCGCCTCCATCCGGTCGAGCGCGTTCGCGGCGTCGTCGAGCCCGGGGGTGTCACACGACTCCCTCGCGAGCTCGATGTTCCCGGCGGCTACGCGGAGCGGATTCCGAAGGTCGTGAGAGACGACGCTCGCGAACGCGTCGAGCCGCTCATTCTGGCGTTTGAGTTCGCGTTCTCTCTGCTTTCGATCGGAGATGTCGCGTATCACGCCGACGCGCGAGACCCCGTCGTCCGACCCCGGAAGCGACGTGAACCGGAGTTCAGCCGGAATCGGATCGCCGTCTATCGTCCGGAAGTCGTATTCGATCCGAGCGATGTCCCGATCACGCTCATCGAGCGACTCGTACATCGCAGTCGTCCGGTCGATCACCTCGTCGTCGACGAAGTCGACTATCGGTCTCCCGATCAGTTCCTCGCGGCTCGCCTCCTTCATGTCCACGTACGCGTCGTTGACGAAGTCGATCCGTCCCTCATCGTCCAGCGTGTACACCGCGTCTGCGAGCGACTGGACGATCGTTTCGTACCGTTCGAGGTCGCGTTCGCGCGCTGCGCGCTCGCGGTTCCGAACCGCACGGTGGACGACCTCTGCCACGTCGCTTGCGAACTCGGCCTCGTCGTCGGTCCACTTGCGGGTGCCGCCGACGTGTTCGTGGCAGACCATTCCGATCACGTCGCCGCCGGAACGAAGCGTCCCGTCGAGCAGCGCGCCGACGCCGTGTGCCTCGAGGTAGCCGTCCGCCAACTCGGCCGTTCGCGGGTCGCTTGCGGCGTCGTCGACAGCGATCGCGCGGTTCGTTTCGAGCGCCTCGATGTACGTGGGATGGTCGTCGATTCGCAGCCTGCCCCCCGCGTCGTGCTCGCCCGTCTGCCGGTCGTAGTCGTCGACGCAGTAGAGGAACTCGTCGGACGCAGCCGAGTTCGCCGTTCCGTCGATACCCGCCTTCGGCTCGGTCAACCAGACGTTGACGCGGTCGACGTCGAGCACCCTCGCGGTTGCCTCCGTGATCGTTCGGACCGCGGTCTCGAAGGAGCCGTCGGCCACCGCTTCATCGGTTGCCAGCCGGAGCAGCGTCTCCCGCTGGCGCTCTCTGCGCTGTCGTCGTCGCTGTGCGTCAGTCACGTCCACGCCGAACCCGGCGACTCGGACGACCTCTCCCGCGTCGTCGCGGATCGGTTCACCGCGGATCTCGATCCATCGCTGGGTGTCCTCGTTGGGACGAACACGAAACGTGTGTCTGACCGACTCCCCGGCGGTGAGTCGATCCATCGCGTCTCGTACGCGGTCACGGTCGTCGGGGTGAACGTCGTCGAGGAACGCGGTCGGATCGTCTCGCAGCTCCGAACGCGGGTGGCCCCACAGCTCCTCGTAGGCGGCGCTCACGAACAGTAGCTCGCTCCAGTCAGTGTCGAAGACGAAGATGAGCTGATCGGTGTTGTCCGCGACCTCGACGAGGCGCTGTTCCGCTCGCCGGCCGCGGACCTGCCGCACGGCGTTCGCGACGCGGTTCGCGAGCAACTCGTACTGCTCCGTGCCCGCGTCCTTTTGTAGGTAGTCGGTCGCACCGGCCCGGAGCGCCTCGCTCGCTATCGTCTCGGAGCCCTTCCCGGTGAACAACACGAACGGGAGATGCGGGTGATCCTCGCGAACGCGCCGGAGGAAGTCGATCCCGGACTGCTCCGGCATGTCGTAATCCGATATCACGCAGTCGACGGCCGGGTCCTCGTCGAGCGCGCTACGGCCCGCCGCGACCGATGTGGCCGTCTCGACCGTGAACCGGTCGTCTATCCGTTCGAGGAAATCCGCGGTGAGGTCGGCGAAGTCGGGCTCGTCGTCCACGTGGAGAACCCGAATTTCGTCCATGAGTACGTAATGCTCACGTCGCGGATAAATAGCTGTGTCGTCGGCCGGTGAGACGCGCGGTGCGAGTGATGCGAACCCGACCGCGAACCGTCGTTCAGTAGAACTCGCGGACGAGGTCAGTCGCGCCTTCGGGCGCGCCGTCGGGGATGACGGACATGTCCTCGTCGACGCCGTGCTGTTCGTGGTACGGCACCGACTCCTCGTCTTGATAGATGACGCCTTGGTGTTCCTGCTCGCTGTCGAGGATGACATCTTTCGCGTCCTCGCGGGAGGACGGATCGTGGTCCGTTTCCTTGAGATCGACGAGCGAGTCGCGGAAGTAGTCGTAGGTGTCGACGTCGTTGAACGTGACACAGGGAGAGTAGACGTTCACGAAGCCGAAGCCGTCGTGTTCGACCGCCTTCTGGATGATCTCCTGATGGCGGAGCGCGTCTGAGGAAAAGGACTGCGCGATGAACGTCGCGCCCGACGCCAGCGCGAGGGCGTGCGGGTTGACCGGGGGCTGTTTGGGGCCCTCGGGGCTCGTCGACGTCTCGAAGTCCTCGCGCGAGGTCGGCGACGCCTGCCCCTTCGTCAGCCCGTAGATGCGGTTGTCCATCACGACGTACGTCATGTCGACGTTGCGCCGGACGGCGTGGACGAAGTGGCCCGCACCGATGGAGTAGCCGTCGCCGTCGCCGCCGGCGACCATCACTTCGATGTCGGGCCGCGCGAGCTTCACGCCCGTGCCGACGGGGAGCGCCCGGCCGTGAACGCCGTGAAGCGCGTAGCTGTGCATGTACGTGCCGATCTTTCCGGAGCAACCGATGCCGGCGACGACGAAGGTGTTGTCGGGATCGTTTCCCGTCTCCGCGAGCGCCTTCATCATCCCGTTCATCGTGCCGAAGTCGCCGCATCCCGGACACCACGTCGGCTGCTTGTCGGACTTGAAGTCGGTGAATCGAATGTCTGAGCTCATTGGTTACGCCTCCACCTCCGCCGCGAGGGTGGCTTTAATCTCCACTGCGAGTTCGTCGGCCTTGAACCGCACGCCGTTGTACTTGTTTATCCGGTCGACCCGTTCGAGCACGTCGTGCTCGACGAGGTCGGCGAACTGTCCCTGCTCGTTACACTCCACGACGACGACGTTCTCCGCCGCCTCCACGTCCGCCGAGAGATCCGGTCGCGGGAAGATGTACGGAACGGAGATCACCCGAACCGAAATTCCCTCCTCGTCGAGGAACTCGACCGCCTCCGCGAGCGCGCCCTCGTTCGACCCCCACGTGATCACGAGCGTGTCGGCGTCATCGTCCCCGAACTCGCGCGGTGAGAAGTCCTCGCGTTCGCGGGCGGTCGCGACCTTCCGGTTGCGCTTGTCGACCTGCTCGACGCGCATCTCCGTGTCCTCGGTCCGGCGGCCCTGCTCGTCGTGTTCGAGGCCCGTCGACATGTGCGCGCCGTCAGCCGTGCCGGGGAACGCGCGCGGTGAGACGCCGTCCTCTGTGATCTCGTGGGGTTGGAAGCCGCCCGACTCGCTCATGTGGTCGTCGATCGTAGACTCGTCGACGACGAAGCCGCGGTCGACCTCCACCTTCTCCATGTCGAAGGTGTCCGGCGTGAACGTCTGCTCCGTGACTGCCATCGAGAGGTCTGCGGTGATGTACACCGGGATCTGGTACTTCTCGGCGAGGTTGAACGCCTCGACGGTCTTCCAGAAGCACTCGGCGATCGTCGTGGGCGCGAGCACGAACCGCGGGACCTCGCCGTGGCCGCCGTATAGCATCTGGTTTAAATCGCCCTGCTCCTGTTTCGTCGGCATCCCTGTCGAGGGACCGGAGCGCATCACGTTACAGATGACGAGCGGCGTTTCCGAGGTGGCGATGAGTCCGAACGTCTCCGTCATCAGATCGATTCCGGGACCGGAGGTGGCGGTCATTGACCGCGCGCCCCCGCGGGCGGCTCCGAGCGCCATGTTGATCGCGGACAGCTCGTCTTCCGCTTGCACGACGTGACCGCCGTACTGCTCGATGCGCCCGGTGAGGTAGGTCATTACGTCGGTGGCGGGCGTGATCGGGTAGCCGGCGTAGAAGCGACAGCCGGCCGCGATGGCACCCATCCCGATCGCCTCGTCGCCGTTGAGGAGGACATAATCCTCTTCCGTCGTCTCTAGATCGTAGTCGAACTCGTGGTCGAACTCCTCGGCGACGTACGATCGCCCCGCGCGTGCGGCCTCCTTGTTGTTGTCGACGAGCTTCTGTCCCTTGTCCTTGAAGCGCTTTTCGAGCGCCGAGTCGAGGTTCTCGATCGGAAAGTCGGCGACCTCACAGGCGGCACCGAGTGCGACGACGTTCCGCATGATCGCCCCGCCGGCCTCCTCGGCGAGCCGCTTGAGCGGAACGTCGATCCCGATCATCCCGTCGGGGATCTCGACGTCTTGCATCGTGGTCCGCTCGCCGTCGTAGATGATCACCGACCCCTCGTGGAGCTCGTTGAGGTTCTCCTCGATGGTCCGCGGGGTCAATGCGATGAGCACGTCCAGCCGATCGACGACGCTCTGTACCTTGTCGACGGATGTTCGCACCTTGTAGGCGGTGTATCCGCCCCGAATCCGCGACGCGAAGTCCTTCGATGTAAACACGTGTCGGC
The DNA here is from genome assembly GCF_024494655.1 of Halorubrum laminariae. Classification (GTDB taxonomy): domain Archaea; phylum Halobacteriota; class Halobacteria; order Halobacteriales; family Haloferacaceae; genus Halorubrum; species Halorubrum laminariae. Next base: position 121,151 of record NZ_JANHDL010000001.1, on the reverse strand, counting down.
CCGCCCGAGAGAGCGCTTGCGCGAAGATCTTCCCGGTCGAGTCGATGCCGTCACCGGCCTCCCCGCCGACGGCCCAATTGAAGTCCGCAGCCATGCTATGGTCCGCCTTCCACCGGGCTCATCAAAAGACTTCTGGAAGGAGCTACGGACACAGTTTCACACATTCATATTTTTATCATTTAATATATTAGGAACAAAAGATTCTGTGTGGAATATAGTACAAGAACCAGACGTTCGTTTTCCACATTCCTCACGATCGACTCTTTCTGTCGCAGATCGTTTCGACATTCGTCGAAATACACGCGCGCAGTCGGTCACATTCACCGTGTTTCGACGGAGGCAGGACCGACGGCGACGGGAACACGTTTGTGTCCGCCGGCCGGATCGTCAGCATGGACACGACAGCCACGGTCAGCGAAGTCGAGACGGTCGGCCGCGACACGTACGCTCTCCGGTTTCACGCACCGCACGAGTTCGCCGCCGAACCGGGACAGTTCGTGAAGCTCGGCACCGAGATCGACGGGGAGTCGATCGCGCGCTTCTACACGCTCTCCTCGCCGACCGTCGACGACACTTTCGAGGTCACCATTGGCATCGATCCGGACGACGGCGGCGACTTCTCCGCGTTCCTCGCGGACGCAACGGCCGGCACGGAGATGACACTCTCCGGGCCGTTCGGCGATCAGCACTACGACGGCGAACCCCGCGCGATCGTCGTCGCCGGCGGCCCCGGCGTCGGACCAGCGGTCGCCATCGCCGAACGTGCCCTCGACGATGGGGCCGAGGCGGCGATCGTCTACCGCGACGACGACGTGGCGCACGCCGACCGAATCGAGCGGCTGAAAGAGCGCGGCGCGACGGTCCACCTCCTCGACGCCGACGCGGACCTGCGCGACGCGCTGGCGGACGTGGTGACCGGCGCGGCGGGCGAGACGGTGTTCGTGTACGGGTTCGCAGATCTCGTCGAGGACGCGACCGCGGCCATCGAGGCCATCGGCGGCGACGCGGACGCCGCGAAAATAGAGAACTTCGGCTAACTCAGCGCTCGTCGATGGGAACGAACGTCGCGTCCTCGGGGCCGGTGTACCGTGCTCGCGGTCGGATGAGACGGTTGTCTTCCTGATACTCGACGACGTGTGCGATCCAGCCGCCGACGCGGCTCATCGCGAAGATGGGCGTGTACATATCGACCGGAATGCCCAGCGAGTCGTACACCGAGCCGGAGTAGAAGTCGACGTTCGGCGCGATCCCCTTCTCTAAGAGCCCCTGATCGGTGAGATACCCCTCGATCGCCGTGGTGTAGTCGAGCCACTTCGTGTCGCCGGACGACTCTGAGAGGTCCCGGAGTTTCTCTTCGAGGATCTTCGCGCGCGGGTCTTTCACCGCGTACACGCGGTGCCCGAAGCCGGGGATGCGGCGGCCGTCCTCACGGGCGTCTTTCACCCACTCGACGGGGTCCTTGTCGGAGGCATCGATCTCGTAGAGCACCTCCATCACGTCTTGGTTCGCCCCGCCGTGAAGCGATCCGGAGAGCGCGCCGATCCCGCCGGTGACACCGGAGTAGATGTCGGCCATCGTCGAGCCGATCACTATCGCGGTGAACGTCGAGGCGTTGAGACCGTGGTCGGCGTGGAGCGTGAGCGCCATGTCGAACGTCTCCGCGCTGACGGCGTCGGGCTCGGACCCCGTGAGCATGTAGAGGAAGTTCGCGGCATGCGAGAGATCGGGGTCGGGCGCGATCGGGTCTTCGCCCTGACGCGCGCGTTCGAAGGCGGCCAAGACCGTCGGAATCTTCGCAGTGATGCGACGGCCCTTCCGGAGCGTCGCGTCGAGATCTTCGGGGTCCGCGTCGGGCTCGGGCTCGTACGCCGACAGCATCGACACCGCGGTCCGGAGCGCCGCCATCGGGCGTTCTCCGGCGTCAGCTAGCGTGCGGACAGTCTCCAGCACGTCGTCGTCGACCTCTCGTTCGGCGGCGAGTTCCGCGGCGAACGCGTCGAGCTCTTCTCGCGTCGGCAACGAGCCGTACCAGAGGAGATACAAGACCTCCTCGTAGCTCGCGCCGCGCGCGAGGTCCTCGATGTCGTGGCCGCGGTACACGAGCTTGCCAACCTCGCCGTCGACGTAGCTCAGATCCGACTCCGCGACGAGGACGCCTTCGAGCCCGCGCTTTAACTCGTCTGACATGGAGGAGGATTCCGTCCACCACCAAAAAAGCGTTATCTTTCAGGAGGGATATTGTTCGACGATCGTGGAACTTAATTCGAGTCGAACGACGGACACCGCGGCGGGGAGTGCCGACCTCGACTATCGGACAGCGGCGGTACGCGTCGAGGTCACGCTCAGCGCGCCGGAACGACCGTCACCTGCCGCTTCCGATCGATTGCGTCTTCCAGTTCCTCCGCGATTGCGGATCCGCGAGACACCTGCACCTCGCCGCCGCGGCCGACGGTTGCGGTAAAGAGGTACTCACCATCTGCACGCACCTCGACGGTCTCGCCGACGCCGTCGTCGACATCGATGACGACGTGTCGGGAGGTGATCTCCGGCTCGACGACGGTGCCGCGCTCTTCGCCGACCTGTCCGCCAGTCCCGCCAGATCCGCCCGTTCCGTTGGACCCCGCACCGGTCGAGGCGTCATCGGCCCCGCCGGGTTTGTCGGCGTGCGTCCGGACATCGATCTCGATGCCGAGCCGGTTCTCGATGTCGCTGATCCGGCCGCCGCCCTTGCCGATGACGGTGCCGATGTCGCCCTCGGTGACGTACACTATCGCTTTGTCCGTGCCCTTCAGTTCCACCTCGACGTGCCCGTGCGCGACCGATCGTATCTCTCGTTCGATCTCCTGTTTGGCGATCCGTCCGACCCCGGAGTCCGCGTCGTCCCCGTCCGTGTCGTCGAGCGGAACCGTGACGACCTGCCGGTTGAACGTGTATATCTCGTACTCCGGGCTGCCGGTCTCGAAATTCGACACCTGAATGACCGGCCGTGCGAGGTCCTCGGCCGTGAGTCCCGCCGGCACCTTCACCTCGGTCTCCACGTCGTAGACGGTGTGGACCTCGCCGGCCTCGATGTAGACGACGGTGTCGACGATCTGCGGGATCATCCCGAGTTCGACGCGGCCGACGAGCCGCTGGAGCGCGTCGATGGCGCGGGAGGCGTGGACGACGCCGACCATCCCGACGCCGGCCATCCGCATGTCCGAGAACACCTCGAAGTCGTCCGTCTTGCGCACCTCGTCGTAGATCGTGTAGTCGGGGCGGACCAAAAGCAGCGAGTCCGCGGTGTTCGCCATGTCGCCGCCGAGCGCCCCGTACTGGGTTATCTCCGGGCCGACCTGTAGGTCGCGCGGCTTCTCCATAGTCTTCACGGCGTAGTCAGAGTCGTTGAGGAACTCCGCGACCGCCTGTGCGAACGTCGACTTCCCCGCGCCGGGCGACCCGGAGATGAGCACGCCGCGTTTCTGTTCAAGGAACCGCTCGCGGAGTTCGTCGGCGAACTCGTAATCGTCGAGCGTCGTCTTCGCGATGGGCCTGACCGCAGTGATCTCGATCCCGTCCGAAAAGGGCGGCTGCGCGACCGCGATCCGGTAGTTCCGGAACTGGACGATGTCCATCCCGTCATTGGACAGTTCGATGAACCCCTCGTTCGACTGGCGCGCCAAGTCCACGATCGCGGTCGCCCACTCGCGCATCTGTTCCTCGCTCGTCGCCTCGTCAGCGATCTCGACGTACCGCATCTCGCCGAGGCTCCCGCGTTTGGCCTTCGGCACCGTCTCCGATTTGAGGTGGACCGACATCGTCTCGTCGGTGAAGAACCGCTGGATCGGCAGCTCGTCGACGACGCCGCGAGCGACCGGTTCGACGTACTCCACGTCGACCCCCTTCGCGCGGGCGACTTCGGCCTGCACAACGTCGCTCGACAGGAGGGTGGCACCGTGATCGGCCGCCAGATCGCGTATCAGCGCGTCGATGTCGCCCTCGTGAGCGCGCGATCGAGCGTCGCCGCTCGCGCGCTCGCCGACGTACCGGAGTTCGATCGCTCCGTCGTCGGCCAGATCGGCGAGCCGCTTGAGTTCGCTCAGCCCGTCCCAGCCCGACTCCAGCCCGTCATTGGCCTGCGACTCCAGCTCGCCGACAACGGCTTCGGGGACGAGCACCGTCACCGACTCGTAGCTCCCCGAGGCGACGCGTTCGGACACGCGGCCGTCGACGACCGCACTGGTGTCCGGTACTACGTTCATACGGTCGCTCCGGGCGGGAGCGGTATAAGGGTGTTCGACCCGGCCGCAGTCCCCCGTCGACCGTTCTGAGAGGGGCTCTCGGTCCGGATCGACCGGCACTCTTCTGTGCGAGCGCGGGTCAGTCCCCGGTGGCAGCCGTCGACTCTCGCTCAGCCTTCAGCCGCCGGGCGTACCCGACGAAGTTGTCGAAGATCGACTTCGCCTCGCAGGCGGCATCGTAGGCGTCTGGCGTGATCTCCGCCAAGACCGAGTCGACTCGTGCGTCTCCCAAGCGTTCGCGCTTGCCCTCCGTGACATCGCGCGCGGATTCGATGTCGTACTCCGGGTGGAACTGGACGCCCCAGCAGTGGCCGTCGCGAAACGCGTGGACGCCGTGGTCGTTCTCGGCCAGCAGCGTCGCGTTCGGCGGGAGGTCGACGACCGTGTCCCCGTGCGTCGTGAAGACCGTGAACTCCTCGTCGACGCCCGCGAACAGCGAGTCGTCGCCACGCTGTCGCACCGTGTTGTAGCCGATCTCGAAGCCATCCATTCCGGTGACGCGGCCGCCGAGCGCCTCCGCAAGCACCTGATGGCCGTAACAGACGCCGAGCACCGGCACGCCCGCGTCGGCAGCGTCGGCGACGTACTCGACGAGCGGTGGAATCCACGCTTCGTCCCAGTAGACCGAGGACCGCGAACCGGTGACGACGACGCCGTCGAAGTCCGTGTGGTCGGGCAGGTGACCGCTCGTAGCGTCGAACTCCACGAGGTCGGCGTCGAGTTCGCGGCGAAAGTTCCGCCGCGTGTTCCCGTCTGTCTGCGCCGCGTTCAACAGCGCGAACCGGAGGCGTGTCATTGACCGGACAGAGGCCCGAGAAACTGAAAACGGTTGTGGCGCGTCGGTCACCCGGAGAGCGGATCGGCGGTGTGTTCCGCGAGCCAGCCGACGAGCAGGTCGTTGACTGCGGCGGACGCCTCCACGCCGACGAGGTGTCGCGCACCTTCGATCCCGGTGAGTTCCCCCCGCGGGAGCCCGTCTGCGAGCGTCTCCGCGGCGGTGAGCGGACAGACGGTGTCGGCCTCACCGTGGATGCAGAGCGCCGGCGTCGTGATCTCATACAGGTGGTCCGACACGTCGAACTCCGTCACGGCCGCGCGGTGCGCCTCGAACGTCTCGCGGTCGGCGTCCTCCCCGAGCCGCCAGTCGGTGATCCGCGAGAGCACGTCCGGATGCGTCTCACGGAACGACTCGGAGAGGAGCCCGGTCAGCGACCCCTCGACCGCCGCCGGCGACGACGGGTCGGCCCACACCCCGCGAGAGTGGTAGTCGAAGCCCGCCGGCGGCGTGCCGACGACGGTCAGGCTCGCGGGGCGCGACGAGGCGTTCGCGTACGCGAGCGCGACCATACCGCCCAGTCCGTACCCGACGAGGTGGGCGTTCCGTATCTCCTCTGCGGCGCAGACGGCGTCGACATCGCTCGCCAGCGCGTCGACCGTGTACGGTCCCGCTGGCGCGTCGGACCGACCGACGCCCCGCGTCTCTGGCGTGACGACCGTGTGCGGTCCCGCGACCGCGGCGTGTTGCCAGCCGAACTGCCACGCCCCGAGGCCAACATCGCCGCAGAACACGACGGCTTCGTCGGCGTCACCCGCGTCCGGCGCATCGACCTCGTACCGGATTGTGACCCCGGCGTTGTCGGCTGTCGGCATCGGTGAACGCTCCGTGCTTACGCCTCTCGGACGCTGTGGACGATCTCCGGTGCCGCGTCGAGCGCCTCGTTGAGCGCGTCGACGTCCGGTCCGCCGCCCTGCGCGAAGTCCGGCGGGCCGCCGCCGCCGCCGCCGACGCGGTCGGCGAGCGCCGCGACCACCCGCCCGGCGTTGACGTCGACGCCGTCGGGGACGCCGACGACGAAGCTTGCCGACCCGCCGGCACCGCTCCCGATGACGGCGATCTTTCCGTCGTCGACGTGGGCGTTCGCGGTCGCGCGCAACTCGTCTGCGTCGCCGTCGAGCCGCTGGATCACGGCCGTCGCTCCGTCGATATCGACCTCCTCGGCGTCCGCGCCGCCGGACGCGCGGGCCGCCGCGAGCTCCTCTTTGAGCGACTCGATCTCTTTGCCCCGCGCCTTCCACTCCTCGAAGAACCGCTCGGCCGTGTCCGGCACGTCGAGCGGGTCGACGTCGAGCGCGTCGGCGGCGTCGTACAGCGCGTCCTCGGTGCGCTGGGTCGACTCGACGGCCGCGCCGGCAGCGGCGAAGACGATCCGCTCGACGCCGTCCTGAACAGGCTCCGTCTTCAGCACCTTCACCGCGCCGATCTGTCCGGTTCGGGCGACGTGGGTTCCGGCACACGCCTGCACGTCTGCGTCGCCGACATGGATAAGCCGGACGTTCGTTCCCGGCGGGACGCCGCCTTGGTACAGATCGAAGCCGTGTTCGGCCTCCGCCTCGTTGCGGTCCGGCCACTCCTGCCGGACCGACACGTCGTCGCGGACCAACTCGTTTGCGACGCGTTCGATGGCTTTGACCTCCTCTCTGGAGATCCGGTCGTAGTGGCGCACGTCCAGCCGCGAGGAGTCGATCCCCTTCTGTGCGCCCGCCTGCCGGACGTGGTCGCCGAGCACCTCGCGGGCCGCGTGTCCGATGAGGTGCGTCGCCGTGTGGTGGGCGCGCAGCCGGTCGCGACGGTCGCCGTCGACCTGTCCCTTGACGAACTCTCCCTTCCCGAGCTCTGCGTCGGTGCGGTGGAGGACGACCCCGCTCACCTCCTGTACGTCAGTCACGTCAACGGTGGTCTCACCGACCGTGAGCTGCCCGCGGTCTGCGGGCTGTCCGCCGCCCTCGGGATAGAACATCGTCTGGTCTAACACCACGTCGTACCCCTCCTCGCGCTCGAACACGTCGAGGACGACCGCCTCGAACTCCGTGCGCCCCTGATCGTCGTAAAAGAGCTTCTCCGTCTCGGGGAGGTCCGCGAACCGCTCGTCGCGCTCCTCGGCCGCGTCGTCGCCGTCGGCCTCCTCGTGGCGGTCGGCGACGAGCGCGTAGAAGTCGTCCGGAACGTCGACGGCCGCGTCGCGCTCTTCGGCGATGTCGGCGACCATGTCCGGCTGGATCCCGTGGGAGTCGTACAGCTCCAACAGCGCCTCGGTCGGGATCGGATCGCCGGTTCCGGCGTACTCGTCTGCGAGCTGTTCGACCTTCCGCGAGCCGCGCTCCAGCGTCTTGCGGTACTTTCGCTCCTCACTGCGGACGATCTCGCGGATCGTGTCGCGGTTCTCGTACCCGAGCCGATCGGCCTGCATGTCGACCAGCTCGTCGAGCGGCGCGTCGACGCCGACCTCGTCGACCAGCCGCTTCATCCGCCGGAGCACCATCCGCGCGAGGTAGCCCGTGCCGACGTTCGACGGGACGATCCCGTCGCCGAACATGTACGCGAGCGTCCGCGAGTGGTCCGCGATCGCGTAGATCGATTCGAGCGGTTCGACCAGATCGCGGAGCCGCTCGACATCTACGTCGAGCCGGTCGGCGATGTCGCCGCGGGCGGCCTCCACGTCGTCGACGTCGTCGATGTCGAGCCGCCCCGAGAGCTTCGCGGCGCGGTGGACGATCTCGCGCTCCTCGGCGGTGTGTTCGATCCCCGCGTTCTCCTTCAGGAAGTCGATGGCGTCCGGATAGATCGCCTCGTAGACGGTCGCCGTTCCTTGACTCATCCACGTCCACCGCTCTAACCCGTACCCGGTGTCGACGATGTAGGTGTCCATGAACGAGTACGTGTGCCCGTCTTTCATCTCGTAGTCGCCGTCGGGGTCCCGCTCCATGCACATGAAGACGAGCGTCGCGAGCTCCGCACCCTTGTAGATGACTTCGATGGCGGGACCGGCGTTGCCGCCGCCGACCCACGGGTCCTCGATGTAGGTGATCTCCTCCAGATCCGCCCCAAGCGACTCGAACAGCTCGTCGCAGTATTCGACGGTCTCGTCTTTCCAGTACACCTCGCCGTGATAGGCGTACTCGTCCTCGTCGACCTCCTCGCGGGTGTTGAACGCGTGGTGGGCCATCATCTCGAACGCCATCGTGTGTCGACCCGTCTTGCCGACGTTGTCGATGTCCTGCATCCGGATACAGGGTTGTGAGACGGTGAGGGGGTTCGCCGGCGGCGGCGTCTGCCCCGAGGTGACGAGCGGCTGGAAGTCGTAGATCGACGCCTGCGTCAAGAGCACATCGTCGCGCCAGCGGTTCGCGGCGACCGGGTAGGGGTCGATCCGCTCGTGACCGTGTTCTTCGAAGAAGGAGAGGAAGGCCTCGCGCATCTCCGACAGCGAGTGGGGCTCCGGGAACCCCGGATCGTCGATGAAGCTGTAGTCCTCACAGGGCGGCTCGCCGCACAGCTCTCGTTCGTGGTCGCGAGTCCAGAAGTGCGCGCCACAGGAGGGACACTCCTTGCGCTCGAACCCCTCCTCTTCGAAGTAGTCGAGACGGTACTCCGATTCGAGATCGCTCATTACAGCAACGTGACCCGTGTTGGTGCAAAAGGGTTCCGGGGTGGGTTCGGCCGTCTCCGAGTCCGAAACGACCTTACCCCGCGCGCTCGCCACTCCGGTATATGGTCGAGAACGTCGTCTATCCCGCGTACTTCGACGCCGATCGGTCGCGATCGGCGGGCCGCCGCGTCCCGACGGATCTGGCGGTCGAGAACCCGACCGTCGACGAGATCGCGAAGGCGGTCCAGCAGATCGGCTACGACGCGGTGATCGAACGCGACAAGGCCTACTCCCGCGAGTTTGAACCTCGCGGCATGGTGGTCGTCCGCGGAACGGAAGACACGGCCAAAAACGACCTCGTGCAGGCGATCGCCGCCTACCTCGGGGTCATCCGAGAGTAGCGATGCGGCGAGTGGGTCTCGTCGTCCGCACCGCGGGCGGGCTTGCTATCGCCCGCGCCGACACCGCAGCGGAACCGCCGCGGATCGGTTCGTCGGTCGTCGACGAGTCGCTCTCGACAGTCGGCCGCGTGGTCGACGTGTTCGGCCCCATCGATCACCCCTACGTGGCTGTGACCCCGAACGACGGCGTTGGGCTCGCGTCGCTCGTCGGCGGAAAGCTGTATGCCCGGTAGATCGGGTCTCCCCGGCTCGAAACAGCCTCTTCACTCGACTGGCTGCACGTCAGGCTCGTCGACCACGTCGAAGTCGGCGAGCGTCTTGGCCGTTCGAGCGAGCCGTTCCGCGACCACCAGCTTCTCCGTCCGGTCCAGTCGCCCCCATTCGAGTTCGTCCGGCGGCGACTTCTCAAACCCGCGAAACGTCTGAAACACCGCCTCGTTGACGAACCGCTCGAACGATTCGCACTCCGGACACGTCACGGAGAGGTGCGACGTGTCGAACTCCCGAGTTAGCGTGTGATCGAGACAGCCGAGACACCGGTACGTGCGTGTGCGACTCATACTGTCACCGACGGGCCGAACGCCGGAATACCTACGGGTACCGGTCGAACCGAACGAAACGGAGAAATCGAGTCTCGCGAGGCGGTCAGAACAGCGCGGACGCGGCCGCCTCGGCGGTCTCGATGACCGGCCCGAAGCCGGGCAAGAGTAACACCGTCGCGACGGCGGCGAACACGACCGCGGCGTACAGCGCCGTCGGACGCACGTCGATCGCGTCGAGCGCGCTCGGCGAGTCGGGGTCGTCGAAGAACAGCGCCTTCACGACCCGGCTGTAGTAGTACAGCGAGATGACGCTGTTCACCGCCCCGAGCCCTGCGAGCCACAGGAAGCCGTTGTCGATGGCCGCTTGGAACAGGAAGTACTTCGAGAAGAACCCGGCGAACGGCGGGAGCCCGGCGAGCGAGAACATGAACACGGCCATCGCGGTCGACGCGACGGGTGCGCGACGCGCGAGCCCGGCGTAGTCCGCGAACGTCCGACCGACGCCCCACCGCTCCGCCATCGCGACGAAGAGGAACGCGCCGGTGTTCATGAATCCGTAGACGAGCAGGTGCGCCATCGCAGCGCCCATCACGGTCCCGTTGGCCTGCCCGCCGGCCGACAGCGCGGCGAGGCCGATGAGCGCGTAGCCCGCGTGACCGATGGAAGAGTACGCCAACATCCGTTTGACGTTCTCCTGAACGGCGGCTGCGAAGTTTCCGAGCGTCATCGTCACGGCCGCGAGGATGCCGAACGCGAGCACCCAGTCGATGTTCGCGGCGGCGGACGCCCCAATCGGGAACGCCTCCGTGAACAGCTGGAAGGCCACCACGAAGCCGGCGGCCTTCGACGCCGACGAGAGGAACGCGCTCACGGGAGCGGGCGCGCCCTCGTACGCCTCCGGAGCCCAGAAGTGGAAGGGAACCGAGGCGGTCTTGAATGCCACGCCGCCGACGATCATCACGATACCGAGCCCGGCGACGCCGGCGAGTCCGTCGAGCGAGCCGAACGCCTCGGCGACGTCACCGAACAGCAGCGACCCTGTCGCCGCGTACACGAGCGAGATGCCGAACAGGAAGATCGCCGACGAGAGCGCCCCGACGAGGAAGTACTTCAGCCCCGCCTCGACGCTCCCGCGGTTCTGCTTGAGGAACGCGACGAGCACGTACGACGGCAGCGACACCATCTCCAAGGCGATGAAGACAATCGCGAGCGAGTTAGCGACCGCGAGAAGCGCCATGCCCGTCGTCGCGAACATCACGAGCGAATAGAACGCCGCGGGGTTCGCGTGGTCGTGGAAGTAGTCGTGGGCGGCGACGACGACGAGCGCCGTCACCGACGCGAAGATGGCGACGAAAAACAGCGCCATCGTGTCCACGGCGATCGTGTCTGCGAACAGGTACAGTGCACCGCCGGTGGCGGCGCTACCGGTTCCACCGACGACGAGCCACACGGTCGCCGCGAGTGCACCGAGCGACCCGAGCGCGCTGACGACCGCCATCGAGGTGTTCGACCGTCCGGACGGCCGTATTGTGTCGACCAGAAGCAGCGCGAGCCCGGTGAACGCCAAGAGCAGCACCGGTAGCAGTGCCAGTACCGCAGTCGGCGCGTTAACCATTGATGCTCACCCCCTCGACCACGGGTAGCGCAGCGTCACGGATCATCTCGAAGAAGATGTCGGGTGCGACACCGAGTACGATGATCGCCACCAGAAGCACTGCGAGCGGGGCCACATCGTGGAACGGCGCGGGACCGACCTCATAGTCGGTTTCGAGGTTGAACGGCCCGAACAGCGTGCTCTGCATCGCCGACAGCAGGTAGCCGGCAACGATAACGATACCGAACATCGCGAGCGCCGTGAACACCGGCGCGTACGGGAGCGCCGGGGCGGAGAACGACCCAACGAAGATGAAGAACTCACCGGCGAAACCGGCCATCAGGGGCAGCCCCATGTAGCCGAACGCGCCGGCGACTAGGATGCCGACGGTGATCGGCATCCGATCCGCCATCCCGGCCATGTCACCGACCATCCGCGTGTGTGTCGCGTTGTACACGACGCCGACGGCCATGAACATCAGCCCGGAGATGAGCCCGTGCGCGACCATCTGGAACGTCGCGCCGCCGACGCCGTACTCGGTGAACACGACGAGTCCGAGGAGGACGTATCCCATCGACGAGACGGAGGAGTACGCGACGATACGCTTCAGGTCCTTCTGCGCCAGCGCCAACATCGCGCCGTAGATGACGCTTATCACGGCGATCGCGGCGATCGGGACCGCGAGCGCGGACGCCTGATCGGGCAACATTGTGAAGTTGAACCGGAGCAGCGCGTACGTCCCCATCTTCAGCAGGACGCCCGCGAGCAGCACCGACACCGGCGTCGGGGCCTCGACGTGAGCGTCCGGAAGCCACGTGTGCACCGGAACGATGGGAACCTTCACTGCAAACCCGAGGAACATCGCGAGGAACGCGACGAGCGCCATCCGCTCGGGTGAGATTCCGAACCACGTCGAGAGTTCTCCGGCCGCGATGGCCTGCGTGATCTCTGGGAGCGCGAACGAACTCACCGACTCGCCGAGCGCGAACACCAACGACATGAACCCGATGAACATCAGGAGCGACGCCGCGTTCGTGTACACGAAGAACTTGATCGCGGCGTACTTCCTGCGCGGACCGCCCCAGATGCCGATGAGGAAGTACATCGGCACGAGGACGGCCTCCCAGAAGATGAACCACAGGAAGAAGTCGAGCGCCGTGAAGACGCCGAGGAGGTTCGCCTCCATGAACAGCATGAGCCCGTAGAACTGGCTCTGCCGGGAGTCGATCGGCGTCCACGCGCTCACGATCGCCAGCGGCACGAGGAACGTCGTGAGCACCACGAGCGGGAGGCTGATCCCGTCGAGGCCGACGAACCACGAGACCGACCGGCCGCCGACTTCGAGCCACTCGATCTGCGTCTGGAATGCGATGTCACCGCCGGTGAGCGCGTTTCCCGAGCCGTCGAAGGCAGACCACAGGTACAGCGACCCCGCGAACGGGATCAGGCTGAGCGCGAACGCGAGTTTGCCTGCCCACTCGTTTGGCGCGAGGAGGACGACGAGCGCGCTCACGAACGCGACCGCGATGAGCGCTTCGAGTATCACAGGAACCACCCCCCGGTCACGCCGAGGACAAGCACGAGGGCGACGAGTCCCAGCGTCAACAGCGCCGTGTACTGCGAGACGACGCCGCTCTGGATCCGACGGATCCGATTCCCGCCGAAGAGGCTCACCGAGGAGACGCCGTTGACGACGCCGTCGATGATCCCTTGGTCGAAGACGTTGGCCGCGCCGGCCACGTCCTCGGTGCGATACGCGAGCCATACCTGCAGTTCGTCGAGGTAGTAGTTGTTGTACAGCACGTCTTTGATCCCGCCGAGCTTCGCCGTGTGTTCCGTCGGCGACGGAACGCCGTAGAGCCGCCACGCGAGTCCGAGTCCGGCAAGCGCCAGCCCGAGCGAGACCGCCGCGCCGACGAGAACCGTTCCGACTTCGCCGCCGACGATGTACTGACTACTGTACGGCCCGAGATCCGCGTAGTGGTGAGAGGAGAGCCCCTCGATGCCGCCCCACTCGTTGTCGAGCCAGCGGTGGAGCACGTCGATCCCCTCGATGCCGAGCACCTTCTGGACCGGAACCATGTTGATGACGCCGGTGACGACGGCGAGCGATCCGAGCACCGTCAACGGACCCTTCACGTTCCAGCGAACGGATTCAGGGTCGCGAGCGGTGGCCGACCGCGGCTCGCCGTGGAAGGTCAAAAAGACCATCCGGAAGGTGTAGAATGCGGTGACGGGGACTGCGAGCAGTCCCATCAGGTACCCGCCGAACAACAGCGGCTCGCCGGGCGCGTGAACGAGCGCCTCGTAGAGGATCTCGTCTTTCGACCAGAAGCCGGCGAACGGGAAGATACCCGCGAGCGCCAGCGACCCGGCGAGGAACGTGTAGTAGGTGACGGGTAACTTCGATTTCAGTCCGCCCATGTCCCACATATCCTCGTTGTGGTGCATCGCGATGATGACCGAGCCCGCACCCAAGAACAGCAGCGCCTTGAAGAACGCGTGCGTCGTCAGGTGGAAGACGGCGGCCACGTACCCGCCTGCGCCGAGCGCGAGCATCATGTAACCGTACTGCGAGATGGTCGAGTACGCGAGCACCTGCTTCAGTTCGTCTTTCACCACACCCATCGTCGCCGCGAACAGCGCGGTGAAGCCGCCGATGAAGGCGATCACCGCGAGCGCCGTCGGCGACAGCGCGTAGAAGCCGTACATCCGCGCGACGAGGTAGACGCCGGCCGCGACCATGGTCGCGGCGTGGATCAGCGCGGAGACGGGCGTCGGGCCCTCCATCGCGTCGGGGAGCCACGTGTGCAGCGGGAACTGCGCCGACTTCCCGACGACGCCGCCGAGAACCAGAAGACCGACGATCGTGAACCACGTGTCGAGCGCGAGCCCGCCCGGCGTCCACGCGACCTCACCGGCCTCCGCGAGCGCCGGGAACGATTCGGGTCCGGCGAACTGCGCGGTGCCGAACGTCGCGAGCACCGCCACGACGCCGATCAGGAAGAAGTAGTCGCCGAAGCGGGTGACCAAAAAGGCCTTCTTCGCCGCCGACGGCGGTCCCGGCTCCCGGAAGTGGAAGCCGATGAGCAGGTACGAGCAGAGCCCGACCAGCTCGAAGAACATGAACGCCATGAGCAGGTTGTCGGCGACGACGAAGCCGAGCATCGACGCCGTGAACAGCCCGAGCCCGGCGTAGTACCGCGGGAGCCCGGTCTCACCCTCGTCGTTCATGTAGCCGAGTGAGAACACGTGGACGAGAAGCGCCACGAGCGTCACGATGACGAGCATGAGCGCCGAAAGCGGGTCCACGAGAATACCGAAGGACAGTTCCACGTCGGTCGCGCCGATCCCGCCGGCGCTCGCCCACGTGTAGATGGTTCGGTTCGCTGCCTGTCCTCCGGCGACGGTCGCGAGCACCCACAGCGAGAGCAGGAACGACCCCGCCGTCGCCGCGATGCCGCCGAAGGCACCCCCCTTCGGGAGGTACCTGCCCGCTCCGAGCGCCACCAGGAACGAGAAGAACGGCAGGAGAACGATCGCCGGAACGTACGAGAACACGTCTATCATGTTACCACCTCATCTCCGTTGGAACGGTGACGTCTGTGACGCCGAAGTTGCGGTACAACACCAAGATTATCCCGATCCCGATAGCGACCTCGGCGGCGGCGAGCGCGATGACGAACAGCGCGAACACCTGCCCGGTGAGGTCCCCGTAGTACAGCGCGAACGCGACGAAGTTGATGTTCGCCGCGTTCATCATGAGCTCGACGCTCATGAGGAAGTACAGGGCGGACCGGCGTGTGAGCACGCCGAGCAGCCCGATACAGAACACCGTCGCCGCCAACAGCAGGTACCACGACGGCGGGATCGACGAGGCGACGGCGGTCACTGCCGGTCACCTCCGTCGCGACCACCGTCGGTCAATGCCTGTCCGACCGCCGCGACGATCGACCCGTCTTCCTCTCGTTTCGCCAGGTACACCGCGCCGTCGACGGCGACGTCGAGGGCCACGGCGGCGATCAGGAAGGCGGCGAGGAACCCTTCGGCGGGGACCGTCGTCACGTCGTACTCGCCGAGCCCGAATAGGGAGTACCCAATGTTGTGAACGATCGACGCGTCGGCGGGGAATCCGGATACTGCTCCGAACTCTGCCGAGAGGGCCGTGAGGGCCATCACGACGAACAGGGCTGCGACCGCGATGACGGGAACCACGCGACTGACAGGCCCAGAACTCGAATCGCTCACGCGCTATTCACCTCCGTTTCCGTGTCCGATCGCGTGAGCATCACGGCGAACGTGACCAAGATGAGAACCCCGCCCACGTAGACGAGGATCTGCATGGCGGCGATGAACTCCGCCTGTAACATCACGTAGTGCACCGCGACGCTCGTCAGGGCACCGCCCAAGAGCAACGCGGCGTGGAACACGTCGCGCGCTAGGACGACCCCGAGGCTGAACGCCAGCGTGACCGCGGCGAACAGCCCGAACGCGATGGTAGCATAAACCATTGTGTGTGTCTCCTATGAGAGTCCCTTTGAAGATTTCGAGACGCGCCCGTTACTGGTAGTCGACCTCGCCGTCTCCCTCCCCGATCCACGCGCCGCGATCGGGGTTTCGGGATTCCAGCGGATCGATTCCCTTGTACCACGGAACGTTCTTGAGCTGTTCTTTGTTGAACACGAAGTCGTCTTTCGTGTCGGCGGTGAACTCGAAGTTCTGGGTCAACAGGATGGCGTCAACGGGACAGACTTCCTCGCAGAGCCGGCAGTAGATGCACTGGCCGATGTGGAGGTTGTACTGCTCGCCGTTGCGCTGGTCGTCCTGAACGATCTGGATCGTGTCGTTCGGACAGACGTTTTCGCACTGCCGACACCAGATGCACCGCTCTTGGCTGAACTTGTGGACGCCGCGGAAGCGCGGGCTCACATCGGGAGCGTCCTCCGGGTATTCCACCGTGAACGTCGACCCGTCGAGCGCGTGCTTCATCGTCGTCGCCATGGATTTCATGAGTCCGATCATATCAGGCGATCACCCCCACGATTACGGCCGTGAGAACCAGGTTCGCGAACGACAGCACCAGCATGCCCTTCCAGCCGATCTCGATCAGCTGGTCGATGCGGACGCGCGGTAGCGCGGAGCGGGCCCACTGCGTGAACAGGAAGAAGGCCCAGAGCTTCACCACGAACCAGATGAAGCCGATGCTCTCCGGCCCCGGACCGGACGCGCCGCCGAGGAACGTCACAGCGAGAATCGCGCCGCCGAGGAAGATGTGCACGAACTCGCCGAGGTAGAAGAGGACGAAGTACGCCGAAGAGTACTCGGTCTGGTATCCGGCGACGATCTCGGTCGGTGCCTCCGGGATGTCGAACGGGTTCCGTCCGATCTCGGCGAGGTTCGCCGTGAGGAACAACACGAACGCGAACGGGTTCACGAACGCGTACCACGCCGGAATGTCGAACCCGGCGATCGTGATGAGCGTCTCGGTCTGTGCGCCGACGATACCGCTCATCTGGAGCGTCCCCGCGAAGATCACGACGGACATCGCCGTGACGATGAGTGGGATCTCGTACGCGAGGTTCTGTGCGACCGCGCGGAGTCCGCCGAGCAGCGAGTACTTGTTACTCGACGCGTAGCCGGCCATCACCAGCGAGATCGACGCGATCGACGCGAACGCGAACACCAGCGCGAACCCGACTTCGGGGTCCGCGAGGTGGAAGTTGATCGGTCCGAGCCGGCCCATCGGAATCACGGCGAATCCGAGCAGCGCGGACGCCGGCAGGATGATGGGCGCGATGTCCCACGAGGGACGATCGACGCCCTCGGGGACAATGAGCTCCTTCGCGAGCAGTTGGACCGCGGACGCCGGGATGATGAGCAGGCCGAACGGTCCGACGCGGTTGACCGCGATCCGGTCCGTGAACGCCGCGGTGATCTTCCGTTTCGCCCACGGGCCCGCGACGCCCGTGAACCCGAGGACGATGTTCCCGACGACCGCCGCGGCGATGAGCGCCGCGACGATCTCGCCGAGGACGCCCGGCAGCCCGAACGTCTCGGCGAGCCACTCGGGGAACAGCTGTGCGGGTGCCGTCCCCATCAGCGGTCCACCTCCCCGAGCACGATATCGAGGCTCCCGAGCGCCGCGATCACGTCGGGAATATACTCACCGTTCGCCATCTCCGGCAGCGTCTGGAGGTTGGAGAAGCACGGCGACCGGATCTTGAACCGCCCCGGCTTGTCCGTCCCGTCGGCGCGAATGTAGATCCCGAGTTCGCCCTTCGCGCCCTCCACGGCGCGGTAGATCTCGGTGTCGTCATCGGGACGTAGCGTTCGCGGCACGTTCGCTTGAATCGTCCGCTCGTCTTCCGGCCAGTCTTCGAGCAGGTCGACGCACTGTTCGATGATCTTCGCTGACTCCTCGACTTCGCGCATCCGGACGAGCAGGCGGCTGAAGTTGTCGCAGCCGTCCTCGGTCACCACGTCCCAGTCGAGTTCATCGTAGTAGCCGTACGGGTCGTCGCGGCGAAGGTCGTAGTCGATGCCCGATCCGCGAGCGACCGGTCCGGTCGCGCCGTAGTTCTTTGCGACCTCAGGCGGCAGGATGCCCGTGTCGATCGTCCGCATCTGGAAAATCTCGTTCGACGTGACGAGGTTGTGGTACTCCTCGACGGACTCGGGCAACTGGTCGAGGAAGTCCCGGGTCTTCGAGAAGAACTCCTCGCGCGGCTCCGGAAGGTCCCAGACGACGCCGCCGAGCCGGAAGTAGTTGAACATCAGCCGCTGACCCGTCAGGTCTTCGAGCAGGTCTTGGACGCGCTCGCGGTCGTTGATGGCGTACATGAACGTCGCCGTGAAATCGCCGTTCACGTCGAGCGCGAACGTGGCGAGCGCGAGCATGTGCGCCGCGATCCGGCACATCTCAGCCCCCATCGTGCGAATGACCTGCGCGTACTCCGGCACCTCGATATCTGCGAGGTCCTCGGCCGCGCGGGCGTACGCCCACTCGTTGAGCAGCCCCGCCGAGATGTAGTCCCAGCGGTCCGGGTACGGCATGATCTGGTGGCGGTACGTCCCCGACTGGGCCATCTGCTCTTCGCTGCGGTGGAGGTAGCCGATGTCGGGCTCGACGTCGACGACCTGCTCGCCGTCGAGCACCGTCTTCAGGTGGAGCACGCCGTGTGTCGCCGGATGGTGCGGTCCGATGTTGAGGAACATCGTGTCGGACTCGGCGTCCTTGTGGTGCTCCTGCAGCGGATTCGCGTGTTCCGGCAGCGTGGCGATCTGCGGACCGTCCTTGTCGTAGTCCATCGACAGCGGGTGCCCCTGCCACGTCTCGGGAAGCAAGATCCGGCGCAGGTCCGGGTGGTCGTCGTACTCGATGCCGATCAGGTCGTACGCCTCCCGCTCGTGCCAGTCGGCCGTCCGGAAGACGGGCTCAGCGGACTCCGAGACGGGGTCGTCCTTGTCGGCGGGCACGACGATGCTGACCTCTTGGGTCGGGTCGTCGAACTTCTTCAGGTGGTAGATCGACTCGTATCGGTTCTCGTACTCCTGTGCGGTGACCACCGACAGGTGGTCGTACCCCGCCTGCTCTTTCAGGATCGAGAGCGTCTCCTGAACGGTGTCCGGGCGGATGACGTAGCCGGGCGCGTTCAGGTGGTCGTCGCGGTCGACGACGAGGTCGCCGAGCAGCGCCTCAAGCTCGTCCGGGGTCTGTGCCGGAACCTCGTCGTCGACGGTGTCTGGTCGTTCGAGGCTCATGGCGAATCAGCGAAGTTGTACCGCATGACGAGTTCGTCGTCGTCGATCTGATCGGCGAGCTTGTCCACGAGCTCGTCGCGTTCGAGATCCGAGAACTCCTCCAGCTCGTAGGGCTTGACTGTCACCGGCGCGGCCTCGCCGTTGGCGACGCGCTCCTGCAGTTTCACGACGCCGTAGACGAGTGCCTCGGGGCGAGGTGGACAGCCCGGGACGTGGATGTCGATCGGGATGACTTCCTCTGCGC
Organism: Halorubrum laminariae; assembly: GCF_024494655.1. Classification (GTDB taxonomy): domain Archaea; phylum Halobacteriota; class Halobacteria; order Halobacteriales; family Haloferacaceae; genus Halorubrum; species Halorubrum laminariae. The sequence continues at coordinate 101,902 of NZ_JANHDL010000001.1, read as the reverse complement.
CCTTGATCACGTTGTACCCCTCTTGGAACGGGCCGCCGGAGATGGTACACGAGCCCATGCCGACGACAAACTTCGGCTCGGGCATCTGGTCGTAGACGCGTTTCATCCGCGGCGCGAACTTCGAGACGATCGTCCCGGGGACGATCATCACGTCGGCCTGCCGCGGCGACGCGCGCGGCACGCCCGACCCGAACCGGTCGAGGTCGTGTTTCACGGCGTAGGTGTGCATCATCTCGATGCTGCAACAAGCGATACCGAACTGCAGCATGAACATCGAGGAGCCGCGACACCAGTTCAGGAACTTGTCGAACTTGGTGAGGATGAAGGGCGAGGAGCCGAACGCCTCCCGGAGTCGGGAGTTGAACCGGTCGCCCTGCCCGGTCATCCGGGCGTCGCGGGTCTCGGTTACGACTTGCGATTCGTCGGTGATGAAAGGTTGATCGCTGCTCATTAGTTGAGATCACGCTCCGTCTTTCTGCTGGACGCGCGGGGGCTCCGGGCCCAACTGATGGCCCCGGTCCGCCACGCCCAGACGAGTCCGATTGCGAGGATGCCGACGAACACCAACATCGGCCACAGGAGAGCGGTCATCGGGACGCCGGCCTGTATCGCCGGACGATAGATGACGGCCCACGGGAACAGCAACACGGTCTCGATGTCGAACACGACGAACAACAACGCGACCATGTAGTACTGGATGTTGAACCGGATCCGCGTCGTGCCCGTCGGCGTCTCCCCGGACTCGTAGGTGGTACTTTTACCGGTCTCAGGCACGCTCGGACGGAGCAACGCCGACACGCTCATCATCCCTATCGGAATGAGCAGGCCGACGGCCGCCAAGGCGCCGATCGCTATCCAATCGCTCATATAGGTCTCCGTAACGTGCGAGGATTTGGACCGCCCCCTCATAAGCGTTGAGTCTTGTGTGCCCGTCTGCGTTCGCCCCGAGCGTGCTCGTTTTCGCCCGAAGCGGCGTCGAAGCGGCGAACGCTCCCGATCCGTTTCACCGACCGCGCCGCGCCGAACTCGTATCGATCGCGCCGAGTAGAATCGACCCCTCCGAGCGCCCGCAGTCGGAACCGACCGCACGTCCGCAGACGGTACCGGTGACACGCGTGTCCCCGACCCCATTATGGGCGTCGAGCCCCTTGTCTCGGTATGAACCAACTCGTCGACGGCGAGTGGCGTACGGACACCTACGAGACCACGAACGAGGACGGGGCGTTCGAACGCGGCGAGACGACCTTCCGGAACTGGATCGCGGGCAGCGACGTGCCGGCCCACGTCGATGCCGAGCCGGACGAGCGGTTCCAGCCGGAGGCGGGTCGGTACCACCTGTACGTCTCGTACGCCTGCCCGTGGGCGCATCGGACGCTGCTCGCGCGGTCGCTGCTCGGCCTCGAAGACGCCATCGGCGTGAGCGTCGTGGACCCGTGGCGCGGCGAGGACGGGTGGCAGTTCTCTCCCGAAAAGGACGGCTGCACCCCCGACCGGCTCCACGACAGCGACTACCTCCGGGAGCTGTACGTCGCCGCCGACCCCGAGGCCACCTGTCGGGTGACGGTCCCCGTCCTGTGGGACACCGAGGAGGAGACCATCGTCAACAACGAGTCCCGTGAGGTCCTCCGTATGCTGTCGACCGCGTTTGATGATCTCGGGAACGGTCTGTCGCTCCTCCCCGACGAGGACGAGGCGTCGACCGTCGCGGATGTCGACGAGGTGATCACCGACATCTACGAGCCGATCAACAACGGCGTCTACCGTGCCGGGTTCGCCACGTCACAGGACGCCTACGACGAGGCGATCGACGACCTCTTCGCCGCGCTGGACCGCTGGAACGACCGACTCGCCGACCAGCGGTACCTCGTCGGAGATTCCCTTACCGAGGCGGACATCTGCATGTTCACGACGCTGATCCGTTTCGATCAGGTGTACCACACCCACTTCATGTGCAATCAGCGGTTCATCCATCAGTACGAGCACCTCTGGCCGTATCTGCGGGACCTCTATCAGACGCCGGGCGTCGCAGAGACGGTGGAGATGGACCACATCAAAGAGCACTACTATACGACGCATCCGGACGTGACTCCCACGGGGATCATCGCACACGGACCTGATCTGGACTTCGACGCCTCACACGACCGCGACCGACTCGATGGCGACGCCCCGACGCCGACTGCTGTCGACTGATACCGTCCGTCTCGCGATGTGAGAGCCCTGACGACGGGCCCGTTCGGTTACCACGGTTCGGCGGGTCGCCGGTGGCCGCCGCGTCGCTGGGGCGGTCGCCAACGGGTTCAAGTGTGCGCTGCTCCGACCGACGTACCGATGGATCCGCCGAACATCGAGCGGCTGGACGAGCAAACCGTACAGCGGATCGCGGCCGGAGAGGTCGTCGAGCGGCCGGCGAGCGTCGTGAAAGAGCTGATCGAAAACAGCCTCGACGCGGGCGCGAGCCGGATCGCCGTCGCCGTCGAGGCCGGCGGAACTGCGGGGATCCGCGTCCGCGACGACGGCGTCGGGATCGCCGAAGATCAGTTGGAGGCGGCCGTCGCGGAACACGCCACCTCGAAGATCGGCGACATCGACGACCTCGACCGCGGGGTCTCAACGCTCGGATTCCGCGGCGAGGCGCTGTACACCGTCGGTGCCGTCTCGCGGCTCACGGTCCGCTCCCGGCCGCCGGACGCCGACGCCGGGGCCGAAATCACGGTTGACGGCGGCGACATCGGCGAGATTCGCCCCGCGGGGTGTCCCGCGGGTACGACCGTGGAAGTCGAAGACCTCTTCTTCAACACGCCCGCGAGAAAGAAGTTCCTCAAGCGGACGGCGACCGAGTTCGACCACGTCAACACCGTCGCGACGAGCTACGCGCTCGCGAACCCCGACGTGGCCGTCTCGCTGGAGCACGCCGGCCGCGAGACGTTCGCCACTGAAGGGAACGGCGACCTCCGGTCGGCCGTCCTCGCCGTGTACGGCCGCGAGGTCGCCGAGTCGATGATCGACGTCGAGTGGACGCCGGGAGACGACGAAATCGACGGATCTGCCGAAAGCGCTGAAACCCTCGAATCCGACGACGCACAGCCCGTCGCTCGCGTGACCGGGCTCGTCTCGCATCCCGAGACGACCCGCTCGACCCGCGAGTACCTCTCGACGTACGTTAACGGCCGGTACGTGACTGCGAGCGCGCTCCGCGACGCGACGCTTCAGGCGTACGGCGGCCAACTCGCGCCCGACCGGTACCCGTTCGCGGTGCTGTTCGTGGAGGTCCCGCCGGGCGACGTAGACGTGAACGTTCACCCTCGCAAGCTCGAAGTCCGATTCGACGAGGAGCCGGCGGTGCGGTCGGCGGTGGAGACGGCCGTCGAATCGGCGCTGCTCGACCACGGGTTGATCCGATCGACCGCTCCTCGCGGGCAGTCTGCACCGGAGGAGACGGCGGTTCGCCCGGAGTCGCCTGACCATACCGCCGTCGGCGGTGCCGGAACGGAACACGAGCGCGCGGCGACCGAGAACCGCGACGGCGACGAGCGGGGGATCGAACGCGAGATCGGAGACGGAATCGAGGGTTCGAGCGATATCGACGCCGACACCGAGAGCGATATCGACGCCGACACCGAGAGCGATATCGACGCCGACGCCGGGCTGGGAGCCGGAGACGAGGCCGACGCCGGCACCGAAGGCGGTCGGACCGCGGGAGCGACCGAACTCGACCCGACCGACACGGCCGCGTGGGCGGTCGATGATGTCGGCAGAGACCAGTCGCCGGACGGCCCCGACCATCGGAACTCGGCAACGACGAGCACCGACCGCGAGACGACCGACCGACCGATCGGCTCTGACGGAGAGACGGGCACGACGGAACCCCAAATAACAGAATCGTCGGCGACCGAACCGCAGACGAACACAGACGAGCCCGAGACCGCAGCAGTGCCGTCAGTGCTCGGCGGCGACGCCCCGTCCAGCGGCGACACCCCGTCCGCGTCGACGGACCAGTCGACGCTCGCCGGTGGGACGACGGCGACGGAGCGGCGATACGACTCGCTGCCCCCGTTGCGGATGCTTGGGCAACTCCACGAGACGTACGTGGTGGCCGAGACGCCGGACGGCCTCGTGTTGATCGACCAGCACGCCGCCGACGAGCGGGTGAACTACGAGCGTCTCCGCGAGGCGTTCGCCGACGGCGCGGAGGCGCAGGCGCTCGCGGAACCGGTCCGCGTCGAGCTGACGGCGCGGGAGGCGGCGTTATTCGCGGAGTTCGTTGACGCCCTCGCCGAGATCGGTTTCCGGGCCGAACGCGCGGGCGACCGCGAGGTCGTCGTCGAGGCGGTCCCCGCGGTCTTCGACACCGCGCTCGACCCCGACCTCCTCCGCGACGCGCTCTCGTCGCTCGTCGGCGACGCGACCGAGGGCGACGAGCCCGTCGCGGACGTGGTGGACGAACTGCTCGCGGATCTGGCGTGTTACCCCTCCGTCACCGGAAACACCTCGCTGACCGAGGGGCGGGTCGTCGATCTGCTCGACCGCCTGGACGCGTGTGAAAATCCCTACGCGTGCCCGCACGGGCGGCCGGTCGTGATTCGGTTCGATAGCGAGGAGATTGGCTCCCGGTTCGAGCGCGACTACCCCGGACACGCCGGACGCCGCGCGGAGTGAGTCACGACGACCTTCTCGCCCGCCCGCAGAGAGGTACGTTTTAGTCGGCCGCGGTGAACCGACGGACATGGAACGCGTAGCGATCATCGGCGCGTCGATGACCCGGTTCGGGCAACGTGACGCGTGGGTGCAAGAACTGTTGGCGGAGGCGGGCGCGGCCGCGCTCGACGACGCCGGGGTCGACGGCGACGACCTCGATCACCTGTACGTCTCGAACATGGCGAGCGGCGAGTTCGAGGGACAGACCGGCGTCTCGAACGCGCTGTCCCACGATCTGGCCGCACAGCCGGCGTACACCGCCCGAATCGATCAGACCTCTGCCTCCGGCGGAGCCGGCGTGTACGCCGCGTGGCAGTCGGTCGCGTCCGGCGCGAGCGACCTCACCCTGCTCGTCGGCGGCGAGAAGATGACCCACCGGTCGACCTCGGAAGCGACCGACGTGATCGCGTCGCTCACGCACCCGGTGGAGTACAAACACGGCGTCACGCTCCCCTCCTTCGCGGGGATGACGGCGCGGCTCTACCTAGACGAGTACGACGCGCCCCGCGAGAGCCTCGGCAAGGTCGCCGTGAAGAACCACAGAAACGGCGTGGACAACCCGCACGCCCAGTTCCAGAAGGAGGTCGACCTCGACACGGTACTGGAGTCACCGATCGTCGCCGACCCCCTGCGGCTGTACGACTTCTGTCCGATCACGGACGGCTCCGCGGCGCTCGTGCTCTGTCCGGAGTCAGTCGCGGCGGAGTACGTCCCTGAAGACGAGTACGCCGTGATAAGTGGAATCGGCGGGGCGACCGACACGCACGTGGTCCACGAGCGCGTCGATCCGACGACGATGGGCGGCGTCGTCGACTCCTCCGAGATCGCCTACGAGATGGCCGGGATCGGTCCTGACGACGTCGATGTCGCGGAGCTGCACGACATGTTCACGATTCTGGAGTTTCTTCAGAGCGAGGACCTCGGCTTCTTCGAGAAGGGCGAGGGGTGGAAGGCGGTCGAGGAGGGGGTCACCGAGCGAGACGGCGACCTCCCGATCAACACCTCGGGCGGGCTCAAATCCAAGGGACACCCGCTCGGAGCGAGCGGCGTGGCACAGGTGTACGAGATATTCGAGCAGGTCACCGGCGACGCCGGCGCGCGACAGGTCGAGGCCGACACGGGACTCGCCTGCAACGTTGGTGGATTCGGCAACTGCGTGACAACCGCGATCTTGGAGGGTAACCAATGAGTGACCACGAGGAGACACGGACCGACGGCGGAGAGGAGACGGGCGAGGGGCCGGCCTTCGAGGCTGCCGAGTATGCGGACGGGACGGTCACGTATCCGCCCCACACCGTGGGTCCGAACGGCGCGGACCGGACCGGGTCGATCGACCTCTCTGACCGCGAGGCGCAGGTCATCACGTGGACGACATCGACGGCGACTCCGCCGGGCGTCCGCGAGCCGAATACGCTCGCAATCGTCGAATTCGAGATGGAAGATGGCTACGACGGGCCGCCGGTTCGCGCGCTCGGACAGGTCGCCACGCCCGACGACGGGTCGGACGACGAGGCCGAGCCGTTCGACGTTGCCATCGGCGACCGCGTCGAACCGATCCACGCCGACGACCTCCGCGAGCCCGGTGCGGGGATCCGCGAACCCGACAGCCAGACGTGGGACGGCTTCCGGTTCCGTCCGGTCGACGAGTAGCGTCGGACGCGCTCGCGGCTCACACCCGTCTGAACTCTCCGAGCCGCGTTCCGTCGAGCAGGTACGCCTCGCCCGTCGGGAGTGCGGCCGGCAGAAACGGCGCGAGAAATGACTGTCCCTCGACGTTGACCCACGTCCCGCCGGACCGGTCGTTGAACGCCGGGAAGACGACGATCTCGGGCGGGTCCGTGACGGCGGGCGCACTCGCATCGCTCTCGTTCACGAACGCGTCCGGATCGATCTGACCACGGAGCCACGCGCGCTCGACGCGCGAGCCGCCGACCGCGTCTTCGAGCCTGACCTGCGGGTGCTCGTGGCCCATGCAGACCACGTCGGCGTCGAGGAGCCGCGGATCTGGCCACGTGTGGCCGTGACAGACGGCGACGCCGCCGGATCCGTTCGTACCGGCCGCCGCCCCGATCACGCCGCCCTCCGGACCGATCACGTCGACGCGGTCGCCGAACGCCGTTGCGACGCCCGCGTCGTGGTTGCCCTCGACGAGCGTCATCGGGACGCGGTCGGTCACCGCGTCGATCAGCGCCGCCAGTTCCTCGCGTTCGTCGTTCTCGGGCGCGCCGATGCGGTGGGCCAAGTCTCCGAGGACGACGAGCCGCTCGGCGCTCGTCTCGCCGACCAGTGCGCAGAGCCGCTCGCGCCGGTCGTCCGCCCGGCTGTCGAGTTCGACTCCGCGCTCGTATCGGAGCCCGGCTTCGATGCCGGCGTGAACGTCGGCGACGAGCAGGACTCGCTCCTCGCCGAGGTCGGCGATCGCGGCCGGCTCGCCCACGACCGGCTCGACCCGCGCCATCAGATCGGCTTGAGAACGCCGTCGCCCGGCTCGTAACACTTCCCGCTCATCAGCGCGTCTCGGATCGCGTCCTCGACCTCGTCGCGGGCCGTGCCGTGTTCGTCGACGACCGCGTCGATCACGTCCTCACGGCCTGCACCGTCGCCGTCGTCGAGTTCAGTCATCACGTCGACGACGGCGGTTTCCAGATTGACCTCGCCGTCCGAGCCGTCTCCTGCGTCGTCGTCCGCGGAGTCCGCTTTGTCGCCGCTAGCGTCCGTCGATCCGACAGCGCCGTCACGGGAGTCGCCAACGAGGTCGTCGCCGTCGTCGGAGCTATCACCGTCGACCGCCGCGCTGGATCCGTCGGTGGCCTCCTCGGCAACCTCGTCGGGATCGGGCACATCGATGTCGGCCTCGCCGGGCTCGTCGACCTCCGTACCGGTCGAAAAGTCCGTCCCGTACTCGGACTCGATCGCTTCGCGCTCGTCGTCGTCGAGTTCGTACATGTCGTCCGTCTCTACCGCAGCGTCGGACTCGTCGCCTCCCATCGTCTCGTCTGTCGGCGTCTCGTCGCCTGTCGAGCTGTCGACAGTCGCTCTGTCGCCAGCGTCAGCGACTGCGTCGTCGAGTTCCGTTCCGTCAGTCCCGGCGTCAAAATCACCGAGCCCCGGATCGTCAGACGAGGGTGTCGTCTCCTCGGCCGGTGTCACCGCCTCAGTCGCGTCCGCCTCGCCGCCCGATTCCGCTCCTTCGGAGACTGCCGTCTCGGGCTCCGAGACCTCGGATCGCGTTTCCGTGTCCTCCGTGTCTGCGGATCCGCCTTCGGCGGTCGCTTCGACGCCGGCGTCTGCGGACGCGTCGATCGTCACGTCGGTCTCCGGGAGCGGGCCGATCGCGGCGTCGTCGCCGTCGTCCGGGGCGAACTCGGGCGCGCGAACCTCGTCACGGTCGCCGGCGACGAGTTCGAGCGCGTCGACCGCGAGCCGGCGAACGGCCTCCACGTAGGCCGTCGAGGTGTCGTAGTGGGCGATCGCTCTCGGAACACCGTCCGCCAGCGCCGTCGGCGCACCTCCTGCCTCCAGCGCCGCGCGGAGATCGTCACCCCGGAGAGGGGAGTCGAGCGCGGCCGCGAAGACGGCGAGCCGGTCGAGCGTCGCCTCCGCCGCGGAGACGACCCACCGATCGCGGGTGTCGGCGTCCACCTCGTTGAGGCTCTCTGGCCGGACCGAGGTGAACACGCGGTCGGAGTCCTCGGGCTCGAAGGTGCGTGCCTTCCCCGTCAGCGCGACGAACGCCGGCGGGTCGGCGCGCTCCAAGAAGGTCTGTGCCTCCGGCTGGTACTGGCCGGCGTAGGTGACGAACGCGCCGGAGGGGTCGACGACCCGTCCGCGGCGGGTCTCGTCGTTCACGCGCTCGACTTCGGTGAGCACGCCCGCGACGAACAGCCGGTTCACGCGCGCGCCAGTCGGCGTGACCACGTAGTTCGGCGCGCGCTCCTCGTCGCTCTCGGAGTACGACAGCGACGCATCGTCGAACTCGGCGGCGAACACGCGGTGAGCGACCTCGCGCGTCCCGGGTCCGTCGGCGCTCATTCGCCCACCTCCGCGAGCGCGGCGCGAGCGATCGACGCCGGATCGTCGTCCGCGAGCGCGAACTCCGTCGCGTCGAGCGTGGCCCCGTAGTCGTCCACGGAGAGGTTCCCACGGACGCGGTAGGCCTGTCCGACCAACGAGTCGGCGATCTCGTCTGCGACGACCGACTTGTCCATCGCGTCCTGTGCCGCCGACAACGCGTCGTCGAGGCCGCCGCCGTACACCTCGGCCGTCAGATCGTCGTCGAGGACGACGGTGACCGTGTCTGTCCCGTCGTCGAGGATGGCTTTCACGCGCAGGTCATCCTCGCCGTCGACGTCACCGTGGCTCCGGCACTGTCCGTTCTGAACGACGCGGTCGCACTCCGGACAGCGTTCGATGAGTCCGGAGCCGTCGCGGATCTCGAGGACGTTACCGACGACCTCGACATCGAACATGCCGCCGGAGGCGACTGCGTCGGCGACGGAGAGCCGCGGCGCGTCGGTCGCAACCGAAATGGGATCAGGGAGCGGCGTCACCGTCGAGAACTCAGTGAGGTTGAGCGAGGGGACGCCGCGGAACTCGCGGACGTACACGTCCTCGATTCGGAGGTCGGCACCCGGCTCGATTTCCGGCCGCGGCTGCCAGTCGGTGAAGGGGAGCTTCGCGGTCTCGTCGCCGACGACGCCCTCGACGATCTCCGTCTCGCCGTCGCGTCCCGAGATCGTCTTCGACTCGGCCTCCAGCACGCGGACCTCGACGTTGCGGCCGCGGTCGCCCGCCTCGATGTCGACAAGCGCGCGGTCGCCGCCGATCTCGTGATCGACTTCGACCGGCTCCTCGGCGATCGCGACGGTCGTGGAGTCGTTGAGGTTGAGCTCCGGCTCGCCGTCCCACTCGCGGACGCCGGCGTTGCCGATCGTCAGCGAGTCGCCCGGCTCGAAGCCGAAGTCCTGCCACGCGGTGTACGAGACGACCCCGGTCTCGTCGGCGAGTTCCCCCTCGCGGATCGTGAGGTCGTCTCCCTGATAACGAATGGTTCGCGTCCCCTTCGTGAGCACGCAGACGGTGACTGTCACGCCGTCGTGGTCGGTCGTGATCTCGTCGACATCGACCGAGTCTGGCGTCGGCGTTGACCCGCCGCTCCCGCTGCCGTGCTTCCGGCGAACGCTCTGTTTCGCCTCGTCGATCGGGACGCTGTACTCCAGCAGGTTCTGCAGGTCGGCTTTGACCTCCTCTTTGTCGACACCGAGGTCGGAGGCGAGTTCCTCGGCATGGCTGTTGACGTCCATCAGACCAAGATTCGACGCGACCGCACAAAAGGATTCACCACGTGCGCCTCGCTGCCGAGTCGAGCCGATCGTCTCCCCCTCTCCGACGGCGTTCTGACCCGCCGTCATGAGACGCGAAGACTCAAACCACGCGATGTCGAACGCCGAGCCACGAAGGTGATTACGTGAGATACCTCTCGACAGCCGCGACCGTCATTCGAGATCTCCGGAGCGAGGGTCGGGGCAGGATACTCGTCGTCGTCGCGTTCGGCTGGTTCCTCTCGATCAGCGTCCGAATGATCTACCCGGCGCTTTTGCCCTATATCCGCGAGACGTACGGGCTCACCCTGACGACCGTCGGTCTCTTGTTAACCGTGTTGTGGACCGCGTACGCGTTCGGACAACTCCCCGCCGGCGTCCTCGGCGACTGGCTCGGCGACCGGCCGCTGTTGATCGCCAGTCAGCTCCTCGCCGCTGCGATGCTCGCGCTCGTAGTCCTCGCGGATTCGGCGGCGGTGCTGTACGCGGCGACGGCACTGTTCGGCGGTGCGACCGCGCTGTACGGCGTCTCTCGATTTACGATCTTGGAGACGGTGTACTCGGAGCACCTCGGCACGGCGACGGGTGTCACGATGGCCGCTGGCGACCTCGGTAACGCGGTGATGCCGCCGGCGGCGGGGTTCGTCGCGGCCGCGCTGACGTGGCAGTACGGGTTCGGGATCGCCGTGCCCCTCTTTCTCGTCGCGGCGGGCGGCCTGTGGGTCGTCCTCCCGCGCCCGACCGCGACCGAGTCCTCGCTGCGCGACGCCGTCGCGCTCGACGACGTGGTCGCGACACTGTCTCTCCCGTCCGTCCGCCGGGGAACGCTGCTGCTCGTGTTGTGGGCGGTCATCATCCAAGCGTTCATGGGGTTCTATCCGACGTATCTGATCGAACAGAAGTCGGTCTCGAGACAGACGGCGACGGTCCTGTTCGGCTTCTTCTTTTCGCTCGGGATGGTGCTGAAGCCCATCGCGGGGCGGGCGTACGACCGAATCGGGATCCGCCGGCCGCTGCTTGCGATCGCCGGCGCGGCCGCTGCAGCGTTCGTCGCGCTCCCGCTCGTCGAGGGCGTTCGGTCGTTCGTCCTCGTGACCATCCTCGCGAGCGGTCTCCTCGGGTTCGAGACGGTCGTCGTCTCCGACCTCACGAACCGGCTTCCGGACGGAACGCGGGGGACGAGCCTCGGTGCACTTCGGACCGTCTACCTCGCGTTCGGCGCGGCCAGCCCGGCCGTCTTCGGTGCGGTCGCGGATCGGGGGTACTTCGACGAGGCGTTCTTCGCCGTCGCGGCCGTCGCCGGCGGTGTCGCGCTCGTGGCGATTCGCTTGGCCGGCGACTGAGTCAGATCGGACCATGCTAACACGGCTCGTCTGACCGGCGGGTCCATTCGTCGCGGCAGGGCGGCGCATCGAAACGAAGCCGGTCGGCGATCGGGGACACGGCCGGTAGGGCTAAACCGCCTCCGTCCGCAACGTGAGCCATGGACGAAGTCGACATCGACACGCGCGTCACGGACGGCCGAACCGTCATCGACGTGGCTGGAACCCGCGACGTCGCCGTCGTCGTCCGATCGACGGGCGGGGAACGGATCTACCTTCCACCGGAGGGGTTCGACGAACCCGTGTCCGAGTCGCCGTACACCTCCCCGTATCAGGGCGGAAGCGGGATTGAGGGTGAGGAGAGCCCGTACGGCGGTACCTCCGGGAGCACTCGCGGCGTCGTCGAGACTGCGGACGGGTTCCGCATCACGCATCCGGAACCCGTGACCGAGTTCGATGTGTTCCGCGGTCACGAGACGTAGCTACCGGCGATAGCGCAGCGAAGCGTGCGCTCGGTTCGCTGCTTACGCGACATCTTCGTACACCGCCAGCGTGTCCTCGGCGACCGCCGACCACTCGCGGCGCTCGTACGTCGGCGGCGATTCGCGGTCGAGCGCGGTGATGAGGCCCTCGACGATCGATTCTGAGTCCGTCTCTACTTCGACGAGGCAGCCGTCCGGAAGGACCTCCGCGACCCCCGATCGCGTCGCGACGACCTGCGTGCCTGCCTCCAGTGCCTCGGTGATCGTGATCCCGAACGGCTCTGCGAAGGACGGAGAGACGAACGCGTCGGCGGCGGCGTAGTAGTCGCCGAGCTCCGCTTCGGGGACGTATCCGACAAACTCGACGCGGTCGGCGATACCGAGCAGTTCGGCGAACCGCTTCAGCTGTTCCGTCTGGTGACCAGAGCCGCCGACGACGAGCGTCGTGTCGCGTCCACGGAGCTTCTTCATCGCGTACAGGAGATGTGATATCCCCTTCTGATCCGTGTGGCGACCGACGAAGAACAGCATCTCGCCGTCGATTCCGAGGTCGACGCGAACGTCTTTCCCGGAGAACGTCGGCGTCGAGAAGCCGTTGTACACGACGCGGGAGTCGGCGTCGTACAGCTCGCGGATGTCGTTGCGGACGATCTCGCTGACCGCGATGTTCGTGTCGGCTGCGTTCGCGAGGCGGCGCTCGGTCTCGACCTCGCGTTTCGGTGGGTCGATGTTGCGGTCGCTCGCGAGCGAGTGGAACGATGACACCCACGTCGCGTCCGACACGCGGGCGGCCTGTCGCCCCGGAGCGTACCCGAACCAGTCGTGGGTGTGTATCACGTCGTAATCGGGCGCGAGTTCGGCGAATCGGTCGCTGAGCTGCTCCACCCGAGTCGCCACGTCCCCGTCGCCCGTTTCGACCGGTTCGAGCCCCGACTCGTCGTCCGGTGCGAACTCTGCGGGCAACACGAGGGTGGTGTCGATCCCAAGATCGTCGCGGAGCCCGGTGAACAGTTCACCGACGTGAACATCGAGGCCACCGGTGATGTTCGGCGGATACCCCCATCCCAACATGAGTACGCTCGGCGGCATATCCACTCGTTTTGGGAGTCACCACTTAGGTATGCCCCTCGTTCGCTCGGAGAAGTGTCAGCACAGACGCGAACGAATCAGCGATGCGAACGAACGGATCGCCACGCCGTCCAGTCTTCCCTCCCGTCGGTTGCCTATCAAACTGGTCAGGCCGCCTGCACCGCGTTGCGAAGCGCGTCCGTCTGGTCCGTGATCGAGTCTGCCGCCTCGCCGACTAGGTCGAGCGGGTCGCCGGACTTGGATTTCACTGTCAACACCGGTTCCGTCTGTCCGCCGGACTGCTCGGGGTTCACGTCGTAGGTCGCGGCCGCGACATCGTCGGTCTCCAGCAGGACGCCCTTCAGCACGTTCATGAAGGTGTGATCCTCGCCGGCGACCTCGATGCGGAGTTCCGTGTCGGTCTTCTCGATGACCCGCAGTTCCATGCCCGAAAAGTCGGGAGAGCGGCGTTTCAAGCTTTCGTCTTGTGAATTGCAGAAATCGCTGATCGACATGACCACCACCAGAGCCAAAGCCAGTCCCCTCGACCGCCCCGCATCCGCAACCTCGGGCCTCCCCAGCCTCGGCCGGTGGCGGCCGCGGACAGCATCGCACCGCAGCGCGGCCGCCGCCGACCTCCCTCGCGGGCTCCTCGCGCCCGCTTGTAGGCGGGCGCTCGGCGGCGCGCCGACCGCTCGCACCTGTCTCGGACATCGTGGAGCCGCCGCTGACGGGACGGGCACGACGGCATAAATAGTCTCCGGGAATCGCGGTGTGACCGAGTTACTCGTCGGCGTCGACAGCCACTTCGTCAGCCTCGACGTCGACGGCGGCCTCCTCCTCGGCTGCGACCTCGGATGGTCGCGCTTCGAGGGTCAGTTTCTGAACCTCGACGCGGCGGAGCGGGTAGATGGTCTTCGCCTCGCCGTAGACGGCCGACGAGAGATTCCCGTCGACGATCGCGTCGAGGAACGACTCGAAGGTCCGGTCCGCGGCGGCCGCGTTGACCTTGTCGATCATGACGCGGCGGATCGCCTTCTCCTGAGACCGGTCTGCCTTCTTCGTCGTCAGCGCGACGGGCTGGACGCGGATCCGGTAGTCGTCGGTCGTCAGCACCGTGATCGAGGCTTCGACCTTCGAGGCCCCGCGGCGGACGAGCGAGCGCAGGTAATCGCGCGTCAGCTCGTACTTGATGAACTCGGTGTACGCCGAGTCGCTGCCCACGTCGGTGATCTTGAAGGTCAGCTTCGTGTTGTTCGCGCCGGAGTCGCCGGTGAGATCGCCCAGCGTCGTCGTAATCGTGCGACCGACGACCTGCTGGGGCTCTTCGGCGAGGGTCTCGCCGATCTCCTGCCGGTCGAACTGTTCGGGCGCTAGCACGGAATACCAGCGCTTCTGTTCTCTGCTCTTGGATACGGATCGTTCGCTCATGTGTTAGTGTCTGTGGTGTCTGCTGCCGCTGCGGCGTCGATGCCGACAGCGTCTCTGATGTCTGTGGTTTCTTCGATGTCTTCGGTGGCTTCGCCCGGACCGCCGTCGGCGCGAGCGCGATGTGCCCGTCCGCGTTCGGCGATCCGGTCCGCGACGCGCAGGTTCACGACGTAGTCGTCGACGGTCGACTGCAGCCCGCCGGTCGTCTCTCGTTCGATCTCGCAGGCGATCGCGTCGCCGTCGACCCGGGTCGTCATCGACTCGGTGTCGTCGGGAGCGAGCGCGGCCGCGACGAGCGCGGCGTCGGCGTGCGTCGTCTGGACGGTCGCCGTCCGGGGCGAATCTGCTTCGGTGCGCCCGGCATCCGAGGAGTCTCCCCCCGTCATAGCGCCTCCCTGAGCGCGGCGAGTGCGCTCGTGATGTCGGCGTTTGACTTCGTCTCGGCCCCGTTGTCCGGGTCGCTGACGTCCGAGTCACTGTCGTTGTCGACCGCGATCCCGCCGCGGTCTGTGGTCCCCCAGCCGTCGGCGTGGAGTTCGGCTGCGACCGACCGGCAGGCGTCGCCGAGTCCCCTCGACTCCGTCGCGGCCGCGGCGAGCTGACCGCCTGACTCGTCGACTGCGACCGCGACCGGCTCCGGCGACCGGAAGTCGCGGAGCAGTCGAGCGACGGTTGGGAGGACGGCGCGCGACGCGCCGCTCGCGTCGGTCGCCGATTCCGGAGATTCGACGCGGGCGACGACGCAGCCGTCGTATCGTCCGATCGTCGCGGCGTCGAGCGCGCGGTGCGCCGCGAGCCCGTGGGCCCGCCACGCGTCGAGCGCCGCGGTCTGCAGCGCGTCGCTCGGATCGGCGTCGAGCGCCAGTGCGATACCCGTTCCGGGAGCCTCGCGCGCGAGCGTGTCGAGCACGTCGGCGTATCCGCCGACGGTCTCAACCGGTGCCGCGTCGCCGACGGTCGCGTACGGACGGAGCGCGCGCTCGACCGCCGAGGCCGACCGAGCGGTCGCGTCTGCGGCGTCGACCACGTCGACCGCCACGAGCGACGCGAGTCGCCGATGGTCGTCGTCGTCCATCTCGGCCGGGAGACCGAGGTCGTCGAGGGCCGCACGGGTCGCCTCGGGGACGCCGGAGTACGGCGTCCGCACGAGCGTCGAGGCCGCGAGGCCGTCCGCGAACTCGGGCGTCTCAGCGGTCGGGACCGCGACTCCCGGGCGTCGCTCGACCAGACCGCCCTCCTTGGCCGCGTCGAGCGCGTCGCCCGACCCGTCCGTGCCGGGAACGGAGCCGGCGGCGACAACGCCCGCGAGCGCGACGACCGGATCGGGGTCGACGCCCAGTTGGCGGGCGACGGCGAACGTGTCCGCGCTCGCCGGGCGGGCCGTCCCCGGTATCGCGTGTGCGCCGCGGTCGACGCCGACCGTCACCGTGATCCCGTCGGCGATGTCGTCGGGCACCGGGTCCCGGTCCACGCGGACCTGAAACGGCGTGCCGGCCGCTCGGAGTGCCCTCGCGAGCAGCCCGGCGGCTGCGAGCGCGTCGCCGTCATCGGTCGCGACGAGCCGGACGAACGGCGCGTCGGCGAGGACGCCGGCGAGGGCGTCGGGGGCGGGCGCAGCGGATGTCGCTTCGGTCATTGACTGTGTCGTGTTTGCTGTTTCGTCTGCGTGGCTGCTCGGCGGCGTTACTCGTCGTCGAGCAGCTCGGCCGCGCGCTCGTAGGTGTACGTGAACTCCTCGTCGATCTCGTCGCCGCGGTAGTAGTTCGCGAGGCGGCGGATCTTCGACTCCGTGTTCTGGAGCGCGCGCTTGTTCTGGTAGTCTTGGCCGTTCTCTTCCATGTGGTCGCGCAGGCGGACGGCCTGCGCCATCAGGTTGCGGAGGTCCTCGGGGTACTCCGCGGCGGCGTCGTGCTCTTCTAAGATCTCTGTGAGCTTCTTGCCGGTCGCCAGCTTCACGTCGGGGACCGGGACGCCTTTGACGCCCTCATCACGGAGTTTGAGTCCGATGATGCTGGGATCGTGGCCCTGCTCCGCCAGTTCGACGACGCGGGACTCGATGTCCTCTGCGTCGACGTCGCTCCACTCCGGGTTCTCGTCCGTCGCCGGTTTGTCCGAACCGGACGAACCGCGACGGCGCGTGTGCATTCGTGCCATTGTTTCGAAATTGGAACGGCACAACCACAACGTGACCGCGACTCCGCGCGACGCGGCTACGGGACGCTCGCGGCTGCGAGCGACCGTGACGGACCGATCCGCAAGCGCGGATCGGTCCGGGCCGCGACGCCGGAGGCGTCGGTGCACTGCCACATTCCCAAGCCGTGGGCGAAAAGGCCCCGGCGCGTCGGATCTGCGGCTGTGCTGTTCCCGTTCGATCGATTGCTGGCGAGACTCTTAAGCGTGTTCGTGTGGCCCGGCTGTGGCAGAGAAGCGAGGATTTACGTGGACCGTCGGGCACCGAGTGTGTAGGAGAGACACATGATCAACCCACCCGACGACGATTCGACGGATCGAACCGACGACGCGCCACCGGGAAGCGGTGGCGGAGTCGAGACTAGCACCGGTGAGGAACCGACCGCGGTCACGGACGGCGGCTTCGCGGACGACGCGAACGACGCGGTCGGACCGCGGATATCCTTTTACGGCGGGAAGTGGGCCAGCACGATCCCGCTCGTCGTCTTCATCCTCTGGGCGATCTTCCAGAGCGGGGTCCTCGGCATCGGCGACACCAACGGCCTCGTGATCGGCGCGCTGCTCGGTACGATCCTCGGGATGTTCTTCGTGCGCGGCGACTGGAAGGCGTACGCGAACACAATCTTCGAAGGGATGACGCAGCGCGTCGCGGCGACGGCGATCGTCGCTTGGCTGTGGGCTGGCATGTTCGCCGAGACGCTACAGGTCGGCGGGTTCGTCGAGGGGCTCATCTACGCCGCCGACGCGCTAAACGTCGGCGCGGCGACGTTCCCGGCGGCCGCGTTCGTCCTCTGTGGCCTGCTCGCGACGGGGATCGGCACCGGATACGGCGCGACCGTCGCGTTCGTGACGCTGTTTTTCCCCGCCGGCGTCCTCATCGGCGCGAACCCCGTGCTGCTATTCGCCGCAATCCTGTCCGGGGCGGTCTTCGGTGACAACCTTGCGCCCGTGAGCGACACCACGATCGTGAGCGCGGTGACGCAGGACGCCGACATCGGCGGCGTCGTCGCCTCGCGGTTCAAGTACGCGATCCTCGCCGCGGTGCCCGCGTTCGTCGCGTACCTCGTGATGGGATCCGTGCTCTCTGGCGCGAGCCTCGAAGGCGCGGCCGCGCTCCGCGAGTCCGCGACTGCGCCCGGACTGCTTCATTTGATCTCGATGGGCGTGGTGATCGCGACCGCGGTCGCCGGCCGCCACATCGTCGAGGCGATCTCGTGGGGACTGATCGTCGCGATCGCGTTCAACCTCGTCTTCGGGCTCTCCTCGGTGTCTGACATCCTCGTGTTCACGGTGACCGACCAGGGGGCGTTCACCTCGCTCCCGTTCGTCGCTGTCGGCGAGACTGCGGGCGTGGGCGGGAGCCTCTACGCCGGCGCGATCGGCTTCTTCCCGCTCATCGTACTCACCCTCCTGATCGTCGGGATGGCGCGGATCATGATCCGCGGGGGCGGCTTCGAGGCGATCTTGGAGTTCCTGTTGAACTCCGTCGCCACCACCGTCCGCCGCGCCGAAGTGTCGATGGTGCTCGGCACCGCGGCGATCAACGGCATGATCACGATCAACACCGCCGCCGAGATCGCAATCGCGCCGTACATCGCGCGGATCGGCGAGAAGTTCAACATCAACGGCTACCGGCGGGCGAACATTCTCGACGCCAACACGTCGGCGCTCGGCTACATCTTCCCGTGGGCCGGCGGCGTCCTCGTCGGGTATCAGGTGATGGTCGGCCCGAACGGCCTCGGCGCGGAGTACGGCCCGGAGATGGTCGTCAATCCGATTCAGGCCGTCCCGTACGTCTTCCACGGCTGGTTCCTCGTGATCGTCTTCCTGATCGCTGCGGTGACCGGCTTCGGGCGGGAGTACATTCCCGACCGCACCTCTGAGGAGGTGTCGCGCGCATGAGCGTCTTCGACAAGTTCCTCGCCGGCTGGTCGTTCCGGAGTTCGACGCCGGACTACGAGCCGGGCGAGACGATCGAGGTGATGGTCACCGGCCGCGAGGGTGAGACGAGGATCGCTCGTATCGGCGATTCGACGCTGCAGATCCCGGACGCTCCGGCTGACGCCGTGGACACTCGCGTGCTCGTCGAGGTCGAGACGTGGGACGCGAGCAAGCGCCGCGGGACGGGAACCTATCGCAAGACGGTCGGCGAGAGCGCGTTCTGACTGGTCTGGAAGGTTCGTTTTTTTTTCCGGTGTCGTCGGTCCGGTCGTTTGCGCCTTGTCCACCGCGGATATTTCGGTGACTGCAGATACTTCGGTGACTGCGGATACTTCGGTGACTGCAGATACGTGGTCGTCATCGATCTGGTCACGAACACCGCCTCGCGGCTGCCCCTTCGAGTCCCGCCCCGCACGGCAGCCGCACGGCAGCCGCACCTCACGCCTCCCCAGCCTCGGTCGGCGGCGGCCGCGGGACCGCACCGCACGCGGCCGTCGTCGACCTCCCTCGCGGGCACCTCGCGGCCGCCGAGAGCGGCCGCTCGGCGGCGCGCCACCGCTCGTATTCTTTCACATAGCTCGTCGCAGGTGACAGCGTGACAGTCACCTGCACAGGTAATGGAACCGCCGCGGACCGAGGCGTTTTTTAAGTAGACACTCGAAGTCGAGCGCGTGTTATCGGTCGAGCTGCACGCGCACTCGGCGCTCTCGTACGACGGGCGCGACCCGGTCGAGCTTCTGCTCGAACAGGCGGCGGGGGTCGGCCTCGACGCGCTCGCCGTCACGGACCACGACGAGATCGACGCCAGCATCGAGGCGGCCGAGAAGGCCTCCGACTACGGGCTCGTCGGTATCGTCGGCATGGAGGTGACCTGCGCCGCGGGCCACGTCCTCGCGTTCGGCATCGACGAGCGCGTCGAGAGCGGCCTCCCCTTCGACGAGACGCTCGACCGGATCCGCGACCAGGGCGGGATCGCGGTCGTCCCGCATCCCTTCCAGCAGTCCCGCCACGGCGTCGCCGCCCACATCACCGACGAGCAACTGGCGAGCGCCGACGCCATCGAAGTGTACAACTCCCGGCTGTTCACGGGACGCTCGAACCGACAGGCCGAGAAATTCGCGATCCGCAACGGGCTGTCGATGACCGCCGGCAGCGACGCGCACATCTCCGAGATGGTCGGTCAGGCGGTGACCGAAGTCGCGGCGGGCGAGCGGTCGGCCGAGGCGATCCTCGACGCCATCGCCGACGGCCGGACGAGCGTCGTCGGGAAACGAACGCCGTGGCGCGTCTCGCTCCGCCAGTTCGGCGGCGGTGCGAAGCGGCGAGCCCTCCGCGCGCTCCGAACGCTGCGCTGACAGCCATGACGCGACCCTCCTCCCGCGTGCTCCGCGGCGCGCCTGTCGACCGCGTTCGAGAGGCGCTCCGAACCCGCGACCCGCTTCCCAGCGGGCGCGGCTTCGCGGGGCGCATCGCCGACCCGCCCGGTCGGTCCGGCCCGGTTCTCGTCCGCGACGTGCTCGGGCGAGAGCCGCTGTTCGTCGAACGCGAACCGCTGGCCCTCGACGCCGTCGACCCGACCGCACCGGACAACTGGAGCTTCGACCGCGGTGATCTCGCCGATCCGGTGTCCGTCCCCGCCGGCAGCGTCGTGTCTCGCGCGGGCGTCGAACGCGTCTGGACGCTCCCCGACGACGGACCCGCCGAACCCGATCACGGACAGGCGGCCGTTGACGCCGCGCTCGACGCCTCCCTCAATGAACTCACTACTGGCGGCGACCTCGCCGTGGCGTTCTCCGGCGGCGTCGACTCCGGCGTCGTCGCCGCCGCGGTGCCGGACGTCCCGCGGTACGTCGCCGGCTTCGAGGGATGCCATGATGTCGCGGCCGCGCGCGAGGCGGCCGCGGCGACGGACCGAGCGGTCGATCTCCGCGTCGTCGAGATCACGCACGAGGAGTTGCTTCGGGCCGTCCGCGCGGTCGCCGGCGCGACGGGACGGCGGAATCCGATGGATGTCGCCATCGCGGTCCCGCTGTACCTCGTCGCCGAGGCGGCCGCCGCGGACGGGTTCGATCGGCTCGCGGTCGGACAGGGCGCGGACGAGCTGTTCGGCGGCTACAGCAAGGTGGAAGCGCCCGCACGCGACGGCCGAGTCGACGCGGACACCGTCAGAGGAGCGCGGACCGAGACCGTGCGAACGCTCCCGGCGCAGCTCGAACGGGACGTGCTCGCGGTCCGGGCGGCCGGGGCCGAGCCGGTCGCGCCGCTGCTCGACGACCGGATCGTGGCGGCCGCGCTGGCGCTTCCGGGCGACCACCTCGCGGCCGACGACGAGCGGAAGATCGCGCTCCGCCGAGCCGCGGCGGGTCGCGTCCCGGAATCGGTTCGCGTCGCGGACAAAAAGGCGGTCCAGTACGGGACGTACGTCTCGCGCGAGCTCGACCGGCTCGCGCGGCAAGCGGGCTTCAAGCGACGGATGGACGATCACGTTGGACAGTACCTCGACGATCTGCTGGTCGACGAGTGACACTTTCGGCGCAAAAACGGCCCGTGAGGGCCGGTGCTGACCAAGCCACCGTATGGAGTACCAGTCCTACGGCTGACGCCCGATCGATCGGGCGTCTAGTGTGAGATGGCAGTGGTCGTTATAAAATACGGGTAGTAGTGACAAATATAGCTACCCTGCGGGCAGAAATGCTGACGATCGACCTGTCCTTCGACTGGATATTGTCGAACGATCCGATCTACGGCTCACAGAACCATCGGAACTTCACGTGCATCAGGCGCGGGGGAGACCAGCGTGGGGGACGTGGCAACTCACCTGACGAGATAGGGATCGCTGCCGGCGATGAAGCGGCCGAGGTCGCTCTCTCGTCGGAAGTCGGTCGATCGGAGTTCTTCGAGGGAGGCGACGAGACGCTCCGCGTCGCCGTCGACCCACTCGGCGGGGGTCTTGATCGGGACGACGAGCCAGCCGGACCCGAGTATCTCTTCGCCGTGAAGCGCCGTCATGTCGCTGTCGGTTTTCCACGCTCGGGCGGTGTACTGTCGAAGGACGTGATCGGTCGCGCGCTCGCCGACCGGGAGCAGTACGTGGGCCGCGATCGCCCGGAGCTCCGCGTCGAAGAACCGCTCCATGTCGGCGTAGTCATCCGCGCTCGGCGTCCCCGTCGTCACACACATGTGGAGGTACGAGAAGAACGTGCGCTCGGTCCGAATCGGCGTCGGTTCGGCGGCCTCGGGAGTCTCGTCTGCGTCGAACCCCGCGATCAGGCCGGCGTCGGTCAGCGCCGCGAGAAACGCTGGCGACCACGGTTCGCCGGTGAACGGGACGCCGGCCTCGACGCCGCCGTGGACGCCGGGATGATCGCCGACGACGTGGAAGTCAGCGTTGGCGTCGCCGTAGCCGGAGACGTACGACTCACAGTCGGGGCGCATCCCGAACGGGTTGCGGATCCGGTCCGTAACGTTCTGCACGCAAACCGATAGGTGCGCGCTTGAATATATCCCGTTCGGTCCGCTCTCGTCCGATCCGATCTTGTCTGGGCTGCGCTCGCCGTGCCCGTCGGATCTCCCGTCGTGTCCGTTCCGGTTCGACACACCGCCGAAGCGAGGCGCACGAGTCGGACGTAATTCACATAACTTATGGAAACGAGCGGGGTTCACACCACCTGTGATATGCGGATCGCTGGCGACCGATCGATATTTTTCAGGATCGTTCCGTAACGATCCAAAATCGCATGACCACACCGAGGTGGGCGCGACACGCGGCACGGAAAGTATTTATATACCCCGCTGCTCCGGTCGGGTGAAGACCAATGTTCGACCGCATCCGTTCGTCGGCCCTCTTCGGGCTGCACCAGGCGACTGTCGCTATCGGTATCTCGCTGTTCCCAGTGGCTGTCTTCACTCGCACGCGACTCGGCATCAACGTGCCAGTTGGCCGGCTCGTCGAGACCACCGCAACCGCGTACGAAAACGCCGACGAGTGAGCCCGCCGATCCAGTCCCCATCGCGCTGACCCCACCGGGGTCGCGTTAAGTTTGGCGTGAATTGTGGTAGACGGCGACGGCTTCGAGCCAGTTTTGAGCTGTCTCTAGCGCGACATTGCTGAAACTATTCGCAAACGATGATGTTCGTCGTTCTATTTCCCAAAAGACACGTTCGATGGCATTCCGATTTCCATGGCGAATCACCCGAAATCGATAGCCATCTTCAGCAAGAACTGGGCCGAGATAATCGGCGTCATCGACGAGAAATTCGACACCATCGAGCTGATAACGCTGGTGAAGCTCGGTGAGAAACCATCGCGTCGTCTGTTTATTTGCGGTCGGATAGAGGCTCACGTGAAGGATTTCGTTTGTGTACGGATCAACCGCGCCGTACAGCCAGAACTTCTGGCCGTGGAGGCGGATCATCTTTTCGTCAACCGCAAGTTGATCCTCAGAGACGGTCGAGATCGGCTGTAGATCGGCTTTATGAACCCAGTTATGGACAGCGACATGACTCCGATCGATCCCAAAGCTTTCGAGAAATTTACTTACCTCACGTAGTGACATACCGACCAAGTGACAGCGAATCCCTACTTCAATCGCCCATCGCGGCGTTCGATCTCGCTCCACAAACGACAAGTCGATCCACGCGATACGTTCGCTGAGGCGTTCGATTTCGGCCATAGACACTCTGAAGTCGAGCGCCTCATTCTCTAACTTAACGCGACCCCCACCGGAGCACGGCGTTTTTTGTCATAGATCGATATGTCACCGTCGCGTCCGCATCTCAGTTATAAAATGTCCCTCATTTTTGGACGCATAACCCCGTCGGAACCGGCGGTCGGTCCCCGAAGGGCTGCCTTTATCAGCGCGCCGGACCAACAGACGCGTAATGCGACCACCGACTGGCGATCTCTCCAGTAGCCCGGTCGACGAGTTGGGCCGCGATCAGCCCGTCTTCGGACCGGAGATTGGCGAGTTCGAACACAGCGAACGCCGCGCGGCACAAGCCGACGGCGAGGGCGAAATGAAGACCGGCACGACCACGGTCGGCATCCGTACCGCCGACGGCGTCGTGATGGCGACCGACATGCGCGCTTCCATGGGCGGCATGGTCTCTTCGAAGGACGTGCAGAAGGTCGAGGAGGTCCACCCTCACGGCGCGCTCACCATCGCCGGCTCCGTCTCTGCCGCACAGAACCTCATCTCGACGCTCAAAGCCGAAACGAGCCTCTACGAGACCCGTCGTGGAGATGATATGTCGATGGAAGCGCTCTCTACACTCACCGGAAACCTCCTCCGGACGGGCGCGTTCTTCATCGTCCAGCCGATCCTCGGCGGCGTCGACGACGACGGCGCACACATCTACTCCATCGACGCCCTCGGCGGCACGACAGAAGAGGAGTACACCGTCACGGGATCCGGCTCGCAGTACGCCCTCGGTGTCTTAGAACAGGAACACCACGACGAACTCACCATCGACGAGGCGAAGGGTGTCGCCGCCAAGGCGATCCAGTCCGCCGTCGAGCGCGACCTCGCGTCCGGTAACGGGATCAACGTCGCCGTCGTCACCGATGAGGGCGTCGACATCACTCGCTACAAGGACTTCGACGAGCTGCTGTAGGCGCGTCGCTGTCGACCCCGCTCCGTCGAATTCCTCCTCCCCGGCGTTTTGCCCCACCGCGTTTCCCCAGCACTCGGTCACGCCTGCCGCTCTGTCGTCTCCTCGGGCGGTGACCGGATCCCGTCACCCCAGTAGAACCGCGGACCAAGGAGCAGATAGCCGCACGAGAGGAAAAGCAGCGCGAACGCGAACCCCTCGCCGATCCACGGCGGGAGCCGCGTCGTCGCCATGTGCGCCGCCGGGGTGAGTATCACGGCGACCTGCACGACGCCCATGACGAGCGCGTCCTGCGCGTGCAGGTCGGGGTAGGTGATCGTCGACCCCATGAGCACGGCGAACACGGCGGTGGCCGCGACGAGCAGCCCCGGCGCGGTGTACCCGGCGATGACTCCCGCGGCCAGCACCGTCGCGGCGAGCGTGGTCGGGACGCCGACCGTCTCGCGGCTGCCGCTGTCGTAGGCAGTGTACATCCCGAGCCGGGCGACAGCGGCCGCGACGAAAAGCGCCGTCGCCGCCACGCCGACACCGACGAACAGGGGATCGGCCGCGACCGACCGCGCGTCGAGGACGAGAAACGCGACCAGCCCGGCGGGGGCGACGCCGAAGGACGCCACGTCAGCCAGCGAGTCGAGGTACGGCCCGGCGTCCGTCGAGCCGCGGTGGCGGGCGACCACGCCGTCGAGCCCGTCGGCGACCGCGGCGAGGAGGATCAGCCGGGCCGCGAGCGCGGCGTCGACGGTCGCGGCTACGACGGCGAGAAACCCCATCGCCGCGTTCGCTACCGTCACCGCGTCCGCGAGCCCCAGCCGCTCGACGAACCGCAGGTACATACCGGATCGGTCGACGAGCCGGGGTTTAGGGTTTATTATCGCGCTCGAAGACGGCGACGGGTCCACCCGGCGTCGACACGCCGCGGCCGAAGTATTAAGCGTCCGATGGCCTAACCTTCGGTATGGGCCCGATTACCCTCCAATCCGGTCTCGGCTTCGGACTGGTGAGCGTCGGTCTGCTCTTCTTGTTGCTGGCGATCATCACGCTGTGGCAGTCGTTCGAGATCGTCGACGCCTACGAGAAGAAGACGCTCACCGTGTTCGGCGAGTACCGGAAGCTGCTCGAACCGGGCATCAATCTCATCCCGCCGTTCGTCTCCCGCACGTACCCGTTCGACATGCGGACGCAGACGCTCGACGTTCCCCGCCAAGAGGCGATCACGCGAGACAACTCGCCGGTGACGGCGGACGCGGTCGTCTACATCAAGGTGATGGACGCGAAGAAGGCGTTCCTCGAAGTCGACGACTACAAGAAGGCCGTCTCGAACCTCGCGCAGACCACCCTCCGCGCCGTCCTCGGCGACATGGAACTCGACGACACGCTGAACAAGCGCCAAGAGATCAACGCGAAGATCCGCAAGGAGTTGGACGAGCCGACGGACGAGTGGGGCATTCGCGTCGAGAGCGTCGAAGTCCGCGAAGTGAACCCCTCGAAAGACGTCCAGCAGGCGATGGAACAGCAGACCTCGGCGGAGCGCCGTCGCCGGGCGATGATTCTGGAGGCGCAGGGCGAGCGCCGCTCGGCGGTCGAGCAGGCGGAGGGTGACAAGCAGTCGAACATCATCCGTGCGCAGGGCGAAAAGCAGTCGCAGATCCTCGAAGCGCAGGGTGACGCCATCTCGACCGTGCTCCGCGCCCGCTCCGCCGAGTCGATGGGCGAACGCGCGATCATCGAGCGCGGCATGGAGACCCTCGAAGAGATCGGCAAGGGCGAGTCCACGACGTTCGTCCTCCCACAGGAGCTCACCAGCCTCGTCGGCCGGTACGGCAAGGCGCTGTCCGGCTCCGACGTGCAGGAAATGGAGGGACTCGACGGCAAGGAGTTCGACGAGGAGACTCGCACCATGCTGGGACTCGACGATATCGACGAGATTCTCGGGCAGATAGAAGAATCCGCGGAGATGAACGTCGAGGAGTTGGAGAAAGAGGCGGAGGCGGTGAAAGCCGGCGACGCCGGCGCGAACATCAGGTCGGCCGACGAGGTCATCCAAGAGATGGACGAGGAGGGCTCGGACGCAGAGGTCGAACGCGAGCCCGACTCCGACACCTGACGAGGTCGCGCTCTCTGCCGTTTCGTGCCCGTTCTCCCCGAACGAAGTGCTTTTGCGCCGTCGACGAGTACCTCGCGCCGTGACGGACGACTTCGACGGACGGAAGCGGGAGACGCTCCGGCGGTTCGCTGCCATCGGAGCGGCCGCCCCGTTCGTCGGGACCGCGAGCGCGGACACCGGAGACGGCGAGGGCGACACGAACGAGACCCGCGAGGCGATCCGCGGGTACGTCCCGACGACACCCGGCGCACACTTCTCCAAGCTCCGCGACGACCTCCGACTCGGCACCGGCGAGGCGCAGTACCACCTCCGGAAGCTGGAGGAGGCCGGCGAGATCGAGTCGATGAAAGACGCCGACTACCGGCGGTACTTCCCGGCTGACAGGTTCGACGAGCTCGACAAGCGCGCACTCGGGTATCTCCGGCGTGACACGCCTCGCGGGATGGTCCTCGCGCTGTTGCGCGACCCGGATGCGACCGGTGCGAGGCTGGCGGCGGCCCTCGACGTGTCGCGGCCGACGGTGAGCGCGACCGCGGCCGCGCTCGAAGACGCCGATCTCCTCGATCGGACCGACGGCTACACGCTGACCGAACCGGAGCGGCTGCTCACGCTCGTGATCCGGTACGCGGATTCCTTCGACGCGGACGCGGTCGCGTTCGCCGACGACGCCGCCGACATCGTGACGTACGATCCGTAGTCAGTTCGTGACCATCCACGTCGTCCCCGAGGAGTAGCCCCACTTTTCAACGTCGATGTCGCCGGCGGCGTCCGCGACGGGCCCCATGTTCGCGCCGACCTCCTTCGCCGAGAGGCCGAGGTCGTCGGCGATCAGCCGCGACTTGAAATACGTCCGGTCGTCGGCGTTCTCGCGGAGGTACCGCAAGATCCGTGCCTGCTTCGCGGAGAGGCCGGTCGACTCGACGAGGGCCGCGTTCGAGTGTGCCGTGCTCATACCTGCCTCTGGTCGTCTCACCACATAAGGCGGTTGGTAGAGCGGATTAACATGCCGCAGTCGTGCGTTTTTGTCCATATACTGTAAGTGACGCGACGGCATAGCGGCGCGTTTCGGTACGATCTCTGAACCCCGCGGTCGACACGCTCGCTCGCCAGCACACTGGCAGTCTCGCCCCGTCGAGCGCCGTTCGACGCCGCGCCGGTTCGGTTTCCGCCACCCGCGCCGACTCGGACCCCGTTCAGGTGTCATCCGCCGCGTTCGCCGGAGACGACCGAACCGCATCGGGATGAAACACCTGTGCCAGTCGCTCGATCCCGTCGATCAGTGCCGGACTCGGCTGGTTCAAAAGCGAGTCGTCGATCACGTGCGTCGGCGCGTCAACGCCCCAGTCACGGTCGTCGACGGTCGCTGGGTCGACCCGGTCGCCGCGTCCGCAGACGTGGAGGACGACGTGATCCGGATCGGCCGCGGCGACGGCGTCGAGGTCGACCTCGCGCGAGCGCTCACCGGAGTCGACGAAGGGGTATCGTCCCCCGGCGGCGCGGACGGCCTCGGGGACCCAGTTACCGGCGGCCATCGGCGGATCCGACCACTCCTCGCAGTAGACGGTGGGTCTGGGTCGGTCGGCGACCGCGGCCGCGACGCGATCGAGCCGGTCGCGGGCCGCGGTCGCGAGCCGCTCGCCGGCGTCGGGTCTCCCCACGTCGTCGCCGCGGGCCGCGAACGTCGCCACGACCGCGTCGAGGTCGATCGGCTCGCGGTGGCTGACCGGGAGTCCGCGGTCGCGACACCGCCCGGCGAGGTCGGCCTGCAGTCCGTCGCTCGTGAGGACCACGTCGGGATCGAGGTCGGCGACGCGGTCGAGGTCGGGGTTCAGCCATCCGCCAACCGTCTCGGGTAGCTCATTTCTGCCGTGCGCCCCGCCAGCGCCGGCGGGCGGATCGCCGTGGTGTGTGACACCGACGAGCAGGTCGGCCGCGTCGAGGGCCGCGACGGTCGCCGTGGCGCTCGGCGCGAGCGAGACGACGCGGGGTTCGGACATGGTCGGGAATCGGCGCGCGAACGGTGCAAGCGTTTCGGTCGGTGAGCGAACGATCCGGATGGCCTCACCGTACGATCGCCGAAAACACGTGATAGATCGTGTGCTTTCGTCGGGTTTTCACCGACACGTTCCGGTCGTTTTAAGTTCGGTTCCGCCGTCTATCGGGCAAGATCGCTCTCGGGCCGTGTTCAGTTACCGAGAGGGGGTTTAGCCATGAGTGAACGATTACACACGCGGGGGAGTCGCTCCCGAACGGAGACGGACGAGACGGAATCGGAACAGACCGACGAGACGCTGAACTGTCCGGAGTGCGGCGGTAACGTCATCAACGACGAAGAGCACGGGGAGAGCGTCTGTGCGGACTGCGGGCTCGTCGTCGAGGCGGACTCGGTCGACCGCGGGCCGGAGTGGCGCGCGTTCGACTCCCGCGAGAAGGACGAGAAGAGCCGCGTCGGTGCCCCGACGACGAACACGATGCACGACAAGGGGCTCTCCACCAACATCGACTGGCGCGACAAGGACGCGTACGGGCGCTCGCTCGGCGCGCGCCAGCGCCAGAAGATGCAGCGGCTCCGCAAGTGGAACGAACGCTTCCGCACCCGCGACTCGAAGGAGCGCAACCTCAAGCAGGCGCTCGGCGAGATCGACCGCATGGCGAGCGCGCAGGGGCTCCCCGACAACGTCCGTGAGACCGCCTCGGTCATCTACCGCCGCGCGCTCGACGAGGACCTCCTGCCGGGCCGCTCGATCGAAGGCGTCTCCACCTCCTGCGTGTACGCCGCCGCGCGGATGGCCGGCGTCCCGCGCAGCCTCGACGAGATCGCCGACGTGTCGCGCGTCGAGAAGGCCGAGATCGCCCGCACGTACCGCTATGTCGTCCGCGAGCTCAAGCTCGAAGTGAAGCCTGCAGACCCCGAGCAGTACGTCCCCCGATTCGCCTCCGACCTCGAACTGAGCGAGGAGTCGGAGATGCGCGCGAAGAGCCTCCTTCGAAACGCCAAAGAGAAGGGCGTCCACTCCGGAAAATCGCCCGTCGGTCTCGCCGCCGCCGCGGTTTACGCCGCCGCGCTCCTCACCAACGAGAAGACGACGCAGGCGGCCGTCTCAGACGTCGCCGACATCAGCGAAGTCACGATCCGGAACCGCTACCACGAGCTGTTAGAGGCCGAGGACGGCCTCGTCGCCTGATCGGGCCGGCAGTCGAGAGTAACCTTTCTAGCGGCTCGTCACACCATATCGCCGCGCACCGACGCGCCCTCCTGTTCGGCCCGTCTCGCGGCGAGCGTCTCTGCGGCCGCGGTCGCGACAGATTCGTCCGCGCCGAGCATCTCGAGCGCGTCGGAAAGCGTCGGCATCGCGAACGATGCCGCCCGCAGCCGGTCGAACGCCTCCGCGTCGCGGGTCCCGTCCACCCACAGGCAGACGCCGCGGGGGTCGAGCACCTCCTCGTAGGCGTCGCGGGCGAGCGCGCCCTTCAGTCGCTGGCGCACGTTGTCCTCGAAGCTCGCGTTGCACACTTCGAGGTGGATGGGCTCGTCGTCGGGCTTCGTCCGACTGCTAGAGGGACCTCGTCCCCCGCTGTTGTCGACGAGCTCGGCTGCGAGACACTTCTCCGGGGCCGCGTAGCCGTTGTCGCTCACGCGCACGCGGTCGGGGTGTCGCTCGGCCCACTCGGCGCTGACCGAGGTTCCGACTCCCTTGACGCCGTACTCAGTCTCGAAGTCGGCGGCCGCGTCGGCGTCGCCGCCCATGATCACGTCCTTCGTGAGGTAGACGTCGAGCCGCTCGATCGGGTCTAACCCGAGCGCAACGTCCCCAAACGCCCAAATCTCGCGGACGGGTACGGGCATCGGCTCGCGCTCGACGCGCTCGACGAGCGTCTCCAGTCGGTCGACGGCCCGGTCTCTGTCCATCGACGGCACGTACGCGACGGTCGGGCAAACCGGTTACGAAGATTCGCGGACCACGATCCGCGTTTCACACGGGAAAATCAAAGGAGGAACGAGCGAAGGCCGTTGAGCGATCGGGCGTTGAGCACATCGGTGGTCTCCGTCCACCCGCGCCGCGCGGTGTGGACGCCGTATCGGGCGTTGTCCAGTTCGCTTGGCGAGTGCGCGTCCGTGTTCACGGCGATCGTCGCGCCAGCCTCGACGGCGGCCCGGACGAACTCGCCGTCGGCGTCGAGTCGGGCGGGATTCGCGTTGACCTCAATCGCGGTGCCGGCCCCGGCGGCCGCCTCGGCGACCGCCTCGATGTCCGGGTCGAGCCCCGGTCGCTCGTTGATGAGTCGGCCGGTGGGATGGCCGAGCACGTCGACGTGGGTGTGTTCGACCGCGCGGACCAGCCGCTCGGTGGCCGCGTCGGCGTCCTGTCCGAGCGCGGCGTGCGGCGAGGCGACGACCAGATCGAGGGCGGCGAGGATCTCGTCGTCGGTGGCGAGGTCGCCGTCGGCGTCGATGTTGGCCTCGATCCCGTGGAGGATCGCGATGTCGGCGTCGGGATCCTCAGTGATCGCCTCGCGCGCCTCCGTGACCGCCGCCGCCTGCGCTTCGATGTCGCTCTCATCGAGGCCGACGCCGCCGACCATCCCCGGCCCGGTCGCGTGGTCGGTGACGACGTGGTAGTCGTACCCGCGCTCGGCGGCGGCCTCGGCCATCTCCGCGATCGAGAAGCCGCCGTCTGACCAGTCGGTGTGGGTGTGAAGGTCGCCGCGGAGGTCGTCCGGCTCGACGAGGAGGGGGAGTCGCCCCTCGGCCGCCGCCGCGACCTCCCCGCGATCCTCGCGGAGTTCGGGCGGCATCGGGTCCAGATCGAGCGCCTCGTAGACGCCGTCCTCGGTCGCGCCCGCGACGCGCTCACCCACGCGAGTGGCGGTCGCTTCCTCGGAGTCGTCGCCCGACTCGGTCGACTCATCCGTGTCCTCAACGCCGCTCACGTCGAAGAGACCGTACTCGTTGAGCTTCAGTTCGCGATCGATTGCCCGATTTCGGAGCGCGACGTTGTGCGCGCGCGAGCCGGTGAAGTACTGCAGTGCTGCGCCGAACTCGTCGGGGTCGACAACTCGGAGGTCGACGCGCGTGCCGTCCGCGCGGACGCTCGCCTTCCCGGTGCCCGCCTCAATCGTCGAATCAGCGTCGGGCCACGCGGTGAACGCCTCGATGACCGGTTCGCGCGTGTCACTCGCGACCAGCAGATCGATGTCGCCGATCGTCGCTCGCCAGCGCCGGATCGACCCGCACACCTCGACCGCGGCGACCTCGTCGACCGCGTCGAGGTACGACAGCGCCGCATCAGCGACGGGACGACCGTCACCGAGGCGGGTGCGCTCGCGCGACTCGCGCGCGAACGGGATGTTGTCGAGGATGTTCTGTTCCGTCGTCTCGCCGAAGCCGGAGACCGTCCGGATCTCGCCCGCTTCCGCCGCCGCTTCGAGTTCATCAAGGTCCGTGATTTCGAGCGCCTCGTACAGCGACCCAACTGTCTTCGGACCGACGCCCTCGACCGCAGTCAGCGCCGCCATGTCGACCGGAAGCTCGGCGCGAAGCTCCTCTAACTCTTCTATCGATCCGGTCTCGAGGTACTCGACGATCTTCGCGGCGATGGCGTCGCCTACGCGATCGATTTCGCTGACTGCGTCCTCTCCGTCGGCCGCAAGAGCCTCGACCGCCGCAGGATGGTCGCGAACGTTCTCGGCGGCGCGGCGGTACGCGGTCGGCTTGTACTCCACGCCCGTCGCTTCGAGCAAGTCCGCGAACTCGTCGAGGCGGTCGGCGACCTCGTCGTTCCGGCTCATTGCCCATCAGTTCGGTCGGCCGATACTTATAGCGCTGCCTCTCCGGGCTCGTCGCCGCCGCGGCCACTGCGTCTTGTGTCGGTCAGATCTCACTCTGTGACTTCGACCGTGACCTCGTCGCGATCGACGGCGAGTTTGAACGTCGGGACTGTCCGATAGACGACCTCGACGATGTTTTTGCGTTCGAGGCTGCGGAGCGCACGCCGAACCGCGTCGACCTCGGGATCGGCGTCGAACGCGTTGCGGACGGCGTCGAGCACGGCGACAACCGACTGCGAGCGCTCGTTGGGACCGGCGACCACGTCGAACACCTGCGCCTCCAGCTTCGAGACCGTTATCCGGTCCGGCACGCCGCCCTTCGCGACCGCATCGGCCTCGATACCGGGCTCGACGTCGACGAGATCGTTCGCCTCGGCGGTCGACCGGATCAGGCTGTCGTCGTCGCGGTAGTAGTACTCCTTCAGGTGGTTTTCGAGGTACTGGTGGACCTCGCTGCCGCTTTCGAACCCCCACGCCTCCTGCAGCTCGCCGTTCTTCGTCGGCTGGAGCCGGACCACGTCGGCGAGTCGGCTCCGCTCTTCGTCGCTGAGGCTCATCGCTCCTCGACCGCGCTCGCTGCCCGGATAACCGTCTCTTCGCCGAACTTCGGCCCGACGAGCTGGAGGCCGACGGGAAGCCCGTCCGCCTCGCCCGCGGGCACGGAGACGGCGGGGAGGTTCGCGAGGTTGACGGGCGTCGTGTTCGCGTCCGCGAGGTACATCCGCAGCGGGTCGTCAAGGCTCTCGCCCAGCTCGAAGGGAAGCACCGGCATCGTCGGCGAGGCGATCACGTCGACATCGGCGAAGGCGTCCTCGAAGTCTTGACGGACCCACGCGCGGGCGTCTTGGGCCTTCTCGTAGTACTTGTCGTGATATCCCGCCGAGAGCGCGTACGTCCCGAGCAGGATCCGACGTTTGACCTCCGCGCCGAACGCCTCGCGGGTCTCGGCGAACGACTCGTTCCAGTTGCCATCACCGTCGCTCCGGTGCCCGTACCGTACTCCGTCGAAGCGCGCGAGGTTCGAGGAGGCTTCCGCCATCGCGATCACGTAGTACGCCTGCACCGCGTGCTCGACGGAGGGAAGCGAGATCTCCGTCGTCTCCGCGCCCCGTGCCTCTAGGTCGTCGATCGCGGCCTCAACCGTCTCGACGACGCGTTCGTCCGCTCCGTCGAACAGCTCAGTCGGGACGCCCACAGTGAGTCCGTCCACGTCGCCGTCGGCGGCGGCGGCGTAGCTCGAATCGGGGGCCGCGCCGTCGACCTCGCTCAGGTCCCGCGTCGTTCCGTCGTTTGGATCGTGTCCGGCGATGACGTCGAGCGCGGCGGCCGCCTCTTCGACGGTACTCGCGATCGGGCCGATCTGTTCGAGCGAGTTCGCGTACGCGACGAGCCCGTACCGCGAGACCAGCCCGTAGGTGGGCTTGATCCCGACGACGCCGCAGAAGGCTGCGGGACAGCGGACCGACCCGCCCGTGTCGGAGCCGAGCGCGATGTCCGCCTCGCCCGCCGCGACCGCGGCCGCAGATCCCCCGGACGAACCGCCCGGGACGCGCTCGGGGTCAGCGGGATTTCGCGTGGGACCGAACGCGGAGGTCTCCGTGGTCGTCCCCATCCCGAACTCGTCCATGTTCGTCTTGCCGACGACCGTTGCGCCGGCCGCGGTCAGCCGGTCGACGACCGTCGCGGAGTACGGCGGGACGTAATCTGCGAGCATTTCGGAGCCGCAGGTCGTCCGGATCCCCGCCGTGGAGATGTTGTCCTTGACGGCGACCGTCGCGTCCGCCAGCGCCCCCACGGCCTCCGAGTCGCCCTCGATCGTCTCCTCGGTGATGAACAGGTTGAGATCAGCCGACATTACGACACCTTCGGCCCCACGAAGAAGCCGTCTTCCGTCTCCTCGGCGTTCGACAGCACCTCCTCCTGCGTGAGTCCCTCCTCGATCTCGTCGGGTCGCATCACGTTGATCAGGTCCTCCTCGCGGTCGACTTCGGGGACCTCGTCGAGGGCGTCGAAGGAGTCGAGGATGTCGCCGAACTGGTCGACGAACGCCGCGACTTCCTCGTCGTCTAGGCGGACGCGGGCCAGCTCCGCGACGTGGCGGACCTCGTCGGCGTCGACGGCCGCGGCGGACACGGCGGAGCCGTCGGCTCCCTCCTCTTCCCCGCCGTCCGTCGACTCGGACGTATCGCTCATACGTGAGGGGTGTCCCGGACCGGGAGTAAGGGTTTCGGAACGCCACACGAGCGTCGACTCCGAGTACTGCCGACGCGAGGTCGACCGGTATCGGAGGGTACATTTCGCCGCGCCGGAAAGGCCGATTCATGTGTCGGAGTTGGCGACGAATCGGAGAGGTCCGCGAGCGATCCGGTGGTCCGGTGGGGCGCACAGATCCATGAACTGGCAGTACCGCCACACCGTGCTGGCGCTCTGTATGCTCGCCTTCTTCGTGACGTACTTCGCCCGACTGGCGATAAGCCCGGTCGTCCCGTTCATCGTCGACGACTTCGCGGTGTCGAACACCGCCATCGGGGCGGCGCTGTCGGGGATGTGGCTCGCGTACGGCGTCTCGCAGTTCCCGAGCGGAATCCTCGCCGACCGGTACGGCGAGCGGCGGGTGATCCTCGTCGCCGTCGGCGGCTCGGCGGCGATGAGCGCCCTCCTCGCGTTCGCGCCGGTGTTCCCCGTGTTCGTGCTCGTGGCGGTTCTGCTCGGGCTCGCGGCGGGACTCCACTACGCAGTCGCGACGACGCTGCTCTCGCGGACGTTCGACGAGCTCGGAACTGCGGTCGGGCTCCACTCCGTCGGCGGCCCCCTCGCCGGGCTGACCGCCCCCGTCGCCGCCGCGTGGGTCGGCGTCAGGTACGGCTGGCGGCCGGCGGTGGCGCTCGCGGCGGTCGTCGGCGTGCCTGTCTTCGTGTTGTTCTTCCGTGGCGTCCGCCCGACTGAGCCCCGACGACCCGATCAGCCGATGCGCGACCGGCTGCAGCTCGCCCCGCTCGTGGAGCTGCTCTCGCGGCCGTCGATACTGCTCCCGCTTTTCGTCGCGATGATCGGCACGTACGTCGTTCAGGGCGTCATGTCGTTCCTCCCGACGTTCCTCGTCGCGTTTCGGGACTACTCGCCCGGCACCGCCGCCGCGATATTCTCCGCGTTCTTCGTCGTCCGGACGGTCGCACAGATCGCCACCGGGAAGGTGGCGGACCGGTTCGGCCGCGACACCGGGATCGGGATCTCGATCGGTGCCGGCGCGGTCGGTGCCGCCGGGTTCGTCGCCGTCCCCGGTGTCGCAGGCGTCGCGGTCGGCGTCGTGGGTGCTGGACTCGGGTCCAGCTTCTTTTCGGCCATCGATCCGCGGTTCATGGACGCACTGAGCGACACCGAACGCGGCGCGGGGTTCGGCCTCGTTCGCACCGTCTACACGGTCGTCGGCTCAACGGGATCCTTCGGCGTCGGGCTGGCTGCGGACCTGTTCGGCTGGGGCGTCTCCTTCGCGCTGCTCTCGGGGCTGTACGTGATCGCGCTCGCGGTACTGGTCGGGAACAAGCTGCTCAGAACGGGGTACTGAGGTTTATAAGAGGTCGTTCGCGACGAGCCGGTCGACCGCCTCGCGGAGCCGCTCCGCGCTCGCGGCGTACGAGATGCGGGCGTACCCCGGCGCGTTGAACGCGCTACCAGGAACACACGCGACGGAGGCCTCCTCGATCGCGGCCTCACACCACGCCTGATCGTCGGCTCGCGGCTCGTCGCCGCTCGCGTCCGAGGTGCCTTGCACCTCGCTATCGTCCACGGGGATCATCATGTAGAACGCACCGTCGCCCACGTCGACGTCGACCCCGTGTTCGTCGAACAGGTCGACGAGCAGATCGCGCCGCTTCGCGAACGCCTGCCGCATCTCTTCGACCGATTCATCGGTGTTCGAAAGCGCCTCGACACCCGCGTGCTGGACGAAGTTGACCGCGCACGACACCGAGTGCGAGTGGAGCTTGCCGGCCTCGCCGACGAAGTCACCCTTCGCGTGGATGTAGCCGAGCCGCCAGCCGGTCATCGAGTACGCCTTCGAGAAGCCGTTGACCGTGATCGTTCGGTCGGACATACCGTCGAGGCTCGCCAGCGAGACGTGCTCTGCGTCGTAGACGATCCGCTCGTAGATCTCGTCGGAGATCACGGAGATGTCGTGGTCGACGGCGAGGTCGCGGACACCCTCCAAGGCGGCCTCCGAGAAGACCGCGCCCGTCGGGTTCGACGGGGAGTTGACGACGAGCAGTTCGGTGTCGTCGGAGACCGTCTCGGTGAGTTCGTCGAGCGCGGGCTCCAGCTGGAACCCGTGCGGAGCCAGATCGACGCGCGAGAGGTCCCCGCCGGCGAGCTTCGTCATCGCCTCGTAGGAGACCCACGCCGGGTCCAGCAGGACGACCTCATCACCCTCGTCGATCAGCGTCTGGAACGTCTCGTACAGGGCCTGCTTGCCGCCGGGAGTGACGATCACCTCGTCGGCGTCGGCATCGACGCCGGTGCCACGGAGCTTCTCCGCGATCGCCTCCTTGAGGGGCGGAATCCCGTTTGAGGAGGTGTAGCCCGTGTGGCCGGCGTCGAGGGCCTCCTTCCCCGCCTCGACGATGTTGTCGGGGGTGTCGAAGTCGGGCTCGCCGACGGAGAGGTCGACGATGTCGGCTCCCTCGGCCTCCTTTTCGGCGGCGAGGTTCGATATCGCCAGCGTCGCGCTGGGTGCTACGCGTTCGATGCGGTCCGAGAAGTCGTATGCGTCAGTCATTGTCGTGGATGATGAGTCGGCACATCGGTCTGTCAGTCGAGTTCTGCTGCGAGGTCGATCGCGGCGTCGGCTGCGTCCGCGCCCTTGTCGATCCGCTCTCGCGCCTCAGCGCCCGACATCCCCGGACCGCTCACGCCGAACGTAACGGGGGTGTCGCGGTCGAGGCTCACTTGGGTGAGCGTCTCGGCGGTCGCGTTCGCGATGACTCGGTCGTGGTCGGTGTCGCCGGTGACGATGGCTCCGACGACGGCGACGGCGTCGACGTCGTCGCGGCGAGCGAGTCGGTCGGCGGCCAAGGGGCTGTCGTACGCGCCCGGCACCGACAGTTCGTCGACGACGATCGCGTCGCGCTCGGCCGCCGCTTCGCGGGCCGCCTCGGCCATCGGCTCCGTGACGGAGTCGTTGAACTGCGCCACCACCAGTCCCAGCGAGACCATACCGTCGGTCGCACGGGAGGCGGCAAAGGTCTACCGTTCGATCGGCGGGCGACTGCAGGGCGACCGCCGGGCGACCGCCGGGCGACCGCCCACAACGCGACCGCACGCGTCCCGCCGAACGGTCACGCTGCGACGGACCGATCGCGCCACGTCGTCCCGTCCCGATCCGCCAGAAGCGAGACGTGAACGACCAGAAACGCCAGCGCGTAGCCGAGAAAGTGGACGTACACGTTGACCTGCGTCCCCGTGGGCGAGACCGTCGGAAACCCGATGAACGGGTACCCGAGGAGCACGACGGCGGCGGCGACGACTAACTCGCCGTCCGCCGGACGAGCGAGAATCCGCCGGAGCGTCGCTCGCAGCGGTTCGTGTCCGCCGTCTCGCCGACCGTCCGTGTCGCTCCGATCGCGTCTGTCGTCCCGCTTGCGGCCAGCGGTTCGGCTGCAGCCGGCGACTCGGCCGCGAACCGCCTCGCGACCGTACGGGAGGGCGAAGGCGGCGCTCGCGGCCCCGATTCCAGCCGAGACGGTCGAGACGGGCAGCGCGATGAGGGCGATGTATGCGACCGAGAGGAAGAACTGCCCGGGTGCGTACCGCCGCCACGCGACGCCGAAGCGCTCGTCGATCGCGACCGGCAGGACGACCGCGATGTATCCGAAAAAGGCCATGTTGACGCCGGAGAATCCGTACCCGATCGCGTTTCGCGGAACCGCGAGGTTCAGCCCTGAGAGGACGAACGGAAACACGAGTACGAACGTGATCGCAGACGCGAAAAAGAGGCGTCTCCGCCCGGCGAGCAGGCTCACTCCGTACGCCACCGACGCCAACAGCACGAACCCGACGACGTTACCGACGAGGTGCGGCACCGTCAGGTGAACGTAGTGGGCGGTAAACGCCGTGAGAAGCGTCGGCTCGGTGTACGAAAAGGCGGCCGCTCGCTTGGCCGAATCGGAGAGCAGAAACACCGCGGCGAGCACCACGACGGGGACGACGAGGAACACGACCGCGTCGATGCCGACGCGGGTCGGCGCTGCCTCAGGCACCGTCGGTCCGGACCGCTCGATCTCGCTCCGCTCGTGTATCGGTTCCCCGCCGTCGGTTACTGTCACGGATCGGATAACGAGAGCGATCGATTTAGCTGTTCGTCGCAAATTATCTCGTCTGATTTCTAGCGGGCCATCAATACGAAATCGGATCGAATCGCGGTACTCGGCCGAAGTACGGCGCTTCACGAAGACGTGGTAGTGACGAAAAATATCGGAACGAAAAACCGACGCGAAACGGATGAGACCGGCCCTCAGCGGAAGGGGTTCTTATCGTTCGACTGACGCCGGCGGCGCACCGCGACCGCGGCGGCCGCCACGACGACGACGACGGCGACCAGTCCCCCGATGGCCGGGAGACCAAGGCCGGCCGGCTCCTCTGCCGGGTCGTCACCGCTCGCATCGCCGTCCGTCGCACCGCTGTCACCATCGTCCGCGGCGGATTCGACGACGAGGTCGGCGGTCGCGGTGTCGGTCTCGCCGGCGTCGTTGGTGACGGTGAGTTCGGCCGTGTACTCACCCGTCTCGTCGATCGTCGCGGCCGCGGTCTCGCCGGCAAGCGACTGGCCGTCGATCGACCAGTCGTACGCGACGATCTCGCTGTGTTCTGCCGTCGAGTCGCTCCCGTCGAGCGTGACCTCTTCGCCGGCGGTCACGGTTCCGGGGTCGACCGCCGCGGCCGCGTCGGGCTCGCTCACCGCGTTCACCGAGAAGTACGAGAATCCGGGCGTTTCGGCTTCGAGGGCGACGCCGCTATCGGTCTCCTCGGCCACCGTCGTGTCCAGCGATTGCCACTCGCCGTCGTTCAGCCGGGTGACCCGCAATTCGTCTGCGGTCGCATCGACTTCTTCAAGCCGGTCGGCGGAGACCCGCATGCGGACCGTCGCGGATGCGTCGGTCGCGTCGTCGGGAACGGTTATCTCCGACACCTGCACCACAGTGCCCGGTGACCCCGTGATATCGGACGGTTCGGACTCCTGCGTCGTCACCTCGACTGACCCCTGCACGTCGGCGCTCTCGAAGCCGATGGACTCCACCGGCGACCCGGCGTCGAACGTCGCCTGCGCGCCCTCACCAGCGTCGTCGGCCTCGATCGACGCCTCGGCGCTCTGAACAGCAGAGTCGCCGCTCGTGTCGTCATCGACGGCAGCCGCACCGCCGCCTCCGCCTCCGCCTCCGCTTCCGCCTCCGCCGCCACCGCCGCCACCGCCACCGCCTCCGCCGGCAGTACCGTCTCCGCCGTCGCTCCCATCGCCACCGTCTCCGCCATCGCCGCCGTCTTCATCGTCGTTGCCGTCTCCGCCGTCGCTGCCGCCTACGTTTTCGCTTGCAACACCCTCGAACGCGAGGCTCACCTCACGCACGTCGCTCGCCTCCCACGTGACAGTCGTGTCGGCGGTCACGTCGCCGACGCGGAACTCGACGGTCTCGCCGGAGTCAGGTTCCTCCACGGTGAGCTTCTCTTCGAACGGACCGGACCCGCCGAACGTTCCTTCCTCCTCGACGGTGATCGTGTCGTAGCGGTCGCCGTCGACGACCGCTTCGATCTCCGTGCCAGGCTCGGCCGGTTCGCCGTTGACCGTCACGTCGCCGTAGTACGAGGCCGGGACGGCCTCCTGTCCCGCGGCGAGTCCGGGGACCGCCGCCGTCGCGACGAGCACGGCGAGGAGGACGGTCACCCCGACGGTGAGCCGCTCTCGGAGTGGCGTTTCGGCAGCGGCGAGGCTGCCGGCGGTCTGCGACGCGCGTCGAGCTGGTCGGGACGTGCGCCGTTCGGTGGCTGTCGATCGCGTTGTGCGGTTCGAGGGTGTGGGATCTGTCATCGGTTGGATTTCGTGTGTTCGTTCGCGTAGACGATTCCTCCGTCGGTACCGCTCGCTCGGTCGTCCGCGTCCCGCAGCCCGCACGGAGCGGACCGCGGGCGGTCCGCCGCGTTATTCGTTGCGGCGGACCCAGACGACCGCCGCGGCCGCGAGGACCGCGAGGGCCACGAGCAGCGCGATAGCCGTGGTCCCGAGCCCCGCGGGCTCGTCGATCGCGTCGCCACCGTCCGTCCCGTCACCGCCAGCCGTGCCGTCGCCGCCGTCCGCGGCGGGTTCGACGACGAGGTCGGCGGTCGCGGTGTCGGTCTCGCCGGCGTCGTTGGTGACGGTGAGTTCGGCCGTGTACTCCCCCGTCTCGTCGATCGTCGTGGTCGCGGTCTCGCCGGAGAGTGACTGGCCGGAGACCGACCAGTCGTACGCGACGATCTCGCCGTACTCGTCGGTCGAGTCGCTCCCGTCGAGCGTGACCTCCTCGCCGGCGGTCACGGTTC
Organism: Halorubrum laminariae; assembly: GCF_024494655.1. Classification (GTDB taxonomy): domain Archaea; phylum Halobacteriota; class Halobacteria; order Halobacteriales; family Haloferacaceae; genus Halorubrum; species Halorubrum laminariae. Next base: position 61,344 of record NZ_JANHDL010000001.1, on the reverse strand, counting down.
CGGGGTCGACGGCCGCGGCCGCGTCGGGCTCGCTCACCGCGTTCACCGCGAACACGGAGAACCCGGGCGTCTCGGCTTCGAGCCTCACGCCGTCTGCGGTCTCTTCGGCCACCGTCGTGTCGAGGGTCTCCCACTGCCCCTCGTTCAGCCGGACCGCGGTGAGTTCGCTCGGCTCGGCTCCGATCGCGTCGAGTCGGTCCGCCGAGACGCGGAACGCGATCGTCGCCGACCGGTCGGTCTGGTCGTCGGGGACCGATATCTCCTGCACCGTGACGGCCCCGCCCGGCGGGTTCACGTCCGCCGAGTCGGGGTCGACATCCGAGACCGCGACTTCGCCGACCCGATCCGTCGAGTCGAACGCGATGGACTCGACGTTCGAGACCGACTCGAGCGTCGCGACGCGCTGGTTCGTCTCGAAGTCGATCGAGGGCGTCACCGTCTCGGTCTCGACCGCGTCGAACTCCAGCGAGTCCGCGGGATCGTCACCGAACGAGACGCCACCCCCGCCGCCTCCACCGCCGGAGCTGACGGGGTCCTCGCCCGTCTCGTCGTCTGTCTCATTATCCGGTTCGGGCGCTTCGACGGTCAGACTGACTGTGTCGTTCTCCGTCTCATCGCCGGCATCGTACTCAGCCTCGATCGTGGTCGTTCCGGCCGCCTGTGCCGTGACCGTATCACCGCTGATCGTGGCGACCGTCTCATTACTGCTCGTGACGGTCGCGCCGGCAGTCACGTCGCCGCCGGAGCCATCCGTGAAGGTCGAACTCACGGAGACCGTCGCCGACTCGTCGACGACGAGCGTGTCGTCGGCCGCTCCCGTGAGCGAGAGCGAGACATCGGACAGCGCCGCGTCGGTGACGGTCACCGACACCGACTCTTGGGCAATCGTCGTCCCGTCGTCGGTGAGCCTAACGGTGACCTGTCCGCTGTTCGTCGCTCCTGGTGTCCACGTCAGCGTGCCGTTCGTCGTCTCAGTGCCGCCGACGGCCACCACGGTCGAATCGACCGTCGTCGTTCCGTCGAAGGCAATCAGTTCGGCCGTCACCGTACCTTCGCGGTCGCCGGTGTTATCGACGGGTGCCTCGACGGACAGCTCCTCACCGAGCGGCACGGTCTCAGGCGTCGCCTGCGGCGTTCCGAGCGCGAACGAGGCCGGGTCGTCGACAGGGACCGAATCGTCGCTCGTCGTGTCGTCCAGGCTCGCGACGGTGAGCGCGACCTCCTCGCCGTCGGTCACGTCCGTGCTGTCCGAGAGCGAGACGGTATCCGATTCGCTCGCGTTCAGCCCGAGATCCCGACTGTCGACGACGGTACCGTCACCGCGGCGGAGTTCGATCCGCTGTCGGTCCGCCCCGGACCCGTCGTTCTCGATCGTCGGTTCGATCGTGAAGTCCTCATCGCGGAGGACGGAGTCCGGAAGGTCGCTGTCGTCGACCACGAAGTTCGATGCGGGACGGCTGTCGAGCGGGTCGCCGTCGTCGACGACGCTGCGTGCGATCCAGTCGGATCCCTCGACGGGTGCGCCGCCACCCCACCAGTTGTCGGTGGCGTCGACGTAGCTGTCGTCGGAAAAGACGCTCACGCTGTTGGATTCGAGCACACTGTCGTCGATCGTCACGCTCCGATTCTCGTCGATATCACTCGCGTTCGCGTCCTCGGGGACGTCACCGGGAACCTCCGTCACGCGGATCCCGTAGTCGGCGCTGTTCCGCACCGTCGCGCCCTCGACCACGGTTCCCGCGGAGAGCAGTTCGATCCCGGTCGCCGAACTGAGAACCTCCGCACCGGCGATCTCGTTCTCGCCGCTCTCGACGAGGATCCCGGTGTCGCTCGCGCCGGTCACGCGCGCGAAGTCCACGGCGGTTCCGTTGTCGCCCGCAAGTCGGATCCCGACATCGGTGTCGGAGACCTCAACGCCGGTCAACGCGTTCGAGCCTGCGGTCTCGTCGATACCGGTCGACCAGTTCGTCGCTCGAACCGACGTGAGCGTCGCGTCGTCGGCGTCGACCTCGACCGCCGTGCCGTTACCGTCTCCCTCGAAGGTCAGGCCGTCGAGAGTGACGTCTTCGCCAACGATCTGCATCGCGGTTTCGTCGTCTCGGCTCGGCTGACGGATCACCGGCGCGTCGACCGGACTGTCGGCCTCAACGGTAATCCCCGACGGAACCTCGATCGTGTTTCGGGCTTGGTATTCGCCCGGTCGGACGGTCACTGTGTCCGCGGTGTCGTCCGCTTCTGCGGCATCGACGCCGCTCGCGACGCCTTCGAAGTCGACGGCCGCCGTCCGAGCGACCGTGTCGTCCGCGAACTCGTCGTTACCGAAGCCGACTGTCACCTCGCGATCGAACGTCCCCGCGAGCGGCTCGGCTGGCGGTGCGACCGAGAGGTCGACTGTGGCCTCCGCGCCGGATTCGAGCGACCCGCCCTCGGCGATCGAATCGGAGGTGTTGAGCCCGACCGAGTCGTTGGCGACCGAGCCGTCCTCGTAGTCGAGGGTAACCGTCTCGTTGCCGTCGAGCGGCTGGTCACCGACGTTCCGGACGGTGACGGTCGCGGTCAGCGACTCTTCCTGCGTCGTGGTCTCGTCGACAGCAACGTCGACGAGTTCCGGCGTCGCCGGCTCCGGCTCGGTGACGGTGAGCGTCCCCTCGTCCGTCTGGTTCACAGTTCCGATCTCGTAGGTCACGTCCGTCGACTCCTCCTCGTCGAGGTCGAGCTCGCTGATATCGAACTCGAAGGAGACCTCGGTCGAATCGTCGTTTCCGTTGAGTTGGATATCCTCGTTCGTCTCAGACACCGCGTCGCCCGCGGTGAAGGTGACGTTCTGTGTGCCGTCGAGATCTCCGATATTCGTCACGGTGGCGTTCACAGTCACGTTCGCGTCAGAGGTGTTGAGAACCTCGTCTGCGCTGGCTTCGAGTCCGTCGACGCGGAAGTAGGCGTCGTCCGGCACGGGTTGAACCGTCACGTCGCGATCGACGCGATCCTCGGGCGTGACGACCGAAACCGCCACGGTTTTGCTCTCGCCATCGGGAACAGTCAGGTCGGGATCGCCACTCAGTTCGACCGTCTCGGTCGCGCCGCCCGCGACATCGACGGTCGTCGTGTTGGTGAGGCTCCCGTCGATCGAGAACCGAACACGTCGCGATTCGAGATCGCCGTCGCCGACGTTCTCGGCCGCGACCGTGACCGTGACGTTCTCGTCGGCCGTCACCGGATCGGTGACCGAACGCACCGAGAGATCGAGTTCGCCCGGCTCGCCGACATCGACGGTCGCCTCGGCGACATCGTCGTCGGTGACGCCCTGAACCGCGAGCTCGCCCGCGGATTCGGGCGAGAGTTCGAACTGTTCCGTCGTCTGCTCACCTGACGCGAGTTCGACGCCGGCCGTATTGGCGACCTCCTGCCCGTCGGCCAGCAGCCGGACATCGGTGGTGTTGCTCGCGTTGCCGCCGACGTTCGTGACGGTGACTCCCGCGGTCACGGTGTCACCCGCGATCGCGCTCTCGTCGATAGTCAGGTCCGCTTCGAACTCCGCGTTCGCGCGGACATCGACCGACTCCGTCGCCTCGTCGTCCGGCGTCGAGACGGACACATCGCTCGTCTCTATCGTCTCTCCGGCGTCGGCCGATGTCGTCGTGTAGGTGACCGTCTCTGTCGTCACCTCGCCGTCCGAGAGATTCAGATCCGTCGTTCCCAGCGTCGTACCGCCGAACTCGAACGTCACCGGTTTCTCGGCGTCGACGCCGCCGGTGTTCTCGATCGTCGCTTCGACATCGACCGCGTCACCTTGGTCGACAGACGACGGAACGCTCACGTCGTTCACGACGAAGTTTGCGGGCTCGCCGATCGCGACACGGTCGGTGTCGGCGGTCGTCTCGCCGGTCGCGTCGTTCGCGGCTTGCGCTTCGAGGAGGTACTCGCCCTCATCGAAGTCGCTGGCGTTGATCGAGAACCCATCATTCGGTTGAACGGCGGTCTCGTCACTTCCAGGACCGGGGCTCACGTCGAAGGTCTCCTGCGAAGAACCGTTGAAGAATACTTCGACGGAGCCACTTCCCGGCTGCTCGCCGACGTTCTCCACGACAACTGTCGGCGTGAACTCTTCGTTACTCAGATCGTCGCTAACGTTGGTTGCCTCGTTGATCGACACCGCGAACTCGGCCTGTGGCGTGACATCCAGCGTTGTCTCGTCGACGCTGTCCGGTTCCTCGGCGTCGTCGCGCTCGGCAGTCGCCTCGATCGTCACCTCGGGCGCGTCGCCGAGTTCGAGGTCGTACGTCGCATCGATGGAAGTCTCTTCTTGATCTCCGAGGTTGACATCAACTGTCTCGAACTCTTCGCCGTTCGCAGTGAACGTCACGTTCCCGTTTAGATCCTCCGTTCCGAGGTTCTCGGCGGTCGCGTCTACTCGGACTGGAATCGTCTCATCCTCGGCCGGCTCTTTCACTGACGACTCGTTCAGCCCGTCGATTATCACGTCAAGGAACGGACTGACCTCGCCGATATCGGCAGTGACCGTTTCGGAATCATCGTCCGTATCAATCTCGTAGGAGAGTTCGTTGCCGGCGTCGGATTTGCTCGTTGTGACGGATGGATCGAAGTCCTCACTCTCGCCGGGAGCCAGAGTGAAGTCCTCGGATGCAACGTCGCTCGCGTCCGTGGTAACGTTCGTGAGAGTCACCGTTCGATCGGTTACCTCCGTCTCACCAACGTTCGTGACCTCTGCGACGATGGAGATATTCTGTCTCGCGACCGGATCGAGCGTCGACTCGGCTTCGATCACGTCGACTTCGAGTTCGCCCGGTCGCAGGACCGAGACGGTCTGCGTCGCGATGTCGTCGTCGGTGGTCGCCGTCAGCGTCGTGTCGCCCGCGTCGACCGCGTCGAGCGTGCGGTTGAACTCGATCGTGTCGTCGTTACCCCCGTCGAGTTCGACCGCGCGGTCGACGAGCGTCTCGTCGCCGAAGGAGACGGAGACGTTCTGTTCGTCCGTGACCTCGCCGGCGTTCTGGACCGTGACGGTGCCGTTGAGGTCGTCTTCACTTGGGACGTACTGATCGCCGTCAGCAGGCTCGACCGGATCGAGCGAGACGGTGAAGTTCGACGGATCTTGTAGGTCGACCGTGACCTCCTGTGACTCCTCGTCGGTCGCCACTTGGAAGGTGACCTGCTCGCCGTCGTCCTCGCTCGTCGGGACCGAGAGCACCTCCGTCGTGGTCTCGTTCGTGTCGAGGTCGAGCTGTCGGCTCGCGCGGGGTTCGTCCTCGCCGTCGGCGGTGACGGTGAGTTCGCCCGAGCCCGGATCGCCGGTGTTCTCGATCGAGACCGATATCTCGGCGTCGTCACCGCGGGGAACCGTCTCGTCGAGGTCCTCGATGTCGAACTCGTAGATCGGGTCGAGGCTGCCGGCGCGGAGGTCGACGCGCTGGACATCACTGGACCCCCACTCGATCGAGGATGGGTCGGTCCGCGTGACTGGATCGCCGTTCACGCGGAATTCGACTGTGGTGTCGTTCTCGACGTCATCGGCGGTGACTGTGAGTTTCTCTTGACCGAGGTCCGGGCCGCCGTACCACCCGGATTCGTTGACCGAGAGTTCGTCGACGACCTCACCGTCGACGACCGCGGAAACGGTCGCACTGCTGCCGGCCGGGTCACCGTCGATCTGGACGGTCCCGTAGTAGGACGCCGGAACCGGTTCCGGATCCGATGTCGGATCTGATTGTGCCGCCACGGAACCCGAAACGGCCACCATGGATGTGACCATCAGGACTGCGGCGAGCACCGCTGCGATTCGTTGTCCGTGCATCGGTCTATTCTTCGCTCTCTTCGTCGTTCGGATTCAGTACGTCCTGGTAGTACTGTTCTGCCGACTGTCCCTCTGCGTATCCGGTGAGGAGCCCGATGTTATTGTCCCCACTCGTCCGCTCAACGTAGACCCAGGTACCGTCGAACGCACCGTACTCAGCATACGGGGCACCAACCTGTTCGGGCTGCTCCTGTAATTCCTGCGTGGTCTCAAGGATCGATCCGTCTCGGACAACGATATCGGGGTTCCCGTCAGCGTCTCCGTCGGCGGCACCGGTCGGAACGAGGTTCCAACCACTGTTGATGTCGACTTCAGTTGCACTTTCGGTATCTGTCTCTGTGACATCAATCGGAACGACGATCTCGTCGTCGATTGCGCTGTCGGTTGCGATGACGATAACCTCGCCTGCATTCGGGGTGTAGTCACCGTCAGCAGATTCGATATTACTGACGAGTTCGAATCCGGAGTCGACATCGTACCGATACGCTGCAGCACCACTCTCGAATTCGACATCGCTGAATAGATCACTGACCGGTTCCTCTGACGGAGCGGTAAATCCGACAGCGACTGCCTCTCCATCACTCTTGACTTCGAGAACTGAGCCGTATTCAGTTGTATCTTCGACTGAATCCACATCGAGATCGCTCGGAGCAGTCGTCAGAACTGGGTCGTAGACTGCATTCCCGGTGACAGTAGGGACATCGTCTCCGTAGTAGTTGAGACGGGCATCAGGAGACTCGGACGCGTAATTTACGATATCGACCGGAACATCGAGTGAGTTCCTATTTATTTTAATACTCTCATAGTCTGCGTTCACTCTATCACTACTAATTACAACACCTTCCGCTGGTGCACCTTCAGCGTTGAACGTTTCTAGTGTGTTCTGCGTAATATTGACATTCTCTGGATTCGCATCATCGTTGCTATCTGTTCCACTTACCGCCATACCAAGGACGTATCCATCTGAATTCAGGTTACGGAGAGTGTTTTCTCTGACCTCAGCGTTACCAATCTCTCCTTGGACATGAATCCCGTACAGGTTGCCAAAATCAACGCCCCACTCACCACTTGTCGCTTGCGAACTCCCATTGAAGCTCACATTCTCGACAAGATTATCATGGACTGTGATTCCAGTCAATTCAGTATCTGCGTTGTATATCTGAATTCCTTGAATTGAATTTACGTTATCAACATCTTCGATATCTGTGATGTTGATTTCGATATCACCAACGCGATTGTTCTGAATAGTCGCATTTGACTCACCCACGATGATCGCTGCAGCAGGCAACGTATCGAAGGCCTCCGTATCTGGACTGACCTCTACTCCGTCAACGGTGACATTATCTGCGTTAACACTAATTTGTCCCTCGATCGTCGCTTCTTCTGCTTCCAACCGCTCATCACTGTTTGCAGAGACACCCTCGTTAGGCCCTTCAAGAGTGACATTCGGAGTATTGATTGTAACTCGCTCATCGTACGTTCCTGCGTTCACCTCCACGGTATCGTATTCATCTGCAGCGGTCACAGCCGACTGAATACTGGAGAATTCTTCGTCACCGACGGTGGCTGCGATGTCAGCTTCTCCGTCCGCACTAGTAAGCCACGGATTAACGTCGACGTTACTAGTGTAATCACTCTCATCGGGGCCATCCGCACTACCCCAGTAGTTCTCGGTTGCATCGAGCGTCGCAGAGTCACCTGCGTAGTACTCGACTGCACCATCCGAGAGGTTGTTTTGGCTGATATCGTAGTCACCAAGGTCGCTGTATCCACCGACTGCAATTGCATTCTCGTCGGTGTCGCCGGTCACGTCATTGACAGTGTTGTTGGTGATTGCGAAGTTTCTCGGACCATCGTCAGAATCAAAGTCCCCGTCTTCGGCGAGACGAACGCCGGTTGCTTTGTCGGCGGTGAGTCCTTCAATGGTATTTCCATCAACGACAGCGCCGGTCAGACTTCCGGGATCGTCGCCATCTGTATCGAGTTCAACATTCAGCTGAACACCGTCTGCTTTGGCGGAGTCAACACCATCGCCGACGGATTCGGATACTTCAACATTGCTGATGACGTTGTCTCGGATCTCTAGTCCCGAAACATCGGTTCCCTGGGTGTTCACCGAGATTCCCCGAGCGCGTTCGTCACCACCTTCCGTGTTGCTAACGCCGTCGATCAGGGTATTCTCGATCGCAATGTCGGAAGCCTCCCCATCACCATCAAGGTAGGCCGCAATCGCGCGACCATCGTTGTAGTTCTGGTCAGAGGCCGTACTTTCGATATCGGTTATCTGCGTGTTAGCAACCGTGAGACCAGAGACATTATTCGTGTTGTCGATCGAGATTCCAGTACGTGCAGGACCGTCGACTTGGACACCGTCGATGATCACATTAGGAGCGGTGACGGTGACGGCTTGCGTCGTACCGTCGTCAGTCGAGATTACTGCTTCGTCGTCTCGATTGTCGCTGGTTCCGGGTTCTCCCGCGTTCGGGCCTTCGAGCGTGACGTTCGGCGTGTCGATAGTTACGCGCTCGTTGTAAACTCCGGAGAAGACTCTAACTGTCCGTTGTTCCGTGTCGTCAGGATCCGGTTCCTCGACGAAGTTATCGAACACCGGCTGAATCGCCGGGGAGACGACGTTATCATCGTACTGAACGGCACCGTCGAATTGGCCGTTTTCATCCACAAACGTCGAAGGAACTGGCCCTTCTGCGTCGTCACTCATCTCGTTTCCGTTGTTGACGACGTGATACGCATTGCCGTCGACAGCCAAGTCTGAGTTCGGATTCAGGAAGTCATTGTTCGTAATAGAGACTCCATCCGTTCGAGCGTCGTCGAACGTCAATCCATCATCTTCGGAATCATCCTCTCCGAAAACGTATACTCCAACCCCATTTCCGTCGAAAGTATTGCTGTCGATGTCGATCTGATCCCCAAAGTCAGCGGCACCCGCTACTTGAGACAAACCTACCCCTACACCGTTGGAATATAGGTCGTTTCCAGAGATAGTGAGATCACTAACGGTGTTCTCTCCTGTCTGAGTGGCGGCTGCAACGCCAACGGGGAAACCGTTGATTTCGTTATCGAGAACGGTTACGCCTGCGACATCTGATCCGACCGACTCACCGCTAGAGTTTTCATCGGTAACGATGACACCGTTATCAGTCTGATCGGTATCGTTCGTGCTGGTAATTACGTTGCCGCTAACCTCGACGCTTGAGGCAGCGACTCGAACACCCTGAGCAACGGTAGTGCTTTCGCCACCGCGCTCAATCGTGAGATCCCGAACGGTAACGCCATCAGCGTCGATAGCAAATGTGGGCGTTCCGTCATCGGCGCTGTAACTGATTGTGGTATCTGAACGGGAACCAGCCGATTCGATGGTGAGCCCCTCAGCACCAGGACCAGCGATGACGATTGAACTGTCGAGTGTGTGATCGCCTTCGATTTGGACGGTATCCACGCTATCATTTCCGATCGCTTCATCGATGCCAGTTTGGATGCTCTCGTCTGGCGCGACTGTAACTGTGTCGCCGTCAATGCTTACACCCGCCGCACTCCCCGCCAAACCACCAACACCAGCGGCGACCATGGACAGTACCATAATCGCCGAAAACAGCACCGCTTGCGCGCGCTTCCGACGCGACGCACTCATTGCGGATCACTCCCGTTGGATCGAGAACGCAGTCGCTGTACCCCTGTCTCGTACCGCCTGTTGCGTGCTGTCATCGTTGGTTGAACTACCAGCGACGCGATCGCGACCGGATATCCCCCCGGATGTCCGACGCGATCGAACCGTCTGTCGCCGATAATGACAATCAGTTAGCTACATTCATATGAAACTACCGGAGGTGGGGAATTTCCGGGACTGCGCGACGGCGATCCCCGGCGTCGATTCCTCTCCCGCCATCGCGGGCGTCAGACACGCTTCGCTGTGTTTACATGTTATTTTGATGTGTAATTAACCGGAATATATCTGGCGGCGACACTCGTCGGGATCGAGCGGTCGCGCCGACTCGATCGCGCGTGGTTCAACGCCGGTCAAACGCGTAAATCCGGTGGGAAGTACGTCAGACGAACGCGTGACAGTCCGTACCGTACAATCCCATTATATCGAACGATCGTCGTCGCCCGGTGATCGCTCGCCGCCCCGTCGCTCGCGCGCGGTGATCACACAGGCGGTTCGCGGCCGCCCTCGTGATCGTTCGCTGCCCCTTTCTCGGCCGGTGCGGCGATCGCCTCACAACGGCCGCCACTCGCTCGGGCTCGGATATCGGACCCGACCCTCGCGTTGCTCGTCCGTGTGGCGCGTCTCGACCACTTGCTCGAAGATGGGAACGAACTGCTCGACGGTCTGGTCGTCGTGTGCGCCCGTGTCGATGCCGACGACGACGGGGTGGTCCGCGGCCGTGGCCTTCTGGACGAGGATGTGGACGAACCGGAACACGCTGGCGGCGTCGGCGTACGCGAGCAGCGGCGAGATCGTGTCGACGCCGACCGCCACCGATCCGTCTCCGTGCGCCTCCAGGCACTCCGTGAACTTCGTGCCGATGGAGGTGAGGTTGCTCGGGTGTTGCGCGTACCTCGTCTCGGCGTCGTCCGTCGGCGACCTCCCGAGCGCGCTCGTCACGCAGTCGACGACGACCGGCTCAACGGCCCCACCGTCGCCGCACTCTGTTCCGCTCACGTCGGCGTCCACGTCCGTCGCAGCCGCCGGAACCGCCAGCCGCCGATGTTCTGACCGCGCGCCCGCAGCTGGCTGTCGCGTCGAGATCAGGATCGGCCGCTCCGACCGCTCCGACCGCTCCGACCGCTCGCAGAGCGTCCGGTGGACCACCCGCCGACGACCCGACAGTACCGGCCCTGCGACGAGCACCGACTCGGCGTCACCGACGAGAAAATTCATCAGTAAAACTGAATTCTAGTCGAACCAACTAAATTGTTCCCGTGGCGGACGACAGTGCTGCGATCGGTGGGAGACCCGGTGAGGGATCCGGCAGGGAGTTCGGTGGTGATGTGTCGTCTCCGGCTGCGCTCGCGTTCAGATGCGTTTATGTGTCCGCCGTTCTGACCCGAGACTATGGACGATCACTCCGAGCCCGACCCGGACAAGCGCGTGACAGCTCCGATGCAATCGTTCGGCAGCCGTGAGGTCGGCATCGGCGCGGCCGTCACCCTCGTCGGCCTGCTGATCGCGTACGTGCTCCCCTTCCTGTTCACGTTCTGAGCCGCGCCGTTTCTCCCGGAGAACTGAGCCGAACTCCCACAGCGACCGCGGTTTTCGCCTTCTCGCCTTCTCGCCTTCTCGCCTTCTCGCTTTCTCGCTTTCTCGCCGTCGTCTACCGCGGGTACCACGCGAGCGGGTGATCGGCCGAAAGGTCGATCGTGACGGGCTCGTCGAGGTCGAACTCCTCGACGTGGTTGTGCAGGCAGTGGACCGCGTCGCCCGAGTCGAGTTCGACGCGATAGACGAACGAGGGGCCGACGTACTGTCTGGAGACGATGACCCCGTCGGCCATCTCGGCGCTCGCGGGGGTCGCCCGGAGGTCGTCCGGCCGGACGAGCACGTCGACCGGCGCGCCGTCGTAGACGGTGTCGTACCCCTCTAGGGTGACGGCGTCGAACCGACCGATCTCCGTCTCGACGTTTCCGTCGCGGAGGTGACCCTGCAGGAACGACGCCCGACCGAGGAAGGAGGCGACGAACTTCGACTCGGGGCGCTCGAAGACCTCCTCGGGACGGCCGACCTGTTCGATCTGCCCGTCGTTCATGACCGCGACCCGGTCGGAGATGGATAGCGCCTCCTCTTGGTCGTGGGTGACGCTCACGGCGGTGACGCCGGCCTTCTTCAGGATCTGACGGACCTCCTCGCGCATCTCCACGCGCAGCCGCACGTCGAGGTTCGAGAACGGCTCGTCCAAGAGGAGGACCTCGGGCTCGGGCGCGAGCGATCGAGCGAGCGCGACGCGCTGTTTTTGCCCGCCGGAGAGCTGGTCCGGCGTCTTCTCGCCGTGATCGATCATCTCGACGAGTTCGAGCAGTTCGTCGACGCGCGCCTCGGTCGCCGCCGCGTCCGCGTCCTCCAGCCCGAACGCGATGTTCTCACGAACGGTGAGGTGTGGGAACAGCGCGAAGTTCTGGAAAACGATGCCGACGTCGCGCTCTTCGGGCGGCACGAGCGCGCCGTCGCCGGCGACCGTCTCGCCGCCGAGGTCGACACGGCCGTCGGTCGGCTCCTCTAGTCCCGCGATCGTTCGGAGCGTCGTCGTCTTGCCGCAGCCGGAGGGTCCGAGGAAGGTGAGTAGTTCGCCGGGTCGAACGTCGAGCGAAACGCCGTCGACGGCGGTCTCCGGACCGAAATTCTTGCGCACGTTCGACAGCGACAACACCGGATCGGACGACGCTCCGGCTGCCGGCCGCGCCGCGTCGGACGACCCGCTCGCCTCCTCGCGTTCCCCGTCCGACTGTGTCGTTCCGACTGATTGCGTTTGAGCCATCGATGGAGCGGGCACCGGAGCGACCGGTGTCCCGTGAGTGTCGCTACGTATTTTAGGAAGCCCTAAAAACATATCGCTCGGTCTCTCTCGTCGAAATCGCACGAAAAGGTATCGCCGCGCTCGGGGAGATTCGCTCCGTGGCCGGAGGCTGGATCAGGCGAGTTCGCGCCCGATGACGCCCCGATGGTCGCGGATCGCGTCGGCGTCGAGCGTGACTGACCCCTCGCCGACGGCGAGTGACAGCGTCCCGTCCCCCGTCACCTCGCCGAGCCGGAGGACCGGAATATCGCCCGCGAGGTCGGCCACGGCGTCGGAATCGGTCGTCTGGACGACGAGCCGGCCGGGCGTCTCCTCGAAGGCCGCGACCCGATCCGGGAGACTCACGTCGGCACCCGCGTCGTCGGTCACCATCTCGGCGAGCGCGACCGCGAGCCCGCCGTCGCTCACGTCGTGGGCCGCGAGCGTCGCCTCGTGCCGCGCGACCGCCGCGAGCGACGCGACGAGGTCGCCGAGTCCGTCGGCGTCGTCACGACCGTCGTCATCGCCGCGACCGCCGGAATCGTCGCCTGTTCCTGCCGGCAGCGATGGGAACCGGTCCGATCCTCCGACCTGCGCGAGGTACTCAGAGCCGCCGAGCGCGTCTCCGCCCGCGCCGACCAACAGCAGTTCGGAGTCATCTTCGCGGTCCGCGTCGAGCGCCGCGGGCGGCGCGTCGTACCCTCGCTTGGTGCCGATCAGCGCGAGGGTCGGCGTCGGCGGGATCGGCCCTTCGACGCTGTCGTTGTACAGCGAGACGTTCCCGCCGACGACCGGCGTGCCGAGGTCGGCGCAGGCGTCCGCGAGTCCGTCGACGATACCCTTGAAACCACCGTAAACGTCCGGTTTCTCCGGGTTGCCGCCGTTGAGGCAGTCGACCGCGGCGAGCGGGACCGCGCCCTTCGCGGCGAGGTTCGCCGCGTTTTCGAGGGCGACTGCGCGGGCACCCTCGTATGGGGCCGCTTCGGTCCACTTCGGGTTCGCCCCCGAGGAGAGCGCGAGGCCGACGCCCGCGTCGTTACCCGCGCTGGCCCCGTCGTTCGCCGCCTCGCGGATCGCCATGATCGAGGCGTCGTCGCCGGGTTTGAGTGCCGTTCGCGTGCCGACCTCGTGGTCGTACTGGCGGTACACCCACCGCTTGCTCGCGGTCGTGGGCGCGGACACGACCGCCTCGACCGCCTCGTCGAGCGCGGGATCCGGGTCCGGGAGGTCGCGCTCGGGCTGAATAGGGGCCTCGCTCGCGAGGTCGTTCATCGGAGCGCCGTCGGCGAGGTACTCGGCGTCGACGTCGACGACGACCTCCGAATCGCCATCGTCGCCGCCGTCGTCCTCGCCCCGTCCGCCCGCGAACTCGCAGACGTAGTTTCCGTCGGTCACCTCGCCGATGACGGAACAGCCGAGGTCGAACCGCGCTGCCAACGCCGCCACACGCTCGACATCGGCGGGGGCGACCTCGTAGCACATTCGCTCTTGGCTCTCGGCGAGCAGGATCTCCATCGCGTTCATGTTCGGCTCGCGCTGATGGACTCGGTCAAGGTCGATCCGCGCGCCGAGCCCGCCCTTCGCGACGAGTTCGGACGACGCGCCGCCGAGGCCGGCCGCGCCGAGGTCGCGAGCGGACAGGACCAGATCCTCGTCGACGAGCGCCTCGTTGCACTCGATCAGTCGCTTTTCGGCGTAGGGATCGCCGACCTGCACCGCCGGTCGATCCTCCGTTTCGGCGTCTTCCGCGAGGTCCTCGGAGGCGAACGACGCGCCGCCGAGGCCGTCGCGGCCGGTGCCGTTGCCGACGAGGACGAGCTTGTTGCCCGGCTCTTTGGCCGTGGCCGTGACGAGCCGGTCCTCGTTCGTCAGCCCGACGCAGGCGACGTTGACGAGGGGGTTCCCCTCGTAGCCGCCGTGGAACGCGACGCTGCCGCCCACGGTGGGGACGCCGATGCAGTTGCCGTAGTGGGAGATCCCCTCGACGACGCCCTCGAAGAGGTACCGCGACTGCTCGCGGTCGAAGTCACCGAAGTACAGCGAGTCGAGCAGGGCGATCGGATACGCGCCCATGCTCATCGTGTCGCGGACGATGCCGCCGACGCCGGTGGCGGCCCCGTCGAACGGGTCGACGAAGGAGGGGTGGTTGTGGCTCTCGACGCCGAAGGTGACGTACTGGTCGCCGTAGTCGTCGGGGTCGCGCTCCGGCGCGGGCGCGTCCGCGGCGTCCGGCTCCGGGAGGGCGAGGACGGCGGCGTCGTCGCCGGGGCCGACGACGACCTGATCGCCCTCGCTGTCGAACGCCGACAGCAGCGGGCGCGAGGAGCGGTACGCGCAGTGCTCGCTCCAGAGGTTCTCGAACAGCGCGGCCTCGGCCGCCGTCGGCTCCCGGCCCAGCTCCGCGACGACGAGCTCGTGGTCCGGCTCGGACAGACTCATTCACTTACGTGGTCACCGAGGGTGTTTGAATGCTTTTCTATATGCACGTTCGTGTGATCTATTCCGTTACACGACGACTGAGAGGCCGTACACCGCGGCGGTGGTCGGAGCCGCAATCGCGATCGCCTTCAGGTTCAGCGTAACCGCCTTCTTCCGATCGGCCGCGAGTGCGGCCTCGTCGGCCACCTCATTCGTTCCGTCGCCCACGTCGAAGACGCCGATGCCGGCGAAGCCGATGCAGAACCGCTCGCGGTACTGGATGATACCGAGCGCGGCCCCATAGAGGGGGAACACGGACGCGAGCAGCACCCACCGGGGCCACGACAGCGCGAGCGTGGCACCGACGAGGGCGACGGCGGCGACGAGCGACCCGACCCCGAGCAGGAGCCGCCGCCGCTGTTGTGCCGGTCCGATGTTACAGACCCCGGGTTGGTAGGACATACCGATATGTGGGACTCCGCGAACAAAAACGCATCCGGATCCGACGCGTCCGACGCGTTGATCGCTTCCGCTTTGAGCGATCGATTCCCCCTCTTCGTCCGATCGCTGCCACTTTTGTACTCGCCCGCGGACGGTGCCGTATGCACACCGCAGCGACCCCGCAAATCGGGTGGTCGGCGTGACCGATCTGGTGACGTTCGGCGAGACGATGCTCCGGCTCTCGCCGCCGCGCGGCGAGCGGCTGGAGACGACCGAGACGTTCGACGTGCAGGCCGGCGGCGCGGAGAGCAACGTCGCCGCCGGCGCGGCGCGCCTCGGTGCCGACGCGGTCTGGCTCTCGAAGCTCCCGGACTCGCCGCTCGGTCGACGAGTTGTCTCGGAGTTGCGGAGCCACGGCGTCCGCACCGGCGTGGCATGGGCCGACCCCGACGCGAGTCGCGTCGGGACCTACTACCTCGAACACGGCGGCGACCCACGCGGGACGAACGTCGTGTACGACCGCGCCGACGCCGCGATCACGACCGTCGAGGCCGAGGAGCTACCCACCGGCGCGCTGGAGTCGGCCTCGCGGTTCCACACGACGGGGATCACGCCAGCCCTCTCCGAGCGAGCCGCGGCGACGACGGCCGCCCTGCTCCGCGCGGCCGGCGAGGCCGGCGCGACTCGGAGCTTCGACCTGAACTACCGGGCGAAGCTCTGGGACCCCGAGACCGCCCGCGCCGCCTACGAGGATCTGTTCGACCACGTGGACACGCTGTTCGTCCCGCGCAGAGATGCCCGGCGGGTGTTGGGCCGTGAGGGCGATGCCGTCACCATCGCCAACGGGCTCGCCGCCGACTTCGACTTCGAGACCGTTGTCGTCACCCGTGGCACGGAGGGAGCAGTCGCGCTGTGCGACGGCGAGGTACACGAACAGGGCGTCTTCGACGCAGACACCTTCGACGCGATCGGCACCGGCGACGCGTTCGTGGCCGGTTACCTCGCGAAGCAAATTCACGGCGGAAGCGTCGCCGAGGCGCTGGAGTGGGCCGCCGCGGCCGCCGCGCTGAAACGCACGGTCGGCGGCGACATCGCCGTGATCGATCCCGACGATATCGCAGGTGTCGTCGACGGCGCGGCCAGCATCGATCGGTAGGTCGGCGTCGACGGCGCGGTCAGAAACGACAGACCGCCCGGCTCGACACCCACCGAGCTACTCGTTGAGCACGATCGACCCGCGCCCGATCCGTGTCTGATAGGCACGGGCGTCGATGCCGGCGTCTGCGAAGGCATCGAGCATCGCGGCGGCGACGCTGCGGCGAGCGCCGTCCCGGCAGACAGCGAGAATCGCGGGACCGGCACCGCTCACCGTGACGCCCGCGGCCCCGGAGTCGAAGGCGGCGGCCCGCACGTCGTCGTAGCCCGTGATCAGGCGCGCGCGCTCGGGCGTGACGACGGGGTCGCTCATTCCGGCACCGACGAGGTCGGGGTCCGACCGACACATCCCGACGGCGAGCGTGGCCGCGTTGCCGACGGTCTCGACAAGGTCGTCCATCGAGGCGGTCTCGGGGACGACGCGACGCGCGTCCCGCGTCGAGACTGCGACATCCGGAAGACAGACGACGAGCGGGACCGCGGCGTCGACCGCGTGAGTTCTCTCTCGCGTCGTCACCGTGAACCCGCCGAGGATCGAGGGGGCGACGTTGTCCGAGTGCGCGACGCCGGAGACGACCGCCTCGCCCTCGGCGGCGATCGGCACGAGCTCCGATCGAGAGAGCCCGCGGTCGTACAGCCGGTTGAGCGCGACGGCCGCGCCGGCAGCGCTGGCGGCAGACGAGCCGAGTCCGGATGCCGGCCGAACACCCTTGTCGATGTGGATGTGCGCCGGGGCGTCGAGTGCCTCGACGACCGCGCCGACGGTGTTCTTCTCGGGGTCCTCTGGGATGTACTGCGCGCCGACGCCCGTGACCTCTATCGTCGTCTCGGCCGCCTTCTCGACGGTGACGACGTCGGCCGGGCGCGTGAGCGCCGCCCCGAACACGTCGAACCCGCTGCCGAGGTTCGCGCTCGTGGCGGGTGCTCGTACCGTAACCATGGCGGCCAGTTTCGCTCGGGGTGCAAAAAGGAGCGGGATCGACCGGCGAGACGATCGACCAGCGGGACGCGAGTCCGGCGCGCGTCAGTTCACCGCTCGGTTACCGGCCGCTCATCGTCCACAACAGCGCGCCAACGAGGATCAGCGGGATTCCGGCGAGAACGTACACTTTCGGCATCGTCGTGAACGGGGCGACCATGAAGATCAGCCCGAAGCCGGCGAAGACAGACGCGAACACCTTCTGCGACTTCAGGGGCGCGGCTCCCAGAAGCGAGACGATGAACCCGAGCAGTATGACGTGCCCGAGATGGTAATCGAGCAGGAACGTGTCGATAGCCAGCGGCGAGAGCATTCTTGTCCGAAGGTGTGAGGGATTCGCGCATTAAAGTTCCGTTTCGCGCGGGATATCCCGAAACGTCGCCACCGGATCCGCCCCGGCGCTCACCGCCTGTTTATATACTTCGCGGGAGAGACTACCGACCGTGCGACTCGTTCAGGTCATGATTCCGGCGGGGAAGCGTGCGGCCGTCGTGCGCGCGCTCGACGACGAAGGGGTCGACTACGTCGTCACCGACGAGACCAGCGGACGCGAGTACACCGCGGTCGCGACGTTTCCCCTGCCGACCGCCGCCGTCGAGCCCGTTCTCGAACGGCTCCGGGAGGCGGGGATCGATGAGAGTACCTACACCGTGATCGTCGCCGCCGAGACCGTGATATCGCGACGGTTTGAGGCCCTAGAGGAAGAGTACGCCGAGGAATCGGAACACGGCGGCGATCGCATCTCCCGCGAGGAGCTGCAGGCCAAGGCGGACGACCTCGCCTCCGGGCTCGGAACGTACGTGCTGATGACGGTGATATCGGCAGTCATCGCGACTGCCGGACTCCTGCTCGACTCGCCGGCGACCGTCGTCGGATCGATGGTGATCGCCCCGCTCATCGGCCCCGCGATGTCGGCCGCGGTCGGCACCGTTGTCGACGACGAGGACACCTTTCGGCGTGGCGTGCGGATGCAGGTGCTCGGCGTCGTCGTGGCGATCGCGGCGGCGACGCTTTTCGCCTACGCCGTGCGGTCGCTCGCCCTCGTTCCGCCGGGGCTCGACCCGCTCGAACTCGCGGAGGTGGCGGAGCGGCTCGCACCCAACGTCCTCGTGCTTGTCGTGGCGATCGGTGCCGGTATCGCCGGCATCGTCTCGCTCATGACCGGCGTCTCGGCGACCCTTGTCGGCGTCATGATCGCTGTCGCGTTGATCCCGCCCGCGGCCGCGGTCGGCATCGGCATCGCCTTTCAGATCCCGCGACTCGTGGTCGGAGCCGGCGTGATCGTCGCTGTCAACGTGCTCTCTATCAACCTCTCCGCACTCGTCGTGCTCTGGTACGAGGGATACCGTCCCCAGCGCTGGTTCCGCGAGGACAACGCTCGCGCGGCGTTCCTCAAGCGCGTCGCCGTACTCGTCGCCGCCATCGCGATCCTCTCGGTGTTTCTCGGCGGCGTCACCTACGAGTCGTACGTAGCGTCGACGACCGAGGCCGATATCCGGTCCGCGACCGGCGACGAACTGGCGACGCTTGACTCCGGGCTAGAGCTGCTCGAACTGGATGTCGAGCGGGGCGGAACGATCCCGCCGCTCGACACCGAACGCGTGACCGTCACGGTCGGCGCGCCGCCGGGTGGGACGATCGACGGCGTGGCGTCCGCACTCGACGACCGGATCGAGACAACGATCGGCGACGAGGTCAGCGTCGAAGTCCGCTTCGTGACGGTCGCGCGGGCCTGACAGGTCTGACACCGCCCACAGCAGGTCAACAAGACGAACGCGCACGAATTGTGTATTCGTGTACAAGATGCTCATATCCGGAAGAGAAGTGTGTGAACGGATAGTTTCGGAGTGTCTGCCGAAAGAGGAACTACTTTTTATCGCGGCTCCAGTGATCCGACAGTGACCGATTCAACGCGACCCGACGACGATTCGATGCGCGAAGTCGTCGAGCGCTCCCGCAGCGGCGCGCCGGCGGTCGGCGAGGCCGTCCGGGACCGGTTCTCGTCGGACGAGGTGTTCCAGCGGATCATCGCCGCCGCCGACGAGGAGGTGACTTCGGGGAGCCGAGAACTCTTCTTCAGCGGGCTCGCCGCGGGGCTCGCGATCACGATCACGTTCATGCTGTACGCGTCGCTGTCGGCCGCGACCGACTCTCATCCCATCCTGAGCGTGCTCCTCTACCCGCTCGGATTCATCTACATCATCATCGGCGGCTACCAACTGTACACCGAGAACACGCTTCCGCCGGTGGCGCTGACCTTGGAGAGACTCGCGAGTCTCCCCACCCTCCTCCGGCACTGGACTATCGTCCTCGCCGGCAACTTCACCGGCGGCGCGTTCGGCGCGATCGTGCTCTCGTACGGCGGGGTCTTCACCGGCGAGACGATCGACTCCGCGATCTACATCTCCAGCGGTGGGTTCGATGTCGGCTTCTGGCCGCTCTTCTTCAAGGCCGCGATGGCGGGGCTGATCGTCGCCGGCGTCGTCTGGGTCGGGTTCGCCTCGACGAACTCCGTCACCCGGCTGCTCGTCGTCTACCTCGCGTTCCTCGCGATCCCGCTCGGTGACCTGTATCACGTCGTCGTCTCCTTCACCGAAGTGCTGTACCTACTGTTCGCGGCGGATCTCGGCCTGTACGCAGGTGATGTGAGCCTGTACGGCGGACTCGTCGATTTCATCCTTCCCGTGCTACTCGGAAACACGATCGGTGGTGTCGTCTTGGTCACGCTGGTGAACTACTTCCAGACGAGCGAGGAGCGCTTAGAGGAGGCGCGCTTCGAAGGGATGACTCGTCGGCTCACGGTGCCCGAGTGGGCGCTCGGCCGGGCGGCTGGTCGCTCGTACGTCCCGATCTTAGACGCCACGGAGGCGACGCTGTTCGCCAACGAGGGCCACCGGATCATGGTGCCGATCACGAACCCGCGCACCGACGGGCAGATCGTCGAACTCGCGAGTCGACTCGCGAGCGACCGCGAGGACGGGCTCGTCCACATCGTTCACGTCGTGCAGGCCCCGGAGCGGATGTCGCTGTCTGCGGGTGCCGGTCGGATCGCTGATGTCTCAGAAGAGGGAATGGAGGGGCTCAAAGCGACTGCCGAGTCGTACGACATCGACGTTTCCACCTCCACGGTCGTCACGCATCGGTCCTTCGAGGAGGTGTTCAACATGGCTCGCCGCACGCGCCCCGACGCCGTGTTGCTGGGCTGGGGCGACGACCAGCTGTGGAGCGCCGCCCGCGCGGAGCGCCCGATCGACGAGCTGACGAACCAGCTCCCCTGTGACTTCCTCATCTTGAACGACCACGAACTCGACACGTCGCGGATCCTTCTCCCCACTTCCGGCGGCCCCGACTCGACGCTCGGTGCGGAGGTCGCGAGCGTCCTCTCGCGGACGGCCGGTTCGACGGTGCGGCTGTTACACGTCGTCGACGCCCCCGAGAATCGCGAGGATGGTGAGGGGTTCCTCGCGGCGTGGGCGAGAGAGAACGGACTGGCTGACGCAGAGCAGGTCGTCGACGACAGCGGCGACGTGGAGGAAGCGATCGTCCGAGAGGCGACCGATAATACGCTCGTCATCCTCGGCGCGACGGAGAAGGGAATGCTCTCGCGGCTCGTCTCGAACTCCCTGCACATCGACATCACAAACGATGTCGACTGCTCGCTGCTGCTCGCCGAGCGCCCGAGCAGGCGCTCGCTCCGCGAGCGGCTGTTCGGCTCCGGTCGACGGGATTCGACCCCCGTCCTCGACGGTGTCGAACGCGACCCAGAGCAGTCGAGCGGTGCCGATCTCGTGGATATGGACGACAACTCACTCGGCGACTCGACGGATACCCGCGGAGCCGAGGTCGACAAAAGCGACGAGACGGGTGACGCGAGGAGCACGCGCGCCGAATCAACCCATCGGGAGACGCCCGGCGACGACGAGACGGTCGTTCTCGACGAGGAGCTCAATCAGGACACCGAGTCCGATCGATCCCCGGAGCCGGCGGTCGTCACCGATCACGACGATGACGACGATGCGGATGGAGACGACGATGCGGATGGAGACGACGATACGGACAGAGACGACGATACGGACAGAGACGACGATACGGACAGAGACGACGACGGACCGATCGAGCCGGCGGTCGTCACCGATCACGACGATGCAGACGAGGATGACACAGACGATTCGGACCGGGCCGACGCAGCCGATGTGGACAGGAACGACGCAGACGAGGTTGCAGATGATGACGACGAGGATATCGGCTCAGAGACCGACAACAGCAACGGCGACGCGAACGACGCGTCCGAAACAGACGATAGCGGCCGCGACGATCGATAGCGCAAACGGCTCTTTGTGTCACCGGCGGCTTCTTGGAGACGAGTGTCGTATCGCCTCGTATGGACAGACGACTCACAGTGATCGTCGGCGTGACGCTGCTCGTCGCGCTGGCAGGCTGTTCTGGACTCGCGGGCTCGACCGGTGGGGCCGGCAGCGGTACCGGCGACCAAGCGACGCTCGACGAGAGCATCGACGTGGCCGCGAACGGTGAAGCCACGGCAAGCCCCGACCGCGCGACGATCCGGGTGGCAGTCACCGCGTCGGGATCGGACGCACAGTCGGTCCGTGACGACCTCGCGGCCGACGAAGACTCGCTGCGCGCCGGACTGACGGAGTGGGGACTCTCCGAGGACGCCATTCAGACCGTCCGCTACGACGTAAGCGAGACGTACGCGTCGCGCGAGAATCCCAATCGCACGCAGTTCGAGGGCGTCCACCAGTACGAGATCGAACTCGACAACGTTGACGCCGTCGGCGAGGTCATCGATGTCGCGATCGGCTCCGGTGCTGACGAGGTCCAACAGATCCAGTTCGGCCTGAGCGAGGAGCGCGAGGCAGCGGTACGCGAGGAGGCGCTCCAGAACGCGATGACGAACGCCCGGGCCGACGCCGACGTGCTCGCGAACGCCAGCGACCTGACGATCGAGGGTGTCCACGCCGTCTCGACCGGCGGGTCCGGCGTGTCGCCGTACCGGGTTGCCGAGACCGCAGCGCTTGACGGCGGTGACGCCGGCGACGCGTCGACCGGCATCGAGACCGGTGACGTGAGCGTGCAGGTGTCGGTCAACGTCGTCTACGACGTGCAGTAGGTCGGTCGCGACCGATACGTGTCGTCCTCTCGCTACTTTCTGACGCACACGATTGATACGTCTCCGTGTCCTCCTTCCGAGTATGTCTGAGACACGCGAGACGGCGACGCTCGGCGGTGGGTGCTTCTGGTGTACAGAGGCGGCGCTCGAACAGCTCACCGGCGTCGAGTCAGTCACCTCCGGATACGCCGGCGGCAATGCCGACGATCCCACGTATAAGGCCGTCTGCTCGGGGAACACCGGCCACGCCGAGGTCGTGCAGGTGGAATTCGATCCGACGGTGATCGCCTACGAGGACGTGCTGGAGGCGTTCTTCGAGATCCACGATCCGACCCAACTCAATCGACAGGGGCCGGACGTGGGGAGTCAGTACCGGTCGATCGTCCTCTATCACGACGAGACGCAGCGGGAGGTCGCCGAGTCGTACGTCGACGCGCTTAATTCAGCATACGACGACGATGTCGTCACCGAGATCGAACCGCTAGAGACGTTCTACCGCGCCGAGGAACACCATCAGGACTACTTCGCGAAGAACCCCGACGACGCCTACTGCACCTTCCACGCGAAGCCGAAGATGGAGAAAGTGCGCGAGAAGTTCGAAGCGACGGCCACGGAGTAGGCGGTCGACGCGAGCGGCGTTTGGGGACGTTCGATACCTGAGTTCTGCCGTGAGCCGTGTTCCGTTTATAACTGTTCGCCGTCCCGTCGCGTTTGCTTATAAATGGTAGTCGCGTTGGAGTGGACATATTGATCTCGTCGCTGACGCGGTGTCGCCCGCCAAATCTCCGGCCTCTCGGCTTCTTCTTCGGGTCCCGCCCCGCACAGCACCGCAGCCTCACCCTCCCCAACCTCGCCGTTCGCTCGGGGCTCTCGACGGTCGCCCACATCGCTCACGGCTTCCCTCGCGGGCGGTTCGCGCCGCGAGCGGCGCTCACCGGCGCGCCGACCGCGTCCGCCTGTAATTTATTTTCATCGTCGCAGTCGGTCGGCGGGTATCATCGACCGTCGCTCGCGGCGGCCGGCGGTCGGCGGCGAGCCAGCAGATATATTCCGCGTCCCGTCAGAGTGAGTGAGACTGGACTTCCACGCAATGATCCGGAACGCACTCGCGCGGTTCTCGAACGTGCTCCTCGTGCTCGGAGCCGCCGGCGTCGGCGTGCTCGCGCCGCAGTTGTCACCGTATCTGGACCCGCTCATCACGCCGCTCGTCATCTTCCTCGTGTTCACGTCGCTCCGCGGCGTCCGGTTCGCGGCGATCGATTACTCGTCGTACACCGCAGTCGTCGCGCTCTCGCTTTGCCTCTCGTACGTCGTGTTGCCAGTCGCGGGCATGCATCTCGTCGAAGCCGTGCTCTCGGACGCGGCTGTGCTCGGCTTCGCGATCGCGCTTTCGGTCCCGACGACCGCGGGGAGCGCGATAATTTGGACACGGCTCGCACGCGGCGACGTACAGCTAGCGACGATCACCTCAATCGCATCCCTCCTCGTTGCGCCCGCGGCGACTCCCCTCGTTCTCACCCGACTCGTCGGCTCGCGGATCACCGTCCCCACCGCGTCCATCCTCGTCGATCTCGCGGTGATCGTCGGTGGGGGAGTGCTGCTCACCGTTGTCGTTCCGACCGACACGCTGTCGGCCGAGACGATAGAGCGAACCTCGACGCTCGCGATACTCCTCCTGATCTACACGGCGGTCGCCGGTGTCGGACTCTCCGGTATCGACTCGGCGGCGCTGTTCGCGGTTGTCGGCGTCGCTGTCCTCCTTTTGGTTGTCGGTACGGCGCTCACCGTGGTGTGTCAGCGCGCGTTCGGTATCGGTCGAGAGCGGGGGTTCGCGCTGTGTTTTACCACCAATCTCAAGAACCTCGGAATCGCGTTGCTGGTCTCGTTACCTTTTGCCGAGCCGCTCGTCACCGCGTCGATCATCGTCTTCTACGTCGTCCAGCAGACCGGCGGGGCCGTGCTCGCCGACGCGACGTGAGGCGAGATTGCGGCTCAGTCGGCCACGACCGGCGACAAGCGATCGGCGTCGGCGAGCAGCGCAACCGTCGCGAGCCGGATCGCGTGGGGCCAGCCGAGTGGCGTCGCGCTGTCGGGCGTCCCGTCGTCGAAGAACTGTTCGGGGAGGTGTCCCGTCGACGCACAGAGCGATCCGCCCGGAGAGACGTATGCGAGAAGCTCGCGCGCACGGGCGAACAGCTCGTCAGCCCGTGGATCGTTGTGGTCATCGAGCAGCACGGCGAGTTCGGCGCAGGCATTCGCCCCCCACGCGGTCGAGACGGTCCACACCTTCTCCGAGTGCTGGCTCGCGCGCCGCCAGCCGTCGCCCTCGTACCGTTGCAACCCCGACACGTTCTCCGTCTCGTGCGCGAGCCCGTCGACCACGGTCTCGACGTGCGCGACCAGCCGATCGAGCCGTTCCTCGCCGATATCTCGAACCGCGTCGAACGAGCGGTGTGCGCTCGAAAGCGCCAGCGTCGACGAATCGAGCCGGTCGTCGATGTCGCCCTCGGGCGTCTCGCGTAGGGCGTAACATCCCCGATCTGACACCCACAGATCGTCGAGCGCGTCGAACACTCGTTCGGCCTGAACGTGGGCGTGGGCGGCGAGGTCGTCGGGGAGATCCGCGTCCAACCGACTCCCGTCCGGTAGATCGCTGTCTGCGTCGAGCGCCGCCGCGTCGATCCCCTCGCCGTGGCGCGCGAGTTCGCTGTACGCCTCTAGGAACGTCGCCGCGGTGTGCCCGAACCGGCCGATAGAGTCCTCCCACGCGTTCTGACAGACGACGGGGAGACCGTCCGAAGCGAGCGCGGCGTCGAGGCCCGCGAGCGCGGCGACGAGTGCCCGGTCGAGCCCGTCGACGGAGCGGGACGACGTCCCGCTAGCAGCCGGACTCTGTCCGGCGACGCCCGCGGCGCGCGCTCGCGCGAGGTAGGTGATGACGCTTCCCGTTTGGTCGGCTTGGTAGTCGACATCGGGTCCGTCCTCGATGCGGGCGTTCGCCCAGCCGGGCGCGAGCGCGCCGTCCCGCGGCCACACGCGGTGCGGCCACGATCCGTCGGGTCGCTGGGTGTCGACGTACATAGCAGCCGATCGGGCGTGCCAGTCGTCGAGCCCGATCCCGAGCCGGTCGTCGGCGTCCAAGACGAACGTCGATATCTCAGCGTCGTCGCGGAACCACGTGTAGCCGTATCCCCCCGAGTGCTGGTAGTGCGGATCGAAGTCAGGCCCGGCGATCCGGAGCCCCGAGTCCGCCGAGAGCAACGAGAGCACGCGGAGATCCGCGACGAGCGACTCTCGGGCGGGAGTCGACTCCGGGACCGTCGGGACCGTCTCGCTCGCGGCGTCGGCGAGTGCGTCGACGGACTGCGCGTCGGCGAGTAGCGTCGAGAGGTGATCGTGCGCGGCCTCGCGGTTCCACTCAGCGCGGTCGGTCAGCAGTGTCCCGACCACGGCGACCCCATCCTCCAAGGGAACGTCGACGACGACCTCTCCCGAGAGCCGCTCTTCTTCGTAGCGAGCGTTGTCGCGGTCGCGCGGTAGCTCCGTCGGCGCATCGTCGAGGAGCTCTTCGAACGTCGCCGGGAGCTGCCCGCGCAGGTCAGTGAAGCCGGTGGCGCTCGCGAGGAAGTCGTGTTCGTCGGCGTGGTACACCTCGACTGCGTCGTCGTACCGGAGCTGACCGACGCGCTCGTCGCGCCCGTCGGGCGCGAACCGAGCGTATACGACGAGCGAGCAGTCCCCGACCGCGAGGTCGTCGCCGGCCTCGACGACCGCTCGCGTGACATGGGCGTCTCCGATCGTCGCGTCATGGCGGGTTACCGTCGCGCTGGCGACCTCATGCGTGGTCTCGACCAGTGGCGCGTCGTCCACATATCGCTGTTGCGTGTCCGCCGCGTTGAACCAAGAGATATTGCCATCGATCGTGAGTCCGAATCGAGCCCGGACGAGGCCGGTCTGCCCCGTCAGCGGATAGCCGAAGTCGCGGAGTTCACCGTCGCCGTCGACGTGGACGAGGCGACCGTCACCGCCGGAGAACCGACCAGTGACGGTCCGGCGCTCGCCGGGAAACCGCGTTTCGTGGCCGGTGGTCCGCTTGTAGTCGTCGAGCGCGTCTCGGAGCTGCATCTGCGAAGGTATTGACTCGAAATCGTATTAATGTTTTGTGTAGGGAGTCGGTTCCGTCGCGAGACGCCTGCTGACGCTCGAGACCGTTCTTATCTACTCTTCGAGACTCGGATGCGTCTCCTGCGGGTCCGGGTGTGGCTCTGCGAACGCCGATCGCATCGTTTCGCGGGCGTCCGTCGCGCGCTCGCGCCGCTCGGCGGCGTCGATCTCCTCACAACCCGACGGCAGGTCCCGTCCGCGGTCGGTGAAATATCCATCCGGCGCGACCCAGTCGTGGTAGAACGGGCGGTCGGCGTCTTCCAAGAGCGTCACGCCGACCTCCGCACCGTGGCCGGCACACACCGCTGCCTGATGCGGCTTTCGCGCGAGTCGGCCGGCCGCGTACAGCCCATCGACGCCGGTTCGTCCCCGTTCGTCGACATCGAGATAGGCCTTCCCGCGGTCGACGATGTCGACGCCCGCGAGATCGGTGAGGTACCCCACCTCGTTCTTGCTCGCGGCGACGACGTGCGTAGCCTCGAATCGGTTCCCCGACTCGGACTCGACCGCGAACCGGCGCATATCGTCGTCGCTGATCCGCGCGTCCCCGTTGTCGACCGACGTATCGAGGCGTTCGATCCGGGTGACCCGTCCGTCGATCTGGTCGGCTCCGGCTGCGTCGGCCTGTTCACCGAGGAGATCGAGCAGCTGTCGGGCGTCGACGCCGGCCGGGAACCCCGGAAAGTTCTCCAGCCGAGCGTTCCGGCGGAGGATCGAGCCACCGGCGTCGATGACGAGCGTGTCCAGTCCGTGTCGCGCGGTAAATACGGCTGCCGAGAGCCCCGTGACGCCGCCACCGACGACGACCACGTCGCGTCCGCGTCGCTCGGATTCCGATTCTGCCGACTCGCCCGATGTCTCCGACTCCGTCTCCATATCTCGTCGAAACGCGGCACCGGCGTAATCGCTTACGGTTGCCGGCAATTCCAACGCGATCTGCCGGCAAACTCCCGGCCGAGACGCCTATCCCTCGAAGGACGATGATTCACCGCTCTGCGTCGATCGACGACCCGGAGCACTGTAGTTACGAACGCCAGAGAATGTTCATGACTTGATTTCACATAGTTATGTGGTAATAACAATGACAGCAAATTCTATGAATTATGTTATTTCTACTGTTTTATATGTGTTCTGATGTTTTGAAGAGACCAAGCAAACAGTAGATAAGCAACAACAGTTTCGCACAGGAACGATAGGATTGACACCGCTATTATGGCCTCTTTACCCCAAAAGAATGATCAGGGTAGCATACATTTTCAAAAATAGATCGAGAGACTGATGACAGATCAACTTACCCGGCGCTCTGTGCTCGCCTTGGGTTCCGCAGCCACTGTTAGCCTAGTCGGCTGTCTCACCACTGGAACCAATGGGTCTACGTCAAGCTCGCTCGGCGATCTTCCTCCTTCAGGACAACCCGCGACCGAACCGCAACAGCTCCAGTACGATGCGCAAAACACGAGTGTGGCGGGGCGTGGACCGCCGATGGACGGGTCTCTACGTTGGCGAGTACGTCGAGACGAGTTAGGCTCGAATGAAGAGATGATCGACGGCCTTGTAGCCCGTGACGATCAGTTACTTGTAGCGACACGGGAGGCAGTCCATTCGCTCAATCCTAGCGACGGGGCTGAACACTGGCAGACAGATACTGGAGATGGCGGCGGCACTCGTGCAGTCACGCCCGCCCTCTCAGCTGATACCGCATACGTTTCCTCGAACGATAAAAATGGGAGTGGCCTCAGCGCACTCAACCTGACAGACGGGAGCGAGCGATGGCGATTGGATTCGGTCGTTTCGGTTACGTCAAGCCCGACTCTTGTCGAGGAGACAGTATATCTGTCCGTCCTCGAAGAAGGTGAGTCTCGGGGAGGGGCGATCATCGCCGTCGATACCGCTGATGGAGATGTCCGCTGGCGGTTCCAAACGGCACAGATGCCACCGACACCAGCAGTTGCCGACGGGGCAGTCTACGTCGGTGGTGGTAACGACGGTATCGTGTACGCACTCGATGCAGAAACAGGTAAGACACGCTGGGAGTTCTCGACTCAGGATCGGATGCGATTACCACCGACAGTCGTTGATGGAACGGTTTACATCCCCTCTAGTTTCGCTCAGCGGGTGTACGCACTCGATGCTACTGACGGCACAGAAGAGTGGAGCGTTGACATGAATCCAAGTGCATCAGTCGCAGCAACTACCGAGTCTGTGTACGTTCCCGCGATGAATGAGA
Source organism: Halorubrum laminariae (assembly GCF_024494655.1). Taxonomy (GTDB): domain Archaea; phylum Halobacteriota; class Halobacteria; order Halobacteriales; family Haloferacaceae; genus Halorubrum; species Halorubrum laminariae. The sequence continues at coordinate 32,508 of NZ_JANHDL010000001.1, read as the reverse complement.
TAACGATCCTCGATAGTGATGACGGAGCGGAGCAGTGGACAGGAACCCTCAGTGAGAATACGCTGGGCAGTGCGCCAGTGGTTGCCGGTGAAACACTTCTCGTACCGGGTGATCGTGCAGTGTGTCTAGATCTGACAGACGGGACGCACCTCTGGGAGCAAACTGTGGAAGAAGGTGCCGTTGGGCACGAAAGAAAACGTGCTGTCTCGTGTGAACCGGTCGTCACAGACGACGGTGTCTTTCTCGGAACTGCAGCAGGTGATATCTATGCGATCGGCACGTGAAAAGCGCAGTTCTGTACTCGTGGTCGAGATCTGATAGACGGAGCAGTTGGTACGCAGTATCACCCACTCCTCCTGTTGGGCTTTGTTGAAATACTCAACCGTTGACATTTTTGCTCCTTCAGTCGCTCAGTACGGAAGACTCAGAAATCGCTCAACACAGTTTATTCACACGTCAATATCGAAACTGACTGCAACAGATTCGTCGCCAATTAAACCCCAGAAGACGAACCGATAGCGGCCGGAAACGAGATCAGGACAAACTTTGAGGGGCATTGAATCATTACTTGCGGAGATGATTCCATCTTCAGTCAATTCGATTTCCCACGTGTGGCCACCACTGACACCTTCATCGGTGTAGCCGATGTCACTCCCGTCTGTTGTCCCACGCACATCGCGCCACCCGTTCTCGGTGTATATCTCGAAGTTGAATGAGTCACTAGTACCTCGTTCGTTAGCATGTAAGCTGATCTCAGCAGTTTCCCCATAGTTGAACGAGAGTCCGTTCACTCGAAGTGATTCGTCCTCAGTGTCACCCCATCTGAGGCGATCCAAATCATACGGCTTGACATGTCTATTGAATTCGCTGTTCTCACAGACGAACTCACTAGGAATTTCGGTAGGGTCACCTTCAGGTTGAATATAACCGGTTTGCGTTCCAAGACACCCAGACAATCCCACAACACCAGTAGCACCGAATAGGAATAGACGACGTTTCATTGTTTTATCAGAACTTGACTGAGAATAAGTGTTTTCGGGTGAAATAGAATTCTGGCTTTATTGAAATCCTCAAAAGTTGACATTTTTACACCCTCAATCGCTCAGTACAGGGGACTCACAGATCGCTCAGTATCGGTGGAATATATTACACCAGAAAGCAGTTACAACACAACACATTAAATACAGGTATGAACCGCCGAACGCTTCTCACCCTTCTCGGAACCAATGTTCTCCTCGCAGGCTGTATAGCGAGATCCAACTCGGTCAACGAATCCGCTGAAGCGGACACCGAATCTTACCCTGATGAATGCCCCACTTCTCACGACTACAATGTCCCTCTTCCTGACAATACCACTGTAAGCGAAGCAAGATCGTTTGTGGAGAACTACGAGCAAGAGTATATCTCTGACCAGCTTATTGATACCGATGGCGAGAAAAAATCGCTCGTGACAGAACCATCCTCTACTGTTCGTGAAGTCAATACCACCGAAGATAGTCTCGTGGTCCACGTCGAAACGATTTGGTCTATAACCATTGAGATGGGCGACGGGGAAGGAGTATCTGACAATAGAGAATCCGCACGGTACTACATCGATGAGAGAGTCATTAGACGAACCGATGACCCCAATGAAAACCCTACTGATGGCGATCTCATGGAATGTATTCCCGTTGAGTAGTATGTCCTAAACACAGACTCGTTTAACATGCAACTCTCACCGAACGGGTTTCAGGCGACAATATATCTGAAGGATCAGATTTCAACAAAGCCATACTACACTATTTTTCCTCAGATGCTACTGAAGATCGGCTCGGGGCATATCGACGTAACACATACGCAATAGTGGATGCTGTAATCCCTATTGGTACACCATACAGAATTGCTCCCCCAACACCGGTTAACAGTCCATAGTCAGGTTGGGGGTGATTAAGCGAGATGACACCGTACAGAGTATAGCCGATGATGGTGATGACGGCGGCAGCAATACTCACTAGTATTCCGTCATTTCGATATGTATGTATCCCTGCGAGGATACTCGCTGATACTGCGACTCCAAGTGGACTCATAAGTAAACTAGATGATTCTCCCACATCGAAATTCCCAGCAAGATAGAGTTGGCCGAAGAACAAGGCTAGGAGAATGACCGAGTAGCCGAGATACCGAAGCGATCGTTTCAACGACTTCCCTAGAAGAAACGATTCTAACTGCGGATCCATACATGTAAATTGTTTCACTGGTGTATAAGATTTGGCTCTGTTGAAATCCTCAGAGAGTGATATGTTTGCCTCTGCCTATAGTCAGTACAGAGCCTCGCGAATCGCGTAGTACAGGTTTGTTGCTTAGTACTTGACCGTCAGGTTTCAGTTTTCAGTCACAGAGATCGTATATTCATAGTCTTGTGAATTCCGATCGCCAATCGTTTCTCTAACGCTGAAACCGTATTCGTGGGTGCCGATTTCGGCATCAGGAGCAATATGAATCGGCACGTTCACCGTCACACGTGTACAGTCATCCCATATCCACATTGGCGGGCACGAATCAAGTTGAGCATCTATCGCTGGTGATATGTCGATATCTCCAAATCTAACTGGCGCATCAGTGGTGCCGCATGAATATAATCGTTGGTCGAACGGAATCCCGTAACACCGTTTACCTGTATCTCGAAGGTGTCCGAGTCGCCCGGTGTGAGTTCTAATTCTTCCACTTGGACATCCGGTGGCCAGCTATCTTCTCCCGTACAAGACGGATTACCACCGAGGCATCCGCCCAAAAATACGGATGCTGTTGGTATGGTTCCGGCAAGGAATTGACGCCTGTTCATTGATTTATAGTGATTTGACTGAGAATAAATGCCTTCGGGAGAGATAGTATCCAAAACGAGCAGGGACTCCATGGCCGGGGTCAATAAGCAAGCGCGATCTTCTGGTTGATTCAGCTACACAAACTCGGAAGAATTGACCGTAGATCGCTCAGTTCAGGGGATCCGCGGATCGCTCAGTACAGATGAAGTCGTAATTGTGGTGAAAAGGATTTACTACCGCCTTACGAACCGATATTATATGACCTATCTCGGAACTCTCTTGATTGGTGGGTTGCTCGCCTCATCGATCCTCGGTGGTATCAGTTATTTCGATACAAAGCGCCGTGGACTACCAACTTCAAGTCGACTTTTGTGGCTGAGTATCGTCGGACTTATCAGTTTCTGTGGGTTTCTTGTTCCATATTTTCACGAGTCTAAAATTGGTTATCTGTACTTTGAGGTAATTAAAGGGAGAACGGTTACCACTCACCCGCGAGAATGGTTGATTGTAAGCCTCACAACGGGGATACTAATCAGCGCTGGGTCGGGAGCTCTTTACACTATATGGAGTCGAGTTTTCCACTCAAGAAACCAAGATAAAATATCGTACTGAGTCGTACGCACTCTTCAGCGGCCAGCTGTTTCAGGTTCGAATGTGTCTGCTCTGTTGAATCCGCAGAAGGCGTCGGGATCGGGTCGCAATACGGCTGGTTCAGTGTCACTAACGAGAGGGTCCTGAGAAGCAAACTCAGCAAGGAGGTGCAAAGATAGACATCGCAGGGTATATCGAGGCATCACAGCTATGCCGAAGAGCAATATAATCGCTCCTTCAGATATCGTGATCCGCTTGCTGTCATCGGATTCAACAGAGCAAATGTGTCTGAAGAAGGCGATTCAACATAGCCGTTAGGCTGAATTTGAGCCCTCAATCAAGGCGAATGAGCGTTATGAGGAGTAACACCTAACTTCCCACCCGAGAGACGCCGGCGCATGAACCGCGAACGCACCATCCGCGCCCTCCCGCGCGTTCTTGCCGCCCTCACCCTGCTCGTCCCGTTCGCCGCTGCTCTCCCTGACGTCGAACCTCTATCCACAACTGCCATCCTTCTCGGCCCCCTTGTTCTCGTCGCTGCCGTCCTCGCACGCGCTGCCGTCACCCACGAACCCGTCGACATCATCCTCGCCGCCGTCACCGTGCCCTGCATCCTCGCCGTGGCCTATGCCCTCTACGAACACCTCGCCCTCACCCCCGGCGTGGTCTGGGGCTCGCTCTTCGTCTCCCTCGCCACGGCTATCCTCGTCTTCGCTGTTCTCGCCGACGCTACCATCAAACGACTCACCGGAACACAGATGGCCTAACCGCATGTAACACAGTTTCTTTATTCAGAGTAACGGATGAAACGGTCGGTCGATACCCGACCCGCGTATCCAAGAATAAAGCCAAGAACACCAAGTGGAACGCCAAACACCAGTCCCCATCCGGTGCCGAGTAGGAGTGTTTTAGCGACCGTCGGATCGGTGACTTGGCCCTCTCCAATAATGGTAAAAAAGAGCGCAGTCACGGGTGCAATACATAGCAGAAGGCTCCCTACGAGGCTACGGTTCTGATACGCCTGCCACGCAGATAACAGAACCAGGATCCCTGCGGCCCCGTAGACAATTACTCGGCCCGGTATGAGCGCATATACCGTCTGGTAGTACCCGAACACATAGATGGCGAAGGTGACGACAAAGAGGCTAGCAGCTATTGCTCCCCAACGTTTAGTCAAATCGAGATCATCACCAACGAGGTACGCTCCAAGTCGGTTTTGACTCTCTTCCATACAGTAGCATTCGACTATATTTCTCATTAACCTTTTGTCGAGGTAACATCTCTTCGCTCCCTCCTGTAAGCAATACGTACTATCAGCGACCAGTTGTTTCACCCAGCTTGTGTCTGAACAAGTGGATTTCAGCAGAGGCAAGCACACATTATATATGTATATTTTACGTAATAGTTTATGAGTGAATTGTTAGCATAGGCGCAGACTCCGTCAAAAAGTGTGATTAAGTTATTCATTTGTACAGAGCTACCTTCAGAACTTGTGAACCACAGGGAGCATATTCTCTATTGCACTATATGATTTATGTCTCGCTAAACGCCCGAACGCTCTCAAACGAGTTGTCGGCGATAGCGGCGGCGACAGCGCCGATATCGGCGTCGGGGATCTCATGCGGATACTTCCGTCCGAAGTACTGGTAGAGATTCTTCACGTCGCGTTCGAGGAACTCGCGGGCGTTCTCGTGATCGACGGCGACGGCCTGCGGCCAGTCGAATATTGTCACGCCGCTTTCGGCGATGGCGACGTTGTGCTCGGACGCGTCCGCGTGGATCCACCCGAGGTCGTAGGCCGTCTGCAGTTCGCGGAGCACCAAATCCAAGATACCCACGGCCTGTTCGGGGTCGAGGGTCGCGCGAGCGAGTTCGACGCCATCGAACTTGTCCATCACGATGGCGTGTCGGTTCTGATCGACCGGCCGAGGCACCGAAACGTCGGGATACAGCGCTTCCATCGCCTCATACTCGCGTTCAGCTGCCTTGCGCGCGGTGTACAGCCACGAGACGTGATCGCGGTCGGCGGTGTACTCCCGCTCGCGGTTCACCTCTCGGAAGTTGGTGTAGCCCTCCCGATGGTACTTCAGCGCGAGCGGCTTGAACGACTGCACCTCGTACACGTCGCCCTCCTTGCCGAGCCCGAGTGGTGACCCCACGCCGTCTATCGTCTCGCGTTCGGCGAACGTTCGGAGCGCGAGCGCGTCGTACCCCTCGAAGGTGAGTTGGTACCCTTCGTACTGGATCGTCTTCCGTTCGATGAGCTCGCGGTCCAGACACCGGTCGATCCGATAGTCGACCTCCTCGCGTGTTAGACTGGCGTACTCGGGAAGTTTGTCGCGGCGGACCCACTCCGAAAACCGCATCCCCTGCTCGACGCCCGAGAGGAGATAGAAATCCTCGGTGTCGAGGTCCGCCATGTCGCTGGCGACGTTTCGAACCATACGGACCGTACTCCGGCGAATCCTAAAAGGGACGCGCGTTCCACGGATGAGTGTATAAATCATATACTGCGATACCAAAACAACATCCGACGGCCGATACTGTCTGCGGTTCCGGAACCGGTACTTCAATGCTCCGTGCGGTATGTCCGGGAGGTACGGACGCACAGCGCACAGCAACCGCCGCTGCCGACCCCGATCATGGGACAGGAACGATCTGCGGCCGAGACGGACGAATCGGGTCCACTAGATACATTCAGGCAGTTCTTCGCGCTGGAGCGGGACGTGCTAGTGTTATCGCTGGCGATGTTCGCCTTCAGCCTCGGCTTCCAGATGACCAATCGGTTCCTCCCGGAGTACATCGTCGCGCTCGGCGCATCGGGGTTCGTCGTCGGGCTGTTCGGGACCGTCGGCAACGTCGTCTCGGCGGTGTTCCCGTACCCCGGCGGTGCCATTTCGGACCGGATCGGGTCGCGGTACGCGCTCACGCTGTTCGGACTGATCTCGACGCTCGGCCTCGGAGTCTGGCTGGTCGCACCGAACCTCGGGGCGGTCACCGTCGCCGGCGTGACGATCCAGCCGTGGATCTGGATCTTCGTCGGACTCCTGTTCGCGCAGGGCTGGAAGTCGTTCGGGCTGGGGGCCACGTTCGCGGTCGTCAAGCAGGCGACCGATCCCTCACGGTTGGCCGCCGGCTTCGCCAGCACCGAGACGTTCCGCCGCATCGCGTTCCTCATCGGGCCGGTGCTCGCGGCACTCCTCATCGGCCTCCATCCCGACTTCACGGTGAGCTTCCAGTACGTCCTCGCCGTCGCCGTCGTCTTCGGAATCATCGGGACGGTCGCTCAGCACCTCTTGTACGACGCCAGCGGCGATTCCATCGGTGACTCATTCGACGGGATCGATCAGATCAAACGCGATCTGCGGGAGATGCCAGCGCCGCTCCGACCGCTGTTGGTCGGGGACACGCTCGTCAGGTTCGCGAACGGGATGGTGTACGTCTTCTTCGTGTTGGTGATCACCCAGTTCTACCAAGTCGGCTTCGAGACCACGGTGTCGTTGGCTAGCTTCTCGTACGCGCTCGACCTTTCGCCGGAGGCGTTCTTCGGCTTCCTGCTCGGCGTCGAGATGCTGATCGCCCTCGTCTCGATGGCACCGGCCGCCAAAGCTGCCGAACGGGTCGGGCTCAAGCCAGTCGTTGCGCTGGGATTCGCGGTGTACGCGTTATTCCCGATCGTCCTCATCGGCGGGCCAGAACTCCTCGATCCGGTGATGTCTCTTCAGTGGGCGATGGTCCTCATCTTCGCGTTCTCGGGCCTTCGGTTCGCGGGGTTGCCCTCGCACAAGGCGCTGATCGTTGGTCCCGCAGAACAGGGTTCTGGGGGACGCGTCACGGGGACATACTACCTCCTGCGGAACACGATCGTCATCCCGAGCGCCGCGCTCGGGGGATATCTCTGGGAGTTCGTGAGCCCCGAGGTCGCGTTCACCATCGCGGCCGCCATCGGCGTCATCGGCACCGGCTACTTCCTCGCGTTTGGCGAGGAGTTCGAGGCGTACGTATGAGTGAGCCGCCTTGGGGTCAAGCCCCGAGGCTTCCCGTTTCAACGACGCGACTTGCAGGAACCGACGAAGAAGAACCTCTCTCGGTTTCCACAGAGATCGCAGTCTCCACGGGGTGACTTCGCTTAGCGCCTATGCCAAGCTGAATATAGAGGATCTATAAAAAGAGCAGCGCGAGTACCCCGACCCACCGCGGTCGGGGGTGAAGCGCGTTCAAATCCCCACACTTAACAATATCTAAACCATATAAGAATACAGTGCAGGCGTCACAACTCACCCACACACTGTCGTTCAGATTAGATATCGAGACGGGGGGTGGTGACGATCTGCAAACTGGTTGTCTCGAAGCGCGACGCATCCGTAACGAAGCTAATCGTCTCGACAAAGACGGCTGGGAGTGGACCAACCTCAAATCGACTGTTGTTGATAACGCCGATCACGTCAAAAACACTAGTCAACTCATCGTTGACAAAGCTCTCGGTGAAATCGAACGATATCACGATCACACCGATGACGGCTGGGGTCGTCCGTACCCGTACAAGGATGGAATGTACCCGCTAGTGATGAACCACGGCGAGGGCTATCGTCTCTTCATCAAAGATGAGGACACGGTTCGCTTCCGCATCACTGCGACAAGAGGGACACACGTCAAAGGTGAGCTGCGGGGGAGCCCCGGCCACTTCGATCGTCTGCGAACCGCGTTCAGCAATGACGAGTGGCGAGTTGGAACGGCTGAAGTCGTTCACAAACACGACGAACGGGGACTCCACGTGACCGTCACGCATGAGAATCATCACGTTGCCGGCCAGCACGATTCAGAGACGATCGTCGGCGTGGATGTGAACGAAGATTGCGTTGCGCTCGCTGGGATGGACAGAGACGGTGACGTGAAAGACTCCGTGGTTCTGGAGTATCCTGAAATCAAGGAACAACGCCACGAGTTTTTCACCAAGCGAAAGCGGATGCAGAAAGCCAATCAGACCGCCTTCGAGACGGTCGTGAAGACTGAAGAGCGCGACTATGTCCACGACTGTTTACACAAAGTATCGCGTCAAGTAGTCGACTGGGTGTCGCAGTTTTCGACTCCGCTCATCGTCTTTGAAGACCTCAAAGATATGCGAGACTCAATCGACTACGGAACGCGCATGAACCGCCGACTGCATTCGCTCCCGTTCGCAGCACTCCAAGACATGGTTGCGTACAAGGCTGCGTGGGACGGGATTCCCTCGACGAAGGTTGATCCCGAGTACACGAGTCAACGATGTCCACGAACGGAGTGCCAACACACAGAACGAGCGAATCGGCGCAAAAAGCGGTTCAAGTGCCGACAGTGTGAGTTCCAAGATCACGCCGATCGGAAAGCAGCAGTATGCGTGGGACAGAACTGGTTTGATGAACAGCATGGAAATGTGCCGTCTCTCGAAACCCTTCCAAGAGTAAAGAAGGTGAGACGGGCGGCATCGGGTCGTGGTGGAGCGACCGACTCTCACGGAGCAATTTTCGCTTCGGGTGTTGACCGACACGGAACGTCGGCGCAAGGTGGAATCCAAGCGCGAGAGGAATTAAAATCCGTTGCGTCAGCTTTGCAGGACTAAACATGGACGCCACGGGCCACCGCGCCCGTGGTACTTCACGCAGCACTGGGTATCTTGGCTCATCAGACATCTAGATGACTTGTTACAGCAGACAGTGGGATACTCCTCACGCGTCCGTGTCTAGTGACTCGCTCACGAGCGAGGTATATCGAATTCTCTATTGTACGTGAACAACAGGTGTGAGTATGGGTTCAACACTCGTTTTGGCCTTGCTGTCAGGGATCTTCGCCGGGGGCCTGTTCAGTGTGATACAAGTACCCATCCCGGCCCCGCCAAATCTCCCCGGTGTCCTTGGAATCATCGGAATCTTTCTGGGATATAAGGGAGTCGAATGGATAGGCGTGAAGATCGATCTATTGGAGGTGCTTTCGGCCGTTTTCTGATTTCGCTTCGTTCAAACCGTGTAGTTGGAAAGAGAGACAAACCCCAATGGTTCTGGTGCTAGGGTACTGTTTGATTCTCGACTCTCTGTTGGGTATGCGCCCTCTATTCAGAGAGTATCTGAATCTGATAAACTGTCCTTGCCCACTTCGAAGATTCGTTCTACCGGGTGATTCGGATAGAAAAATAGTGAAAAACTGAAGCCATACCTCGTACAACAAACGAAACACGATCCGTCGAGCGAAACGGCTATCGGAGCGGGCGGCTTCGGTGTCGGTATGACCGCACCGTCCGTCGATTGGCGGGTGATCGCCGAGGAGGCCCGTCCGGGGCCGATGCAGATGGCGCTCGACGAGGTCGCGGCCGAGACGGCCGCCGCGGGAGGGCCCGCCACGGTCCGCACCTACCGGTGGGACCCGAGCTGTCTCACGCTCGGTTACCGGCAGGATCCGGACACGGTCGACTGGGCCTTCTGCGAGCGCGAGGGGATCGACGTGACCAGACGGCAGACCGGCGGCGGCGGGATCTATCACGACGCATACGGCGACATAGCCTACTCGATCGCGGTCCCAGCGGACGAGGTTCCGGGCGAACTGCTCGACTGTTATCACCTGCTGTGTGAGCCGATATTCGACGCGTTCGCGCGGCTCGGTATCGACGCCGCCTACGTCGACGAAAAGACGCCGGAGCTGTATCACCCGGCGTGTTACCTCCGCGAACTCCACCCGGCACACGACGTGGTGGCGGGCGGAACGGACGGGTCCGGATCGGCGGCGTCCGACGCGGACGGATCTAGGCGGCGGAAGATCGCCGGCAACGCGCAGTACCGGAAGCGCGAGGCCGTGATCCAGCACGGCTCGCTGAGTTTTTCGGTCGACGCGGATCGACACCTCGGGACCTTCGCGGATCCGCCCGTCACGCCGGAAGCGTTTCGGAACCGCGTCGTCGGGATGGACGAACTCACCGACGCCGCCCGCGACGATGCCGTGTCCGCGGTCGCGGACGCGCTCGCCACGTGGGCCGGGAGTGAGAAGGCGGTCGGGAGCGACGAGACGATCGGGGGCGACGGGTCGGTCGGAGCCGAAGGGACCTCCGGGAGCGACACCGGCCGTGAGACCGCCACCGTCGACCGCGACGGCTCGTGGACGGACGCCGAACTCCGACGCGCGGCCGAACTCGCCGGTGCGAAGTACCGCGACCCGGAGTGGGTCCGGACGCGCCCCGGCGGCGACCGGTAGGTGGGCGGCGACCGGTAGGCGGGCCGAATCGGGTTCCGAAGGGGCTTTTTCGGACGGGAGCGTGGACCCCGTATGAGTCTCAGAGTCGGCGCGCACGTCTCAATCGCGGGCGGCGTGGACAACGCCGTGGCGAACCAGCTCGACGTCGGCGGCAACTGCGGACAGATATTCACTCACTCGCCGCAGGTGTGGCAGGATCCGAACATCGGCGACGAGGAGGCCGAGCGGTTCCGCGGGGGAACCGAACGCGAACTGGCGGGACCGTGGGTCATCCACACGTCGTATCTCGTGAACCTCTGCACGCCGAAGGAAGGGCTCCGCGAGAAGTCGCTCGACTCGATGCAAGCGGAGGTCGACGCGGCCGACAAGCTGGGAATTCCGTACGTCAACGTCCACCTCGGCGCGCACACCGGCGCGGGCGTCGACGGGGGGCTCGACAACGCTGCCTCCGTAATCGACGAACTCGACGTGCCGGACGGCGTCACGATCCTGATCGAAAGCGACGCGGGCGCGGGCACGAAGCTCGGCGGCGAGTTCGAACACCTCGCCGGCGTCATCGACCGCACCGAGACCGACATCGACGTCTGTCTCGACACCGCTCACGCCTTCGCCGCGGGCTACGACCTTTCGACGCCCGAGGCGGTCGACCAGACGATAGCGGAGTTCGACGACGTGGTCGGGCTCGATCACCTCCGGTACGTCCACCTCAACGACTCGAAACACGCCTGCGGCACCCACAAGGACGAACACGCCCACATCGGTGAGGGCGAGATCGGCGAGGCCGGCATGGAGTGGTTCCTCAACCACCCGGCCGTGGCCGACGTGCCGCTCGCGCTTGAGACGCCGACGGAAGACGGCAAGAGCTTCGCGTGGAACATCGATCGCGTCCGCGAACTGCGAGCGGAGTGAGGCCGGCCCAGCGCGGTCGTGTGCCGCGTCCGACGCGGTTTTATATATCCTGCGCGCCGATCCGTGGGTATGACCACCACGGAGGCGCTCCTCCTCGGGCGTCGACGGCGGTTGGCCGTCACGATGGTCGCCGGGTTCGCCGGTCTGGTAGCACTCGCGCTCGCAGGTACCGTTGTCGCCGACCTCGCGGACCTGCAGACCGTGGGCAGGCTGGCCGACCGACTCGTTCCCCTGCTCGTCTTCTACGCGCCGGCTCCGATCGCGGCGGCCGGTGCCTACGCGCGCTGTGGCGGTCCCGCCTGTCTCGCGGTTGGCGCGGTCCCGGCCGTCGTGTTCGCCGCTCTCGTCCTCGTCGGCACCGTCCTCGGCGTTCCCGGCGTCGGCGGGGCCGACGCGCCGCTCGGCGGCGTCACGGCCTCGTTCGTGCTCGTCGGTGTGAGCAGCGCGTTCGTCGGATACTGCGCAGGCGTCACCGCCGCGATGCTCGCCGATCTCGCTGGGCTCCGAGACGACGCCGCCGACACCGAACCGGACGAACGGAACCACGCGATCGACGACGCCGCGACCGACGACAGGGACTGACACGATGGGTCGACCGCCGGTTCCGGCACGCGTTCCCGCACGCTTATTTCGCCATGGGACGAACGCGCCTTCGTGCGACGCTTCTCCGCCGAGTACCTCGAACACACGCGTCGCGGGATGTGGGACGACGATCGCGAGGCACTCGCGCCACTCCGGCTCCCGGACCGTCGACGCGTCCTCGACGTCGGCTGCGGCACCGGCGAGCTGACGCGCGTCCTCGAGTCCGAGTCGCCGTCGGACGCGACCGTGATCGGGGCCGACGCCGACCGCGACCTCCTCGGAGTCGCTCGCGGGTCGACCGACGGGACGGCCGCCTTCCTCGCCGGCGACGCGACGCGGCTCCCGTTTCCCGACGACGCCGTGGACCTCGTCGTCTGTCAGGCGCTCCTGATCAACCTTCCCGATCCGACTGCGGCGGTCCGGGAGTTCGCGCGGGTCTCGTCCGATCTCGTGGCCGCGATCGAACCGAACAACGCTGACGTGTCGGTGTCCTCGACTGTTCCGGCCGAAGAGCGACTGGAGCGCGAAGCGCGAGAGGCGTACGTCGACGGCGTCGGAACCGACGTGGCGCTCGGCGGCCGCGTCCGCGAAGCGTTCGCCGAGGCGGAAATCGGCGACGTTCGGACCCGACGATACGTCCACGAGAAGCGGACTGAGCCGCCGTACGCGGAGGCCGCGTTGACCTCGGCGGCGCGAAAGGCCTCCGGTGCGGGGCTCGCGGACCACCGAGAGGAACTGGTGGCGGCGACCTCAGAGCACACCTACGACGACCTCCGCGAACGCTGGCGGGAGATGGGCCGCGCGATCGTAGACGCGATGCGCGCCGACGAGTACGAGCGCGTCGAGCGCGTCCCGTTCGACGTGACGGTCGGCCGCGTCGGGTGATCGAGCTCGCTTTCACCGCCGATCGAGTCGACTGACCTATCTCGGGCGATCGACGGCGAACGCGCACGCGCCGGATCGTGCCTTACTGGAGTCGGTTGAGGTCCATCAACACCGCGCTTGCGGTCTCCTCGCCGCCGGCACCGCGGCCGGAGACGGTGAGCGTCCCGGCCGACGCCGTCTCGATCTGCGCTGCGTTCGTCGTCCCGGACACCGAGAGCGCCGAGTTGCGCTTCACGAGCCGCGGCGCGACGCGGACCGAGCCGTCGGCGACCTCGCCGATCAGCCGGACTGTCAGTCCGTCCTCGCCGGCGAGGTCGAGCGCGCTCCCGGCGACGTTCCGGATCCCTTCCACGTCAGCGTCGTCGAGGGTGAACTCGCGGGCGTCGTCGATATTGTCGGCCGCACCGAAGGAGAGCACGTTCGCGAGGATGACGCACTTGAGCGCCGCGTCGGTGCCGTCCACGTCGAAGGCGGGGTCCGCCTCGGCGACGCCTAGGTCCTGCGCCTCCGCAAGCACGTGCTCGTAGTCGAGCCCCTCCGCGGCCATCCGCGAGAGGACGAAGTTCGCGGTCCCGTTGAGCACGCCCCGCACGGCGTCGACGTGGGCGGCTCCGTGGTCCTCGATTGTCGAGAGAACCGGCATCGCCCCGCCGACGGTGGCCTCGAAGCGGACCTCGCCCGCGCTGTCGGCGGCGGCCGCTCGCAGGTCGCCGAATCGCTCCGCGACCGGCCCCTTGTTCGCGAGCACGGCGTGGCGGTCCCGCTCCAGCGCCGCGGCGACGTGTGCAAACCCCGGCTCGGCGTCGCCGAGCGTCGTCGGCGTCGCCTCCACCAGCGCGTCGTAGTCGGCCGCGAGCACGTCGTCGGGGGCGTCGTCGCCGACGATCCCTCGCTCGGCCTTACGCGAGAGCGCGGCGTCGACGTCGACCGACTCGCCCGTGCCGTCGGCGACGACCGCGCTCGTCGAGTCGCCGATCGCGACGACCTCGTGGCCGCGGTCGGGCGCGAGTTCGGCGACGGCGCGGCCGACGATCCCTGCGCCGACGATTGCGAGCCTCACGCGTCCCCCCGCGTCAGCGACTCGATGAGGTGCAGGTCCTTCTCGTCGGCGATTGCGCGGACGCTCGCGACCGTGTCACCGATCTCTCCCTCCTCGACGGCGAGCCGGAGCTTGGCGCTCGAGGTGTTTCGCGTCCCCTGAGGTGCCGAAAGCGAGAGGTCCGTCACGGTGGCGTTCGACATCTCTTGGATCCGCGAGAGCGTGTCGGACAGGTCGGTGTCGACGATATGCCCCGAGAGAATACAGACGACCGACTCGCTGTACCGCTCTGCGCCCGCCTGAATCACGTTTATTCCCTCCTCTTTGAGCACCTCGACTATCGCCTCGTACTGCGAGGCCGTCGCCTCGATGTCGACCTCGACGGGGATGTGTCCGCGCGGCGTAATGTTCCCGCGCTCGTGGAAGATCGACAGTAGGTTCCCGCCGTTCTCGCCTATCGGTTCGAGCGCTCGGAGGAGTTCCCCCGGCTCGTCGACGAGTTCGAGCCGGATCATGTAGGCGTTGACCGCATCCTCGTCCTCGTTCATCGCAGGTCGCCCCCGCTCAGGCTCCGTGTACACATTGGCGGTAGGTCGCGCGGTACGACCATAAGAATCCCGAAACGGCTCTCCTAGAACGGCGAGTCTCGAACGGGGCTTCCGAAACGCCGACAAAACGTCGCATCGGAGACGGCCCGCTCGCCGACGATCGCCGCGGCGGTCGGAGACGAATCAGTGTTCTGCGGGCTGTCGTTGCTCCGGCTGGTCCTCTACGGGCGCGGCGGCGCATTGGATCTCGCTGTCTTCGGTGAGGTCGTTGATCAGGGTGCGGAGCCGTTCCAAGGGGATCTGCCCCGGAGCGTAGTCGCTCTCGTCGTCCGCGAGCGGTGCGTAGCCGAGCTTTGAGCCGTATATCGGAGCGATCGCCCGGGAGTGGCTCCCGACCCGTCCCATCGAGATGCCCGCTACGTCGATCCCCGTCTTCGTCGCGACGTTGATCGAGCGGAGCAGGCGGAGTACGTCGGTGTGTTTCCGCGGGAACGTGGCCACCTTGGCGATGTCGCCGTATTCCCCGCACTGCGTGAATATCGCGTCGAGCACCTCGCGCTCCGGAGTGTCCTCGAACGTGTGATGTGAGACGATACAGTCGACGCCGTTGTCGCGGAACTCGTCGAGCACCCACTCCATTCCCCGTGCCGTCTCCAGTTCGATGTCGACGACCTCGACGTGATCCGACCGCGACGCCGCCGAGAGCCGGTCGAGCCGTCCCGTGTCGATCGCCTGCCCGCCGAACCAGCGGGTCCGGTTCGTCGCGATGAGCGGTAGCTCTCCGTCGTAGTCGTCAAGTTGCGCGAGCGGATCGTCTGCTTTGTCCATGCGGAACTCGATGATGTCGGCGAGCCCGCGCGCCGCTGGCTCCCGTGTCAGGTCGTTCGTCGTGGCCGCGAGCGCGAACGTATCGAAGTTCATGCGACACGCTATCATCCGAGAGCTAAAAACGTTCACTGTCTCTCCGGCTACCTCCCACCTGATCGATCGCCAGTGTTCCCTCGACCTTCCCGCCGATATCGGTCGTCAACGCACGAGTATGCGCTATCGTTCCACTATCGTTGAAACAAACGCGCAGCTATTAGTACGGGGGCTCGAAACGGTCCGGACATGCCGAAGCCGAACGGGTCGGACTCGACCGGATCGCGTCAGATCAAGAGCGTCCGCCACGCGTTCGACATCATCGAGTTCCTCGACGAGAGCGGCGGCGCGACGCTCTCTGAGACCGCGGAGCGCCTCGACATGCCCGTGAGCACGGCTCACGTCCATCTGTCGACCCTCGTCGAGACGGGGTACGTCGTCAAGCAGTCGGGGGAGTACCGGTGTGGGCTCGAATTCCTGCGGATTGGCGGCCGACTTCGTGACGGGACAGCGCTGTACCAGGCTGCGAAGCCCGAAATCGACGACCTGCGGGAGAAGACGGGCGAACACGCGAATGTCGTCGTCGAGGAGAGCGGCTACTCGGTCCAGTTGTACAAGTCACAGAGCCCGACCTCCGTTGATGATCAGGCCCCGCTCGGCGATCGCTTCCACATTCACTCGACGGCGACGGGGAAGGCCATCCTCGCGGCGCTGCCCGCGGACGACATCGACCGCATCTTGGCGGAGCGGGAGCTCGTCTCCGTGACCAACTCGACGATCACCGACCCGGATCGGCTCCGCGATGAACTCGACGAGATCCGCGAGCGGGGCTACTCGATCAACCGCGAGGAACACTTCGAAGGCGTGTGCGCCGTCGGCACGGCCATCGTCTCCGAACGAGACGACGCGATCGGCGCGATAAGCGTCAGCGGCCCCCTCAGGCGAATGGACTCGGATCGGATCGAGAGCGACCTCGGTCCCGAACTGCTGAACAAAAAGAACATTATCGAACTCAAACTTCGACGCTGAACCCCCACCTTTCTTTAATATAAACATCTCTATATTTTCAAAAAAATATTCCATTTTTTACTTTTTAAAATCAGGATGTATTGTGGCTGCTGTTGATGGAAACACAATTCTAGGAGACTTGAATCACGTTTAGATTGCCTTAGTAGCAGTGAAGAGGATAATCTCGATAATATTTGAGATTGTATATACTTTAAGCGGGATGAATTATCTATATTTCTGTTTGAACCCGAAAAATTTACTGATCTGGTTTTATACCAATACTTACTGTATTTTCTCTGTATTCTACTCTCGACAAAGTCTATATATTATATTATATATTAAATTTTGATACTTATTCGCCTTGCGGAACGCCCGGTGTCCCTGTCCACCGCCACAGCGTTCCGATGGTGAGCAGGAACGCGATGGCGACGGCGACGACTGTCCACTGGATCGCGGAGCCGATCCCATACCGGTTTGCGAGCACGCCGACGACCGCCGGTGCGGCGGCGAGGCCGACGTACGTCGATCCGTTCGTCACCGCGTTGAGCGGACCGCTGTACTCGGGTGCCGACTCGACGGCGTACGCGGAAAGCACCGGGAAGCCGATCGAGATCGCCGCACCGGCGACGAACACCGTCACGAAGAGCGTCGGACCCGTCACGCCCGAAAACGCGACGGCGAGCGCCGGGACCGCGGGAGCCAGTGCCGTCAGCAGGAGCAGTAGGTGGGGGACTCGCTCTATCGCCGTCGCACACCCCAGCCGCGCCGGGATGTACGCGAGGAGGTAGACGGACAGCAGGGCGTTCGCCGTCGTAGTCGGGTACATCGTCTCGGCGTAGTAGACGAGCCACGTGAAGAGGACACCCTCGAGTGCGCCGGTGAGTGCCATTCCCAGACAGCTTCCGAGGACGGCCGGTCGCCGGAGCAGTCGAGCCAGATCGGACCGCGATATCGACCGCTCCGCGTCCACGGACGGGAGATCGTACCGCGCGGCCAGCAGCGTCGCGGGGAGGAACGCGCACGCGACGACGAGAAACAGTGTCCGCCACTCGTCGACAGCGAGGACGACGCTGACGAGCTGTGGCGTGAGGACGGCACCGACGGCCCACACGAGTGTGTAGACCGTGTATATCCGTGCGCGGCTGTCAGCGTGGAGATGGCTCAACACGACGCGGTCGAGTCCGCGAAACGCGCCCGCCGCCGTCCCTTGGCCGAGCAGTGCGAACAGGAAGAGGGCATAGGTGGGGGCCGCACTCATCGCG
This sequence comes from Halorubrum laminariae, assembly GCF_024494655.1. Taxonomy (GTDB): domain Archaea; phylum Halobacteriota; class Halobacteria; order Halobacteriales; family Haloferacaceae; genus Halorubrum; species Halorubrum laminariae. The sequence goes on along the minus strand of NZ_JANHDL010000001.1, from coordinate 14,804 downwards.
ACGAGTGCGCCGACGGTACACGCCGCTCCGGCGAGCAGCGTCGGTCGCATCCGAACCCGACCGGCGAGTATCCCCGTGACCACGACGGCTACAAGAAATCCCGCGGTCCCCGCCGGCGCGACGAGCCCGAGCGCGGCCGTCGACGCGCCAAACTCCTCGCCGAGACTCGCGAGTATCGGCCCGCGCGCCTGTACCGCCACCGCATCGGCAAAGATGAACGAGAACACCGCAACTGTCCACGCCCGTGCCCGATCCATGTCCGCACGCTTCACGAGCGGTTAAAAAAGTCCACCGGTCTGCCAGTGTATCGTCTCGGCTCCATCCCGACCGGCTTCCGTAACGCTGCTCCAGTCATTTTGCCGACATGTCGGTACTGTCTCGGTCATGTGTTTTCATAATGGTTGGATCTGGATGGCAATCAGTTCATCCTTGGTCGACGTCTCTCGCTTCGCTCACCGGATCGCGGAGTGATATTACATATATATGGATGTAATTGCAATGAATATTCGATATGTCTATTCCAACAATAGTGAAACAACTCAGCGCGAACGCCGCTGTGCTCGCGGCAGAGTCGCGGTAGTAGTCTCTGACCGAGATCGAGAGGGTGTAGACCCAGACGTTTCCGGTCGGCGGCCGTCGCCGAGCGCCGACTGGGCGGTTCTATCCTCGGATCGGTTTCCGCTCATGCAAAGAATTATATGACCCGACGAACGAGCGCCACATAGCGATGGACGCCCAACATGTCCTTGTGACGGGTCCGTATGGCGAAGCCGGGGAGGCGATCCTCAACCACCTTGCGGACGACGATCGGTACGAATTCACGTATCTCAACCGAAGCGACCACCCAGACTACGAGACGCACGTCGCAGACATCGCCGACTACGAGGCGATGCGTCCCGCGTTCGACGGACAAGACGCCGTCATCCACCTCGCGGCGCAGTCCGACGCTGGTGCTGAGTTTGAGGATATCATCGACCCGAATATCCTCGGGACGTACAACGTGCTCAAAGCGATGGAGGACGCAGGCGTCGAAACGCTCATTTACGCGTCCTCACAGCGCGTGATGGGTCTCTACGAAGAGGACCACGCCCCCGAACTCTACGACGAGGACTACCCGAGCGAACACGACCCGCTGCGGCTCACTCACGAGACGCTCCCCAAGCCTGACGGCTACTACGGGGCGTCGAAGATGTTCGGCGAACACATCTGTCGCGTCCACGCCCGTCGCGAGGGCGCGCCGGAACAGGTGTACTCCCTGCGCATTTCGAGCGTCCGAACCGCAGAGTACGACCACCCGTACGGGGACGCAGAGCGGGGAGTGGACCGCGGGGACGAACACCGCGTCGACGACGACGAGGTGTGGGACCAGTCACAGACCGGCTCTTGGGAGCGCGGCAGCGAGGAGTACCAAGAGATGGTGAACCGGCTGAAGGCCTCGTGGACGTCGCAGCGCGATTTCGCACACTTACTCGAGTGCTGTCTCGAAGACGACGAGGTCACGTACGACGCGTTCTACGCCGTGAGCGGGAACGCCGCTCGCTGGTTCGACATCGAGCACGCACAGGCCGTTCTCGGCTACGAACCCCGCGACGACGGCGGAGAGTGGGACGGACCGCCGGAATAACGACGCGGTACGAGAATTGGTAGCATAGCGACACGGTATCGGTCATCAGAACAGATCAAAAACGGAGACCCCGTCGTACGCGTGCCCCGATACCTGTCACAGGTGTGGACCGCGTTCTTGGTCAGTTCGTTTCGTCGGCCGTTTCGCTCGTGGTGAAGCGGCCGATCACTGCATGAAGCGGTCGCCTCGACGCGACTTCGCCGCGTCGCTACTGGATCGAATCTTCCGGGCCGACGACTTCGAGGTCTTCTAGCAGTTTGTCGTACCCCTTCAGATCGAGGAGGTAGTCGCCCGACTGGATCTCTTCGCGCGTGGTGTCTTCGGCGTCCATCTTCTCTCTCGCGAGGTCGAGAACCTGCTCGGCCCCGTCGCCGGGAATGACCGCAATCCCGTCGTCGTCGCCGACGAGAATATCACCGGGATCGACGCTCACGCCGCCGACCGAGACGGTGACGTTCACCGATCCCGGATCCTGCTTGAGTGGACCCTGCGGGTTCACGCCGCGTCCGTAGACGGGGAAGTCCATCTCGGCGAGCTCGCGGCTGTCCCGGTAGCCGCCGTCGATGACGAGCCCGGCGAGTCCGTTCGCCTTACACGAGCCGCACATCAACTCTCCGACGTGGCCGACGTCGGTGTACCCATCGCAGTCGATGACGAGCACGTCGCCCGGCTCGGCCATCGTGATCGCCTTGTGGATGATGAGGTTGTCACCCGGTGCCGCCTTGACCGTCACCGCCGTCCCAGCCATCTCAACTCCGTCGCCCGCGGGATTCATGCCGGCGTCCATGGTGATACCGATGTTCCCCGTCACGTCGGAGACGATCGTGCTCGGAACGTCCTCGAACGCGTCGACGATACGCCGATCTGGTCGCTCGATGTCGTGCTCGATCGTGTGCACATTTCGGGCGAGGTCGACCCAACGCATAAATTCATCGGTGAGGAGACGACGCCGGTGCTGCGATCTCTCGTCGCCGCCCATCTGCGTCTTCCAATACGACCGAAAATCAGGGATCGCTCTATCTGGACGCGAAGCGTATCTCGTTCGCGGTGGCTCTATTCCTCGTTGATGCCGAGCTCCTCGACGAGGTCTCCGTAGAACTGGTACTGTTCGTCGAGGAACGTACTGAGTTCGTCGCCGGTCCGCCGCGTCCGGATGAACCCGTTGTTCTCCATGAATTCGATGAATCCTTCGTCCTCGTACACCGACTGATACGTGTCGAGGAGGCTCTGTTGGACCTCGTCGGCGATTCCGGTGGGCGCGAAGTGTGCCAGCCACGACCCGATCTCGATGTCGAGGCCCTCGTCGGCCAGCGTCGGCACGTCAGGCAGCGCGGCGACTGGTTCGCTGAACGCGACCCCGAGCGCCTCGAGCTGGCCGTCCTGCACCTGCGGTGCCGCCTCCGCGGCTCCGACCGCGGTGGCGTCGACCTCGCCGTTCACGACGGCGTTCATCGCGGGCGCGGCACCCTCATACGAGATATGTTCGACCTGCACGTCGGCCTCGCTCGCGATACCCGCTGCGGCCATGTGCCAAGACGACCCGAACCCTGAGTTCGCCATCTGGATCGTGTTGTCCTGTCCGTAGGCGATCCAGTCGTCGACGGAGCCGAACTCGGAGTCTTGGTTGACAAGCAGGGTCGCGGGGAACTCCGTGTACTGCATGATCGGCGTGATGTCGTCCGGACTGAGATCGGCGATATCGAGATGCTCGAACAGGGCGATCTCCGGAGCCGTACAGCCGATCGTGTGGCCGTCCGCGTCGGCGTTGGCGGCAGCGTTCATTCCGACCGAACCCGACCCGCCCGTCTGGTTGCTGACGTTCCAGGAGACCTCCGTGTAGTTTTCTGCCGCGTCGGCAACCGCACGGCTCGTCCGGTCTGCTCCGCCGCCGGCAGCCCACGGTGAGACGATCTCGACGGGTCGTGACGGCCAGGATTGCCCGCCGCTGAGCTGATCGAGGCAGCCCGCAGTCGCCGCGAGTCCGGTGATGCCGGCACCCTTCAGAAAGGTCCGCCTGTTCGATGCGGTTCGGCCGCTAGTATCTCTTGGCATGCGGATCTCCCATTTTCGACCATGTATAATAAATATTTGGATCGGTGCCGCAATCAGCCCGCGAGATCCATCGGTTGGCGTGTACGAGCACCGGGAAGCCCGCGTGGCGCGCTCCGCAGAGCGTCCGAGACCAAAACGTTATAACACACACCCGCCCAGCGATTGGTATGCGAGGACTCGCAAAAACGAGCCGCGACGCTGAGAGTATGGAGCTCGTCACCGTCGACCGCCCGGAACCGGCGGCAGACGAGGCGCTCATCGAAGTCGAGTACGCGGGACTCTGTGGCAGCGACGCCGGGATATACCAGTTCAAGCCCGCGTTCGAACGGATGACGGTCCCGACGATAATCGGCCACGAGTACACGGGTACCGTCGTCGAGGTGGGCGAGGAGGTCACACGGCTCGCTCCCGGTCAGCGCGTCGTCGAACGACCGATCCGCGGCTGTGGTGAGTGTTTCCAGTGTCAGACCGGTGCGGAGAACCTGTGTCAGGACATCCAACTGACGGGTATCGATCGAGACGGCGCGTACGCCGGCTACATCACGGCCTCGGTCGAGTCGCTGCAGGTTGTCCCGGACGGTGTCGATCCCCGGCACGCTGCCCTCGCGGAGCCGACTGCGGTCTGTACGCGCGCGGTCATCGAGAACTCGCGCGTCGGTGCCGGCGATCGAGTCCTCGTCGCCGGACCAGGCCCGATCGGACTCCTCACTGCACAGGTCGCGGACGCGCAAGGGGCGACGGTGACCGTCGCCGGCGTCGGCCGGGACACGAGCTACCGACTCCCACTGGCGACGGAACTCGGATACGACACCGTGAACATCGAGGACACCGACGCGGAAGCGTACTGGGAGGCGGCCACGGACGGCATCGGGTACGATGTCGTCTTTGACACGACCGGTCATCCTTCGGGACTGCCGATGGCGGCGGACGCGGTTCGGAAAGGCGGCCAGATCGTCTTGGTCGGACAGGCCGGTGAGACATCGATTCCGACAACGCCACTCGTCCGCGCGGAAGTCGACCTGCAGTGTTCGTACAGCGCGCTGTACCGCGACTTCGATCGCGCGTTCCGACTGATCGCCACCGGTGACGTTGACCTCGAGACGTTCCTCGACGACCGATTCTCCCTCACTGACGCGGCGGAGGCGTTCGAGACGTTCTTGGCCGGTGAGACGTGTAAGCCGGTGTTCGATGTGTCCGTCCTGCGAGAATAGGGCCGCCGTTGTGTCGTTGTCTCGTGAGAAACGCCGACCGCGAAACCGAGTCAGTCCGTCCGCAGATTTCGAGTTAGTCCGTTTGCAGAGTCCAAATCAGTCAGTTCGCGGATCCCACTCGTTCCACTCGCGCTCGACGAGGTAGTCGTCAAGCTTCTGCTTCGGATCGTCGAAGACGTGTGACCCGTGGAAGACCAACAGCGTGTCGAAGTCGTAGTCGAGCAGTGCGTAGAGGTTCAGCTCTGCGTCTCGGTGGCTGTCATTGAAAAGCGCTGGCGGCGGGAGCAGGTACCCCGCGGGAAGCCCCCCGCGGTCCGAGCCGTCGAGCACGTCGCCGGAGATCAGGATGTCTCTGTCTTCGAGCAGCAGCGCCGATGTGGCCTCCGTGTGACCGGGGACCTGTATCACTCGAATGTTGCCGTCGAGGACGTCACCGTCCTCGTAGGCGATATCGGGCTCGATGTCGAGTCCCGCCTCTTCGAAGTGGTCGTAGAGCTTCGACTCCTCGGCCGGCACCGCGATTTCCGGTGAGAACGCCTCCACGACGTGGGAGAGCCCGCCGTGGTGTCCGTGGTCACCGTGAGTGAGGATCACGCGGTCAACGTCGCCGTATCGAGACTCTAGCACGTTGACGAGCTCCGCGCCGTTCTCGTCGAACGCGGTGTCGACGAGCGTGATCGATCCGGGCTCTGGCATGTCTTCGAGCACGAACACGCGAACGTGTTCGAACTGGATCTGGTCGATTCCGTCGACTACGTTACTGGCGCTCATAGTCGTCTTACCGTTGTCCGAAGCCGAGAATTAAATCTGCCGGATCTTCTCAGATCCGAGTAGTCTGCGCGTGTGAGCGATGGTCGCTATTCGGTCCGTCAGCTGAGACGGGCGATCGACCGTCCCGCTCGTGATTCGCCCGCGTAGAATGTTCCAGTAGCTTTATACAACCATATTCCCTGTATGTCGAGTGAGAAGTACACATGGTACGACAACGGATCGCAGACGTAATCGATCGTGTCTCCGTGGGGACACTCGTGTCGAACCCGCTGTCGGTCGGGTTTGTCCTCGTCTCGCTCGTGGTCATCGTTGCGGCGAGTTCATTCCCCGACGACAGCCTGTTCGGACCGAGCTTATTCCCGATCGTCACGTCGATCGGGATCATCGTCTTCGCCGTCGCGGACATGCTGAACGGGGCGGAATCCGAACTCGAAATTAGTGATATCGACATGCGGCCGCCCGCCGTCGTGTTCGGACTCCTCGTCGTGTACGTCGTCTCGATGCCGATTCTGGGCTTCTGGGTCGGCTCCATGCTGTTCCTCGGGGCGCTGTTGTACTACTCTGCCATCCGATCCCCGCCGCTCCTTCTCGTGCTCTCACTCGGGGTGCCGACGCTGTTGTTCTACGTCTTCGGACGGGTATTCCTCGTTCGGCTCCCCGAGGCGATCGTTCCCGTGTCCCGGCTGCTGCCGCAGTTACCGCTGGTGGTGGGACTCTGATGACGGTCCAGTACATCGTCCAAGGCGCGCTCAACGCGACGGAACCGATCTCCATCGCGCTGATGGTTCTCGGTATCCTCCTCGGGATATTGATGGGATCGATTCCCGGGATGACCGCGACGATGACGATCGCGGTGCTCCTATCGTTCACGTTCACGCTCGACCCCGCCAACGGGATGATGCTGCTTCTCGGCATCTACGGCGGTGCGGTCTACGCGGGATCGATCCCAGCGATCCTCATTCGGACTCCCGGTACCCCGTCCGCGGCGGCGACCATCTTCGACGGGTATCCCCTGTCACAGCAGGGAGAAGCCGGACGGGCGATCCGCGTCGCCACGATTGCCTCGTTCGTCGGTGGGTTCATCAGCGTCTTGGCGCTGATGTTCTTCTCGCCGATAATTGCCGACGCCGCACAGCGCTTCCGGTCTCCGGAGTTCTTCGCGCTCGCCGTGTTCGGGCTGACGATCATCGCGAGCGTGAGCGGCGATTCCGTCACGAAGGGGATGGTCTCCGGATTGCTCGGGATGCTGATCGCGACGGTCGGGATCGACCCGGTCACCGGGTACCACCGATTCACGTTCGACCTCCCCGCGCTTCTCACCGGCGTCGAATTCATCGCGGTGATGATCGGGCTGTTCGGCATCGCCGAGGGGTTCCGGAAGTACGGACAGGGTATCCAAGCCGACAGAGAGCGGGTCGATCAAGACGTCTCTGGGGTGTTCCCCTCCCTTTCGGACCTGAAGGCGATCCTCCCCGTGAGTGCCGGCGGCGGTGTCCTCGGATCGCTCATCGGCTCGATTCCCGGTGCCGGCGGCGATATCGCCGCGTTCATCACTTACAACGAAGCGACGCGGTGGATCAAAGACGCGATGCCCGCGTTCGGAGAGGGTAACGTCCGCGGCGTCGCCGCCGCCGAGTCGGGAAACAACGCGAGCACCGGGGGCGCTCTCATCCCGACGCTGACGCTCGGTATTCCCGGTGACTCCGTCTCCGCGATCCTCATCGGTGCCCTGCTGGTCCACGACGTCAATCCCGGTCCCGGACTGTACCAAGACGAGCCGGAGCTGCTGTACACGATATTCGTCGGATTCCTGCTCATCTACGTGTTCATCCTCGTCTTCGGACTGCTCGGTGCCAACTACTGGGCGCGGCTCATCAACATCCCCAAGCAGTTCCTCTGGCCGATCATCCTGCTGCTCTGTGTCATCGGTGCCATCGCACTCCGGGGGAACCTGTTCGACGCGTGGATCATGCTGGGTTCGGGGGTGCTCGGCTACGCGATGCGCCTCCGCGGGTATCCGCTCGCGCCGATGGTCCTCGGACTGATCCTCGCGCCGATTGCCGAGGAGAATCTACGCCGATCGCTCGAGCTGTCGAACGGCTCTCCGGACATCTTCCTCACGAGCCCCATCGCGCTCGTTATCCTCCTGTTGAGCGTCGGAACGGTTCTCCTGCCCGCCGTGCGGGCGATCCGCGAGTAGTTCTCGCCGCGTCGGCTTCCGCGATACGATGTTTTTGATGGTCCGGTGTCCGCGTAGCCTTCGGCATCGCATCACGCACACAGGATCCACATATCGCGAGTCGATTTCAGATCCACTATTTCATCATTGCTGAAAATATCTGGGTGAATATCCGTATACGCTAGAATAATTACAATCATATGAATGTAATTCTCAATCAGTAAACGAGCATATCTTTCACTATGAGTGAAACTGAGGCTGCGGTAACTCGCGTCGAGCCCTTGGCGGTGTGGTCGCCAAAGCTATATGATACCCGGTACGGAATTGAAGCGTATGCCAGTCATCGCAGCCGTCGATCGGTCCGAGAGAGCATCACGTGTTGTCGACGAGGCAGCCGAACTTGCGGCGGCGTTCGACGACACCGTTCACGTGGTGCACGCCCTGACGCGGTCGGAGTTCCTCGACCTCGGAATTACCAGCGCGCAGGCCGAAGAACCGAAAGACATGAACGAGATTCGCGAGGCGGCCAGCGACATGGCCGAAGAGGCGATCACCGACATCGGTGTCCCCTACGAGACGGTCGGTCTCGTCGGCGGAGCCGCAGAAGAGGTCGTGCGATACGCCGACGAACAGGACGCGAGATACATCGTCGTGAGCCCGAAGCGACGCTCGCAAACCGGTAAAGTGCTGTTCGGTAGCGCTGCACAGTCGATCATCCTCAACGCGTCCGTTCCGGTCCTCTCGACTATTCATCCTGACGACACATAATATATATAGATGAATATTTTTCTCGTCATGTTTCTACCATCGTAGTGGACCTGATAAATTTCATTTTGTATATTTTAGAATTTAGTAAAAATATAGGGACAAACTCATTTATCACATTTTTATTTCTATATTATTATAAAATTCATTCTTTACGGATCTCTTTTCGCACTGCTCCTTTATCTTATTGTTATTGTTTGTTGTCTATTCAACAAAACAGTGTATATTCTGTTATAAATTGATCCACACGTCGCGGGATCTACCTCCGACACCGCAACACACTCGCGTGGTCGTCCCTGTTGACCGAGTCATTCCGCTCTGAGCCTTCTGCTGGGCTCACGGTTTCGGTATCGCGGCTCCCCACGACTTCGCGTGGAGGGGGCCGCGTCTACGACATCCGTCAGCGGTCCGCGTGACCGCGGCCGCTTGCCTCGCGCACCTCAAACGAGTCCCGAGAGGCCGAGCGCCTCGACCAGCGAGACGCCTGCCGCAATAGATCCGATCAGGTACCCGCCGATGGCACCGCCGTTCAACAGCGGGAGTCCGGCGTGGGGACGGCCCTTGATCACCCAGCTCATCAGGACGAGCAGCCCTGCGATCTGTCCGATCATCGCGAATAGCGCGGGGAGGTTCAGCCCCACGAACGGCACTGCAAAACTCGACGCCGGGGAGAACGTCGCCGCGCTCGCGACCAACACCGTCGGAATCACCGCGTCTCCGAGTCCAATGAAGAACGCGTCGCGGTCCTCGATTGACGTGGGATCGCGCTCGTCGTCCCCGTCGATATCGCGCTCGTCGTCTGCGGCGGTCTCGGTCGGGTCTGCATCATCGGCCTCGTCCGACTCGTCGGCGTCCAGAAGCGAGTACGACAGCGATAGCGGGATCACGAGCACGACAGGGATGTTCAGATCCATGACGCCCTCCGCGAGCGACAGCATGTGCTCGGTGCCGTACACGGAAATGGCGTCATAGACGGCAAGCAGCGAGAGCAGAACTAACGCCGGCAAGAGACCGAACGAGATGCCGAACAGCCCCGCCGCGCCCGCGCCCATCAACACGCCGGCGGTGTCGATCACGTACCACTCGGGGTAGACGAGCAACGCGACGGCGACCGCGAGTGCGGGGACGGCCGCCGCGATCGGCGAGAGGACGGCCGAGAAGACGTACCACGAGAGCCATGCCGAGACGCCGACGATCAACAGCCGGATCGCGTGATCGAAGTCGTACCGAAACGCGGCGAGCATTAGCCCCGTCATTGCGAGGATGGCGAGGATGTACACGAGGCTGTTCGTCGGGTCGTTCGGGTTCTCGACCGCCTGATAGCCGCTCTCGACGAACTCGGGGACGAGCGCGAGCGCGCCGATTTGCACGACGAGAAACAGGCCGACGACGAAGGCGACGCCACGATACTCGCGGGGAAACATTCAAGCGCCGATTCGAGACGCGGGGGTTTCGTCCTTGCGTTTCACCCCGGTTCGTCGCGCGTCTCGGAGGTAACGAACCCGATTCCGTCACCGCCTGAGCGGTCGGCCGCGCGGTCGACAGATTTCACTCGACGCGGAATCGATGAAAGTGGGGGGATCGGCACCACGCACGTCGATGACAGGGGTTGTGTTCGGGTGCCGTGAAACGGGTCGGGTACGGTGTGGGAGCGGTCGGACCCGACGCCGTGAGCCGGCGGACGACGGACGGTGGAAGCGAGTGTCCGACCGGCCCGCCCGGCGTCGGGATGGGGCCGGCCGGCTTCGTCCGCGGCGTTTCACACCTGCCGACACCGATATAAGAATATACTGGTCAAATTATCACAATCGATACGAGATGGCCCAGACCGAACCGACACGAGACACGGGCCTGATATCGTGGAGTCGGCGACGAAAGGGGAGGCGAAAGGCGAGCGAAGCGAGAGGCGGGCGGGCGGCGGCCGAACAGCGGACCCCCGGGCTGTGTGCGGCGTCGCCGCCCGAGCGGTCGGGACGGGCGCGCGTGGTTTGGTTACCGAACTCCAACGAGAAAAGCGTCGGACTTCGGCATGTCCACGTACGATGTTCTCCGGTATAAATGAGGCGGTCGACGGACGCAGTCGGTCGACCCACTATCGCGCTGGCGAGCACGCGAGAAGCACGACGCTATCGGCGGTCGTGAAGCGCCGGGAACTCCTCGCGGACGGTCGCGACGCGGTTTGGATCGACGTCTGCGGTCACCGTCGTCGGCTCGTCGCCCGCCGACGCCAGCGTCGTTCCCCACGGGTCGTAGACGGACGTCCGTCCACAGAGCGCGTCCCCGTCGAAAGTGCCGCTCCCGTTCACCGTCGCGACGTACGCGAGGTTCTCTATCGCGCGGGCCCGGCCGAGCGTGCGCCAGTGTTCCACTCGGGGGTACGGCCACGCGCTTGGTACGAGCACGCAGTCGATCCCCGAGTCGACCAGCCGCCGGAACTGCTCCGGGAAGCGGAGGTCGTAACAGGTGGTCACCCCGACGCACACGTCGTCGATCTCGACGACCGGCGTTGACTCGCCGGGGACCATCCGGTTCGTCTCTTCTGACCCGTACCCGAACAGGTGGCGCTTTCTGTAGACGAGTCGGCGGTCGCCAGTGCGGTCGAACAGGACGGCGGTGTTCGCGAGTCCCTCCGTTGCCGGAACGACGACGCCGTCGGCCGCGGAGGCCGCGAGGTCCTCGACGACGGTCCCCGCGAGCACGTGGACGCCCTCGTCGGCCGCCGCCGCCGCGAACCGCGAGAGCCGGTCGCCGGCGACGCTCTCCGCGGCCCGCGCGTACGCCTCGAACGCGAAGTACCCGACGTCGAACAGTTCCGGGAGAACAACCACGTCTGCGCCCGCCGCCGCGGCCGTCCGGATGCGGGCGAGCGCGCGCTCGACGTTGGCCGTGACCGCGCCTCCCTCGACACCGAGCTGCACGCACGCGATCCTCATACCGGCGATCCCAGCGACGCTCGGAGCGCGTCTTCCAAGTTGTCGAGCTCTGCGTCGAAGTTGCGCTCGAAAAAGGACTCGACACCGGGGAGTTGCCCGTCGACGACGAACTCGTTGGCCAGCCGACAGCCGCCGTCTGTCTCCGTGATCTCGTGTTCGCCGGTGACGCGGAAGGCTCGCGACTTCCCGACGAACTTCACTCGGTTCGGGGGGTCGCGTGCGACTTCCTCGGTCTCCACGGCGATCGTCGTCCGGATCACCGGAATCGGAAGCGCCACGTGCCACGTCGCGTTCCCGTCGCCGTGCACCTCGAAGGTGTCGACCACGCTTATCGCACCGGCGCGCTTCTCGGCGTCCGAGATGAACGCCCACACGTCCTCAGCGGGCGCGTCGAACTCGAACGTCCGAGAGACTCGGACTGTCATACTCACTCTTGGTACCACGGGGGTTAAAAATACGCGAGTCTGCCCGCGGGTCCTGCCGCGTCTCCGATTACCTCTGCGGTGTCACTCGCCACGTCGTCGACCGAGCGCGACCCCACTTCTCGATGTCCACATCGTCCGACTTCTCGGCGAGCCGGGGGAGCCGCGACCCGACCTGTTTCGCGGTGAGACCGATCGCGTCTGCGATCGTCTTCGAGCGGACGTACCGCTCGCCGCGAGTGACGCTGTCGGTGAGGTACGCGAGGATCCGCTGTTCTTCCTCGGTGTACTCGCTCATTGTCGGCGGTACGGGCGTGACGGGTTTAACCGTTTCTCGTCGACCGTTTCGGTTCTCGCTACTGGTATAGCTGGACGGCGAGAACCGCACACAGTGCGAACACGAATGCCGCGGCGAACCCCCACGCGCGGCCGAGTTGTGACGGCGCGCCGAACATCGCGACGCTCCCGACGAGCGCGACGGCCCCCAACGCGAGTGCCACGCCGATCCCCTTGTCAGACTCGATGGATGCTTCGCTCATACGGGTCGGTTCGCGGGCGACTACTTAGTTCACACGAACCGCTCGACGGGCGACCCGTCAGATGATCTCGACGTGGTCGGACTCCTCGTTGAGCGCGAGGTTCGCGGCGATCTCGGCGTTTCGCATCGCGTACTCGGCGGTGTGCTGGAGGCTGACGAGCACCTCGCGGGTCATGAGCAGCGTGTCGTTGTCCAGATCTGCCGGCAGTTCGCCGAGGATCTCCTGTTCGCGATCCTCCAGCCGGGCGAACAGTTCGCGGCACTCGACGGTGAGGTCGTAGTCGCGCTCGACGACGGCGCGGACGGCGACTGCCGTCAGCTCGTCAACCTGATCGGTGAACTCCCGAATCTGTCGCATCGTCGCGCTGTCGACATCGAGAGTGTGCCCATCCGCCTCCATGACGATCTCGGCGATGTCCTCGGCGTTGTCCGCGGTGAGTTCGAGGTTCTTCGCGACGGAGCGGTAGCCGATGAGCGGGAAGCCCTCCTCCAACCCGACCGCCCGGGCGAGGTTCGGGTTCTGGTACGCCGTGAAGATCAGCCGCAGGAGGAGCACGAATATCTTGTTCGCCTGTCGCTCGCGGTTGAGCGCGCGCTGGGCGAGATCGGGGTTACCGTGCGCGAGCGCCTTGACGGCCTCGCCACGCATGGTCGAGCCCGTGTTTTCCAACCGTTCGAGCAGGTTGTCGAGAGTGAAGTCCTCGGGATCGACGGAACACCGGATGGAGATGTCCTCGGGCGTCTCCTCGATAACGCCGAGCCCCATCAGCTGCGTCTCGGCTTTGTACACCGCGTTGATGTGCTCGCTGTCGAGTGTCCCTTCGCTCTGGACGTGGATCACGCGCCGACCGAGCACGTACTGCGCGACGATGGCCCGCTCTAACGACTGCGCATCGAGCCCGTCGGCGTTGATGACGGCCTCCGACTCCTCGCTGCTCACCGACTCGGGAAGCACCGTGAGCGTTCCTTTTCCACCCATCCGCAACGACACCTCGTCTCCCTTGTTGACGCCGTGTTCCTTCGCCCACTCGGCGGGGAGGGTCATCGCCAGCGTCGACGGACCCAGCCGTTGGACCTTCCGCGTTTCCATGCCCGTTCGTACCGCGGGATAGACCTTAACGTTGTTCCTATGTTCATTATACGCTTTCTCGAATATACAAGGTATTGTTCGGTTGTCGCTCGCAAAAAATCGCTCAATCGATCCCGACAGAGGCGATCGTCTCACACGTAAACTACCCCACCCTACTCGCGCACGGCTTCGCCGTTCGCTTCGTTGAGGATGGGGCTTTCGCGTGGACTCCCGCTCTGGCCGGAATCTCCGGCAGGAGGTTCATACTCTCCGTTCGCGTTCAACGTCCCGCGATTCAAGCGCACGCCTACGGGTGCGCCTCCGCCGTCCCCAGTTTGGTTACGACGGAGATACCGCAATCCGATGTTCTTCGCGGCGTTGTAGTCGGCGTGGTTCTCGTAGCCGCATTTCATGCACTCGAAGCCCTCGTCCTCGCGGTTGTCCGGGTGTGTGAACCCACAGTGTGAGCAACGGCGTGACGTGTTCTCCGGGTCTACCTGTGCTATGTCGATGTCGTGGAGTTCGGCCTTGTATTCGACGTACTCGTACAACCGCTCGAAGGCCCACTTGTGTCCCCACGAGGCACCGGAGAGCCGGTCGCGGATGCCAGTCAACTCCTCGACGGCGATGACCGTACAGCCGTTCTCGACGGCTTCTGCGATGATACCGTTCGCAATCCGGTGGAGCATCATCTTGAACCGTCCCGTCTCTTTGCGCCCGACTGCCTGTATGTTCTCGTGAGCGTGCCGAGTTCCACACTGCTGGAGGTCGCCACGCCGTTTTTCGTACTCTCGTCGCCAGTGGTCGAACTCGTGGCCGCTCCAGAACGTGCCCGTCGAAGTGACAGCGAGTTGGTTCACGCCGAGGTCAACACCGAGGACTGTGCTGTGCCCGGTCATCGCCTGTTTCGGCGTGTCAGACTCCACCTCCGCCTTTGTTCGGAGGTGAAGGAACCACTCGCCGTCCGTGTAGTGGAGTTCTGCGCCCGTCACTTCGTAGTCACTGTTGTCGAGATACCGACTGTGGGGCGTGTCCCGCTCGGGGTCTGGCAGGACGTACTCGACTTCGATGCGTCCGTCCACGGTCGCCAACGACACGTACTCGTCGTGGAAAGTCGCACACCGCTTGTCGTACACAGCGGTCGGGTTCGAGAAGTGTGGTTTGCCCGCGTACTCACCTTGTTTCCAGCGGGCGACGACGCCCTGTACGGCGTCGGCGGCTTTGTTTCGGGCGTTCTGGA
>NZ_JANHDL010000020.1 GCF_024494655.1 Halorubrum laminariae | reverse complement strand
GTTGAGTCGGCTTGTTTCCATCAACATTGTCAAGCGCCTCTTGGAGTTCTTCGACAGAGATCTCGTTGAGGTGATCCATTACAGGCAACATATATTTCTGAGTAAAAAGTTCTATCGACTACTATAGTTGAACTGCTCCAGCGGGCGAACGACGCCATCAGCGACGAGATCGGCGAGGAGTTCGCGCGGTCCACCGGAGGTGGGTGCTGTTGAGCGCTTCCGATCAGGACGCCAGCGAATCCGAAGTGACGGACGACGAGGTCGTTGCGGCCGCCGAGGCGCTCGGTGAAGAGCTCGCAGCGGCCAAAAAGTCCTCTTCGGAGTTCGCTTTCCCCACGATGGTGATGCAGTGTAACGAGGCCATCGGCGACGAGACCGGAATCGACTACGGCAGCGTCTGCGGTGGCGACGACGACGGCTGCTGTTAGCGGAGGTTAATCTCTGAAACAGCTATCTGTTCGAAATGAAGTTTGAATCCCCTGACAGCCGATTCCCATGTTCCTATATAAGCGTGTAACCTTTTATATACTCGAATGGTATTGTGCTCATGGGTACAAACCATACAACAGAGTCGAACAGTATTATTCAGTGGCCGTCGGAACCGGTCGGGTATGTGGCAATTCTTTTGGCTTTCATTACGGGAATCATTCATCTCGTGGCGACGACACGGGCTATTGAGATGAGCGTTGTGCTGGCGGTCCTCTTCGTCCTCAACGGACTTGGTTTCCTCGGCGGAGCAGCACTGTATTCCACCCGGTTCTGGCGACGCTCGTTTTTTCTCGCGGCTGCAGTGTACTCATTAGTGACAATCCTTGCGCTGTTCCCGTTCCAGGGTTGGGGGGTCGAAGCGTTCTACATGAACGGAACAATTAATCCAATTGTCACCATCACGAAAGTTGCGGAAGCTTTCCTTGTGATCCTATCGGTTTATTTGTATATCAGCACAAGCGATTGACATGGTCGTGTTAATTTAAGTATCGGTTCCAGCAGACGGCGAAGGTTCGGAGCCACGATTCTGCCGCCGCCGACTCTGCGTTTCTGAACGTATTTAAAAATGAAGGCGTTCGCCATTTTACTTCTCAAAAGACACGTTCGACAGCATTTCGATTTCCATGACGAGTGATTTGAAATCGGAGCGAGGTTCGTGAGAACGCAGATGTGAGATGTCCGCCAGCATCAACGAGAAAGAGCGCGTTGTCAACGTGGTGTTTCTCTCTGAGATCGCAGAGAAACACTGTGGGGTCAGGGAGACCAGCTACCGTCGTTTTCCGCATCGTCGTTGTTGACTGGAGCCCGTCGCCGATATCGAGCCAAAAAAGGATCCAGTGCTTGGTCAGTGCCCCATCGCGCCCCCAAGAGGCTGGTAATGCGGGAACATCGGATGTGGGAGGTGAACTCCGAGTGCCATCAGTCCGTGCGCGAACAGCACGTACCCCAGCACGACGAACACCACGCCGAGTAGCCGATGAACGCCTCGCCGGTGGGCAACGTCAATCGACTGAATAATGGTCCCATAGAGGAAAACTGCCGGAATTGTCCCAATGCCAAGGGCACCGAGAGCGATTCCACCGGTGGTCGGGGAGCCACTCGCGAAGGCAAACAGATACGCGGGATACAGCATCGGGCAGGGGAGAAACGCGTGGACGGCGCCGAGACCGACAATACTCGGGCTGTTCACGTGTCGGTGAACTCTCGTTGCGAGCCACGACGTGACGCGCTGGACGCCAGGAATACGAATATCGCCTCCGCTTCCACCAATGACATACCGAACGCCCGTCGCCACAATGAACCCTCCGACCGCAAGACCGACAACACCTCGCAGGAGGTCAGCGATCGGTGTCAGCTGGTCAGCCGTGACGAACACGGCGCTCCCAAGCGCACCGAAGAGGGCCCCGAGAATTGCGTACGTCGTCGCCCGGCCGACGTTGAACAGGAAGTGCTGGCGAACCTCGTAGGTCGTGAGATGACCGGCATGCCCGTCGTTGGCTGTCACCGTCCCGCCGTCAGGCTGCGGCGTCATCTGCTTCGAGTACATTGTCACTAACGGCCCACACATCCCAATACAGTGTGCGCCGCCCAGCACGCCGATGAGAACGAAGAGTACGACGTCAATCCGGAGGAGCGACCCGATCATAGTCGCTCTCGGTTGCGTACGGGTTTGTGTCGTCTGGTGTGTCTCTCGAACGAGTCTTGTCCAAAGATTACCAAATATTCCCGACACTGGATACCATACAACCTACACCGAGTGATTCGTGAGTTCCCTGTACTGACCACAACCGGGGCAGAATCTATCACTTTCTAAGGATTTCAACAGAGCCCCGGAACATAACTTGGCGCAACAATTCTTCACAGTGGGTGCCAATACACCAACAATGACGGACGAAATCGATATTCCAACCGATCCGCGGGCTGCGGCCGACGCACTGGCGACCCATCTCACTGCGACCGCAGATCGCCCAGTCCCGCCAGCGACGAACCGCTGGCTCGGAGAGGCTGAAGCCGTCGCCCACGATGCTACTAGTGACGATCTTGACACGCAAACCAGACAAAAACGGGTTCGACAAGTTGCTACACTGCTTGAATCGGCTGACAAAACTGACGACACCGTCGCCGACCGCCACATCGAAGCGGCCATCCAGTGCTGTCGAGTCGTTCTTGCTAACGAGTGACGATGATACTGTTTCTACAGGCGGGGCAGGCCGGGTGTCTCGGGGCTTGATCCCGAGACGGTTCATGCAATCCCCCTTTCACTACATATTAAATTCTACTGGATAGTGGAACTGAATTAAATTATGTAAGGTTATTCTCTTTCGTTAAAGAAACCACTATAAGTTACTAAAGAGTATTCCAGCGCACCACACTTATATTCGTAGTCTCAGAAGAATACTTTGATGAGTTCAAAACAAGACGATCTCAAAGAGACGAACACTGAGGCCCGCTTCGAGTTCAAGAAGGAGGAGAAGTCCGCCTTCAAAAGCGAAAAGGGTCTCACCGAGGAGACGGTCCGCGTCATCTCGGAGGACAAAGACGAGCCGGAGTGGATGCTGGAGCGCCGCCTGCGCGCGCTCAAGCAGTTCCAGGAGATGCCGATGCCGACCGACTGGCCCGGACAGCCGGACCTGAGCGAGGTCGACGTCGACGAAATCGTTCCCTACATCCGCCCGGACGTCGACGTCCGCGCCGGCGTCGACGACTGGACAGAGCTCCCAGACGATATCAAAGACACGTTCGACAAGCTAGGCATCCCCGAAGCCGAGAAGAATGCGCTCTCGGGCGTCGGCGCGCAGTACGAATCGGAGGTCGTCTACCAGAACATGCAGGAGCGGTGGGAAAAAAAGGGCGTCATCTTCTGTAACATGGATGAGGCCGTCCAAGAGCACGAGGAGCTCGTCCGTGAGCACTTCATGACGAAGTGCGTCCCCCCGAGTGACAACAAGTTCGCCGCGCTCCACGGTGCCATCTGGTCGGGCGGCTCGTTCGTCTATGTCCCCGAAAATACCACCGTCGACATGCCGGTGCAGGCGTACTTCCGGATGAACTCCGAGGGGATGGGCCAGTTCGAACACACGCTCATCATCGCCGAGGAGGGCTCCGAGGTCCACTACATCGAGGGGTGTTCCGCGCCGAAGTACTCCGCGTTCAACCTCCACTCCGGCGGCGTCGAGGTGTTCGTCGGCGAGGACGCGCACGTCCAGTACTCCACGGTGCAAAACTGGTCGAAGAACACGTACAACCTGAACACCAAGCGCGCCATCGCCGAGAAAGGCGGGCGTATGGAGTGGATCTCCGGGTCGATGGGGTCGAAGGCGACGATGCTGTACCCCTCGACGATCCTGAAGGGCCGCGGTGCGTCCGACAACCACATCACCATCGCGTTCGCGGGCGAGGGCCAGGACATCGACACCGGCGCGAAGGTGTACCACAACGCGCCAGACACCAAGTCGACCGTCGAGTCCAAGTCGATCGCGAAGGACGGCGGTCGCACGAACTACCGCGGCCTCGTCCACATCGCGGACGGCGCCGAGAACTCCTCGACGGCGGTGGAGTGCGACGCGCTGATGTTCGACAACGAGTCGACCTCCGACACGATGCCGTACATGGAGATCAACGAGTCGAAGGTCGACGTCGCCCACGAGGCGACCGTCGGGAAGATCGGCGACGAGGACATCTTCTACCTGCAGTCGCGCGGCCTCGACGACGACGACGCGAAACAGATGATCGTCTCGGGCTTCATCGAGCCGATCACGGAGGAGCTGCCCATCGAGTATGCCGTCGAGCTGAACCGGCTCGTCGAGTTAGAGATGGAGGGTTCGCTGGGGTAATTCGATGCCGGAGTGCGCCCACTGCGGAGCACACGTCTCACAACAATTTGTGACCGTGTTCGGGTTAGACGGTGGCGACGTAGTTGCCTGTCCAGCATGTTCCGGTCGGGCACATATTGCAGAGACGATCATGGACCGATACTAGTCTCAGACCATGGAACATTGCTTTGCGTGCGACACTGATTACGGGTACCTCGGAACGGCCCCGCACGAAGGGTTCTGTCCAGCCTGTGGCTCGACTACTGTCACTCCTGCAGGCGAGCTTAGCGTCGTCGACACGACAACGTGGGAGAGCGCGAACGGGCTCTCAACGATCCATGTGACTGCGACTGACAATCGATCACGTCGGTTTGAATTTGTCATTGCGGCGCGGCGAGGACAAGGGAAACTCGTCTGTCTCGCGATCGATGGGGTGACTGTGCCCACTGAGACGGTATGGTCAGTTCCATCTGCTGTTGCTACGAGAGTAACCGCGCATGGTATCAGGATCAGCGACTCAACGCCGGCTCAGAGCCCAGAATGAACAGTACTGGCCAGACACACAGTGGACGCGTCTGTTCTGTCCCGGTCATGAGAAGTGATGCCACGTGATGAAAGAGCGCACTAACGAAGAGCGGTCGGACACCGTTTCCCGAAGAAAAAATCGGAGTCATGGTTGCGAACCTGAAACTCCCACGCTCGGGATCCCTCCGCGTTCACGCGGAGGAGGATGTCAATGGTCAAGCAATGTTTTGCTCTGTTGGATCGAATAACTGAAATAGTAGTTAAAACACGGCTATTCTATTTGGCAGTGTCTCCTAGATTTCAAATATTTTAATTCTATACCCTGAATGAATAAATTGACACTATCTCATACGTGTTCTATCGATTTTCACAGACAATATGGTTCTAATGTGATCGTCAACACCAAACTAGGACTCCTCATTTAGATGTAGTTTACCAGCAATCTCCATCTCAAGCATATGAAAAAAGAGGACTGGAGCGTGTTTTAATATCGGTTAGTCTTATTCGCCGTTGACTGTCTGGTTCTCTGAGGGGAGGTCGTGGTGGTTTCGTCGTCGTCTTCGACTTCGAAAATGAAGATGCCGTCTCCGCCACGTTCAATCGAGCTCTCGTTCAGCTCTATCTGGGCGGCTTGGTTATCTGTGAGTCTCGCGGCGTTTTCTTCATTGCTCGTGTCACGCTCGCGACGACGACGATCGACGGTGGGAGAGAGCGCGGCACACGCGCTGTCGACGAGACGCGAGCTCGGCTGCGGCGGTCCACGCGGCGACGTGCTGTCGCGGTAGGCACGCCTCGATCGACGGTCGTCTCTCGCGGTGCTGTCGCGGTGTTGTCGGCGGTCGCGACGAGTGCTCACTGCGGTGCTGTCTGCGGTCGTGTCTCTGCTGGGATCGTCGTCGTGAGAACACGGTGTCAGGCACACACCCCACGTACGCATTATTACTGAATACTTTTTACTGTATAAAACTCGGGTGTAGCGCGGTGGATCGGCGTCGACGTGCGCGGGTGTCGCGGTGGTCGCGACGCGTCGTGCTGTGCGTCTGTTCGTGTCGGTCGGTCAGTGCGACTCGGGCTCGCTGCGCGGGCATCATCTGCGTCGTCGACGGCGACGATCCACGCTCGCGACGACGACGATCGACGGCGGGTGTAGAGCGCGAGATTCCACGGTCAACGTGCGGTGCGAACGCGACGCGATCGACGGTCGTCTCTCGCGAACACGACGCGGACATTCTGCGGTCGACGCGATCTGCTCGCGGTGCTGGTGCGGTCGTGATCGACGGCGTCGAACTCGTGGATCGAGTCGATGTTGAGGTACATCCCCACGTCCGGATTATTGCTATAGTGAAGTGTATGCAACGAACTGGGGGTCAACGCGATGGTGCGCGGTCAGCGTGTGTCGTCGAGTCGGTTGTGAGCTGTGTCGCGTTGCGTTGTGGTCGCGGCTGATCGTCGTCGTGGTTCATCATGCGAGAGCGCGAGCTCGTACTCGGTGTGCGGGCATCGTCTGCGTCGTCGACGGCGACGGTCCACGTTCTCGATCGGGGTTCGAGCACGCGCGGTGTGACGCGTGTGTGTTCTTGTTCGCGACGTCGTCGATCGTCTCTCTGTGTGTTCGTGTTCGCGGTGGTACTGCGACGGTCCACGGTTTGTTTCTCTCGGCTTTCTGATAGTGTGCGCGAGCTCGTCTTCTGGTGTCGACGGCGACGATCGTGTTGCGGTGTCGAGCGCGTTCTGCGCGTGATCGACGTGTCGGGTTTTGCGTCGTCGTTTCCACGGTCCACGGTCGTCGACGGTGCGTTGTGGATCGAGTTGGGGGTGACACGACGGACCCCGTGTTCTCTCTCGCATCGGTCGTGGGGGGGTGTCGTGTCTATTAGTGCGGTCGTTGGGGGGCTGCTGTGTATAATGCCCCTCAATAGCCCCTTAATATCGGATACACTTTACTAACCCCTGTTTCAGCGGCAGGATACTGGATACAAACTATCAATGTCCTTGCTATGCACCTGATAATCTGCTATTTGGTGGGGAGACAGGTATTATGCCCTTGGCACGTACCTGAATAATTACTACCCAGTATCAAACGCCCTAAAAGGCCCTTAATATCTAATGCCCTTTACTCAGCCCCCTGATCTACACATAGAGTTTGGCTGACCACAAGTAATATGCCCCTGTATATTGTTGCGAATTGTAGGGAGACTAAGATCATATGACCGCGCTTACCGAGTACGGATTCAAGCCCGCCGACGTTGAGTTTCTGTTGACTGTGCAGAACTTAGAAAATAATCCTACTGATTATGACAACACGGACCCCGGTAAAGCACCGGCGAATGTGAGTGCGATTCGCGAGGAAACGAGCCTCACCAAATCGCAGGTCGCGTACCGTGCTCGTGAGGGAGAAAACGGGCGGGGGTTTGCGGAGGATGATATGGGGTTGCTCCGTGTGCATCCTCCGACTGTGCAGTCGGGTGCGTTCGGCCCGCGGAGTGTTGAGTTGACTGACAAAGGTCGGAAAGTTATCTCTGAGATTCGGGCGGAACGGTCTGGTTCGGCTGGGGGTGATTCGGGAGCGACGAGCGCGGAGATCAACGAATTAGAGCAGCAAATTTCTGAGCTACAAAATGACCTTGAAAATATCTCCGAGTCACTAGAGACTATTCAGCGATCTCGGATGGGGGCAATCGACTCAGAGATGGCTGATCGACTCACTGCCTCACTCCGTTTGTTCCCTCGCCACCAGTTCATTCTGAGTGAGATACTGGGACTCGACATGGAGGAACTAGCGGAAGCTGGGGATCTGGATACGGTCGACAAAGATGAACTTCGCCGGGAGGTTTTGGAAACGCTCGCAGGTGAGGGAGAGCTCGAATCTGGTGAGCTGGATGACGACGATCTCAACTCTGTTTTGGAGGATTAGGTGTGGCCTCAGCCGGCGTTTGATCTCCCTGAATTAGTGGCTGAGTTTCGGCGTGGTTCGACCCATTCTGAGGCGGTATTTTTGCCTCCGATTAATACTTGTCTTACTCTGTGAAATATACTCCGCGGTTCTGTGCGTCTTGTCGTCCGATAGCGACGCTGAAAATGAGGGTGATCTATTCAGGTAGTGCTCTAGTTACCCCCGTCGTCGGTGTCGTCAGGTTCGGTGTTGTCGTCGGACTCACCGTTGCCGAGTAGCTTCTCCATCTCGGCTACTGTCGGGTCGTGTTCGTCGTCGTCGGTCGTGTCCGCTGTGTCACTCTCGTCCGGTTCGGTCGAGTGTTTGCCTTGGTCGCTTTCCGAAGCCCCGTTGCGGCTGGGATCGGCTCCATCGGATTCTGCGCTTTCAGCGTCGAGCACATTATTCCACATCTGTCGGTCAGCCTCCTCAAGCCTCTCTCCGCTTGTGTGGGAATCGCTCGACTTTGCTTGATTCGCTGTTCTGGTGCCGGGCTCTCCACGCTCACTGCCTGTGGCTGCTTCTGTCGGGGGTTCCGCATCTGGTTGGCTGGTTCTCTCGGATGATGCGATCGCATCTCTCACATCCTCTGTGGTCTGTATCTCTCCTCGTTCGGCGTTGGAGAGGTCGCGGACGGCAGATTGGAGGTCGACGGCCTCTTGGGTCGATGGGGGGTACTCGCCATCGGCGAAGGCCTCGATCGCTTGTTCGGAGAGGCTGACCCGGTCGTCTGCGGCTATCCTGTCGGGTGACACGCCGGCAGGTTCGACACTTTCCGACTCGGTACTCGCCTCCTCGTCTGTGTTGTTTGCGCTCGCTGTATCGTCGTTGCTGGCTTCGTCTTCCGTGCCGTCGCTGTCGTCTGTGTCTATTGTTGTCCCCTCCGACCCCTCGTCGGTCGCGAACGCGCCGACGCCGTCGACGGGGACGATAATCTCGCTAGGGATTTCGTCGTAGGGATACTCGCGTTGACCCTTCGCGAGCCGTTGGAGGATCGACTGTAGGAGTATTGCCTCGTCCTCCGTCATGTCGCGCTCGCCCTCGGCGATCGCCGCGACCTCCTCGGGCGTGAGGTCCAGCCGGTCGTCTTTCGCGATCTCCGTCGCTGTCGGTGCCTTCTGATACCCCCGCACGTTGAGACCGGGGTTCTCCGGCGAGGTACCGATCTTCTCGTCTCTCTCACTCTTGCCTGAGTCGTCCGTGTCGCCGCGCTCATCGGTCGCGGTGTCCTCGGCACCCTCTGCTGGACTGTCGGCGGCGCTCTTGCCCTCGCGTGTGCTCTCGGCTGCCTCCTCGTCGATCTCCTCGGGGAGAACGATCGCGTCGATGGCCTCGTCGGCCGTCTTCGCCATGTCGTCGGGATCGGTTCTGAGGACGTTCACGATTGACTGTATGAAGTCCCGCTGCTGCTTGGGTGGCTTGTACGCCCCCTCGGCGGCGTCGGCGATCTTCTCGACGGAGAGGTCTATCCGCTCGTCACTCGCGATACGCGCCGGCGTGGGCGGCTCCGTGAAGCCCTCCACGGCCGGGGCGTCCCCAGCGTCGGAGTCGTCGGTCGCGTCGCTTGCTGCCGCACTCTCACCGCTCTCGGTGGCCTCGTCTTCGCCCGGCGTCTCATCCTCGTCGACGGGCTCGTCAGTCGTCGCGTTCTCGACTTCCCCCGGCCCTTCAATCTCGCCGGCGTCGACGCCGGCGACGGACTCGACGCCGAGATGATCGAACAGCGGCGTACACTCGCCGCGGTGGTACAACTGCGGCTGGTCGTACTCGTCGTTGTCGCTGTCCGGGAAGATGATGATCTCGAAGTCGTCGCTGCCGGGCCACTCAGGGAATCGTGCCTCGGGGATGAACGGGCCTCTGAACGGCACCCAGTTGGCCTCAAGCTCCTCTTTGCTCGGGTAGTGTAGCTTCTCGCCGTCGTTGTAGACGACGTACTCGCCCTCGCTCTGGTTATACTCGTAGTAGGCGGGGACGGCGTTCTTGTCGCCTTCGTGGGCCTCCTCGGGCCCATCGAACCGGGCTATCTCTCCGCCCTCAACCGGCTGTTGTTCCCCGACTGCGGCTACGACCTCGTCCGTTTCGGCGTCGCGATACCACACCGTCCCCACGTTGCCCTGTCCTTCGTCGTCAGCATCTCGATGTGGGCGGACAGCGACCTTCTCGTCGCCAACACGGTAGTTGCCGCCACCGTCGTTGTAGTAGCGGTAACTCCCGTCCGGGAGAGGCGACTTTCGGAAGGCAATCTCGTCACTCACGACCTCGATCCCCTTGCCGTTGCCCTCTGTTTCGTAGATGACCTGCTCGGCGCGCTCGCCCCAGTGGGTGAAACTCCCGTAGTTAGCCGTCCCGTCTTTCACCGCGAACACGCACTTCTCGCCTTTCTCCATCGCTTTCCGCAGGTTTGTGAACGTCTGGAACGGGTACTTGATCGTCGACGTCTCCGCCTCGATCGACACGTCGTCAGCACCGGCGAAGTTCCACACGCCGGGGTACTCCTCGCGAAGCCGCTCGCGACGCTCGTCGATCGCGTCTAGCATCTCCGACCGCGACTGGTCGTCGTCCACGTCGGTCACGTCGATCGGCGCTTCTGCGACGCCGTCAGGCATCTCCTCGCCCTCCTGCTCAGGGAGCCACGACACGTAGCCGATCTGCGTGAACGCCACGTAACACTGACCGAGAATCCACCGGTGGTCGTCGCCCCCGCCGGACCCCGCACTCCCCGTGTCCTGTTCGAGAACGACGCCCCGCCCCTTCGGCGTGAGCCGGATCGACGGCGTCCCGTCGTTCCGCTTCGTCTCCGCGTACGTGCTGTTCACCCGCTCGTAGATGTTCGACAGCTCCGAGAGGCTGTCCACGGTTGAATCCTCAAGCCGGGCGACAAGCTCGTCTTTCGCGTCCTCGGTCGGCACGAACGTATCCGCGGGCTGGCCCGCCCGGAGTCGGGCCGCAAAGACGCTCTCCAACACTGTATCGAGGTGGCGCTCAACGACACCCTCGGCGTCGTCCGCTGTCGTGGGTGCGCCGTAGGTTCCGTCTCCCGTGCTGCCCCCGCTTGCGCCGCCCGCATCGAGGGCTGCCGACGCACCACCGCTGATCCCCGGACTGTCGGGGCCGGGAACCTTTATCTGGAGCTCTCGTGCGAAGTGGAGTTTTTCTTCGCGCTCTGACGCCCTCGCTATATCTCGACCGATACCCGTCTCCCACCGACCGCCTCCCTCGTTGAACAGGAGGTTTTCGTACACCTGCTCGTCCGACCGGCGTTCGCGACCGACTTCCCGGAGACTCCGCTGGATCTCCGCATCGCGGGCGTCCGCATCGCGAACGGGCGGGAACGGCGGGTACGCGTACACACGGAACGCGTCAGACCGCTCCATGTTCTCGGAAATCGTCGTCCGCATCCAGTAGTGGTAGTTGACCTCCTCGGTCAAATCGTCGGGCTCAAGCCCCAACTGCGTACTGTACGTCCGGGCGGACTTCTTGTCGCCCGGGTTGAACGACATGATGGTGTCGCAGTTGGTCGTGATCGCGTCGACGACGTTGCTCGGGAGTTGCGCCGGATACTGGTTGGCGAGCGTCATGGCGAGCCGGTACGACCGGCTCTCAGAGATCATCGCCGGGATCGTGTCGTCGTGCATCGCGAGGTTGTCAAACTCGTCTGCAAACAGGTAGAACGGCGACCGCTGGTGTTCCGACTCGGCCGCCCGCCCGCGGATGTGTGACCAGATACGCCGGATGACCGCCATCCCGAGCATCTGCTTGAGTTCGCGCGGCTCTGAGCCCATCCGCACGATGATGATCTTGTCGTTATCGATCGCGTCGGGGATGCTCACCCCGCCCGACCGAAACCCGATCATCCGCCGGGCAACCGGATTCTGAATCCACGGGAGGAACCGCCCGAGTAGCGGCTCAAGGTCGTCTTCGGGCATCTTTGCGACCGTCTCCATGTGCGGCGTGATGAACCGCAGCCCGGCCTCTTTGAGTCGGGCGGTGAACTCGTGGCGGGACGCCTCCGACTTGAGCACGTAATACATATCGACGAAATTCATCTCGGGGGCGTCGTCGGGGGTCTTGGAGTTATACAGGTTCATCCCCGTGATGATCGACTGGGCGACCCGATCCATCCGCGGGCCCCAGTAGTCGTCGTTGGCCGAGAGCATCTTCTTCAAGTCCTCGACGAGCGACGCGAGCGCGGCGTTGTATTCGTCGCTGTCGGGGTCCATGTTGAGCGAGATGAAGTTGAATCCCGAGAGGTAGTCGCCGATCGCACCCGGCTCGATCCACACCACGTCGTCAAGCCGGTGCTCGGGCATGACCTTCATCAAGCGCCGGGCGTCGTCGCCCTTCGGGTCGATGAAACAGAGCCCGGCTCCCGACTCGATCAGCTGCCGTGCGTCGTTCGTCAACAGCGTGGACTTTCCGTAGCCGGTGACGCCGAAGATCGCGCGGTGACGGAACAGGTGGTTTTTCTCGATCGACGCGTCGCGACCGTTCCGCGTGCCTTTCCCGACGAACAGGGGGGCGTCGTCGTACTCGCGGGGGACCTCCTCTAAGACTCGCCGGGCGCTCCCAGCGGCGTAGATTTCCTCTCCGTCTTGTCCGGGCTCAAGCTTGTCCGGGTCGATGTCGTCGGGAACGCCGATCGACTGTATCTCCTCGCCGTACATCGTGTTGCGCTCCGTCTCGACGTAGGCGTAGTCAAACTCGTCCATCTCCTCGACGGCCTGTTGAATCCCGCCGAGGTCGTGCCGCATCTCCTGAATGTCGTCTGCGCCGGCGCTCGGGAGAAATCGGTCGTGTGAGAGATACCCGATGAGATCCCGGACATCTTGGGCGATCTGGTCGGTCGTCGGGTTCGTCTCCGGCGCATACCGCTGGATCTCCGCTCCCTTGTCGTGTGTCGCCTCGTTGGCGTGGTAGAGTAGCGTCCCGACGTACTTGCTCAGGGTTACACGGTCTTCGATACTGAGGCGGCGCTGTTCGATCTGCCCGGCAACGAGTTCAAGATCGCTGTGGAGCTGTTCCAAGTCGTCGTCGGTGATCGGCCCGCTCGGTTCATCGTCGTCGTCTCTGTTGAGAAAATCAAATACCATGTCGTGGTGTGGTGTCGTCCGTCGTGGTGTCGTGGCGTCGTCTCGTGCGGCGATGGCAGGGCGCTCCGGCGTCGACTACCGGCGGCGGTTGTCTCCGAACGGGTCG
The DNA here is from genome assembly GCF_024494655.1 of Halorubrum laminariae. GTDB lineage: Archaea > Halobacteriota > Halobacteria > Halobacteriales > Haloferacaceae > Halorubrum > Halorubrum laminariae. Next base: position 19,971 of record NZ_JANHDL010000020.1, on the reverse strand, counting down.
CCGGCGTCCGTCTCGGTTTCCACCGACGCGTCGTCGACGCTGTCGCCGTCTGTGTCGCTGCTCGCACTCTCAGTGCCGTTGCTCGGCTCGTCGTCGGCCTGTCCGCCCTGTTGGGGTGGGTCGCTCTCCGGGCCGCTCGCTGCGGCGTCGGGTCCGCCTGTGGGCGGCGGGGCTGCGGTGTCGCTCCTCCCCGTCGTTCCCCTCCCCGCGGGCTCGTTCGTACTGGGACCGGACGGCGACACTGGACCGCTGGTGGCTCTCCCGATCTGTGTCTCGGGCGCACCTAGATCGAGTCCGCCCCTCTCGTCGTCCGGGTCGGTGACCGTTTCCGGTCTGTCGATGTCGTCTTCCTGCCGGGACTCGGCGGGGATACCCGGACCGGTCTGCTGTTTGGCCCAATCGACGACCGGCGTGTTGATCTCGTCGCTCGGGATGTGGGCGATCGACCCGAGCGCGCTCACGGGTTGGAGGACGGCCTCGCCGCCGGGGCCGAACTTCACCCGCTTTTTCCACGGGATGTCGTGGGTACGCGCGGCGACTTCCCGGAGATGTCTCGGCACGTCGTCGGGGTCGATCGCGACGGGTTCGAGCCCCTGCTCGGTGAACGAGTTGTAGTATTTCTCGAAGTCGTTGGCGACCGTGTTGCACCGCCGCTCGGCGATCTCTTTGTGCGGTGAGATCGCGACGACGCGGATGGTGAGGTAGTAGCCTTTCGCACCGTGGAGCTTGTCGATGATCTTGGCGGCCCGGGTGCGTTTCGAGCCGGGGTCGCGGATCTCGAAACCACGAAGCATATTCCCGGTCAACTCACCCTTCTTGATGTGGGCGGCTGCCTCGGTCACGTTGAGGCCGTAGGGGCGACGCTTCGTCCACACGTCGCGGGCGGGCTCGAAGATGGTCTGGACCATGACGCGGCAGTCTTCGGCGAGCACACGCTCGCCGGTGCTGGTCTGGTCTTCTTCGACGACCATGTCAGAGGTAATGTCGCCGTAGGGGTCGACCTCGAAGTCTTCCTCGGCGATTTTGCACTTGATGGGGTAGTAGAACGGCTTTTTGAGCCGCATCCGGGCCATCGAGACGTGGTCGCCGACGTCGAGGGTGGGGAACTTCTTGTCGGCTTGGGTGATCTGGGCGTTGGGGTAGTTTTTGCGGAGTTGGCGCTCGAACTGGTTGGCGTCGACGCGGGTGGCGGGCTTGAAAAAGAATTGGAGTTTGCCCTCGTCGTAGACCATTTCGTAGGAGTGGATGTGGGCGTTGGTGCGGACGAATTTGAAGCGTCCCGCACCGATGACCTGTTCGCGGGGTTCGTGGACAGTCTCGTAGAGCGAGATGCTGGCGTCCATGCCGTCGTTCTCCCGTGGGGGACGGACGCGTAGGCGGGGACCGCTGGTGTCTTCGGCGTCGGCGAGGCCGTTGGTGACGGTGTCGTAGAGGTCGTCATCGACGCGGCGAGCGGGGTAGGCGCTGGACTCGGTGACGAGTGCGCTCTTGAGCTTGTCGCCGAGACTCATTCACGGCCTCCGTCGGTGCTCACTTCGGCGGCTCTGCCCCTGATATGCTGGAGCCGGAGAGCTTCGTGCGGTGGAGTCATTGGATGCCCGTGACTCCAGCTATCAGCGGAGTGGTAAGTGTGTTGCTTATAATTTTATAAACCAACGCGTGAGAAGATATTTTCTGATCTTCATTCGGTATAGTGCACCTTTATAACTTAAATTTTTACATTATGTGCGATATAGTGATTTTCAGATCAGATCTTTTTTGCTGCCAACTTGCGGATCCCAGGTGGTACAAAATTAAGAAACAACGGGTATGATCTGTATCCGCCAACTCGCTCAAACAGGCCGCACACTACTTCACTCCGTCAATTCGTAGTAGCAGTTGGCCGCTCTAGGATATCGAAAATATCGACTGCCTTGTACTCTCGGTTGCGCTGTTGGCCAGTCACTTCAACTACCAAGCCCTCTGCTTCGACTTCTTCGATCGCATTGTAGACAGTCTGTTGACTCACATTGAATTGTTGCGTGATATCGTTCGCAGTGAAGTACGGAAGCTCGAATAAGTTTCGTGCGAGTTTGTGACTCGTCTTTTGATTTGGATACCGCTCTTCGTACTCTCGGCGCAGTTCGATCAGTTTGAACGTCCGCTCGTAGGAATCTCGGGCTTGTTCTTCAATGCCTTTGATAAAGAACGCAATCCAGTCACGCCAGGTACCCTCTTCACTGACCGCTCGCATCTTTTCAACGTACTCCTGCTTATTCCGATTAAAATACGCGCTCGGATACAGATACGGATCAGACAGATAGCCGGCTTCATGCAGTTGCAACACGATCAAGATGCGTCCGAGTCGCCCGTTGCCATCTGAGCAGGGATGGATTGTCTCGAACTGGTAGTGAATGATCGCCAAGTCGACTAACGGGTGATACTCACCTCCCATCTGAATGTACGCCTCAAGAGACTCCATTAATTCTGGGACGCTGGTAGCTGGTGGTGGAACGAACGGGGACTGACTTCGACGTGGTGACGGAATGTGAACGTCGCTATCTCGCCACCCTCCGACAACATCACCTTCATTCCGAACCCCTTCAAGCAGTGTATCATGTAGTGATTTGAGTAATGGTAATGAGATCGACTCACCACGTCTAATCGCATCAAATCCGTCTCTGAGAGCTTGTTCGGCGTTAAGAACTTCTTGTAGGTCACGGCTTACACTCCCAGTGTTGCCGGACTTGCCTCGTGTGTGATACGCGTATACTTCGTCCATCTCGACGTCTGCACCTTCGATTTCGGCGGTTTCGACGGCTTCGAGTCTGAGAAGCGATGTGTACAATACGGGTGAGAAATCGACTGTGGGACTGATTCCATCGATGCGTCCGAGCTGAAACGTTGCGTCCGATATTGTCGCTGTGAGCTCATCATCGATCTCGATCGGGGATGAGACGGGCAGCTTCTCTGGAATGTAGTAGGGATGAGGATGTGACTCCCGGTAGTGTCCTGGTGCTTCTGGGGGTAGATCTCGAGTTCTCATTTTGAATTAGATCGCGTCTAGCGCGACTTAATCATGTTGGTTATAAACCAATTTGAATAATGGGCCTCACTCGACCGAGTTCGTCTGATGACGTTCTTGGGAGAAATTGACCTCCTCCCGCGCCTAAAGTCGCGGGTATGCGCTTGCACTATGTATCACGAATGGGCGAGGTTCAACTCGACCTCGTTCACGACGCTTCGGACGAGATCCGGGAGTTCCCGCTCCAATCGCTCGCCAGTGAGGCGGTGTGTCGGTCCCGCGACAGCCAGCGCACCGAGGACGCCACCGTCGGGTCCCGTAACAGGAACGGCCACCGATCGGAGCCCTTCGGTGCTCTCCTCGCTATTGAACGCGACGCCACGGTCCCTGATATCCGCAAGCTCGTCGAACAGAGCTGCTTCGTCGTTGATGGTCTGTGGTGTCGCCGCTGGGAGGCCATAACGGTCGACGATCTCGCGAACCCACTGGTCGGAGTAGCGTGAGAGGATCGCCTTTCCCGCGGCCGTCTGGTGCATATGGAAATGACGGCCCTCTCGACCCCGAGAATAGACACCGCCGTGACTGACTTCACGGTGGAGGACGACCGCGTGGCCGCGCTCTTCGACGGCGAACTGGGCGCTCTCTCCCGTCTCCGCCGCGAGATCGCGGAGTTTATGTTTAATTTCCGTCGACCCAGAATACTGTTCGCGAACGTGTGCGCCCAGGTCGAGATACCGGAGCCCAAGCTGGTACTCCTCATTCTCTTTCACTACGCAACCATGTTTCATCAGTGACCGGAGGTGCTTGTGGACTGAACTCTTCGAGAGCCCCGTCTTCTCGGCGAGTTCGGTCACACCCATCCCGTCAGACTCGCGGAGGGCCGTAACGATAGCGAACGACGTGTCGATACTTTGTATCGTCGATCCTCTTGACTCAGGGCTGGTACCGCCTGGTTTCCACTCCTCCATCAGACAATACAGTGTATGGCACTCACAAAATGCTTTCGCCAATACGAAACAGATCTGAATATCATTTCACGAAAGTGCTCACGTTCTTCAACGAGCCCCCGTTACTTTTCGTTCGCCCTTGGCTGCTCGGATCGGTGTGTGTCCCAGGCACGTTCCCTCTCTCGGCGATCGATGAAGTGAGAACGTTCACAGGGGCGTTAGAAACCCTCTAAGACGTGTTCCGTCGTCGTGAATTGCCCCGGTGTATATACGTGCAATCGACCATGTGGTTCGTATGAGTTCCACCACGGAACGGCGAATCCGGTCGATTGACGACTTGGAGGTTATCGTCGACACCGACTTCCACCTGACTGAGCGGCAAGAAGACATCCTCCCGTACCTCGAGAGCCCGTTCGACGAGCTGTTGAACAGCCAGCAGGGTGACGACTACGGGTACCTCGGCCGCGTCTACCCCGCCCATGGGATGGTGTACTCGGTGACAATCGGGAAAGCCGACTCCGAAACCGTCCGTACCAAAGAGGACATCCAAACGGGGAGGGACCTCGTGGAGTGGGACAAAGCGATAATCACGCCCACGCAGAACCTCTATCTTGGGGGAGTTCACCACGACGACCTCGCCGCTGCGCTTGCGACGGCATATAACAACTGGCTCCTCGACGAGATTGTCGACCCCGACGACGGCCTGTACGGGGCTGCTCTCGTCGCCCCGCAGAAGCCACAGAAGGCGGCCGAAGAGGTCGAACGCCGCGCCGACGAGGATGGCATCGCGGCGGTGATGATTCCGAGCGGATCGGTCGATCCGCTCCTCGGCCACGAGTCCTACTACCCACTTTACGACGCGTGCGAACGGGCTGGACTACCGATCAAGATGCATAATGCCGCCGGAACGATGATGACACGGTTCCCGTCGACGTGGCAGGCGATGGATCGGGCGCTTCCCGTTCATGCGACCTCGCACAACATGATGCACCAGACGAACTTGGCGGACATGTTGACTCGGGGTGTTCCCGAACGGTTCCCCGATCTAACATTCGTCATCCAAGAGTCGGGGCTCGGCTGGTACCCGTACTTCATGCGGCGGTTCGATCACGACTATATGGGTGCGAAGTGGGACGCGCCGATGCTCGAGAAACGCCCCAGTGAGTACCTCAAAGATCAGTTCTACGTGACGAGTCAGCCCGTCGAAGGGCTGGACGACCCGGCGTACCTCACGGAGACGATTCGGCACTTCGAGGGCGAGAACAGTCTGATGTTCTCCTCAGACTATCCGCACTTCGACTTCGACAACACCGGAGAGCTACTGAAGATGCTCCGTTCGGAGTTCTCCAGCGAGGAGATACAGAACATCTACGGTAAGACCGCAGAGCGGGTGTACGCTTTCGACTGACGATGAGTGAACCCACACAACCTGACCCAGACTGGGACGATCTACACCATGTTATCGCAGCCGAGGACATCGCCGACGGTGAGCGCATCATCGTCGAGGTCTCGGGACGAGAGATAGCCGTCTTCAACTCGAACGGCGAACTCCACGCGCTGTCGAACTACTGTACACATCAAGGGGGACCGGCCTGTGAGGGCCTGCTGGGCGGAACCCTCGATGTCGACGAGGACGACGAACTCGTCTGGGCGTATGAAGACGAGATCGTCGCGTGCCCGTGGCACGGGTGGGAGTTCGACATCACCGACGGCACTCACACGGCGAGCAACGATTACCGGTTGCCGACGTACGATGTCCACGTTCGGGACGGCGAAGTCTACGTTGAGCTGTAGTTCCTCCGTTTCGAAACAAGATGTGCCCGCCACAGCTAACCAGACCCTTCGTACAATGAATGTCTCGACACAGCGAGGAACAACCACTACGGGACAACATTGAACCGCCGGAGTTGCTTGACGGGGACGATCCGTACGCGAATGTCGACATCAATCGCCTACCAGATTGGTGGCGTGACGCAGTCGTGGAGTTCAGAGAGCACGACCTCCCCCCGTATCAACCACCACGGCTTGTGGACGGCACGCTCGTCCCGCCGCTTGCTGACGAACTAGAGACGGCCTACGGCGTCGAGATACAGCTGATGGGTCTTGACGTTGCCCACGGCGATGCGTGGGAGATTCAGGTTGACGGCGATGTCGTTGCTACCGTCGATCGGGAGCGAACGTCGGACGGTTATACACGATACGAGATGACGAGCGAGAGGTTCATCAAGATCGTGGAAGGGAAGGTGAGGACGTCCCCGAACAGTTCGTCCCTGGGAGACCGTGGATGACCGCCACTGCGAGTACAGGATCCGCTTGGAACCGGTGCCACCGCACAGCCGTGAAGGAACCGCTCGGGGACGAGCCCCCGTCCGGACGCCCGACGCGCGGAGGCACATCTATTTTTGAGCAGCGAGAGAATCCCGCCGTTCACACCGGGCGAGGATGTCACTGGTGGAGTTCCTCGGCCGGGCTCCATCTCCGTGCTGATCCGCTCGGGACGCCGACAGCTGGATCGGCGGCTCTGTTGAAATCCTCTTCTTTACACAGATTCTCACCTGAAACACCCGGTCACTGAGAGCTGCGAACTCATCGCTGTGGTTGCCACCAGTTTCAGGTGGCGTCTTGAATTGGTAATGGGGAGTGACAGAAGATTTTCACCGACTGAGAGGAGGACATACGGCTATGAATATTCCGCCCGCCATCGAGGAATCGAATCGCTTGACCGTCCACCGCCTGACTCGGATCGCCGTGGCGTTGGCCCTCATCGGTCTCATTTTCTCTTATCCAGGAGCCATCTCGTCGCCGTACAGCGATACGGGACTTGACGGATACTACGATAATCAGATAGTCGAACGAGCTAACGATATTGAATCGATTGAACACTCTGCGGTTACGGACGAAACGACCGTCTACCAATATGATAAGCTGTCTCCCGTTGCCAAGGAGGTGTTCGACAAGACACGGTCTGCTGCGGACGACTCATTTACGATAGTTCTCTGCCACGAGTGGACACTTACCTGCGATGAGTACTACGAGTCCGATGTCCCCGACGAATTTCAGTACGGTGCCGTGGGGCACAACGTCGATGAACACGAGCTGTATACCGTGGTCGAAGACGAGGGAGAAGCATATGTTCTTCAAACGGGGGCCCTGGGGCACGCAGACGGGTGGGACCTGTCAGACCTCCCGCTGGTGATCAGTAGCTCCTTGATGGTGTTATTGGTCTCGGGAGTCCTCGTACACAATACGATTAAACCCCCGGAGCAGAGCGGTAACGGCTTCGCTGCTTGGGATATCGGTGCCGCCTTTCTGATCGGGACCTTTGCTCTCGCCGTTCCCTATCTCCATATGTGGGACATCCTCTCAGTGTCTTGGTCTCGTCGGTTGATAACGGGAGCCGTCGCTCTCGGTGTTCCGGCGTACTATCTCGGACTCAGGTAGTCGATGTCTCGCTGACCTTCCGCCATGGGGCACCGCCCACCTGTATTGGTCGCAACCAGATCAGACTGTGTCATCTGATGAGGATTTCAACAGAGCCGGCTGAACCGAACAGATGTGTCCGATCATGGGAACAGTGAAGGCATCAACACGAGTCGTCCCGGTATGCCTATCGTCGAGGTGTCGGGCGCTGCCGTTGTCTTCATGCTCATCCTCGCCGTGCTGGTGGCGTTCATCACCGAGATCGTCCCCACCGACGTGACCGCGATCAGCGTCGTCGCCGCCCTTGTCATTCTCGAACCATGGACCGGTGTCGGCGCTCGGGCGGCGATTTCGGGGTTTGCGAACCCCGCGACGGTCACCATCATCGCGATGTACATGCTTAGTGCGGGCGTCCAGAACACCGGCGTCGTCGAACGGCTCGGCGTGTACCTTGCCGAGTTCACTGGCGGACGCGACTTCCGTGCGCTTGTCGCCACCGTCTGTACGACCGGTCCCATCGCGGGGTTCGTGAACAACACGCCCGTCGTCGCCGTCTTCATCCCGATGGTTACCGACCTTGCCGAAAAGTCGGGATGAGCCCTTCGAAGCTCCTGCTGCCGCTGTCGTATGCCGCCATCCTTGGTGGGACGCTCACGCTCATCGGCACGTCGACGAACATCCTCGCCAGCGACTTTGCACGCCTCCTGATCGACGGTCGCGACGGGATCGGGATGTTCGAGTTCACGGGGCTCGGTGCCATCCTCCTAATCGTCGGAACCGCGTACCTGTTGACCGTCGGCTGGCGACTCACTCCTGCCCGCGTTCCTGCAGACAGCGATCCGGTTGCGGAGTTCGATCTCGACGACTACCTCACCCACCTGTACGTTCGCCCGGCGTCGCCCGCAGTCGGGCAATCCGTTGAGGCGTTCGACGATTCCCACTCGGACGTCCGAATCCTGCAGATCCGACGCGACGGCGAGGCGTACGCTGGCCCACACTCTGACCGAGTCATCCAGGCGGGCGATGGCGTGATCGTGCATGGCCCCATGCACGCAGTCACCCAGTTTCGTGAGGCGGCGATGCTCGGACGGCGACCTCGCGAGACCGTGACCCAGGAGACGTTCGAGTCGGCGGCGACTGACGGCATGCTCGCGAAGGCGGTCGTTCCGGACCAGTCGCCGTTCGTCGGTGACACTATCTCTGCAACCGGGTTGCACGAGTACCACGAGACGAGCGTGCTTGCGCTCCGTCGCGGTGGCGATCTGTACCGGACAGCGCTCGGCGAGCGTACGCTGCAGGCGGGCGATTTGCTGGTGGTCCGGACGACGCCGGCGGCCGTCCGGTATTTCACGGACACTGGCAGTCTTGTCGTCGCGGACGAGCGTGCGCTCGATCGGCTGGCTGACGCGGACATTGACGACGTCGCACCACTATCGCCGAAGACACCCATTGCGGTTGGTGTCCTCGTCAGTGTGGTGGCACTCGCCGCACTCAATGTCCTTCCGATCGTTATCGCGGCGCTGGCCGGCGTCGTAGCGATGGTTGTCACCGGGTGTTTAACCACGACTGATGCCTACGACGCCGTCTCGTGGAACGTGATCTTCCTCTTGGCGGGGGTGATTCCGCTCGGGATCGCGTTAGAGTCGACCGGCGGGGCGGCCCTCGTCTCGGACTTTCTCGTTGCGACAGACAGTGTCCTCCCGACCGTGGGCGTCATGTTCGTTCTGTATCTGGTTGCTGGTGTGCTCGCGAGCGTCATCACGCCGGTGGCGACGGTCGTGTTGATGATCCCGGTTGGCGTCAACGCGGCCGCCCAGCTTGGTGCGAACGAGTTCGCGTTCCTGTTGGCGGTGATGTTCGCGTCGGCGACGTCGTTTATGACACCAGTCGGCTACCAGACGAACCTCATGGTGTATGGCCCCGGTGGCTACGAATTCACCGACTTCCTGCGAGTGGGCGGCCCGCTCCAACTACTCCTTGCCGTCGTCGCGACAGCAGGGATCGCCGTCATCTGGGGCGTCTAGTTGAAACCTGTGACTGCATACGCGCTTTCAGGTACGGGAGTGGTCGATGAAACGGGTGGATAGTGTCTAGACGGAGTCGCACGAAATACTCAAGCCAAAAAGTATTCACCGGGTGGCGCTGGTCGGTGTGTTGGGGACAGTTGGTCCCTGACAGAGGTGGCAGACATCCCCTGCCTGCCTGCATGCGACCACCTCTGTGCCCCCTTGCCATCCGTTAGCTCGCGGTGTCGGCTACCAACGTAATTCTGGCTCACTGGCTACGATCTGCGCGATTTCCTCTTACAGCAGATTAGTTTTGTTGAAATCCTCAGCACGTGACACGTTCTGATCCGGTTGCGGTCAATACAGGCTGTTCAGTAATCAAGCCGACCGCATACGCGTCGCCATCCATCTGATGACGGACCCCGCAACGTAGCCGGTTGTTCCGACGATGACCGCAAGCGCCAGCCCAAAATTAACACTTGTTTCGAGTCCTCCAAGTAATTCGGCGCGGGCAGACCCGTATGCGAACCCCAGCATTCTCGGCGAGGTGTACCGGCCTGCTCCCATCCACTCACCAGAGAGATACCCGACGAGTGGTGGAAAGGCGTACCCCCAGAGGCTAATCAGCCAGAGTGTACCGACAGTTGGGACTAAGCCCGCACCGAAAATCCCCGCAATGACGGCAGTTCCCGGAACAATCACAAGCCAGCCCCAGAACTCATAGAGGCGAACATTCACACCAAGGAGGAACGCGACAGACGCGAGACCCAAGAGACTGACAACAGAACCGATAACAGCCCAACGAGGGAGACGGTCACCGACGAGGTGCCTCCGGATCCGACCACCGTCGGTATGTTCCATACCGGTTGTTTTCCTACCGTATTGTTAGTTGTTCGGCCGAGTAAGCATCTTCAGCAACCGGCTGGTTCAGTCGATAATATATCTGAAGAAGGATGTCAACAGAGCCAGCAGATTCGATCTGGCCAAGATCGCTCAGTCGTCGACCGCTTGCACCTCAACCTCATCGTCGAACCCCGATCTTTCTTGGCCGTCCTGCCTACGGACATCACCGTCACGCCACGTCCCTCGCCGGAACCACGACCACGCGATGATCGCACCGGCGATGTTTGAAATGAAGAATGCAATCCAAATACCGCGGACACCGAATACCGCATCAGCGAACGGCAGAGGTAAGCGATACTGAGACGCGATGTACGCAATTGGGAGCCGAAGACCGGCGAGAGTGAGAATAGAAATTGCAGCAGCGACAAGCGTCTTGCCCGCACCTCGGAATCCACCGGTGAAAGCTCGCATAATTCCGATAAAGCCGAAGGACAACGCCACGTATCGGAGGAAGGTCGCGCCTTCAGCGACGACAGCTGGATCATTCGTGAACACGGCAACGATGGGCTGTGGTAGGAAGAAGATCACCACGCCCATCAGTGCGAGAATGGCGAACAGGCCCTTCGCGGCGACGTAGTTCGCCTGTTCGGCGCGATCGTATTTTCCCGCCCCGATATTCTGCCCGCTCATTGTTTCAACTCCGCGTGCCACGGCGATCGCGGGTAGGAAAATCACCGAGAAGACCCGAGTTCCAATACCGAACGCCGCGACGACGGTCGTTGAAAATAGCCCGACAACAATGAGTAGGGCGTTGATAGAGAGCGCCCGACCGGTCCCTTCGATGCTAGCCGGGACGCCGATTTTCAAGATTTTCTTGAGGTATTGAAAATCGGGAACAAGATCTGTGAGGTGAATCTGGATCCCCCTGCTCCCCGACAGCATGATGGCTACTCCAACGACCATCGCGATGCTTCGCGAAAAGACCGTGGCCACGGCTGCGCCTTGGATACCTAGCTCGGGGACAGCAACGGGTCCAACGTCCCACCCGTTAATCAGGAATGGATCGAGGATGACGTTGATGATCACCGTTCCTAACATGACGAGCATTGGTGTGATGGTGTCACCAGCTCCTCTCATGAGCGAAATGAACACGAAGAAGCCGAACATGAAGGGCAAGCCGAGTGCGATCACCTGCATGTAGGCCGTCGCTCCCGGGAGCACATCCGGTGAGGCCCCGAGAAATCGTAGAAATGGACGAACAAGCGGGTAGCCGGCCAGTCCTAATAGTACAGACCCCCCGAATGCGAAGGCCACTGTCTGTGAGGCTGCGTACTCGGCCTGCGCTGTTTCGCCAGCTCCGGTATGTTGTGCGACGAGGACGCTCCCTGCGACTGACAGACCCATCCCGAGCGAGATCAATAAAAACACCATCGGGAATCCGAAGGAGATTGCTGCCAGCGCGTCTGTCGAGTACTGGCCCAACCAGAACGTATCTGCAAGGTTGTAGGCGGTCTGCAGAAGGTTCGTAATGACGATTGGCAGCGACAGGTACACCAGCGGCTTGAGTATCTCGCCGTCGGTGAGGTTCAGCTCTTCTTGCCCCTTGAACAGATTCACGCTGTCACCCCCCGACTTGGCGTCCACCCGATGTACCGTGCCAGCGTTCGCTCAACAGCTTCTCGTGTTCGGTCAGGTTCCTCACCGAGTGCCACCATTCGGACGTGAGAGCCATTGATGATCGTTGCGACAACGTACGCAACCGTTTCTGGATCTACCTCGTCAAAGTATCCAGCTTCGATGCCATCACGCACGGCTGTCTCGACGACATCACGCACCGCGTCGTCGAGTTCGATGAACCGTTCACGGAAGAGGTCGTGGTGGGGTGCCTGCGCTTTGAGCTCCATCAGTGCGACCGGGAAGTCGTCGTTCTCAGACGATGGCTTCTCAAAAACGGCATCAAGGAACTCACTCAACCGCTCGCGGGGATCACGAGCCTTGCACGCGACTCGTGACTCAAACCGCTCTAGCAGGTCGTCGAGAAACGCGTTCAATAACTCCTCTTTCGTGTCGAAGTGGTAGTGGATTGCTGCAGATGTTACTGATGACTCATCAGCAATTCGTTGCATGGTGAGATCAGCGTAGCCGTACTCACAAAGCGCACGGCCAGTCGCTTCCATAATCTCAGTAGTGCTCTCAGAACCCATGTTACGAGAGCTTACTAACTAGTCAGTTAAGGGAATTTTGGTTTTGTGGATCTGTTGAGCGGTATTTAGGACCCAAGGCGGCTAGTTCACAATTTTTTGGATCCAAGCCGCGCCGAAACATGGCTCATGATCTCCCAGACAAGTACGTCTGCGAGTCGTGCGGTGCGACGATGAACGCGGACGTGAATGGTGCGGTAAATATTCGCAGAAAGATAACTCAGAATCCTCCGACGGAGGATATGGGTAACGGTCGTTTGGCACGGCCAGCAGCCTACCTGTTCAATCAAACCTCGGGGCGTTTTGCACCGAGCGAACAGGTTGGTTGCAAATCTTAATATCCCAACTCTCGGGAATCCTCGCCCTTTGGGGCGGGGTGGATGTCAAATTGCTCGTAGTCTCTGATTGCATCCTCAACGATAGAGAGCCGGTACAGTAAGAGTTCCCAGTCACTCGCTGCCTTTCGGATCTCACTCGTCTCGGCCGCACTCTCTGACTCTGCTGCAAGCTTTCGAAGAGCATTCGGGGAGTCTACCCCGTACTCTTCGCTCAGTTCCTCGATCTCTACTTGGAGGTCAGCCTTCAGCTCAATAAGGCCATCTCGATCGTGTTCGTCCAACAGATCTCGGAGGGCTTGCAGCCGAACATGGAGTGGATCTGGCGAATAGAGCGCTGTGCCGCCCAACTTACTTTTCAACAGTACGTTCAGTTCTACAAGTCGCTCCAAGTGGTTACGTGCGGTGTTTTCAGCGACGTGAGCTTCCTCTGCAATGTATGAGACGGGTTTTGGTTCCGACACACTCCGGGCGATAGACTGGACCCTATCGAACGCGCTCGTATGTTCTATCCACGCCTCAAGTCCGTCTGTCGTCTCAGTCATGGCTACTGTGAACTACCCTCCCCTACTCCTTGAGGGTGGGGCTTCCTGCTTCCACGACGCGCTTTGCAGACACCGAATTGGTGTCCGTAGGGAGCGCAGTCTCCACAGGTGTTGATTCGGAGCGTCCCGCTCCTAACCGTTCATGATACCGCGAGAAAGAATGTTCCACGCTGCGTTCGCGTCTCTATCCGCCTCAAACCCACACGCCGGACACGAGTGTTCGCGCACCCACAGCGGCTTGTCCGTCGAAACACCGCAGGACGCGCATTCCTTGGTCGTTCCTGCCAGGTCTACGGCGACGAAGTGCGTGCCTTCGCGCTCGCATTTGTATTTGAGCATCCGGAGAAACATCCCCCACGCCGCTCCTGCCCGGTTCCGTGAGTTGCCCGGCAGTTTCGACCAGTCCGGCGGCGTCCAAGTCCTCTACAGCCACAAGGTCGTATTCTCGGGCATAGTAGTTCGACAACTTGTGGAGGAAGTCGCGGCGCTTGTTCTTCAACTCGGCGTGACGTTCGGCCACGACTCGACGCTGTTTCTCCCAATTCGTAGACCCGTGTTCCTTCCGCGAGAGGTCGCTTTGTGCGCGTTCCAAACGTTCGCGGTCGTTGGACAGGTCGAGGGATTCGACGGCGGTTCCGTCTGTGTCGTGAGCGTACTTGAGAATCCCCACGTCGATACCGATGCACTTCTCAGGATTCTCCGGTTTCTCCGGCGGGTCGTCTGGGATCTCGACGCCGAGGACAGCGTACCACTTTCCGGTGGGTTCCCCGGTACGCTGGATGTCAAAGCGGACGTTCTCGTGATGACCGGAACGAATGGGCCGGAATTCCTTCGCGAGAGCTCTCGTGACGTTCATGAAGTGCTTCTCACAGCCGGCTCGTCGAGTTCGACGGAGTCAGCATGGGGTAGCGCGGAGCCTTCTTCCTCAACGAGCGCCAAAGGCGCGAGTAGGGAGGAGAGGAAGCGCGTTCGCATAGGTTTAACACCCCTGCGACGAATCCCCGTGGTACTGCTCTCCCGGCACAAGTCCGGGTGAGGAGGAGCCACCAGTAAACTGGCTCCTGTGGTGCGATTCCAACGCACCCTACACTCGGGAACGACGACCGCGAACGGTTCAACTCCGTCCCCATTTTGGGGTAGAGTGTGAGAACACCGGGAATTAAACCGGCGGACAATCCTCGTCGTCGGTCGGAGTGGGAGGCATCAACAATGCGCCCACGCCGACGGCAGGACGGTAATAGGAAGCCGGGCCGCGTCCATGCACGAGGTCGCGAGGCACAATGTCGTTGCGCCAAAGCCCCGTCCTCAAGGAGTGACCGACCGCCGCAAGGCTAGAGGGAGCGAGTATGGCGGGGTAGTTTACTCACAGCGGTCCAACCGAAGCCCCACAACGGATCACAGCGGAAGTTGGGGCATTCCTCCGTGAGTGACATCCTCCTCGCCGTAAACGGGGGGGTTCTATTCTCGTTGAAGGATAGGCTTCACAGCATTCCTCGATGACTGGCCGCTTCCAGCGCCGTAGGGTATGCGTCGCTGCCGATGTATCTCTGAGTGTCGACAGCGTAGGCTCCACTACCGCTCCACGGTACGGTTTTAATTCGTGTTAGACCGCTGCTGTGTGTATGGACGAACTGACAGCGAACATCTCGTTTGATAGGTTCGCGGATATGCCGGAGTTCTACGGATCCGGTGCTGCGGAATACCGCTTGGCGATGGTGAAAGAGCGGGCTGACTTTCTCGATTTGTTCGCCGGCGCTCGTCACGTAGATGCCGTGACGTACGCGGAGACGCCCGATCTGATGGTGAAGATGCTGACCGAGTACGACATCGGCTCACTTGACGTGCTCATCGGGAACGCCGAAGACTACGCCGACCAAGTGAGCGAAGTCTCGACGGCGAGGTCGCTCGTCCGACTGCGACAGGACGATCGACTTACGATTCGGTTGAAGAACCGGAAGACTGTCCACTCAAAGATTTACCGAATCGTGATGCCAGACGACACGGTGAAGCTCGTCCAAGGATCGGCTAACCTCTCGCGGAACTCTTGGGAGTACCATACGAACCAGATCTCCGTCATCACGACCGATGTCGGGACCGAACTGGACGAGGAGTTCGAGCGGTTCATCGACGAGTACCGAGAGGGGTACAGCGACCAGACGCTCCTCGAAGGGCTCGTTGAGGCACTGGAGGATGCCGATTCACCGGAAGAGCGGGAGAACCGCATCGAGTACTGGGTTGGTGCCGGCGATCTCGACGTGAGCGATACTGCTGCTCTGAATCAGGACGCGGTTGAGGACCTGAAAGATGTCGCCGATCAGGCCACGGCCGTCGTTGACGACCCAGAGGAAGCTAACGAGACGGTTGCGTTCGTCGAAGAACCTGAGAACGCCGACCGCAACGTCGTGGAGCCGGGCGAGCCAACGGAAGAAGGCGATTCGACCACCGTGGCGGACGACGACGAGGCACCGGACGTCGGGCTCGTCGAATCGGATCACGAAACAGGGTTGACGGACGGGCTCGACCGTCCGCGGGTCCGTGCGCCCGACGAGAAGATACGAATGGGAACCAGCAAGGTAGACAAGGACACCGCCGACGAGTTCGGGGCCGGGCTCCGTGACCACGGCGCAACCGTCGAGGATCACAGCATCACCGCGCCGCTGAGCGCGTACAACAACCAGGTGAAGGAGTCGACGGCTATCCCGACAATGTCGATCCTTCCGGAAGCCGAGCAGGTCGTGATCGGTGAGGACGACGAGATGATTCTTGTCGCCACCGACGAGCCGACCCCTGAAGTTCTGGATCACTGCCTCGAAACTATTGAAGACTACATCGAGACCGTCCAGAACCACGGCCACACGCAGTCCGAGACCGCAGTAATGGCACAGATGTACGAGGCGTTCCTCTACGGGTTCTGGGCCCCGTTCGCCAACCAGTACGCCGAGGCATTGTCATCACCGTCACGGACGCTGGACAACGTCCTGCAGCACCTCTACATCGAAGGGAAAAGCGATGCGGGGAAAGACAAACTCACCGAATACATCCTGCGACTCGTCTCCGACAACACGGTCATCTCCGGTGTGGACGCAGACGATGTCGGCGTCAAAGAGGTCCGCGGCGTTCGCGAATGGGATACGTGCTTCCCATACGCTATCATCGACGCGGAGAAAGAGAAGATTCAGCGGTGGAGCCCAATCCGAAACTACTGGGGTGACTGGACACCCACCAGCGTCGATCAGCCGTGCCTCGTCTTCACGACTAACGATGCGCTCCCGAAATCCGAGTTCCGGAACCGGATGAAAATCCTGAGCATGGATGTCTCCTTCCCCTCCAACCCGGAGGATCCGGGCTTCCGTGAAGCACAAAAAGACCTCTCGGAGGTACTGGAACGACAGAACCCGATATTCAGCTACGTGGCCCGCCGAATGCTCACGGAACAACCATGGACTGACGGAAACGGCACGATCGAAGATGTCCGCCGTATTGTCCGCGAATTCTACGACGAAGCTGGTCGAGAGCAACCCGAGTACTTTCCCGCTGACGAGCCGGCCGAGAAGACGTACGACACGGGTCGGTTGAAGTGGCAGCGGGATATCCAAGGCGGCCGTGTCACGTTTGAGTCGGAACCGAATGCTATCACAGCAGACTTCGACCGCGAAGAGTACGAGGTGTACGACTACGAGAAGCGCCTCCCCAAACGGTTCATGTCCGAGAAATCATCAACGAGCGTCTACATCGGCGCACCTGAGGAATTCGCCGAGTGGATCGGGTATTCCGTCACCGAACTCCTGAACGGCGCGGCCGAAACTGGCACGGGCACCAATCAATCAGCCACCACAGAGAATACGTCGGATACGGACGACTCAGGTGGGTTCTTTTCTCGGTTGTTCGGAGGCTAAGGGAACTTTTCGCTCAGATGCCGAGGCTATCTTTGATTGCCGAGTTAATTTTCACCAGATCTGATGATGGGACAGATCCAATGTTCTTTGCCACACGTTCATTGACGTCGACAACCCGGATTTGACTGAGATTTGCCACAGAATCGTGATCGAGGATGGTATCCGAAGCCAGTACTTCCACCTCGAACGGGTACGTGTCTCCAGACGTGTACTGCGTTGTGAATGGAGCGATAATCGTCGTCGGTGAGTACTGCTTCCCAACATCGTTCTGGATGACAACACAGGACCGGCTCTTTCCGTGCTGCTCACTCCCTTTCGTGGGATTCAGAATAGCCTATCTGAAAGTAGGCTAATTTCAGATTGTCTATTAGATCTTGAGTATTTCAACAGGACCGGCAACTGTCATTTTTTCTCGATACTGAGGCGGATCTGGTACTCAAGCGGTTTCCAGTCGTCATCCCTCGAATACCGTGAGACCCGTTTATCGAACTTCTCCACGATGTAGTGCGTCCCTGCGCTTGGGAGGTCGTCACCACGAAGTTCGTATCGTCTGGTGACACTCTCACCGGCATTGAGCGGCCGGGTTATCGGCGTCCCATCCAACGACAGCGACGATCCACCACGGTCGACTTCTACGCGGGCGGTTGTTTCGTATGATGGAGAGAACAGGGTCGTCTCCCACGTATCTTCGCTAGGCGTCGGCGACGGGGCGAGTGCGAGGACGCCGAAGGGCCAGACGCCGTAGCTACGGATTCGAATCTGGTCGTCGGCCGTGTTTTCTAGCGTGAGCGTGAGTGCGGCCGGACGTTCGATCGTGGCGTCAGTGTCCACGAGGCGTACGGACACTGAGAACGGGTCCGGAGACGCCTCGATAGCTGTGTTGGCGATTCGATATTCAGTATCACCGAGACACCCTGAGAGACCAGCGATGGACAGGGTACTCGCTGTCACGAACGTTCGGCGCTTCATCGCGGCTCACCCTCGTCGCCGACGCGGGTATCGGTGAGTTCGACGAACACATCTTCCACCGTCGCGTCGTCGGGAGATGTAGTCCGATTTCTGAGTTCATCGAGCGTTCCCTCGGCAACTAATTGTCCCTCGTGAAGGACACCGATCCGGTCACAGACCAGTTCGACCTGCCCGAGAACGTGACTGGAGAAGAACACGGTTGCGCCACGCTGAGTCTCTTCGTGGACGATTTCCCGCACCCGTCGGACACCGTGTGGATCGAGTCCGCCGAACGGTTCGTCCAAGATGAGCAGTTCGGGGTCGCCGACGAGCGCCATCGCTAGCGCCAACCGTTGCTCCATTCCACTGGAGAAGTCACCCGCGTCGTCGTCGACGGCGTCCCCAAGTCCAACCCGTTCGAGGAGTACCGCCGGATCCTCGTCGACGCGTTTCGTCTCTGTAACGAACGCGACGTGCTGACGTGCGGATCGATCGTCATAGAGGCCGAATCGATCTGGGAGGACCCCGACTCGGTCGTGAACCTTGACGATGTCACGCCGTGGATCGTGTCCGAGGACGCGGACCGTTCCCGAAGTCGGTCGCAGATAGTCGAGCAACAGTCCGATCGTCGTCGATTTGCCGGCACCGTTCGGACCGAGAAATCCGTATGTTTCCCCGTGCTTGACGGTCAGGTCAAGGCTGTCGACGGCACGAACATCCCCGTACTCCTTAGTCACCGCGCTGGCTTCGATTGCGGGTTCTGACGTGCTCATAGCGCGTCACCTCTGGTGAAGACACGGCGAGCGAGAGCCATCGGCACCACCACCCAAATAAGTAGGACAACCAGACTTAGTGAGGGATGGAGGTACCATGGACTGCCGCCGTCGAAGGCTGCTTCGACGACGAAGGCGTTCACAGAGACACCTGGTGCGAGTTTGGTGTACACAATGTGAAACAGCTCGGTCGAGTTGCCGACGTTGAGAAACCAGTTCGTTAGGACGTTGTACGCGCCATCGGGAGTCAACCGAAGTGCGAGAAAGAGCGGCCCACTCGCCGGCGCATCGTATGGGTCGACCGGAATACCGGTGACGGCAGTATAGAGCGACGTGACGATCTGACTCCAAAACAGCGTCACCAATACGTACACGAATACTCCTGTGGCGGCAGTCACGGTTCGTCGAGTGACCGTCGAGACGCACACGCCGAGGGCGACCATCGCGCTGGCGAGTAGCAGCGTCGCGACGAGTGTTCCGAGGAAGGGAAGCAAACCGAATGTACCGTGTTCGAGCAAGCCGATGCCAGCGAGAACAAGGGTTGCTGCGACGATCGCCGTCCCGACACCCACGAACCGTCCAGCTATCTTCCCGAAAAGAATCTGCGTCCGTGTTAGTGGCAGTCCAAGGAGGAACTTGATACTGCCCGTAGTTCGCTCACCGAGGAGTGACTGATACGATAGAAGGAGAGCACCGATCGGGAGCAACAGATCGACGCCGATCTGAATGTATCCAATGGTGATATTTTGTCCGACTGCGTCCCACCCGGCATAGGTCGGGCGGAACCCCCAAAGGACGACGAGGAGAGCGAGTATCCACGCTCCCTTCGAGGTGAGCACTGTCCGGTATTCACTATGTGCAAGCGGGGACCACCGCATGGATGGGGAGACAAAGCCCTCTCGCAAAAGATTTGTCGTTGGGCGGGGGGTAGTGTTCAGATAAGCTGATTCCATGCGAAAGCGAACGATCTGAGCCACTCGTCAGCAGTTTCTGCGTCGGCGTTGCTGAAACAGTTTGAGAAACAGGTAGTTCGACGTTTTATCTCACGAAACA
>NZ_JANHDL010000019.1 GCF_024494655.1 Halorubrum laminariae | reverse complement strand
TGAGCCGACGCATAATTCGAGTTGAGGAGTCGTCGTTGTACACAGACACGACTTCCTCATTCCTTCCGAAAGATGCCTCGATAAGCCGCCGCTGTCACGCGGTTTCTCGCTTAACTAAAGACGGATGCTTTGCGGAGTTCTACGTCGCCCATCCTGCGGTCGTCGACGATGCGGCGCTGACGGACATCGTGGACCTCATGCTCGATGAGGTCCGTCCCCTGGTCCGCTCTGTCGATGAACGGACCCGCCGCACTGAGTATCGTGCAAGCCTCGAAACAATTGTCTCATACCTTGACTATAACCCCCCAGAAGACGGAACGTTCCTTACGCCCTCCAGCAGTAACGAGAACGCCATTGCCGACTACTTCGGGTACGATATCGAATCGCCTGTAACTGAACGCAGGTTCGTTGATGAGGACCTCGGGATCAACGGGATGATCGACCTTGTCCAGTCGGAGAGCGAACTGCTTGATTACAAGAGCGGGAGTGAGAGCAACGCCAATTCGATCGTCCAAGACGCCGCAATCGACGAACCAACAGACGAACCAGATTTCCAAGCGTTGCTCTATCTCACCTACTGGCGTTCACAAACGCCCGATGAGCAGCTTTCGTTCACGTTCTTTTACGTCACTGAACTCGTCGACGATGCCATCGCCGGTGACGTCGATATCGACGACGCGTTAACGACGGTGACGTATTACCCCGGATCTCTCACAGATCACGTCCGCACAGAGGAGTTCTTCGAGTACCTTCGTGAGGAGGGGGCGAACAAGTGCCAGAAGATTCTCTCGAAGATCGATTATCAGACGTACGCTTCCCTGTTCGATGCCGTCCCACTTGTCGAGACAACTGACAGCGACGAACTCATCGAGTCAGAGTTCGGCCAGACAATGATCGCACGACTCAAAACAGAGATTGGTGAGTTCAAGTACGTAACGACGGGGAGCAAACAGGTTATGCGGGAAATCGCCCGGCAACAGAAAGGTGCGTTCTTTGAACCTGACCTAGACGCGTTTGAATCGTTTGTTGAGAATCAATTGACGGAGCTCAACCGACGTCGTACGGGTGACGAGCCGTTTCCCATTGAGGGACTTGCCGGCGAGCCGAATTACCGGCGGGTAGACAATCGCGATCTGCTCTTGGAGGGTGAACAATGAGCGACGTCGAACCGAATCCGGAACAGCGCGACCTCATCAACGCGATCGAGGGCCTGTATCTCGTCGATGCTGGCGCTGGCACTGGGAAGACCTTCACCGTCACCCGTCGATACGCGAATATCGTTGAACAGGATGGGGTTGACCCGTCCGATGTCCTGTTGGTCACGTTCACGAACAACGCCGCCGAGGAGATGCGCGACCGGATTGTGCGGAACAGCGAGTACGGAATGCGGGAACTCTCAAACGCCCCAATTCAGACGTTCCACTCGTTGGCACACGATATTCTCGACGAACACGGCCATGATGCTCCGACATATCTCGGTGTGGAGGAGACGATTACCGGCTCGACGCGGATCATCGAAGACGACATCATCGAACAGGCGCTGTTTCGAGAGTTCATCGGCCAGTTCATCGACTCACACCCAGAGTACAACGAGTTCTTCACAGCGATCTCGGAAACGACGGAGCTGCTCGATCTCATCAAAGAGCTGTCTGCGAAGGGTGTCTTTCCCACCGCAACCGGCTGGTACCGTGACGGTGAGTCACACCTCGACGGTGATTTTGCGGCGTTCGAGACGCTATTCGCCGATATAAACCAACCTCGAAACGGTGGTAGCAAGCAGTCGAAGCTCCGCCAGAAGCTCAACGACTACGGGAAGGAGAAAACCTACCTCCCAGACGCCCCTGAACAATGGGAGCTTCGGGGGGACGGCAAGCAGATCCCATCGGATGTCGCGGAACGCGTCTTCGAGGACGATCGAACGGCCCTCAAGCAGTTCGTCCATGACGTGTATCACGCTTATCTTGAGTTTGCGCTTCGACGGAATTACCTGAACTTCGGATTCCTTCAACTGTTTGCGTTCGTCCTTCTGTGTGAAGACCACGACCTCCGAGAGCGGCTAGGGTACGAGTATGTGATGGTCGATGAGTTTCAGGACTCTAGTGAGATCCAGTTCAAGCTGATGCTTCTCTTGGCCGGCACAGACAATATCTGTGTGGTTGGTGACTGGAAACAGAGTATCTACAGCTTCCAATACGCCGACGTCGACAACATCCGTGAGTTCGATGATCGACTCCACCGGTTCGTCGATGAACTCAACCGAGACGCAGAGCGAGTCATCTTCTCGCCGACGAGGGCTGCCGGCAAACGACTAACGCGGAACTACCGGTCGACACAGTCCATCTTGGACTTTTCAACACATGCGCTGACGGCGCGTGCGACGAAAAGCGAGTCACTGGATACTGCGACAATCTCTGAGACAGTCACGCCGTTGGAGGCGGATACGGACCATGACGAGAGCCGCATCGAGGCGCTCACGAGCGAGGACGAACACGAGGCGATCCTCGCGAAGATCGACGACATCGTTGACAATGACGACTACGCCGTTGCGGGTGACGACGGCGAGTACCACGCGCCGAAATACGGCGATATTGCCGTCTTGACCCGGACTCGCGACTTCGGACGAGACTTACTCGACACGGCGAGCGCGTACGATCTCCCGATGGCGTATGAAGGTGGCATTGAGGTGTTCCGAACTGACGCCGCAAAGCTACTGTTAGCGTGGCTTCGGATCCTCGAACGCGACGCCGACCGGGGGTGGGCGCTCGTCTTAGAGGAGGCCGGGTACACAATCGACGAGGTGAAGGCAATCATCGACCGCGATGCGTACCCTGACGCGATGGTTGCCTTCCGTGAAGCGCTCCGAAAGATGGAGACATTTGGCGGTGTCGCCCGTCGTGTGTTCGATCGATACGACCGGAGCGGCCCAACTGCTGACGTCGTTCTCGACACAGTCCAGTCCGTCTATGGGACGACAACGTTCACCCGTGGAGAACTGATTCAGTTCATCGAAGCAGCGATCGAAGATGGCAGTACCCACGAGGTTGACGCTGGTGCGGGAACGAATGCGGTGACTGTTCAGACAATCCACGCGACAAAGGGCTTGGAATATCCGATCGTCATCCTCGCGAATATGAACACGAACAAGTTCCCATCGACGGGCGGCAGTGGGAGCGATATTGCGTACACCGATCCGATCGGACTCCGACAGCGAAAGGTGTACTCCGATGAGGCTCACGATGTCCCACACGTCTACGACAACTGGCAGACAGACGTTCTCAACAAATGTCTCCCGCCGAACTACGATGAGGAACGACGACTCCTCTACGTGGCTATCACGCGCGCTGAGAGCCACGTCATTTTGACCGGTGGTGAGGATCCGAATGTATTCCTTGATGAACTGCCCGTTGACATCGAACCAGTGGATCCAGACCTGTCAACTTTCGACCCAAGCGAGGACGAGTATTCACCGTTTACAGTTGACATTCCGGATCCAGATGGGCCGGCACGCTACTCTCCTCATACGTTTATTGACGACGCAGTGTTCGAAGGGGACACCGGTGGTCGAGGGATGGAGTTTGGATCTGAGGTCCACGAGTTCGCAGAGCGGTATGTACTCGATGAAGTTGTCGACACCGACGACAACCCTGATAAGGAGAATGTGATGGAATTCTTAGAGTCACTTGACGGCGAGAAGAAAGCTGAGATCGACGCGTTCCTTCCGCTGACTGTCGATGACAGGGAGGTGACGATCGGTGGGATCATCGACTTGCTCCATATTACGCCCGACCAGATCGATATCATCGACTACAAAACTGACCTCACAACCCACGCCGAAGACGAGTACGTGAAACAGCTCAGTATTTACTACCACGTCGTTGCTGACCAGTATCCAGATCGGTCGGTCACTGCTTCGATTTTCTACACCAATGATGGTAATCGGCGCAGGATCACCCATCTCAGCAAATCAGAACTCAGAGAGATGGTCCGAACACATCGTGTGTGAAAAGTGGGGGGTGGGGTAGTAATCAGGACAGACGGAGCTCGCGAAACGACCTCTGTCACCCTCACTGCGCGACGACATCCATGTCGGTCGGTCCCTGTCCGTCGTAGCGTTCGACCAGTTCGTCCAGCCGATCGCCATCTTCCGCGCCGAGCAGCGGCCGCGTCGCCGTCTCGCAGTCGGCGTCAACGCCGAGTTTCTCACAGACGTGGTCGGCTGTCTTCTCGGCCATTAGTCGGTAGGTCGTCAGTTTCCCGCCGACGATACTGGTGAAGTTTTCGACGCCGTCTTCAGCGTGATCCAGCGTGAAGTAGCCCCGCGAGATACCTCGCCTGTCTTTCTTGCCCTCGTCGGGAGCGTACAGCGGTCTGACGCCCCACCACTGCCGGACGGTCGGAGCGTCAGTGACCAGCGGTAACATATCTGCACACTCCTCGATGGACTTTTCGACCTCCCACTCGGCCTTCTCGTAATCGTCGGGGTCAGAGACTGTGACGCTCGTTGTCCCGAGCACTGCCTCGTCGTCGTGGGGCACGACGATGTCACCGTCGTCGGGGTCTCGACAGCGGTTCAATACCGGCTCCAGATCGCCGTACTCCACAGATACCATCACGCCCCGAGAGGGAGCCATGTTGACATCTACACCTGCAAGGGCAGCCACCTGTCCGGCCCACGCCCCCGCCGCGTTGACGACGTGTTCCGGTTCGATCGTTCCAGCCACGTCTCCGCCAAGTCTGGCCTCGGATATCCGGCCGTCCTCGACGGTCACCGCTTCGAGAGGCGCGTGCGGATGGATTGTTGCATTATGTTCCTCGGCGTCCGCGGCGTTGGCCGCCCCGAGTCGCGAGGGATAAATCGCGCCGTCGGGGACCCACATTGCTCGCTTGAGGTCCGGCGATAGTTCGGGGACGTGGTCCCGGGCCTCATCGGCATCGAGCAGTTCCGTCTCGATACCGATCTCCTCGCAGGCCGCCCGCTTCTTCTGGAAGTACTCCGCGTCGTCCCCTTCGAGTTGGACGAACAGTCCGCCGGTGTCCCGGATACACTCACCGGCAATCGACCGGAGCACTTCGTTCTCCTCGATACACTCCTCGGCACCGGTTCGGTCGGTCTCGGCATAGCGTGCGCCGCTGTGCAGGAGTCCGTGTGAACGCCCCGAGGTTCCACTGGAGAGTCCGCCTCGCTCGACGAGCGTCACGTCGACGCCCCGAAGCGAGAGGTCCCGAGCGATGCCTGTGCCGGTTGCTCCGCCGCCGACGACGAGTACCGTAGTTGATTCTGTCACTGTCATATATTGGTTTGGGCGCTTATCTGTCCAACGCCGATTAGGAAGATGTCGGCGATCAATACGCCTTTTCAGCGACCAGACGTTTCAGGCGAGAATATATCTGAAGAATAGGATTTCAGCAGAGACGACTCCTTCTACTCCTAACTAACACCTAGGCCGACTCGGTAGAGTCGCGTAGCTTTACACACCACTAGCGACGACTGTGATCATGGAACCGCCACGAAAACTTGCTACACTCCTCATCATCGCCGGGATAGTTGTCCTCGCCGGATGTGCAGGTGGGATATCTGGTGACCCAACTCCTGCTGATTCGGAACCAGCCAACGGGTCGTCAACCGTCACAACCAACGGGAGTGTTGAGGTCCATTACATCAACGTCGGTCAATCAGTCAGCACGCTCATCACGAGCCCGAACGGCGACACGATGCTCGTCGACACAGGCCACTATAACGACGACGGCGAGCACGTACTAGCGTATCTCCAACGCCACGACATCTCACGGATCGACCACCTCGTAACATCGCACAGTGACGCGGATCACATCGGTGGAAACGCTGCGATCATCGAGTACTACGAAACAGAAGCCAACGGGATCGGCGCGGTGTACGACCCCGGCATCGCGTCAAGCTCACAGACCTACGCCAAGTATCTTGACGCGATCGAGACACACGACGTGACACTGTACGAAACGCGCGACGGCGACACGATCGACTTTGGCGACGTCGACGTCGATGTCCTCGGCCCACCGGACCCGTACCTCGAAAACGAAGATCGCAACGAGAACAGCATTGTCCTCAAGCTCACCCACGGCGACACGAGTTTCCTGCTCTCAGGCGATGCCGAAGACGATCAGGAAGCATATCTCGTCGACGAATACGGGTCAGAGCTGGAGTCGACAATTCTGAAAGCCGGCCACCACGGCTCTGCGAGTTCATCAGGTGGAGCATTTCTTGATGCGGTCGATCCCCGAGCAGTCGTTATTTCGAGCGCGTATGATTCCCAGTACGGACATCCCCACGAGGAGGTCCTCGAACGATTCTCTGAGCGATCACTCCCAGCGTATTGGACCGCCACGCACGGCAACATCGTCTTGACTAGCGACGGACAGAACGTTACTGTCCAAACCCAGCGAGACGCCCCGACAGATCCGAGTACGCTCCGTGAGGGCGATCCGATCGACGTTGGAGCGTCTGACGCTGTTAGTGACCGGGCCCGCATTGAGAGCGATGGGACAACCAGTATCGACACCGGGAGCAGCGACACTCCCGATGACACGGACAGTGAGACTGATGAGACGGCAGCTGAAGCCGGCCTGACAGTCGGCGAAATCCACGCGGACGCAACTGGTGATGACCGAGACAATCTCAATGATGAATACGTCGTCTTCGAGAACACCGGTAACGAGACGCTGGATCTGTCTGGCTGGACGATCGAAGACGAAGCAGGCCAGAGGTACACTGTTCCCGAGGGGTTCGAGCTTGCTGCTGATGAAACAGTGACACTTCATACGGGAAGTGGAACGAGTACAACTACTGAGTTGTACTGGGGTTCTGGCTCACCGATTTGGAACAACGGCGGGGACACCGTGATCGTCAGTACTGCTAACGGGGAGCATGTCCTAGAGGAGACATATTCATGACCGATCTAGCTGCCCTCGACGACGGCGAATACACCGCCGTAGTGGACTCAATCGAAGATGGGTTAGCCACCGTGTTTTTCGAACGAGACGGCGAGGAGGTAGGGAATGCCGTCTTGGAAGCTGATCGGCTCCCTGAGGACGGGAAACACGCCGATGCGATTCTCACAGTCACCGTTGTCGACGGCGATCTGGATACAGCGCAGTATGAACCCGAGCGAACCACAAAGCGATCAGAGGCAGCACAGAACCGATTTGATCGGCTCTCAAAACGCCCGCCTTCGGAGGATGATTCGTAGATCACTCAGGTGATGTCCCGAGGCTGTTCTGGTTTCTCAGTCGATCGCTGGCCGACGTACTCTGCGATGAGCACGAGTACAGTAACGATCATGCCGGTCGCAAACCCTGTTCCATGAGCGATTACGCTGACAAATCGCCCCGTTTCATCCAGTTGGACTTGGAATAGCTGCGAAAGGAGTACAACCACTACCACACAGCCAACTACGATAGGCAGGAGTCTATCACGCTGTGACCTAGTCCATTCCCGCCACGTCGGGATTTTAGGCCTGTTTCTGACAATCCCGATTCCGATCGTGAAGGCAACAATCGCACAAAGGACGACAGCTACAGACGGAGACAACACAGCAGACGTGAATGCGAGCGCGGAGAGCGCTCCGAGAACAATTGTTCCAGTCGTCGCCACGCCGGCGTCGTAGCCATACCCAGCGGTCGCTGTGCGTGCCAGTGAGACGTATAGCAGTCCACCAAACGCGCTCACGACCCCAGAAAATCCGCGTGCCGTCGTCGCGTCCGCAACGAGATTCCACTGGACCTTCAGCAGCCAGTAGTCACCGAGTTTTGTAATCGGGGGTGCGAGCACAAGACACCCGACTACAGCAAGCCAGAACGGACGTCGACGCTCCCACGTTGTAGTGAGTGCGTACGCCGCTCCCATCACGAGCACGTACCACGTTACGCTAGACGCTAGATGTGAAACGCTATCGTGGAGGACCGCCGCAGTCCACGCTGAGACAACAGTGGGCTCGCCGTACGTGAACAGGAACTGCGAGCGGAGTGCTTCAGGGAGGAAGAAATGAACAGTGACGAGGACCCCAACTACCCCAGAGAGTATGGCGATCTCCACTGTTTGGGTTGGTGTTAGGGCTCCCTGTCGTCGACACATTCACGCGAGGTTGTCCAGCAGCAGTTGACATCCTCCTCCGCGTGAACGCGGAGGAATCCTGAGCGTTGGAGATTTCAGGTTCACAGTCCTACCGGGCATCCAAACAGTGAGAATCCGTAGGGATGCTCATGGTCTAAGGCGGGTTGGACTGTTGGGAGTGCCAAGCCCCCGGTACTCCTATCCTCCGTCGTATTCAGACTCCCAGAGTTGTTTGTGCCTCGGGGAGTCCGGCAGACTTCGATGGACTCAGAGTTACTTTTGTCTGCTTCCAACAGTCAACTCCAGTCGAACCCTGTGAGGATTCGCCGGTCATCGACTGATTCCGATTATTGTTTGATTGCTTTGGGCGGGCAGGCCGCCATCGTAGGACAAGGCAGAATCACTCTGTTCTTGCCTGAAGAAGGCGCTCAACGACTACTACACCACGCCGATCGAACACGGCTGTTTCTGTGAGACACTCGACGACCTCCTCGACCGCGATCTCGTCACCAAGCAGGCTCACGATCTGTACACCATCGAGTACACCCTCACCGAGAAATCTCGCCGCGCGCTATCTGCCCGGCAGGCGTGGCAAGCTGGCCACCGTAGCGACACCACTGCGGAGGGGCAGAACCAATGACCAGCGGCCACCCACTACTCACAGACAGCCACCAACTCGCACGCATCTCCCTCGACACTGAGTACCTCGCGTGCCAAGTCTGTGGGCGATCCCTCCACGAGGGCGACGACGTCACCGCATACGCCTACCGGGCGGCAGGCGAACCTGCCTACGAGATTGGCTACCTCATGTGCAAAAACGACCGCCACACACACCCGACCGTCTTCACACGTGGCGTTCGCGAACACGTCGTCACGGGACACATCGGGACGTGTGCAGATGCCCAAAGGCAATCGACGTCGTACGTCCTCCTCGATCCGACTGTCGTCGTCACCAGCCCGACGACGACAGCTGATCCACACGTCCATCCAGACACACCCACCGATCGCGAGCCCGAACACGTGAGACAGCAGGAGCCAACGCCGTTGCTGACCGCGATCCGGGATCGTGCCCGATCTGATGGCGGGCGACCCCATGGGGGCCACGAGTGATGGAGACTCGCCGCACCAGCCGCAGTTCACTGCGAGGAACCCACCCCCTACTGCGGTGATCACTGGTGACGACACGCCAATCCGCGGCCGCTGAGCGAGGGGTCCGGCTCATCACCAGCGGCTCCGACACGTCCACCGACGGGATCGTCTGTTCAGCGGTCTCACCACGGCTGACCGAGTGGATCCCGGAGCTACTCACTGCCCTCCGGCCACGAAGTCAACAGACAGTCCGCCAGCACGCCACCAGCGATGACCCGTTTCGGGCAAGCTCGGCGATCCTCTCTGCGATACACCCAGAGTGGACCACCACCACGGACACGTGGAGCGACGACACCGCCGAGGCGGTCGCCTACACACGTGCGATCACGGCGCTTGCGCTCACGTACGTCGACGGCGATCCCGACGCGGTGTCGGCGTACCACCAAGAGCGCTACGCCGACCTCATCGACACTGTCGAATCGGTGGGCACCGGTCGTGGCCCGGTCAACGGCGACCTTGGCGCGCTCACGAAGGGGCCAGTTGCGCTCCATCGCGACCTCGACGACGACCCGCAGCCGCTCACCTTGCTACTCGACGGAGAAGCATGGACGGAGCTCACAGATCGCCGGACGGGCGTTCGCGCGCTCGCGGCGATCGCCGTCCTCGGCGACGGCTTCGACGTGCGCGTCGTCGCGTCGCCAGCACTCCAGCGTGAACTGACGCGTCGCTACCCACGGTGGAGTGCGATCCACCTCGATCTTACTGCCGACCGGGATCGGTCCCGTCGAGGTGGCCGCCGCAGTCGCAACCAGGAAGCGCCCACAGACGCACACCCGGCGTGGACGGCACTCGATGGCCTCGCCGCAACGCCGGGGAAACGGCGGCTTCTCGGCAACCTCACTGCCACGCATGGCCGACGCTACCAGGATCTCGAACACGATCACGCAATCGGCATCGAAGCGGGGACCGTCAGTCGGTACGTCCTCGATCTTGAAAACCGTGGCCTCGTCACCGTCGACCGTCGCGGTCAGCACAACACGGTTCGGCTCTCCGAACGCGGCGAAACGGCGGTCACCCAGTTTCTCGACGCAGACGACGAGCTTGTGCACCCGAATCAGCGCCGACTCGATACGGGTCTTACCGAGACCCCTCACGAGTCCACAAGTACAGTGTCCCCCCGCCGGGAGGACCATGGAGAGGACACACCCACCCCAATCGATGAGTGGGTCGCAGCAACCGGTGACCCAGACGGCGAGGCCGAGTACGTCCAATGGCTACAGCCACCGGATGGATCCCTCGACACCCAGTCGATCCACCAGCGATTTGCCGCCGCAGCCCGCGGCGACGGGGTCACACTCGTCGACGACCACCTCACACCGTTCGACGACGGCCGGGTCGCGTACCTGAGCCACCACACCAACGAGGCGGTCGTCGTTGCCCAGTGGGGTGGGCCCCTCGCCACGTTGGGACGTCTCGCAGCTGCCTTACTCAGCGACAAAGCGCTGAGTAAGATCCTCACGCCATCCCGAGTTGGTCGTGAGTTCGCGTCGATCCACGACGGTGTCACGGATCACGATCCGGGACGAACGCTTCGCCGTGGTCACCAAGTCGGCTGGTTCAGCGAGAGTGAGGAGCACTACGACACCTGGCGGGAGCGTGTCACAACCGTTCGCGACGGACACCTCGCTCGGCTTGCTCGCCTGGTTGGAAGTAGCGACACAGTCGCCCGTGGCTCGCTGTTCGAAGACCTCCACGGGCTGGTTGCGACGGCCACCCATCTGTACCACGCTGCGGGCATCGATCTCACGATCACGCTCCGGGTCCCGGATACGGCGTCGCTCGCCACCGACGACAATCGACGGCACGACTTCTGTGCATTCCTCCGACACACGGTGCCGAAACAGACCGTCTATGGCGTTCACTCGGGGTATCGGATGCTGTTTGAAACGCGCCCGTCGAAGCTGAAGCGACGGCTCCCGTACGAGGTTGAAGAGGGTGCCACGGTGGAGATGACTGCTTCGTGGGTGCTTGCGGGACCGACGATGACCGCGTTACAGCCGACACTCACGGAAGTGTTGGATGCAACCAGCGATGCGGTTCGCGAGCCGATCGCCGACGGGACTGAAGCCGCACCGGAACTTGCGATCGCGGTCCGTGATGGAACCACCTACAGCGCCATCCGCGATGTCGTCGACGACATTGCAGCCACCACCGACACCGAGTGGGCTGCCAGCACTCGCCGGCGGCTCGTCCGGCGCTGTCTCCGGTCGTTCGGCCCGTCGGAGTCACCAGCCCGGGCGTCGCCGTACGACGCCGCAGAGAGTCTTCTGCGGGCTATCACACAA
The DNA here is from genome assembly GCF_024494655.1 of Halorubrum laminariae. Classification (GTDB taxonomy): domain Archaea; phylum Halobacteriota; class Halobacteria; order Halobacteriales; family Haloferacaceae; genus Halorubrum; species Halorubrum laminariae. The sequence continues at coordinate 24,390 of NZ_JANHDL010000019.1, read as the reverse complement.
ACGGGTGGCGTCCCCGATAGCGACGCCGTTGAACGGGCCGCAGCACAGCTTCCAGCCGGTCGGTTCCGCCCGGATCTCCCGCCGACGGCAACCAAGCTGTACGCGACGCTCCTTCAAGCAGCTGAGCCGTGCGGTCGAAGTGAACTGATAGAGCGAGCGGGGATCTCCGGGAGTAGCTACGACCGGCACATCGAGACGATTGCAGACTGCTGCCGAGTGCGGTCTGCCCCGGCCAGTTCACGCCAGAAATGGACGGTAACGCCAACAGTGACCCCGGAGAGGCAGGTCGAACCACTGCCCGCATCGGTGTGGTGGAGTGCACACGGCACGGCCGTGTCAGGACCACCAGTATGCACCGCCTACAGCGCATCGCAACCCGTTCCGGTGAACACACGCCAGCCACACGCCTGGTTGAACCAACTATGCAGACACACCGGTCTCCACCCGACAGCTGAACGAGTAACCTCTAGCTGGTGGCTCTGGCGACCAGACGCGACGCCGACACTCCAACAGACAATGTACACTCCGACACACGCAGTCCAAACCGAACAGGCACCCGACCAGATGCAGTACTCCGCCACGATTCGGGGCGGTGATCGCTAATGGAAGACATTGACAGCCATATCGAAGAAGACGTTACAGCGGGACTCATCGAACACTTCGAAGCTGGTGGCTGGACGACAGCAACAGAACGATTCTCTGACGATGGCTCTGGCCGGATCGATCTCCTCGTTGAGCATCCAGCCATCGGCCGCATTGGGATCGAAATCAAAACATTGCACGGATACTCGGGCCGAAGTTATGCAGATGGCATTGCACAGCTACTGCGCTATCGAGAGCTGGAGTTTGATGGGGAGCCACTCGATTATTGGGCCTTTGATCCAGTGGTTGAGAACCGTCGCCGCCTCGGTTCACATGGGGGCCCTGATTTCAAGCAATTCCAAGACCTGATGCAGGCAATGGCCAATCGCCTCGGATTCGGCTATCTTAACCACTTCTCCGAGGAACTGGTCTTCCGCGCATCGCATTCACGGTTGGCCATCCCTGTTGCCGATCCAGAAACGGTCTCAGCGGAGATGCTGACATCAATAGACGGATTAGTTACGAAACGAAACGAGGAACTCCCAGGCAAACAGGGGGACGCACGGTGAACGCATACGCAGTCTGTGGTAGTTCACTTTCGCTCTGTGCCAAGGGACTTATTGCAAGCTCGCTGTACCCAAAGTCCGGATCTCTCTAATGTCTACACAGAGCCTCGACACGACTGCAAGCGATGTGAGCTCACAGGTGTCGATCTATCGTGGCGAGGAAGACCGCCTCCTCGACCGGGCCGAGCGAACGGCGACGCCGACGGAGCTGGTCCTTGCACCGACCGAGTTACACCACCGAAACCTACAGCAGCGGCTTCGAGACGCGGCACGTCCACACAATACGTTTGCGTTTGTCGACCCAGAAACCGTTGCCGAAGAGCTCCTCGAAGCCGCGGCCTCGACACCGACGAGTCTCGATCGCGTTGATCGCCTTGCGATCCTCCAGTCGCTCCCGGCAGACTCCACTGATCAGCCTCCGGGACTCCGCCCCCTGCTTTCTACCCGCCGAGACACCGGTCCTCAGCAACTCGAACAGGTCCGTTCAGAGATCGAGTCGATGACGAACTATCACCCAACGCGGATCGAGGCGCTCCACGACGTCACCGACGACTTTGCACACCCGATCGCGGACGATACAACCACACTGATTGACGGCGGCCTCGCCGTCGAAGCGTGGCTTCGCGGTCGGACAGCCAAAGCGGTCTCGAAGACGGCCCTCGTGCGACGGGCAACACGACACCTTGATCGATCGGGTGGTGACGCGTGGACTGACCGCTACCCCGAAATCGAACGCGTCTCACTCGTCGGTGTCAGCAGCATCTCGGCACCACACGCCGACTTCCTGCATGGACTCTGTACGGCGACGGACGTGGATATCGAGATCCACCTTCGGCCCGGAACCGGCGAGTATCTCTCTGAGCGACTCCCGGATCTCTTTGCCGTTGAGTCGCCCGGCCTGGAGGGTGATCTGTGACTCGCACCCACCGAACATCGCTCACAACTGACTTGGAACCGCCATCATGTCCCGTCGTCGAACTCACCGCACCGACACGCCGTGGTGAAGCACGCGCCGTGATGGCGACCATCCGTGCGTTACGCGATCGGGGTGTTGGCGTCCGCGACATCGTCGTGGTGGCTCGTGACCTCGATCCGTACGAACAGCCGCTCACCCGCGCCGCCATCCAGTATGGACTGACACCGGTCTTGTGGACCCAACTGCGTGTGACACGAACGGAACCGTACGCGCTAATCGATGCGCTCTGCCGGCTCTTTGCCGATGGCGACGTCTCCGCAGAGACCCTACTCGCACCCCTGACACAGCGATGGGTCCCACCGACGGCGTCCGAATCATGGCCCATCGACCACGCGACGATCCAAACACATGTCGACGCCCTCCCGTCCGGGCACCACTCGATCGCCGACTGGGTCGAGACAGTGCGGACCCACACCACCGACGAGCGACTCACAACGTACTGTGACTGGATACAGACGCATGTTGATCGGGACCCGACACCTGAAACAGTCAGCGACGTTCTCACAACAGCGATCGACGCATACCGTGAGACGAGCGTGCCTGCCCGACAACAATCGGACTCACCGGCACTCACCGAGACAGAGACGGCGGCGCGAGCGACACGCAGGGTCACGACGCTCGTCGAGCAAGTCACGCACAAATACCAAGAGTGGCTCGCTGACGAGACGGTCTCGCAGTCATGGTCGGCTGTACAGGAGTTGTGTGAACTCCTCGCGACACAGCGTCCAGGGCGGCGTGAGCACTCGAACGCACGGGCGCTCGACATCATGGAGGCAAACGACGTGTGGGCGCTATCAGTCCCGTTCGTCATCGCGGTCGGTGTAACCGCAGCGGACTGGCCGACACAGACAGACAGCGTCGTTCCCCCCGAATTGCAAGAAGCCGTCCTCTCTGGGGCTGGCAAGACCGCCACCGTCGCCCCCAGAACGGCGTGGGGAGACGGCCGCGATCGCGATCACTTCGCCGATGCGATGCGCGCCGCCACAAACGGCGTGATTGTGACGCGGTACACACAGACCGCCGACGGCACCGAAGTCCACCCCTCGCCGTTTCTCGCGTCACTAGAGATGGAGACGGTCCCCGAGCCGGCTCGGACCCGGCTAGTAAGCACTGAACAGCACCTCCCTGAGCCGATCGCCGATCTCCTCACCACGAGTGCGGCGACGACACCCACAGAGACAACCAGTAATGAGTAACGACGACGATCCACGCGAACTGCGGAACGCACAGGCGACGATCAGAGACCGGTTCGTCGACGCCGAGGCAGGCCTGTATACGATGAACTGTGTCGCCGGTGCTGGCAAATCGATGACCGTCCATCGAGTCGCTGCCGAAGCCATCATCCGCCGGTACGTCGCCGGCGACCAGACGCCTGCACAGTCCGTTGCCGTGATGTCGTTTAACACCGACGAGGCTGCAGCGATCGTCCCCGACGTCTGTGAGCATATCCGAGAAATCGTGGCCCACGAGCTGATTCCCGACGCCACGGCACTCTCCGAGACGGATGTGGAGTATCTCGTGTCGCGGGTGCGCCAGGCACCGTACATCGGCACCGTCGACAGCATTCTACGGGGGGTCTTCGGCGAGGTCGCCGGCGATCTCGGGTTCGAGGAGACGCCAACAGTCGGCAACGAGGCGTTGCTGTCGAAGGTGCACACCGCGTGTTACGACGCCATCGCGACAGATCCCACCTACGCCGACGCAATCATCAAACTGGAAGCGGCCTATCCAGCTGACGACTGGTCGGACGGGCCTGCAGAGATGCTCGCTGACGCCGTGCGGTACTGCCGCGATCAGCGTCTTACGACAGCGGCATTCGAAACAAAACTCCGCACAACACAGGACGCGGTGTATCCCGAGGGACGAACCACCAGTCGCACAGACATCCTCGCAACGATCGCCGCCTACACCGACGACGGCGTCGCGGCCACCACCGACGCCCAACGCACGGCCGACGAGTGGACCGAACTTGTTGCAGCTGACCAGCGGGTGTATGACGCCTGGGACGAGACACTAAGCACGTTTTGTGACGTGCTTGAAGCGTACCGCGAGCAGTATCGGGCCCTGATCCGCGAGTACGACGCTGTGTCACACACTGATGTCGCCTTCTACGTCGCAAACGTGTTCGACGGCAACTGGCCAGTCGATGGTGATGCCCCGACGACCACTCAGCACACGGCTCTGCAACAGCGGTACCACGCACGGCTCGACAGCGTGATCATCGACGAAGCCCAGGACGTCTCCACCATCCAGCACGCGGCGTTGTCACAACTCGTCACCCCATCGATGCGCGTGCTTGCCTGCGGCGACACACTCCAAAGCATCTACCTCTGGCGACACGCCGATCCATCGGTGTTCGCGAGCGCCTGCGAAGAGGGTCAGTATCTCGGTCTCGACTGGGACACCCACGAGGCGGTCACGGCCGCCACGACCTACCGAGGGACACCAGACATCGCCGCCGGCATCAACACCATCATGGGGCCTGTCTTCGACGACCCGACGCGCGGGGGAGTACGCGACTTCGAGACGACCTTTCCCGGCCTCGATGCAGACCGATCACCCACTGACGACCCGAGCATCCACGTCGCTGCCTTCACTGGTTGGACAGCCCCCAATTCCGCACAGTGGGTCACCCCTGACGGCCGCACTGGTGAGGCAAACATCCTAGCGACGTATCTGGCCCGGGGGATCGCTGATGGCACCCTCACCGACGACACCGGGTCACCACAATCGGTGACCGTCGTCTTTCGAAATCGAAGACATATGGCAGCGTACAAAGACGCCTTCGAGGCCGAAGGACTGACCGTCCACAATGCCAGTTCGAGACTCTTTGCGTGTGACGCGGTCAAAGCGGTGCTTGCTGTCTGTGACTGGCTCACTGCGCCGACCAACCGAGAGCGGACACGCGCATTGTTGACCGACTCGGTGTTCGATTTGACAGCATCTCACGACTGTTTCGAGCGTGCTGACTACGACCTCGACGCCATCTGTGCGGCCGACGACCTCGACGCAGACACCCGAAAGATACTCTGTGGCCTGCGGGATCTTCGCAGCCAGCTGGGGCGGTTTCACCGCGTCCCCGCATCGGTGTATCTTGAGGACATCATCGAACGACTCGCACTCCGGGCAGACCCCGGCGACCATGTCACAGGCCCCTCACCGGAGCAGCGGGTGGCCGCACTCGACGCGCTTACGAGCACCGTCTCGGACTGGGAAGCTGATACGCAGTATGCCCCAGCCGAACTCGGTGACCTTCTTGCCCCGTTTCGGGCAGCGCCACAAAACGGACCAGACATCCCGAGTGTGACCGAGGACGCCGATGTCGTCTTTAGCACAGTTCACCGGATGAAAGGCGATCAAGACGGGGTCATCGTGCTTGCAACCCCAGGCTTCAAACTCTGGAACCACGGGCCGTACTCACAGCGGTTCGTTACTCATGGTGCTGTTGCGGCGTTGGCCCCGCCGACGAACGTCGAGATGGCACCCGAGATCGCATTGCCACCCTTCGACGGGGGGCTCTACACCCCGAGTGGGACTGGTCCAGACAGAGAGGGTGTCGCATCACGCGATATCGGACTGCGGTGGGCGACCGAGCACTGGCTCGATGAGCGTGCAGGAACCGGCCACCGACTTCTCGGGCCCGATCGCCTCCAGTCAGTCGCAGCCAGCATGCGCGGGGAAGCCTGGCGATTACTGTACGTGGCACTCTCCCGTGCGCGTGATCACCTCATTATCCCGCTTCCACACACGATTCCCGGGACGTCACAACCCCGTGACCGCTGGCTCGATACAATCTATGACGCCCTTGCGTTTTCGCCCGAACAGACAGCCACGTATACGATCGACGAGGCAGACGGCGTCGACGTCGGCGTCGGCGGCAACACGGGCGGACTCACGATCGGGGTCAACGACGTCGACGGCCACGCGACACGCGAGACGCACGAGCCCCCACGATCGATAGCCGCGAGAGCCGCTCCCCGCCGCGACCAGCTGGAGCCGTGGGTCCCACGCTTTCTCAACCCGAGTACGGCCTATCCGCTAACCGACGACGTCGACGCGAACGTGACTGCCCACCTCCTCGACGAGCCGATCCACACCGAGACCGACGATGTGGCCCCCGAACTCCCGATCACGTTCGAGACACTCGGTCCGGAGACAGTCGGAACCTGTCTCCACGAGGCATTGGTCGCCCTCATCGAGATGGACGTGCCAGCCGCCGAGCTCGATGCTTGGAGCGAACCAGTTCGTACCGCGCTTCGCCACGCAATGCACCAGGTGCCGGCGCAATCGATCGACATGGTGCCGGATTCTGAACGCGCCGGCCTGGTCACCTTCTTCCACACGTCGGTTGTTTCGGACTTCCTCGCGTCCGATTTGTGGACGCAGATCCAAGCGGCGGAGGCTGTCTACGTCGACCACGATCTCAGCGGGCTTGTGACCGCTGGTGACGTTGAAGTCGAAGTGCATGGCGAAGCCGACATCCTCCTCGATCTGGGTGGGGGCGAGTGGCAGGTGGCCGATCTCAAGATCGCACTGACTGACTCACTCGCTGCAACGCACCGACGATACGAACTTCAGATCGCCGCATACGAACATGTTCTCCAGCACCAGCTTGCGCCGACGTCGACGGTTCACACCACTATTGAGACGTTTGGGTGTGTCCGCACATCGATTCACGGGCAGCTTCCGTCGGGCGTGCTTGAGCGTCGGATCCGCCAACTGGCGTAGTGGCGGGTGGGTGTGAAACAGTGAGGAAGATATCACGGTGGATTTTCTGCGTCGTTGAGTCCCTCAAAGGTTCCATTCGCGTAGGCGTATCGCCACCGTTGAAGAATCGCTCGCGTCACAAGGCTTGTCTCAGACACAGCAATACAGGATGGATCAACGGGACGGCTCGGAGCATCAGCGGCTGCGTCGCCGGTTTCTTGACATCCTCCCCGCGCTGAACAGTAGTTGCCGATCCTAGCTGAGGCTCTTCACGCTGGGCTGTGTGGGTCAACAGATGGTCCAGACAGCTGAGGCGAAACAGGTTTGCCGTGCTGCGTCGACAGTGCTGTTTCCAGAGCTCGAATTCGGTGTAAAACCGTGTGGAAAGTACACGAGAGAGGATTTCCAAGAAATCCTCTCTCGGATTGCTTTTGACCAGGAGTTCGCAAATACGGGTGGGAAAACGCTCCAGCTTGATCGTGACGAACACGTCGATATCACCGCTACGGCGCGAAATTCGCTCGCTAAATCGCTGCTGTATCACTTGCGCAATCTCTCACCAGACGCCATCAGCAACCAGTTCGATGGCGTCCGAGATCGGGTGTTCGAAGTCCTCCGGTCTCAGCGCCGACTTCCTGCGTTCGTCGATGTTGCCATCGATCTCCACGAGTGGCGCTTTTACGGCTCTGCCGACACTGACCACGTCCTAACCACGTATCCGGATCTCGGAACGAACAAAGCGTTTTGCTTCGCAACACTGTGTATCGTTGCCCCTCGCACGCGATTTACGCTTGCGGTAGTCCCGATGGACGCGAACGGCTTTCGCGCCAAGCGCGAAGCCGTTCGCTCCTTGCTCGAGACAGCCAAACAGTACGTCTCGATTCGACACGCCTACCTCGACCGTGGATTCTACCAAGTCCACGTCGTCGCAGAGTTAGAACAGCAGGATGTCGATTACATCGTACGTGCGCGTCCGAGTAGTAGAATGAAAGACCATCTCAGCGCCGGCACTGAGACGGTCGCAGATGAGTACACGATGCAGCGAAAGCGCAAACCAACGGCGGCGGTAGATGTCACAGTCTTCGCAGTTCCGCACCGCACAAGCGAAGACGAGCACATCTGGTTCGTGACGAGCTTAGACGTAGATTCGTCGACAGCGAGAGCATACGCGGCGGCGTTCCGCCGCCGCTGGGGGATCGAAACGTCATATCGCCAGCTCGGCGATTTTCTCCCGAGAACGTCGTCACCGACGTTCTCGGTACGACTGTTCTACTTTTTGTTCGCGGTGTCGTTGTACAATCTGTGGGTGTTAGCCAACGTGTTGGCTTCAAGTGAAACAGTTCCAGAAACACCGCAGATCTCAACACGGATCTTCCGTAGATTCGTTCTCTCGACAGACTACGGCTGAGTCCACCTCGGATCTGACCGGGATGACCGGTGAGTACGTCTTATCGCAGAGAGGCATCGCTCGGGAACGCCGCTGACGCGGCGTTCCCTCGCTCTCTCACTAGATCTGTCACAGCGAAATCCGCCACGATCGTAAAATATGCGAACTCAACGGCTTGGTTAGTACGGAGCAAGATTTGATTCGGCAACTACTGTGAAGGGCGAGGCTTTCGCCTCGAATTTTTCGTAATTTGGGCAGTTCACCACCAGAGTTTTTACACTGTTTCCTAATAGGAATCATATGCCTAATAGGAAAGAGTCGATCTCAATAGAGCTACGCTATCCGTTTCCGGAGGATCGGGTATTCCGATACCAAGCAATGCAAGACGTTCTCAACGTTCTCATAGATCAGCCGTATGCGACGTACTCGATGAGCGAACTCGCAAGCCTCACAGGGGCAAATAAGGGAACGATCTCAAAGGCGGTGACATTGCTTTCCGAGCTTGATGTCATCGAGATCGCACCAGACGGGCGGACTCAGCAGGTCCAGATCAACCGTGAACGGCTCACAAAACCAGATCCAATTCTCTCGATCCCACAGAGCGAGTTCCACCAACCAGTTCAGGCATTTCTACAACGACTTCAGGACGAGTTGGATGGATTAGTCGGGGTCGTCCTGTTCGGAAGCGTCGCTCGGGGAGAGGCAGATAGGGCCAGCGACATCGACCTATTGGTGATTGTCGACAAAGACCAAACGACAGCTCGCCGGACTGTCCAGACGGTTGTTAGCGATATCAAAGGCCAACGGTTCGAAGGGAATCGGTACACGTTCCAGCCGCTTGTCGAATCGACGGACAGCGTCCAACGAATTGGTGATCAACTTCGCCCCCAGTTCGACGACGGGATCACGTTGGTCGGCTCCGACCAACTCTCCGAACTCCGAACCGAGGTGTATGCCGATGAATGACGATATCCGAGACCAATTGGGAGAAGCCGAGCGGACCTTCGAGGGCAGTCCCGGCACTATCGAGGAGGGATTGGACGTCGACGACGCGGAGTTGGTCCAACTTCGCCGTGCCTGCCGGCTGCTGGAGGTCGGATCGAACCACCTCGACCAAGGGTACTACACGGTCGTGATCGAGTCGGCGTTCGTCGCCATCGAGCGCACTATCCAGTTCCGGTTGATTCACGATGGGGCAATGTCCGCGGCGGAGGTCATCAGTAGCCACCGCCGACTCTATCAACGTGGTGCCGAGATCGGCCTCTACGACGACGCGTTCGGAGAGGAACTTGCCGAGCTGTGGAACCGAAACCGAACGAAGACCTATTACAGACTCGGTATCGCAACGAAGGAACAGGCTGAGGCAATGTACCGGCTCGCCAACGATATCCACCGCCACCTCATCGATATGACACGGGTGTCACACGAGTGTATCTGTCGAGACTGACCGGTAAGATGCGTTTCCTGGGTCGCGGGCTACAATCAGGACGAATGTCTTCGGGATCAAGAACCGTGTCGGCCGCAGCTTCGACGAACTGTTCCAGTCGGAGCTGCCGTGGCTTCTGTTGTGCCTGATAAAAATATTCTAAATAATCATATTCTAGAATATCATATCTACAGAGATCATCGACGGGCTCAGTACAATGAGGATAGCGGAATTAACCAACAATCTGTCGAGACATACCGAAATGTTGGTTAATTCGGTGATCAGAGGTGACGGCCATCTCGGAAAGAGTCTTGGAAACAGTCTACCACACGTCAAGATCCGGTGACAGAGTTCGAATTGACATCTGGAATAGTCCTTTCTGGAAGTCCGGAAGCGCCGCGCCGCCGCTTACTAAAACAGCGAGGAAGATATCACGGTGGATTTTCTGCGTCATTGAGTCCCTCGAATGTTCCATTCGTGTAGGCGTATCGCCACCGCTGGAGAATCGCTCGCGTTACAAGGCTTGTCTCAGACACAGCAATACAGGATGGGTCAACGGGACGGCTCGGAGCATCGGGGGGTGAATGGAAGTGTCGTCGCGGCGCGTCGGGTTTCGGGTGACAGTCAAACCGAAAATTTCGGTCTCGGTCATCTGTGTAGTGTGCGGCGTAGTTCCCGGTGAGACTCCACCGGACGTCTATCCGGGCGGTTGACGCCGCTCCGACGCCGTCGGATAGTTCAACGGAAAGTGTCTGTGGATTCAGGGGGTCGTCTACTGACGCGGCCTGGACCAGCGGCTCTAGGTCCACGAACAGGTCTCGTATGTCCCGGAGTGCCCCGGCGTCGATAGGACCAAATACCTCAGACTGTTCATCCGGCTGGATATGGTGAGCGGGATCTCCGTCGTCGGTCATACGACGAGAGATGTATCGCCATTACCATCGTCATCTGTGTCCGTGCCAGTAAGGTGACCAGTTTGACTCACCTCACCAATCGCGAGTGTTGCTTGTGCGAGCGCGAGGTTGCGTCGCGTCGTTTGCCATTCTGTGAGAAGCGCGCCATGGTCGCCGTCGGCGTCGCCGATATCCAGTTCTCGGGCGAATTCTTCGGGTGAATCAACACCGTATTCATCGCGCCACGTCTGTATCTGCGCCTTCATCTCAGCGATGCCGGACGCGATCTCTTCGGGCGTTCGTTCCGCGAGGAGCGACTGGGCGTGTTCGGTGACAATAGCCGTTTCCGACCGTCGGTAGTGGGTCGTCTGACCATCCTGTGACGTCGTTACCTCACCAGCGCTCTCAAGCGTTCGTAGGTGCTTTCGCGCCGTGGTCGGTGAGACGCGGGCACGCTCGGCGATCTGCGTTGCAGACAGCGGATCGTACACACGAGAGATGACTTCGTACACTCGTTCGAAGGGCGTCGTCTCCTCGATCCATTCTTCTTCGACGACATCGTTCACGTCACGGGGTTCAGTGCCGCCATCCGGGCTCGCTCGGTAGGGCGGGGACGGCTCTTCGGACATTATGTGCCAACCAACGAGAGAGTGGTATAATAATCTGTGGGGTAGTATACTGATCACCAAATCCAAGATATGGAGGACTGTCCGCAGCAGTCTTAACCAACAGCGATCTGTAGACGGTCGTTCTGTTGGTTAACACGCTACCGGATGTTCAGCTAACAAACCCGGAAACGATTCTGGAAGCTGGGTTAGCAGAGAAAATTCGCGAGAGTACGCTGTTTCTGTCAAGACGATCTCCATTTCCTGAAATCCGGAACAGACACGCCGGCGATTATGCGAGACTCCGGTGTAGAGACGGGAAGGTGGGTGACTTACGAAAATGCCGTTCACAATCGATTTCCTTGACGATGGTCGCGTTCTCGAGTGGGAGGCGATCAACGACGGCGCGACCGCGACCGAACGCGACGACTATACGCCCCGGTTTTACGTCACAGCACGTGACCCTGACACCGACATCGATCTCACACCACTTCGCGCACAATATGAACGACACCCGAATGTCGTCGCGACCGAGATCGTATCCCGGCGGCCGGGATTTCGTCGTAACGACGAGTCCGCTCTTGCTGTCGACGTCGACCACCTCAACCGCGTCACACCGCTTGCGCGACAGGCACGCCAACTATCAGCGCACCCGGTCGGCGATCTCGCTTGCTTCAACGTCGATTTCTCGCGAGGATTCCGGTACTGTCTGGAGACGAATTGCGATCCAACGCCGACAGCAGAGCTCTCGACACTCCGGCTCGGTGTTCCAGTAACCGAGACCAGCAAGGACACGTATGACGAGCTCACAGTTGCCGGCGAGACTGTTACCGGGTCATCAGGAGACATCCTCACCACCGTTCAAGCGGTGATCGAGACACACGACCCGGATATTCTGGTCTGCTCGACGAGCGAAATCGTCCCAACCCTCCACGAAATGGCGACGGGCGCCGGCGTGGATGACTTCTCGCTGAGTCGGTGGCCGGACGTCGACTACCAGCAGCTCGCAAGCCGGTCGACGTACTCAAGCTACGGTCGCATCGGTCACTCCCCGGCGCGGTACAACGTGCCCGGCCGCGCGATCATCGACGAGTCGAACACGTTCTTCTACGGGGAGACGAACCTCGACGGCGTCCTCGACCTCGTGTCGCGCTCGAAAAAGCCCGTCCAAGAGCTCGCGTGGGCGTCGATCGGGAACGTCCTCACTGCGATCCAGATCTGCGAGGCCCACGACCGCGGTGTCCTCGTCCCGTGGAACTCCTGGCGACACGAGTTCTACAAGCCGATGGGGACGCTCCACGACGCCGGCCGTGGCGGCTTCATCTTCGCACCCGAGGTCGGCCTCCACGAGAACGTCCACGAACTCGACTTCTCCTCATTGTATCCGAATATCATCTGTACGCGAAACGTCTCACCGGACGTCATCCGGTGTGATTGTCACAGCCACCGCGACGACGTCCCCGGCCTCGGATACTCGATCTGCGATGACCGAGGCTACCTCGTCGACGTCCTCCAGCCGATCATCGACGCTCGCGACGAGATCAAGGCGGCCATCCGTCGCGAGAAGGCTCGGGATGACCCCGACGAGAACCGGCTGGCGGAGCTCGAGGGACGGTCGGGAGCGCTGAAGTGGATCCTCGTCGCCTGCTTCGGCTACCAGGGGTTCAGCAACGCGAAGTTCGGCCGCATCGAGTGCCACGAAGCAATCAACGCGTTCGCTCGCGAAATACTGCTGACGGCGAAACAGCAGCTGGAGGACGGCGGCTGGCGTGTCGTCCACGGCATCGTTGACTCCATCTGGGTAACCCCGGACCCCGACGTCGACGACGAGAACCGTGAAAACCTCGACGCGCTCGCGACGGCGATCACGGAACGCGTCGAGATTCGGCTCGAACACGAATCCCACTATGACTGGGTGGCGTTCGTTCCCCAGCGCGAGAGTGACGCCGGCGCGTTGACGAAGTACTTCGGGAAGGTCGCCGGCGACGACGAGTACAAGATACGCGGTATCGAAGCTCGGAAGCGCTCGACCCCACCGTTCATCGAGGACATCCAGCGGGACTGTCTCGAACGGCTCGATGCAACTCGATCTCCGGACACCGTCCTCTACTGTCTCCAAGACGCGATCAAGTGCCTCCACGCTGGAACGGTGCCGGTCGAGCAGCTCGTTGAACGGAATTGTGTCTCCAAACCGCTGGAGGGCTACATGCAGACCACTCAGAACGTGGCGGCGCTGAAGCGGGCTCGAGAGCAGGACCTTGCCATCCATCCGGGACAGGATATCGAGTACGTAGTCGTCGACGACGAAAAAACATCGCGAGAACGGGTCGCATTGGCTCACGAAGAGATCGAGTCGTACGATGCGTCGTACTACGAGACACAGCTCATCAGAGCTATCGAGAGTGTGCTGTCACCGCTTGGCTGGGATCGCAATGATATTCGACAGGAACTCGCTGAGACACACGAAACGAATCTGGTCACGTTTACCCGAAATACTCGTGATTAGTGATTAACCAACAGCCACTACAATGGGGTCGAAGTTGTTGGTTAACGTATAGCGACCGTCACGGTGAGTGCCTCGGAGGGACGCTTTGAGCAACTCCATCCTCGGAATGGTGGATACTAGAAATCCCGTGCGTAGATCAGGACCATCCTATCTGGGAGATCTGTGTGAGACACACCCCTCTATCGATGTGTTCTACAATCGGGTCCGCCTACCGCTGGTGTCGGATGTTTCTCCGCAAATTTTCTATCAACAATCTCGATGTCACGCCTCGAAACACACGACTTGGTTTAACCGTATGAGAAGTACACGAGGAGTGGTTTACTACTCGTCGATGAGGTGATTGACATCCGTCCTCGTTTTTCCATGAGACACACACCCCTCTATCGATGTGTTCCACCTGAGTGAACTGGATAGGGAAGCTAGTCAATTTTATGCGTCAAACCTCGCTTTGCCAGAATTCATCAGATAGCGTCTCTCTTCTGCTTGATAACGGCTATTGTCTCAACAGTTGTTCTGATGGTTCACAAACGACACAATTTACGCGGATCAAAACACATCGAACACATCGATAGAGGGGTGTGTGTGTGTTTGTGTTAATAGAATAAGAGAAGAGAAGGGAAGATTGAGTCTAGATCGAGCAAGTAGGAGACAACGAGAACAGCTCTTCCCAGTTTAGAGCCGATATGAGGTTTGTCTCGCCAATTTGGAACAGACAATTTCCCAGTTACCCCCCACCCCGTGAATACATCGAACACATCGATAGAGGGGTGTGTGTCTTCGAGCGTGTGATCCAAAACACATCGTCACTGGCTACTTCCGTTCAACTGGATATCACGGCTATCATGGGTTAATTCTGCTATTGTGCGGTTTCACGTGGCCAATCACACTTCGATAGGGGTGGGGAACCTTTTTGATACAGGGCGGTATCAATTGGCCTATGGGTACTGACGACTCCGATGATCCCGCAGATAATTCGGGATCGCCGGAGGACGAGTTGACGGCTCAAGTTGAGCTGTCGAATGCGTCGCAGTCGGATCCTTCGGGACAGTCTTCATCTTCTCATGTCACGAACGGTGACTCACAACCTGTGGATGATGCTGACTCCGAGGAGCCATCACAGTCGATCGAGGACATGCTTCTCGAATTCGACGATCAGGACGGGCTAATTCGGGACCGAGCGCTACTTGATCCGAATTATGTTGTCGAAGAGGACCGAATCGTGGGTCGCGACGAGCAACTCCAAGAGGTCACCAAGATGCTTCGAGTTGCGCTTGGCGACAACCGACCGCCGAACCTCTTCCTCTATGGCCCGTCCGGGACAGGCAAATCCCTGATCACAAAGGCTGTCTGCCATAATATTAGCCGCATCTGTGAGACCCGAGATATCCAGTTTGGCACTATTGAAGTGAATTGCCAGGACTTGGACACACTCGGTATTGCCGTGTATGAACTCGTTCAGCAGGCTGCCGACGCGGCAGGTGTCCCTATCGAGGTGCCAAAACACGGTGTGGCGACGAAGGAGAAGTGGGATGAACTCTACCGAATCGTCAACCAACACTTCGATTCTGTTGTGTTTGTCCTCGATGAACTGGATATGCTCGTCGGCCGGCGAGACAAACAAGAACCGGCGTATTCACGTCTACTGTATCAACTCTCTCGGGCTGGAGCAAACGACGAGTTGAACGCGTATATTTCGGTCGTTGCGATCTCGAACGACACGAAGATGATGGAGTCTGTCGGGAGTCGGGCCGTCAGTTCGTTTACTCCCGAAGATGTCCATTTCGACGATTACGACGCGAACCAACTCCAAGCAATTCTCCGACGGCGTCAGGATGCGTTCCATGACGACGTCGTCGACGATGACGTGATTCCACTCGCAGCGGCATTCGCGGCACAGACCCATGGCGACGCTAGAAAGGCGATCGATCTCATGCGTGTTGCCGGTGAATTAGCTGAACGTGAAGGTGACACTCGCGTTCGCGAGAAACACGTCCGTACTGCACAAGAAAAGGTTGAGAAGAATCGGGTGTTGGAGGTCGTCCGCGGTATCAGCACACAAAAGAAGCTCTGTCTGTACGCAACTGCGGCAGTTGCCTCCCAAACCGAGGGCGGGACCGCCAGGAGTACGACCGGCTATCGCGTGTATCAGTATCTAACCGACGCGATCGACGCCGATCAGTACCACCAGGAAACGTACGTGAATAAGATGAAAGAGCTCACGACGTATTCGCTCGTTGACTTCGAACGACGGAGTCACGGTCCCAGCTCCGGGATGTTCCTCGAGTTCCAGTTTGGAGAACGACCGGAGACAATTCTCGAAACACTTCGCGAAGACTCGCGTATCGAGGCAATTTCTGAGGAGGAGGTCGCTTCCGTCGTCAAAGCGCAGATCCGTAACCAGACTTGACTTCCTCCCACGACTGAAGTCGTGGGCTCTCTCCTCTGTTCTCTGTAGCCCGCTGTTTTCCATTGGTTCTCGTCGACACCCCTCTATCGATGTGTTCGATGTGTCGGCTTCCCCCCACGACTGAAGCCGTGTGTTTCCGCCTTGGATCTCTATGAAGCCTTTTCATTAGTTCTCGTATACACCCCTCTATCGATGTGTATTCGATGTCTGCTATCAGGTCTCAATTAATAACTGAGTAACTAATATGCGGTCATTTAATTTGTTTCTATTAGTTCTCGTATACACCCCTCTATCGATGTGTGATTCTCCGTGAGAGCCGCCAAAACGAATATATTCAGGTAATACATATCACACGCTCATCGACACCATCACTCCTCTTGACTTGGCGATCGATATACCAACTGCTTGTTCAAAACCTGTATCGATGTGTTCGCGAAGCTCGGTTCCCGTCGACACCCCTCTATCGATGTGTAGCTGAATACAGGCGGTAAGCCTCCCTTCCTCAGTAGGCAGGTGTAGTTCACGAGTGGTCAGTCGTCGGGGCTAACAGGCTCTTTATATTTGGACTTCACCGAGCTTCCCTCCCGCCACTGCCAGTAGTAGTAGCGGTTGTCGTTGATCTCTTTGATTGTAATCGTGGCCTTCGAGGGGACGTCATCTGGGAGATCGTCAGGTTGCTCATCACTTTCGTCACCGTCTGACTCTTCATCGACGTCGGCCCCACGAGCCTTGTAAGATGCCAGCGCCTCGGCGTAGCGTGCGACGTACCGGAGTTGTTCAGGCGAGTAGCCGTTGAGTGTATTGACTATCTCCGTCGAGAGGTCAGCTGGTGGCGTCGGTGGCTTGTCGGACATCAGTGGTCGCCTCTAGTTAACCAACAGAGCACGTATCAGAATATATTTGTTGGTTAAACAGATTTCATAGGATACCAGCGCGGAAACCCACCCCTTCAGGGGTGGGAGGAAGCGCACGAATCCCGCCGCAATAAATGCTGACGATAGCAGCCCGACTCCCCACAAGTCAATAACTATTGATTAATACTAGATGTACACATGAGGTGTGACGGTCGTTCGGAACATCCAAGTAAAACTCGACGTTTCAGAGGACGCGCACAGCCTCCTCGATGAAACGTTCGAACAATTCCGTCACGCCGCTCAGTACGTCTCTGAGTATGGATGGGACGATGACCCCACCGAGATCATCGACGACCAAAAGCAACTCAACGCTGCCACCTACGACGAGGTTCGTGAGCTAACAGAGCTTCACGCGAACCACGTCCAGTCAGCCCGGTCTCTTGCGTCGACAGCCCTTGGAAACTGTCAGGATCGGATTCTCGATGAAGGCAAGAAGGCAAGCAAGCCCACATTCTGTGGAACAGTCGTCGTCTACGGTGCTCGTACGGTCACGTACAATGACGACCACTGTACGCTAGCTACCGTCGATGGTCGCGTTCGCGCTGAATACGTCACGCCGTACGACGACGAGGGAACACCGTTTGCAGAGTATTGGAGTACCGATGAGTGGGAGCGGAGAGAGGCGACTCTACACAAGCGTGACGGTACATACTACCTCCACGTCGCCGTGAAGAAAGATCCAGAGACGGATGCGTCAACAACCCAGAACGGAGTGGTTCTCGGTGTTGACCTCAACGTGGATGGATCGGTTGCTGTCACCAGTACCGGTGCGTTCCTCGGGAATGCGGATTACCTTCGACACAAGCGCGACGGGTATGAACAGCGACGTGGCTGCCTCCAGCAAACGGGGACTCGCTCCGCACACCTCACGATTCAGAGTATCGGTGACCGATTTGCTCGGTGGAGTGAGGACTACCTCCATCGGGTCTCAAAAGCCATCGTACAGGAAGCCAGACGGCATGACTGTTCGGCGATCGCGTTCGAGGACTTAGAACAGATCCGTGAGCGGATCTCGAACGCTAGTAAGTTCCAGCAATGGGCGTTCCGGGCAGTTCGGCAGTACACTGAGTACAAGGCTGAAGAGTATGGTATCCTCGTGGACACGGTCCAGCCG
Organism: Halorubrum laminariae; assembly: GCF_024494655.1. Taxonomy (GTDB): domain Archaea; phylum Halobacteriota; class Halobacteria; order Halobacteriales; family Haloferacaceae; genus Halorubrum; species Halorubrum laminariae. Next base: position 6,307 of record NZ_JANHDL010000019.1, on the reverse strand, counting down.
GCGTATACGAGCCAACGGTGCAGCCACTCTGACTGTGGGTTCACACACGAGGATAACCGCGATGGTGACGGGTTTGAGTGTCTGAAGTGCGGGAAGCAACTCCATAGTGACTATAACGCCGCCCGGAACATCGGGTGGCGTCTTGTCCAGTACTGGCTCAAGTCTGGTTCTGGACGCGCCAGCTGTCAGGTGGCGCTAAAGTCAGGGACAGTGAACGCGAATGGCGAGTTTTCGCCTGCCGAGAGTATCGGCCAGAGCGGGAGTCCACTGACAAGCCCACCCCTTTAGGGGTGGGTTCCTGACCCGCGGATAAATCGTCTCGAACGCAGTCTCAAGGGCGGCCTGAACGACGTGCTGTTTCGAGTCAAGATTCGAATCAGTCACCCTCGAGGATGGCAACAATATCGGAGAGATCGAAGAGACGGAGGTCATCACGCTCGTCTGCGGTTTCCTCAACGGAGCGTTTGAAGCCAGAACGACTGAACAGGGCGAATTCATAGGTCGGCTCATCACCTCCCTTGAGTGTCCAGTCGATGTGCTCCACGTCGTCTTCGAGATTCGAAAGCACGTCATAGCCGAGGGGTGTACTGGTGAACTTCGCTTCGCCAACGATCAGCGTTGACTCGTCAGTTGGGGCGACGACATCTATCTCCCGGCCCTTGTACCACCACTGGCTTGGCACCTGTGTGAGCTGATAGTCTGCATAGAGCGCCGGCACCGCTTGGTGACAGAGCGATTCGAACGTTTCGCTGACAAAGTCGGGCAATTCCGGTTCGATGAGATCCGGGTAGGCGTTCTCGCCGTAGAGTTCGTACTGTCCCCCGCGGCCGTAGAGATACCGGAAGTAAAATCGGAACACGGGATCCCGAATCTGATATCGCGTCCGCTTGCTGCGTGCCGGGTCGGCGAGTGCTGGATGGTGTTTCTCGATGATCTGGAGCGTTTCAAGCCGGTCGAAGTAGTACGACGTGTTGGTGCTCTCGATGCCGGCTCCCTGAGCGATTTCATTCCGACTGCGGTTCCCGCTGGCCATCGACTCTAGAACAGAAAAATACGTGTTCACCTCGGTGAGTTCCATCTGGAGGACTGTTTCGGGCTCGTCATGGAGTGGGCCATCCGGGTCGCACAGCAGCCGTGTGATGTTCTCTCCGAGGTTCTGTGATGAATCGAGTGGGCTGAGGTATCGGGGTGTGCCGCCGAAGACGCCATAGACGAACACCCGTTCTTCGGGATCGTACGTCGGCACGAACTCCTGGATGGAGCGAAACGGCAGCTGGGTGAGTTCGAGGCGGCCATTCGGTGTCTGGGATACCCGGCCGTAGAGTGGCGCACCGCCATCGAGGACGTGGGTATGGATCATGCCGATTGCAGAGCCTGTGAGTACGAGCGTCGCCTGACTCTCCTCGACAGTTGTATCCCACAGATGTTGAATGACCGAGGGAAGTCCCTCGTTCGATTCGATGAGGTACGGGAATTCGTCGATGACGATGATGGCGTCTCTGTCGGTGAGGTATGTTAAGAGCGGTTCCCATTCCTCTTTGACGGCCGTGATGTCTGGATAGGTCGACGCTGCTGCCTCGACGAATCGTCTGAGCTGTGTCGTCGCTGTCCCTTGGACTGCCTGATAGTACACAGCATCGTCACGGTCGGCAATCGATTGGCGGACGAGTTCGCTCTTGCCGATCTGGCGGCGCCCATAAATAATGGCGAGCTCTGCAGCGTCACTCTCGTAGAGGGCCTGCAACCGATCGAGTTCATCGAGCCGATTGACGAACTGGTCCATACTCCCCGTCGTGGTGGGAGATACATACGTGTTTCGAGTTTTAGAGGCAGAACTATAATAGTCTAAACGATAATATCTTGGACTCTAATATGGCGGGCTAATGCTCGACGAAGGTCAGAATGCCACTGCGGACGTAGAAAAAGGTAACCAACAGATCAGAAAACACCGCCTTTGCGTGGTTAACTGGGTAAGAGGGTGTCATAGAACTCTTCTCACACCGTGATGATTGTGCTCCCCGGATTGTCTCCGCGTTCGTAGTTGGTGATAGCGACGACGAGGCGAAGGTACAGCGCAAGAAGAAACACCTGCGCTCGTGCGTGGAAGCGGCCTCGGGCGAACGCACGCCCGAGGCCGCAGTCTTTCACTGATTCGTTGGTTCGTTCGACTCCAGTACGGCGGTTGTACAGGCGGTCAAGGCGACTGCCCCGGGGCTTGACCCCGGGGTATGTTCACCATTCCTGAAAGTGTTGGATCAATAGGACTTCAACAAAGCCATCCTTTTATAAACTCATTCGTACGTATTTCCATGGACTGGTCGCCAGATAGGCGGTTACAGTTGTGGATCGCCCTTTCGTTGTCGGTATTAGTCCTGACGACGCTCGCGGCTGCGCTTGCCGGCGGAATCGTCGTGGTTTTCATTGCGATCACCCTGTGGGCCTTCGCCGGCAACGGAGCCGACCTCTTCGCCGGGGGCATACGCACCGTGTTGGTCCTCTCCGTATCGGGCATCATCTTGAGCGTCCTGTTGTGGGGAGAGCGTAACGCACCCGACCACGCGATCGCGATCACCGGTGCGCAGCAAGTGTCGGAGGAGGAGTATCCGGAGCTGTTTTCGACGGTTCGTACCATCGCACACCAAGTGGCCGTTCCGGTTCCCGCGATCTACGTGGCACCGACCGAGACGCCGATCTCGCTGACCACGGGTTTCACCGCCCGTACGTCTCGGTTGGTCGTCAGCGAGGGACTGCTGGATGCGCTCGGGGAATCGGAGCGACGCGCGGTCGTCGCACACGAAGTTGCGCACGTCAAGAATCACGACGCGGCAGTTATGACCTCCGCAACCCAGCCGGTAGCCGCCGCCGAACGCGTTAAAGAGCTACTTAGCGGTCCGACCGCCGGAATTGAACACGGCGTCGTCAGCCGCGCGGATTCCACTGACGCCGTCCTCTCTGTCGGTCTCGCGCTTGTCTTTCCGCTCTGGATACTCTCTCGGTCACTGTCGTCCTCGTTTGCCCGTACCCGTGAGTTCGCCGCCGACCGCGGGGCGGTCGCGATCACCGGTGAGCCGGCGGCCCTCGCGTCGGCGCTCAAGAAAATCGATAGTTCGCTCGACGAGCGCCCGACTACTGACTTCCGACGAACGTCTATCGCGGCGTTCGCGATCGTTGAGCCGGATGCGGCCGAGTCAGCAGGGAATCTCGGACCGTTGACGAGATTCAAACGTCGACTGTTTTCGACACATCCACCGACGAAGGCACGAATAGAACGGCTCAAAGCGGATTACGAGAAACGTCTCAATTGAGATTTCACTCATAATGGGTTGAGCAAGGCCGAAGAACTGGTTTTGTTGAAGTCCTTATTAGTTGACATTTTCACTCCCTCAATCGCTCAGTACAGGGTACTCAGGCTCTGTTGAAATCCTCAACAATTGATAGTTTCACAACCCTGATCGCTCAGTACCGGATCTCTATGGATCGATGTGGTGTACCGCTTCAGGAGACAGGAGTCGGTCAGTGGGCAACGCAACCCACCCGTTCGGGAGAAGACGAACCTTGCCTTGGTGAAGCACCTTCTCTTGTTCCAAATCCCCATACACGGTCGCGTTTTCGTAATCAACTAAGAGTTGATCCGGGAGTTCATCAGGTACCAAGACCATATTTGACGGACCGTTTCTGCGAGCATAGTTCTTGTCACAAGCCGAGATACGATCGCTTTGGGGCTCGCATCAACCGTGTTTCATGCGAAAAAATGTTTGAAGAATAGGATTTCAACAAAGCCAGTACTCATTGACCGTCGCGCAGAGAAAGCTCGTTGCCCCGACCAAAACGTTTCTCGATGAGACGTGACCAAGAGAGTCCATGAGTACACCCGAACTTGGTGTTTCACCAAGTAATTTCGAACCGTGCTCCACCTTCGGAACTTTCAGTAATGTTGATCTCCCACCCGTGAGCTTTGACAATTTGGTGTACTATCGAGAGTCCATAGCCGGTCCCTTCTTGATTCGTCGAATAGCCGTGTTCAAATACTTCTGACCGGTCCGATGTTGAAATCCCTGGCCCATTATCTGCGACGTATAGACCCCGTTCTTCGGAGAGAGGCCCCACACGAACTGTTACATCCCCACCACCGTGATCGATTGCGTTCCGGAACAGGTTCCCCAGCAGCTCTTGGAAGCGGCTCTTATCCGCAGTTATTGACTTGATCTCATCGTCGACCCGTAACGTGGCCCGAGAGGTCTCGACGCCGTCCCAAGATTCGTGGATGCAGTCTTCAATGTCAACTGACTCTGTTTCTCCAATCGATCGTCCCGTCTTGGAAAGCTCGAGGACATCCTCTACCAGATCATCTATCCGAGATAACGACTCTGAGACTTTCTTTAGTTCCGGACTCTCGTGGTTCTCTTGAGCGATTTTGGTGTAGCCTTGGGCAACAGAGAGCGGATTTCGGATGTCGTGTGTGAGAATGTCAGCAAACTCGTCCAACCGTTCTTTCTGATCCTGTAGCTGGTTCTCTCGTCTCCGTCGCTCCGTGATGTCTCGAATAATGCCAGTAAAATACCGATCACCGTTGTGTTCGTGTTCACGAAGACTGATCAGCGTTGGTACTTCGTGTCCGTCCTTGTGAAGAGCAGGGAGTTCGATCCCGTCCCAGTCGATATTTCGCTCACCCGAGTCAACATATGATTCAAGAGCTGCGGAATGGACGGGCTCAAGACGCTCTGGAATGATTTTCATTTTGGAACTTCCGATCAATTCGTCAGGAGTATACCCGAGAATATCTCCAACTGCAGGATTCGCATACACGATATTGCTTTCTTCATCAATAGTTAGCATTCCCTCGGCTGCGTTTTCAACAAGCGTCTGATAGAAGTCATCGCCGTTGACAAGTGGAGGGGGAGATTCCATCTTCAGTTTCTTAGTAGGGGTTATCGGTTAACGCTTGTTCACAATGTCGTTTCTTCGTAATATATACCCTTGAGTAAAAATGGCGACTGGTCGAGGCTACGAGTTGGTGATCTCGAATCGGACTCCATCGAGGTCCTCACCGTCTTTGATATAGGAGTACCGACTGTGTGGCACAGCCATCGACACACTTGTTCGACCGCGAGAGCGGGACGTACCACACGAGAGAACAGGTCGTGTCGTAGACCAACAAATATCCCACCTGCGGGACGGGAAGCCTCGCCGTTTACGGCGATGAGGCTCTATTGAAATACTCAAAAGATGATATATTCAGGCTTGATTCGTTCAATACAGGGGCCCACGTATCGCTCTACTTGAAGAAATACTCGTTAACAGACAGGAGCACCATGCGAGATACAGAGGATACATCCATCACTCGGCGGGAGCGCTCAGTTATATACACACCGACGAAATAGGAGTGTATGAATACGTGGCGTCAGACGCCAAGCAGTATATCACGTCACGAACTCGGTGCGGGGGCTGTCGCCGCCGCCGCGACGGTGGGTACCTCGGTCATCTACTTAATCAGCCTGTGGGCCTTCGTCTCGACAGCAGAGGTGCCGTTCAACGTCGAGATCTACATGCTGGGCTATACTGGGTTCGTCTTCTTTGCCCTGTTTGTCACCCCGCTTGTAGGCTTCGTCGTCGGGACAGCGGTATGGCAGTGGACGCTGTCGTCGACATCGAACCCGCGTCGAGGTGCGCTCGCAGGGGTCGTGACGGCACTCGGAACAGTGCTGGCCGTGTCGATACTGTTCAGCCTGTTGTTGGCCACTCGGGAGTTGCTTGGGGTGACCCCTGCGCTATTTGTGAGCCCTGTCGATGCGTTCGTAATAACCACACAGGGAGTCATCATCTACTGGGGGCTCTTCACCAGCGTGATACTCGTGCCGCTCTGTGCGCTCGTTGGCTGGGCGTACCAGCGCAGAGTGCTGTCCAGGAGTCGGTAACCGCTTGCCTCCATGGGTCGTACAAGCTACGCTCATTCTATCTCGTACGCCCCTTGGAACACCTCTTTGAGCTGGTAGAGCCCTCGAATCAGTACGAACTCTTCAGCAACGAGACGATTCAGACGATGATCTGTCTGAAGAATAGGATTCCGACAGAGTCCGCGAGTTCATATTGCTTCACAAACATTGTAGATCTAAATTGACACTAAACAGCACGTAAGGACACACTTCGCCACCGCGAACTACATAGCGGTATAGTCTACTATACCCTGTTGCACGTTCAAAATTAGTTCGCCGGACGGGGCGGGCAGAGCTGAAACCGACCACCACTCAGCTGTGCTGACCCAATGATGGTACGTTTCTTGACAGACGGGGCTGAATGAACCAGAGAA
>NZ_JANHDL010000018.1 GCF_024494655.1 Halorubrum laminariae | reverse complement strand
TTCTCTGGTTCATTCAGCCCCGTCTGTCAAGAAACGTACCATCATTGGGTCAGCACAGCTGAGTGGTGGTCGGTTTCAGCTCTGCCCGCCCCGTCCGGCGAACTAATTTTGAACGTGCAACAGGGTATATGAAAAAGAGATCCACCATGGGCGTCTTTATCCGAATCTCGACACGCTTGTTGAGAAAGGACTTGTCGAAAAAAGTCAGCGCGATCGACGAACGAACGAGTACACGACTACCCGCCGAGGCACCAGAGAGATTGAGGCACGGGCCGAATGGGAAGCGAAGTACATCGACCACAGTGTCTGACTAGCGCATCAGAGTCAATATTATCGGGTTAATCCACGTATGCATCGTCCCGGCCACGACGGCGCGTCACTTGCTGTCTACTCGCTAGTGGAATTCACTTCTAGGCGCGTACTCGGCGCTGGACATTTTCTCTGTGGTATCAGTAGTTGTCGAATCAAATATCTCAAAAATAAGCGTCGTTAAACTCGCGTTCACGACGCATCAGCTCCTCAACACCGTGCTCAAGGATGCCGCGTCCCATCGCTGTTGGCCGATAGTACGTATAGAAGCCTTGACTGTCAGCGGTCCGTCGCTGGCGCTTGTCGACGAGTCCGACATCGACCAGTTCGTCGAGATGGTAGTGGAAATTGTGTGATTGGGCATCGACCGCGGATTTGAGATCGGCAGCACTCAGTTCGTCGTTGGCGACGAGCGTGCGGAGGATCCGAAACCGTGTCGGGTGGCCAATCGCCTGTTGCATAGCAAGATACTCCGCGAGCGTCAGCCCGCTGTCTTCGGGAAGCGGCGGCTCCGGCTGGCGAACCTCCTCTGTTGGCTGGCGATCGGTTTCAGACATTTGGGGTGTCTCAGGTTGTACGTTGCAACGCCACGTACTTAGTCATTCTCGACTAGAATATTCTTGAAAACACCGATATTTATATACTACTGTTCCCAATCGACGAGTTGAATGCGGCAACGGATTATCGACAACCTCCCCCGCGCCGCCGGTGATTCAGACGCGCTCGCTCCCGTCCGACGGGAACAGTTTCTCGTCTATTTGATGGGCCCATACCGGACATTCGACGTTGACGCGCTACTCCCGGCGGACGCCGATGTCAAAACCGATGCCCCATCGTTTGCGACGTGGGACGAGACCACCGGCGAGTACGCCGAAGACGATGTCTTGCGGCTCCTGCAGGAAACGCGGGACTGCCTCCGCGATCGCGGCTTCAATGCATTTCTGGCAATCGACGTGGGGATCCCGCTCGACGAGATGAATGCCGCCACACAGAGTATCGCCCTTGCGCAGGCGAGTAATGCGACGATCTTCATCGCCCCACAGGTCGGCGACAACCTCGGTGTCGGAATCGAGGTCGGAAGCGTCCTTGAGGATCTTCTGTCGACGACGGGGATGCAGGGGCCGGCGACCGATGCGACGCCACCAACGCGTACGCGACGGGTCATGGTCGCGACCGAACCAACAGTTCGTAGTGCGATGCTTGGTGCCGTCCACGCACGCTGGGACGCCAGTGTTCGCACGTTTTCCGATGCCGCGGACTGCTGTCGGCTCTGCGCACAGTTCTGCACCCATATTCAGAACGAGGAACTCCATGGCTCGCTTGACCGTCTAGACTGATTGGAATTATAGAATACAAGGAAAATACCCACACCTTCAGGTCTGTCTCTTACCCACAACTCCTATCGCTGTAGTTTGTCGAGAAAGAGACCAAGATGCAGAGCGGTTCACGAAGCCGGCGGATTGATCTAGACGAGCCAGAACTGTGCCAGACTGATGTTTCTGGTAAGATTCAAAAGGAGTTCCAGTCTGCCGAGTTCGGTGACAAACGGCTCACTAACCGATTGATACAGGTCGGAGATCGGCTCGGCAGGGCGCGGAGGAGGAAGTCAAACAGGATCTGTAAATATCTAAGCATTTTGATAGATCCAATAAAGTAGGTGCATCAAAGTAGATTCGTGTTATTGATTGACACAAATGTCATGCCCATGTCACACAAGCATTTAATCTACCAGACTGTGATCCTTTGATCTGCCGACAAATATCTCGGCGAAGTTAGCAAGTCTTCGTCAGCAGACGCGAAGGCCGATCGGGCAACGTGCTGCAACACGTTGCCCGCGGCCCCCACGACGCGGACGTCGGCAAATGAAAATGCTACTGACAACTACGCCCGCAATTGCGGGTACGAGACTGAGAGATCATAACTCCGGCGGATCGGACAGGGAAAAATACAAAATTGACACTTTTGGCCGTGATAGGTCGCCTAGCGATAAGATAGAGAAATCAACACCAAACCAACAGTCGGGCGCAGGGGACAGCAAAGGTCCAATAACTAACCATATAGACAGTTGTAAAATAGAAGATCGTGACATCGATCCAGCAGTAACTTTGGTCAAATGTGGGGGTAGCTAATGCTACACCCATTCGACCATATCCACGACCATACATTCCCAGACTGGCTCAAAGGCCCACGCCACCATCAGCTCGGCACCCGAGAGCCAGACGCACCGCAAATTGACCAAGCCCTCGTCGATACGATCACCGAGGCCGCTGACGGCTACGCCGGCAGCCTCAACCGCGTCCGCCCGCACAAGAAGGAGGACGGGCTCAAATACGCTGAGGAACTCATCGCCGGGTTCCACAACGAGAGCGTCTCGCACTCCAAGCTCGCCCAGCGATTCAACCTCGCTGAGCAGCCCAAGAAGTTCTCCTTTGAGATGGTCCTGACCGACGAGACGGTCAAGTTCCACTGGGGGCTTCCCGACAGCATCCACCAACGGGAGTTCCGCCAGCAAGTCTCCGGGCTCTACCCCAACTCCGAGATCAAACCCGTTGACAGACCTTTCCCCGAGATCGAACCCGGCATGTACCTCGCTGGAGGGAAACTCGAACTCGAACAGCACAAGTACCGGCCACTCCGCGGGACGAGTGGGCCAGACGCCTTCGAGACGGATCCACTTCGCAGCACCCTGAGTGAACTCGTCGGCTACAGTAACGAGGTCGCGATCGTCCAATTCGTGTTCACACCCGCAGGCCCCAACTGGACTGAAGGGCACATGCCCCACGAATGGAGCGCCGACCAGATCAACGATGGGTTGACCTACGGCCGTGTCAACGGGAGTTACTGGAACCCACGGCTCGACGACCCCTCCGCGAAAGACAAGCGGGCCGCCGAGGAAGTGCTCAATCAGGAGGGCAAGCAGGCGTACTACCTCAACATCCGCTTCCTCGTGTTCGCGTCCTCACCGGATATCGCGAAACACCACGCCCACGGCATCGGGAGCGTCTTCTCCTCACAGTACCACAACGAGGAGACCGGCCAGACACTCCTGCCGCTCGCGTTCAAAGAGCAAGGCGTCAAGGAACTCGCTCGGCGGACGGCCGCCCGCGAGTTCTCCTACGACCAGACCTCGCTCAACGTCTCCGAGCTCGCCGGCCTCGCACACCTCCCCGGCGAGGAGGTGAACATGACGAACGTCGACTGGACGCGGAAAGGCGTCGGCAATCGCCCACCCGCACAGGCAAACCGCACGGCCAAACCACCCGACATGCGGGTGAACCGCGACCTGTCGGAACTCGGCGGCGAAGCCTCGGCGATGGCGTCACTCTCAGGCGGCCACACCGAGGAGACCGACACTGTCGGCACCGACGCCCCCGAAGAAGAAGACAACATCTTCATGAAGGGGCTCGGCACCCTGCTTCGCTTCTTCTTCGACGACACCACCGATAGCGACGACGGCGACGACGGGCCCACAAAAACCGTCGACATCGACTCATCCCCTGAGAAACAGGAAGCGTTCAACGAGCTGTATCGCCAATTCATCCACGGGGAACTCACCCGTGAGAAGATCAAAAGCCAATACAACGACAACGTCGCCGACAACCTCATCCGGAAGTTCCAGAACCGCCGGGCCGACGAACTCGGGATCGACCTCGACGAACTTGACGCTCGCGAGGACGTCTTCGACGCGCCGGGAGCCCGCACCACCCCTGACGAAGAGGAGACACCCGCCACGGACGTAGACGAGTCCGACACAGGATCTTCAACCAAGTCCCAAACACCGAGTGGGCCAGATACCCCACCCGAGGATGCCGAGGGCGTCACCGATCTCCCGGCCACGCCCGACGACGACCTGCCAGAGACGACCGACGACTCGACGGGCCCGCCAAGCCCGTACACACGCGGTCGCGAGAACCCTGCCCACCACCAACACTACACGTACGACCAGTCCGACACCGACGTGCAGCTTCGTCGGGAACCCGGCCTCCAGCGGTACTTCCCGTTCGAGCTCACGGCCACCGCCAGCGGGAAGGGACGGGCACAAGACGGTGATGTCTTCGCCGGCTTCGACGTTCGCGACCGGCTCGTCCACTCGCACACGCATCACCCGGACGAACCCATCTGGCTCGGCTACGACAACAACCCGATGGACGGCATCCGCGAAATCGGCCTCGAACCGTTCTCGTGGTTCCGCCACATGACGATCTTCGGGTCGACCGGGAAGGGGAAATCCACCACCCTGAACATGATGATGAACCAGATCGCCCGGAAGGACCACGGGTTCGTGTTCATCGACCCGAAGGGCGACACCGTCGACGACCTCATCACACAGCTGCCCGACGAGCGGATGGACGACATCGTGTGGATCGAACCCGGCAGCGAGACGTACGACCAAGTCGCGGGGATCAACTTCCTCGAACCGGGCGACTGTGAGACGGAAATCGAGTTCAACCGGGAAGTCGAGTCCATCATCAACGACCTCCGGGCGGTCCTGCGCGGGGGTGAGTACTGGGGACCGAAGATGGAGGGGATCACCTCCAACATCGGTCGGGCGATGATCCGGTCGCGACGCAAGTTCACGCTCGTGGACATGTACTACGTACTGGCCGACAACGAGAGCCGCGCGAAGTTCTCAAACGTGGTCAGCCAAGAGGGGATGAGCTTCATCCACGAGTACACCACGAAAATCGCAGAAATGGATGTAGAGGAGATAGACCCGGTTCTCCGGCGGATTCAGGATTGGGTAGAGGATCCTGTGAGCCGCGGTATCGTGACTCACAGGGATGGCACAATCAACCTCTCACACGCCGTCGAAGAGGGGAAGATCATCCTCGTGCGGAACACCGTCCGCTCCGATGAGATCCGGAAGGTCGTTTCGACAGGCATCATGCGCCGGGTGTGGTCAACCATTCGGAAACGCGAGAAGGTTGAGGAAGCCGACCGGGAACCCTTCTTCGCGATCATGGACGAGTTCGACGACATCGCCTCCGAGAACATGGCGCTCGACAAGATGCTCTCGAAGGCCCGCTCCGGGAAAATGGGCGTCATCACCTGTCTCCAGAACCCCTCGCAGGTGCGCGACATTGCACCTCAAACGCTCAAGCAGATGTTCGGGAATACGGACACCCTCCTCAGCTTCGGTGTGACGGAGGTGGACGACGCCCGGATTATCGCTGAGCGGTTCGACGACGACTCGATCGACTCGGGAACGCTCATGTCGCTGCCGGCGTACACGGCGCTCACGACAATCTCCACGATGGACGAGGACGGCCCGATGCGGTCGGACCCGCTTGCGCCGGACACGTTCGCACCATACCCCGCACGGCGGACGCCCGAGGAGGCCGAAGAGATCATCGGGGAGAACCTCAACGAGTACGGCGTCGACGCGCTCGAACAGAATCTCGATGAGTCTGAGCACGCGTTGATGCACCTCGGTGGGGAAAACGACCTGACGAAGTGTTTCCTCGAAGCCGTGTGGTCGAAACAGATCCGCGAGAACGCCCTCGATGCGCTGCCCGGCAACTACGAGACACTCGAGCCCGCACCCGCGCTCAACATCAATCCGCCGGAGATGCAGGACGGTGAGACGCTCACGGTCAGCGTCGAGGAAGTGAACGAAGGCTTCCACCGGCGGACGTCGACGGGCTTCGAAGAGCTCCCGGATGGCGTACTGGTCGACCGGGAGTATGTCGAGTTGGTCGATGAAGAGGTTGAAGAAGAAGCCGACAACATCCGGGGGACCGGCGGGACGCCCGCGGGGCAGGTCCGGATCAGCGACCCCGAGACGGAACTGTCGATCACCGACAAGGGCATCCGCTCGGTACTGGAGCAGGCGGACGAGGATTGGCGGCCCGAGACGGAGAAGCACAACGAGGTAATCCGCCGGGCGTTCGTGATACTGTCGGCGACCGGGATGGAGGTCACAGTTGTCCATCAGGACCACGAGACGAGCCTGCCGGACGCCGTGGCGTACCCACCGATCGATGAGAGCGTTGATACCAAGCAGGCGTCACGTCTGCTTGAGCAGTTCAAGGCCGAGTACCCGATTGCCGCAGAGCTCTCCGGTGGTGGGGCGATCACCATCGAGGCAGAGACCTCGACGTACAAGAAGCCCGCACGGACACTCGAGAACCTCGCCCGGTCAGTCAGGAATGGCCGTAAGGCGATGTTCATCACCCCCGAGATGGAGGCCAAAGACCGGACAGCACCCGCTGCCCGGGTTGACCACATCCTCTCGGACCCGATGTTCATCCGCGACCACCTCCGGATGCGCCCGAACGAGGATGCCGACGATGCGGGTGATATCACCGAGCGCGACCCGATGCCGCTGTACTACAACAAGACGGACTACCTCCAGCTGGGAACCCCGACAGACGGCCAGCGGAAGCACGCGCTCATCGAGAATGGGAAGCAGGCGGTGTGGGTTAACACCGAGGACGACACGATCACACTGTTCAACGGGATGGCCGGGGCGAAAAAGGGGACGCTCCGGATGGATGAAGGGTTCGGCTCGACGAACGCCTTCAACGCATGGTGTCGGTACGACGAGCACAACAACGAGTGGGTCGTCTATCCTGATGGTGAACCACAGCGGTACCGGACACTCGACGACCTCCGCGATGACTGGCAGCTCGTCTACGAGCCGTTCGTCCCCGAACGCGAGTTCGAGGAGATTCCGGGCGAAGATCAGTGGGAGATCATCCAGACCTCCCTCCCCGATTTCCTCTCGCCAGCAGACAAAGCGGATGACGACGCACAGACAGACGCAGACATCGATGACCCACCCGACGATAGCGAACCGGCTCCCGACGCCGACGAAGAAGTCTCTGACGACACCACCACTGACGAGGACGTAGCCGATGACGACTCGTCAGATGACCCGGCATCACAGGAACCAGAAACCTACACAAATGTCGAAGAGATTCCTGAACAAGCCGCACTCACCCGTGATGAGGAGGCAGCCGATGATGACGACCTCGACATCAGCCTGAACCGCGCCGGGTTCACACGCGAGGCAGTCCCCATCCTCGACCGGGTTCTGACAGACAAACTTCCGAACAACACCGACACCCACACCGGCGAATCCGTGACCGGTGGCGAACAGTACGCGACTATCCCCGACGAGGCGCTGGAGTCGATCATCCCCGAGAAGTACATGTCGGTCTACCGGGCGATGGCTGCCCTCGACATCGGGGAGAACGCCCGTGACCCGGTCGGCATCCACGACGACGACTCCTCGGGTGAGGGCGAGACACCGGCCACGGACGAGGCCGAGACGCCTGACGGGGAGCCCGACCCAGACGTGGATACGACCGTGGATGAAGACGACCCGTTCGGCGTCGACGACGACAGCGCCGGGCCGGTCGGCATCCTCGAAGAAGATGACGAGGGCGACGAAGAGACGAGCCCGATCGACGCCGTGACGTTCACTTACGCAGCCGCCATGACCAACTTGAGCACCTACTACATCGCCAATAGCGACACCGTTGACGAGGATAGTTCCCCGAGTGATATCGACATCGACTACGACGCAGTCACCGACCGCTTCGGCGCGAAAGATCCCACCGACGCCGCCTTCTGGCAGGAGGTGTGGGACTCCGCAAACGTGAACCAGACCGAGGCCATCTTCCGGGACAACCTTCCCGGTGCGCTCCGGTATGGACCCGGCATCCGTGGCACGCAAGCCGCTGACGCGATCCGGATCGGGCTCGCCGAAGAAGAGCTCGTGCCCGCCGGTGACGACGCCGTCCGCCTGCCCGGCCCCCGTGACGCCTACGAGGACTACCTCACCGAAGAGGAAGTCGCAGAGATGCAACGTCGGGACAGTTGGGTGCCCGTGTGGGATGCGCTCGGTCGCGACCACGACGAGGGGCTGACCGTCCCGCGGATCATCCTCGCAATCCCGCTCGAGTACGACTTCGAAGAGCCGATGGCGCAAGCCGCAATCGGTGCGGGCGTCGACGCCGGCGTCATCAAGGAAGAGGGGAAGAAAATCGTGCTCGGCGATCAGACGATCCCGACCTTCTGGGACGCCGTCCTCGACGTGCTTGAAGCCACGCCGCATGAGCCGCTCACAGAAGCCGAAGTGACGATTGCACTCCGGCGGCACCACGGGCTCGATACCGAGAAAATCTCCGAGACAACTGAGGCGGCTCGCAACCACGGCGCGGTGTACCGTGACGACGAGACGGACCACTTCAAGATCAACACGCCACGGGACGAGAAAGGCCCCGAGATCGACCCCGTGGCCTTCGACCGGGATACGTACCCGCCGACCGACGATGATGAGTCGGACCCCGACTCTGACTCCGACGACGACTCTGGTGGCGACGACTCCGACGACGACCCGGACGGTGGTGACACACCAACCGGGACAACTGACGAGAAAACCTCTGAGCAAACCGGAGAGAATACTGATCAGCAAACCTCTGAGCAAACCGGAGAGAATACTGACGACCACGCCGACACCGACGAGGGGGGAGAGACACCCGCCACGGACGACGGCGAGGAGGCATCCCCCACGCCCACGGACGCGGACGCAGAGAGCGACGAGCCAGACACGGCCAGCACGAGCGAGGACAGCTCGCCGGACACCCAGACGACCAACTCCCCGTCTGAAAGCGGGGATGGCTCAGCGGCGCGCACAGGCGCACACAGCGAGGCCGGAGACACAGACGACACAGACACCACGCCCGACGCCGAGACCGACACTGGGAGCGACGACGACGGCGAGACGGACACCGCTCCCGACACCACCGAGACAGAGTCGGGCTCAGACGACACAGACGGCGCACAGAGCGACGCCGACGAGACGCGGCGTGTGGGACAGACCGCAGCGGGCGAGCCGCGTGCGGAGCCCAACAGCACGCTCGTCGACGCCGACCCGGAAGACCTCCGCTTGAGCCCCACGCCGGATCTTGGCGCGGTCCAAGCCTGCCTCGAAGAGGCGGCCCGCTTCTTCCACAGCCAGCTGGACACGACGATCGACCAGAACGCCACGTGGAACGACGAGCAGGCGTTCGAGGCGGGCTACCGGAAGCCCGAGACGCCGCGGGAATACTTCACCGCGCTCGACGAGCCTGACCCCGCGTACCCCGTCGAACAAGATCCCGAGGCGGCCGACGCGATGCCGCCGAACGAGGACGCCCAGACCTCGGGCATTCAGTCCACCGAGGACGCCGCCGACAACACCGGCGAGCCCGAAGACTTCGCGGCCGCCGACCAACCGTACCAGTTCCTCGGGGCCAATCACCGCGGGTGGAACGACGAGCTCGTCGCCGACAAGCAGCTCGGGTGGGCTCCCGCCTTCGGGAAGGACCTCTTCTTCCACCTCGAAAGCGAGGGGTTCAGTCACCACACGATGCTTGCCACGGGGCTGTTCACCAAGCCCACCGACGCCTACGGCGAGAACGAAGAGGGCGAGGGGTACGTCGACTACACCACACTCGACGATCCCGACAACCCGAACGACCTCTCGTGTCTCTTCCGGGGGCGGTACATCTTCCCGTACTACGACGAGGACGGCAAGGTGGCGTTCTTCATCGGGCGGCAGCCGGACTTCGACACCGAATACGGCACGCATCCCGAGGACTTCACGAAGGGGAAGTACGCCAAGCTCGCGACGACGAAAAACTACACCATCGTCGACGAGCCGATCTACGGGCGTGAGACCATCGTCGAGGGCGAACCCCTCGCGATTACCGAGGGGATGGCCGACGCGATCACCGCCCATGCCCACGGGATTCCGTGCATCTCGCCGGTGACGAAGACGTTCAAGATGAAACACCGCGACGTGCTCGCCGACATCGTCAAACGCCGGGAGATCCCCGACGTGTACTTCCTGCAGGATTCGGACCCGCCAAAGCGGGTGGTACTGGCCGAAGAGGATCGCGACCACGACGAGCGCCGGTGTGAACGCGATATGGCGCTCCGTGAGTTGTTCTGCACGGGAGAGTTCCCCGGCGACGAGATGTTCACGCGGAAGCTCGTGGTTGAGGCCGCTCGCGACGGGACACTGCAGGACAAACTCGACGATCAGGACCTCCGTGTTGCGCCGCCCGCCGACGCCGACGTCGACGCCGAGGAACAGACGCCGGTGACAGCAGAGGAAGTGCCCGTTCACCTGTTGGAGACAGACGGCGAGTTCCGGGCGACGGGCCCCATCAGCGAAGTCATCGAACTCCACCAACACGGACCCGGTGTTGACAGCGCGGTCAACATGGGCCGCGTACTCGACACCCACACGCCCTCGCCGGACGACACCTTCACGGGGAGTGTCCGGGCCTCGGCCGAGGTGTACCGTGAGGAAGTCCTGAACGGAGACGCCGACCCCGTCGAGGACAACGACGAGCTCTGGGAGACCGTCGCGGCCCGCCTTGGAGCCATCGACGTGGACACCGAGACAGATGCGGCCACAGAGAGCGCCGATGAGGACGGTCAGGCGTCGCTTGTGCCCGACGACGAGCCCGAGTACACGGACTACGGTGGAACCAACGTGTGGCTCATAGAGCTCCCGCAGTTCGGCGATGAGAAACGCGACCTCGACGACTTCCTCCAAGAGGGCTGGCTCGCACTCACGCCGCCCGCCGACTGGGCGCTGCGCCTGTCGCTGGGGAACACGCCTGTCCCGCCTGACGACGTGACAGCGAACCTCGATCCGGCCCCGGCATGGATGCAGGCACTCGCCGATCGGGCCGACCCAGTGGGCGAGTACCCCACCGGGATGGCCCCCGATTCACTCGGGTTCCCGACCGCCAATGACCTCCCCCAAACGGTGGGGACGATCACCGTCGATGGGAGCGCCGCAGACCTCCCGATTTACGACCCGTATATCATCCCGTCTGACCCCGACGCAGACCGGGATGAAATTGCGGCGACTCACCGGTGGCCAGTAAGCGATCTCGACACGCTTCGCTCGGCGGGGAAGATGGCCCAGCCGATGCCCCAATCACCCGACGTATACCCACCCCTCTCACTGTTCGGATTCATCCCCACAATCCACCCGTCCCAGCACCCCGCTGCGACCGGGAGTATCGGGGGGCTTGAGAGTAACCCTGAAAGCCAGATGGATGTCGACCCACAGGAGATCAAAGCCCGGGTCGAGAAGGGTGACTATCGCGAGCTCACAGGGAGCCATAATCCCCTCTGGACACTCGACCTGCGCGACCTTGGACTCACGCCCGGCTCTCGTGGAAACAACCCCTTCGGACACTTCGGTGATTCGGAGAATTACTTCGTCGTGATCAGCGACGAACAGGCCTACTGCCACAAGCGGAATGCGGTCTACAACTTCCAGCATTTCGCACTCTGTGACATGGGGAAGCGCGACCCCAAATATTCGGCAAGTGGTCAGAATCTCGATGATTTGGAATACCTCCATCTCTGGACCTACGCTCGCCAGAACAACCTCATCCCAGAGCACACACCCATCCCCCTCAAGGGGCTTGTTGGCTACGCGATCGAGCATGATTTTTGCGAAGCCGACGACCTCGAACAATTCGACGGTTCGAAGGAAGATTCCGAGGGTGATGACGACGAATCGGACGGTGATTCCGGCGGGAGTAACACGGCAGGCAAACGCGCCCTGAAACTGCCGGATGATGTCTACTTCCCAGTTCTCAAAGACATCGAGGAGACGACAGGATACACGCCCGCGCGGCTCGCCGATAGCAACCGGTCGGGTGGAGACGACGGCGACGAGTCGAGTGAGCCAGCGGACGCGCCCGAGGTTGACACAGCGTCGATCGCACTCGACACAATGATGGACCGGTACGGAACCCTCGTCACAGACGATGGCTTCCCACATCCGATGGTCCAGTTCGCAAACATCCTCCTCGAGATCGAAGACGACCTCGATCAAGCTCGGAAAGACGACGGGGCCACCCCCGTCTCTGACCTCCGGAGTGCGTACAACGCATGGGCGCAGATCAACACCCACAAGTTGGTTAAGGAAACTGATGTAACGGCAGATGAGTTGGACCTGTCGACGTACGGTGTTGGCGGATTCGCGAGTAAGTTCCGCGCCGAACTCGGCATCAGTCCGACGTCGAAGAAGGTGTCTCTCGACGGGCGTGGTCGCGCCAAATGCTGGCTCGGATTGGAGCTCACTGACCCCGGCAAGAAGCTGGTCGACCTCGAAGATAAGTTCCCGATCGAAGAGTAGTTAGCCGCCACCGCGCCCACTCGTTTTCACTATTCGCTACTCACTTCACACCGATAGCTATCAGATTTTGTATACAGTTTTGGCCCGACAATGAGTGCCACTTCTCCCGCCCGAGCCACTGTCCAATACACCATTGGCGACCAGTTTGTGCTACCGAGAGCAACCACTAATCTTCCATCAATTCCCCACCCAGACCGTCACCTGAGTCGGCCCGATCTCCAGAGATAGCACAGCCGATTCTCCAGCTGGACGTGCCCCTGATCACACCCGATTTTCAGCGCCGAAATACCCTCCAACACCCCCTCCGACACCCCTCCGACACCCCGACGCCGTCATGCGATTGTCCGAGGGGGTACTCCACGGTCTTCGAACCGACTATTTCACCCGATTTCCGGGAATTCTCAAAATCAGTCAAATTTCACCGATATACACGTGGAATATGGGAGATCAGGAAATCCTGAAAATAACTAGACGGGGGCGGATGTCTTAGGGGGTCTAGAAATCATCGGCCACCCCTCGGACACCCCTCTGACAATCGCATGAAGGCACGGGCTTCAGACAATCCAAACACACCGACTTTTGACTTTCTTTCGTATATAACAATCACAATCTCGATACGTCGATGCTTTAGAGTGAAAATAACTAGACGGGGGTGGGAGAAGGCGATATTTCGGCGAAAAAATCGGCTGATTAGCACCCCCCTCCGACACCCCGACGCCGTCATGCGATTGTCGGAGGGGTGATCGGCCAATACCGAGTCACCCCCAATATGACTGGCTCGCATACCTGAGATGGGCACAGATGGCCGTTCCAGCCCAATTACCAAACCGGACTTAATTTCACGGTTTCAGAAACCCCCCGATTTTGACAGCGGCGTCTGCGATATACCCGGTAATACCCCCTGTGGGTGGGGTGGTTCAGGCCAGAAGGCCAAGAGTAAGAAGAGTGATACAGCAAGCTGCACCGATCACCCCAGTAGTCCCCTGAAGGGGACTGGGTATCTGGAGACAGAGGAAGGAGGGAGAGAAAGGGGGAGAGGGACAGCAGAATCAGCATGGACCTCACACGGCATCCAGCCTCACTCACCACTCCCAACCAGACGGCGGTCAGTATCCACGACCGCCTCAAACCACATCCGTTTGCCCACGATATCTCTCAGATTACTGAGGCACAGCCCATCCCGAACTTCCCGAGGGTCAGTCGGACCCAACAGGACGGGGACACCCACGACTCCGATCGGCGACAGCGAGACCACACAGGACACCTCCAGCTGGCCGGCGGCCACACACCACTCGGCACTCTCTCCCCCGGCGGGATGACGACGTCGACGACGACACGACACCACTCCCGTTCACCTCACTCAGACGGCGACACCTCGATCCATCTCCCCGTCGATTCACGACTCCACGACCAGTATCACTTTTCGGAGATATCCACCGGTAGTCGGCCTCAGTATTCAGACGCCATTCGGCTGGCAGACACCACCGGACCAGACGCCGTGGGGGACGGCTGCACCACTCGGCGAGACCTCACCTCCGACGTCGGCGACCGACTCCAAACGACGACGGCGTCACTCCCGACGAGATACCGATCGCCACTCGTCGACGCCGACCGGCTTCTCTCACCAACAGGGTATCGCCCTGCGTCTCAGTGACGGTCGTCACCACGACGATCAGCACCACAGTCGCGACGACACTACGCCGCTTCGAACTGGATACCCGAGAGGCTGCTACTGGACAACTGGATCCACAACGAGGGAAACCCCTCACGAAACTGACTATCGCCACGCCGGCGACGGCGACCCCCCAGACGGCTGGGTCACAGCCACGGCCATCGGCCACTGCATGACGGCCAGCCAGACGGCGACCGACCGGTGACGGTTCCACCCCGATCTCGACTCGGCAGTCGACCCACCTCGAGGACGGGTGTCCCCTCGACGATTTGCATCGTCTCCGTCCGGCAGCAGCTGCCCCTTGGCGACAGCAACCGCCCAGCTCCTCAGACGGAAACCTCTCAGTCTCCTGATGGACCTACGGCTGTCCACGAGCCACCCCTCTCACGAGGGGGCCTCGCTCTGTCTCAACACGGTGAGACGGACCGCCACCTCAACCCGACGAGGCATCGGCAGGCCCCACCCGAACGGTAGCATTATTGCTGGCTGCCAGAGACGAGGTCTTCAAGACAATGAACGCATTCATCGCACTGCTCGTGTTCGGCATCGGCGTGGTCTTCAGCATCGTCCTCGCAATCGCCTTCCTCTTCGCCATCATCGCCAACGCCAACACGGCTGACGCATCGGACGGCTGCGACTACTGCAACAGCGATGACGCCACCCGCCTCGGCGGTGGTGAGGTCGCCTGTTCGAAGTGCCGTCGAAGGAACCTCTGACCGACCCCCAGAACGGACCCAGAACGGCTGGTCGTCCGCCTCTTTTTTTGCGCCACCAAGCCACCACAACACAGACGTAGTGCAGATACACCAAATCCACCACTGAATCCACCAGTTCACGACGGTCAAATCCCGGCGGCTAACGACACCAGATCACCCCCCGATCTCGACACCACAACAACACCTCCTTTCGACCTCCATCTCACCACTCGTCTCACGCCACAGTTCGACTCCCGATCGACGTCGACGAACCACTCCCGACTCCGTCTCTCTCTCCGTTAGTACATAGTACTAACGTGGCGACCAGCGGCACCGATCGAGACCACAGCCGAACTCCCCAATCGGGCCGACGAACGAGATCAACATTATACCCCTCACCCGGAGGTGAGGGTTACCCGAGGGGTGACCCGAGAGACAACTATGAGTAGCAACACTCGCAGCTTCGACAGCAGCATCGACATCGACACCACCACCGACTTTCAGACGGACTGCATCCGACGGACGTGTCACAACCAGCCGCTCCCGGCGATGACCCACCAGCTCACCGAGGTCGACCTCCTCGACCAGAACGGCACCCGGGCGGAGTACGTCTGCTCGTGCGGGGCCGAGTTCTTCGTCGACTGGGAGGACGGCGAGATCGTCGCCACCGAGGAGGTCGCCTGATGGCACATCCCCGTCTCGACACCGAGCAACTGTCTCCGGACTTCGACGAGGACGACGAGGACGACGACGACGGCGGTCGCCTCGACGGCTTCCTCGACCGCTTCGACTTCGAGGCGACCCACTGGCAGGCCGTTCGGCAACTGCTCCTCCCGACGCCCACCTTCGTGACGCTCGTCGTCTACGGCTTCTGCTGGTTCTCCGGCGTGACGATGGCAGCGTTTCTCGGCTACGTCCTCCACCCCGTGTTCAACACGGTAGCGATGGCCGGCTTCGTGTTGATGTACCCGGTCGGCTTCCTCGGTCTCGTCGTCGTCATCGCGGTGAAGGCGATCCAGTAAGACCAGCCGGCCGGCCTCTTTTTTTGCGCTTGGACGACAGCCCAACACGAGGGTAGTGCAGAGAACAACGACCGACGATTCTGCAGGGAATCCCGGTGATGACGATCCGTGGGGCTGGTGGAGGTAGTGGGGTACGACTCTTCCCTATTGACGACTCTCTTCCCCCTACTACGATACTCTCCCCTACTGCTACTACTATGCTCGACTCTTCTTCTCCACTCGACACTCTCTCTACGGCTTCCACTTCTCTACTCTTCCGTTCTACACGCTCTACTTGCTACTTACGGCGGAAACGTGGTGTGTCTACACATCTCGTGTTCCCCGGTGTTGTTTACAGCGGCACTCCGGGGGTCCGGTGTCTCCCCTACTACGGGTGACTTCCTCCACTGGGTGTCCCCTACTACGGCTATCTCCTACGGTGTCCCCCGTGGGACGATCGTCTCTCTGGGTGTCCCCCTAGGGACGGGTGTTCGACTTGGGGGTGGGACGGCTGGTGGGACTGTGGCTACGAGGGACAGCATGGACAGCACGGCTCGGAGCGGCATAGACCGGCTACGGTCGCTTGACCGCTCGAACACCACCTCTCCGGATGACCGGCCTGCCAGCGTCGGAAACATTATCGCCTCCATCCGGAGACGAGGGTTTCCCCAGAGGGGGCGGCCTGACCAACAGCTATGACCGAAACACTTCGCGGTTCGACGCCTCAGTCCGAGTTCACACTGACAACCACACTCGACGACGACGAGCAGGAATGCGCCTGCGAGGAGTGTCACGACGACGTCGAAGGCGCAAACGAGAACGACACTGTATCGGGTGATGATAGACCGGACAAATAGGTACCCAGTCGCTCCCGACCGACTACGATATCTCCAAGCACGTTCCAACTGGCCATTACGACTGTCCACGAGGAGCACGCTGCGTACTACGAGAATCAGGCGAAACCATAAGCGAACACATATGTCCCCGGCTGCCGCAGCGTGGCTATGTCTCTCTCGGTGAAATGTTACCGGTGTGGAGAACACTACGACGACGATGCTCGGGTCAGATGCGCTTGTGGGGAGCCGCTCTGGATCGATTCGGATCCAACGACGTTCTCGTGGGACGACTGTCGAGACCGGGGTGGAATGTGGCGGTACGAGGCGTTGTTGCCGATTGATCAGCCCGAGGGCGTTGCACAGGCCGCAGGTGGCACGCCCCTCGTCAGAAGTCCCGGGCTCGACGACGCCGCGGGCGCTCGCGTGTTCGTCAAAGACGAAGCCGAGAACCCGACCGGTGCGTACAAGGACCGCGGAAGCGCGGTAGCCGTTCCTCACGCGGTCGCAACTAATGATGACGTCGTCGGCACGGTCTCGTACGGGAACATGGCGATCAGCACTGCCGCCCACGCGACGAGCCTCGGCCGGGAGTGCGTTGTGTTCGTCCCGGAGGGAACTTCGTCGGTGCGGCTAGAGCTCATCGCTCAGTACGAGCCGACCATCGTGCAGGTTGCCGGCAACTACGCAAAGCTGTATGCAGATGCACTTGACCTGTCCGAGCGGCTCCCGATCGACGTGCTCGTGAGCGACGCGCCAACCCGAATCAGCGGATACAAAACGGCACTGTTCGAGATCTGCGAGGAATTCGCCCCGGCGGTGCCCGACGTGATCGCGCTGCCGGCGAGTTCCGGCGGGTTCGCCTCTGGAGTGTGGCTCGGGATCCGCGAGCTAGAGCGCGCGGGAGTGATCGAGGAGCCACCGCGCCTGTGTCTCGTCCAAACCGCGACCGCCGACCCGCTAACGCGAGCGTTTGAGGCTGGCGCAATGGATCCGACGCCTTTGTCACCCGGCGAGATCGGCGATACGATCGCTCACTCGATCGGCAATCCGGACCCGCCGAGCGGCGCTCGCGCACTCACCGCGGTTCGCGACACCAACGGCACCGTCGTCTCCGTAACCGATGACGAGATACGGACCGCACAGCGTCGGTTCGCCGTCGACGGCGGGTTCTGCGTCGAGCCGGCGTCCGCGACGACACTCGCAGGTGTGTCCCGTCTCGCTGATCGCGGCGTCATTACTGCTGATGAGTCCGTCGTCCTCGTACCGACCGGGACGGGGTTCAAGGAGATCGGAACCAAGGAGACGGCAGTCGCGGCCGAGACGATCCATAGGGACGTCCTTCGGGACCGGCTCGAAACGCTGCTTGCCCGATAGCGCTCGCGGTTGAGATCGAGGGTGAAAAATTCAGTCAAAAGCGACTCTGTCGCTTTGTTGAATACTCTGGGCCAGATACAAACGACATACCGTGTGCACATACAGCACAGATCGACTGCTAATCCGGAAGAGCTGTGGCTGGTTAGCGAGATACAATTAATGACCGCCCGAGACAGCGTGGAGACCGACGATACCGATGACAATTACCCCGATAAATGATATTCGAGCGAGGGAAGCCGGCTCATCAAACAGAATAATCCCAAGTGTGGCTGTCCCAACAGCCCCGACACCTGTCCAGACAGCATATGCTGTCCCGATGGGGAGATCCTTGACGGCCTGAGCCAGCAGTACCATACTAATAATAAGGGCGACGATAGTGCCGACTGTTGGCACTGGCTTCGAGAGCCCGTCTGAGTATTCGAGTCCGATCGCCCAGCCGATCTCAAACAGGCCTGCAAGTATGAGGATATACCACGACATCACATTTTCACCTACCTATCCGATCTGTCTATAGCTTCTGCTACCCTCTCGAACGGAGACCGATTTCTCCCTGCGACGAGTAGTAGGGTGTACGAACTGTTCTATGACATCCCCACATTTTCTCGAGCAGGGGATGAACTCGCCACGGACCTTATACCACAATTAACACTGGTTGGGATCGTATTGTCACGTGACGTCACCGAGTGTATCCTGACCCGAGTTGCGGCCTGTGTCAGAGAGGTATAATTACTAAGCTTGGGATTGGGGGCGTTTTCAGTCTCTGTCAGTATCGGGCATCAAGTTAGTCGAGTATGATCTAGACATCAACACTCTCGTCGACGACGACTGTTTGGCGACGCGATCTCGATATAGCTTTGGACCGATTCCCACACGTTTACATATAGTGATAATAATTGATAGGTGCTGACAGAGACACACGGCCCACCACCGGGTTTTGTGGTCGTCTGTCAGGTGTGCTCTCTCCCCCCGAGACGCGCATGCCTGTTCGCCTCGGCCTGCCTCGACCACGCGTGTGTCTGCTGTCAGCGTTTTCCGGTAGAGACTCTTGCTCGACGAGACCAAAGCATGAAAATGAACAGCTGACTGTCTCGTTGTCTCCACCTCCCCCACCCCTCGTTCCGAGTGTAAGGCGGCAGATCTGTAGGTGTCTGATCAGTGCCGGCTACAGCCCCGCAGCAACCATTATCCGAACGTATCAGTGGTAACAGTGGCGTTTCTGGCGATTAGGGTCGCCGAAAGACACTTCGGCTTACTAGACCGCTGAAAGTGCAGTACGGTAGCATACAATACACACCATGATAAAGATATGGAATCGAGGGAGGGGGTTTGAGAGTTGGGGCCGGCAACGGTATCCGAGATACACTCGGAACGAGGGGGGTGAGAGACAATTGAACCAGATTATCGGCGTCAGACACAATGAGATACAGTCGGAACAAGGGGTGGGTGGGGAGTCCCTAACCACCATGTTGGATACAGTCGGAACGAGGGGGGAGGAACCACGTTCCAACTGTATCGTACCCCACCATAGAACCGCTGAGAGCGACATTTGCAACAGGATACAGTCGGAACGGGGATAGATATATATCGGTGGCATTGATAGCAATATCCATGTCTGGTGACGAGCGTGGTGATCCCGCTGACGGCGGGCGGGATCCGACGGGTGGCGATCCACTGTTCGCCGAAGCTGGCGTGCTCAACCGAACGGAACTGATCCGACGCCCCGAACTACTCGAAATCTCAACGGTCCCGGGAAGTGACCGAATCGCCGGCCGCACCGAACAGATCCAGTACGTAGCTAGTAACATTGGACCGCTCGTGACCAATTCGGAGCCGACCTCGGTGATGATCTACGGGAAAACTGGCACGGGGAAATCACTCGTGAGTAAACACACGTCTCGCCGTGTTGTCCGTGAAGCGGAATCACGTGGTACAGACGTGGAAATGGTATACGTCGACTGCGCGCAGCATAACACAGAGGCACAGGCTACATCGAAAATCGCCCGCGAAGTGAACAAACTTGCCGGCGAACCCGAGTCGATTCCGATCACCGGACTCGGACCATCTCACTACTACTCATACATCTGGTCACTACTGGAAGATCACTACGACGGCGGGATCGTCATTCTCGACGAGATTGATCAACTCCAACCGACCGAAGACGCCAATACGCTTCTGATGCAGTTATCTCGAGCCGGAGAAAGCGAAAAGACAGAAGCCTACATCGGTGTCATCGGCATCTCGAACAAGGTCGAATGGGGAGACGAGTTGAACTCTCGTGTCTTGTCGTCACTCGGTAACGAGGAAACGGTGTTTCCGCCGTACGATGCCGACCAACTCCAAAACATCCTCTCTGCCCGTGAAGACGCGTTTCACGACGGCGTCCTCGCCTCAGAAATTATCCCGCGGACGGCAGCACTCGCCGCGCGTGAACATGGCGACGCCCGCAAAGCTGTCCGTATCCTGAAGAACGCGGGGAAGCTCGCTGAACAGGAAGGTGCCGAACAGGTGCAAGAACACCACGTCAACGAGGCACAAATGAAAGCCGAAGTCGATCGACTCCGCGAACTCCTCGCGACCGACACACCCCACGCCCGGTACGTACTCTTAGCGCTCGCGGAACTGACACAGAATACTGACGAGACGGAATTTCGGACTACCCGTATCTACGACGCCTACGTCGAAGTATGCAAGCAAGAGGCCGCCGACCACCTCAAGATCGACCGCGTTCGAGACTTACTTCGAGAACACGCTTTCAACGACACCGTCGAATCGACGCTCGAAAGCGGCGGTCGGGCTGGCGGGACGTACAAGCAGCACCGACTCCTCAAAGACCCGGCCGTCGTCAAAGAGTCGGTCATGCGCGAAATGTAACTAGTCATCAACGCAAATATCAAATAATCATCGTCCATCGAGATCAAGCATCCGGTGGCAAAGCGGATCGCTAGCAGACTCGCTCCGATCACGCATTCACCAGAAATCAAGGTGGATGCCCCGTCCTCAAGGAGCGAACGAAGTGATGCGAGTAGGGCGGGGAGGAAACCGACATGGCTACAACCTCACCTTCAAGTACTAGTAGTCTCATTAATACGACATGAGCGTGAAGGCGAACCGCACTGTGCGTATCCCACTCTCTGTCCCCGATCACCGAGTGGACGACCTTCACGCCACACATAACCCATATCAATACTGTCAAAACCGAACTGTCGACTGGTGCTGGCCTGACGCCCCCACACACCCAGACGACCTCAAAACCAGCAAAGGCGACGCCGAAGACGCCCTCTACGACGATCTCCGCGACAAAACAGACAACGAACTCCACGCGAACCTCGTCCAAAAGGCCATCAAAGACGCAGTGAGTGCGGTCGGTTCATGCAAAACCTCGTGGGAAAACGGCGACCGCATCAGCAAACCCGAGTTCCAAAACCGCTCTGACGAGTCGTACACGATGACGTATGACAAGCGAGCGGGGACATACCACCGATACAAAGCCTCGTTCGCTGTCCTCGATGGAGCTCCCGTGCACTGTCGCTACGAACTCCCTGCAACCCTCAACGCCACGCCCTACGATCAGTATGTGCGTGACGCTCGGTGGCAGTTCAGCACGAGCAAGCTCGTCTTCGATGGCGAGCAGTTCTGGCTCCATGCCGTGATGAATCGGTCCTACACAGACGCACCAGAGTACCCACCGACAGCCGATGGTTCAGACACGCACGAGGACTTCACAAGAGTTCTCGGCGTGGACCTCAACGTCAACGGGCACTCAGCAGTCACCAGCGCCGGTGGCTTCCACGGCAACGCAGACTATCTTAACCACCGTCGAAGCACCTACGAGGAGCTGCGTGGCGAACTTCAAGAAACGGGGACACGATCTGCACACCTCCGCATACAGTCTCGGCAAGGCGTCGAGTGGGCATGGTTCGACCAGTACGCTCACCACGTGGCAAATTGCATCGTTGCAGACGCTGTTACTGTCGGAGCAACCCACGTCGTGTTTGAGAACTTGACTCGGATTCGACAGCGCATCTCGAACGAGCCGAAATTCCAACAGTGGTTGTTCCGACGTGTGCAAGAGTACGTCGAGTACAAGCTCGAAGAATTCGGAATCAACTTCGAGCAAGTGGCCGCACGGTATACGAGTCAGTCCTGTAGTCGGACGGATTGTGACTGCGTGGATGAAGACAATCGGTCTGGCAAGCAGTTCAACTGCGTATCGTGTGGGTATGCATTGAATGCGGACTTGAATGCGGCAAAGAATACCGGATTGAAATTCCTCGAGACACTCCCGGCGAGCCGCACGTGTTCGTCTGGGAAGGCCACCAGTCAACTGGCTTTGGTGTCGGGGACGCTCACGCCCACCGGGAGTTTTTCCCGTATGGACTGGGCGTCCACCGACAAGCCCCACCCTCAACGAGCGAGTGGCAGTCTATCTGCCCGAGCGAAGTAGGGTGGGGTAGTTGACGGAAGCACCATCGCTATCACCACCACCGATGAGTGGATAGTCGATATGGACCTCGATGCGATCGAACGGGACGACAGGCTGAATCGCGCCGCTAGACTCACCCTCCTCTAGCGTGAGGATCCCCAACACCTCCAGTTGCTTCAGGTCTGAGTGGACGTCAGAGATGTCGCGATCGACAAGACGCGCTGCCTCGCGCATGCTCTCGGGTGTCGCGTCTGCGATCGCCCGGATGAGCTCGAGGCGCAGCGGTGTGAGGCTGTCGACGAAGTCGTCGTAGGTGCCGAACTGGAGCGTTGCCGTCCCGTCCTGCTCGTCGAGATCGTCGGGCTCGACGTCTTGGACGAACTGGAGTGCGTCTTGGCGGAGCTGTTCTCGGTCGCCGACGGTGATGTAGAGTGTAGTCATAGTCGGGGGGGATTGGTGTCAAGTGGTGTTCGATCAGTGCGGCCGGGGCGGATCGCCGTCGACGGCGTCCCAGTATTCGTCTGCACTCGTCCAGAACTCGACATCGTCGAGATCACCGACTGCGGTGTGGTGTCCGTGACCCTTCGTCTCTGGGGAAAGAGCGCGGGCGGCAACAGACTGTCGACGCGCAAGTGGTCCGTGGTGCTGCTCGGAGCGGCCATAGACTGGCTACGGATGTACTACGACCACGACGAGCACGGACCCAACCGACATCGGGAAGCGAGATAGTTAACCAACAAACTTGCTATCAAGTGCGCCAGTGTTGGTTAATACTGAGGCGAAACTCTTCGACGGCGCGGTCGTCGAGGGGGTCTGGCATCGAGAGGGCTTCGACGTTGTCTCGATTTTCTCTACAGAGAACTCTTAGCAGTCAACCGGAAACTCGAAAAAGAGGCTTTCTTGCCGAGACCCTCTCCAACCCATCCGCTGTAGGATCTTCTCCGATTGATCGCAAAATGTGTCTGTTGACATATTTTGCTCGTCACTGTCCCGACGCGTCAGGAGATACAGTGGGAAGTTCGGTGGTTCAATCGTAAACTCATTCGGTGTCCCTGCGAGCTCCTGTTGTGTTCGCTCTAGTAATACTGCAGCACCTCGGTCGAATAACAAGACGCTTGATATCTCTTCATATTGACCGAGAGCGATGCGGACAGATTTCTCCCCAGCATCGGGTACACCACTGTTGGGCGCGCTTGGGATGTTCACCCGACTCGGATAGGCGATTTCACCGTCTTTGATGTAATCTAGGATTCTTTCTGCGGATTTTTGTAACCAGTGAGAGTCACCGCTTCTGGCTTTATCCCGAATCTCACGGAAACATGTCCATGTCGTACTGACAGCGATCTCGGAGAATACTCTATCCGCATATTCTTCATTACAAGCGGCCAGACCGATTAAGGCTGAAGAATCCGCGAGAATCGGCTGAACCCCCATCCGATCACTTGGTAAACTCTTCGGGATCTAACGACGCATACTCACGTGACTGCATATTGGACCGGATACTTTCGAATGCCGTGTCGACAGCCTCGGCATCTGGATCAACAGGCCCTTCAGCGTCAGCCGTAATCAACTGCTCTGGCGCTACAGGAACCAATTCGGCGTCTTCGCAACTCTTCCTGAGCGCTTGTAACTCGTCAGTATAGTTCTTTTCTAACGAATCTAAATCGCTGACGGCCCCACCGATCAGATCACGCCTACTGGGACCGCTCGCAGTTTTTTCCGAAATACCGAGCGAGACGTACTTCCACGCATGCGAATAATAGAACTTGAGTAATCGCCTGAATTTTTGAAATTGTTTCCGGGATAGGTCAGTTACTTGCCTGTCCAGATTGTTGATAACCTGTCGGAGGAGGTCTGTATACGCCGTGAGCGCGTTCTCTTCATCAGCCTCAATATGGCTGTTCAGGAGAACCTCGTGATCCAAATCCCGCAGTTCCGCTTCAATAGTGTCCAGACACTCAGCAGAGTTTTCGTTGAACTCCTCGGTATTCATGTCTAGTATGGTATCCAGAGACTTCTGTAATACTGCCGAGGTAACGTAGAGGTCTCGATATTCTTCAGGGGCGTAGCCGGTGTAGAACTCACGTAGATAGGACTTCGTTTCTTCTTGGAGGATATTCGTGAGCTCTATGTCGCTCTTGAAAAAGTACGCATACTCCTCCGGGGAAGGGTAGTCCCAAGAATTTCCAATGCTCGGCTCATCAGGTGAAGGGAGGTCAGCGAGTGCCTGTGGTTCGACAGCATTGACGGCGACATCATTCTGACCACCACTGAGACTGGCCCCGTATTTGTACCAACTGTATGTAATAGGGAGATCAAATTTGTCAACGGCCAAGTAGAGCAGCTTGTTCAGCTTGATAGAGCTAAGATTAGTGATGTCTGCGTCCTCATCATGGATCGCCACACCAAGACCATCCATGATATCGATAAGGATCTGGTTCTGCTCCCAAGGCGAAGTCATATTTATAGCTGTATACCACTTACAGAGCCTGTCTGTTAAAACTACGCTTCTGCGACGGCCTTTGTCACATGGTTCTATACTCGATTTCTTGTGCTGATGTGCTGAATATGCGCTTTGGGCCTTGTTTAGACGCGGTGTAGTTGGTCTGTCGCAGCGTTCGCTCAAGGAGCGAATCGGGGAGAGAGGAACTGATGAATAGATCCGGTTCTCCTAACAGAGGTACAACTCGGCACTTGGAGGAGCGTGTGAACTACCCCACCCTACTCACGCCCTTCGGTCGTTCCTTGAGGAAGGGGGCTTAGCGCCTATTTCAGCTACCTCCTCAGCGAGGAACTCACGCGGGCGCAGCGTCGTCAGCAGAGCGCGGTGTCGAGATCTCGAGATTGACTTCGATGGAGTCGTATGGCACGAATGCGCGCTTCGCCCGCCCAGCCTGTTCGAAGTGGACGATATCGTACTCGGCGAGCACTTGGAGGTCGTCGTGGACAGTCTTGACGTCACGGTCGAGGCGTTCGGCCAGCTGGCGGATGCTGTCCGGGCGCTCGGCCATGATACTCCGGAGGAGCTCGACGCGTCGATCGGCGAGGAGCGCTCGGAGGTCGCTCGGATTCTGGAAGTTGATGACGTGCGGCACCTCTTCGCCAGCTTCCCAGCGCTCCAGCCGGTCGATCGCATCTTGTTGGTGCGCCTGTTCGGAGTCAGACGTGATACGGAGCACCGAGGGGTAGTCCTCGGGGTCGCGGTCCTCGAGGAAGCCTGCCTCGGCTTCGGTATCGTCCATCACAATCCCCTCGTCGCCGGAGCCGGTTCTGTTGACGTCGTCGGTGTCGTCGGTCGTGTTGGTGTTGGGTTCGTCGGGCATGGTGGGTCACCTCTCACAGCGGTCGTCCATCTCGGTATAGAACTTCTGGACGTGGGCTTTGAGACCAGTGTATTCGATGTCGTCGGAAACGCCATCGGGCGTGTGGTAGTGGTGGCGATCGACCTTGGGATGGTCCGGAAAGTTGTCGAACCGCAGGAGGGTCCGACCATCTTCAGCCATATACTGAAATCAATACAGGACAACTATTCTGTGCTAAGCTCAACACCGGTGATTTCGAAGCGTGCGCCACCGGTGGAGCTATTCAGGACACGGATGTCCCACTCGTGGGCCTCAACGATTCGCTGCACGATGCTGAGTCCGAACCCAGTTCCATCGTCGTTCGTCGAATACCCCGCTTCAAACACGGCCTCAGCATCGTCTTCTGGGACTCCGGGGCCATCATCCTCGATGTAGAAGCCATTCTCCAGTCCGCCAACTGTTACGGTTACAGTACTGCCACCGTGTTCGACTGCATTCCGAATGAGATTCTCGAAGAGTTGTTTGAGCCGAGGTTCATCAGCTACAACCGTTCGATCACTTTCGATAGTGAGTGTCGCTTCAGTTGTGTCAACAGTGTCCCAACACGCTTCAACAACGGTTGTGAGATTGATTGCTTCTGTATCAGTCACGGCCTCACCATATCGGGCCAGTGTCAGCAGATCCTCGATGAGAACGTTCATCCGGCTGTGGGCTTGCTCAACAGCCTCTAAGTGTGAACTCTCACAGTCGTCACGTGCCAGTTCCAGATGTCCTGTAGCCACAGTCAACGGATTCCGCAAATCGTGTGAGACGATACCCGCAAACTCTTCCAATCGCTCATTTGCCCGTTTTATTTCCTCGCGCTCCGTAATATCGATATACATCGCCAACGTGCCGACAACCGTACCGGATGCGTCTTTCCGTGGGACTGCTCGTAACCGCGTCTCGACGATCTCACCGTCAGCAGCTACTAACTCACGGGATTCATTGGTGAAGTCACCTTCCAAAGATCGCTCGTATCCACCACCGTCGATCAGTTCCTCTCGGGAGTCGGATGTGTAAAACTCTGCCAGTTCTGTTCCGACGAATGTATCTGGTTCAAATCCCAGTGTTTCTGCGAACTGGTTGTTACAGCCCTCAATAATAGGCCGGCTGTTTTCTGCGCGTGTGACGACTGCCATCACAGGTGCTTCCTCGAATAACGTCTGATACTGCTCTTCAAGCCGGGTGGTCAGCTCTTCGAGTTCCTCGGTTTTCTCTTCGAGTTCGCGTTGGTACTGCTTGGATTCATCAATATCGAGATGGATTCCAACAGCACGGATCGGCTCATCATCTCCGTCTCGCGCAACGATATTCCCGATATCACGAACCCATTTCCATTCGCCGTCAGCAGTTCGCATCCGGTGTTCGGTGTCATAATACTCCGTGTTCTTCTGCATATGCGCATCAAGTGAGGCCCTAACTTCCTCAATGTCGTCTGGATGAACGCGGGTTTCCCACGTGCGGAGGTGCGGTTCGAGTTCTTCAGGCGTGTAGCCGAGCATCTTGGCCCACTGGTCGTTGAACTCGACTTCATCAGTCTTCATATTCCAGTCCCACACACCAAGCTCCGCCCCTTCAACCGCCAGTTCGAGACGGTTCTTGAGCCTCTGAATCTCCGCGATTTGTTGTTTTCGTTCTGTAATATTCTGTGAGACTGCCATCACGTGATCAATCACCTTGCCATCGGTCCGAACTGGAACCGTTTGAATCTGGTAACAGTCGCCACCGTATACCTGTTCAAACGTGTTGGCGTTACCATTCAGTGCTTCCTCGTAGTAGTGACAGAGTTCATCGGCGATATCACCGGGAAACAGCGCGTGTGGCTTCTTATCCTCAATATCGTCGGGAGAAAGGCCAACGTTGTTCAGTTCTTCGCCACCAGCGCGTACGCATCTCAGATCTGTATCGATGAGGAATACTGCACCATCGGGGAAGTTCTCGGCCACTGTCTCGTACTGGCGTTTTAACTCCTGTAACTTCCCCTCGCGCTCTTTGCGATTACGCGCAGTGGTTATGAGTTCACTAGCCATCCGTAGGATGTTGATGAATTCATCCGACCATACTCCCTGATCTTCCACCCAATCAAACCCGATAAATCCGACAAGTTCGTTATTCGAAATCATCGGAGTGACAATTAACGAATTGATATTTTGCTCTTGGAGAGTTTCTCTTTCAGCTTCAGCTTCTGGGGGAAGTTCAGAAACGTTCGGGATAACTATCTTTTCGAAGTTTTTCAGTTTCTGTGTCCACCAAGGGAGGGTATCATGCGGAATGTCTTGGAGTATTTCGAGTTGTGGTTCGATACCCTCAGAACACCATTCATGAGTATTGCTGAGTGTTTCGGCCTCGTGATCTATGTCAAATACGTAGGTTCGATCTGCACCAACAAGTGTTCCGAGTTTTTCCAATGTATGGTTGATGAGAGTGTCAATATCATGTACCTCGGACCGAAGGAACTCGATGGAGAGTTCAGTAAGTTCGTGCTGGAGTGTTTTGAAGAATTCTATTTTTTGATCACGTCGCTGAGCATCGACCGCATTGATTATTCGATTTGCTAAACTGGTGTAGTGGTCAGTATTACTCTTTTTTTGGAGATAATCAGTCACCCCAGTACTGATGGCTTCACTGGCTACTTTTTCGGATCCGTTGCCGGTATACAAAATGAATGGCAGAGTGGGGTGCTTCTCAGTAACGCTTTTGAAGAACTCGAGGCCATCCATCTCCGGCATCTGATAGTCTGACACAACACAATCGATATTGGCTTCGGCAAGCAGTTGCAATCCCTCGGCAGCATTAGTCGCAGTTTCAATAGCAAACCGATCGTCCTCACGTTGAAGATACATCGCCAATAACTCTGTGAGTTCTGGATCGTCGTCAACGTAGAGAACCTGAATTTCTTGTTGAGATGTTGAAGACATTGTTCAGTATAGTGTCACCAGTTCTGAAGTAGTTTTTGACATTCATCAAATATCGGAAACTACAGAACAGGGTCTCATTGAATTGAGAAAATTAGTGAAACAGGTCACAGAGACTCGGATGGGCGGATAGTGAACAACTCCACACCGGCTAATCTGCAGTGTCAGTGACCAGTTATTTTAGACGGCTATTCCAGATCCTCGTATCCGATATCGATACCGGATAGAGGGTCCAACTATAAATTTCTCTTAAAATTATATGAATTAATATCTCTGAAACATACTTTTTATAAGTAATCATTTTTGAACCTATGACATGCCCGCACCCATCACGACAGCATCTTCGTCTGCCCTCCCTCCTTTCTCGGTCAACTATTCCCCCGAGCAAGGGCCACCCCAGAAACTCCGATTTGAACCTCGCGATGATAACGACGGGTGGTGGCTAATAGAACTCCGATATGAAGAGGACAGTTGGCGAACCGTCGGTCGTGAACCCCTGACGGACGTCCAGTGGACCGTTTGTGAGGAGGAAAATGGGCGACCAATGACCGACTCAACTCGTTCTCAGTTCGAACTAGACCTGTTCATGCTTGTTGCCGAGCATGACGCATGGCGGATTCTCGCACTGCTCACCCTGCTCGACGAGCCCGTGAGCCACGAGCAGGTGGCAGAGTTTCTCACCGCGTTCGATCAGGGCACCCCTACCGCCGTGGAGGCAGCGTCCACGGACACCACCACTCACAACACGACGATCGCCGACCTCGACGAGGCCGGCGTCATCACCGAGACAGCAAATGGACTGACACGTGGCCCTCGCTTCACCGAGGCCTTCCAAATGGTGCCCCCGTCGTGACGTCCCCACAGCCGGACGCCACGACCAGAATGCCCCGACAGATCGCTCGTCCACTTTCGCTCCGGGGCGAGAGACTTACATCCACCCTGCCGTACCCCACATCCCGATCTCGCTGATGTCTACACCCCGCCTCCACACGACTGACTACGATGTTGCCTCGCAGATCTCGATCTACAGTGGTGACGAAGACCGGCTCCTCGAACGTGCTGACCGCACAGCGACCCCGACAGAACTCGTGTTGGCACCCACGGAACTCCACCGACGGAATCTGCAACGACGACTGCGTGAGCGTGCACGGCCACAGAACGCGTTTGACTTCGCCGACCCGGAGACGGTCGCGGAAGAACTGCTGTCCGCCACAGACTCGACGCCGACGAGCCTCGATCGCGTCGATCGCCTCGCACTGCTGCAGTCGCTCCCAGCGGCGACACCGGACCAGCCACCGGGACTCCAACCACTACTCTCCACACAGCACGACACCGGCCCCCAACAACTCGAGCAGATCCGCGGAGAAATCGAATCGATGACGAATTTCCATCCTGATCGGATTGCGGCGCTACGCGAGGTCACCGACGAATTTGCACCCCCGATCGCGGACGAGGCGACCACACTGGTCGATGGTGGCCTCGCCGTCGAGATGTGGCTGCGCGGACAGACTGCCAAAGCGGTCTCGAAGACGGCCCTTCTCCGCCGAGCGACGCGCCGCCTCGACGGCGGCGACGAGGTGTGGACCGACCGCTATCCCACTATCGAGCGGGTCTCCCTCGTCGGCGTCAGTAGCATCCCGGCACCAGAGGTTGACTTCCTCCATGGGCTCTGTACGGCAACGACGGTCGAGATCGAACTCCACCTCCGGCCCGGAACCGCTGAGTACCTCACAACGCGCCTGCCGGACCTCCTGTCCATCGAGCGTCCCGGCCGAGAGGTGGACCTGTGACCCACGCCTACCGCACGGCACTCACTAGTGAGCTGGAACCACCATCATGCCCCGTTGCCGAACTGCCCGCACCGACGCGTCGCAAGGAGGCGCGCGCGGTGATGGCGACGATCCGCGAAATACGCGATCGTGGGGTGGACATCCGCGATATCGTCGTCGTGGCTCGCGATCTTGCTCCGTACGAGCAGCCACTAACCCGGGCAGCCATCCAGTACGGGGTGACGCCGGTGTTCTGGACGCAGTTACGCGTGACCCGCACGGAACCATTCGCGCTGATTGCGGCGCTCTGTACACTCTTTGCCGACGGCGACGTCGCCGCCACATCCCTGTTGGCACCGTTGACACAGCGCTGGGCACCGCCCACAGAGGCAGCCGGGTGGCCGCTTGGGCAGTCGACGATCCACTCGCTTCTCGAGGCCCTTCCCTCCGGGCGTCGATCGATCGCCGAGTGGGCCGAGACGGTACAGACACACACCACCGACGAGCGACTCACAACCTACTGTGACTGGCTACAGGCGAAGTTTGAGCCCGAACCAACACCCGACACCGTTGAAGCCGCTCTGACACCGGCGATCGCCGCGTATCGCGAGATGAGCGTGCCCGCCCGCCAGCAGGCCGACGCACCGGCGCTCATGGCGACGGAGACGGCCGCGCGAGCAACGGTCAGGGTCACCCGGCTCGTCGAGCAGGTGACGCACAAATACGACGAGTGGCTTGCTGACGGGACTGTCTCCCGATCGTGGGACGCGGTCCGCGAGCTGTGTGAGCTGCTGGCGACACAACGCCCGGGCCGCCGTGAACACTCGAACGCCCGCGCTATCGACATCATGGAGGCAAACGACGTGTGGGCGCTGTCTGTCCCGTACATCATCGCGGTCGGCGCGACAGCAGCCGAGTGGCCGGCCCAGACTGACAGTGTCGTTCCCTCCGAGTTGCAGGAAGCCGTGCTCTCCGGGGCCGGCGCGACGGACATCGTTGCGCCGCGCACCGCGTGGGGAGATGGCCGCGATCGCGATCACTTCGCCGACGCGATGCGTGCCGCCGAGCGCGGCGTGATCATGACACGGTTCACCCAGACCGGCGACGGCGACGACGTCCAGCCCTCGCCGTTTCTTGCGTCACTAGACATGGAGACCGTCTCCGGGCAGGCCCGCACCCAACTGGTGAGCACGACACCACAGCTTCCCCCAGAGATTGCCGCGCTCCTCCCGCCGAGTGGGGAGTCTGACCCAGCACCCAGCGAGACAGCTGATAATGAGTAACAACGACGATCCACGCACGCTCCGGAACGCACAGGCAACGATCAGGGACCGCTTCGTTGACGCCGAGTCGGGGCTGTTCTCCATGAACTGTGTCGCCGGCGCTGGCAAATCGATGACTGTACAGCGAGTCGCGGCGGAAACCATCACTCGGCGGTACGCCAGCGGCGATCGGACACCCGCCCAGAGCGTGGCCGTCATGTCGTTCAACACCGACGAGGCGGCCGCAATCGGGCCAGCGGTCTGTGACCACATTCGGGAGATCGTCACCCACGAGTTGATCCCCGAGGCAGCGTCACTCACCGACACGGATGTCGAGTATCTCGTGACGCGGGTCCGGCACGCGCCGTTTATCGGCACTGTCGACAGCGTGTTGCGTGATGTCTTCGGCGAGCTGGCCACCGATCTCGGCTTCGAGGAGACGCCAACAGTTGGAAACGATGCGCTGCTGTCGACAGTCCACAGGGAGTGTTACGACGCCGTCGCGAGCGATCCCGCCCACGAAGACGCAATCGCCGAGTTGGAAGCAGCATATCCGGATGACGGCTGGTCAGCCACTCCCGAGGAGATGCTTGCTGAGGCCGTCCAGTACTGTCGCAATCAGCGGCTCACAACGGCAGCATTCGAACACAAACTCCGTATCACACGGGACTCGGTGTTCCCCGAGGGACGAACCACCAGCCGTGAGGATATCGTGGCGACGATCGCAGCCGTCGCCGACGCCGACGTCGCGGCCGACACCGACGCGGCCCTCTCAGCAGCGGAGTGGGACGACCTTGTGGCTGCTGACCAGCGACTCTACGACGCGTGGGAGGGGACGCTGACGGCGTTTGGTGAGGTGCTTGCAGCGTACCGCGCGCAGTACCGAACCCTAATTCGTGAATATGGCGTAGTCTCTCACACCGACGTCGCCTTTGCCGTCGCAAATGTGTTCGATGGCGACTGGCCAGTCGATGGCGACGGGCCGACCACCGACCAGCACACAGCGCTTCGCGAGCGGTACCACGCGCGCCTCGACAGCGTGATCATCGACGAAGCACAGGATATCTCCACTATCCAGCACGCAGCGCTGTCCCAGCTTGTCACCCCCTCGATGCGCGTGCTTGCGTGCGGCGATACACACCAAAGCATCTACGGCTGGCGACACGCCGACCCGTCGCTGTTCACGAGCGCCTGTCGCAATGGACAGTATCTCGGTATCGACTGGGACACCCATGCGACGGTGACGGCCGCAACAACCTACCGGGGGACCCCAGACATCGCCGCCGGCATCAACACCATCATGCGGCCCGTCTTCGACGACCCGGCGCGGGGCGGACTCAGCGACTTCGAGACGACGTACCCCGGCCTTGACGCAGATCGAGACCCCACCGACGATCCAAGCATCCACATCGCCGAGTTCACCGGTGGGACAGCGCCCGACACGGCACAGTGGGTCAACCCCGACGGGCGTGCTGGCGAGGCGAACATCCTTGCGACGTTCCTCGCACAGGGTCTCGCTGATGGGACGTTGACTGACGAGACCGGGTCGCCACAGTCGATCACCGTCGTTTTTCGAAAGCGAACGCGGATGGAGGCGTATAAGGACGCGTTCGAGGCCGCGGGCTTGACCGTGCAAAACGCGAGTTCGAGGCTCTTTGCGTGTCCCGTGGCCAAGGCGGTACTCGCCGTGTGTGACTGGCTCACTGCGCCAACCGATCGGGCCCAGACACGCGCCTTGCTGACCGACTCCCCGTTCGACTTTGCGCCGTCTCACGACTGCTTCGAGCGGGCTGGCTACGATGTCGACGCCATCTGTGCGGCCGACGATGTCGACGCCGACACACGAAACATACTCTGTGGCCTGCGCGAGCTCCGCGATCAGCTGGGCCGGTTCCACCGCGTTCCCGCGTCGGTGTATCTCGAAGACATCATCGAGCAGCTCGCGCTCCGAGCCGACCCGGGCGACCAGTTCACCGAGCTGCCGGCAGCACAACGGGTGAGTGCACTCGACGCGCTCACAAACACCATCGCCGACTGGGAAGCTGACACACAGTACCCACCAGCGGCCCTCGGTGACCTGCTTGCGCCGTTTCGGGCGGCCCCGCGCAAGGGGCCAGATATCCCGAGCGTGACCGACGATGCCGATGTCGTCTTCAGCACGGTCCACCGGCTAAAAGGCGATCAAGACGACGTGATTGTGCTTGCGACGCCGGGCTTCAAGCTCTGGGACACTGGCCCGTTCTCCCAGCGGTTCATTACACAGGGTGACGTTGCGGCGTTGGCCCCGCCGACGAACGTCGAGACAGCACCCGATATCGAACTGCCGCCATTCGATGGGGGCCTTTACACGCCAAGCGGTGGTCGAGAGAGACAGGGCGTCGCATCACGCGATGTCGGGTTGCGGTGGGCGACCGAGCACTGGCTCGACGACGCTGCCGGTGGGGCCCCGCACCTGCTTGGCCCCGACCAGCTCCAGTCCGTGGCGGCCGGATCGCGGGCGGAAGCATGGCGGCTCCTGTATGTGGCGCTCTCTCGGGCGCGTGACCATCTCGTCATCCCGCTTCCGAAGACGTTGCCCGGAACGGCACAGCCGCGTGACCGCTGGCTCGATACGCTGGATGAGACACTCGGGTTTTCGCCCGGACAGACAACCACGTATGCGATCGACGAGCCGTCCAGTGCCGGTGATTTGACGATCGGCGTGAATGATGTCGACGGCAGTGTGAAACGTGCAACGCCCGATACGCGGCGATCGATGACGGGTTGGGTTCCGCCCCGTCGCGACCAGCTCCAGCCGTGGGTCCCGCGCTTTCTCGATCCAAGTTCGGCCTATCCGTTGACTGACGACGTCGACGCCACCGTGGGTGCCCACCTCCTCGACGAGGCCATTCACACCGAGACCGACAGGGTGTCTGAGGACCTCCCGATCACGTTCGAGACGCTTGGACCAGAGGCCGTCGGGACCTGTCTCCACGAGGCATTACTCACCCTCATCGAGATGGACGTGCCGGACACCGAGATTGATACATGGAGCAAGCCGGTCCGAACCGCGCTTCAGCACGCGATGGAACAGGTGACACCGCAGTCGATCGAGATGCTACCAGATACTGAGCGTGGTGGCCTCGTCAGCTTCTTCCACGCGTCAGTCGTCCCAGACTTCTTCGCGTCCGATTTGTGGGCACAGATCCACGCGGCGGAGGCCGTTTACGTCGACCACGACCTATCCGGACTCGTGACTGCTGGTGGGGTTGAGGTTGAAGTTCATGGTGAGGCCGACATCCTCATCGATCTGGGTGGTGGGGAGTGGCAATTGGCCGATCTCAAAATTGCGCTGACTGACGACGTCGACGCAACACAACCGCGATACGAACTCCAGATCGCCGCCTACGAGCACATCCTCCAGCAGGAACTCGGCCCGGCAGCGACAATTCACACCACAGTCGAGACGTTCGGGTGTGTGCGGGAGTCGGTGCATGGGCAGTTTCCGCCAGCGGTTCTTGCACGTCGCATACGCACCCTCGTTGCGTCGGATGAGTCGATCTCCGGCACTTGATGAGGGCGACTTCTCGCACAGCTAACACAAGTTGAGGCGAGGGTGAGCGAGAGGAACGACGCTTGCCATTTAGACTAATTATTTGATTTTGAAGTAGTTTTATTGCGCTAGAGCGAGTTAGAGTAACCATGACTGAGACGACAGACGGACTTGAAGCGTGGATAGAACACACGAGCGCGTTCGATAGAGTCCAGTCTGTCGTCCGGAGTGTGTCGGAACCCAAACCTGTCTCGTACATCGCAGAGGAAGCTCACGTCGCTGAAAACACCGCACGTGACCACTTGGAGCGGCTTGTAGAATTGAACGTACTGTTGGAAAGTGAGTCGGGCGGCACAGCGCTCTACTCGCCTGATCCACTCCATGTTCGGCTGCAAACCCTCCGAGATTTGTTGGAGGAGCACGATCGAGATGGCCTTATTGAGCTAAAGGCTGACCTCCAAGTAGAGATCGAGAAACTGAGCGAGGAGTACGGAGTAGACTCTCCGGACGCTCTTCGAAAGCTTGCAGCAGAGTCAGAGAGTGCGGCCGAGACAAGTGAGATCCGAAAGGCAGCGAGTGACTGGGAGCTCATGCTGTACCGGCTCTCTATCGTTGAGGATGCAATCGAAGGCTATTCAGAATATAACCGTGACTACCGAGCATCGGCCTGAGCATGGGAGGCGAAAAGAACTCATACAATTCGAGAGAAGCATCCCACAGAGCGCTTCGAAGTATTCGGCAGGA
Source organism: Halorubrum laminariae (assembly GCF_024494655.1). GTDB lineage: Archaea > Halobacteriota > Halobacteria > Halobacteriales > Haloferacaceae > Halorubrum > Halorubrum laminariae. The sequence continues at coordinate 165 of NZ_JANHDL010000018.1, read as the reverse complement.
GCTTGAGCGTCATCCAGCTGTTACTGAAGTTCGGGGCTCATCTGTCTTTAGTTAAGCCTCACACCTCGGTTGTGTAGCGGTAGCGAGTGTCTCTTGTAAGATTGGTCGCTGCTTGTGGATCTTTTGAGCGTCTTCGATCAACCGTTCGAGCAGCGGCGGTGGTGA
>NZ_JANHDL010000017.1 GCF_024494655.1 Halorubrum laminariae | reverse complement strand
CAGTGTCGGATTGTGTTGGTGTCATACTTCCAATCCGGCTTTTAGTCTAGTGAAAGTGACTATTTCGCTCCGTTAGTGATAGATGCCGGATACGTCTGAACTGATTTTGAAACCGTGCAACGGGCTATTCATTCTAAGGATCAAGTCCTGAGGTATCGGCCACGCCGTCGTGTCCACACAAACTACCTAACACCTGTTGTGAGGCAAATGATCCACGAGAACGGTAGCAACGCTCCCGCTCGCTCCCGCTTTCGCTAACGTACCCGTGGCTAGTTAACACCCTTGTACAACTGTACTTTTGTTAAACTACAAGCGTGGTCATTGTAGAGGCGGGGGCTTCCCCGTGGAATTAATCTGTGAGAGGCCTATAACGGCTATCGGCTCACACTCCCTACCGGTGTCTTGCCTCACAACAGGTGTTAAATAATATTTGTGACACATCATCAGCGAGTTTTCTCCATCTCCAAGTAGATAACGAGCTTGTTCTTCGACCCGCCGAAGTCCGTGTTCACCTGCCGTGGGGAGTCCGCGCCCCACTCGTCGATCTTCTCGAAGATGCGCTTGATCTGGCTCGACTTCAGCTTCTCGTCGTTGCGCGTCCGAAAGAACTCCTTCGCAGACGGCGTGTCGACTGTGAACCGCTCGCCCATCTTGTCTCCGGTGCGTGTGCCGACATCGTTGATGTTCCGCAGCAGGTCGACTGCACGCTCGTGACTGGCGTACACGGAACTCTCGACCGCGTCAGCGCCGTCCCGCATGGCACGGCGAATCTTATCGTCGCCCATCAGGTCAGCGTTATCTATCTTGACACCGGCTTCGTCGGCAACAGCGCCGATGCGCCGACGAACCATCGCGATCTCTTGGCCGCGCTTGTCACGCTCCTCAGAGATCTGGTCTTGGATGTTGCCTAACACCCGGGTGTTAGGCTCGATGAATTGGTCGAGGATGCCGCCGTTGGCCTCGACGAACTCCTCGTATCTGTCGGCACCAGTCACGCCGTCCGTCGCGAGCAGCTTGCGCACGGACGAGAGCTGTACTGACATCCCGTCCATCCGGGGTTTGATGTGAGTCTCGAATTCGTTCTCTAGTTCATCGATACGGGCTGCCTGTTCGTCGATCGTCTCGCGCTGGTCCTCGGTGATCTTCTCCAGCTCGTTAATGCGAGCGAAAGCGCCGTCGAGCTGGTCTTCAAGCTCGTCGACCCGATCGTCGACGGTGGTCGGTGCGTCCGTCGGCGTCTGATTCGTGTTTGCTGGCATAGACATTATCTCCTCAGCGTGGTTGAGCACCGACCTCCACGAAGGCCGTCCACGAACTGCACAGACCTACCGCTCCTATGGCGGTAGGCTTATGTGCTGAGCGTCTAGAGAACCAGATACGGGAACCCGGGCGACCGGCTCCTGCCAGAGATTGGGTCGCTCGGGCCGCGTCTGGTTCTGCGGTGCGGTTATTTTCCGTTAGCGCGCATTTTGTTGGTCCGGCGTGAGTCGTCTTAAAACCCCGACCCTACAGGGGTATTTGTCTGACGTGCGTCATGCGCTGACCACCCAAAAGAGGAAACTCAACGGTGATTATCCGCAAAACAGCCGCGAGCGGAACTTTTGCCCGCGCTAACACGGATAGCGGTCTTTCAGTGTCGGCAAGATTCATCGCGCACCTCCACCCATCTCGAACGTGAGCAACCCATCGCCTATTCGTATTTAACTAATACCTCAGCTTTGAACGTTGAAGTAGGATCGTGACGTAGGCGGTAGCGAACACGGATGATGCCGATTACGGACTTCTTGTCGTGCACGCGTGTATTCGACGAGTTCGAGTCGCTGTCACCCGCACAACGTCAGCACGCGAAAACCTACGCCACAGGTCTTGTTGCGGCCAGCAACAAGACCGTGGCAGGCATCGCACGCGAAGTCCTTCCAGCTGGAGACAAACGCGCTCTCAACAAGTTCCTCACCGAGTACGACTGGGACGAACAGCAATTTAACCACGAACGCCTCGAAAAACTCCAAAAACACGGCGAAACACGTTGGTCGAAGGATGGGTACATCATCCTCGACGACACGATCACCGAGAAAGCCGGGGACGAAGTCCCCGGCGTCGGACACTTCTATGATCACGCCGAAGGTGACACTGTCTGGGGCCAAGACCTCATCTACGCCTTCTACGCCGACGACAAAACTGCGTACCCACTCACTTTCCGCCTCTACGAAAAACAGGACGAAGATGACCAAAACCACGACACCAAGTACGATCTCGCCCGTGAGATCGTCACCGAACTCGAAGACGAGGTAGGTGTCCCGGCGGACACCTACCTCTTCGACTCGTGGTTCGCTCACGATTCTGCCCTCGTCGAACACATCGAATCCTACGGCAACGACTGGATCGGCCCGCTCCGGAGCAACCGACAGGTAACCTACGCCGGCGAAGAGATCAGCGTCGATGCGCTGGCAGAGCGCATCGACACCGTCGAGCGTGATGTTGAGGACGAGACCTACCACATCTGGACAAAGAAGCTTCCCGTCTCCCAACTGGGAGACGTGAAGCTGGTCATCGCCGAGAAAGAAACTGACGAAGACGAAGAGAACCCGGTCAAATACCTCGCCACGAACAAGATCGACGCACCGACCGAACACGTGATCCGCTCCTACGGGATGCGGTGGCGCATCGAGACGTTCTTCGAGGACTCGAAGCAGGATCTCGGCTTGGGAGACTGCGAGATGCAGACTGACGAAGGTGCCAGTCGGCACTGGCACCTTCTCATGGCTGCCTACAGTCTCGTTCGTCTTGATCCCGAATCGAGCGCCTTGGGGACGGTTCGCTCGAAAGCGTCATCGCTTCGAGCGAACCTCGAACATTCCCTGAAGGAAGCCGTTTACAACCTGCTCTCGTGGGTTCGAGACAACGATGATCGTGGCGTCGATGACCTCATGGAAGAGATCGATCACCTCTTCGTTCACTCAACAGCCGACGCTAACGTTCAAAGCTGAGTAATACTCTAATAATATGCAGTGGCTTTGTTGCTAGCGGGTCATCTACAACGGAAGCGTGAGACAGTAATTCTCCACCTCGGGTGCGAGTGAGATAATCTGCTCTCGACGCCGGAGTTCGTTGCGACGCGTTTCGATCCTGTCCTCAAGCTGTTCAAGACGCTCCTGTTGGCCACGGATCGCGATGTCCATGTCCGAGCCGGCGTCGGCTTTGCGTTCGTACTCGTTGATGAACGACTCGATCCGGTCTCGCTCTGACTGTGCATATTCTTCGAGATTCTCCAGCTCGCGAGCGGTCTCGTCGTGACGTTTCTCTTGAAGTTGATTTTTGATCTCGGTGACCCGCGCGCTCACGTACCGATCGGCAGCCGCCCGCAGGTCGGCTTGCGCGTCGAGAATTGTCCGGAGGTCGTCGACGTCGGGCTTTGCCGCTATTGAGTCACCCTCGACAACGCGTTCACCGAGTGCCTGCTGTGCGTCTTTTTGTGCCGCATCCACGAAGACGGGGATGGTTTCTTCCCGAATCACGTCCCCGGTGCCGTCCTCAAACGCCACGCGATAGTTGTAGGTGATTCCCGGCGTGTCGACGAACGGCAAGAGTTTGAGTCCGACTTCACCGCGCTCATCCTCCAACACGCGTGCCATGAGCCGTTGCAGGACATCCGTATCGGGAGCGAGATAGGTGATATCCTCGTGATCCATCGCGAAGTCGCGGTCGAAGGTGAACGGACCGAACGTCGCATCGTGGTCGGGCGAGGCGATTCCGTCCGGCAACGCGGCTTCATAGAGATTGGTGCCACGCTTCTCGAAGTCGCCGCCAAAGGCCTCGACGGCTCGCTCGAAGAACTCGCGAATGTCGCCTTCGCTCCCGTACACATCCGCTGACTCGTCGACGACCTGCTGAATCTGCCGGCGACTCTCGGCATCGAACGTGCTCGTATCGACGAGACTTCGTTCGTACCACTCCTCGAGGGTCCGCTGTCGCTCTTCGATCAACTCTTCGAGCTCCGCTTTGGTCGCACTCGGCGGCTCGTCGTTCTCGATCGACTCCATGATGAGCGAGTCCACGTCGATGTCGTCGAGGATGCCGAGTACGTCTGCCGTATTTCCGAGCTGTGAGCGAATCTCTTCGACCTTGGTTTGGAGCATCTCGAAGATTTCACTTTCACGGGTGTCGTCAAAGAGGAAGTTCCAGACTGTGACCTCTTCTTCCTGTCCGTAGCGATGGATACGACCAATCCGCTGCTCGAGCCGGTTCGGATTCCACGGCAGCTCGTAGTTGGCCATGATGTGGCAGCTATGCTGGAGGTCGATCCCTTCACTCGCCGCATCGGTCGCGAACAGCAGTCGCGACTGGCCGTGGTTGAATTCGTCTTCAATCCGCGCCCGTTCTTCCTTGTCGACATCGCCGTGAATCACGAGAATCTCGTTGGCCCACGGCTCGTCCTCCACGTACTCAAGGATATAGTCGAGCGTGTCCCGATACTCTGTGAACAGTAGGAGCTTCTCGTTCGGCTGCTCTTCGAGCAATTGGGAGATAAATCGCCTGACCTTCTGTGCCTTGGAGTCGACCGGTAGATCCTCCGCTAGCGAGACGAGGTCACGGAGTGTATCGATCTCTTCGTGGAGTTGGTCGTCAGTGCTGGTGACAGTCAGCCCGGCGATCTCATCTTCCGCGTGCTCTTTGTCGTCCTCGTCCAAATCCTCGCCATCGAGATAGGCTCGGGCTTCCTCAGACAGGCCATCAGTCTCCGCTTCTTCATCGAGGAGATCGTCAAGCCGTCGACGGAGCGTCGCGTGAATCGCGCCGACGCTGCTCACAAGCCGTTTTTGCATGAGCGCCATCGCGAACCCGACCGCGGGTTCGTTCAGCTTCTCTGAGCGGTTGTAGACGTTTTTGACGTAGTCGGTGACTGCACGGTAGAACTGCCGCTCGTCGTGTGTCATCGAGACCGAGACCGAGTTGACCTCGCGGTCTGGAAAGACCCGGTCACCATCCTCGTCGTAGATGTCGGTCTTCCCGCGACGAATCATGACGCGATCAACCGTTTCTTGCGAGAGGTCGCGGTTCTCGGCGACAAGGAACGGGTCGATATACTCGACCAGCGAGCGGAACGCCTCGCCTTTCCCGTCGTGTGGGGTTGCGCTGAGGAGCAACAGCGAGTCGGAGTTTCCGGTGATGGTATCAACCATCTGTGCCGTCTTGCTCGGCGAGTCGCCTCGCTTCGCGGCTTTGTGTGCCTCGTCGACGACGACGACGTCCCAGAACGCGTCCTGTAGTGCAGGCTGGAACTCGTCTCGTCGTAGGAACGCCATGCTGGTGACGAGTTGTTGCTGGTCTTGATCCCAGATGTTGGCTTCCTCGCCGAGCCGTCGACGCTCTCCGTCGACCCACGCCCGGTCGGCGACGGTGAGATCGACGTCGAAGAACCGATCCATATCCCGGATCCACTTCTTCTGCAGGTGGGCCGGGACGACGAACAGGATGCGGTCAGCGCGATTCCGAGCGGCGAGTTCTTTGAGGATGAGCCCCGCCTCGATTGTTTTCCCGAGGCCGACGTCGTCGCCGATGAGCGCACGCTGCCGGAGTTTTTGCATCACCCAGTTGACGGCATCGAGCTGGTAGGGCTCCAGTCGAACGAGCGAGTTCGAGATGCTCAGGAGTTGCCCCTGTTCATGAGCGAGTTTGAGTTTCGTCGCTTGTGTGTGGAGGTCGAACCACTGCGCCGAGACTGCCTCGTGGTCAGGATGGAGCGAATCGAGTTGGAAATCAGAAAGCGTCTCAATCCCGCTCTCAGACGGCTGGATCTTAACGTCATCCAGACAGACGGTTTTGGCTCCCTCTCCTTCGATATAGGCTCGCAGATATTCGATATCACCGACAGCCTGCGTCCGGATTACCTCGGCGGGAGTGTCATTGAGAAGCACCCGCTGGCCGGGGGACAGCTGTGGAGGGTTCGTCATCAATTGATAGTGGCTGCAATGGTTGGCGGCATTTTGAATGTTCGTGGCTCTGTCGCATTCCCCAGTAGTAGAGTGAATCTCCGTGCGAAATGTAGAGGGTTCATAATTCGAGATCGCGTGTTGGGTCGGTTTCATCTAGATGATCGGTATAGGACCCCAACTCCTCGGCGAGCTCTTCTATTGGTATGTTCAGGCGATAGACGGACGTTGAGTTTGACACTGTTTCTCGCTGAACAATCCCCTCTGATTCTAACTTGTTTAGGTATCCCGTCTTGGCGGGAATCCACGGCCGACTGTGGTTCGATGGGGGGAACGGCCACGATGCTCGCCACCCATCGTCCGGTTCCTCGGAAATTTCAACCTGTGCAATGCGAAAAAGAAGATGAACGTAATCTTGTTGTGTTTCATAATCGTCGATCTGACGTATAAAGCCGAGATGATCTGTATTTGAGTCAAGTTGTCGCGTCATAAATTTCCCTCAGATGCCTCCGATTCCTCTTCTGAATCATGGTCGTTTGCTATCTGATCATCTGAATTCTCCTCATCCTTCCCGTCAACATGGTTAGCCGTCTTGAGATGTGCTTGATTTGATTGATTTATTTCCCGTATCTTAGCGCGTGCGAGTTGCTGGGGTTCTTCGTTGGAGGATTGATTCGTTATTTCGACAAGTGCTGGAATCGCTTCTTCACCAAATGTTGCGAGAGTCTTGATAGCATCCAGCCGATTGTCGCCGTACGACGAAAGGGCATTCTCTTTTAGGCCATCTATGGGATCGGTTTGGTCCTCGCTCATACTTGTTCTACTATGCCTCTATCAAAAAGTGTTACCCCTCTACAAAATAGTGTAGAGATAGGAATGAATTCTAGAGAGTCCTAATCGAATTCTTGAACTACACCAGAGAACAGACAAAATATCGACTGAATAGCTGGTGCCTCAGTAGAATTTAACCAACAGATGACGTGCGAGGAAAGTATGTTGGTTAAGAAGAGTCAGACCAGCCCGTGGCAAAAAATATGCTGCTCAGTTGGGCCATCTTCCCCCGCTAGTTATGTCAACCCATGCTGACGATCATGTAATGGTGACTGTCGGGGAGCTGGAAACGCGGTTTCGTGAACTCCGAACGTCACTCGAGGCATTGCCAGATGTGTCTGAGCCGCCGAAGTCGACACTTCGAATTCTTGGATCTGCAAGATCGGAGCAGACGTGGAATACGCTGTTGGCGTATTTTCTTGACCCCGATCAGCCACACGGGTTCGAAACCGACCTGCTGACAAGCTTCTTGGACAGGATCCAACAGGAGGCTGACCCTTCGTTCGAGTACTACCATCGCCATCTCGAGAATATTGAGGTCGAGACCGAAGTCACGTCTCTGGACAACAATCGTCCTGACATAGTGCTCCGCGTTCAAGGGGAATGGTTCCTCTGTGTAGAGTCAAAGGTCGACTCCACTGAGGGTGACCAACAGACGGCCCGATACGTCGATGACACACACATCGGAAACGAACGAAAAGACACGTACTCTGAGGATGGTCACCACTACGTATTCCTCTCGAAAAAGCACACACCGAACTCCAACGCGGACGAGTTCGATGACCTGTATTGGCGGCATATTGTCGAGAGCTTTGAGACGGTACTCGAGCGCTCACACGGCCGCTATCCGGAACGCAGTGTTAGCCAACTACGGGAGTTCCTCTCGACGATAACTCAGGTAACCACTATGGAAGACGACGGTTTCACCGAAATCCAGACGGAGAAAGTCCAGTTGCTCGGGGAGTATCGAGACGACATTGACACGCTGCTCGATGCCGCGGAGTCTCTTCGCGAGCGGGCGATCGAAGACTGGCCGGAACTGTTCAAAAGTCACGTAGATGAAGATCTATGGACGGATGAGTGGCACACCCGTCCGGACCATGGAAAGTGGGGCTGTCTGTTCAAGGACGGTTGGTATCTCGACGACGACAACCTCGAGCCCACGATTGATCGCACGGATACTCACGGTCCGACCGGGTTCCGACTACACTTCGTCCACCTCATTCGCAAGCAAGAATCATTCAGCCGTGGCGAACTCACGTTCATACTTCGGAGTCCAACGAGGGTCGACCTACGAGACGAATTCTACCGACTCTACAACACCGATCGGTGGCAAGATCGGCTTGAAACGCCCCTCAACGATGCTGGAATCACGAACAAGGGACAGAAGAAGGATTACACCCAAAAAACGTACGACGTCGACCAGTCTGAGCTCCCAGAGAGCTACTTCGAGACGCTTGCCACCGCGTTCGCTGAGCATCAACCGCTCGCAGAAATCATCGACGAGATTGTCGCCGAGGCCACCGAGAACCTCCACGAGGAGTGATCCCTTCTGGCGACCGACGCGCGCAATGTCACCCTTGCGTGATACTGATAAAGTCGAGCACGAACTCCTGTGGCAGTAGGCCGCCGTGGTAGAACCGCGCGTCACCGAGCCCCTGCTTTCTGAATCGCTTGAGCGGGCTCGCAAGAATGCTGACGTTGGCGTCGAGATACCCCAACCGCGAGCTGGCGTCAAGGAGCACGCCGGGCGAGTCCCCATCCACATCCTCGCCTGCGATCCATCGCCGGCCAGAGTCGGAGGCCTCAGGCGGCCGTGAAATCCGCTCCGGCGAGGCAGCGTCCGGGAGCAGGACGAACCCGTGATCGGTCAACACGTAGGCCTGATCCCACTCGCCCTGTTCGAGTTTCGTGCCGATGAACGCTGCGAGCGAGTCGACGCGCCGCGCCAGCATCGTCTCGAGGTCGCTGAGTTCCTTTTCGCCGATGTCGTCGATGTCGTTTTTGAAGTAGGCGACACGGGTCGATTGCCACCCATCATTTTCCTCACGAGTGACCGTCCAGCCGTCGCCGCCCAACAGCGACTCGCGGCGGGTGGTCGTCACCCGACGGGCGTTCCGCCGCGGCTGTAACTCGCCATCGACGAGTGAGACGTCGAACATCTTGATCTCGCCCGGTGTGAGTGCGGCCTTCCCGAACTCGGTCTCCGAGGGGAGCGTTCCGAGCCAGACGTCTTCCTCAACGGCGAACTCCGGCGCATCCGCTGGCAGTGTCGCGACATGCTCACGGAGCTCGTCTGCAAGCCGGCGGGCAAGATCGAGACGCAGGGCGTCGATGACGAACAGTGCGATTGTCTGGCCGCTTTCGAGGCCGGCAGACTCCTTCGTGAAGAACTGGTAGGAGTGATCCGCGTCGACGAACGGTGCGCCAGCCTCTACAGTATCGGTGACGAGGTCACCAAGGTCCTCGAGGTACGTGACGTACTCCGACTGGAGCTGGGTGCGGAGATCCGCAAGCGCGGCCGTTGCGGGATGATCGTCAGGGAGGTCCGTCTCGGGGTCGCCGGCGACGACGAGGTTGAGCACCGCATTATCGATCTGCCACGTGCCGTCGTCTGGGTCGGCGAACAGTGAGACGACGTCGTCGGTGGCGTTGTCGTCCCACGTCGCAAACTGCTGGCCGAGGCGGGCAACCTCCGTGGCTTGTTCCCACACCCGTGTCCACGGGCTGTCCGGGCCGTAGCCTCCGCGGTACTGTCCCCGATGGGTTTCGCCCCCCAACAGGGCGTCGTGCCGCTCCTCGGCGCGCTCGAGACACGTCTCGTAGTCGCCAGCGTCAAACGCCGTGTGCCACGCCTCCCAGAGGCGACGTTCGAGTGCGGCGTCGACGACACAGTCCGCGAGTTCCCACGGGTCGTCGACCTCGGCGACGATGTCGGGCCACACCGCCTCACCGAGGTAGCGATCGGCGAGGAGACTCGCCGAGGCGGTGGTGTTCAACAGCTTCTTGATCTCGGGCCGATCGTGAGCGCCAGCCGACTCAGCGCGGAATTCCGGTGGGAATCGGTCGGCGTCGACGCCGGCGTGGATCAGCCACTCGGCGACGGCCCACCGCCGTGTCGCGGCGACGATCTCTGCGGGGTCGTCCTTGCTGGCGACCGCGTCGACGCCCTCCCTCGTCAGCAGGGTCTGCAACTGGCCAACCGTGTCGGGGTCGTCGTCGATGTTCCCCCACCCGTTCTCCAACACGAACGCGACCGGGTCGGTGTGGCCGCCGGTGACGATCTGCGTGCGGAGCTGTTCGAGCGTCGGGAGCCGGCCGCCGGTGAGTTGGTTGTGGAGGATCCGCGCGATTTCGTCGCGCTGTGCGGGATCAGTCGCTTGCGTCGCGCTTTTCAACCCCCACACACCGAGGTCTTCGTCCGTGAACGCGTGGGTGGTGAGGTCTTCGATACCCATCTCCACTTCACCACCCGTGTGTTCGACGTCGCGGAACCAGTCGAAGTCCCCCTCAACATCGTCGGGATGTTTGACGTGTGGGACGTACCAGACCTGTTCGCCGTCGACGGGGTTCGCACGGAGTTCCAGTGGCGTCTCCTCGGCGATTTTGAGGGTGACATCGAGTTCGTCACAGGCCTGCTTGATGATGTCCTCGAGGTAGTTGCCGTCGTCCCACCAGAGGACGATCGGGTCCGACGATTCGGCCTGATCGAACTTGCTCCGGATGGTGTCTTTCGCGGCGTCTGGGAGGGTTTGGGTGGCTTGCATGTTGTTAGGTTGTTTGAGTCTGGAATACGCTACTAAAGAAGACCTCCAAGTCTGGTTGATCGTAGGTATTCAGAGATTGGAACCTCTGGTTCAATTCCTCTTTGGAGTGGCTACTGGGGTCAAATCGAATTGCAGATTCCCGTTTCCCCCCTCCATCGTATGGATAGTAGTCCTCTATGTCTCCACTAAGTAGAAGTATATTTTTATCCAACAGTTCCTCAACCACCCTGACACGTTGCTCTTCGACACTATCTGAAGCCCACAAGTGATTCGGTGGTTCTGACTTTTCGCACTTCGAGAGTATTTTCTCAATTAGCCTTGCATCGTCGTCAGTTGTTTCTTCGTCTTCCTCAAGCCGGGCCATTAGAGACTCTAAATCGTCAAATGCTTCGTCCCAAGGCTTGGTTCGAGTCTCAATGTCCAGATCACCAACAGAATAGCTTGGGCCAGTGAACTCCGCTTCCACCTCATCTTGGAATTGTCCAATCTGTTCTATAATAGACTCATCGGTGACGACTGACTCACACTCTTGTTTTGCGGCGTCCACGTCAAATACGACGAAAGTCTCGATTCCTAACTCATCCAAGAATCGTTTAAATCGGCACACGTCGCCTTTCCCGCCTGCGTTCAATACCGGGATACTTCGTTGATCGAAGTCCCATCTCGAATCGAGAGCCTTAGCGATCTTTTTCAGTACCAACCGATCAGAAACTCCCTCAACGACTAGCACCTTGTCGGCAAACACATAGGACGAAACACTCTGTAAATCGGTAAGACGTGATTTGTCTGCCTCCTCCTGCTCACGAAGGACAGTATGGAACTGTGTTATCTCGGTTCCGTCTTGCGGATTCTTACGGGCGATATTGATCGTATCCAGTATCTTGTGTTGAATCAGCACTGGAGAGTGGGTAGAAAATAGGATCTGTGCGTTAGCACCAACTAATTGATCGAACGTCCTCAACAACGTCTTCTGTAAAGAGGGGTGGAGAAACAGTTCTGCTTCCTCATACAGGATTAATAGAGGGCGGGCATTTTTCACCACCTCATCTGATTCCCCGATTGTGAGCTTTTCTTCTCGAAGATCAGCGAGGGTTCGAAGTAGACTGAATATCAGCGTCCGCTTTACTCCCTCTCCGACATTCTCTTTCGAGAGCGAGTCAATATGCTCCTCCTGTATCTGAATATCGGCGTTTCGGAATAGGTATTCAGTGGAGAGATCGGGAAAATCGAACTTGACCGACTGCTCTTCAAAGGTGCTACTGAGGTGGTCGCTGATGTGGCTCTCGACTTGTTGAATGCTGGGGTGGGTTCGGGGCTGAAAGCCATCGAGTTTCTCTCGGAGTTGCTTGTCGAGTTCATCCTGTACCTCTGACGAGATTTGGTCTACGAGATCGCCGAATTCGCCTCCTCGTTTGGTCGCTGATTCGACTTCTTTGATTGCTGGGATGGAGATTAGCCGTGGGAGGAGTTGGGTCAGGATTACAGATTTTGTACTATCTTTGAATTCCGTTGGCTGAATTCTGAACGTGAGCTTCTCTGGTCGAGAGTCGATATAATCCCAGTACTTGTCCAGCCAAATTCCCTTGTTTCTCTGTTTTTTGTTGGGTATCAGGTCTGCAATCTCTTCGAATTCATCCCGCATTTCCTCCTTATAATCTGCTTTTGAAAAACCGGCTCTCTCTTTTTGCTTCTCCCAATACTCCTCTCGATATTCTTTTAGATGTGATTCCGAGAGTCGGTCGGATTCGGGAAGAAACTGTAGCAGTTTGGTATTCGTACTGAAATCATCCTCCGCCTCAATCCGCTTGCAGATCCCTAGGACACCCTTTGTCCCGTTTACAGTGATGAGTGAATCCCGAACGGGTTCCCGCTTTTCGGGGTCGTCGATTCGGTCTAAATCGTCCTCGTCGACATCAAAGAATCCCCTGACATCGACAGTCTGATCTCGGTTCTTCTGCCAGTAGAGCTCATCGTCAAGTGATTTCTCGGAGTTATCAAGTAAATATTTGACGGCAGACAGTATATTTGTCTTCCCTGCATTGTTTTTGCCTACGATGCAATCCAACCCTTCGAATTCGATTGAATTCTCCCCGGACTGTTCCCGGATAGAACGGTAGCTCTGAATTTCAACGTCGACGAGTTTCATCGAGCATCCACCTCTGAAGGAATGATAGATCGCAGGTTCATCTTTCAGATCACCTTGTCCTCGACGATTTCGGGAACGACGCTCTTCTCCGCGAGTGGTGTAATGTTGATTGCGACGCCGTGTTTGTGATTGGGCTGGTAGCCAGCGGTCGTGACTTCGGAAAGGGCGCGATCGTCCCAGTCTGAAGGAATCTGCTTGTAGACTGACTGGCAACGGTCGTCGATTTCCTTGGCGAGTGCCTTGAACTCCGCTAGCGGTGGTAACTCGTCGACGTCGTCAACGTCTTCGTCGTCCGCAATCTGTTGGAGGTACCCTTCGTCAAGGACGGACGCGTCGTCGATGCCCATCGCGAGCGAGGCGAGAAGCTTCTCGTCCTCAGTTAGATTATCGAAGGGCTCACCATTATCATTGAGGAGTTTGCTCCCCTCACGCTCGAAGTAGTAGGTCATGAAGAGGATGCCCGAACTGGAGTGGTAATCCGAGCCCTTGAGATCCCGGCTGAAATAGTCAAATAAGTCGGCGAGATGTGCTTCCACGGGTTCGTTGCTGGGCTTCCCATATTGTTCACACGCATACTCCAGTTCAGAGAGCGCGTCCAACCACTCCTGACGCTCTCCATCGACATTATTCCAGAATTTCGGCGTGAACTTGTCCTCGAACCAGTCTGCACCCTTCCGGTCGTGAAGCTTGGCCAATGTCTCCAGTCGCTTGGCGGTCTCATCGCGGAAGGTGGCTACTTTCGGAGCGAGTTCCTCGACGCGTTCACGGTCGTCATCGTTGAAATTACGCTCGCTCGTGGAGCCGAGTTCCTGCATCACCTCCTCGAACTCGGCGATCTGTTCGAGGGCGCTCGAACAGAACTCGAACTTGTCGGTGGCGTCGGCACGCTCGGTCGAGGAGAGCGTGTCGTCGTTTCGGCGCTGGTTGGCCGCCGACCGGCGCTCGCGGAGTTCGGCCTTCCGGGGTTCGAGGTACTGGTTGCTCAGGCGGTCGAAGAGACTGGCGTCGATCTGGTGGTAGTCGACGAAGCACGCGAAGCCCTCGCCCTTCGCGTCGGCGAGGAGCCGCGCGGTGCTGAGCTTCCAGACGATGGGCGTGTTCTCCATCGTGTCGACGTGGTAGACGAAAAGGTCGTCCTCGATGAACGACCGGAGATTGGGGTATGCCTCGTCGGCGGCGGACTCGGCCCCAAGGATGTCGTCGACCTCGACAAGGCGGTCTTCGGCGTACTCGCCGTAAACGTCTTCGAATCGCTCGACGATTCGGTCGAGCATGTCGGCCCCATTGTCCGTGCCGTCAAGCAGGATGATGCCGTCCGACTCCTCGCGGACGGCTTCCATCGCGAAGTGGTGGACGAGGTCTTTGACCTGCTCATCGAGGTTGTCGGGGACTTCTGGGACGGATTCCGGGTCGGAGATTTCTCGGTCTTCGGGGTCTTCTGCTGTTCGAAGGAAAATTTCTTTCCGAATATTTTCCTGCGTTTGAGACCCAATATCCAACTCATCGAAGACCTTCTGATCGATAGCCGCAGCTTTTTCTTGTAATTCTTTTTCGTATATTTTCTTTTCTTTTCCAATCTTTGCAGCCAAGCCAGATATGCTTGAGTCACTACTCCGGGGCTCGAAGCTGATATTATCGAGGAATTCAGCGCCAGCTGAATGGGGATGCTGATAAAAGAATTCACTAGTATCCCGATCTGGAAGGAGGGCAGGGCCGAGATAGTACGGACTAGTTGGGCTATCTGACTGTCGCTTTACCATCACCTCATACTGTGATTTGACAATTTCAGTAATTTGATCTTGAGACTGTAATTTCCTATTCCACGGGATCTTTCCCACGTCCCCCGGATTCCAATGTCGCTCCGGAGTTAATGACAGGAAGATCGAATGGTATAGGTCTGAGTTTAGAACTCCAAGTAGGAGCCATGGATCGATTTCTTCGCCGGGAAGCACTACAGATCCCGTCTGATCAAAAATGCCACCGGAAGGGTAGTAACCAAATCTCCTCCCAGTCGCCTTGATATGATTCCACGTTAACGCCTCTTTACCATAGTGTTGGGAGTTCCGGACTACTGATGAATCTACCCGGGAGATTTCGGCCCCTTCATTTCTCCAATTAAGTGCAGAAGTGACTGATGGGAGAATCCACGCCTCTGAACTTCCTTTGGCCAGCGGCTTATAATAATCAATATTGGAAACTTCCCAGTGTTTTCGAATAAACCGCTCATTATCTCCCGTTTGGAGCCCGGTTGCAATAGTACAGGCCGCTTTTCCATCGGTTCCACCAGCATCAGGATCGAGTTTCAGATTAGATTTATGTAAATTTCGAACGGCCTCTGGTGTCCAGTAACTTATTGGATTCCCCGGTATGATGCCAAACTTGCTCTGTTCAACCTCATATAGGCGTTTTATGTCGGTTTCCGCAGATGAGGAAAGTACACTCTCAACAAATACAGGTTCTTTCTGATTCGACTTAAGATCGTGAAGTCGAATGAATGAGCCGCGCTTATTTGGTTTACTTTCGGGCCGGACGACAGTTCCAACCGTCCTTACCGTCGCATTATCAAGTACACCGAGTCCAAATTCAGCCAAATAGTCAAAGGCTCCTTGCTTTTGTAGAAAGTCAGTTCGGAAATCAGAATAGCTTCGCTTGAACATGAAGCTCCTAGGGATTAACATTCCAACGCGTCCGCCAGACTGCACTAACTCTTCACATACCTCGTAGAAGTTAATATAGAACTCAGGGCCGTACTCATATCGTTGTTCTACATATGATTCGACCACATCAGGCATACGACCCTGAGAGCCATATGGCGGATTCATCAACGCCACATCGTAGTCCTGCGCCAGCACGTCCAGCAGTCGTACGAAACTCCGCAAGTCCTGTGCCAAGAACGAGTCCTCCTCCCGGTGCTGGTCGACAGCATCTCGCAGACTGTGGAGAATCTGCCCGAGCGTGTGATCCTCGCGTGGGTCGTCACCGAGCGTGATCTGAACCCCGGACTGCTCGCTGTCGTCCTCGAACAAGTCGCCGAGCGTCCCGCGCACGTCGAGTAGACTCCCAAGGCCGTGAACTTCCTCGAACGCGTCGAGAATGCGGCGGAGGGCATCCTCCACGTCGGACTTCCCGTCAGCCACCTCGTCGAACACCTCTTCAACGCCCTCGATGTCGGCCACCTTCGCATCGGCACAGACGATGCCGACCTCCGGCATGTCGAAGCCGTTCGCACCCTCGGCCTCGGCACGCGTCCGACCCTTCAGATAGAGGTTGAACGCGGCGAGCTGGCAGGCCCGCATGTCGAGGTCGACGCCGTAGAGGTTGTTCTTCAGGATCTCTCGGGGAATCTCGGCGTGGTCGAGATCGGTCTCGGCGCGGTAGATGCGCTCCAGCACGTCGAACGCGTACAGCAGGAAGTGCCCGCTCCCACATGCCGGGTCGATGACGCGGATGTCTCGGGGGCCGTCGAACGCCGGCGGCTCGCCCTCCTCCTCGGAGGGCACGAGATAGGTGCAGAAGTCCGCGATGTCGGGTGACTCGTTGGGGGAGAGTGGCCGGTTCTTGCGCTCATCCGGCGAGAGCAACTCCTGTGTCTCGACGGTATCGCTCAACTCACCGGTGTCCTCGAGGTAGAGCTTCCCGAGCGAGTTGTCGGTGAGCATCCGGACGACCCAGTGGGGCGTGTAGAACTGGTTCGCCGCCGGCACGTCTTCTGGCTCCAGCCCTTCTCGGTCGCCCTTCCGCCGGAGGTCGTCGAGGAGCTTGACGTTGTAGTACTCGTACACCCAGCCCAGCACGTCGTCGGCCCGCCATACCTCGTCGGCGACCTCATCGAGCATTCCACAGATGTCTTCGAACGTGTCGTCGTCGGGATCGATTTGGCTGTAGGCCGTTGAGCGGTCGAAGAGAATGTCGATCTCCTCAGCGAAATCGTCGCACGCGTTCCGGTACGCTTCGAGGACGGCCTCCTCCTCGAGCATGAACTCCTCGGTGACCAGCCGGTCGGCAGCAGGCGTGAGGCCGTCGTCGCGGAAGGCTGTGACCTCGTCGTCGATAAAGTCCCGAACCTCCATACAGCGGAGCGCGGCCAGCCTATTGACGATAGTGTAGCCGACGCCCGTGATGTACTGCTCGTAGCCGTCATCCCAATCGTTCCCGTCGACGGCTTCGAGTTCGATAGCCTCCACGAGATCTTCCTGCTCCTCGCTCAGAGACGCGTCGTCGTCCGGTTTCTCGTCGAAGTTGTACTCGTCCTCTAGCTGGTAGCGGACGTTCGCCTCGACGCGGTCGCGCATCTCGGTGACGACGTCCTCAAGATGCTCGCGCTCTTCTTTATCGAGCTGGGCCTTGCGGGGTTGAGTAGATTGTCCGTCCATACGAGAGTCAGTGATGTTTCAGTGGGACCCGTCGAGGTGTCTTGAAGATTGCCCATCATATCGTTGTGAATGCCGATCTGGCCCGCAGATATCGTGGGGTGGCCCTGTTGAGATCTTCTGTATGTGACTCTGACTCATTCACGGTGCTTTCGGGAGCTGGATCGTGACCGTTGTACCTTTGTCTCCCGCAGTCGTTTCGAGATCACCGGAGAGGCTGGTGACGATCCAGTGGAGCAGCGACAGATCGACTCTCGTACTGACAATTGTTGGTTCGACGTCTCAACCACGGGTGGCCTCCCACACACCATTGTTTCGAGTGTTTTTAGCCGTCTGGTAGGGCCGACAACCGGTTCCTTAGTCGACTCAGACACCCCACCGTTTCGAATGTCTCGCAGGCTTCGACGGCTATCGATATCGAATTTTTCCAGACTCCACCTGTTCAAATCTCTCGGGTGACCGAACGAACGGCACTCTCGTGGGGTCACACACTCCACCGTTTCGAGTGTTCAGGTCGCACTGAATGAGACTATTCAGGCAGTCGAGGCGAATGACACGGGGCTTGCCCCCGAAGCGATCCACGAGTGCGGGTTCAGCGCGCCGAGACCGATGGCCGTATAGTCTACATGAAACATTGACTGGAACCACCCACACTCCACTGTTTCAAGTGTTCGCGGGATAGCCAAGAAGTGTTGGACAGAATAACACCAATAACTTCTCTACTACCCTACCACAATTGTCTAAAAGCAGGTATATGGGTACTGTTCTCATACCTCCTTGATAATTGTTTTCATATAACAAGGTCGCCAAACTCCACTTGGGACATATCCCACCCCAATTCTCTCCGGAACACTCGAAACAGTGGAGTGTCTGTGTGGGGTCATTCGAAACAGTTGAAGCCCCGGTTTTATATACAAACTGTGTGTAAAGACAATATGGGTAATCTCGGTCACCTCACACCCGAAGACGGAATCTTCCTTGATGAGGATGTGCTTCGGGACGACTACGACCCAAATCGGATTCTGGAACGCGACGACGTGTTGAATCGCTACCTCCAGATGTTTTCCGAGGTGATTCGTGGAAAACGACCGCGCAATGTGTTCGTGTACGGTCCGACTGGTGTCGGGAAGACCGTCGGTACTCACCTTGTGCTCGATCGTGTCCAAGAGGATGCTGAGGGCATCGACGGTGTCGACGTAGCGGCCGTCCAGATGGAGTGTCGAGACCTCAACACGAGCTATCAGGTAGCTGTTAACCTCGTGAATGTTCTTCGCGAGCCGACGCCACGATCGAGTATCTCGACGACAGGGTACCCCGAAGGCGACGTATACGACATGCTGTTCGAGGAACTCCGAGAGATTGACTCCACGCACGTCCTGATTGCACTCGACGAAATCGACAATATTGGGACGAGTGACAACGTCCTCTACAAACTCGGCCGTTGTAACAACCGCAACTCGGCTAAATTCGTCGATCCCGATGAGACGAAAGTTGGCCTGATCGGCATTACGAACGATTCGACGTTTCGCGATTCGCTCGATCCTCGCGTCAAATCGACGCTCTGTGAGCACGAAATCCACTTCCCGCCGTATGATGCGAACGAGCTCCGAACAATTCTTGAAGATCGTGCTTCTGACGCGTTCCATGATGGCGTACTCACCGATGACGTAGTCCCAATCACTGCGGCGTTCGCTGCGAAGCGTTCCGGATACGCCCGAACGGCTCTCAATCTGCTGTATACTGCGGGCGATCTGGCTCGCAGCAGCGACACCAACTTAGTAACTGAGGATCATGTCCGTCGGGCCGAAGAAGAAATCCAACAGGGCGCGATCGTAAGTGAGATCGCGTCGCTATCACCGCAGGGAAAAATTGTCGCATACACTCTACTAGCGCTGGATGCCGAAGGTGAACTCCCCGCGAAGATGGATGCCTTCTACGCGTGGTACGAACATGCTGTGCGCCTCGCTGATACTGATGCGGTCACTGCACGAACGGTTCGAGACCTTTTGAACGATCTTGTCATCAACGGTGTCGCGAAGATGGAAGAAATCAATCGCGGACAACGCGGTGGCCGGCACTATCGGTATTCACTCTCAGCGCGTCCCGAAGTCGTCACCAATGGCCTCGCCGACGATGAGACAATCACGAAGCTGGATGATGAGAGAGGGGCTGATCTAATCCACTAGCAGCCTCCAGATTGGCCTGCTCGTTCTGCAGCGAGGGTGAGTTCCTCACCAAGTCACGATACCGTCCGGTTTTCATGAAGTGCTCCTAACGCCTGAAGCTCTGCTTCAGTGGACCGTTAGTACAAGATGGTTGTTCCGGGGAGCTGAACCCGAAGTGAATCCATACTATGTTGCGTATTTGCGAACTGAATATGAATGAGTTCGCCATTATGCAACACCAAAGCGTCAGTCGCCCGGCTCGATCATCACCACTGAGCTATCCGGTAGTTCATCCATGATCTCCCGAATCCGCCGCAACTGCTCGTCAACACCGTCGAGCAACTGCCCGGCCTCTTCGATTAGGTCACCTACGCGTTCTTCACGCGGTGGGGTGGTTCCCTCTACTGCTCCAACAACTTCTTTCGTGAGATCGTGGTTGGGATACTCGGACTGTAGCTCACTAGCGAGTTCTTCGAGTCGCTTGTCGACCTCGAATGGGTTCTCCGCCTCGTCAAGGAACTGTTCAACATCCTCGACACTCGGCGGCTGCGACCGACTGCGCATCTCGCTCACATCGGTCGTAACTGGGTGGTTCGGGTATTCTTTCTCCAGCCGTTCCGATGCCTCTCGAAGCTGCGACCAGAGTGAGGCCTCGTTATTGGATGCTTCGAGGAGCTGCCGTGCCCGTTCGTACCGCTTGGCTTGCTGAACGACCGTCGAGTCGACGAGGTCTTCCTCCGAGAACGAGTCACCGTTCCACGCCGTCTCGAAGAGTTCGTAGAGATCATCGATGATTACACCGTCGAACTCGACTGCGACGCGGTCGGCAGTTTCCTTGCTGCTCCCATCGTGAGCGTAGAGCCACGTCGCAAGACTGGAAACCACGCTCTCGGGCTCTTCGTCCGGCGGCGACTCTCCCGTGATGCGTTCGTACTGCTCGCGGACGACGGTTCGTCTATGATCGTCGGCTTCGTCAATCGTTGCTCGAAGTCGGTCGGCATCTGGCACTTCGCCCCCGCCGACGATCGTTTGCATCTCTCCCGTGATGTCCGCGCCGGGGTAGAGCCGCTGCATCTCCGTCGTTCGCCGGCTGAACTGCTCCCAGAGGGAGTCACCATCCTCGACCGACCGGAAGAGTCCTCTCGCCCGAGCGAAACGTTCGGACTGTTGTTCGATCTGGTCGGATGTGAAATCATTTGTTTCGATAGATTCGCCACCGAGTCCGGGCTGGAGAGCCGTTTCGAGCTCGTCTAGCGAAGCGCCTTCGCCGAACTCTCTGCTGACGCCTCGGAAAACGCGTTTCACCAACACGCTGTTCTCATCTATCCACTCTGCTAACTCAGAGAGCCACGCATCGGGATCGGTTCCCTCTGTCTCTTTGTCGATCAGCGTCTCGACGGTTTCCCGAATCTGCTCTGGATTGGGATCTACGATCGACTCGAAACGGATCTGTACGTCGGTCAGGTTCGTCTTGTTTCTGACCGCTCGTCCAACCTCGTCCGGTTCGGTAATGTACTCGTCGTCACGGCGAAG
Organism: Halorubrum laminariae; assembly: GCF_024494655.1. GTDB lineage: Archaea > Halobacteriota > Halobacteria > Halobacteriales > Haloferacaceae > Halorubrum > Halorubrum laminariae. Next base: position 21,630 of record NZ_JANHDL010000017.1, on the reverse strand, counting down.
CGTGATTTTGTTAGCCGTTGCGAGCGTAATCAAGAGTGCCGAGATCGATTCCTGCGGTGTCCCGCGATACGTGCCCCCGCGCTGGACGGTCTGGGCAAGCAGGTCTTCGGCACGGAGCGACTGGATGTCTTCGTACTCATCGAGGAATTCTTGACACCAGCCGTCGGTTAGCTCTGCCCGGTCGGTATCCACACCCAGCGTGACTGCGTCCTCGTTCGAGAGCGGCCAGTCGTCGACACCCCGGAAGAACCTCGCCATCTGCTTGGTGTCCTCGACTTCGGTGATTCCGTTGGTTAGGACGAAACGCGTCCCACTGAACACGGACTGGACTTGCGTTTCCACGATCTGCTCGAACACATCCCCGTATCGCCCGTTTGTCCCACCAGTTCGGACGTAGACATCCGCTTCCTCAAGTTGCTCGCGAATTGCCGACTCGAGCGCCCGCTGTTCGTCACGGTGGTCGGACTCCAAGTCCGGATACGTTTCCGTCTCTTCTGACAGCACCTCCTGCATGCCCATCACGTCTCGCAAGCGGCCGATCGTCGATCCCTGTAGCTCGACGGCGACGAGGACGTGCTCGCCCCCGTCTCGGCCTTTGTTCGTCGACTGCCATGCGTCAACCTGATCACTAATATCCTCGTCGCGGCCCGCAACCAGACGAACACGCACGGCGTCAAACTCCGGCGTCGGTGCTTGCTCGATAGGATCGAGGACGGAGTAGCCGAACCGGAGTGGGACTTTTCGCTCACTCTCGAGATCCACCTCGTGTCGACTGCCCTCAGAGAGCAGGAGGTCGCTTCCCTCTCGAAGGGAGTTCTCCAACTTGGCCGAAAGTCGATGCGACGGAATCTGCTGTGCGCGGGTCTTCGCCCGCGTCAGAATGTCCTCCTGCTCTTCGGAGACCAGCAGGTACTCCTCGTCACCGCGGTCGTTCGTCTCCGTTAGCACCTTCCGATCCTCGAGAAGATCGGAGAGTGCCGATTCGACGTCGCTTCGGACGGAGTCGAACGACTCGGACGTCGACTTGACCATCAGTCGGGCGAGGTTCGCCGGCGTCGACGGCACTTCGGAACGCACCTGATTCAGCAGGTACAGCGCCTTCGCAACGCGAACCGAGAACGCATCCTCGTCGCCACCGGCCGAGGGAATGAGCTTGTTCTCGACCATCTCCTGCACCCATAGCGGGATGTAGGTCGTCTCTTCGACCAACAGGTCGTACAACTCGTCCCACGTGACGAGCGCTCCGACCTGCTTGTCACCCCACTCGAACCGCGTGAACAGTGAACGGACGAGGATGAGCAACGCCCGACCCTGTACGTACTCCTCTTCAGTCACGCGTCCCCGTGGCATCAGTTGTTGAATCACCGTCCTGAGCAGCCCGAGATCGTACTTGCGAAACGGGTACGACTCGATTGCGTCCGGGTCAGCGCCGGCAATGTCGGTGTATGCATCGAGCGTCAGGTCGGGCATTTCCCGGAGCGCGGATTCGACGGCCTGTCCACCCTCGGTCTCCTTCTGTAGCCACCGCTTCCGGACGATGATCTCGGTGTCAGCACCCTCGAGCGGTTCTTGAGCGCCGTACCACGGCTGCTCCGTGACTGCGGTATCGTCGAACTCGCCGTGGATGCGCTCGATCGGATACTGTCCAGTCCCGATGACTGGCGGGTTGGGCCCGACGCCCAACTCCGTCAGCGCTTCCATCGTCTCTTGGAACTCTCTGTAGCGATGCCGGCCATCGCCAATGAACAGCGCCACCTCGTCGAGCCCGATCAGCAATTCCGTCTCGGTCTCAGGCGTGCTCAGCGACTCTTGCGCTGCTTCGACACGGTCGACAAGTTCGTCCGGGTCGAACTCGTCGGGGTCGACCTCCTCAATGGCGTCGTCGATCGACTGCTTGACCTTCTCCCGAGATGGGAACGGTGAGTCATCGAGTGTCGGAACGGCGTCGTAGAGCCAACTTCGTAGCGATGCTCGTTCGTCGTACACCTCCTCGAACGTCTGCCCGTCGTGCTCGATGGTCTGTAGCTGTTCCCAACAGTCACCGTGATTCATATCGAGTTGCCACGCCCACTCGAGCAGCCAATTCGGGTCGGTGGGATACCCGAGTTCGCGACCGATTGCCTCGTAAATGAGGTATGGGAGTGGCGGTTCTTGTGAGGCGTCCCGGTTGAGGAGATTCAAGAAGACGGGCTTCAGCCGGTCAACGTGAGACTTGGCAACGCTTTGCCGGAACGACTGGAAGCCCGGCCATCTGTTCGCTAACTCTTCGCCGAGGTCAGCAAACTCTGAATCGATGTCAGCAGCGAATCCAATGAGCTTCAGGAGGTGCGTCTTCCCCGACCCGAAGGTCGCGGCAATATAGAGGAAGCGTGGCTCTTCCTGTGGATACTTATCGACGAGGGTCCCGAGCGTGGTGAGTACGTCGCGAGCGCTGTCGGTCTCGTAGAACTCACGGACATCGTTTTCGGCCTGCGCTCTGGCATTGACCTTCTGGACTTCCTCGAGTTCGCGGGTCGGTGACTGCTGGAAGATGTCGTGAATGTATGCGTCGCTCATTGGAGGTGCACCCCTTCAACCCGGCCGTCGATCTGGTGGGCTGGATAGTAGTTGCGCGATTCCTCGCCGAAGAAGCTCAGTTTCCCACCGACGATGTCGCCGGGGAACGGGATCCCGATCGTCGACTGAACGTTACGGCGGTCGAGTTCGTCGAGGAGTTCCGATGCTCGCGTGAACGGGTAGAGGCTCCCAAGGTTCGTGAGAAGCACAACGTGACGCTGCTGAGCTGGCGCATCGATTTGCTCGACCATCACCGCAACGAGTTCCTCGGCTAATCGGTCTTGCATCGTTTCGGTGATGGTCGCTGGGTGGCTATTCGTGCCGAGATCGACCGCGAGTTCGAAGACGCCGGACTCAACGAACAACTCGTCCAATTGGAGGACTTGGACGGTTCCGTCATCAGGGAACTCCTCTGTTCGATGCGGGTTCGTTGCCCACTCAGTGAGCCGTTCGGCGATCCGTCGCTCGTATTCCGGCTTGACGGGAACGATCACGAACGGGTTTCTGATGCCGCGTCGCCCGTCGGCAAATTGTGCGAGCCGCTCTGTGAAGTCATGGAAGGGACGGTCTGTCGTCATCGGATGATCACCCCCGTCTCAGTTCGCTCGATACTGAGGTCATGACGATCACTGAGTCGGTCCAGTTCTGCGTCCAGTGATTCGCGATCTGACGGGAGCATCCCAATCGCCGTGATATCTGTGGGCGAGTGGTCCCCAACCAGTGTCTGGAGCTCGTCGAATGTCTCTCGTAATTCATTGACGTGACCAGCATCCACAGCGAGCGGTTCGCTGTCGAGTAGTGTGTTCGTTGCGCGAATATACTCGTCAGCCTCGGTGTTGGTCGTTCCGCTGGTTACTGTCGACACTGCGTTCGAGACGCCGTCATACCACGAGACAGCCCGACGAAGCGGTGTGATGTAGGTGCTCTCAAAGGCTGGTCGAACGTTCGACCCGAACTCGCTCGCGGGACGAATCCATGGATGGTCCTGTACCTCGTCGATGACCGCATCGATCTCTGTTTCTGTGTGGAACGAGTCCCATGCGGCATCGATCGCGGTATCGAGCGCCGGTGTGGTTGTTTGAGCGTCGTTAAACCGATCCCACCCATCATGTGTCCACCAGTCTCCCTCATAGGAGGTGATGCTCTCGCGAAGCGTCTGGCTGGCTGTTTCGCACTCCTCGGTCAGCCAGCCGTACGACTGCTGGGCGAGCGTCAGCTGTGAGTCTATTCGTGTGAGCGCGGCGAGGCGCAAACTCCACACTTCTTTGGCTTCGTCGTACCACTCTCGGGCGGCGTTGGTTGCCTCGACGATGTCTTTCCACTCGGTGTCACGTGATTTGACTTCCTCACGCCGCTCGATCGCGTTCTGCTGGGCAGCCTCGAGCGCCTCACCAAACGACTCAAGCAGGCCATGGACGGCGCGTGATTGAATGTCACTTTCGGCGACCAAGGTGACGTCTTCCACGAGACTCCCGAATCGCCCCGCGAGTGTGTCGTTCGCAGACTGGAGTCTGACGATACCGTCCGGAATCGTCTCTGTCGAGTCCATAAACCCGCCTTCGCGAAGAATCGTTCCGACGCCGTCGCCTTTCGCAATCGTCAGACGCGTCGTCGTCAGCTTGGTCAGGTCGATGACGGCGTCGAGTTCAAGCGAGTCTCCTGTCTCGTCGACGGGCAGGAAGTCTCCTTTCCGGCAGAGGCCCCAGATAATTGCACACAGCGCGGGGCGAGCGTCCTCGTAGATCGGTTTTCTCTCGACGATGCCGTCGAGGATTGTCGCCATCGCGAGGTTCCCGCCGCGTTGTGTCAACTGTTGGCCCGTGAAGGCGCGCACATTGTTCTGGATCGACCCCCCGTGCGTTTCCGGATCTTCGGTTGCGACATCGATCTGCTGGCCCCACGTCGGGAGCGGATCCTGTGCAGAGAGTCCTCGGAGTTCCTGTAAGTGCTCGTCGCCAACTTGCAGCATTACGGGGTGGAAGTCGTCGGGGTAGTTGACGTCGAGGTACTCTTCGACTCCTGAGACCATGCCCCCGATCTGATCGCCGCGATCCGTGACGTCGAACGTCCCGCTTTTGAGCGCCTCGACGAGTTTGCTCTGCACGCGTGCTGCGCGATCGGAAAGATCACGCTCAACAGACTGTGGAAGTGTGTTGTCTCCGACAGCATCCCTGAGCGACCACCACTCGATGAGACTCTCTCGGAGATCATCGAGTCCGTCCTGCCCGATCATCCATTCGAGCGGGTCGCCGTCGGAGTCGACACCAGTTGTCGTGGGAGAAATCCCACCGACGGCGACTTCGACATCAAGAGCGTCCGCAGCGTCGACCGTCGTCTCGAGTTCGACTCCGTCGATACGGAATTCGTAGCGAACAGGATACTGTTCATCGGTATCCGGGTACTCGGCCGAGGTTGGGAGCGAGAGGTCACGAACGATGTCCGCCCAGAGATACCCGTCCACAGCCTCAATAATGGACTGCCAATCCGGGCTCTCGAAGTTCTGTTCAGAGGCCTCGATGATCTCACGTTCTTCGGGATGGGTGAACGCGTACTTCGCCCCTGTTTCGTCGTGCGTCGGGCGGATGAATTTTCGAAGCCGTTGGAGTGAGTCCTCGACGCGGTTCTCCATCTGGAACTGCGTCGGGCCGTCAAGGTCGCTTAATACGGCGACTGCGAGATTCCGCTCGGACATCGGAATCGTATCCGGGATGTGCTGGAGGAGCAACACGGCCTTTGCAACGTCAACATCGAGCTTCTCTAGTTCGCCTGCCTCGTGCCGTTCCTCAATCTCCTCGATAACTCCCACATCCTGTGGCGTGATGTCATCGAGTTCCGGTTCGATGAGGTCGTAGAAGTCGACCAGCGAAATGACGTGCGTCCTGTTACAGGCTGCGATCCACTCTTCAAGCAGTCCATGGACGAGGGCCAGAATTGCCCGTGCAGTTCCCGAGAAAATCGACTTCGCCGGGTCATGCGCTTCCTGCCGGAGGTTTGAGAGGATCTCGAGGAACAGCGGTGGCTGATACGGGAGGAACGGATAGAACTCGACAAGGCGCTCGTGGTCGATGTCGTCGAGTGGCGGTTCGGTATTCTGCTCGATACCCGAGTACACCAGTAGTGTCTGAGGTTCGTTGCTGGTTCGCTCGAGGACGTCTTCGGTGTTCTCTCTCCCTGATCCCGACTTTTTGAGTAGGCGTTGTCTCGATATTTCGCCGACGTGGCGGCTTGGAAGGCCAAACCGGTGTGGGAATCGATCCTTGACGATACTGAAGTCAGCCCCGCGAGCTGCGAACTGTGGCTGGACGTCTTCGATTTTAGCTTGTGCAGTTGCCACCAGTTGGATGTCGCCGTCGCCCGTCTCGTCGACGCTCTCTGCGAGCGTCTGCAACTCGGTGAGTCGGTCGAAATCTGTTCCGATGAAGAGGCTGACCTCGTCGAGCAACAGTACGAGTTTGATTGGGCGGCCAAGTTCATCTTCGCGGTCGCTCCGCAACTGTTCGAGACGCTCGACCATCGCTTGTGGGTCGAGATCCGACGGCATCAGATCATCTAGACCGTCCGCCGTGCCGGTTTCTTCTTCGAATAGTGTGGGAAGCACAGCGTCTGCAAGAGCATTATACTGCTGAACGTCGTCCCAGTCGTACTTTTCGGGAGTGGCGACCGTACTCCGGAGTGCCGTTTGGATGTTGGTAATTCGGTCATCCCACGCGCCGGTCGTCCGGTACCAGTCCTCGAAGAATGCGACATCAAGTTGCGGCGAGAGCCCACCCTCAACGCCCGTAAGCCGTTCCGATGTGTGAGCACCGCGGAGGACGATCTCGCTGAAGCTCAGTTTCTTCTGGCCCTGATGCTTCAGGAGGTTCACCGAGATTGGGATGACTTCGTATTCATTGTGGATCGATGACCACGTGGACTGAAGCGTATCCAGTTCACGGCCGTCGGTGAGCTGTCCCCAGACATCGTCTCGCGACCGCAGCCAGTCACTATCCAACAGCCCGCGGAGCACGCTGAGGAGGTGGCTTTTTCCGCTCCCGTAGTATCCGTAGAGCCAGTAGTTCGCGCCCGACCGCATGTCCTCGGAACGACCGAGCAGTCGTGAGAAGAAGTCGGACAGGAACTCCTCAGACTCGTCGGTCACGTGGTAGGTGTCGATCGATTCCAGTCGGTGATCACTACCGTCGTCTTCCCGGTCGATACGGACAGACTCCTCGAAATCGCTCCCGACATCGGCGGCGAACCAGTCTTCGTCCGTCATATTTCGCCCTCCCACGGGTCAGCCCAACTGTATGTGTCATCAATCGGCTGGAGTCTCAGTTCACCGTGAATGCCGCTCGCTTCCCAGTTTGAATCGTCGCTCAGACGTTCGGCCAAGGAGTCCCAGTACTGGTCCGGCTGGAAGAGGTAGAGCCAGCCAGTCGGTTGAGAGAGCCAGTCATCGCCATGAGTTTCCCACGAGTATCCTGACGCCACGAGTAATGGTGTCGATCCAAGATTGGGAATTTGTCCCTGCTGGGTCTGTTGTGAGTCGAGCACACCGATCTCTCGCATTACTGATCGGATCCCTTCTCCCCAGCGACGTGTTGTCGACTCTGCATAGCCAAACTCACTCCCGTCGCCATAATGAAACTCGTTCAGGAGTCGTTCAATCGTCTCTTGCTCGAAGTCCAGCCCGGCGACACCAGATTCCGGAAGCCGATCGACGTACCGATGGATGGTGTACTGTACGAGCGAGTCATCTTCGAGCAAGTAGAAATACAGTACCTGTGCTTTGTCGCGCACTGTTTCACACTGGTCAAGCACAGAAGGTAGTTGGACGATCGACGGGAGTTCACTACCAGCCGTCTTGAACCGGGAGCTGAGGGCGCGGTAGATCCCTTTCGAACTGCCGCGCGTACTCCGTTGGTCGACTCGCTCGTCGATCCATTTCTCTTCAACGACTGTCCAATCCCGATGGTGGGCGTACAGCCGAGCGAGCGTCTCTGCTCGATCGACGAGAAGGCCACATCGAGTAAGCGTCATCGACACCTCATTGTGAGAAAATGTCGAGTCGAGCGACGGTAGGGAAACTCCCCTTCCGTCGGTGCGCAGAGTCATATATATTCTCAAACCATTCTTACCACTTAGTTGGTGACATCCTCGCTCGCTATGAACAGCGACCGGATATTTTCTGTAGCTCTACCGAATGTGTGCGCTCTTAACCAACAATAGATCCTCTGTAGCAATTGTGTTGGTTAATTTTTTCACTCCCGTCTGATTTTCTAGCTTTGTTGAGCTGCTCAACCGTAGACAGATCTCGTCTGTCGTGTTTTATACACCACTCGTTCAGACTTGTTCACGAGAACCAAGGACATACCCTAGAAACACGATGGCTACTGTCCCTGCAAGCGTCTGGAATCCTGCGACAACACTTGAAAGACCGGAGGGTGGTGCCTTTGGGGGCGCTGTTGTAAACGTCACCACACTGTAGTACAGACTCCTATCCAGCGCCATTCCACCCGAATACCAGTAGATACCAGCTGACAGCAGGTACAGTAGCCCCATCCATCCAACGACTGGCATTAGCTGGACCCCGTACCCAGTGAAAACACCTGACAACAGATTGCCAGCCCACGCTACATTTCCCCGCCACGTGTTTTCTGCTTTTGCCTCTCTTCGGCGGGCAAGCCGTTCCCGAACTCGGGCTTTTCGTGCGCGTCCAAGTAGCCCATTTTCACTATAGCAAGTTCGTAGTTCTCTGTTTGCTCGTGCGATCACATCTTGCCATTCTTGTTCAGATATTCGATTGGCATCTTCAAACTCCCGCTTGATTCTTTCGTCTGGAGGGCTAATATCGGTCTCTCGGGAAAGCACTGCCCCGGCAAGCGTAGTCTCTGCGAGATTCGCTCCCCGTAAATCTGTACGACGAATATCGGCTCCCGACAAGTCACCACTGCCGATGTTTACTCTGGACAGGTCAGAATTAAACACATTTGCGTCTGATAAGTCAGCATGGAGCAAGTTCGCACCGGACAGATTCGCACCATCGAGATATGCCTCTGACAAGTCGGCATAGGGGAGATCGGCCTCAGACAGGTTGGCACCAGTAAGGTACGCCCCTGATAGGTTTGCATGATCAAGGTCGGCATTTGAAAGGTCTGCACCACGGAGGTCAGCCCCGGGCTGAATATCAGCGGGTGACACAGTATCGTCGTTTGGAATGTGAATATCGAAGTTGGTCATAATCTACAGCACTCGTAGAATAAACAAAAGTTACCCACCAATCTAGTAATTAGTATGGGTAATTCTGACTCTGTTGAAATCCTATTCTCCAGACAGATTCTCACCTGAAACAGCCGGTTATTGAGAACTGCGAACCGGCTACTGTTCCGTCTCGCTAATCGGGCAGATATCCATCTCTTGGAGGGATTTCAGTCTCCAATTCCGCGGTTTTTAAGTTGCAAAATAGTCATAGAGCGACCATGTACGAATTGGTCCACCGCTATGCCCCCCAGAGCCCTGCTGGTCGAACCGCGATTGCTATCGTCGGCTGTCTGGTCGGCGTCCCGGCATTCGTGCTCGGACTCATCGGACTGGGTGGAAACGTTGCGGCAGGTCTCTTGTTTCTCTTGCTCAGTACGGTGACGCTCGGAATTTCGGGCCAATTGACACGAGGGGTCGTCCGGCAGGCGAACGCGGCTCCAGCATCCGGTCCGTGGGACGATCGGCAGGTGGACGACGCAAACGAGACACCGATCGAAACGCTTCGACGGCGATATGCGGAGGGCGAAATCGACGACGAAGCATTTGAGCGACATCTCGATCAACTCATCGAAACGGAAGAACTGGAACGGCCGAAGGCCGAGAGCGAACGGGTGCTAGAGTAATTACCTGTATTGACTGCAACCGGATCAAAATGTATCACCTTCTGACGATTTCAACAGAGCCTCTGAGGCAGAACCAATTTCATATCGAAGGCGGTGTGGGGGTTATCTTTCTATGGCCTCATTTCCGATTTCATTTCGAAATGGGGGTGTGTGACTCACAGAGATTCTTCCAACAGAGTCGAGTCTGATTGATACACACCACATTTCCGCCGCAAACACTCTAGAGGCGTCTTGAAAACGCCAAAATATCGGAAAACGTGGCCTCAAGCATCTCGAATAAATTCAGTTGCCGTTGGTATCGTTGCCTTTCTTGTCAATGTATTCCCATGTCTCTGTATTTAACCGACCTTCGAGATAGGCTTCACCATCATCAGTAATCCGATAAACACCGTTCCCCAACCCTTCTACAAGCCCTTCTTCATCTAATTTTTTACACCGCCGATCGACATGCTGTCGGGAATATGGCAGTGATGCTTCGTTAGTCATCTTTGTCGGGGTTGTTGGTTTGGTCTCATGAAGAAACTCTAAAATCCGATCGTCAAGCGATGTCATCCATTTGCCCGAATGCCTCATAACGCTCATATTCGCTACCATCGCCTAAATCAAGGATGGTTAGCACATATATATTCCTCGATTTTTATAACATATATAATAGTAACCTATATGTTACTGGCGCTAAAAAGTGGTAATACGGAACCCGAGTGACATCTGCTTGGCTAGTGAGACACTGTAGGAACCCCGGCCGCGGTGCGCCAACACCCGACCGGGTCGGGTTCTGTGTCCATCCACAGAACCATGCGAATGCTCGCAACTACGGGGCTTAAGCCCTGCGAGACGGCTGCCGAGTTGAACGGTCGCAATGAGGGTAACAACCATTTCACAACGTGGCTAACGGGTTCGGTGCTGCCGTCAACATCCCGCTCCGCCGCGTTTTTGATCGGCACCAGTAGCGACGACGATCAATACCGTAGTCTCGCCGGTCATACTGTCATCACATATACTGAGGGGCCACACACCGTCGAGTATCTCCCTACCGAGTCGATGGATCGCACCCTCGCCGCGCGACATGCGTGGCAGGGGGGTGTCCATGTCATCCCAACAGAGGGAGGACACAACTGATGGGAATCAACAGCAATAGGCTGGCTACCAACCTGCAGCAACTCACGCGTAGTGTACTCGATACGACGTACCTCGCGTGCCAAGTCTGTGGTCGGTCCTTTCACGAGGGCGACGACGTCACCGTGTACGCCTACCGGGCAGCAGGTGACCCTGCCTACGAGATTGGCTACCTCATGTGTGAAGACGATCGCCACACGCATCCGACCGTCTTCACGCGTGGCGTTCGCGAACACGTCGTCACGGGACACATCGGGACGTGTGCAGACACCCAAATGCAATCGACGTCGTACGTCCTTCTCGGTCCGACTGTCGTCGCCACTAGCCCGACGACGACAGCTGACCCACACGTCCATCCGGACGCACCTACCGATCGGGAGCCCGAACACACGAGACAGCAGGAGCCAACACCGTTTCTGACGGCGCTTTGGGGCCACGCCCGTTCTGATGGCGGGCGACCAGACGGAGGCCACGAGTGATGGCGACTCGCCGCAACAGCCGTGTCTCACCGCCAAGGACGGACCACACACTGCGGTGATCGCTGGTGACGACACGGCAATCTGCAGCCCCTGAGCGAGGGGTTCGACTCATCACCAACGACTCGGACGCGTCCACCGACGGGATCGTCTGTTCAGCGGTCTCACCACGACTGACCGAGTGGATACCGGAGCTGCTCACAGCCCTCCGGCCACGGAGCCAGCAGACTGTCCGCCAGCACGCGACCCGTGACGACCCGTTTCGGGCAAGCTCGGCGATCCTCTCCGGGATATGTCCGGAGTGGACCACCACCACGGACACGTGGAGTGACGACACCGCCGAGGCGGTCGCTTACACACGTGCGATCGCGGCGCTTGCGCTCACGTACGTCGACGACGACCCCGACGCGCTGTCGGCGTACCACCGACAGCGCTACGCCGACCTCACTGACACCGTCGAGTCCGTGGGCACCGGCCGTGGCCCGGTCAACGGCGACCTTGGCGCGCTCGCGAAGGGGCCAGTTGCGCTCCATCGTGACCTCGATGACGACCCGCAGCCGCTCACCCTGCTGCTCGATGGGGAGGCATGGACGGACCTCACTGATCGCCGGACCGGTGTCCGCGCGCTCGCGGCGATCGCCGTCCTCGGCGACGGCTTCGACGTGCGCGTCGTCGCGTCGCCGGCGCTCCAGCGGGAGCTGACGCGTCGCTATCCCCGGTGGAGTGCGATCCACCTCGATCTTACTGGTGACCGGGATCGGTCCCACCGTGGTGGCCGCCGTCGTCGCGATCACCAAGCGCCCACAGACGCACACCCGGCGTGGACGGCACTCGATGGGCTCGCCGCAACGCCGGGGAAACGGCGTCTCCTCGGCAACCTCACCGCCACGCATGGCCGACGCTACCGGGATCTCGCACACGATCACGCAATCGACATCGAGGCGGGGACCGTCAGTCGGTACGTCCTCGATCTTGAAAACCGTGGCCTCGTCACCGTCGATCGTCGCGGGCAGTACAACACGGTTCGACTCTCCGACCGTGGCGAAACGGCAGTCACCCAGTTTCTCGACGCAGACGACGAGCTTGTGCATCCGAATCAGTGCCAGCTCGATACGGGTCTTACCGAGGCCCCTCACGAGTTCACAAGTACAGTGTCTCCCCACCGGGGGGGTCATGGGGGGGACACACCCACCCACATCGATGCGTGGGTCGCAGCGACCGGTGATCCAGAAGCCGATGCCGACTACGTCCAATGGCTACAGCCACCCGACGGCTCCAACGAGACACAGGCGATCCACCAGCGGTTTGCCGCCGCAGCCCGGGACGATGGGGTCACACTCGTTGATGATCGCTCCGAGCCGTTCGACGACGGCCGTGTCACGTACCTGAGCCACCACGACGATGAGGTACTCGTCATCGGGCAGTGGGGCGGCCCCCTCGCCACATTGGGACGTCTCGCGGCTACCTTACTCAGCGAGAAAGCGCTGAGTAAGATCCTGACCCCGTCGCAAGTCGGCCACGAATTCGCCGCGATCCACGACGGTGTCACCGACCATGATCCGGGTCGGACGCTTCGTCGAGGTCATCAAGTCGGCTGGTTGAGTGATGACGACACGACCTACGAGGCGTGGCGTCAGCGCGTCGAAGCTGTTCGTGATACCCATCTGCGCCGGCTCGCAGAACTCGTACACTCCACCGATACAGCCGCTCGAGCCGCGCTCTTTGAAGATCTCCACGGGCTCCTCGCGTCAGCCACCCACCTGTACGACGCGGCAGGTATCGACCTCACAACCACGATCAGACTTCCGGATACCGACACCCTCACACGGAACCCCACACAGCTTCGGGACCTCTGTCAGTTCCTCGCCAAGACGGTTCCCAAACAGTCTGTGTACGGGATCCACTCTGGGTATCGGATGTTGTTCGAAGACCGACCGGAAAAGTTGCGCCGTCGGCTCCCCTACGACGTCGAGGAAGAGGCACAGTTCGATCTCACCATGTCGTGGGTGCTTGCTGGGCCGACAGCCACAGCGCTCCACGACGACATCACCACAGCACTTACAAACGAACTCACAGCTGTCCGTGAGGCAATCGCGGATGGTACCGAAGCCGCACCGACTCTCGAGATCCCCGTCATCGACGGGACGACATATCCCGCCATTCGGGAGGTGATCGACGAGATTGCGGTGGCTCACGATGTCCAGTGGACACCGAAGGACCGACAGCAGCTTGTGCGGCTGTGTCTGCGCTCGTTCGGGCCGTCAGAGTCCTCACGGCGGGCGTGTCCATACGATGTCGTGGATAGCCTCCTCCGAGCGATACCCATGTCTCGAACACCGACGCCGGCCGTCGTCGAACAGGCGGCGGCGACCCTCTCACCCACGCGCTTTCGGCCTGATCTCGTGCCGACAGCAACCAAATTGTACGCCACACTCCTCACGGCTGGCGGGCCGCTTGGGCGCTCCGAGTTGATCGAGCAAGCCGGTATCTCTGCGAGTAGCTACGACCGCAGACTCAGTGCTGTTCAGGCACTCGATCGAGTCTGTGCCGTCCAAGAGAACGGCCACCGACGGTGGATCGTTGACGACGCGTCCACGCACCCCACGGCGTGGATGCCACCCGCGATGTGGCCATCGAACAGGGGACACGCCACCGCCCAACTGGAGACGTATCGACACCCGAAGACTCCCACCCGAAACAGATCTCCGACCAGCGTCCGTAGCCGGTGTTGTCACGGCGACACAGCGAATTGGTGGCAGGCTCAGGGACGGATAGCGACAGCACTCGACGGCGAGACAGACCAGCACCGTCCAGTTCCGGCGAATCTGGAACCGACTGCACAATCAATCGTGTGGCAAGCGAGAATACGTATCCACCAAGCCAGCTGTTCACACACCGACACGTAGTCGGCCACAGATCCACCCGCACAGACCTCGGGGGTATCGACCACGAAACGATGTACGTGACTCATGGTGGGCACCAATGATCCGTTGATCACGCGCATGGCGACGCAGCACGGTGTGTCGGTGTCAGGTTTGCTAGTGAGGCCTTTCGGTGAACACGGGGCCAGCTTCATGCCCAGCAAGGTTGTGTGGTTCGATGCCATCACCCGCATTCAGACAAATCCACGGGGATCCTACCCGCGTTCTATCGGTTTCAAGCAGTGCCATCTCCTTGTTCTGGCTCTGCTTGAACAACTGAAACCACCCCAATACAAAGTAGACAGGGGTATGATGTGGAACCGTTATGGCAAACCGACGTAGCGTCCTGATCGGACTTGGTGGCTTAGTTGCTGGTGGCGGTGCACTCCTTGGGACGGGTGCATTCACATCTGTGTCAGCAGAGCGGACCGTGAATGTCGCAACCAGTGGTGACGCATCTGCATTTTTATCGCTGCAAGCGGCTGACCGCACTGATGATACTGATGATAGTCCCTCGAATATAGGCGATGAAGATCAGGTAAATCAGAACGAATACGTCCAGCAGACTGACGGGACAATTGTAATCAATCTCGATGGCGGTGACGATGAGGATGCTGATGATGCAGGTACCGGACTCAATCAGCGCGCCAAAACCACGTTCGAGAATCTAGTGACTGTGACGAATAATGGAACCCAAAATGTGAATAGCCTCACACTCTCTATGGCAGTGACCAACCTAGACACGGGTAACATAAATGACAGCCAATATCAAAATGGGAGTGTCAGTAGTTTAACCGCAGGTGAGGTGGAATCAACCTTTGGTTTCACAGTGAGTGACACGGATGAGAATTCTGGAACTCCGAGTAACGGAACCGATATTTTGGGTTCGACGGGAATTAGTGATGGAACGCTTGCCCCCGGCGAGTCATTCACGTTTGGGATGGTGATTAATTTGTTGAATGAATTATATGAACTTCCGGGCGGAACCACAGAGTACACACTTGAGATAACGGCTGAGACTACCCAGAGCTAAGCCATCCCTGAATAGAGTAATAAGAACCAATTCGTCTGCTGATACAGATTCGGTTAAGAGCCCTTCATGACCGGCGATACACCCTCAACACAAGAGTTGCTGGATGAGATCCACCGTCTCAACGCAGAGTTGGACAAACCCCCATCATATCAAGACATGAACGCCGAAGGCGAATACAGCATCTGGGTGTATGTTCGTCGGTTTGAATCGTGGAATGCAGCGATTGAGGCAGCGGGGTATGACCCACGCCCTGCTCGCGATGCATATACGCGATCAGAGCTTATCGCCGAGATCAAGCGTGTCGCCGAGCAATGTGGGCGAAAGCCGACCACAAACGACATGACCGAGTATGGGGCTGTCTCACAAAGCACCTATCTGAACACATTTGAGTCGTGGAACGCTGCGCTCGAAGCAGCCGGCTTTGAGCCACGAACGAACGGGCAACAGATTGGCCATGCAACGCTGTGTTTAGAGCTTCAACGCCTCGCAGACAGCGTTGATGGGCGCCCGACAACAACAGAGATGCAACAACAGGGGCCATACAGTCCCGGAACCTACATCGCGAACTTTGGGAGTTGGGAGGCAGCACTCAAGGCGGCTGGACTTGCTACAGAGTAGCACAACATACAAGCCATGACCAGAGCTACATGTACTCGTATTAACGTCTATCTGATCCAGATCCCCTACTGCGCATGAGTGGGATAACGGGGGGTAACTCATATCAGACGCAGGGTGAGCTACATGGGACGCAAACGTAATCGGGACCGGACGCGTGGCAACTCAGGCAGTATCGTGAGTCGCCGGACCATTCTCGGTGTGCTCGCTGCTGGGGGACTCAGTGCTGCAGGGCTTCAGGGTACGGGCGCATTTGATGTGGTTGATGCGAGTCGTGAGTTTGCGGTCTCTTCTGTGCGTGATGAACGTGCATTTTTAGGCGTGGCGACTGGTTCCGTGCGGGGTGCTGATGGAGACACCGTTACGTTGGTACAACTCACAAACCAGTTTGACGAGCCCCTAACATCACTGTCTGCACAGATTGCCAGCTCATCTGGACCGGTACAACCGGGCAGTGTTGACGCACCAGAGCGGCTTAGTGTCGGTGAAACGGGTGATGTAACGGCCACACTCGCCTGTGATAGCAGCGGTACAGTTGATATCACCGTAACAGCATCAGGGCCAAACCAAGATGTTGCACTCACCCGATCGGTTCAGGTTGAGTGTCAGACAGCGGGTGTCTGTGCCGAACGACAGTTGCCATCTGGCTGTGTCATCAATTCACTACCGAAGAGACAGAGCGACTGTAGTGTCGTCATCGATCGATCTGGCCAGATTAACGAGACACTTGCTGGAAACACGACGATCGGCGGTGCCGTTGAATTCCGCTCGAAGAGCCAAGCTAGAGTCAGGCTCCGCGGCAATGCACTGATCCGTGAGTATCTCAAAATCGACACACCAAGTCAAATTGACCTGTCTGTGAAGAATAACACAGCCATTGAAAATGGGGTCACACTAAGTTCATCCTCAGCAGTTGATTGTGAAGTGAGTAGTACGATCTCCAATGGCGTGTGCATCAGCGACGCAGGGCAGGTCACACTATCAGCAACAGGCGCAGAGCTTGACGGTGCAGTGTCGGTCACTTCAACAGATCAAGTGACAGTTGCGGAGTTGGTCGATTCCACAACGGGACCGTTGACTATCGATGCGAAAGGACAGGTCAAATTTAACGAAGTCAACGAATCTTCAGTTGGAGACATCTCCATCAAGGCCTCAAATCAAGTGGGGTTCAATGAATTGTCGGCAACGACGGGGGCAATCAGCGTGGATTCTAAGGGGCAAGTCAAGTTTAATAGGGTGGCTGGTGCGTCAGTCAGCGGCCCAATATCGATAACGGCCTCTGGTCAAGTAGACTTCAATACAGATCAAAACTCAACAGTCGGCCCCCTTACCGTCGATTCCTCTGGTCAGGTGAATATTTCAGCAGGAGGAGGAGCCACGATCGATGGTGAGATTGCTGTTGTTGACGCTGGTGGTCAAGTTGCAATCACCCTAACTGATAGCAACTCCAGAGGCATTCAGGTGGCGAACAACAGCCAAGTCGATCTGGACGTTTCCGAGAGTTCTATTGTGGGATCGGATGTGAATATTGACACGCAGAGTGCGGTGAGTGTTTCTGTCGAGAATTCAGAACTCGACGGCGATCTCACTATCGACACTCAAAGTAATGTGACCATCGACATGCGTGGGGCAACACTCACTGGAGATGTGACGGTTGAGACGCAGAGTGAAGTGGATATCATACTCGACGATGCAACCATTGAGGGTGATGTGACGATTAAAACACAGAGTGCAGCCACCGTTTCTGACTGTACTGCCGTTTCTGGGACAGTCACACCCACAAGCGTCTGTCAGTGAGTACCCGACGTGAACTAGCGTCGATATTGTGACATCCTCTCTCCGTAAGGGGAAGTAGCGCAGATCGCAGTCATTGAGCCAGAATTACGTTGACAGTCGACACCACGAGCTGAAGGATGGAAAGGGAGCACAGAGGTGGTCGCATGCAGGCAGGGGATGTCTGCCACCTCTGTCAGGGACCAACTGTCCCTAAAACACCTACCAGCGCCACTCCGGGAATACTTTTCGGCTTGTGTGTTCCGTGCTGCTCCGTCTAGACGCCATTCACCCGTTTCATCGATGTGAGTCGTCTTACGCTCATGGACTACTCCCGCGCTTGAGGCGCGTATGCAGTCACATGTCTCACTTAGACGCCCCAGATGACGGCGATACCCGCCGTTGCGGCGACGGCGGGGAGTAGTTGGAGCGGGTCGTCCACCCGCAGTAAGTCGGTGAACGCATACCCACCGGAGCCATACACCATGAGGTTCGTCTGGTAGCCCACCAGCGTGATGAAACTCTTGACATCCTCTCCGCCCTGAAGGGCGAAGATTCCCACGGCCCCGCACCGCTGGGTTGGGGTGTTTACGGTTTGTAGCTGTCCCGGTGACGGCTACTGGCTGTGCCAGTCAGCTGTTACTCCTATCTCGGCATGGGATTCAGAGGTACTTCTTACTGTACCCGAACACTACAACAGAAAGGGTGCTTTCTGTGTGTGGTCGGGAATCCCGATATTGTCCGATTAAGTGGGCGGATAGACCGCCTCGGATAACTATTGGTACGACAAACACTCACATAAAACACCCGACCAGAAGATCGTGGTTGCTGTAGAGAATTGTCGGATTCATCCCCGCGCTGAACCGCGAGGCTTTCTCCTTGATTCTCCGTAACTACATACTGGACATTCATTGTCGGGACGACTGTCTGTCGCGACGGGACAGTTTGGAACAAGAATCGGTCCAGTATTAACCAACAAGAAGTCGTTATTGCCAATCTTGTTGGTTAATTAATTCTCTGGAAATTCACGGTTCACGACAAACGAGCTCGGTGTTGAAATCGCCGACAGTAGCTGGTGTGAATCCCCCCGAGGGAGAGATTGTGACGTTTCACAGAGGCTTGTACGAGTTTGACTCTAGTCGCTGCATCCTTCCTCATCAAACTGATTCATATTTGTACTATGACAGAATTGTGCGCAGGACAGATAGGGCACAAAGGGCCCAAAGAATATCTGTGCGAGCGAGCCGCTCACGACATCGCTCGCACGATTCATGAGTAGTCAAACATCGCAACATAAAATCGAACGCGTTGCACAGAAATACAATCTTGATGGAATTGAAAACGAGTTAGTCGACAATTGGGGATCGAAGCAGTCGGACAAATCCATCCGAGAGCTCGCAGCATACTTCAATTTGCAAGTCACAGATGCCGCACTTCGCGAGGCCGGTGTCATCCTTGATCGTGATGTCGTCAAGTCGGTCGCTGAACAGCTTGCAGATGATCCAAGCTCGATCACAGCATCGGCATTCATGAACCGTGACGTTGACCTAAGGGCGGTTGGAGACGATCTGGTGACCTACCAGTCCGTCCATAACTACCTCTGTGACATCCGGAATGAGGAGTACACGGAGGAAGTCCGAAATACAGCGCAGATAATCAACGATGTCAGGAAGCTTCGGGGTCGCGTGGAAGTCGTCGATTCCCAGACAGTGTCCACGCTCATTGCGCGGGACGATGTCGATAGCCCTGCACCGAACATCAACATCGATGTCACCGCGATGTGCCCAGCCTGTAACACCACAACAGACCTGTTGCGCTACCTCAAGAATGGTGGGTGTCCATCGCCGGAGTGCAAAAGCAACGCATAGTGGAAGCCATTGAGCAACTTACGGAGAATCGAGGAGAAAGCCTCCCGCTTTAGGGCGTGGATGAATCCACCACTACCTGTCACAGTCCACCATTCGATGGCACGGCTGGATATTCCCTCTACGCTCAGTTGCTCCACTGTTGTCAAGAGTGGGTGGTAGTCCAGCTAGCGATTATATTTCCACTCCCACGTTTGAGTACGGATGAGAACCGGAAGGATGTCGAAGAAGGCCGGACCGGGACTGATGATGTTGTCCTCTTGAATGGTAAGTACGTCAAGTGACACTAGATGTCCGATGTGATCGCGTTTCAGACTGTGGTACATCTCCGTGACCTCGCTTCGTGGAAGTTCAGCCGTAGATTCGTTTTGGTTGTGCGCAGCCACGTGTAAAGCCATTTGCCGCAGTGGCATCTCCCACGTATCGGCAATTGCGAGACACCAGATCGTTTGGCGGCGGCGGGCACCAGAGAGCAGCTGGTAGATGTTTTCATCTGATGGGAGCTGAAACTGATCACGGGATAACGTGTCACTCATTGGTATCTTCGTGAGTTGCTGCAAGGGCGGTGAGGCCGGCATTTGCGAGCGGTTCAACACCAGCGACGCGCCAGCACCCGTCTGTATTCTGGGTATGTTCGACAAGCCACCAACTCCGATTTTCTGTATGTGGCCGCACGCGAAGTTTGCGTGCAGGGCCCGTTGCTGGCTCGAGAGACAGCTCGAAGCCGGCGTCTGCGATCACTGCCCGGGAAAGCAGTGAGGGTGTGGGCGACTGCTCAAGGTCATCAATGTCCTGATCGTGTTTATTCATTTTTCACGCGGGCGAAAAGGGCCCACCAATCAAGCATCACAAACGCGGTCCGCAGCGATCTTGACATCGACCATCGCCTCATACATATGTATATTGATGGGTTTGTGCGCAGGACAGATAGAACAGATGGGCTCCAATGGGTGTGTGTACGAGCGCTCGCGGTGGCCGTACTCGTACACATCCATGAGTGAGACACCACAACAGCAGAAGATCGAACGTATTGCACAGAAATACGGCGTCGAAGAGATTGGAGACGAACTGGTCGCCTACTGGATCGGAGACGGTCCAGATAAATCGGTTCGCGAACTCGCAGCGTACTTCAACTTCCAGATTGTCGATATTGCCCTCCGGAACGCCGGCATCATCCTTGATCGTGAAGTCGTCGAATCGATTGCCGAAAAACTCCAGACAGATGACGCACGCTTCACAGAGACAGAGTTCGGCGATCGTGATGTCGATCTGAGCGAGGTCAAGCACGATCTCGTCTCTTACCAATCCGTGCATACGTACCTGAGAGAGATCCGGGAAGTTGAGAAGCCGGACTCTGTCAAGACCAAGTCCCAACGCATCGACGACCTCCGCAAACTCCACGCTCGCGTAGTGAAGGTCTCTCGGGGGACAGCTACCCAATTGATCCAACGAGGCGATGTCGAGGGACCTGCACCGAGGATTGAGGTTGATGCCACGGCGCTGTGTCTGGATTGCCAGACCGAGACCAACTTGCTGATCTACCTTCACAACGGCGGCTGTCCGTCGGCGGAGTGCTCAAACCACCCATAGCACACCACTCTGTTCTGTGGGTAGTGTGACGGCACACGAGATTTTTACGCACGGTTTTCTACTGAGAGACATGAGCAGCGATAGGATTGACGCTGAGAGCAAGGTATCTGGGAACCAAGCAAGCATCCCTGCCCAGATTCGGCGTGGACTCGATATCGAAGATGGAGATCATCTCCGGTGGCACCTAGAAGACGACGGGAGTATCCGCGTGCGTGTCATTCAACAGCAAGCGGGTACGTTCGCTGACTTCGACGGCTACGCCGGTACGGAGCCGACCGATGTGACCAGCGACAACGAAGCTTGGGGCGTCGACATCGAGTGAATTCCGCTCGCGTTAATTAAGTTCACAATTTTTTGGACCCAAGTCGTGTCGAAAGGTGGCTCATGATCTCCCAGACAAGTCGCGACGGATTCTCAGACGGAAAAGTGAACGTCTCGTAGGAGTAGTCCTCCTCACCAGTCTCACTTCGCTCCTGAAAGTGCCCCCATCCGTCGACGTGCGGGTTCGGCTCGTGGTGCCAGCCAAAGTCGGTCTCACTATCACTGTAGTGAAACGAAAACTCCGACTTGCTCTCACTCGCTTCTCCAGCGAACCACCGAACTGTAAGTGTCGCTCCGTCACGTTCGATCTCCCACCGTTCGACTGCAACCTCTGCAACGACTTCGGTAAACACTCCTGACGGGAAGCCCCGAACCATCCGTCTTTAGTTAAGCGAGAAACCGCGTGACAGCGGCGGCTTATCGAGGCATCTTTCGGAAGGAATGAGGAAGTCGTGTCTGTGTACAACGACGACTCCTCAACTCGAATTATGCGTCGGCTCA
>NZ_JANHDL010000016.1 GCF_024494655.1 Halorubrum laminariae | reverse complement strand
TCACCACCGCCGCTGCTCGAACGGTTGATCGAAGACGCTCAAAAGATCCACAAGCAGCGACCAATCTTACAAGAGACACTCGCTACCGCTACACAACCGAGGTGTGAGGCTTAACTAAAGACAGATGGTCGATTGGCCAACGTATGGGTCTAGCCCGCTGTTCGATCGTTCGTCGCTTCCCGCACTGGAGTCGGATGTCCGCGTGGTCGCAAAAACGTGGTTCCAACAAGACGAACACGAGGGCGTTGAACCATTCGTCCACACATTACCGCTTGCATACGTCCAGTTCGATCCCCACGACCGGTATGCAGGATCGACGAGCTACGAGATGGAGACACTATTTCGCTTGTTCCTGCTGAAAGAATGCCATGGCTGGAACCACGAGACTGCCCTCGTCGAATACCTCACCCAGCACCCTGATTTCAGCGAACAGATCGGCTTGGAGTCGGTCCCCGATCAGTCAACCCTGTGGCGCAGTTGGCACCATCGCTTCACTGCAGATCTCCGGAACACGGTCGAAACCACAGCGCGAACGATCCTCATCAAAGCCCAAAATGCGGGTGTCTCTGTTCCACGAGAACCAGAACGGCAGAGCCGCAGACACCATGACGAGAATGAAGAATCGGACCCCGCTGATCAGACCATATTAGAGCAGGCCGAGGCCGTCACTAACCGCGTCAGCGACGTTGCGTTCCCAGCGTTCTCATTGGACCGTGGTGAGGGCTGTGAGATCCATGAGAATGCCTACTGGGACCTTCAGACCTATCTGGGGCTTCGAGAGAACTTAGCTGTCAACGAAGGGGCTCGGAGTTTCATCCACGAATCGACCCGAGATCGAACACCTTTGGGCCACGCCCATCGCGAGCATGTGCGGGATCTCTCCATTGAGCAGATACGCGAGATGTACCGCCAAGCCGTGAGTCGTCTCTTAGATCGAGTCGCAGAGACCGAGGAGTTCTTCCGAGCCGGTATTGTCGCGATCGACATCACAGAGTCCGACCCGTTTACTGGCAATCGTGAGGGTCACGAAGACGAGATTATCGGCACGAAAGAGAACACCGATGAGTATGCCTACCAGTGGGCGACAGTCCAACTGGTCGGGAATGCCGTCCCAATCGTCTTAGATGCGCGCCCAGTCCGGAAGGGGGACACGCGCAAGGAGATCGTCACGGACCTCTTGGATTCGGCAGAGGCGGCTGTTCATGTCGATAACGTGCTGATGGACCGGGAGTTCGACAGTCAGCACATCCTGGAGATGCTGAGTCAACGCGGGCTGTCCTACGTCGTGCCGAAGCGGATGCAGACGAGTGAGAAAGCGCAGGCGAAACGACTTCTCAAGCGCAACAAGGACCGGTACGAGACCGACCGAAAGCTGCATCTCGGCGATAACGAGTGGCACTCGACTACGCTAATCTACCGACGCAAAGAGAACTCCGAACACACCGATCATCGGCAGTACTCGGTGTTCATGACGAATAGGGGAACCGGGTATCTCACGGAGTACGGGTATCGGTGGGAGATTGAGAGTGGCTACAAATCGATTAAGCGGTTCATGGCTGCCACGACTTCCAAGAATTTTGGTCTCCGATTCTTCTACTTCGCGTTCGCGTGTCTCCTGTACTCGATTTGGCGAGCAGTCGATCTGCTGGTACAGGTACAGTTGACCGGTGAATACGAGCACTCGCCCATTGTGACAGCCGATAATACACTGACGCTGGTGAAGAAGGAGACTGGAATCGGATAGTAACGGGAATCTCTTAGTGATAGTGCATCGGTGAGTGGCGACACTATCCGGAATCTCGAAAACCCGCTGGAATGGTTGTCCAAAAAACAAGAACGCCCGTTCAGAAAGCTATCTGAAGCAGATTCTCCGCTTCGATTTAATCGAAATCACGCATTACAGACCCACTATACCCGCTGTAGTCTCAACTTCACAACCTCGGAGGATAGATTTGATGCGTGCCTTCGAATCAGTTCGAAATGAACTGGAAATAAATCATAGTTGACCTCTTGTACCCCGTCAATATCGACGGCACCGACAGGGCGCTCCGACGACTCATACAACGGCATAGATGTGTCCGTAGACGTTGCCGCAGATTATGACTGATGGGTCACGGTCGGTTCTCCAACGACTTCAGAGGCTGTGGAGATCGATATCGACCATTGGAAACACGATTACCTTGCTCCATATGGCAGTTGACGCGGGATGGGCGAGATTCTTGTTTGAGTATTTGGGTTGGCGGTTGTAGCTCGATACTTGGACAACTCTGAGGGGATGGTTTGCGTGGGGTACTCTCATATCGATGTCGGCGAGTTAGGTGATGGCGCTACCAAGGTACCCAAGGAGCCCAACAGTATATCGCGGTAACTCTCATTACGAGTGTGAGGGGTACACCGCCGCGTTCATACCCCTTCGACGGAGAATAGGGTGGCGTCTCTGAGAACAGCCTGCACGCGGCGGTGCCAAGCGTCAGCGAAGGCCTCCCGTTGCTGGTCGCTTGCCGATCCGTCGAGAATCCTCTGGAGGTTCCCGATTGCGGGTCCACCGCTAGGAACGTCGCTGACGTGGTAGGCCACTTCGACGGTCTCGTCCGTGTCGGTTCGCCGGAACCGGAACGTCGGGTCCGCCGTGTCCGGGTCGAACCCGTCGAAGCACAGGAGGTCGCGGCGGCCGCCATAGCCGCCGGCGAGCCCGCTGAATCCGTCATCGCCGGTCGCGCCAGTCACGTACGAGATGATACGGCTCATCACGCCGTACGCAGCATCCTCCTGCGGGCCGGCCGTCTGGACCTCGATTTCGCTCCGGACTGGATAGTCGTCGGGATACAGGGCGTCGAGCCCGAGCTGGACGATCCGGTAGGCGCCCGAGGCAGTCGGACAGGAGTGTCCTGCCTCTTTCACCGCGTCTCTATAAGCGATGACGAACGGCTCGCCCGGTTCGAGGACGTCGAGGGCCTCCGCGACGGGGTCGCGGATTTCGATCGGCTCGACGTCGTAGTCGACCTGCCAATTGGTTCTCGTCTGGGTCGTGTCAGTCGCAGTCGAATTCGATGTCATGAGTTGTGGTTGTGATCGTGTCTCGTGGTCAGTAGCGGAGCAGTCGCATCCCGTTGAGGATGACGAGGAGGACGCTGGCCTCGTGGACCAGCATTCCCGACGCGAGGGTGACGTAGCTGGTGAGCACGCCCGCGAGGAGGACGGTCACGGTCAGCACCGCGATCCCGACGTTCTCGAGGACGTTCCAGCGCGTCGCCTTGCTGAGTTTGACCGCGTACGGGATGCGTTCGAGGTCGTCGGCCATCAACGCCATGTCAGCCGTTTCGATAGCGGTGTCCGTTCCCGCAGCACCCATCGCGATGCCGACATCGGCAGTGGCCAGCGATGGCGCGTCGTTGATGCCGTCGCCGACCATCGCGACGACGTGGCCGTCGGCCTGGTAGCCCTCGATGACGGACTGCTTGTCCTCGGGGAGGAGTTCGGCACGGTACTCGTCGATACCGACCTCCTCGGCAACGGCAGCGGCCGTCCGATCGTTGTCGCCGGTGAGCATCACCGTCTCGATGCCAGCGTCTTGGAGCGCCGCGACGACCCCAGGAGCGGCCTCCCGGAGCTCGTCCCGCATCGCAATCGCGCCGATGATGTCCCCGTCCCGAACGACGTGGACGACTGTCTCGCCGCGCCCCTCACGCTCGCGGACGTAGTCGGCGACCCGATCGGGGACATCGACGTCGCGGTCGTCCAGCAGCGCGCGGTTGCCGACGACGACTTCCTGGCCATCGGCATGGGCGATGACGCCCTTGCCGGCGACCACGTCGAAGTCGTCGGGATCGGGGACCGACCTGCGCCCCACGTCCGTATCGTCCGCTTGGGCGACCGTCGCTCCACCGTCCGTCGCAGCCGTCTGGCGTTCGCGGGCCATGTCGACGATGGCGTCCGCGAGGTGGTGTTCGCTCTTCTTCTCGGCGGTCGCTGCGAGCGAGAGGACGTCGGCGGCGGCGACGCCGAACCCCTCGATACCGGAGACGGTGGTCTCGCCCTTCGTGAGCGTCCCCGTCTTGTCGAAGGCGACGAGATCGATCTTGCCGGCGCGTTCGAGGTGTTCGCCGCCCTTCATCAGCACGCCCGACCGGGCGGCGTTACCGATGGCCGAGACGATGCTGACCGGTGGCCCGATGACCAGCGCGCCCGGACAGCCGATGACCAGCAGCGTCAGCGACAGGATCGCGTTCTGCGTGACCGCGTACGCGCCGATAGCCAGGGCAATGACGGCCGGCGTGTAGTACTTCGCGAACCGGTCGATGAGACTCTCCGTGGGCGACTGAGCCTCCTGGGCCTCCTCGACGCGACGGATGATCCGTTCGAGAGTCGTATCCGATCCCGCTCCCGTCGTCCGGATTTCTAGCGCGCCCTCCTGGTTGACCGTCCCGGCGTACACCTCGTCGCTGTCGGCCTTGTGGACGGGCGCGCTCTCGCCGGTGACCGGCGCCTGGTTGACTGCGCTCTCGCCGTCGACGACGGTTCCGTCGACCGGGATCTTCCCGCCCGGCTTTACGACGACGACTTCGCCCTCTTCGACATCGCGGGCGGAGACCTTTTGGAGTGTCCCGTCGCGACGGACGGTCGCCGTGTCGGGCGTCATCTCCAGTAGCTCCTGAAGTGCCGTCCGGGTCTTCCGCATCGTCCGGCCTTCGAGGTAGCTGCCAAGGCTGAACAGGAAGACGACGGCGGCGGCTTCCCAGTACTCCCCGATGACGATAGCACCGATGGCGGCCAGCGTCACCAGCGTCTTGATGCCGAGCGTCCGGTTGGTGACCTCGTGGTAAGCGGTCTTGGCGATGTCGTAGCCACCCACGACCGTCGCGAGGACGAGGATGGCGGCGCTTGCCATCTCGAAACTCGTGAGGTAGCCGAGACTCCAGCCACCGCCGTACAGCAGGCCGCTTGTCGCCGTGACGATGGCCTTCCGGTGGTTCCGGTAGTACTGCGTGATCGATTGTTTGTTCATAGTGTTAGGCGGGCTGGGGAGTGTACCCCTGGTTTTCGATGGTCTCTGCGAAGGCGTCGGGGTCAGCGACGCTGTCGTCGTACTCGATCTCGACGCGGCCGGTCGCGTAGTGGACTTCGACGTGCTGGACGCCGTCGACGTTCGACAGGGCGCGTTCGACGGTACTCGCGCAGGTCGGGCAGTCGAAGTCGAGGACGCGGAATTGGGTTGTGTCGCTCATTACAGTTTGAGATAGTGCCCGTACCTCAATAAGTATTTTTTATATGATATGTTTGAATTCGGATACGAGTCGTTGGAACAGTCAAACGGGTCGTCTAGGGCTTTCGCTATCGCGGGTCCATCCTGTACTGGATACCTCGACAGACACCTACCCGACTCCTGCCCCGCTACCTTTTCCCGCGTGCTCGCGCTCAGTCCTCGTATGAGTGATTCCGATACCGACCACCGTCTCGACGACATCGCGGTGCGAGACACTCGGATTTCGGACGCCATCGACGAGCCGATGCGGGCGATGGTCCTCGACATTCTGTCCGAGGAAGCCCTAACTGCGACCGAGGTCCACGAACGCCTCGACGATCGCGGCATCGACCGGACGGAGAACACGGTCCGCCATCACATCAACGAGCTCCGGGATGCGGGCCTCGTCGACGTCGTTCGCTTCGAGGAGGGGCGTGGTGGGACGACGAAGTACTACCACGCGAACACGATCGTCCTCTCGTACTCACTACCAGATTCGGCCGACGCCGCCGTCGAGGAGATGATCGACGCTGCCCAGCCCCAGATCACGGACGCGCTCACTACGCTCACCGACGAGTACGACGACGCTATTGAGGAGATCGTCGAGGATATGCAGCCCTGCGAGCACTGCCAGACCCAGAAGTACGAGACGTACGTTCTTCTGACCGTCCTGCGACGTGCGTTCGTTCGCGCCCACAGAAATTCCTGAGGGGGAACCACCCCTACGCTGGCAGGGTCTTAGAAGGAGAACCGATCACGCGCGGATTGCATCGCGAGGCGAGTCAGGAGTCGCGCAGGGCCACGCTTTGGGAGGTCCCGTACAGTCTCGATGCTGGTCGGCGGTTCACTACCACCAATGTCTAACTCCCAGTCTGTCTCGTCCATGAAGCGTTCGACAGCCTGATTTACTCGCTGTCGCACGTCGTCCGAGTCCATTGTCTCGGGCACACCATTCCGGAGGACGACGTCGCCGTCAACGATCACTGTCTCGACGTCGGCCGGGACCGCGTTGTTCACGACGTGTGCGGGAACGTTGGTCAGTGGCGTGAACTTCGGTTTGTCGACGTCGAGGAGGATAATATCCGCGCGCTTTCCCGCTTCGATACTGCCGATCTCGTCGCCCATCCCCAGCGCGCGTGCGCCCTCGATAGTGAGCATTCGTATCAGTTCCATCGAGTCGAACTGCCCGGCTGAACGCTTGAGATTTGCCGCCAGCCGAGCTTGCCGCGCTTCACCGAACATGCTGTACGAGTCGTGCCAGTAGTGGTCGTCAATCCCTACTCCGACGTCGACGCCGGCGGCTCGAAGCTCGGGAACGGGCGTCCACTGCGTCTCCCCGTCCGGATTCCAGTAACAGAAGACGGACGGGCAGTGCGCAACAGCCGCGTCCGCCTCGGCGGTTCGCTGGATGTCCTCTTCGTCGCCGAGGCGGAAGTGAGCAGCGACCAGTCGGTCGTCCAGGAGTCCAACGTCGTCGAGCAATCCTACCGAGTCCTCGCCACCGTTCGCTCGTGCCATCGTGTTACTCTCCTCGAGTTCGAGCAAGTGCGTGTGGACGAGCAGGTCCGGATACTCTGCGGCGAGGGATGCGGTCCGTTCCCACAGCTGCCGGGTACACGACCAGTCGTCGTGCGGGCAGATCGTCGCCCTGATTCGGCCGTCGTACGTGTCGTGGTACGTTTCGACGAACTCGCGAGCACGGGCGAACTGCTGATCGACTGGTTGGTCCCAGAAGAGGTCCGAGATCGCCGGGCCGAAAAATCCGCGGAGCCCTGCTTCCCCGAACGCCTCTGCACCTGCGGCAGGCCGTGCGTCCATGGAGTTCACGGTCGTGACACCGCCCAGGAGGAAATTGAGCGCTGCGAGCTCGACGCCTGCCTCGACGAGGTACTCGAATTCGCCGTTCCCTAGTCTGTTAAACAAGGCCGTCCCACTCCCGAGCATCTCCGTCAGCTCGAGTTCGCTAAACGCACCGATGAGCGGTGTCATCTCCAGGTGCGTGTGGGCGTTCACCAACCCCGGCATCACCAGTTTCCCGTTCCCGTCGATAACGGTGGATGCTTCTAATTCTCCGTCTCCTGCACGTGATGGTCGGACTTCTTCGATACAGCCATCGGTGATGCATACTGTGCCGCGCTCGTACAGGCGGTTCCGCTCGTCGGCTGTGAGAACGAGTGCATCATGGATTGCCAGATCGACAGCCATCGTAAATTAGGAAGTGGATGTAACAGTTACCGTACTGGACAACCGAGCAGGCCGGCGAAGGCTGTTCTTCCAGGTGGTGTTCCCCTCATTTGGGATATCATCGGTCTCTACTGGTCCCATTAGCCTCTAATACGTCGGCGTGATTTAATCAGATTCCCCTTTTGAATCTGAAGTCGGATTCCGTGGAGCTTGTGGAGGTTTGCAATGTTTTCCCCTCTTCACGATAGATCATCTATGGCCGACGGTTACGATGCCATAGTACTGATACCCTCATAGGCAGTATATTCTAACCAAAACCGCAATAGATGATCCCTACAATGATACACCTATGCAGGCGACGATAATCGACGGAGTTCTTGAATCCCTTCGTATCGGTGTCGGATTTCTCTGGACGGCGGCGTGGGCGATCATCATGGGCCTCACGATTACGAGTCTGGTCCAGGTCTACGTCTCGAAGGAGCGGATGGCACAGGTGCTGGGTGAGGGCGATCTAACTGGACTTACCAAGGCGACTGTGTTCGGAGCAGCAAGCAGTGGCTGTAGTTTCGGCGCCGTCGCCATCGGGAAGGGCCTGTTCAAGAAGGGGGCGCACGCGGTGAACTTCCTCGCGTTCATGTTCGCGTCGACGAACCTCATCGTCGAACTAGGGCTGATGATTCTCATCCTGCTTGGCTGGGAGTTCCTCGTCGCGGAACTGCTCGGCGGCCTGATTCTCATCGCCGTCATGGCCGCCATCGTCCACCTTACGCTTCCCGAAAACCTGTTTAACGAAGTCCGCGAGAAGCTCAACGAGCGCGACCGCCAGGCGGGCGTCACGGAAGATCCCACCTGCGGGATGGAGGGGAAAGACGAGTACACGCTCACGACCGACGGCGGTGAGACGCTCAAATTCTGCTCGGAGGGCTGTATGGAGACCTATCGCCAGGAGACGTCGAGTAGCGGCGGGTGGCGTGACGAGTTGCTGTCGTGGGGTGGCTGGTACAAGGTCGGGAATCAGTACCGCAAGGAGTGGTCGATGATCTGGAAAGACATCGTCGCCGGCTTCCTTATTTCTGGGTTCGTCATCGTCTTCGTCCCGCAGTGGGTGTGGAACACGCTGTTCATTCAGGGCGACGGCCTGCTCGTGACTGCCGAGAACGCCGTCATGGGCGTCATCATCGCCGTCCTCAGTTTCGTCGGCAGTATGGGCAACGTCCCGTTCGCCGTCGCGCTGTGGGGCGGTGGCGTCAGCTTCGCCGGGATCATCGCGTTCGTCTACGCCGACCTCATCACCGTGCCCGTGCTGAACGTCTACCGGAAGTACTACGGCTGGAAGATCATGCTGTACATCCTTGGCGTCTTCTTCGTGACGATGGCGTTCACTGGCTTCCTCATGGAGTTGCTGTTCGACGCCCTCGGCATCGTACCAGATCTGGCCGGTGGCGAGACGGCGACCGAACAGACGTACTTCGAGCTCAACTACACGTTCTACCTCAATATTATCGCCTTCGCGCTCTCCGGGTTCCTCCTGTATGTCTACCGACGTGGAATCGGCGCACCAGGTCAGTATCGTGATCCGGTGTGTGGCATGCGGACCGACGATGAGGGGCCGAGTGCGTCCAATGATGGGATGACGTACTATTTTTGCTCGAAGACCTGTAAGCGGGCATTCGAGGAAGAGCCCACGGAATTTGCTGATCAAAGCCCGCAGATAACAAACCACGATCACGATCACTGATAGATGTACTGTGGTTCATCCGCTGTGAAGCACTTCATCATCGCACCTTCAATCCGCAATTGTCACACCTGTCGCGCCAAAATTGATTGTATGAGCAGTCAGATATCGAAACAAGGGGATGTCATATGAACCAACGTCCAGCGGATACCGTCGTTGGTGTGCTCCTTGGGTTCGTCCTCTTGGCTGGCGGACTACTCAGTTGGCGGGCCTATCAACAGCGTCGCGCTATCGAGCAGTCGATGGGGCCGATGATGGACTCGTCTATGGGGGCGATTCACGGTCCAGATCCTCTCTGGTACGTGGTTGGAACCCTTCTGGTCGCAGGCAGTATCGGTGGCATCTATTACGTGGTTCGAGGGAATCTCATCGATTCGACAACCGACTCAGCGGATCACATCGACCCCGATCAGGTATCGGAGGCAACGCCTACATCGATAGACGATGACGCCTCGCCGGCGACGCCTATCAATCCTGAATCGGATCCGCAAGCGCGCGTTCTCGATCTCTTACCGGATGATGAACGACGCGTCCTTGAACCCGTCCTGAACTCGCCTGGAATCACGCAGATCGAACTTCGGGATCGATCTGAGTTCTCAAAGAGTAAAGTGAGCCAGACCGTGAGTTCACTCGAGGAGCGCGGGCTGCTGTATCGGGAACGACAGGGTCGAACCTACCGCGTGTATCCGAGTGATGACCTGCAGAACTAACAGACGTAGAAATTCATACTAACACTACCCATCATGTCACAAGCAACACTCGAAACTGATCGCATTAGCCGGGTTCTCAAGTCAAGCACGTGGCTCAATCTCCTCCTCGCCGCACAGTTGATCGCCGGGTTGGTGTACGCATATTTCACAGGAGATATGGGGAGCCGGTGGACCCATTTCGTCCTTCCATTTATTTGGTTCACCGCCTCAGTCTGGGTGATCTGGCACACTCGACCTGTAACGAAACGTCGAGTGTATCGTATTGGTGCCGCACTTGTCGTTGCTCTATATCTCATCGTGATGTTTTATTTTTCAGGATTACTTGGACCGAGCACCTCTCATTTCGGGCAGCTCACTGGACCAAGCGGCTTCGGAATAACGTGGGGTCGATCTTTGGGATGGAGTCCGGTCTTCGTCTATACAGGTGACCTGATCACGGTCTCGCTCATTCCTTACCAAGCGGTTGGCCTGTTCGCGCTGGCGTATCTCGTCTATGATGCATTGCTTGATTTCTCGCAGTCGGCAGTCGGAGGAATAGTCGGGATTGTGGCGTGCCCTGCCTGCGTTAGCCCGTTGTTTGCCGTACTACTTGCAGGCGGACTGAGTGGTTCTTCAACGATGTTATTGCTTGGTGCGTATGGCTACGAAATTGCGACCGTTCTGTTCCTCATGACAATTGGAATCCTCTACCATCGTCAGGCACTCACGAGGCAGTATCACCAGTTCCGAGGGAACTGATCCATCTCGTTCGTGGTCAGCAATACCCGAGCCTCCCTCGCCGCCTGAACCGTGGTTATTGTCTGGATCGCCGCAATGAGGTGAACAGTCTCGACGGATCCCCTTTGCTCTCACCATTCCTCTGATCCTTTCGAATTCGGCAGGTATGAACGATCCCGTCAGTAGAAAACGTTTAGATGGCGTTATAGACGTTCTTGAACGCTCTCCTGTTTGAGTTCACTCCCACGAAGATAACCCCGAACCCACCGTATGACTACTTGAGGCGAAAAACAATGACCAACCGAAACCTCGGACGATGGCTGCTCGTGGTGCTCGCGATTGTCGGACTCGCGTTTGCCGCCCCGGTAGTTAGCGCACACGGTGACGAACCGATCCAGGGGAACGAGACGGCAGCTGAAGGGACGCCAGCCGATGGTAGTGCAGCAGACTGGGCGGCCTGGATGGAAGGTCACATGACCGACTACATGGGCCCGAATGCCGTTGACGAGATGGAAGCGCACATGGGCGTGACCGTCGACGAGATGGCCCAAGATATGGCGGACGACAATCACACCGCGACGGGGATGAACGGACAGGGGTACGGCTGCTAACGATCCCTGTTCGGATCCTCGTCTGACACGATAGATATTCGACTTACTGACTCAACGATCACAATGACACACTACACCAACACTCTCGGGCGGACGACTCGTCGAATCGCAATACTAGCGGTTCCGCTGTTGATTGTAGCAACGGGCACCGCAGCGGCTCACGGTGGTGGAGGCTACGGCGGCGGTATGATGGGTAGCGGCGGTTGGGGGGTCTTCAGCGGTGGAATGGGCCTCTGGAGCTTCCTTTGGATGGGGCTCCTAATCGTCGTCCCGCTCTATCTCGTCTACTCACTCCTCAACAGAGATTCTGAGAGGAGTGATAGTCGGCCGCTTTCGGTTCTTCGTGAGCGTTACGCTCGCGGTGAACTCTCCGATGAAGAGTTCGAACGTCGACGAAAGCAACTCGAGTAGTGCCCATGACCGAAATAGAAGGAGCATCGTCGAGAAAAAATTCTCGTCTGCCAGTTGGGGCGACGGGAGCTTAAGTGCGTAAACAGGATACAGTATTACATGAGTTACACAATACAAACCAAGATTGATGGAGAGTTCGACGATGTCGTCGACGCAACGAATGCCGCGCTCAAAGACGAGGGATTCGGTGTTCTCTGTGACATCGACATTCAGGCGACGCTCAAGGAGAAACTCGGTGAGGAGTTCCGCCAGTATCGCATCCTCGGTGCGTGCAATCCTCCGCTGGCATACGAAGGGTTGAGTGTAGAAACTGAACTCGGTGCGCTCTTGCCCTGTAACGTCATCGTCTACGAGAACGATGACGGCGTCATCGTGGTGAGTGCGGTCGACCCGGAACAGTTAGTCGGGATCGCTGATAACGACGCGCTTGACTCCGTCGCGACCGAGGTCAGCGAACGATTCGACCGCGTACTGGCAGCCGTAACTGACGAGTTCGGATCCGCATCGGAGGCCTGATCTCTGATGGCATCATCGGATCAACTGGATACGACGACGATACTGCTCATCGTCCTCGGAGCGTTCATCCTCCTTCCCTTGCTCACAATGGGTATGGGGTTCGGTGGGATGATGGGATACGGAGGAATGATGGGCCAGTACGGTACCACAGGTGGTTGGTGGCCCCTCATCGGGATGCTCGTCCCGGTCATCTTCCTCCTTGCGCTTCTGGGCGGTGGATATCTCATCTTCCGGCGGATGAGCGAGACACAGACGTCTCATAATCCCGCGATGGAAGAGTTACGTCTGGCGTACGCTCGTGGCGATCTCACGGACGAAGAGTTCGAAGCCCGACGAGAAAAGCTCGAACAATCAGAGTGACCACTACCCAAACCGCGTTTCACCCGTTTGAACACCTGCGGATCGACTCGAGGGTATCGAAACCAACCGTTCGGCAGCATCGTTCCGTTACATCGAAATGGTGTGCTCGATTCAGCATATGGTTATGAGTAGTAATGGGAACAAACGACAAGTTCGGAGTGAGTCACGTCCGAAGTCTTCGCACCAGTATCGCGCGTAGCTACCCACCGAAGAATGATCCAGACAACATGACACATCACAGCCGACGTCAATTCTTAGGCATTGTCGGTGCCAGCGCAGTCGCCAGCACCGGCTTTGCTCAGTCAGCGAACGCACAGGAGACGCCCATCGTGGAGATGGGAAACAATTACTTCGACCCAATCGGCCTACGTGTTGATCCCGGGACAACCGTTCAATTTGAACTCGCAGCGGGGGCACATTCCGCTACGGCGTACGCAGATCGTATTCCGGAGGGCGCTTCCGCCTTCGATAGTGGGACGATCTCAGACGGGAGCTTCGAATATACGTTCGAAACGCCAGGGACGTATGATTACTACTGCATCCCGCACAAGTCGATTGGGATGGTCGGACGGATCGTAGTTGGCAGTCCTGGCGGACCGGCAGAGGAGGATTCAATCCCGGATGGAGAGGTCCCATCGAGTGAGGCGATTGTTGACCAGGGTACAGTCGCCTACGGCTCAAGCAGCGATGGAAGCGGGAATACTGGTGGTGGAATGATGGGACGAGGTGGTTCTGGAATGATGAGTGGCCGCAACGGAGGTGGAGTTGGAGGGCTACCAGCTGTTGGTGGCGTACTCGGAATGCTGGGCGTTCTCGGTGGCGGGCTCTACTGGCTTGGAAACCAAAAATCTCCTCAATCGACTACCGACGACTCAGCCAGAAAAACGCTCCAGAACCGCTATGCCAGGGGCGAAATTGACGAGGAGGAGTATAGACGTCGCCGTGAGCGATTAGATGCTACTGATGAGGACATCTCCAACTGATTGCCACCGTGAGAGGGTGAACTCACCGGGGTCAAGTGATTCGGGGATTAGAGAATACCGCCCTCACCGATACCTTTGATTTCAGAACGATCCCGTGACTTGTTTTGTTCCATTTATGACTGATTTCTCTTGTGATCAACTCGCCTGTGTGGCTCGGTAGTAAACACCAATTGCGAGCACGGCTACGAGGAGAAGATATCCAGTAGCCCACACCAACGAGAGAGCCGTAGACTGAGTTGTTGAACTAGTCGTCCATGCCGGATGGGGTTTGGCCCGTAGTCGATCCCGACGGTGCCGACCCTGCGGCAAACTTGTAAACGGCGACGAGTCCCCAAATCACCAAGCCGAGCAGGATGATGCCCGCCCTAATGTCGATGGGGACCACTGCAGCGTGTTCGATTGCTCCCTCGCTATCGACTGGGTGCCCGGCTCCCAGTAGCATGTCGAGCAGGCCGATCACGACGACGCCCAAGACAACCAAGCCACCGCCGACGTACATGGCGATTTGGTCTGCCGTTGATAAGTCACTCATTGGTAGTCACCCGAGGAGTTTCCGTAATCGCGTGTTCTCGAACAGTTCCATCTCACGCAGGCGGTTATCGACTGCCAGGACGCCGCCCGCTCCGAGTGCCACAATGGTTCCGAAGACCATGATCCCAAGTAGTTCACCCGTGACCATACCGTTGGCCCAGCCGCCACCGTAGCCGTTGATGAAGTAGAAGAACAGCATCATGAAGGCACCAAAGAAGGCGGCGGTCCTCGTGAGGACACCGAGTATCAGCCCGAAACCGATGGCGGTTTGCCCAAGCGGTACCGCCACGTTGACGAACGCCAACAGGATGCCGTCGCTGAACGGCGTGACGAAGGGGGCGAGAATCGTGCCCTGAGCGGCTCCGCCGACGAACCAGCTGGCGTCGAAGGGCCACGCCCAGATCTTGTCAAGGCCGGCGTGGAGCATCCACCACCCGGCGGTCAGCCGAAGCAGCAGGATCCAATACGACAACCAGGCTCCTGAGACCGAGAACGACGTCTCAGTTCCGAGAAATCTCGTTCGAATGGATTGTGTTGACATGGCATACTTCACCTCACGACTGAGTTTATCAGAAGTGGTAAAAAGATTGGTGGTGGTTCGTGATCTCTAAGAGTCGGGGCTCATTGCAGGAACGCGGGTGTCAGAGGTGAGTTGGATGATCCTCAAGAAGGAATTCGGTCACCCTCAACGCACTGATTGTGTGCTGGGGCATGTAAGCAGGAGCACCGATGAAGCTGAGCCCACCGATTTCTGGATTTCGGAAAATTCTGTTTGAGGGACTGAATTCATCTACTGATCTAATCCTTTGTACTTACCGATCCTCTCAGTAGCTAACAGATTCTGAGAATTTGGCTCTGTTGAAATCCTCTTCTCCAGATACATTGTAGCGTGAATCGCGGCCTCACTACACGTACGCATTTCGCAGTATGTCACCTACCGTCTCCCGCAGAGGAATCGTGTAGCACGGGAGAGGATGTTCTACTGGGATCGCGTTGCGGCATTATTTTGTACCGGAAACAGGAACGCGTCGCTTATGGTCCCCTATATCAGCGAGGTGCTGTTCAACGAGCCACAAGGCCGTCGTATGGCACTCTTTCAGTTCGGCGTGTCGCTTACCTTCTTGTGCATGTTCGTGTACGCTTGGAGCGTCGGCGACGCTGGCGAAACCCGGTGGTTACTATTTATGGTCGTCGGAACTGCGCTGTCCGGAATCGCCGAGTCCCTCCCAGAGACCCAGCTACAGGCGGTAGGCGTACTCCGTTCCGCGGCGATCCTCGTATTGCTGTGCATCGTCGCTACTCCCTTTCTCGATCTCGAATTAATTATCTGAAGAGAACCGTCGGTCTTGTTGTTCTCTCTACTGATCTTTCCCGACGAGCTTATTGACCATGGTAGGGACAATTCGCAGTGGTACTCTCCACCGAAGATGTCATAGAACCGTTCACAAGGAGGTTGATCTCAGAGCTGTTAATGGTGAATTGCCTGCTCAGGAGGCCTGCGAACTTATCACTGGTACCTCTGTCATTTATGTCGTATAGCAGCGCAATGCTGGATACAGACACAGAGCGACCCCAGGATATTATCATTTCAAGAATAGTTAGAATGGGGGCGAGTCGATACAACAGTATTGTTTTCCCATCTCTTGTACAAACTCGACTAATGACGGCGCAGGACTCCTCGGAGACTGAAGACCGAAAAGACGACCACCTTCAAATCGTCCAAGAGCGGGACGTCGAAACGACAGGCACGGGCTTCGACGACGTCCACCTCGTCCACAACGCGCTTCCGGAACTCGATTACGACGCGATCGACCCCTCCATCGACTTCCTGGGTCACGACCTCTCTGCCCCAATCTTCATCGAGAGCATGACTGGCGGGCACCACAACACGACGGAGATCAATCGGGCGCTGGCCCGGGCCGCCAGCGAAACCGGTATCGCCATGGGTCTCGGTAGCCAGCGAGCAGGCCTCGAACTCGACGACGAACGCGTCCTCGAATCGTACACCGTCGTCCGCGATGCTGCACCCGATGCGTTCATCTACGGGAACCTCGGCGCTGCACAGCTCCGAGAGTACGACATCGAAATGGTCGAGCAGGCAGTCGAGATGATCGACGCCGACGCGCTCGCGGTCCACCTGAACTTCCTCCAGGAAGCCACCCAACCAGAAGGCGACGTCGATGGCCGGAACTGTGTAGCTGCGATCGAACGAGTGTCC
The DNA here is from genome assembly GCF_024494655.1 of Halorubrum laminariae. Taxonomy (GTDB): domain Archaea; phylum Halobacteriota; class Halobacteria; order Halobacteriales; family Haloferacaceae; genus Halorubrum; species Halorubrum laminariae. The sequence goes on along the minus strand of NZ_JANHDL010000016.1, from coordinate 18,875 downwards.
GAGGCACTCTCGGTGCCGATTATCGTCAAGGAAACGGGCAACGGCATCTCCGGGGAGACTGCCCGAGAGCTAACTGCGGCAGGCGTTGACGCTCTCGACGTCGCTGGCAAAGGCGGAACGACGTGGTCCGGGATCGAAGCCTATCGCGCAGCAGCCGCGAACGCGCCGCGACAGCAACGAATCGGCACCCTGTTCCGAGAATGGGGCATTCCAACCGCTGCAAGCACGATCGAGTGTGTTGCCGAACACGACTGCGTCATTGCGAGTGGTGGTGTCCGAACGGGATTGGACGTGGCAAAAGCGATTGCCCTGGGTGCCCGCGCCGGCGGGTTGGCGAAACCATTCCTGAAACCAGCTACAGACGGGCCAGACGCTGTCATCGAACGCGTCGGGGACCTGATCGCCGAGCTGCGAACAGCGATGTTCGTCACCGGCTCGGGGTCGATCGACGAGCTCCAGCAGGTGGAGTACGTGTTGCACGGAAAGACGCGCGAGTACGTGGAACAACGAACCAGTAGCGAGTAGTCCCGGATTCCCCAGTCTCAGCAGGACGGATAGAACAACAGCGGGAAAGAGAGAGCCGACTCCGATATCTGTCCAACCTGTACTGACCGCAGCGGGCACCGAAGCTATCATCCTCTAAGGATTTCAACAGAGCCGAGAATTTAACTCGAGTGGATATCAATCAATTAACTCCCACTGGTTAGTCATTCCTCCATAGACACGGTTTAAAACTCGTCGTCTCGAGAAAATACGGGCAAATAAAACAGGGTGGCGGAGGAGACGCAGTAGAACTGCACTCGGAGACCGGTCAACGTCTTCAATATCGATCCCGGCAGCGGCACGAATTGCTGCTCCCAGAACCTTGGGATTACGAGTTTCAAGAAAGTATCTCACAACTGTGGCGAAAATGTACTCCGTTTTCATCCTCTGATATAATCTATCAGGATAATTGCGTAATTGGCTTCTGTTAGCCAGCTCTGCGGCCAAGAATCCCGATTCAACGGCCTGTGAGATCCCCTTTCCGGTGAGTCGGTTTGCTATACCTGCAGCATCACCCACTCGTACGACTGAATGCTCCGGTAGATGGGTTCTGTCGGGATCAAGGCTTGGTCCCTCGGGAATGATTGCGACGTTCGTCCGTTCCTGCGACGGGACTGGCCACCCATTCCGCTCACAGGCTTCCCTCAATGCCTTCATATAATCATTAGGCCGGTCACTGACCGTCCAGCCGATACCAACGTTGGCTCGTTGCGATGTCTTCGGGAATGCCCACGAGTACCCTGTATAGTTCTCCAGAATTATCCGGCTGTTCGGGTACAACTCGGTGAAGTCCCCTTCGACATCACTGTTAAGCGCTACCATATATCCTGAATACTCGTTGGTTGTTCCGAGCGCTTTACTAGAGAGTGATGGCTGACCGGTTGCATCAACGACGAGATCATACTCATCGGTGAACTCGTGGAAATCTGTCCGTGTGATAGACTGGTTTTCGTGGATGTCAACACCCTTCTCTGAGAGTTGTTCTGCCCAGGACTGCTCAACGACATTTCGGTCCGTTATATATGTATCCGCAGCAGGAAAGGTGCCGGCTCCAGTGCGGTGGCGATCGGCGTCGATTCCGTCATACACCTCCACTTCCATCGCTGGCAGCGGGTTGAGAAAGCCGTTCTCTACAGTCGGTTCGAGTGGGATCTTCGATACCGCTGTCATCGCTTCTCCGCAATTAACGCCTTTGCTATCGTAGGACTGCCGCTCATATAGTTCGACGACGAATCCAGCGTCGTCGAATCCAGCAGCTGCTGCAAGCCCGGCCATCCCTCCACCTATTACCGCAATTTTGGACGTTCGAGTCATCGGTTTTTGCCAATCTTTGAGGCCATCGTTAAGCTCCCAACAGCATCCGAAGTGACCCACGAACGCCCATCGGGAGTCCGATCGCTCCGATGAAGAACGTCATAAGCCACCACCACGTGTGATTCATCTCCTCTTTCGCATCGGCGAGATACCACACGATGCCGACAGTCACGACGAGTTTCAGCACGAACGTCGATCCGGAGAATCCAGTCGCCTGGTACACGAGATTCGTCACGACCAGCTTTGGGGAGTAGCCGAGGAACGTCACACCGATGAGATTCTGCGCAGCGTCCCACAACTGGCCGAAAACGGCCAGCAGAATTAGCGGGTGTCGAAGGTGGGTGATATTGGCGAAACTCGTGCCCCAGTAGTAGAGTGCGGTTACGCCGAGCGCTATCCCCGTCGTCGCGACAGGAACCCATAGGCGGAGTGGGGTCGATGTCGAGAGGCCGTGCCAAACAGCCCACCAGACGGCCCCGACAGCCCACACCGACCCGACGAGCCCGACTGTTAGCGGGATAGATCCGATATTTTGGTCACGCAAGAGTGCACCGACACCGAGCGCGAGGATGGTGACAGCGGTGACGACGATGTAAATCGATGGCGTGATGAACCACACCGCGTAGTCCCCGAGCAGCCCGAGATCCTCGAGGGCGCGCATCGCCCCACCTGCGATGATGATCGGAGCGAACCCGTAGGCCAGTCGTGCGTCGAACGTGACGTCGAGTTGGTCGAGATACGCACGTAGTCCGGGGAGGCTGTATACGACTGCCGCGAGGTAGATTACCGTGTTCACCGCGTTGTAGCCCTGGACAGCACGAATCCCCTCGTGCGTGACTGGCTGACCGGCCGCATCGGCGACGACTGGTCCCCAGAGATACTGCCAGATGAACCGGTCGTAGACCAACGTCGGAAACACGAGGATGCCCCCACCGAGAAGGACGAGCGGGGCCAGCAGGTACAGCGCCCACCACTCGCGTGAGCCGGTCTCCGGAAGGACAGTCTCGACGCGGCGGGTGACAGTACTCACGACCCGTTCACCTCCAATCGCCACGTCGTGCTTTTCGAGCGCCCCCACTGTTCGAGTGAAACGATTGTGAGTTCGTCCTGGAGCTGGCTGAGGTACTGCGCGACTGCCTTGGGAGATCCGTCGAGGTCGCTGGCAATCTCGCGAGCCCGGAGGTATGTCGGTTCGCTACTGGCTGTCTCGACGAGGTACCTTCGAACCGTGTGCCGGGAAATATTCGACATTGATCTAGAGGTGACGGTTAGCGAAGAAATCCGAAGAGCTTGTAGTCGTGATCGGGGGTGTACCGCCGGAACAGGAGACTGTTCGTCAGCACCGACACCGACGAGAACGCCATTGCTGCTGCAGCGAGCACGGGCTGGAGGAGGCCGAGCGACGCTAACGGAATCATCGCCGTGTTGTAACCGAGCGCCCACACGAGGTTCTGTTTGATCTTCTGGAGTGTCGCGTCTGAGATTCGGATCGCCTTTACCACGTCGAGCGGGTCGTCTCGCATCAGCGTGACGTCTGCAGCTTCGATGGCGACGTCGGTGCCGGAGCCGATTGCTGTCCCGACGTGTGCGACCGCGAGTGCCGGAGCGTCGTTGACGCCGTCACCGACCATCATCGCCTGCCGGCCCTCGTCTTGAATACTGTCGACCGCGTTGGACTTGTCCTCAGGAAGGACTCCTGCGCGGACGTTCTTCGGGTCGATACCCACCTGTTTAGCGACCGCACGGGCAGTTCGCTCGTTGTCGCCCGTAATCATCATCACGTCAACTCCCCGCTCCTGGAGTGCTGTGACAGCCTGCTTGGAGCTTTCCTTCACTGTGTCGGCGTCGGCGACCACACCCACGAGCTCCCCCTCGTAGGCGACCAGCATCGCCGTCTTCCCCTCGTTCTCGAGGCGTTCCATCGTCTCCTCAGCGGGAGAGGGGTCGATCCCGTTGTCCCGCAGCAGCTTGCGGTTGCCGACCAGCACCTCGCTGTCACCAATGACTGCTTTGATCCCGTGGCCCGGAACGTTCTCGAAGTCGTCAGGCTCAGTCACGTCCAGGCCGCGTTCTTCGGCCCCTTCGACGATTGCACGGGCGAGCGGGTGTTCGCTGCCGCTTTCAGCTATCGCCGCCAGTCGAAGCACATCATCCTCTGAGAGGCGCTCACGGGTGCTGAGCTGTCCACCATCTGGGGTCGGCTCGCCACCGTCAGTCACCACATTTCCATCGCTATCAAAGACGACCACGTCGGTGAGTTCCATTTCCCCTTCGGTGAGTGTGCCCGTCTTGTCGAAGACGACTGTATCGACGTCTTTCGCTCGTTCGAGGATGTCACCGCCCTTGAACAGGACGCCGTTCTGGGCACCAATCGTCGTCCCGACCATCGTCGCTGCGGGCGTCGCCAGCCCCAGCGCACAGGGACAGGCGATGAGGATCGAGGACGCGAAGACAATTATCGCGAACTCGAAGACTGAAACGGTCCCACCGACCGGGGCCGGGCCGCCAGCAACCTGACCCCACAGCGGGAGCCAGTCGACGAAGCCAGCGAGAGCCTCGGGGAACAGGAACCAGACGACACCCCAGAGAAGGGCGTTCGCGATGACCGCAGGCACGAAGTACGCGGAGATGCGGTCGGCGAGATTCTGGATGTCGGGCTGGCGCGACTGGGCCTCCTTGACTGTCTGGACGATCTGTTGGAGGGCCGTGTCTTCTCCAACCTTCGTCGCCTCCACGACAAGGACGCCGTTCTCGTTAATCGTCGAGCCGACGACCTCATCGCCCTCCTCTTTCTCGACAGGCACAGATTCGCCAGTGACCATTGACTCGTCGACGGCAGACTGACCGTCGACAACGACACCGTCTGTGGGAATCTTCTCACCTGGACGAATTTTCATCCGGTCACCAGTTGTGACCTCTTCAAGCGGAACTTCTTCTTCACTGCCGTCCTCGCGGACAATGGTCGCCGTTTCGGCTTCCATTTCGAGGAGCTTTCGGAGGGCCTCACCCGCTTGGCCCTTCGACCGAGCTTCGAGATAGTTACCCAACGTGATGAACACGAGGATGAGGGCTGCCGTGTCGAAATAAAGTCCACCTGCAATGAGTTCAGCAAGGACTGCCACAGAGTATAGATAGGCCGTTGTTGAACCGATCGCAATCAGCACGTCCATATTGGCGCGGCCGTTCTTCACGATCGCCTTGTACGAGTTCTTATAGAACGGCCAGCCGAGGATCGCCTGTACCGGCGTGGCGAGGAGGAACTCAACCCAGCCAAGTTCCACACCGAAGACGGCTTCAGGGACGATCGCGCCACCGAGCAGATAATTGTCGATGAGGAAGAAGAGCAACGGTGCCGATAACACTGCCCCAAAGAGGGTCAACCTGAGTTGTTTCCGAGTTTCGGCTTGACGGGCGGCATCTCGTGCGTCCTGGCCCGACTCTTCGTCGGCACCATCTTCGCGGACGGGCGAGTAGCCAGCCTCCTCGATAGCATCGTACAGCGCACCAATAGATACTTCCGCAGGATTGTAGGTGACCTGTGCTTCGTCGGTTGCGTAATTGACCTCCGCATTAACGACGCCCGGAATATTTTCAAGAGCGGTTTGGTTGGTCTCGGCGCAGTTGGCACAGGTCATATCGGAGATGGCAATCGTTACCGTCTCAGAGACTGCGCCGTACCCGGCCTCGTCGATCGCGTCGTAGATTTCTTTGAGCGATACCTCTTCAGGGTCGTAGGTGACGGAACCCTCGTCGGTGGCGAAGTTCGCATCCGCCTCCGATACCCCGTCGAGCGATTCGAGAGTGTCCTGGATCGTCGCCGAACAGTTGGCGCAGGACATTCCCGTGATATCAAGATGGATTGTTTGGCTTGTCATGCTTGTTCTACTATACGGGGTCTAGGTTTAGGCGATTTACTGCTTCGAGAGGCGGGGTTTCGACTGCAGGAAAATTTGGATTCCAAAGACAGCGTTACGCTCCCTCTTCGAGTCGCTGATACCGATCGTCGAACCGTGTGAGACAGGACGGACAACAGAAGTGATAGATCTCTCCGTCGATTCTCGTCGTTTCACCTTGATTATCAACGGTATTGTTACATTCAGCACAGGTGAGTGCAAATTCGACGCCATCAACGGACGGCGTCCATTCAAGCTCGTCAATTAGCGTGACGGTGTAATCTGCTACATCGATCTCGTTAAAGAGTCCATCTACCCACTGACGTACGTTCTGGGCTTCAACACGGGCATAGAACCAAAGATCTCCTTCGGAGGTCGTGAAGACGTGTTCAACGCCATCTGACTCTCGAGCCCGCTCGCGGGCGGCCTCCAACGACGCTGAGCCGATTTCGGCCTGAATAAATACCGGTACACCAGCTCGGAGATGAGCCCGGTTGACGTCAATCGTGAAGTTGTTAATGATGCCAGCTTCCTGTAATCGCTTTACCCGGTCAGACACGGCTGGCCCCGACAAGTCGACCTCCTCGCCAATATCGCTGAACGGGCGGCGGGCGTCATCAGCGAGTAACGAGAGGATTTCTAAGTCGGTTTCATCCAAATTGCGCATACGACCGCTTCGTCTCGCAGGATACATTATTGTTGCCCACAACACACCTTCGAAATCGGTGATCCAGGGCTGCGACAACATTGGATTCTAAGCAGAAAACCACATAGAATACTCGCCCCTATCTACGAATGGATATGACTCAGACAATCACCGTCGAAGGAATGACCTGTGAACATTGCGAGCAGACCGTCGAAGAGGCACTCGAAGAAGTTGAGGGGGTTACGTCTGCTACTGCGGATCGTGACTCAGAATCCGCGACGGTCGAGGGGTCCGCTGAACGGGATGAGCTTGTGACTGTGGTCGAAGACGCTGGATACGATGCCTCTGCGTAACAAATCCCGATTCTCGTCGAATCGGATTCGGAGAGGGATTGATACGACTGCCAATCCCAGGTGTAGATACTATGACTGATACACTTCCGTTCGATGCCGTCCGCGAGCTCGACGTCGACGGGACGACGTACAAGATGGCCGATCTTCGAGCACTCGAAGAGCAGGGGCTCTGTGACCTCGACACGCTCCCTGTGAGCATCCGTATTCTGCTTGAGTCGGTGCTCCGGAACGCCGACGGCGAAACTGTTACTGCAGCGGATGTCAAGAATGCTGCTGGCTGGAAGCCAGACGTACCGGACGCAGAGGTTCCGTTCTCTCCATCACGAGTCGTCCTACAGGATCTCACTGGCGTGCCCGCAGTTGTCGACCTGGCGGCCCTTCGATCCGAAGTCGACCGCAAAGATCGGGACCCGACCCTGGTCGAACCAGAGATCCCTATTGATCTCGTAATCGACCACAGCGTCCAAGTCGACTACTTCGACTCCGAGGACGCCTACGAGAAGAACGTCGAACTGGAGTACGAGCGCAACGCCGAACGGTATCGCGCGATCAAGTGGGCGCAGAACGCCTTCGAGAACTTCAACGTCGTCCCGCCGGGGACCGGCATCGTCCACCAGGTGAATCTCGAGCATCTGGGCCGGGTCGTCCACGCCCGCGAGCGAGACGGTGAGAAATGGCTCCTGCCGGACACACTCGTCGGCACGGACAGCCACACCCCAATGATCGGTGGCATCGGTGTGGTCGGCTGGGGCGTCGGCGGCATTGAAGCGGAAGCGGCAATGCTCGGTCAGCCGGTCACGATGAAACTTCCCGAGGTCGTCGGCGTCCGCCTCGAAGGCGAATTACCCGAGGGCGCGACGGCGACGGATCTCGTGCTCCACATCACCGAACGGCTCCGCGAGGTCGGCGTCGTCGACCGGTTCGTCGAATTCTTCGGTCCTGGTGTGGAGAATCTCACAGTCCCCGACCGGGCCACGATCGCCAATATGGCGCCCGAACAGGGCTCGACGATCAGTATGTTCCCGGTCGACGAGCAGACGCTCGAGTATCTCGAACTCACCGGGCGTGACCCCGCCCACATCGACCTTGTTCGCGAGTACCTCGAAGCGCAAGGGCTATTCGGAGAACAGGAACCGGAATACACCGAGGTGGTCGAGTTCGATCTTTCGACTGTTGAGCCGAGTCTCGCCGGACATAAGCGGCCACAGGACCGGATTCCGATGGGGGACGTGAAACAGAGCTTCCGGGGACTTCTCCACGGGGAGTTCGAAGACGACCTCGATGATGTCGACGAAGACGCCCTACAGCGGTGGCTCGGCGAAGGTGATGCAGCTGGTGCGGAGACCGACGGCGGTGTTCAGGTCGAACCCGAATCGGAACTGCACCCGTTAACCAAACGCGTTGAGGTCGACCTCGACGGTGAGACAGTGGAAATTGGACACGGAGACGTCCTCGTCAGCGCCATCACGAGCTGTACGAACACTTCGAACCCGTCGGTGATGATCGCTGCTGGTCTGCTTGCCCAGAACGCCGTCGAGAAAGGTTTAGATGTCCCGCCGTACGTCAAGACGAGTCTCGCACCCGGCAGTCGCGTCGTCACGCAGTACCTCGAGGAATCGGGCCTGCTTCCGTATCTCGAAGAGCTCGGGTACGCGGTCGTCGGCTACGGCTGTACCACTTGTATCGGGAACGCCGGACCACTTCCCGATCCCATCGAGCAAGCGATCGACGACCACGACCTCTGGACGACGAGCGTCCTCTCCGGAAATCGGAACTTCGAGGCGCGTATTCACCCGAAGATCCGCGCGAACTACCTCGCGAGCCCGCCGCTCGTCGTCGCCTACGGCCTCGCAGGGCGGATGGACGTCGACCTCGAGAACGAGCCGCTAGGCACCGACGAGGAGGGGGGATCGGTGTATCTGGCGGACATCTGGCCCGACGCAGCGGACGTGCAGGCAGCAATCCACGAGAACGTCTCTCCTGAGATGTTCGAGGAGAAGTATGCCTCTGTGTTCGAGGGTGACGAGCGGTGGGCTGCTCTCGACGCGCCCACAGGTGACGTCTACGAGTGGGACGACGACTCGACATACATCCGAGAGCCGCCGTTCTTCCAGGACTTCCCCCTCGAAAAACCCGGCGTCGCCGATATTGAGGATGCACGCTGCCTGCTGACACTCGGCGATACCGTTACGACCGACCACATCAGCCCTGCTGGCCCCTTCGGATCTGACCTCCCTGCCGGCCAGTGGCTGCTCGATAACGGCGTTGAGCCGCACGAGTTCAACACCTACGGCGCGCGCCGGGGCAACCACGAGGTGATGATGCGGGGAACGTTCGCCAATGTCCGCATCGAGAACGAGATGCTCGACGATGTCGAGGGTGGCTATACGATCCACCACCCAACCGACGAGCAGACGACCGTGTTCGAAGCCAGCCAGCGCTACCGCGAGGAGGGAGTCCCGCTCGTCGTGATGGCAGGCGAAGAGTTCGGTACCGGCTCCAGCCGGGACTGGGCGGCGAAAGGAACGGACCTACTCGGTGTTCGCGCAACCATCGCCGAGAGTTACGAGCGCATCTACCGCGACAACCTCGTCGGCATGGGTGTGCTCCCCCTGCAGTTCGATGATGGCGACTCGTGGGAATCTCTCGGTCTGGATGGGTCTGAGATCTTCACGATCCACGGCCTCGATGACGGGCTCGATGTGATGGACGAACTGACCGTTATCGCCGAGCGCGCGGACGGGTCGACTGTCGAGTTCCCGGTCACAGCACAGGTCGGCACGCCGGCCGCCGTGACCTATATCGAACACGGCGGCATCCTCCACTACGTCCTTAGACGGCTCCTCATGCGATAATCTCTCTCAACTGACTCTATTTCTGGAAGCACAAGCAACACGAAAAACTTTGAGTCCAAATTAGCGTTTCAATCGTGCGTAGACTCTGTTCGGATGATGCCCGCTACGTTATCCATCTGAGCTGAAACGTGTGCGCTCTCACCAGCAACATGCGTAATTAAATCGTCCAGAGTGATCATCCCGATAACGCTCCCGTCTTCAACAACCGGGACGTGTCGAGCACCCGCTTCGTTCATTTGTCTCAGGACTTTTGGAATCTCAGCATCTGCTGGCACAGTAAGTGGGTCACGCGTCATCACGTCAGCAGCTCGTACGTCGTCTCCACTCGTCTCGGCTGTGAGCACACTTAACTCGCTTTCCTCGGTGAGCAGGTTAGCAATCAGGTCTCGATCGGTGATGATACCAGAGATCTGATCGGATTCTTCGACGACCACGTACCTGGCACACCGCGATTGGGAGATCATCGTGTGAGCGATCTCGGCAACCGTGGCGTCAGGCGTGACACGGGCGACCGACTCATCAGCAATACGACCAATATCCATCCGGAGGTCAGTTGGTCTGGTACCCATGCTAATCAGTACGACTCATAACAGGAAATAGCTTAGCATCAGCTGGTCGTCATAGAAATCCTCCACTCTTCAACCGTGAGAGACGACAATCTCCAAACTTTGTGAAGTTACAAAAAGTGTTACCAGCTACGCCACTATCCAAGAGCGCTGGCTTTTATAATCTAGTCTCAATAAGTAAAGAGAAATGTACGATACGGTTTTGCTCTCGACTGACGGGACAGTTGCTTCTGAGGAAGCTGAATCCCATGCTATCGCGCTAGCAGAGGCCCATAATGCCGATCTTCATGTTCTGTATGTAGTCGATGAGGACGTCGTAACAGCATACAGCGGTGACGAGTACGTTGATGAAGCCGAAGGCCCAGAACATGGCCTCGAAGAACTTGGAACGGAAACAATCGCAGACATCCAATATAAAGCGAAGGAGGTCGGTGTCAATGTTGTCAAAGCAATTGAGCACGGCCGACCGGCTGAGACGATTGTACGGTATGCTGATGCCGAAGATATGGATCTACTTGTACTTGGAACGAAACACCGGCCGGAAGAATACCGGGCCTTGCTCGGAAGCGTGACCGACCGCGTCCTTCGATTGACGACCCGCCCAGCGACCGTCGTGAAGACGGAAGTCGACGAATAGGGGAAGAACAGTCAGTAACGGCCGCCGTCAGGCGTGAGTCGGGCGCGCCGGCGTTCGAACTCCTCGTCGTCGATTTCGCCGCGAGCGTACCGTTCCTGGAGGACAGCGAGTGCGCTATCCTCGGTGGGGCCGTCCGATGGCGACCGCGTTGTCAGCCAGTAGACGATGTAGACGGGAAGGGCGATCAGAAGTGCCATCCACAGCAAACCGATCAACATCATCCCCCAGCTCCATATTCCCCACCCGGCCATGTGACCATCATTCCACATCCCGTCATGCCAGTCCCACATCACTGTATCTGGAACAGCAGCGTGCGTCAGAGTCATTCCAATGATGACGGCTAGCGTCAGTGCTCCGATGACGATGAGTCCCAGAGAACGAATCCCGCGTGCTTGAATTGGATTTTGCATTATTGTACTCCTGAAGAGAGTTCGGCGTGGTTAGCCGAGGATGTATTCGAGGGCGGGGTAGCGCTCAACGAGCGTCTCGCCACCGACGTCGTAGTTCTCGATGTACTGGTCGAGGCCCAGGATGCGGCCCGCGGCGAACGCGGCGACCGCGAGGAACACGAGCATGTACGCGAAGTCCCCGTTGATGAACCCGTGGCTCATGTCCCAGTTCCCGAAGTAGAACATGAGCATCATGAGCGCGCCGAAGAACGCCGCGAGGCGGACGAACGCGCCGACGAGCAGGCCGAGGCCGATGAACAGCTCGCCCCACGGGACGGCGACGTTCGCGAACTCGACGAACCACGGCGTACTCCCCATCCACGCGAACATCCCCGCGAGCGGGTTGCCGTTCGTCGCCGCGACGTTCGTGAGGTAACCGCCCGCGGCGAACTCGCCGGTGATCTTCGTGAACCCGGAGTACGCGAACGCGTAGCCCATCATGAGACGGAGCGCGAGCACGAACCACGCACTGAGACTGTGAACTTTCCCGCCGACGGTCAGACCGCCGACTCTGCTCTCGAGCTGATTCATGCCGGAGTCGAGTGTGGACATAGTTATTGCACCTTCAACTATCAGTACGGAGGCAGAGACGATATAACGGCGAGCCGGCGTTCTGGGTCAGAAAATCGGCGGGCTATATTACGCTCCTGTCGCGAGTAGAGACGTGTGACTGAGGAGGCCGACCCGTCGGAAATCTTCGCGACACTCGACGACGAGTACGCCCGCGACATCCTCGTGGCGACGAAGACCGACCGCCTGTCTGCGAAGGAGCTCAGCGAGGAATGTGACATGTCACGCCCGACCGTCTCGCGCCGTGTCACCCGCCTCGTCGAGCAGGGCCTCCTCGAGGAGTATACGCACGTCGACCCCGGGGGACGGCACTACAGCGAGTATGAGGCGCGCCTCGAACGCATCGAAATCCTCCTGCAGGCGGAGGGCTTCGACGTCAACATCGACATCCAGCCTGACCCCGCCGACCGGATTACGACCATCTTCGAGGAAATGCGGGGAGACTGAATCATGGACCACACGCTATTCGTCATCGGCAAACTGTTCACGACCGCGTTAGCACTGGTCATCGCATATCAGGCCTATCGCGGGTACCAACGACATCACACGCAGTTACTCCTGTACGTCGCCGCCGGCTTCGCATTGGTCGGGCTTGGCGGCCTCCTTGAAGGCGTCCTCTTCGAACTCCTCCAGGTGTCGATCTTCGAAGCAGGATTCGTCGCAGCACTCGTCACCGCAGCCGGGATGCTGTCTATCCTCTACGCCCTGTATGCCCCGAATCCATAAGGATTCAGGACGCCCATTCGACAAGCGGCCTCTGCGCGTCGTGCCCGGTTCGAAGCCGCTACTGTTCGGACTCCCCTCGTTCTCGATAGTGTAGCGTCGCAGTGGGAGTTATATCCATATCGGTCGTACCATATCGTATGATTCGAACACTCGTCGGTGTCCTCGGCGCTATCTCAGCGCTGTTCCCGGACGAAATCGTCGAGCTCTTCGAGAAACTCGCCATTTCGAATCCAGACGAGGGAACAGTGAGAGGGTGGATACGTCCAGCAGTCCGGTCGGAGGGTGTTCTGATAGCTGCGCTTTCACTCTTTAACGGGCGAGCATACGCATTGCTGATGAATCTTACCGGCGTGTTCGGTGCGATAGTCCTCTTATTTCCCGACCTGTATCAGAGATTTGCCACCGCGTTCCTGTACGAGCGTCCAGAGTCGATAGAATGGAACGAGCGATTCCGCTTGGGCATTCGGGCTATCGGCGCACTCTATGTCTTTTTAGCGGCGAAGACGTACAGAGAGCGTCACAACGATACTTGAGCCACCTCGCTATTGACACCTGGCGCATCCGATGTCTAGTTCGTTACGGCCGCAGGTATCACTTTGAATCTAAAGTTTGAGCCCCACGATATCAGTATGATCGAAGGGGAAATCCGCTAAAGAGAGGAGGCCGTGTGTATCCCTGTATGACGACGACGATCATCGTGGAAGGCATGACGTGCGGTCACTGTGAGCAGACGGTCGAAGAGGCCCTCGAAGAGGTATCCGGCGTGACTGACGTGACCGTCGACAGGGAGAGCGAACAGGCGAGCGTCGATGGTGAGGCAAATGTCACAGCTCTCGTGGAGGCCGTCGAAGACGCCGGGTACACCGCTTACGCCTGAGAATCGCGCGGACCACTCCGAGACAACGGCCAACCGTTGTCTTTGAAGCTTCGCTACGCTGGTCCTGCTGTACAGTTTCAGTGGGGAAGATTCAGGGGGCCAGCGGATCCACCTCTACAGAGAATATGGGCTATGGACGACCACAAAGATACAAATGAGAATCCCCCTGGAGGGGAACACCAGCAGGACGACAGCAGTCACCAGCACGAACACGGCGAGCAGGATGAATCGGACGCCGAGTCGGACGAGCAGCGGGTAGAACAGGAGCTACTGGAAGAAGAGGCACACCCTGCTGCGGAGAGTGAGACGGTGCTCGACGAGCAGCACGAGCACGCTGGACACGAGGGCGAAGGACACGACCACGGTTCCCATGAGGGCCACGGTGAGGGGCATGGCGGGATGCACGAGGGCCACGAGCAGATGTTCCGCCGGCGCTTCTTCGTCTCGACGCTCCTGTCGATCCCAGTCCTGCTATACAGCGAAATGCTGCAGGAGTGGCTCGGGTTCTCCGTCCCCGCGTTCCCGGGCAGCGAGTGGATCAACCCCGTCTTCGCGGTCATCGTCTTCGCGTACGGTGGGATGCCGTTCCTCCAGATGGCGGTGCCGGAGCTGAAAGACCGGTCGCCGGGGATGATGACGTTGATCTCGATGGCGATCACCGTCGCGTTCGTCTACAGTCTCGCGAGCGTGGTCTTCCCGACGCAGTCTGCGTTTTTCTGGGAACTCGTCACGCTGATCGACATCATGCTGCTGGGCCACTGGATCGAGATGCGGTCGGTCCGGCGGGCCTCCAGCGCGGTCGACGAACTGGCGAAACTGATGCCAGACACCGCCGAGCGTATTACCGACGACGGAGAAACCGAGGAGGTTCCCGTCAGGGAGCTCTCGGAAGGCGATCTCGTGCTCGTCCGGCCGGGCGCAAGTGTCCCTGCTGACGGCACCGTCGAGGAAGGTGATTCGGACGTCAACGAGTCGATGATCACTGGCGAGTCCAAGCCCGTCTCGAAGGAGCCTGGCGACGAGGTCATCGGCGGCACCATCAACGGCGATGGTAGTCTCCGCGTCCGTGTTGGCGCGACGGGCGAGGAGACGACGCTGGCGGGCATCATGCGTCTCGTCGAGGAAGCCCAGCAGAGCAAGTCCAAGACGCAGGTACTGGCCGACCGGGCGGCAGGCTGGCTGTTCTACGTCGCGCTCGGGGCGGCAGTCGTGACGGCGATTGCGTGGACCGTCGCGGTCTCGTTCGACGCGACCGTCATCGAGCGAGTCGTGACGGTGCTCGTCATCGCCTGCCCGCACGCCCTCGGGCTCGCCATTCCGCTGGTCGTCGCGATCAACACGTCGCTCGCCGCTCGCAACGGGATGCTCGTTCGCGACCGCATCGCGATGGAAGACGCACGGAATCTGGACGCGATCATCTTCGACAAGACAGGGACGCTTACCGAGGGCGAACACGGCGTCGTGGATATGGCGACCGTCAACGGCGTCGACGAGGACGACGCGCTCGGGCTGGCGGCAGCCGTCGAGAGTGACTCCGAACACATGATCGCGCGAGCGATTCGCGAGGCCGCCGACGAGCGAGACCTAACTACTCCCGACGCGACCGCCTTCGAGGCGATCAAAGGGCGAGGGGTTCGCGCAAACGTCGATGGAAACGAGGTGTACGTCGGTGGGCCGAACCTGTTGACCCAGCTCGATAGCGAGATCCCCGCCCATCTCCAGCGCTTCGCTGACGAGGCGGGACAGAACGCTCAAACGGTGGTGTATCTCGTTCGTGACAGTGAGTTGATCGCCGCGTTCGCGATGGCCGACGTAATCCGTGAAGAGAGTTTCCGCGTCGTCGACGCCCTCCACGATCTGGGAATCGAAGTGGCGATGCTGACTGGCGACTCCCAGGACGTCGCCAACGCTGTCGCTGACGAACTGGGCATCGACACGGTGTTCGCCGAGGTCCTCCCCGAAGACAAAGACGAGAAAGTCCAGGAACTCCAAGACCAGGGGAAGCTCGTGGGGATGGTTGGTGACGGTGTAAACGATGCGCCGGCGCTGACGCGAGCCGACGTCGGGATCGCCATCGGGAGCGGCACCGACGTCGCCGTCCAGTCGGCGGATGTCATTCTCGTGCAGAACAACCCGATGGATGTAGTGCGACTCGTGAAACTCAGTAAGGCGAGCTACCGGAAGATGCAGGAGAACATCGTCTGGGCCGCCGGCTACAACGTGTTCGCGATTCCGCTCGCAGCAGGCGTGTTGGCACCGATCGGGATTCTGCTGTCTCCCGCTGTGGGTGCGCTTCTGATGTCGTTGAGTACAGTAATCGTCGCCATCAACGCGCAACTGCTCCGCCGGGTGGATCTATCCATCCCCGAGCTTCCAGGAGTGACACCATCCACTAGCACCCAAACTGCAGACTGAAACTCTGCCTGATCGCTTTAGGAGGGGTTTTTCGATTGCATACGGTTGGTATTCGGAATCAGAAAATCGGTGCAGTTTGGATAGATGGCACTCTGTAAACCGATTTAACGGGCTATAGATGCCAGTTTTCCCACTCACGCCGCGCCTCTTCTTGAGAAGCTGGTTGTCCTCACACGAGTTATCTCAGCATAGTTGATTCCAGAATCTCCCGACCAGTTTCTCACCCTCAACGTCGAGCAGGATGATTGAGTCATCATCAATGAAGGTGTTAGCTATGAGTGAACGAAGCGTAGCTGCGAGACTTACAGAGTACTTGTTTGTGCTGACCGATTCAACAGCAGCGGTTCCTGCGCAAAGAGGATGGGATCGCGCCGCTTGTGTGACTGGCTGATGGGATAGCTCACATGACTTCTCAGGAGCACCGATTGACCGACGCCTACCTTGTCGGGTTGACACTCACAGAGGCACTCAAAGCCGATCAGTCCCTCTGCACGGCTCTTCGAACTCTGGAGGGGCCGTTCGATTCGCTCAATGACGGCTACCCAGAGTGGCATCCAGCACCGCACTCGTTCGAGGGGATGGTACGCTTGTTACTCTACCGCGAACTCACTGGCGAAAGCTACCGTTCGCTCGCCCAGTATCCCGAACTCGCAGTTGTCTTCGACTTGGAGAAAATCCCCGACGAATCGGTGCTCTCGCGGACCTGGCGTAACCGGTTCGACGAGGCGACCCGGGAGTTCGTCACCACAGCCGCCCACTACGTCATCAAGGAAGTCCACGATCGCGACATCTCAGCGCCGGAGGTGCGGCCTAAGGCAGAGATCGTCGACGATGAGCAAGAAGCCGCAGATCCAGTAGAAGACAAATCCTTCTCACAGGAGGAGATCATCCAGACAACGCGCCTCGCGCGTGATCACGCCTTCGGTCACTTCGACTCTGGTCGGGCGTCGAACGCCTCGTACGAGGACACACAATTCTTTGAGCTACAGACGTTCATGGGGATGGTCCACTGTGGAACTGCGCAGGGAGCGACTCGCTTCCAATATCGCCATGGCGAAGAGTACAGCCCCCATGGTGATACCCACCTCCGCGCCGTCAAGCAGTTCGATCCCGAAGAACTCGTGAACGGATTCAACGAGACAACGGATCGCTTGCTCTCCGTGATCGCCTCGGAAGCATCCTTTCGAAGGCCGGTCACCGCTGCAATCGATATCACGACTATTCCCTATTACGGAGAGGTCGAAGGAATGCCGATGGTCAGCGGGACCAAGGACAGAGACGGTCGAGCATTCAAATTCGCAACCCTCTCGATCATCGGGCAGAACATCCCGCTCGTTCTGGCGGTTGAGCCGGTCCGTGAGAGTTCCGAGTGGGATGAGAACCCGTCGAATCAGATCCATCGTACTGTGCGACGGCTCGTTCGACGAGCGAAAGAACAAGTTCCGATCGAGACGGTGCTGTGTGATCGAGAGTTTGACTCGATACAAGTGTTCCAGACACTCTCAAACCTCGATGTGAACTACCTCATTCCGAAGCGAGTCTCAAGCTCCGAACGGGATGTGCTCGAACAAATGGAGGGAGACGACCAAGAGGTGGCTGTTGAGTCGGCTTCTATCCATGTAGAATCTGGATCGCATCCAATGCGGCTCCTGTACGTGCCGTCGACGAGTGGGGAGGGAACGGCCGTCTTCGCGACGAATCTACGAGTCGGTCCTGAGGAAGCCGAGACATTCTGTCAGCGCTACAGCCGCCGGTGGCAGATCGAGAGTGAGTACAAATCGATCAAAGGTGATTTTCTCGCGAAGACCTCCTCGAAAGACTACCGCATTCGTTTGTTCTACTTCGTTTTCGCGGTCCTCTTGTACAATATCTGGCGGCTCACCGACTTCCTGCTGAAAGCGAGTGTGGGAGGTGAGATGGACTACGCACCTGTGATTACTGCGGGTGAGTGTGTTGAGCTCGTTGCCTCGTCGTTGATTCCACACGACTAACCGGCTGATCCCCCTGAGTCCGCCGTTTGGGAGTGACAACCCTAATCAGGAGCGGCAGAATCTACGCAATTTCGCACGTCCGCCCAGTAGATGCGATCGGTAAGGATCCAAATCAGGACTGGTCGGTGAGAAGAACCACGAAGTGATGTTAATTCGATCTGAAACTGGGCTATCCTCCGAAACTGTGAACTTCCAGCGGGTGTGACGTGTTGCGAAGATAGGGAATAATGCACAGGTTCGACGCTGACCATCCCCAAACAGAGTGCTCTTGCGCACCCCTGCTCACCAGTGAATAAACCCGCTGACTCTGTTGAAACTCTATTTTTCAGACAGATTTTCGCACGGAACAGCTGTTCGCTGAAGAGTGCTTACTGAGTACAGTCATAGAGTACCTGCCCGTTTTGAAATACTATCTCACCCGAAAACACTTATTCTCAGTCAAGTCATCCTGTTCTAATGAAAAGACGCCAATTCCTCGCCGGAACCGTACCCACGGCATCCGTAGTTTTGGGCGGATGCCTTGGGAGCGGTCCGTCTTGTTCGGGAGAGGGTAACTGGCCACCGAATGTCCAAGTAGACGAATTAGAACTTGCACCGGGTGACTCGGACACTTTCGAGATACAGGTAGACGGCATCACAGCATTCTCGTTCGACTCGCGGTTGTACAAATGTGGGTCTACTGATGCGCCCGTAAGATTTGGAGATATCGATTTCACACCATCGATAGATTCTCAAGCCGACTCCTGTCCGCCATTTTATGTTTGGGACGATTGTACTCGTGTGACGCTACACGTGACAGTTCACGTCGCCCCAGATGCCAAAACTGGCGCTTACGAATACGGTTTCAACGTTATGGAAACAATCGGCGATCGGAATTCACAAGACTACGAATATACGATCACGGTGAATGAGAACTGAAATCTGACTGTGAAGCACTAGGTATTCCTTCTGTACTGAACGCTCTTTGAGTCCCCTGTACTGAACGATCTATGGTCGATGCTTCCGGGATTGTGCGGCTGAATCAACCGCGAGATCGCGCG
>NZ_JANHDL010000015.1 GCF_024494655.1 Halorubrum laminariae | reverse complement strand
CTACAGGTCGCCAGTTGAATACTCGGAGTACTCCCGCCCATATTGATTTAAACATAAAATTGTTTTCACTTCACGATTGCGAGTGAAGAATTCGCAGCTCTCATCGACCGGCTGTTTCAGGCAAGAATATGTCTGAAGAATAGGATTTCAACAAAGCCGAGTTTCCGAATTTGTTGACTCGCTCATCTCTTTAAATAATTCGTACCGTTGTTTGGACGGCTTAGTCCTTTGAGTTTCCGACTTTCTTAACAAAATCGGAAACTCAAAACACAGACCGATTGACTCCCACCGCCTTCGAAATGAAGACCCCGTTATCGAAATGAAATCAGACCCTGAAACTACTGGACCTTTGTCGGAAAACGATTATCTACTGACTAGCCTGTTCCGTGATTGATACAGATTCAGAGACAGGTTCACTCTGATCACCATTCGGAGCTTCAAGCACGAGTGTCACATCGTACTCTCCCGTCTGTATATTGTTATCCCACCGATCCAAAAATAAGATACTCTGACCAATCAAAACCACATCACTCTCTGTTTCTGGTTCAATATTCTTCTCTCGTTCTTCTTCCAAAGTGATGTCATCACTCTCGATAGTCCATCGCTCAGTTATTCTAAATTCATCACCGTAGTTTGGTGTTTTGTATGTCCGTGAAAGGTGTAACCACGCTTCATCGTATCGGACAGACATACTCTCAACCGCAGGACGGTCGAGATCTTCTGGTTCTTGAGTGTCTTCAGTTGACTCTACTTCTACTTCCTGCTGTTCTTGATCATTAGATTCGTCGCTTTCTGCACCACTCTCTGCCGACTCACCATCTTCAACTGAATCATCAGAACTGTCGCCAATAGTTACTGTACACCCAGCAAGACTGACCAGTGAAACAGATAGTATCGCTCTACGATTCATATTATAAACAACTCTCAATCAGCTTGGTGCTTCTAATGTCACTTCAAACTCTACTGGATCATCATCTCCAGTCAAGGCCAAATTCATCGTAACTACTAGCCAATGTGGTCCTTCAACATTTATTGTTCCTTGGTCACGGGTTTCTCCAAGGTGAGTCTGACCGTGCCCCACCGACTCTACCCATTCTCCTGACTCGTCAATGAAATTCAAACCGGAGACAGCCGTTGAATATGTACTGGCACTCATGAACCCATCAAAGTTGTATGGTCCAAATACATCCGGGGTTTCCGAGCTAATTGTTAGTGGGAATTCGGGCGTTTCGACGGATTTCAGACCAAGTGGAGGGTGCTGTTCAATGATGATCTTCCACTCTCCGTTGGTAGTAACATCTAACGCGTATTCCCCGGTTTCAATATCACTGTATTTTCTGATACGGGATAACCGGGATTCTATTGTGAAAGCCGTACCACTGCCATCTTCATCGGCGGGGATAACATCAGCAGAGAGACGATCATCGCTTTCAACTTCAAATAATATTGCTCCCTCATTTTCTACGGAGAACTCATTTAATGCCGATCCGTCTCCTTCGTAGGTTTCTCGAATCAATTCATTGCTCTCTGTCGGCTCGCTTTCTGTGGGGTCGAACCCAGTTGGAATACTAGTGCATCCTGCAGTACCGGCTATCCCGATCCCGAGAACAGCAAAATAATCGCGGCGGTTCATGCCAATTAGACTGTCAGTCATTCATAAAAACATACGCCTCCGTTGAAATCCTATTCTTCAGATACATCATCGACTGAAACAGCCGGTGGATGAGAGCTGCGAATTGGTCGGCTCTATTGAAGTCTTCTTCCTCAGTCATATTCTTCGCAGGAACAGATGGTTACAAAGAGCCGTACTCATCTAGTTAGTTGACCCCGCCATCGTCGTGACTATTTCACGAGGAGGACATTTATATCGCTGTATTGAGGATTTGCTGTTATGCGTTATCGATCCCTCCTCATTGGTGAATCTCCTTTTTTTATCTATACACTCATGGCAACAGCCCTCCTACTGGCTATCTTTTCTCTTGGGTTCAGCGTGGGCGTTGAGTTCGCGTCTGGCACGCTCCTCACGCTGTGTATGTCTACGGTCGCGCTGTATGCTGGAGTCAAGTGCGGTGGATTGTTGATAGCACAGGTTTCCGTCTTCTCTGCTATCTTCTGGCGCGCTGTGTTTCCACCTCTTCTCGGATACCTTCGGTGGGATGACTCTTCCCAGTACCGTACCATCAGAAGTGTAGATATTTACCTAGGGCCAGAAGGAGAACTTATGTGGGGTATTGAAGCTGGCATTCAGTATGGAATTCTTGCCGGAGTCTTCCTTGGTAGTGCTGCCTACGGTATCGGCGCACTATACCGACAACTCCGGCGCGACGATCCATCCACCTATCCGGGCATTATATAACAACTATTCCGGTGGTGATGTGACGTATATACCCAGTACTAACCGATCTACAGACAATACTTCCGGGGTTGTGCGGCTGAATCAACCGCAAGATCGCGCTTGCGTATTGAATCCGGTCACAGAGTACTTGTCCATTTTGGAATTTTATTTCTCCCGAAAACACTTATTCTCAACTACTGTATCCTGAATTAGTGAAACGACGCTCATTCTTACTCGGATCTACAGGGATTGCCGGTTTATCCGGGTGTCTCGGAATTCAAAGTGGAAATGAAAGTGGAAATATTCGTCCCGAAGGGAACCCTACCGACGCTCCTAATGAGTTCGTCTGTGAAAGCAGCGAGTTCAATAGACATCTTAAGCCGTATGATTCAGACAATCTCAGGTGGGGCGATACAGACGAAGAGTCACTCCGTGTAGATGGACTCTCGTTCAATTATGGGGAAACGGCTGAGATCAGCTTACATGCCAACGAACGAGGTACCAGCGACTCATTTAATTTCGAGATATATACCGAGAACGGGTGGCGCGATGTGCGGGGAGTAGTAGACGACAGTAAGATCGGCTATACTGATGAACTTGTCAATGGTGGCTTCACATGGGAGCTCGAATTGACTGAAGAGGGAATCATCTCCGCAAGTAATGATACAATCCCCCTTGAAGTGTGTCCTGATCTCGTTTCGGGTCGGTATCGATTCATTTTCTGGGGCTTGATCGGAGACGGGTCTGTTGCTGTCAGTTTCGACATTGACGTATGAATACACTATACTGAACGAGAGCAGTGACCACTTCCACTCCGCTGATGGATTCTTTATATAGTTGGCAAACAAATATGTCACTACGTGACAAGAACCGCGGCACAGGCCCCAACCGGGTCACGGTGGGAGCGCCTCGGTCCACGGAGGCATCTCGACAGCGCGGGCTATGAATCTACACCGAAAGATTACGACGTAGACGGACTTTACACCACGAATACTGGCGATCTTGTCGAAGCACGGTCCTTCGATATGACATTCCGCGAAATGGTTGACGGCGTTCTTACAACCTACCCACGCGAGCAACAGGTCCGACACGATCGGTCAGTCACGCTAGAAGATATTGTCGCCGAAGTCCCAGCCTGCTACCTCCGATTCTACGATACTTTCGACCACGAACAGGGCGACCCGAAACCTTGGGAAGCTGTCTTCCGAGCGCACGTGCTCCGCTGCGTGAAAGGCTGGAAGAGTGAAACGACTCTCTGGAAATACCTCAAACAGAAGCCGTTTCTTACCACGCAGCTCGGCTTCGATGGAATCCCCCATCAGTCCACACTCTGGCGGGCGTGGGAAGACCGTCTCAAAGACGTTCGTGGTGCGGTTCGAGATGCTGCCGAAGTCGTCGTAGACATCGCTCGATACCACGACATTCCTGCGCCCGAACCTGAGTTTCTACCCGACCAGCCGATGGACACGGTCACGCGATCGAAAAGCAAGGATACGCTCGCTCGTGAGAAGGCCCGAGAGGTTTGGAAGGGTGCGAAACCCATTGTCGAGGACTGCTTCCATCTTGACCGCAGCGGGAACGCAAGTATTCCCGAAGGCGCATTCTGGGAACAGCAGTCATATTTCGGGATGCGGAGTGATATGCACCCGAACGACGGCGCACAGTCCTTTGCCACCGACTCTACCCGGACGGAAACGCCGTCGGGTGATTCACACCGGTTACAGACGAAGACGCTTGGCGTCGAACGTATCCGGACGATGCTCCGGGACACTAGCCGGACGCTCGTTAAACAGGCGAAAGCGAAAGACAAGATGGGACGCAAGCAGATGGCGGCTATCGACTTCACGAAGGGCAACCCGTGGAGTGGACATGTTGAACGTGACAGCAGCGGACAGAATCAGGAACCGTGGATTCTCGGTTACAAAGGCGACGACGGGCCATTCTTCCAGTGGGCGGTTATCAAACTTGTCGGCCACGATGTCCCACTGATCCTTGATGCTGTTCCGGTCGTTCGAAGTCGAACGCGGGCGGATATCGTGGACGATCTCCTAGATGGAGCGACCGAGATCGTCCCCGGACTCGATTTGGTGATGATGGACCGTGAGTTCGCGCCTGACGGCGTGAAAGAGGTCTGCGAGGAGCACGATGTCTACTACCTCAATCCCGGCGTTGTGCGGTCCAGTAGTGACCATGAACACCAGATCGCCAAGCTTGCCAGCAAAGACAAAGACTTCGACGTCGTCGAGCAAGAGCGCCTCGACGACAGGCCGACACGGAAGGCAGTCTACCTTCCGAAACGCGAGTGGGAACGTGAAGAGGAAGACGACGACGGGACGGACGTGACAATCCGACAGGAGCTCATCGAGGACTTCGAAGATATCGGTGACACCACGCCGCTGTCGGAGGACCGTGACGGCGACTCGCCGCTAAGCAACCTCCTCGACGAGGTTGCCGAAGAAGAGGAGATCAAGGAGCCGGCGCGTGTCGAAGCGCCGACGGTACCTTTTGAGACAAATCTCCCGTGGGTAGATGTCGATCCCGATGATGAGTGGGAGATGAAGCACCAGATCGGGCGGCTGATGGTCCGGTACAAGCAGCGCTGGGGCATCGAGAACGGGTTCAAGAAGCTGAAGACGTTCCTCGCGGAGACGCAATCACCTGACCACCGGTTCCGGTACTTCAACTTCGCGTTCGCCTGCGTGTTGTATAACTGCTGGCGACTCGTGGATATCCTCGTGCAGTTGGAACTCCACGGTGAGGTCGGCGACCAGCCGGCAGTCTCTTCGAACTCGTTCCTGACATTTGCCAAGAAGAACTACGGCCTCGATCCACCCGACTAATTTCTCGTCTCCTCTGAGCTTGCTCGATCGTGAGCGGCGGCGCTGGCCTACCCGGCGATTTTCTATCGGATTTGTGAATGCTACGCGATAGGTCTTTCAGAAGCGCGCTTCGAGACCTGCTCGGCCACTTATTTCAGATGACTTAGCCTCGAAACCTGTGCATCATAGACCCATCTTCGCAACATCAGGGATCGCGAATTTATATTGTGACATGCGCTTTATTACACACCGATAGTGGGGTGTGAGCCACGATCGATCCGGGACCGGGGCGTGTTTACCCGTTTGGGGTAGGAGTATCAGGCTGTAGACTGCGGTAAACGGGCTACACACCGCATTTCCGTGGATATGTGCCTATATTTTGGGATAACACCTATGGTCCCGAATAGTGACCCCAGTACGACCACGCCGGCGGACGTCGATCCCGACGCTGTCCCGCGTGTTTGATTCAGTATGTAAATATCAAGAAACGAATTAGACCGGGATCGGGGTGGTATGTGTAAGGAAAACCGAGGGGTTCTACCGATCCCCATACTGACGCTCCCGTGACTCTCTATTCCGGGTGACTCGCAACCGCAACCATCCATATGATTAAGACCCTCCTCTATTCTGTGAAAACATGGTTAACTGTCCAGAATGTGGGCATCAGGCCCCCCCAGAGGGTGACTGGTTTAGACCCGTTAAAAAAGAATTTGCTCTTCCGATAGGGGTTGTGCTTATCGTTTGTCCTTCATGCGATTCTATATTAGGAGGAACTGCGGCCAATCACCCGGATCAGTAGTTTTGTTAGTTAGGCTCGGGGACCGTTGCACCCGTCCCGGTGGGTCGGGTTTTCGGTGTTGCTGACGGTGAATTACAGTTCTTCAATGTAAGAGTCGATAGCTTCGCGAGTGTCATCCCACTCGTCTTTTCCCCTGACTTTGAGTTCGTGTCTGAGCTTCCAGCTATCGCCATTATGTTTCCAAAGATAAACTTTGACTGTACGCTCCCCAAAGCCCTCAATAAGTGCTACTTCTTTCCACCAGTTACTACTCTTGTAGATCGTGGTGTGTTTACGAACGTCCAGACCCTCGTGTACGGGCAACTCGGATGATACTGAGCTCATACAACTTGTATGTGAGTGTATATGCGTTTAAACGTTGTTAGAGGCCCTGAGACTCGTATATTTGTAAAAATCCGGTGCTTTCGACGGTTTAGAATCAAAACCCGGTGTACTGTTACTCTGTACAAAAAATAAACAAATGTTCAGTTAGTACACGGAAGTAGAGACCGACCCGGGTGTTCCAACCACCCGGACGTTTCAACACGCCCCGAAGAACCGATCTGTCTCTGCCATATTGTGTAAGATATATGGTTTCAGTCTTTGCCATCACCGTTTACCATCTTGTGTGAGCCTAATGGTTAAGACGGACGCGGTCGAGCGTTGGGGTATGCCACGGGAGCACGGCGACGACGGTGAATACATTGAAACGGTGACGCTCGACGACGTTCGGGCAGTGTTCGACGAGGTACGCGGGCCGGTGGTTCTCTCGGCGGACGTATCGGACGCACTCGGGTGTTCACGAGAGACGGCGCGGCGAAAGCTCGGGGCGCTTTACAACCGAGGCGAGGTGGATCGGCGGAAGGTATCACGCCGAGTGCTTTACTGGAAGGATCGCGCCGGTGACGCCCCGACGATGGACGACGGACTCCCGTCCGGTCCCGGCGACGTGAGACGCGATTCAGTCGGCGAGGACGCCGCGAGAGCGGACGCCGGCGACGACGCGACCGAAACCCCGGCCGACCCTCCGACGGACGCACACAGCGCGGACGGGGTCGGCGAGGAGGAATCATGAGCAACGACAGCGGATACTCCGAGCAAGAAGACGTTCAGAATATGATTGATCGGGCTGTCGAGCGGGACGGTCCGACGTATGTCCGTGAGAATATCGATCGGTTACTGGGGGGCATTAACGTCGTCATGAGTGTTGATAAGGATGAGCTGGAAATCCCGACGGCACTCGACGCTGCGCTCGCCCGGTGGGATCCGTCGACCGGGATCGACCCGGCGATGACGCGAGCGCAGACACGGCGCGCGGCCGAATACCTCGCGGCGACGGGCGACCGGCTGGGCCGGACCGGGCTCGTTGATGCGCTCGCGGACGGGAGCACGCTCGACACGGCTACATGGTGGGGGCGAGCGGTCGACCCCGGCCTCCGGTATCTCACCGAGGAGGGACTGGTCGCGTATCGGCCGGTCGACGACACGTATCGCTGGGTGGGTGACAATCGATGACCCCCGGATCATTCGCCGTCGTTTCAGGGATTGTATCTCTACTTGTGCTGGGTGTTTTCCTCCTCTTTTTTGCGGCCGTCGGAATTGGAGCTGTGTCGGCGGTTATTCATGATCGGGAGTCACCGGAATCGCTCCGAGGGTGGGCGTTGTGGCTCTCTCGGGGTATCGCATACATTACGATTGCGAGCACCGGGACGCTCTTGTTGCTCTTTGGTCTGACCGCGGAACCGGTCATTACTATCATCCTGCTCGGTGTGTTCCTTCTCGCAGGCGTTGGAGTGTGGTCCTTAACCAAGGATTACAAGATAACGCGAAAGGACTCCGGTGAGGAAACCGATGAGTGACGATCCCGAGCCAGTCCCGGAGAGTGATCCACAACATATCGATCCGGCGGGCGACCTCGCAGATGCCGTTGAGAACGGCGACCTCGACCTCTCGCTCGACGACGACCAAGACGCCGAAGAAATTCGGGCGTTCGTTGAGGCGGCCGAGAGCGGCGAGTTGGGACCGGTCGATCCGGGACTTGAGGCACAGGTACGGATCGCCCGCGCGCTCCTCAACGACCTCGACGAGAGCGACGACGCCGGCGAGGGCAAATGATAGCGCCGTCCCTCCCGACCGGCTACGGCATCCCCAAGCACGTCCCAGCTGGCCGTCGCGGTAGGTCGCGTGGTTCGGGTGCGAACATCGGGGTTTTATACTAAATTACGACGTTCGCCGGCCGCCGTGACACACTGAAGCGTGGATACATTATCTGATACTATATCGGTCCTAAACATACAATTTATTATATTATTGAGTCGGTTGCGCGGTCGAATATACCATTTTCAATCTGGTAAGTCAGTTAATCTGACTTTATTCTAGGCATATACCGAATCCAACGATTCTATACTTATGACTGATTTCACAGGTTATCTACTGGGGATAAGAGATACAATTGTTAAAAAAAGGGGTGGAGAGGTTGGGTATGGAGTTATGACGTTTGTTGGCCTCTGTGTGTGCTTATTTACGCTTAGTACAGGTTCAGTAGAATTCTATTTATCCTCATTGGGTACATCACTTCCATTTTTGTTTGGCCTAGCCGTCGCCATGTACGGTCTCTCTGGGTTTATTCCCGATAACAACAAAAACCTAATACTTCTACTGAGGATCGGTTTTCTAGTGGCCATCAGCGTTGGAATTGGATTGGTAATATTACTAATCATATTTATGCTAGGTAATACTCCATAAGCACTCTTCAGCGACCGGCTGTTTCAGGCGAGAATATATCTGAAGAATAGGATTTCAACAGAGCCATCAGAGACTATTCCGGCCCATCGCAAACGACACCAATCTGGAGAGCCTGTCGAATATGGAAATTCTTCTCTTCGCGAGTATCGACTTCTAGAGCCTTCTCAAGATGGAATTGATACC
>NZ_JANHDL010000014.1 GCF_024494655.1 Halorubrum laminariae | reverse complement strand
TCCAGAACGCCCGAAACAAAGCCGCCGACGCCGTACAGGGCGTCGTCGCCCGCTGGAAACAAGGTGAGTACGCGGGCAAACCACACTTCTCGAACCCGACCGCTGTGTACGACAAGCGGTGTGCGACCTTCCACGACGAGTACGTGTCGTTGGCGACCGTGGACGGACGCATCGAAATCGAGTACGTCCTGCCCGATCCAGAGCGGGACACACCCCACAGCCGGTATCTTGACAACGACGACTACGAAGTGACGGGTGCGGAACTCCACCACAAGAACGACGAGTGGTTCCTTCACCTCCGAACAAAGGCGGAGGTGGAGTCTGACACGCCGGAACAGGCGACGACCGGGCACCCAACGGTCCTCGGTGTTGACCTCGGCGTGAACCAACTCGCTGTCACTTCGACGGGCACGTTCTGGAGCGGCCACGAGTTCGACCACTGGCGACGAGAGTACGAAAAGCGACGTGGCGACCTCCAGCAGTGTGGAACTCGGCACGCTCACGAGAACATACAGGCAGTCGGGCGCAAAGAGACTGGTCGGTTCAAGATGATGCTCCACCGGATTGCGAACGGTATCATCGCAGAAGCCGCCGAGAACGGCTGTACGGTCATCGCGTTCGAGGAGTTGACTGGCATCCGCGACCGGCTCTCCGGTGCCTCGTGGGGACACAAGTGGGCCTTCGAGCGGTTGTACGAGTACGTCGAATACAAGGCCGAACTCCACGACATCGACGTAGCACAGGTAGACCCGGAGAACACGTCACGCCGTTGCTCACACTGTGGGTTCACACACCCGGACAACCGCGAGGACGAGGGCTTCGAGTGCCTGAAATGCGGCTACCAGAACCACGCCGACTACAACGCCGCGAAGAACATCGGATTGCGGTATCTCCGCCGGAACCAAACTGGGGACGGCGGAGGCGCACCCGTAGGCGTGCGCTTGAATCGCGGGACGCTGAACGCGAACGGAGAGTATGAACCTCCTGCCGGAGAGTCCGGCCAGAGCGGGAGTCCACGCGAAAGCCCCATCCTCAACGAAGCGAACGGCGAAGCCGTGAGCGAGTAGGGTGGGGTAGTTTACACTATGTTACATCGCGCTGAGAATCATCGAGTGCAATACTTTTGCCGAATCAACCACTCGAATAGCGCAAGTCGGATAGGATAGATAGGATCCTATTCCTTGGTACCTGCGGACGGGTTACGGATCGTCGGCACGTGGCGCGTTCTCGTATTTGACCATCTTCTCCGGCTTATCGGAGATTGTCTCGTAGATCCGCTGCAGTGTCTCCTCAGCTGCGAGCAGGTTGTGTTCATCGAGGAATTCTCGACCCTCCTCGGTGAGACCGTAGAACTTCCAGGGGTAGCCCTGCCGACGCTCGTCGTCATCCAGGGTGAACTCCTTGACGATGCCGGCGTCGATCAGTTTCTGAATGTGCTTGTAGACGGTGGCCTCGCTAACGCTGGGATTGAGTTCCTCGAGCTCGTACATCGAGGGGAGCTGCTCGGGGTGCTGGAGGATGTTGGTGACGAGCGCGAATCGCGTCTGCTGGGTGACGAAGTGGACGAGTTCCCGCGTTTCCATCTCATCGGCAGCCCCGAGGTTGGTGCTCATGCGTCTCGCTACGTGGTGGCAAGACAAGTAGTTTACCCTTGAGTAAATCACCCTGTAGTAAGACGAACGCTAATTGAATAGGTGATTTACTCCGTAAATCATATCTCTACCCTGCGAGAGGAATGCGGTATGACCGACGAGGAGTCAACTGTCCCCGACGAGATACTCACGAGTGCCAAAGCCCAACTCGACGAGGAGGAAATTTCGCTGGCGGACAACGAGGAGATCCTTCACGCGCTGAGTGAGTTGACGCCCGTGTACGAAAACGACCGATCGTATTTCGTGCTCGGGAACTATGACCGGGAACCGATTCGCCGACTGAATCTCGTGGTTGATCGCTTGAATCGCCGGACGGATGCGTACGCGTTCCGGATGGTCGACATCCGCGGCGAGTGGGACAACAGCATCCAGAAGTTCTGCCTGATCGCCAATATCGTCACTTCTCTCGTCGGTGTCGCCGAGACGGAACCAAGTGACTTTCTCGTCGAACAGGGCCTCCTCGTAGGGACAGTCGAATACTTCGCGAAGAGTCACGTCCTCAAACGAGACTACGAGGACGAAGACCAGCTGTTCGGCTGGATGCAAGACGGCGTCTTCGAACTGTTTGACCAGAAGGGGCGACTCTATCGCTGGCAGACCGAGGAAGAGCTCGTCGACGCGACCGGCGAACTGCCGTAATCACACCTGGAACCACCGACGAACCCAGGTGTTAACCTAACCACCGAAACCCAGATTGACCTCTCCTCTTCTGGGCACTCACGCCTGGGTCGAACCGGTTGGGAGTCGGCCGTCTGGGCGGGGAACCCGTCCTTGCTTGATCTCGTGATCCACTCGCCGGATGTGTTTACAGCCCCCCTCGGGCGATCGCTGCTGCCAGTCCGGACAGGTACACGACTCGCTGATCACGTCGACGTCGTATCGGTTTCCGGACGCTGACCGGACTTCGTAGCGACCGCCTTTTTTGAGCAGTGAGACCGCCATCGTTTCGTCGACGGCGCGTCGGGTTCGCGGTTCGAGGTCCGCACGCTGGCTTGAGTCCTCCGTGACGACCATTCGGTCGCGAACGTCGCCTGTTCGGCCACCGTCCGGCGCGACGGCGGCCTCGGGACCCTGGAGCCGATCTTGCAGGAGATCTTCGACCGGATGGCCTTCTGGCCAGCGGTAGTGGACTTCGCGGCGCTCGCGATGGTCGTAGGAGCCACAGGCCGCGGCGGTCCCAGCCCACACGCGCCACGCGCCCAGGGCGGCCATCACGTCGACGATCACTCGTGGAACAACCTCGTGCTCGTCGGGGTAGAAGATCCGGAAGCGAGTACACTCCTCTCGCGGTGGGATGTCGTCCCACCACTCGACATCGGGACCCCAGCTGTCGAACATCGCGTCATCCTCTCCATATCCAACGGTCACGCCGTCGATTTCGGGAACGTCCGCAGGCGTCTCGACAGCCTCACCTTCGAGCAGCCGGAGGACAGCGTACCGCAGGTACTCGTGTGCTGGATCGTCCGTCGACCGGGCGATCTGGTCATGCTGTTGTGCAACTCGTTCCGCCTCGCCGAGGACAGCGGAGAGATACGTCTCACTCATGGTTCGTGGAGACTGAAATGCGCCTCCGCCCCTCGGCGGGCGCCGATAAAATTAACCAACGAAACACCGTCTTCCCAGTCGATTGTTGGTTAACGAGGGAGAATCGCGTGTTCAGCTCTCTTCAACCGTTCCGATGATCTCCTGGGCGGTCGAACTGATCCGGCCGAGACGCTCCTGAATACCCTCTGCCTCGTCGTCTTGCCACGCGGCAAGATAGAACGCTGACCCGCTCGTATCCAGGTCGAAATACCGTCCGACGATGTACGCAACGGCTTCGGCTTCGACCTCGCGTTTTGCGCGTTCGGTATCGTCGACGTCGAAATGGAGCAACGCGTGGGCGTACTCATGAATCAACGTGACCGCGAGATCGGCCTGATTCGAGCGGGCTTTCGCTTCGATGACGGGCTGGCACTCGTGGCAATTCCGATGTTTGCAGACGCCTTTCGCGTCGCCATGGTCCCAGTCGGTAGCGTCGACGATACGCACGTCGACATCGAGATCGTCCGCCGCATCGAGGAGCGCGGGCACCAGGTCGTCGGCATCACCAGTTGCCTCGCTTTCCAGTTCGGGGAGCGGTTCGCCCTCGGTCTGGGACACGTCGAAGACTGCCGTTGGCTTGAAGCCGACAAGCCCTTTCGACCAATCCTCGGGTGGTGTCTCGTCGTACTCACAGTCGCTTTGTTCGTGGTAGCTGGGCGAATTCTCACACTCGGGGCACTGTTTGGTGATGATGGGTGCCCAGATCCAGATGGCCTGTTCGCCTTCCTGGACGTGGCGGTCGAAGTCGTTTCGCCAGGTGTTGTAGCCCGCGACCTTCGTTGCCTCGGGACACTGGAGGTTGATCAGCAGCGTGTTTCGGTGGGAGTAGTCGTGGAACCTAGACTGGACATCGAGCCACTCCTGGAACTGCTGGCTCGTTTTCGCCTCGTCGACGTCTGTGACGAGGTCGTCGATCCAGGCTTCGATGGTACTGTGCATCTCGTCGTTCCGTGTGTCGGTCTCTTCGAACGAGGCCGACGTGTCACTGGTCGAGCCATGATTTGCAGGAATTCGAGGTACGGCCACTGCATCAGTTCAGGACGCGCCGCACCCCTCGGGGGCGCACAATAAACGACGGCGCGGCTGCGGGGTTTACATCGGGGTTGCTATCGAGGGATGGAATTTAACACCGCGTACGTCACTACTGCCAAATAGATGGGTCTCGTCGAGGTACTTCGTGGGGTCGTTGGCCCTCGAACGGCCACCACGTCCACTCTGTATGAGTGCCGGCACTGCGGAACGACTCTCTCCGAGGACACCGAAACGTGTCCCACCTGTGGTGGAGGAGACGTCGCCTGCTACCAGCTCTAAGTGACTCTCGCTCCGTCTGCACCACTCACTGTCGTCAGCGCTTCTATCGGGTATTGTCCGGTTGGGTACCCCACGGTGTGAATGGGGACTGCTTACCGGAGCGATTTCGTCTCGTCAGCGAAGCCGACCGTGACGAGATACTCGAGGAACGCGTCGAACTGGTCCACATCGCTCGGCGTGTCTGTCGCGAGGTGTCGCACCCACTCGACCGCCCACTGAAACGCGGGGTCAGTCCCGCCTTTGCCGTGGATATACCACCAGCGAGCCGCCTTCAGGACGACGAGCGGATTCGTCGGCGGTTGCTCGCTCGCGAGTCCACGCGTGATCGACCGGATTTCCTCGGGTACCTCAGCGGGGTCGACCTTGCCTGATTGGGTGTTCGATACGTCGACTGGAATGTCGTCGATCGAGACGTCGTTCGGTCGCTGTTGTTGACTCACGGAAAATCACACTCTCCGAGGACTCTCCGGATCGAGCCCTCGCCCTCTCTGGAGGGCGCGAAAAACAGCTCGCTGCGTCACGGCGGCGGGAGGTAGACGCTCTGCTCGCCGGCGATCTCCTCGAGGTTGTTTCGATGGCGATGGGTCCTCTCCGAGACGGCGATACCGCCAGCAGTGTCCTCGCTGAGTTCTTCGGTGTCCTCGACGGCCTTGACACCGGGGTCAAGGCCGTCTACCTTGATCGCGGATTCTACGACAGCAAGTGTCTCACGCAGCTTCAGGCGCACAATTACGCGTACGTGATCCCGATCATCTGGTGGGGTGAGACGATTCAGCAAGAGCTCTCGGAAGGGTGGAGTCGCGTCATTCAGCATGATCTGACGGGGAAACTCGACGGTCACAGCTGGACCGTCGAGTTTCCCGTCTACATCGACTGTACGTACCTGAACGGGAAGTATGACGAGAACGGGGTGGCGCGTCACGGCTACGCCGCTAACGCGCCGTTCATCGACCCACCACGAGACGCTCGATACCACTACAGCAAGCGGTTCGGTATCGAATCGAGCTACCGGTTGTTTGAGCAAGCGATAGCGACGACAACAACACGAGATCCAACGGTACGACTGCTATACGTTGTGGTGAGTCTCCTCTTACAGAACGTCTGGCGGTACCTTCACTACGAGTATGCGGCGACGCCCCGCCGAGGTGGGCGTCGCCTCTGGTGGTGGCCGTACAAGGAGTTCATCAATATGATTCGACGAGCTGCGTGGACGGCTCTCGCGGTGCGTCGGGCCGTCCCCGCAAATCGGCCACCTGACGACCGATACCACCGCTAACCGCTAACCACCGCTCATCGATGGGCTCAGCAGTCTTGGGAAGTTCATCGGCATCGAGTGACTGGTCACGATACTCAATGAGTGCCTCGACGTAGTTCTGTATCTCATGGAGTGTCTCCGTGTCCTGCTTTGGGAGTCCCTCCGCGAGATACTTCGGGAGCGAGGTTGGTGGTGACGGCTGCTCCATATCTTATGTAACAATTGGAGCCACTTCAGCGCTCGGATGATACATAAGGTATTGAACCATCTCTACCAACTGTGAGCTCTTCAGCGATCACTCGAGATCGTAGGCCGCGATCTCGTGAGAGTCACACTGTGGACATTCTTCGATGTCCTCCTCTGCGCTGTATCCACTTGAGGTCTACTCGGCGGTATTCGAAGCACTTGACCAGCGCATTAACTCGCTCTGGTGAGCAAAAATACCAAAAAGAATTTGTATATCTGTTATGGAATTATGATGAGGACTGCTAGTCCTCAAGAAGCCCCTGAAGTGCTGTCTGGCTCGCTGTAGCGAGATCCCCCCATCAGTTCTCCTCCTACAGCGGGCTACAAAAGTTTCAGAGAGGGCTCGCTCTATCCACGGTTCAGAGACGAGTAGCTCGAGTGCCTCGTGGCTTACCTCACGGCGGTTCACCCGTAGGCGTAATTAACACACCGTTGCAACGAAATGTCTTTTCGTGTGAGCTATATGTTACAACAAAGAATCATGTAGTAGATGCTACCTTGGGGACACGCTGCATTTGGATATCTGTTGTATTCGCTGTACACCCGGCAGCGGCTTGGACGTCCACCGATTGGACTGTCGGTGTTTGCCGTGGGCTTTGGTACGCAATTTCCGGACTTGATCGATAAGCCCCTGACTTGGACTGTTCCGTTACTACCGTACGGACGAAGCCTCGCGCATTCATTATTCACAGTCACCGTACTCTGTGCTGTACTGTGGATAATCGTTGAGCATCGTGATCAGCGAGCACTCGTGATTGCATTTGCAGTGGGGTATCTTTCACATCTTGTTGGTGATATGATTGGGCCGCTCGTATCGCGTGATTTCCTTGCGCTTGGCTACTTGTTCTGGCCAGTGACTGCAGTTCCAGAAGGTGGCACGCAGAGTTTTCTTACCTTCTTCTTGACGCTGGAGATGACGCCACTGATGGTGTTTGAGATTGTTCTGACTGTCCTTGGAGCTGGCGTATGGATGTACGATGGACTCCCCGGGATCAAAGATCTGTATGAGGAGCAAATCGATAGCTGATCTAGACAGTTGATGTTTTCTCACCGCAAACAACAGTCCCGAAACTCACCCTCGTGAGCGCTGGCAGCAGGGTCCACGTCTGTTGACCATTCCTTCGCTGGGACACCCTTGTCACGCTGAGTCGCAGTGGTGTCACATTATCTCTATCTCGTGGTGAGGCATCGCATTCGCTGCGATAGTTCGGACTGGCGGCGTCGTCCTTGGAGTCGCGATCCCCCATCGGTGAACGTGAACCGTGGATGCGATCGGCTCTGGAGCAGATCGGTCCCCGGCGACGCGCCCAGCCGATCAGCGACAAGTGTGTTCAGCGGCTCGACAAATCGACCTGTCCGTCGCCGAGGCGGGCGAGCTCACCAAAATCTAGTCTGCTGGCCGGTGTGACCCCTACACAACGGTGATCGTGAAGCACCTCTGGGTCAAGCTCGGGGCCGCCTTGCTTATCCTCTCTGTGGGGACTCGATGTGATACTACACCACACACAAAAATCCGACACTCCCTCTTGAAGGTGGAACTGCCGGCTTACCGCTCTGTACGCCGGCTAGCGAGCAGCGCAGCGGCGATCACTGCAAGCAGTGCAATAACCACACCGAAGCCGGGAATCCCGTCTTCGGACGTGTCTGTGTCACCGCCATCACCACCATCAGCGCCTCCGGTGCCACCATCGGTTGCCTGCTCAACGGTCACCGTTGTCGTTGCCGTGTCTGTGTTACCGGCATCGTTCGTCACGGTGAGCTCAGCGGTGTACTCGCCGGGCTCGTCGAGCGTTACGCTCGCTGTTTCACCGGAGAGTGACTGTCCGTCAATCGACCAGTCGTAGCTGACGAGTTCACCGAACTGATCTGTCGACTCAGATCCATCCAGTTCGAGCGTTTCACCGGCTGTCACCGGACTCGGGGTTGCCGAAGCGGTTGCCTCGGGTTGGCCGATAGCACTCACGGCGAACACCGAGAAGCCGGGCGTCGTGGCTTCAATTTCAACGCCCGTCTCGGTCTCCTCCACGCTCGTCGACTCAAGTGTGTCCCACCCATCATCAGTGAGCCGCACTGCGACAAGCTCGTCGGCGCTGGCACCAACTGTCTCAAGCCGCTCTGACGAGACGCGGAACTGGATCGATGCCGACTGCTCCGTCATATCATCGGGCACCACGATTTCTTGGACTGTCACCGCGCCACCTGGCGGATTAACGTCACTGGCATCCGGATCGATATCCGACACAGTCACCTCACTAATCTGGTCTGTCGTATCGAAGCGGATCGAGCCCACGTTGTTGACATCCTCGAAGGTCCCCACACGCTGGTTCGCCGTCAGATCGAGTGTGGGCCGCACCGTCTCAGATGCTGTCGCATCGAGGCTCAGCGAGTCGGATGGGGATGATCCGAAGCCCCCGCCACCACCGCCACCGCCGCCACCGCCGCCACCGTCGCCACCATCACTCGGTGGGGTATCGTCATCAGTCTCGTCACCCTCGTCTGCGGCAGCTTCGACAGTCACGTCGACTGTGTTCCGCACTGTTTCGCCGTTGGCAGTGTACGTGCCCTCGATGGTCGCTGTGCCAGCTGCCTCAGCGGTAAGTGTGTTGCCGCTGACGGTGGCGACAGTCGTATTATCACTCGTGAACGTTGTGTCAGCGGTAGCATCCACGCTGGAGTCGTCAGTCAGTCCAGCCGTGGCCGAGACGGTCGCTGTCTCATTCACGGTCAGCGTGTTGTCCGACACCTCATCAACACTCACTGACAGCGTTGTGGGTGCTGCTGGACCAACAGTGACTGCGAGTGTCTTTGTAACCAAGTCACTCCCAGTGTCGTCTACAAGGGCGACGGTGACATCACCGCTTGCTTCGGTATCCGTGTCCCACGAGAGCGTGGGCGTTTCAGTACTGTTTGCCCCAACGTCCACGTCGGTGGTGTCAACGACATCACCGTTGATGTCACGCAGCTCAGCAGTCACCGTACCGGGACTATCGCCGACATTGTCCACTGGTGCGTCAACAGAGAGTGTCTCACCGAGTGCCACTGCCATACTCGGAGCAGACAGGTCTCCAAGCGCGAACTCGGCCGGGTCGTCGACCGCGACCGAATCGTCGCTCATCGTATCGTCTAGGCTCGCGACGGTGAGCGCGATCTCTTCGCCGTCGGTTACGTCCGTGTTGTCCGAGAGCGAGACGGTACCCGACTCGCTCGTGTTCAGCCCGAGATCCTGACTGTCGACGACGGTACCGTCACCGCGGCGGAGTTCGATCCGCTGACGGTCCGCTCCTGTCCCGTTGTTCACAATCGTCGGTTCGATCGTGAAGCTTTCGTCGCGAACGACGGAGCTCGGAAGGTCGCTGTCGTCGACGGTGAACGTCGATTCGGGGCGGGTATCGAGCGGGTCGCCGTCGTCGACGACACTGCGCGCGACCCAGTCGGATCCCTCGACGGGTGCGCCGCCACCCCACCAGTTGTCGGTGGCGTCGACGAAGCTGTCGTCGGAGAAGACGCTCACGCTGTTGGATTCGAGCACGCTGTCGTCGATCGTCACGCTCGGATTCTCGTCGATATCACTCGCGTTCGCGTTCTCGGAGACGTCACCGGGAACCTCCGTCACGCGGATCCCGTAGTCGGCGCTGTTCCGCACCGTCGCGCCCTCGACCACGGTTTCCGCGGAGAGCAGTTCGATCCCGGTCCCCGAACTGAGAACCTCCGCACCGGCGATCTCGTTCTCGCCGCTCTCGACGAGGATCCCGGTGTCGCTCGCGCCGGTCACGCGCGCGAAGTCCACGGCGGTTCCGTTGTCGCCCGCAAGTCGGATCCCGACATCGGTGTCGGAGACCTCGACGCCGGTCAGCGCGTTCGATCCGGCGGTCTCGTCGATACCGGTCGACCAGTTCGTCGCTCGAACCGACGTGAGCGTCGCGTCGTCGGCGTCGACCTCGACCGCCGTGCCGTTACCGTCTCCCTCGAAGGTCAGGCCGTCGAGAGTGACGTCTTCGCCAACGATCTGCATCGCGGTTTCGTCGTCTCGGCTCGGCTGACGGATCACCGGCGCGTCGACCGGACTGTCGGCCTCAACGGTGACGCCCTCGGGAATCTCGATCGTGTTCCGGGCCTGATACTCGCCCGGTCGGACGGTCACTGTGTCCGCGGTGTCGTCCGCTTCTGCGGCATCGACGCCGCTCGCGACGCCTTCGAAGTCGACGGCCGCCGTCCGAGCGACCGTGTCGTCCGCGAACTCGTCGTTACCGAAGCCGACTGTCACCTCGCGATCGAACGTCCCCGCGAGTGGTTCGGCGGGCGGTGCGACCGAAAGTTCGACCGTAGCCTCCGCGCCGGATGCGAGCGAATCGCCCTCGGCGACCGAATCGGAGGTGTTGAGCGCGACTGAATCGTTGGCGACCGCGCCGTCCTCGTAGTCGAGGGTGACCGTCTCGTTGCCGTCGAGCGGCTGGTCACCGGCGTTCCGGACGGTGACGGTCGCGGTCAGCGGCTCTTCCTGCGTCGCGGTCTCGTCGACGGCAACGTCGACGAGTTCCGGCGTCGCCGGGTCCGGCTCGGTGACGGTGAGCGTCCCGTTGTCCGTCTGGTTCACAGTTCCGATCTCGTAGGTCACGTCTGTCGACTCCTCGTCGTCCAGGTCGAGGCCGAGTTCGCTTACGTCGAACCCGAAGGAGACCTCGGTCGAGTCGCCGTTTCCGTCGAGTTGGATGTCCTCGTTCGTCTCCGACACCGCGTCGCCCGCGGTGAAGGTGACGTTCTGTGTGCCTTCGATGTCGCCGATGTTCGTCACGGTGGCGTTCACCGTCACGTTCGCGTCGGAGGTATTGAGCACCTCGTCGGCGCTGGCTTCGAGCCCGTCGACGCGGAAGAGCGCGTCGTCCGGCACGGGCTGAACCGTCACGTCGCGGTCGACGCGGTCCTCGGGCGTGACGACGGCTACCGCGGCGGTCTCGGTCTCGCCGTCGGCCACGGTCCGGTCGACTTCGCCCGTCAGCTCGACCGTCTCGGTCGCACCGCCCGCGACATCGACGGTCGTCGTGTTCGCGAGGGTTCCGTCGACCGAGAGTCGCACGCGTCGGGATTCGAGATCGCCGTCGCCGACGTTCTCGGCCGCGACGGTGACCGTGACGTTCTCGTCGGCCGTCACCGGATCGGTGACGGAGCGAACGGAGAGGTCGAGTTCACCCGGCTCGCCGACCGCGACCGTCGCTTCTGCCGAGTCGTCGTCGGTCACGGCGACCAGTTCGAGGTCGCCGGCGGTCTCCGGAGATACCTCGAACGTCTCCGTGGTCTGTTCGCCCTCCGCGAGT
This sequence comes from Halorubrum laminariae, assembly GCF_024494655.1. GTDB lineage: Archaea > Halobacteriota > Halobacteria > Halobacteriales > Haloferacaceae > Halorubrum > Halorubrum laminariae. Next base: position 76,671 of record NZ_JANHDL010000014.1, on the reverse strand, counting down.
TCGATGCCGGTCGCGTTCGCGATCTCTTCGCCGTCGGCCAGCAGCCGGACATCGGTGGTGTTGCCGGCGAGGCCGCCGTCGTTCGTGACGGTGACTGCGGTGGTCACCGTGTCACCGGCGATCGCCGTCTCGTCGACCGTCAGGTCCGCTTCGAACTCGGCGTTCGCGCGGACATCGACGGAGTTAGTCGCCTCGTCGTCCGTCGTGGAGACGGCAACGTCGCTCGCCGATCCCGCGTCGGTCGATGTCGTCGTGTACGTGACCGTCTCTGTCGTCTCCTCGTCGCTAGGGATGTTCACGTCGGTCGTCTCCAGCGTTCTGTCGCCGAACTCGACCGTCACCGGCTTCTCGGCGTCGACGCCGCCGGTGTTCTCGATCGTCGCTTCGATCTCGACCTCGTCACCTTGGTCGACCGACGACGGAACGGTCACGTCGTTCACGGAGAAGTTTGCGGGCTGACCGATCGCGACGCGGTCGGTGTCGGCAGTCGTCTCTCCGGTCGCGTCGTTTGCGGCCTGCGCTTCGAGGAGGTACTCGCCCTGCTCGAAGTCGCTGGCGTTGATCGAGAAGTTGCCTCCATCGGTGACGACATTAGTGGACTCGTCCGAATTGAGCGAATCAAACTCGATAATGTCCTGTTCGGTGCCGTTGAAGAACACCGAGACGTTGCCGGACGCCGACTGCTCACCGAGGTTTTCGACCGAAATCGTCGGCGCGAACTCCTCGTCGCTCAGATCGTCGCTAACGTTCGTGGCCTCGTCGATCGACACCGCGAACTCGGCCTGCGGCGTGACATCCAGCGTCGTCTCGTCCGAGGTGTCCGGTTCCTCGGCGTCGTCGCGCTCAGCAGTCGCGTCGATCGTCACTTCGGGTGCATCGCCAAGTTCGACCTCAAAGGTTTCGTTGATCTCCGTTGTGTCTGATAGATCGGAGATATCGGCCGTAGCGAACTCTTCGCCGTCTTTTGTGAACATCACGGAGCCGCTTGTCGTCTCGCCCGGATTCTCAACAGTCGCGTCGACTTGGACGGGAACCGTCTCATCCTCGGCTGGTTCGTCCACCGACGACTGGTTCAGTTCGTCAATCGTCACATCGAGGAACGGACGGACCTCGTCGACATTGGCAGTGACCGTCTCCGAATCGTCGTCTTCGGCGGCAATCTCGTAGCTAAGTACGTTGCCCCCGTCGTCCTCGGTCGTTGTGGTGGACGGCTCGAAGTCTTGGCTCTCGCCTTCAGCGAGCGTGAACTCCTCGGATGCGATTTCGTTGCTCGCGTCTGCGGTGAGATTCACCGTGCGAGTAACCTCTGTCTCACCGACATTCGTGATCTCGGCGACGACAGAGATGTTCTGGCTGGCAACCGGATTGAGTATGGATTCGTCCTCAATCACATCAATCTCGAACTCGCCCAGTCGCAGGACTGAGATGGTCTGTGTCGCGATGTCGTCGTCGGTCGTCGCGGTGAGCGTCGTGTCGCCCGCGTCGGCTCCGGTGAGCGTGCGGTTGAACTCGATTGTGTTGTCTTCCTCTCCGTCGAGTTCGACCGCGCGGTCGACGAGCGTCTCGTCGCCAAAGGAGACGGAGACGTTCTGTTCATCTGTCACGCCACCAGTATTCTCAACGGTGACCGTTCCGTTGAGGTCGTCTTCTGTCGAATTGTACTGTTCACCCTCGCCACCGCTTGGCGCGGTCACACTAAGCGACACGTCGAAATCAGATGGGTCTTGCAGATCAACTGTAATCTCTTCAGACTGCGCATCTGTCTCGACGGTGAACGTTATCGAATCCCCGTCAGAATCGCTCGTCGGGACCGACAGGACCTCGACAGTTGATTCGTTGGCATCGAGCGACACATCGCGCGTCACACGCGGGTCGTCTTCGCCGGCTGCGGTCACTGCTATTTCATCAGTACCCCCGGCACCTGTATTTTCGATTGCGACTGGAATCTCTACTGAGTCGCCACGTGTTACTTGCTCATCGGCCTCAGAGATGTTGAACGTGAACGCGGGTTGAGTGCCCTGCTCAGTCAGTGTGATCTCTGTTCTGTTCGAGGACATCTTCGTCAACTGTCCATCCGCCATTGCCATATGAACAGCAACGTAGTCTCCCGATTCGAAAGATTCGAGCGTTTCGACTTCAACGGTGGTGGATGCGCTGGTCGTGTTAACCGCGGTCATTGAAGCGTTGACCACTGTATCGTCACCCCGGTTGGTTTCTGGCGCTGCGAATTCACCATCATTGGCGAGGAAGGTTACGACATCAGCTAGATCAAATACGCCCGCACGTTCATTACTCGACAGCGTTCGCCCAAATGCGGACACATCATCTTCAACGTTCTGTGACCCACTCACCTGCGCTATCGTATGGTTGATTGTGAAGTCGCCAGTTGTTGTCTCTGAGGTAACCTCATCTGGCGCAATGATTCTCACTTCCTCATCAGCAACCGCGGACTCATTCCATACTGCAACCACGTGCTCAACGCGGTCGGACTCGCTATCGACGTTGCCATCTACATTAAACTCAATTGTCTCACCAACCTCATATGTGTCGTCAACGGCCACGTCAGAGCTAGTCTGCTGAACTAATGCATTATCTACTCCGAGGATATTCACCTCGCCGTCAACGCTGATATTCTGATTGTCGACAACTACACCGCTTCCACTTTCTGTTTGCACAGCCATGAACACATAGCTGCCAGCCCCCCGATCTTCTTGGGAGAGGTCGTACTGGAATTCAGCACCCCCGCTCTCAACAGTCTCTGTGGATGCGTTTTCGAAAACAACGTTCTCATTGTCGGCCTCATTTCGGATGAACTCGCGCAACCCAGCAATATCGCCAGTAGACGGGAGCTCTGGATCCTCAGCGGACTCTGCTTTCACTGCAATCAGATGGACTGATTCACCATCAATCCCTGTTGTTTGTCCAACACGGCTCAAGTCAAAACCGATATCGAGAGTTGTATCTGGTTCATATACAACAAAATTACTATTGCCCGACTCACGCAAGAAGTTCTCCTCACCAGATGGTGATTGAGCAATAATATCTGGACTCTCAACAGACGTTGCGGTTCCAGCACTACTGCTCCGATCTAATCGAAGAGGTAACGCAGACCGATCCCATATGTCTACGCCCTCTGTGGTATTAACAAAATTCCCTGCTAGATCTGGGTTTGTCTGGGCTGTTACGTCCGTATCACCCAGTGATTCTGGTGTCGTTGCCACCGCGCTTCCTGTTGCACCTGCAACAGGAGTTAAGAGCATAATAATCGCCATTACGACGATTGTTACTCTATCAATTGACATGGATATGTGAGAATCATGTCGGAGTAGCTTAATTTCTTTGGTTGTGGCGACACAAACAGATAGACCAACTGTTACAGCCAGATCAACGACCATGAACTCAGCCCAAATCCAAATTGGTGGGCGTTGAAGAAGAGAGGAATCTGTCGAAAGGTTCAAGAACCAAATTGTCTTGCACATATATATGCCTCGTGTTCCCGTCATCGCTCTTCTTGTAGTGATTGCAGTCCTCACTGCATCACCTGTTGGTGCCCAAACGGATGGAGCGTATACTATCACTGTAGAGAATGCCGATATCGTCGAGACACCTGAGCGGACTGTTCAAGGCTACACAGTTAGTTCCCTTGCAGTTGTTCCACAAGGTGAAACGATTGAGGGGAGCGTATCTACAGATACAACCGAACCGTATCGACTTACACTGTATAATAGTGATCAACAGATTGAGGAAACTGTCGAGCTTAATGGGAGCGGCTCAGCAAGTTTGAGTACATCTGAGTTAGAACCCGGTGCATATGCCCTAACTGCTGGGGGACTTGATTCAGTCCAACCCGTTGTTCTTACTGCATACGAGACCACACTTTCGGTTCCATCCGAAACGGAACAGGGCAGTTCTGTTACTGCAGATATTCAATTCTCGGGAACGACACCCGAGCCAGCAACTGTACAAGCAGTCATTGCCAACGATGAGGTTGACGAAACAATTACTGCAGACAAAGACAGTGATGGGACGTATTCGGCGACTATTGATGCGTCATACGATCCCGGTGACTACCGAATGTATGCCGTTGCACGAAACGATGACACCGTCGAAAATGGACAATCTGGCCTAATTGCCGTCAGCAGCCAACAGACTCTCTCTATTACTGAATCTGAACAGAATGATGGCGGCGGTGGCGGCGGCGGTGGTGGTGGCGGTGGTGGTGGCGGTGCACCCAGTAGTGATTCGCCTGATCAGACAGCAGATGTAGATGACATTATTGATCAGCAATCTGCTGCCATCGAAACCGGCTCCGACGCGGCTGGCTCGCAGGTGGAATTTGAGTCTGGGTCGACAGTTGAATCAATCACGTTCACAGCTGATGACATCGAAGGAACAGTCAATGTCACGTCTACGGCATCAGTCCCCGACGACGTCGAGCCGTCCGAACAAACGGCACTGCAAATTTCAGAGATTAGCGTGCCAGATACGGCGAGAAATTCATCCGCTCAACTGCGCATGTCCGTGTCGGCAGACCGGCTCAACCAATCAAACGCCACCGCTGCTGACCTTCGTGTGACTCGATACTCGAATGGTACGTGGACGGCGCTTAACACCAGTGTGGTTGACGAGACTACTGCGCGTGTCACACTGGAGGCTACCACTCCCGGGTTCTCGTATTTTGCCGTGACCACTACAAGTGGATCTGATGCTGGCTCGACAGATGGGGATAACACGACAGATTCCTCTGACGGGGAATCGTCTGATACAGATGACGATACTCAATCGGATGATACCTCTGACGGGGAATCGTCTGATACAGATGACGATACCCAATTATCTGACACCGATAATACGACCGAGGATGGCGGTGATTCGACTGACACGAGTACACCAGGCTTTGGGCCAGTTGTCTCAATTGTTGGGTTACTCACGGCTTCGATAGCTCTCCTTCGACGCCGGAACCGGTGATGTCCTTCCTCGGCTGAGGACGGATGTACGGAATTCAAGGAGAAAGCCCGTTAGTGTGTTTTGTTGACTCGATGGTACGTGTTTAGCGGCGCGTCGAGGCGGTGTTTGTGCGGATAGTTGAGCAAGACGGTGTTGAGTCGAATCGCTGATGAAGCGTGATCGGAGAACTGAACGGAGGTTCTTCCGTCTCGGATAATGAGATCTGTGTCACTCTCTGAAGGCGGCGCACTCACCGTAATAGTGAGTCACAGAAGATTTAGGTGTACTCTGAGTTGGTGGAGTAATGACTGGACGGGAGACAGAGATCGTCCGTCACCTCAGTGAGGACGATCTCGACCGCTTGCTCACAGAAACTGATGACGAGAAGGTGAGCAAGCGGCTCACCTTCGTCAAACGGTTGTACAAGGGTGCAACACTCGAAGATGCAGCTGACGATGTCGGGATGTCTCAATCAACCGGGAGCCGCTGGGCTAAGCTCTGGAATAAAGGTGGTCTTGGACTCCTTACGCCGAGCTTCGGGGGCGGCCGGCCCCCGAAGCTCACCGAACAGCAGCGAGAGCGGCTTCTCACTCTGCTTGAAGAAGGTGAACCGTGGAAGAAACAGGAGATACAGCACCTCATCAACACTGAGTTCGATGTCGAGTTCCACCCGAACTACCTGCCACGGTTGTTGGATGATTTGGGCCTCTCGTACGCGATTCCGCGTACAGAGAGGCCCGATCGCCCGGACAACGCTTCCGAAATCCTCGACGAACGCGTTTCCGACGCGTTCGCCGAGGATGGACCAGACGACCCACACAACAAACACGAAGGAGACGACAGTGACGAGGAATGGACAGTTGACGATGATATCCGGACGGACGGCGGGACGACGGTCGGGTTTTTTGATATCTCGCACCCACAACCGTGGGACAATTCCCAGCGGCTCTACACAGTAACCGAACCGACGATCACCCGGCCGCTGGTAAAAATCGACACACCAGCGGCCGGGTTCTATGCACTCAACGGAGAGAGCGTGCTTCAATTTCCACCGAATCAAGAGAAAGAGCGGATTTTCGCGTGCTTTGAGGAGATACGCGAGCAGAATCCGGGCGAGCGGATTCTGCTCGTCTTGGACAACTTCTCATCACATATCTGTGCGCACACGCGGGAACGCGCCCACGAACTCGGGATCGACCTCATCTTTCTTCCAGTCGGCTCACCGCATCTGAACCCGATCGAGCCGGTCTGGAAGAGTCTCAAGTGGGAATCATCGCCGTTGATCGTGGAGGGCGCGGACGAATACCGCGCCCTCCTCGATAGAATCTTCACGAAACTGACCGACCAGTTGAGCTTCGCAAGCTCGTGGATAGAGAATCATCTCACCGGATTCATTCAGAAGTTACGTTAACCACTATTTAAGCCACCAGTATTCTCCTCGAATCTGTATAAAGCCTGTGATACTTAATTCGTCTCTTCCACATCGACCCAGAGATGGAGGTCGCGATACGCAGTCTCTGCTGTCGGTGATTCAGGAACTGCGTCATCGTATAATAGATATTTCACTCGGAGATTCTCGCCCGCTCGAGTTGGTTGGAGCGTATGTCGTTCGTGATGGGTCTCATTGTGTTCAACAGTCGTGCCGAAGCGATCCAGCTCTGTCCGGTCGACGACTGTGGTGTTGTTGCCCGCTGTGGTGACTTCTTGGAGTTGGACAACAACAGTATAGGCTGTGGTCTCATACTCATTATTCTCGATGCCAACAATCAGGTCGGCTGTCTCGCCGACGCTCATCGTCTCGGGATAGTTGTCTGCAACGAGATCGCCATCAGGACTCTCTGTAAGGAGATAAAACTCTGTGAACTGTTCTCCCTGTGGTGGCACTGCAACTGCGTAGCCAACACTGCCGACTGCAACCAGAATCGACAGAACAAGCACAACATTTAGCGCAGCGTCCATCTGGTCATCTGGGTCAAACAGCTCTGTTTTCGCAGTGGCGATCCATGTTCGATAGGGAACGGAGAACTGCTCGTCTTCCGGTAACTCCCACCGACGCTGCGCAGCAACGGCAACACATACGAGTGTAAATCCCGAAACAGTGATGATGATCGGAACCAGCCGAATCCCCCATGGGGTGAAATTCAAGACCAATCCAAGCAGGGGAACAATCGCAATTGACAGCCCAAATGAGAGTGCGACCCGTTCGATGCCATCAATCCCTGACCGGGAGCCCTCGCCGCCGCCATGTGCTTCCTCGCCATCAAGTGATCCAGTCGTATCGTCAGACACAGCCGCATCGGTTCCGGGAACCGGACGAGGTTTGTCGCGTTGACCTGTCTCGTCTGTTTCAGCTTGGTCTGGTGAGGAGGCTGGTTCTGTGGCTTGCGGAGGCGGTCCTGCTTCTGGAAATAGTGCGGCAACAAACGCGTATCCCGGTAAAAAGAGAACGAATGCAATCCCAAACACGACTCGCAGAGGTGTTTCGTTGATCACTGGCAGGAACACTGTCAGCAATGTGAGCAGCGTCAGACCGACAACTGCTGCGAGATCTGCCGGAAGTCGACGGACCGGGGAGGGGAGTATCAACCAGAGCCCCCGGCGATCAGCCATACGAACTCGAAATGGCAGCGGAGACAAAAACGACTCGGTCCGACTGGCCGTGAACCGCCTCGGGGGCAAGCCTCGAGGCACTCTGCCTTGAACTCTGTAGAACGGCACAGAGAGCCCACGGCTGCAACCGTGAACGGCTGTCAAAACGCCGGTTGGCACTTGCTGAGGACAAACTTAGCCTCAACTGACACGGTAGCGTGGAGTCCCCTTCCTCAAGGAACGAGCAAAGCGAGTGAGTAGGGAGGGGAGGAGCGCGTTCGTATAGGTTCCAAGCACGTGATTATAAGTATCCACATAATCACATTGAATTTGTGGCAGATGACTACGTGCGTCGGACGGCAATCACTCGTCTCGAAGTCACAGACGAGCAACGCGACCTCCTCGAAGACACTATTTCCGAGTGGAAGCGTGGTTGCCAACTCGCCACGGACATGGCCTGGGGCAAGTGCAACGCCAAAAGTGACATACAGCCCCTCGCCTACGACGATGTGCGCGAACAGACCGACCTCGGGAGTCAGCACGCGATTCTCGCCACCCACCAAGCCGCCCAAGCGATCACCGGCTGTATTGAATGCCGATCCAACGGAAAAACGGTGAGCAAGCCCACCTTCACCGCACCCACGGTGACGTACGATACCCGGACCATGACGCTGTTTGACAACGATACCGTATCGCTCTCCACCACGGAGAGTCGCGTTCGGTGTCCGCTTGCTCTGCCCGACGCCGACGACGGCTACCAACGGCAGTATCTTGACTCCGACGAGTGGAGCGTCACGGAAAGTACGCTCACCGCCCGCGGCGGCGAGTACTTCCTGCATATCGGCTTCCGCCGACCCAAGAACGATACTGAACGAAACACCGCCGAGGACGGAACGGTTCTCGGGATTGATCTCGGTATCGAAAACCTCGCCGTCACCAGTACCGCCTCGTTTGTCAGCGGGCGAGAATTAAGCCACAATCTCCGCGAGTTCGAGAAGGTGCGCGCCGGACTACAACAGGCCGGGACGCGAAGCGCCCACCGGACGCTCGAACCGTCGAGTGGCCGGGAACTCCGCTACGTCCGCGACGTGTTACACCGGGCGTCGAACGTGATAGTGGACGAGGCACTCCGGTACGAGTGCGACGTGATTGCGTTCGAAGGAGCGTGTCATAGAACTCTTCACACACTATAGTCAGTCTGATTACTATTATAGCGGATTATTAGCTTAGAACAACGTGCACCAAGTGCACGCAGTTTAAAATTAGTTAGAGAGCACCCTTTCGTTTCCGAATAATGATTTCTCGCACTCGTTCAACGTGATTCGTCTCGGATTGAACGAACGCTGTGAGAATGGCTTCGACGATCTCGGAACGGCTGATCCCGAGATCGTCACACTCAGCGACCAGTTTATCCACTTCTCGCACGATTTCTTCGTCAACAGCGACGCCGAACTTCTCTTTCGCCATAGCTAAAACAAGCTGAGAACAGCGTGCACCAAGTGTACGGCGATATCAATTCGTTAGAGCCGACTCAGAAAGCTATGAGAACTATTCTATGACACGCTCTTCGAAGACTTGACTCACATCCGCGATCGCACAGGCGCATCGTGGGGGCACAAGTGGGCGTTCCGAACGCTCTACGAGCAGGTGGAATACAAAGCCGAAGCGGTCGGCATCTCAGTGAAGCAAGTCGGTTCGGCGTACACGTCTACGCGCTGCGCCGAGTGTGGCTTTACTGCAGAGAAGAATCGCCCGACTCGCACCGACTTCCGGTGCGTGAAGTGTGAGTCAGAAGCGAACGCGGATTACAACGCGGCGAAGAACATCGGAATGCGGTATGTCCGTCGGGGCCAACAGTCGTCTCGGCGGACGGGCGACAGTCAGCTCGCCCTAAAGTCCGGAACAGTGACGCTGAGCGGCGGATTTACCGCCTACCCGGAAGGGTTTGAGGCCGAGTTCATGGACAAGCCCCTCCCTCCACGAGCGAACCCGTCAGGGTGAGCGAAGTAGGGTGGGGTAGTTGACTCTTGCACACAATCGGTAGATTCAGAACCCCATACGACCTTACCCTACCCCGTGCGGACGACTTGGCCCGAATCGCCAGCGTGGGGAGCCTGTACGCCACACACTGGTAGCCACTGCCGCTGCCAGCAAAGGAACCTCATGCACTGTGAAGACACCACTCTCAAACCCGGCTATGCCACTTGAGAAGCGACGTCGCTTCGTATACGGTGTTGTGGCGTGGATGTTGGGTACGATCCTCGTGTTAACTGCGCTTGATGCTGTTGAGCTTGAGCTCTTTTTTGTCCTCTCGCTGATTGGGCTGCTTGTTGTTGTTGAATTGACTGCACCATTTAATGTAACCCCTCGATGGCGCCGGCGACTCCTGCCTGTGATCATCGCTGGGCTTGCTGGATTTAGTTACATTGTCATTCGCCGAATCCTCGAGATTCTCCCGGAGGGAATACTCTAGATGCAGACCCCATCACTGCCTAGGGTCGTGTTGTATGCGCTGACGATCGTCCTTGTGGGCACACTCATTTTTGCAGCAAGTACGACGACGGCAACATTCGGTGCGTACAATGTCGACTGGGACGGGACAAGCGAATTCCGAACGCTAGCTGGCGACCACACTGATAGTCAGGTTGTCCTTGACGTGGCGACGTACGACACACGTGATGCGAACGATACCGTCGCAATCATCCTTGCGCCAGAGGAATCCTACTCCGAGAACGAATCACAACGCATTCGCCGGTTTGTTGAACGTGGCGGCACACTTGTCGTTGCTGATGACTTTGGACAGACTGGAAATGCACTCTTGCGTGACATCGGTGCAACGGCACGGTTTGCCGGGACACCACTACGTGATGAGCGACACTACTACCAAGCGCCGTCGCTCCCGATTGCGACATCCGTTACCGAATCGCCGTATACTGCGAACGTAACGCAACTGACGTTAAATGGTGCGACGGCTGTAGAGCCCGGTTCAGCAACAACGCTTGCAACCAGCTCCGAATTTGCGTATCTTGATCGCAATCGCACTGGCAATCTTTCGCCAACCGATGATCTGGGACAGTATCCCGTCATGACAACCGAACCAGTCGGCGCTGGAGAGGTAGTTGCTGTGAGTGATCCGAGTGTGTTCATCAACACGATGCTCGCACAGCCAGATAACCGCGCACTTGCGATAGCGCTGTTCGAGACACATGATCGAACGCTCCTTGATTATTCGAAGGCAGGCGGACAGCCGCCGCTTGCTATCGTCTTGCTTCTGTTCCGATCCTCACTAGTAGCACAAGTTACGACAGCGCTCGTCGGGAGTGGACTGCTTTGGTGGTATCTCCAGTCTCGCCGCCACTCGACAGATAGCCATGAGTGGCTTGAGACGATCCTCCCACCAGTACTCTACACGCGACTTCCGTTCTGGATCCGGGGGCCATCGACGGGCCGTCACGAAACGGTCGTTGATGAGACTGCAGTGATGGCATCACTGCAGAATACCTATCCAGAACTGGAGGATGCCCAGCTGCGGCGCATGATGACAGATTTTTTGTCGGAGCAGTCGCGAGAGGAAGAAGATGAGTAGCCCGGAGGCAGTGTATACAGCAATTCGTGAGGAGATACACGGGATTATCGTCGGGAACGACGAGATTCTCGAAGGGCTCACAATCGGATTGTTAACTGATGGCCATCTGTTGCTTGAGGGGGTGCCTGGCGTTGCGAAGACAACGATCGCGAATGCGTTCGCGCGGGCGTCTGGACTGTCGTACAGTCGCATTCAGATGACACCGGATATGGTGCCGGCCGATGTCATTGGAATGAACGTCTATCGCCAAGCAACCGGTGAGTTCCAACTCCGGAAAGGGCCTATCTTCTCGAATCTTGCTGTGGCCGACGAGATCAACCGGGCGACGCCGAAAACGCAAAGTGCGTTGCTTGAGGCGATGGAAGAATCGACCGTCACTATTGACGGCGAGACACTGCAACTCCCACGCCCGTTCATGGTCATTGCAACGCAAAACCCAATCGAGATGGAGGGCGTCTTTGAACTCCCAGAAGCCCAGCGTGACCGTTTCCAACTCAAGTACACGGTCTCGATTCCAGACCGAACTGATGAACGAGAAGTGCTTGATCGATTCGATGCGACGCCGAATCTTGATGCATCGACTGTCGAACAGGTGGTCGACCGTGACGAGTTGCAGGCCGCCAGCGACGTCGTCGATGCCGTGTTTGTTGCCGATGCGGTCAAAGAGTATATTCTCGACCTAGTTACGGCAACGCGCACATCGCCTGCACTCAGATATGGTGGGTCACCCCGTGCAACGCTTGCATTTCTTGCTGTAGGCAAGGCACGCGCAGCAATCCGGGGGCGTTCATACGTCATTCCAGATGACATCAAAGCGCTGGCTGTGCCTGTGCTTGTGCACCGGGTGATACGAACCACCGATGCAGAGCTTGCAGATCAGTCTGCGACCGCGATTGTTGAGGATATTGTCGATGGGGTTGTCTCACCGAGTGCTGACACAACATTCACACAGCCGGATCCTGCACAACCGCAGGCGGCAGACGGTGGGGCTACTTCTGACGAGTCGACGAACGGTGACCAGTGAACTCACCCGTTTTTTTGGTTACCCACGGAGGAATCTTCTCCCTTCAGGGCGAAGAGGAAGTCAAGGCTCGTCAGTGGCTGTCGGTTCTGCTTGGTGTCCGTACCGACAAGTTACGGTAAGGGGAGCAGTCTCAGTCACCTCGACTGTGAGTGGCTCCGTAAGTGCCGTAACAAGACTCACAGCCAGAAACGATGCGATTGGATGATCAATCGCTGTCGGGTCACCGAGTCCCGCTCCACTGAATTCAAACGTAATCCGATTGGTTTCTGTATCAATATCTGCGGTCCCGCTGTCTGCGAGTTCAAACAGGTCGACAACGGCGTCCGTTACAACTGGGGCGACGGTTTGCGGCTCCGACCCAAGTGTCGTATCCGTCGTTTTTATGAATTCGCTGAATAACGGTCCTCCGGTCGGGTATAAGGCGACGCCACCGCGCTTGGAGGCGTCTGGAACGACGAAGAGATTGGTGAGATCAGACTGGGCTGGCAACGACGCGTCGTGTTGGCGCGGTATGAACAGACGAACAGCATCATCTACACGCACGTACACCGGCTCACCTCGGAGGCCAAGCTCATCAATCAGTGCTTCCCGTTCAGCACGGACGGCTTCAAACAGACGCGTCCCCACACTCGCTGCGATAAATCGCTCCGGTGTAATAACGTATGTTAACACACCCGAAAAAATCCCCGTCCCTCCTAACGCGAATAACACAGTACGAGCATCAGGAAACACAACGCCACCGACGAGCCCGAGGAGCCCGACAACGAGAAGCCCAAGCGCTGTACGGCGATACGTTGTTTGACGTGCCCGCGCGTACTCCTGGCGGAGCTGTCGATTTTCGGCCTCTAGGACAGCAATCCGAGGATGAGGGTCTGCTGTGTCAGATTCTTCTGAGCTGGTGTTCCCAGTAGTCTCCGTCACGGGTGTTGGATCGGTGCCACCAGTCTGAGACATTACGGTATCCTCTGATTGTGAGACATGGGTGTTACTCTTTCGCCTCTGTGTCTTGTGTGGCCGTGCTGTCAGCGTTGCGTGTTGTGACTGGGTCGACAAGTCCCAACCGAACAAGCGTGATGCGTCGCATGAGGTATGTCCCGCCTGCAACGATGAGACAAAGCAGTACCCCAGTAACCCACAGATCTCGCTGGAACCACAGTACAATTCCTCCACCAAGAGCGAGATATGCCACTCCAGTTGTCGCCATCGCAGATGTGACGTGATGCTGCCGCGCTGGTTCAGTAAGCAGAATCAGTAATGCAATCTGCACCACCCCAAACAGCAGTGTATCCGCTGTTCCGATCGTCGGAATCAGAGCGAGGTGGCCAGCAACAAACGCCAGTGGGGCAGGCACGACGAAAGCGACGACCAATAGCGGCAGCGTTACGACGAGCGTGTCGACCGTCCCAGCGACCGCACCCACCACACACACGGCGAGGAGGCTCACAACGCTAAATCGGTCGCGTGCGCGCAGCGAGATGAGTGCGTGTGGCATCGTCGAGAACGATGCTGCGGTATGTCGGCTCACCGGACTTGTGTTGGCTTTTCTTGCCGATGGGCAAGTACTGTTTGTATCCGGGTCTCTGGGGCGATCTCGAGGACGGTCACACGTGGATGGCTGTCTAAGGTGCGCCGGAGTTCTTCAAATGTTCGATACCGTTCATATGTGTCATCGAGTGTAGCGAGATCTGACGATTCAAACAGACATTCGGGAGTCAGGAAGATAAGAATCTGTCCGCCGCTCTGAATTGCCATCTTCACGACTTCACGTAATTTGGCTGGCTCTGCATCACTGGTGACGATCACGAGGAGCCCATCGCCACTCACTTCGTTTCCAACCTGTTGAACCGTGTTAACGAGGGGATCCTCCCGGAGTCGGTGTGTGTATGCTGTCTGATCAGTCACATACGGAGCCACCACGGTAGCAAACTGGCCATCATCAGCTGCGAGTCGGTCAGCAAGCCGTCCGGCCTGTCTTGCAGACCGGGTACCCGGCACTGTTGTGTCTCCAGTTGGCGTGAGATCATAGAGAAGTGCTTCAACCCGGGCATACGTCTGTGGTGTCATACTCGGCTGGACTGTGTGTGTGATCCCGTGGTTGCCCACAGTGCGAAGCCCAAGTGGATCACCGTTGTCTGCAGCCGCTCGTGCGATACCACTCGCAACTTCACGCGCGTACGCCAGCATCGTGTTACCAGCCTCCCCCCCGTCCATTCGGCCGCGATGATCCACAATGAGAACCGTTCGGCGATCTGTTTCGCCCTCTGTTTCCCGGATATACGTCTCAGACAGTCGCGCAGTTGCATTCCAGTCGATCTGTTGAAAATCATCTCCGGGGAGGTATTCACGGAGTTCCCGTGTGGTTACCCCGGGACCCGGACTATCAGATCGGTGCTGACCATAGGCACTGTGCAGTCCCTCACCGCCTCGCCCGATGTGGAGGGTTGGACTCTGTGGACGAACGGTAATTTGTGGTGTGGCAGTATAGTGATACTGCGTCTGATACAGACCCACTGGGTCGCTCACTGTGACCATTGCTGGCGGAAACTCGAACTGGCCTGCCACGGCGAATGCTACTGTCACTTCGGTCTCTGATTCAGTGACGCCGGCGGGAAGACTCACCGTTGGCTCGCCAGCGGCAATCGATATGCCCGGTGGCGTCTCAATCGTCACTGATAGTGGCACGGCTGCTGTTGCAGGCGGGCGGTGCACACGGAGTGTCACAGTCGTGTCTGTCTCAACGAACGCATTCTCGGTGGCTATCGAATAGTCAATCGCTGTGTGCTGTTGGCTGTGTGTAAATGATTCACTGCTAACGACTGCAACACCGAGAAGCCATGCACCGAGGCCTGCTGCTGGAAAGACAAAACGTAGCTGTTCAGCAAGCACACCCACGACAATAAGCAACCCGCCGGAGCCAGCAAGTGCCCACCACCGCTCCGTGACGTCCATTGAATTGGATCTCGCTCTGAAACAAATTGAAACTTGGCTTCGAGGTTTTCGTTCGAACTACAACTGTTATTAGCCCTGACAGACGACTACTGATCGTGTCGGCTCGCTACTGCCGTTTGAGCGTCCTCGTTGCAGTTATTCTTCTCTGTAGCGTTGTTGCTGGTAGTGCTAGTGTGGCTGGTGTCTCCGGCCCGACGTCGGATGTGGTGTTGCAGACTGGACCCACTACAGACGACAGTACAAATACCACTAATCGCACCCCTCCCCACACAAACCCTGACGAGATCGACGAGGCTGGCGATAACCAACGGGTGGCTACCTATCTCGCGACGCGACTCGGATCTCGACTGAATGTGAGTGCCGTTGCAGTAAGCGACCAAGCATTCGACGATGGTCGAGCCCCGCTCGGCGAGGACTATGACGTGTTACTTGAACGGTATTCTGCTGTTGCTGCAGATATTGACGCTGAAGAGACAGCAGACCGATTCAATCTCACACGTGAACAGCAACGAGCCATCATTGACTCTGCTGAAGATCTCAATCAAACTGCACTCGCGTATCAACGGGCTGTCGAAGCTGGGAATGATGAACGAGCTCGTGAGCTTGGACGCGAGATTATTGAGACAACAGCTGAATTGAATGCAAGCACGGAGTCACTCACGGAGCAGTATGCCGCCCTTGAGGAAGAAACAGACATCAACCTCGACGGTGCACAAGCGGCTCTTAACCAATCACAACAAACCCTCAGCCAAGCCGCGGCGGCCGTTGCCCAGCGTGAGTTTACCGAAACCACACTAACGGTCGAGACAAATCGAACAACACTCTCGGGTGGTGCGCCTGTTCGGGTGACTGGGCAGTTAACGACAACCGATGGTGAGCCAATCAGTGATGCACCACTCACGGTTGGAATTGGTACAGACACGGTTACGACACAGACCAACGACACTGGGAGATTCACCACGACCTACCAGCCGCTGCTTGCTCCGATCAATGCATCGACGCTGACTGTTACCTATGAACCGACATCGTCTGCACCGTATCTCGGTGCAACGGCGACGCAGCGCGTGTCGCTTACAGAGCAGGCCGACACTGAATTGAGACTCGCCAACAGTACTGAGACCGCTGCGTTTTCAGAGACTGTTCGCGTGAATGGAACAGTCCACCTACTCACAGAGACTGATCGCCCTCTCGATGGCATTCCGGTTGTTCTCACCGTTGACGGACAGCGGCTCGCGACGGCGACGACAGACCGTACTGGGGCAGTGTCGCTGGCAGATGAGCTTCCAGCAGACATTCCAGATGGAACGACGGAACTGGGAGTCGCCATCGATCGCCAAGATTTGGCTATTGCCCCGTCGACAGCAACAACGCAACTGACGGTTCAGCCAACGTCGACCTCGCTTTCTGTTGACGCAGTGACGAACACGACCAACACAACCACCGTGTCAGTGGCTGGTCAGCTCACGACTGCAAGCGGCGAGCCGCTCGCTGATCGCGAACTCGGTATCACGCTTGGTGAGACTCGTCTTGGTGTCGTTGAGACGGACCAGACTGGGGCCTATCAGGCTAATTATACTGTCCCAGACTCGGTTGGCCGGACAGCTGATCTGACTGTGGCCTATGATGGTACTGGAACAAGTCTGACAGGGAGTACGGTCACCCAACAGCTGTCATTCACCACTGTGGGGTGGCCCCGTCTTGGAATTGCGCTTGCCGCTGGTTTTGTTGTGGTTAGCCTCATTGTGGTCGTGTTTGTTCGGCCACCCGATTGGAGATGGGTTCGCCGTCTTCGAGCACGGGTCACGAATGAACCTGTGATGACACCGTCCCCGAGTGACCCTTCCGACATGGCTGTGTCTTCGTCACCTGATGCAGATGGTGGAGATGCCAATGCAACTGCTCACAGGCACTCATTTGACCACGCTCAAGCGGCACTCGCAGCAGGCCATCCCAATGCTGCCGTCCAGATCGCGTATGGCGTTGCCCGGAACCACCTGCGCTCGGATAATGCACAACCCGCAGAGACCCACTGGGAGTTCTACCAACGGTGGCAACGTACTGGACGTCCCGAGATTGATTCTGACCATCTTCGACAGCTTACGGAACTGTATGAGACTGCAGCGTTCTCACCGCACGATATCTCAATGGAGACCGCCGATGATATCGTATCGACTGTTGAAGATCGATTCCGTTGACCGACACTGGCGAATAACGCTTAACCCATCGGGTGCCGACTACCATCGTGAATGACGACTGAGCTTTCCCCGCATCACCACCTCCATGGGCAGTCGTTTTTTGACCACCTGAGACGATCGCTCGAAAACCTCTGTGCGGCACACACAGCTCCTCCAAACGCCGAATCGACTGCCACGACAACACCTCCAGACGCATCACCGTCGGCCCCTCTGTCGCAAGACCCTGTCATCGAGTGTACCGACGTCGTCCGCGCCTATACGCGCGGTGGCGGACGTGGACTCTTCTCGCGGAACACGCAGGCGACAACCGTTACCGCTGTTGATTCCGTCTCGGCGACGATTGACCGCGGCGAACTCGTTGGGATTGCTGGGCCGAGTGGCAGCGGCAAATCGACGCTACTACACCTGCTTGCCGCACTCGAGACACCCGATAGCGGCCAGATTACGATCACTGGCACTGACACTGCCTCACTGAGCGAACGCGGTCGGACCCGTCTCCGGCGTGAGCATGTCGGGATTGTGTTTCAGCGATTCCACCTGTTGCCGTCGTTGACAGCAACCCAAAATGTTGCCCTGCCACTCATTGAGCATGGGGTTGGCAAGCGTGATCGACGAGCCAGAGCCCAAACCCTGCTTGAAGCGGTCGGGCTTGGCGATCGGCTGACACACCGACCGGCAACACTCAGTGGCGGTGAACAACAACGCGTCGCTGTTGCCCGGGCGCTTGCTGGCGACCCGGATGTGGTGATTGCTGATGAGCCAACTGGTGAACTTGACTCTGCTGCCAGTGAAACCGTGTTGGATATCCTCGCCGACGTTGCGACGGAACACGCCGTGGTGGTTGCGTCACATGACCCAGCGGCGATCGAGCGCATGGACCGCGTGATTCGACTTCGAGACGGCACACGAGACACCGATGGGCACGCGTAGCAGCCTTATCCGGCTTGGCCTCACACAGACTGTGGGGAAGCTCCGGACTGGCGACAGTCGCCGACTCCTCTTGACGGTTGTGGGTGTCGCGCTGGCAGTCGCACTGATGGTCAGCGTCACCGGCGTCGCCGTGAACCTTGCAAGCGGTGCAACCGTGCAGGGTGATGACGTTGACTACTGGATCGTCCCGGAGGGTGGCTCCGTCAGCAGCGTCGCGGTCTCCGTTGAGGGGCCACAGTTAGGGGCCGTCCATGAGACGACTGCACGCATCGCCGCTGACGACCGGGTGTCGTATGCGACGCCCGTCGAGTTACAAATTCTGCAGGTGTCAACGGCCGAGTCCAGTGAGTATGTCCTTGCAGCCGGCGTGATTCCACCCGACGGCGAACGGGAGATACTCGGGCTGCCAACCCAGCAGCTCACGCCCGGCGATCCCCATTATGCAAACGGGAGCTATGATGGCCCATGGACTGGCGAGGCCGTCGTCAGCAGCGCGGCTGCAGAGTTGTTAGGCAGTGAGGAGGGGGCGACGCTCACGCCAACCCGAGCGAGTGAGGGGCAGACCTTTCAGGCGACGACAGTTGCCGAGGGTGACCTTTCTGGTGGTGTCGGGCCGATACCCGTGATCCTTGTCCACACAAGCGAACTTCAGACACTCACTAACACGGCCGCTCAAGACCAAGCCGATCAGATTCTCGTGAGCACAGATGATCCCGCCGTCGAATCGATGCTTGCATCCATCTATCCCGAGACGCAGGTATTGTTGCGTGCCGGCCTTGGTGGGAGTGATCTTTCAACATCGAGTCTGCCACTCGCCGTGGCGGTGGCAGCGTTGCTTGCAACCGTCGCAATTGGCACGCTGTTCGTCGCGACGCTCATGGGGTTAGAAAGTATCGCCGCCCGTGAGACGATTGCCGTGCGGGCTGCCCTTGGCTTTTCAACGCGATCGCAGATGCTGATTGTGCTCGCACAGACGCTCACGATTGCCGGTCTCGGTGGGGGTGTCGGGACTGTGCTTGGCCTCGGTGGGATTTATCTCTTGAACAGTGGTGCAACAGTGGTTACAAGCGTTGGGCAGATCGCAGCATTCCATCCGGGGCTTCTTGCGTATGGACCCGGTGTGGCGCTGCTGATCGGCGTGCTTGCCACGCCCTATCCGGCGTGGCTTGCCGCCCGGACTGATCACTTGGAGGTGCTTGGCTGATGCGTGTGATCTCTCGTCTCCGGGCAATCATCGGAATCGCCGTCTCACAGCTCCGATATAACCGCATGCGGACCCTCCTTGCCGTCATCGGTATCGCACTAGCCGTCTTGTCGGTGACGCTTCTCGGGGGAGTCGGGCTTGGAGTCGTCGAAACTGGCGAAGAGCAGTTTGACGCTTCTGGTCGCGATCTCTGGGTGACTGGTGGACCGGTCCAGATCGCTCCGGGGACGGTCGGTGGCTTCGAGAACACACTGGTTGATGCCCACTCAGTTGCTGCATCGATCGAGAGGCAAGAGGATGTCCAAACCGCTGTTCCAATGGCGTTTCAAACAGTGTATGTGAGCACTGATGGCGACGACTGGGAGACACTCGTTGGCGTTGGCGCACCCGCCCGTGGCGGGTCTGTGCAGGTAACGAACGGGACACAGTTCCAACAGCAAGATGTCCACTATGCTAATGGCACCTATTCTGGCCCGATGACGCATGAGGTCATTATTGATACGCGAACAGCAGAACTGCTTGATGTATCTGTTGGTGATTCGATATATGTTGGCGGGACAATCTCGTCAGCCAGAGCCAATCAGTTCGAGATTGTTGGGGTCTCATCGACGTTCTCGCGGTTCCTCGGAACCGCCTCTGTCACGGTTCATCTGAGTGAACTCCAGGAAGTGACTGGGACAACCGCAACTGATCGTGCATCACTAATTACGATCTCAGTTGCTGATGGTGCCTCCCCAGCTGCTGTTGCTACTGACATCGAAGCTGCCCATCCGGCGTATGATGTCCGGACCAATCGTGAGCAGTTGACAGCCACACTTGAACGGCAAGCCGTATTGCTCGCCAGTGGCGGCAGTCTTGTTGTGCTCGGGGTGCTTGCGGGGATAACCCTTACAGCCAATCTCATGGTGTCTGTAGTGTATCAACAACGGCGGGAGTTTGCTGCAGTGAAAGCGCTTGGATCCCGAACTTCGACACTTATCGGCATCGTCGTCGTCCAAGCGCTCATCCTTGGAACGCTCGGTGGTGTGGTTGGGGTCGCAGCAACCCTCCCACTTGTCGAACTGCTCAACGTGGTCGCGAATGCGATCGTTGGCTTTGAGGATGTTGTGCGGAGGCCGCAGTGGTTACTCGGTGCTGGTGTTGCGATTGCCATCCCAATGAGTCTCGCTGGGTCGTGGCTGGCCGGCTGGCAAATTGCTTCGCTCTCGCCAGAAGATGGGCTCCGGTGACGTGTCTGGTTTGTCTTTGTGGGACGGAAGGGATCGCCTCACACCGATCTGATCGACCCTCTGTGGGGGGGGAAGAGCGAGGGCCGACCATGTGTATGTGAGTTGTATCCTATCTTGATTCAGCGAGAGAATCCCGCCCTTCCCGTGAGTGACGAGCGTTCCGACACTCTGTTGGAACCGAGGAACGAACAGGGCGGGAGTGAATCGCGTAAGCTCTGTGTAACAACCACTCGGTTTCTCCCTGCTGAATACCCAACGCCACAAGAGTTATTTGACTTGGGTGTCTCGTATCTGGTGAGGCCAAATGGAGTATCATCTGCAAACCGGGTCGCACACAGTGTACGCGCTCCAGTATCACTTCGTGACCGTCACGAAGTACCGTGCCGATATTCTCACAGATGAGCGGCTTGAGCGTGTCGCTGAAATCGCTCACGATATTGCAGATGACTTCGAGGCCGACATCAAGAACGTGGACGGCGGTACCGACCACGTTCACATCCTGTTTCAGACCAAACCAACCACAAACCTCACGAAGTTCATCAACTCGCTCAAAGGCGTCACCTCTCGCCGCGTTCGCAAGGAGTTTCGTGAAGTGACACAGACGCTCGAAGATGCGTTATGGCAACCGGGATACTTCCTCGCCACGACCGGCCAAGTGAGTATTGACGTGTTGATGGACTACGTGGACGACCAGTAGCATGACCGCCACAACCACGAAAACGCTGGAAGCGACACTCGCCCCACCGACAGCACACAAGGAGCGGAAACTGTGTGACTTGCTCGACACCTACCGTGAGGGACTACACGAGGCGTTTGACGCCGGGTGTGACACGATGGGCGCAACCAGCGACGTGGTGACGCCTTACGAACTGCCGTATCAGGCGAAAGCGGCACTGTGCAACTACGTCCCGCAACTCCACGACACCTACAACGCACAGGAGTTGGACGACTACCACCCGGTTCGGCTCACCAACCAAGCCGCCGAGTTCGACCACTTGGCGGCGCGAGACTACGAGTTTACGTGGTGGGCACCGCAACCCGGTCGTGGCACTAACTTCTGGATACCGCTTCGGATCAATCCCGCCCAAGAAGACCTGTGGCACGACCTCGTACACGGTGACGCTTCAGCGGGGCAACTCCGACTGCAACAACACCGCACGTCGTGGACGCTCCACGTCACCGTCGATTTCCCCGTCGAAGAACCAGACTACGAACCAAGCGATGATGACGTAACACCAGTGGGCTTCGACATTGGCGAGGCCCACCTGCTCGCGGGCTGTGCCTGCGAGCAGGGCACTCCGACCGACCCACTACTCATCAACGGTGGTCGCGCTCGGCACCTTCGCAAAGAGATGTTCACGACGCTGAAACGGCTCCAAGAGCGTGACGCCGCGGAGTGGCGGATTGACGAGCGATTCGACCACTACCAGAACGCACTTACTGACATCATCGAGAAGGCGTCTCGACGCGCCGTCGAGTACGCCCATCAGTTCGAGAAGCCGGTCCTCGTGCTGGAAGACCTCTCGTACATCCGCGAAGACCTCGATTACGGCGAGTGGATGAACCGACGCCTCCACGCATGGGCGTTCGCTCGCCTCCAACAGCGTATCGAGGACAAAGCACGAGAGGCTGGACTTCCGGTTAGCTACATTCGACCGGAGTACACGAGTCAGACGTGTCACGAGTGCGGTCACATCGGGTACCGGAACGGCGACGAGTTCCGGTGTACGAACAATGAGTGTTGGGTGTCGGAGTATCACGCAGACATCAACGCGGCGGTCAACATCGCTGACCGCCACGACCCGTGGGGTGAGAGCCTGCCGCTGAAACCGGCGGGCGATGACATCCCACGGGATGGGAGCGCCTGTGACAGCGCCACTACCCACCGAGAGACGAGCGAGGAACCCTCGCAGATGAGCCTCTCGGTCTTCCACGGGTCGGAACCCTCTGCCAGCAACAGCCGCACGTAGCTGGTATTCCCCATGCGTGGGAAGCCGCGCCGTTTACGGCGCGGAGGATGTCACCTTGAGACCGATCACAGTAATTGGTCCAAGCAGCCCACCGATACTCGCGACAACTAGTCCTCCAGCCACAATACTTGGTCGCGTCGCAAAGCCGTTTAATCTTTGTTACCGTAATATCGGATAGACTGATGAGATAGTAGAAAACAGCGGATAGAGGCGTTATATCTGTACTTTACTATTATACCATCCGTAACGATGTTTGTCTTCTGATCAGAGCGGAGTTGAGAATTCTAAACGGCTTTGCGACGCAATCATAATCATTACTCTCGGGTGGCCCCAGCGCTCTCGCTCAGTACGTACAACGATATCTTCTCCGTAACAAACATCATAAGACGTGTGTAGATATTTCGAAAATCTGTGAGGCGACGGCGTGAGAGCCAGCGATTGATGTCGGGGGGACAGGTAGTCCATCAGTCATACTTCGACGACTACGATAGCGGCCACACAGATTGTCTCTGCCGCATCTCCCTTGCAGTGAACGAGGTGGGGGATTCATCCTCTCAGAAGCGAAATTTCATATGGTTGTACTGTAGTAGGATATACATACTCTATTCGCAGCTCATGGCATCAACACTCAACTCTCCACAGGACCCCCCACCAGAACACGAACAGACAGATACACTCAGTGCAGACGAGCTACTCGTCGGCCAGGATTCGACGACCACACCGTATCTGTCAGTCGTCATGCCGACGTTAAACGAAGAGGCAGGTATCGAGACGTGTCTCAGCTGGATCAAGGCCGCTATTGAAGAGTTACAGGTCCCGACGGAGATACTCATCAGCGACAGTTCGACAGATCGCACGCCCGAAATTGCCAAAGAGATGGGCGCGATCGTCGTCAAACCCGACGGAAAGGGGTATGGATACGCCTACCGGTACGCGTTCGAGCGGACCCGTGGACAGTATATCGTGATGGGTGACGCCGACACCACGTACGACTTCACCCAGATCCCGCGGCTACTTGACCACCTGAAGGAGACGGGTGCCGACATGGTAATGGGGAGTCGACTCGACGGCGAGATCAAAGACGGTGCAATGCCGACGCTACATCAGTACATCGGGAACCCGATGCTGACGCAGTTTCTGAACGCGTTCTACGAGGCTGGCGTGAGCGACGCCCATAGCGGGTTCCGGATCTTCACGCGGGAGGCGTACGATCGGATGGATCTAGAGACAGATGGCATGGAGTTCGCTTCGGAGATGATCATGGACGCCGGGGCAAAAGAGCTACAGATCGCTGAGGTGCCGATCATCTATCACGAACGCAAAGGTGAGGAGACGCTCGACAGCTTTCGCGACGGCTGGCGACACGTCCGATTCATGCTCGTGAACGCGCCCGGATACCTGTTTTCAGTGCCCGGGGTGTTGCTAGCGCTGTTTGGCATATCCGTGATGACGATTGCCCACACCGGCGTCTCGGTCGGGGAGGTGACGCTCGGCGTGAACTCGATGATCGCTGGGAGTCTCTTTACGATCCTCGGTGTCCAAGTCGGCTCTCTCGGCGTGTTCGCGACTGTCGCCAGCGATCCTATCCAAATGCCCGGCGACATGGTATCCTCGTGGATGACCGAGAACGCGACACTCGAACGCGGTGCCACGGTCGGGCTCGTCGTGTTCGTCGCCGGCGCCGCCTACGCGAGTTGGCTGATCGTCGACTGGATCCTGAGCGGGTTCGGATCCGTGCCGTTCACGACGAGCGCCCTCGTCGCCTTCACGTCGATCGTGATCGGTGTCCAGATCGTGTTCTCGTCGTTCTTTTTCAGCGCCGTGAACTAGGGGCAGTCGGACGCGCAGAGGCCCCCACCAGAGAATCGACATCTGCGGCGTCGAGGCGGTCGATCCCTCGCGAGCGGCTGTCGCTGTCTCAACTGTCACGCATTCGCTTTCGGCTTCATGCAAGGCCGCGGCCATCTCCATGAACTAGGGGTCGTCATCCACGTGGAGCACCCGAAGCTCGTCCGAACGGGTAGTCATGATACCGCCACTCGTCACAAATCATTAACCAAATGATAGAAATATTACAGATGGAAGGCGGCGGTGTACCGTAGCGCACGACGGCCGAGCGATCCGCCTGCTCGTCGCCGTCGATCGTCAACGCTTAGCCGCGCCCGACTAACGGACGCCGTATGGATCCGGTGACGCACGGCGCGGTCGCGTATCTGTTGTACGTCGTGTATGCGGCAGCGACTTCCCGCCGGCTGCCAGCCCGGTGGGCGCTCGTGCCGCTGGCAGTCGGTAGCCAGTTTCCGGACCTGATCGACAAGCCGCTCGCCTACTGGGGCGTGTTGGTCTATGGCCGGTCGCTCGCGCACTCGGTGTTCTCGTTGGTTGTCGTGTGTGGCGGTCTCTGGTGGGTCATGCGATCCGAATCGGTTCCGCTCACCGACCGTGTACCAGATCGATTGCGTCGGGTCACGCCCGCCGCGTTCACGATCGGGTACGCGGCGCATCTGCTCGGTGACGCGTGGCAGGGTCTGATCCGTGGAGACCTCGTTTCGGTACGCTTTCTCGCGTACCCGTTGTTCGGTGTCCCGCGAAGTCCCAGCGACGACATCGCGCCGTGGGTGCGGGTCCTCGAGATCTACCGTGAGCCGGCTGCGGCGGTCCACCTCGAGATCGTCGTGGCCGCGCTCGTCGTGTTTGTCGGCTTGCGACTGTGGGCAGCTCGACGCGGGCAGTGGCCGGAACGCGGTCGGTGAGCCGATGGGACGTAGTACTTGATGAGGGCGAGAGAAATCGACAAAGAGAGAAGACCAGACGACTCGGCGAGACTGCGAGCGACAGGTCGGGACTCCCCGTCGAGCTCGCAGGTGAAGACACGCTCGCCACACGCGTCGCATTCAAGGGCCGTCTGCCACCCCTCGTAGGCGTGACCGGCCGGCGGGACAGTGACCACGTCGACGTTCAGATCACCGCACTCGGGACACACAGTGGAGAGAGGTATACGCCGCCCTGTCACATCATCTCATATTAATGAATCGTATTAGGAATCCAAGTAGTTTCAGTTGATTAATATGTGTATCGTCGGTCTGTCCGGTCGTTGGAACCGGTACTCAAACACACGTCGTCACCGGATTCGTGACGACGACGCCACGCTGTGTCACCGTCGCCCGCAGTGAGGTCTCGGTCATATGGATAGTTCAACCGAGAGTTATCTGAAGCTGTCTCCCGGCTCGCGGCGAGACGGGAAGCTCGGAGGCGACTGCGGCAATTCGCCGCCCCAATGCGGGTCCGGCTACGTCCTGTCGGAGAGGAACTGCTCGTTAATATCCCGATACAGGTGGTACGCGGAGACCGCCAGCACGACCGCGGCAAACAGGGACCACAGCCGGACGTTGATCGACGCCTCGCCGGCCCAGTGGGGAACGTCCGGCCGTGGGGTCGCCGGTCGAAGCGGCCACAGCATGTCGTCGGACAGCGTCGGATTCGGCGGCGACAGTGCCCGACGGTTGTCGGCGACGAGATGCGAGAGGTACGCGAACGCGAACGCGCTCCCCGTTCGGAGCCGATCGGTCCGCCAGGCGTACCACCCGGCGAGACAGACGATCGGAATCGCAACCGGCAGCGAGTGGACGAAGACGCGACCGCTGGGGAGCAGGCCAAACTGGTGGGCGAGCGGCTTGTCGATCAGGTCCGGCAGCTGGCTCCCGACGAACACGACTGCGAGCAGCCGTCCCGTCGGCAGCCGCCGATCGCGGACGAGGACGTACGCGACGACCGGGACGACCGCGACGATGAAGTGCTCAATCGGGAACATTCAGTCTCGACGTCGACCGCAGATGGGGCGTCCTCGATTCACATGTAGCCGAGGTCGCGCAGGCGCTCCATCAGGTCTTCTTTGTCCTGGGCGCGGCCGGCGCGCTCGGTGGTGTCTTCGAGGTTCTGGAGCCACGCAGGCTCCTCGGTCGTCTTGTCGGTCGAGACCTCGCTGCCGAGCGAGCGGAACCCGGCGAAGTACTTCGGCGAGATGGGGACGTCTGCTTGGGTGACACCCTCTGGAAGATCGTCGTCGGCCTGTGGGACGTACCCCTCGTCGGGGAACGCCGCGACGGTGTCGGGCACCACGAAGTTCCAGAACGCGTTCCACACGTCGGCCTCCGCGAATTGGAGGATGGGCTGGATGCGGTCGTGCGGTGGGAAGAGATCGGGGTCGTGGCGCGGCGAAAAGAACGTCTCGTCGGCGCGGGCCTCCTGTTCGTCCCAGCGGACGCCGGAGATGACGCCGTCGATCCCGTACTCCTCGAGGGCGTCGTTGAGCGCGACCGTCTTCAGCAGGTGGTTCCCGACGTAGGTGTCGAGCAGGAACGGGAACGTGTCCTCCTCGTATTCGAGGATGTCGCGGACGTGGTGCTGGTTGTGTTCGGACAGCTCCGCGACGGGGATGTCGTCGCCCGGCTCTAAGCCGTGTTCCTCGACGTACGCGCCGACGTCGTCGTTGCGGGCGTACACCAGGTCGATTTCCCACTCGTCGGCCCAGTACTCGACGAAGTCGGTGATCGAATCGAAGTGCTGGAAGTGGTCGATGAACACCGCGGTCGGCTTCTCGTAGCCGTACTCCTCCGCGACTTGGTTGATGAAGTACAGCGTCAGCGTGGAGTCTTTGCCGCCGGTCCACATCACGGCCGGGTTGTCGTACTGTTCGAGACCGTGGCGGGTGACCTCGACCGCCTTCTCGAGTTTGTGCTGGATCGACGGGTAGTCGTCGGGGTCCTCGCCCACGCCGTCGGTGTAATCGACGTCGACGCTCGCCGGGAAGTCGTCGCTCATACGAGTTGACCTGCCGTTATAATAAAAAGAATCTTTCCGTACGAGTCAGGCAGGGCAACGTCCGTGATCGTCTGCGACGGGCCGCCGGTCGCGTCCGCCGATCAGGGGCTAACCGACTCCTCGACGCTCTCCCTGTCACCGGCCGGGTACGGACTCTCAGTCGCGTCTGTGGCCAGTGTTCGCCTCGGCGAGCCGTCCGATCCGGAACCGGTGAGAGCCCTGACGATCCACCGACGGGACGCCCGCCCAGCTCTGACGACGCTCATCGCCGTCAGCGCCGCGACGTAAACGATGAAGAGCACGAGGAACTGGACGGCGCCGAACACCGTTCTGACGCCCGCTATCGACATACCTCACCCCGCCAGGGGTTACACATAAATCCGGGGAGAAAATTACCAATACCGATACTCGGGGTGGGCGGAGCAGGAAAACTTCCAAACGCATTTACACATCTCCTGCCAGGGAGAGACATGAACCCTTCAGACGCGAACGTCCTCGTCACGGGCGGTGCAGGGCTCGTCGGGAGTCACCTCGCCGCCAGCCTGCTTGACCGCGGTGCGACCGTCCACGTCGCCGACGACCTCTCGAAGGGGACCCGCGACCGCGTCCCCGACGGCGCAGAGTTCGTCGAGGCGGACCTGACCGATCCCGGCGACGTCGCTCGCGCGGTCACCGACGACCTCGATATCGTCTTCCACTTCGCGGCGTACACCGACACGAACTACGACGACGACCGCGCGCTGTTCGAGGACAACACCGGGATGACGTACAACGTCTTGGAGCGGATACGCGAGGTCGGCGTCGACCGCTTCGCGTTCACCTCCTCGTCGACGGTGTACGGCGAGGCGCCGCGGCCGACGCCCGAGGACTACGCGCCGATGGAGCCGATCTCCGTGTACGGCTCCGCGAAGCTCGCGGACGAGGCGCTGATATCGACGTTTGCGCACTCCTACGGGGTCCAGTCGTGGGTGTTCCGATTCGCGAACATCGTCGGGCCACACCAGCGCGGGAACGTGATCCCCGACTTTATCGAGAAGCTCGACGCCGACCCCGCGGCGCTGGAGATACTCGGTGATGGTCGGCAGGAGAAGTCGTACATGCACGTCTCCGAGTGCGTCGACGCCATCCAGCACGTCGTCGAGACCGCGGATGACGACCTGAACACGTACAACCTCGGGACGCGGACGACGACGTCGGTGACCCGTATCGCGGATATCGTCAGCGAGGAACTGGGCGTCGACCCCGAGTATCAGTACACCGGCGGTGACCGCGGCTGGACCGGCGACGTGCCGAAGATGCGGCTGTCGATCGAGAAACTGTCCGCGCTCGGCTGGGAGCCGTCGATCGAGAGCGACGAGGCCGTCCGGCGGAGCGCGCGCGAGCTGATCGACGAGATAGTGGACTGAGGCCGGACCTGCCGTCCGTTCGCCTGTCTCCTTATCTACTACGACGGATCGCGGAGCCAACCCTCACCGATATCTCAAAAACCATTTTGACAGTTGTGAATTGACATCCTCCTCCGGGTAACCGCGGAGGAATCCTGAGTGTTGGAGATTTCAGGTTTGCAGTTCCACCAAGCATCCGAACGGTAAGAATCCGTGGGGATGCTCACGGTCTAAGCGGGTGGGACTGCTGGGAGTGCCAAGCCCCCAGTACTCCTAGCCTCGGTCGTGTTCGGACTCCCCGTGTTGTTTTTGCCATGGGGAGTCCGGCAGACTTCGACGGACTCGGAGTTACTTTGTCTGCGTACAGCAGTCAACTCCGCACCGACTCTGTGAGAATCGGGCGGTCATTGACTGGTTCCGATTATTGCTTGGTTGCTTGGGGCGAACAGGCCGCCATCGTAGGACGAGGCGGAATCACTCTGTTCCGAGCCTGATTCCTACTCGGATACAGGATTGCCTGCCACTTCAAACTACTGAGTAGAACTCTCACCAGAGTGTCTGGGCGTGGTGTGTGTCGGATGTTGTCGGATTCATCTGGTGGCTAAAGCCACCAGTATTCTCCTCGAATCTGTATAATCCAAATTACGCGTTTAAGCACACGTTAATTCGAGCCGTTCGTATACTCCGAGAACGGCCAGAGACTCTCTCTCAACCGCCCGACGAACGAACGCCAGAACCGTTCGATCACGTCGCCCTCCCAGAGGTTTCCCGGGGGATCGCTGGTAGTCATGGTGGTGGGTACGTGGCGACATGTGTAACTAGCTTTGCTGGAGAAAACGATAGTTGGGTAGTATCGTCACCAGGCGTCGTCGATCGTGGCTCGATAGTCGGCTACTGGTAGGACTCGCAGACGCGGGCGACACCCTCTTCGAAGTCAATCTCGGGTTCCCAGCCCGTGGTCTCGTGGAGTTTCGAGTAGTCGGCCATCGTGTCGTGAACGTACACTGCCAGCGGGTTCTCGATGTACTTCGGATCCACGTTGGTACCGAGTTCGTCGTTGATCATCGCGACCATCTTGTTGAACGTGTAGCTCTTGGCCGTCCCGACGTTGTAGATGCCCTGCAGTTCGTGATCGGCGGCGAGTTCGCAGGCGCGGACGACATCGTCGACGTGGGTGAAGTCCCGGGTCTGGCTGCCGTCGCCGAACAGTTCCGGGCGTTCGCCATTGGCGATTTTGTCGGTGAACTGGGCGACGGTGTTGGCGAACTCGCCTTTGTGTTCCTCGGCGCCGCCGAAGCCCTGGTACACCGAAAAGAAGCGCAGGCCGGCGAGGGTCATGCCGTGGAAGTTGTGGAAGTACTCCGCGTAGCGCTCACGCGCGAGCTTGGAGGCCTCGTAGCCGGTTCGGGCTTCGACGTCCATGCTCTCAGGGGAGGGTTCGGTACGGTCACCGTAGATCGAGGAGGTAGTGGCGTAGACGACGGTCTCACAGCCGTCTTTGCGGGCCTGTTCGATCGTGTTCACGAATCCTTCAACATTGACGCGGGCGCCCTGTGTAGGGTCCTCCTCGTGCATCTTGTAGGAGGAGAGCGCCGCGAGGTGGAACACGACGTCGACATCGGTGGGGAGGTCCTCGTCGACGACGGAGGCCTCGACGAACTCGACGTCGTCGTCGAGGTTCTCGGGGGTGCCGAGGTAGCAGTCGTCGACGGCGATCACGTCGTTGTCGTCGGCGAGGTGGTTCGCGATGTTCGACCCGATGAAGCCGGCGCCGCCCGTAACGAGGACGCGGTTGTTCTGCATGGGCATTTCTGTTGGGTAGTTGGGGGAAAGCGTTGTGATTGAGGGTGACAATTTGTGGTAATAGTCTTTATACCTTATGTATCACTTAGGTACTGTATGGCTCCAATTGTTACATAAGGTATGGAGCAGCCGTCAGTACTGACGGCGTCGAGGATTGCCACGGTGACTTCGAGATTCGTTTTTTCGGCGTGATTCCCGATGTTGTCGATCTCACCGATGTCGTCTTTCCGACGTCGGGATCGAACGCACGACAGTTGTCCTCGACGTAATCCACTCGTGGAGGTTTGAGCCGTCGTCGTAGACAAGGAGCGACTTGCCGGCGGCGGCGTTCGTGATGAACTTCGGGATGAGCTTTTCCGTATGCTGGCGTGGCTCGAAGTTATTTGAGGTGCGCGTAATGAGCACCGCTTGGGATACACCGTGGCTTGGAGCCGTGTCCGAAGGAACTCGAGAATAGGGCGGTCGATGGGGGCAGGGCTCCCGCCATCGCCTGTCGGTGGCGCCATCGAGCGGGCTACCCGGAGGCCTGTTCGCGCTCGCCACCCGTGCGTTGCTGGCGGGCGCGTTCGTAGCGGTCACGCTCCTCGCGAGCGGTCGCCCAGTCGGCGAGGTCGCTGTACACGTCGTCGATGGTTTGCTCATCGCTGCCCTCCGCGGCGGCGACGGCATCGACGGCGGCCGGTGACGCGGCGTCGTACGCCTCCTCATACTCGGTGATGCGCGTCGTCAGCTCACGAACGCGATCCTGCAGGTCCTCGACAGAGTGGTCGGCTGCGAGCTGATTGATGCGTCGCCACTCGAAGTACGCATCGTTGCGCTCGTAGGTGGCTGGATGTCCGTCGTGTCGGGTGACGATGCCGAGGTCGTCGAACCACCCTAGATACTTCCGGGCGGTCTTGGGGTCACAGTCGGCGCTGTCGGCGATCGCGCTCGCCGTTGTCGGCTCCCGGGTCTGCAGGATAGTGCCGTAGATGCGTTGTTCGACGTCATCGCCGCTGAACGCATCCTCGAAGGGGGGCGGCCCATCAGCAGTGTCTGTCTCGGACATACTCGACGTTACAGCGTGAAGGATATAATTCTTACTTCAAGGAATAATTTCCTCATTGAGCGGCTAACGCGCTCTTCGATCGCAGATTAACCAACAAAGGCGCGGCTCCGCGCTCCAGTGTTGGTTAATCTACGTCTACAGATTTCGAGGCAGAGTGCCTCGGGGCTTGACCCCGAGGGTGAATACCGACAAACATTATGTAAATCCATCTGAGTCGGTGGGTTTACAAGAGAACATATCGTATAACTGACTATGGAAGCGGATGGACTCACACACACTCTCGATTTCCAACTCGACATTCGAGAAGGTGATCCATCCCTCCTGACAGACGGCACCCTCGAATCCCGGCGAGTCGTCAATGAAATCTTCCGCCTCGATAAGGAAGGCTGGGATTGGGACGACATCAAGGATGTTGTCGTCGACCGCAGTGACCACGTGAAAAACACCACTCAACGGCTCGTTGCCAAAGCGACCACCCCACTCGAGGAATACTATGGCGATGAGGACCGCAAATATGGGCGTCCAAGCAACAGTATCCGCGAACTATTCCCCATTCGGATGAATCACGGAGAGGGATATGAGCGTACGTTAAAAATTGTCGTGTGATAGATGGCCAGTAACCGGTGCTCGTGGACACTGACATGGTTGATTCCGGCCCGATTCAGAACTGCTTGAACATCGGTGGGCTCAGGGAGAGATACAGAGATCATCTGAGACTCCGATTCAGCCATATCTTTGATTCACGTGTCGGACGGATAAAATATGCGTGCCGGCGAGACTCGACGTACACGATTACATCTCCCGCATGACCGACTCCTTGACGACGGCCGGGTCTTTCAGGAGCCGGTGCTGCTTGTAGGTCCCACCGGCTCGGCCGCCGCTTTCCAGCGTCGATTCGACGGTGTCGTTGAAGGCGTGTTCGCGAAGGAGGTCGCGGACCCGATCGATCTTGAGGTGGTCGGCAGCCTCTTGCTCACACACCTCGACGTAGGCGTCGTAGATACGCGTCGTCCGAAATTCCGTCTCGTCGGTGTTCTGCGTTAGCTCCGCGAGCGCTAAAAGGACGTATCGAGCGTGTGGCGTGTCGGTCGCGAGGAGTTCACGAAGCCGATCGACCTCGGCTTTCTTCTGCGCCTCGTTGACGTGGTGTTCCTGTACCTGTTCGGCACCCTCCTTTTCAGCAAGTTTCCCGGCGTTCTTCAGAATCCGGACGGCCTTGCGGGCGTCACCGTGTTCACGGGCGGCAAGGGCGGCTGTTCGGGGAATAATCTCAGGAGCGAGGACGCCGTCGTGAAACGCATCTTCGCGGGCGGAGAGGATGTTCTGGAGTTGGTCGGCGTCGTACGGCGGAAACACCGTCTCCTCGTTGCCAAGCGATGATAGGACGCGAGAGTTTAATTCGTCACCCCACTCAACCTTGTTCGAGATACCGATGACGCCGATGTAGGTTTCTGTCTTCTCGCTTTCACCAGCGCGAGAGAGCTGCATCAGAAGCGTGTTAGCGTCCTCGATCGGCTGGAGTTGATCAATCTCGTCGAGGATGACGATCCCACCGTCGTAGTGGTCTTCAAGTAGCGACCAGATGTACGAGTAGTAGTGCGACGGCCCGAGTCCGGTAATCGGGATCGACTTGGGTTCGCCGGCCAGTTCGTTCAACTCACGGGCGATCTTTGACGTTGCCTGCGCCTCCGTATTGTGTTGCGCGCAGTCGACGTACACCATTTCCACGTCTGTTCCGCGAGACTCCGCCTCACGGACGACGCGGCGAGACGTGTGTTTGCTTACGAGAGATTTGCCCGTCCCAGTTTTTCCGTAGATCATCACTGAGGTTGGCTCCGAATTTGTCACGAGTGGCCCGAGGTGGCTGGCGACGTACTGGATCTGCTCAGTGCGCCCAGCGATACGGTCGCTTC
This sequence comes from Halorubrum laminariae, assembly GCF_024494655.1. Lineage (GTDB taxonomy): Archaea > Halobacteriota > Halobacteria > Halobacteriales > Haloferacaceae > Halorubrum > Halorubrum laminariae. The sequence goes on along the minus strand of NZ_JANHDL010000014.1, from coordinate 43,078 downwards.
CCGGGACCGTCGATATTTCGAGCAGTTCGGGACGCCGGATCAACTCCGTCCGGTTGAGGACGCCAGCTTCGGCGAACAGCGGATCGCCACCCGTCGGCTCCTGCCCGCCGTCGGCGGGATCGCCACGCTCGTCGTCAGGCATAGCTGTGGCTATCCGGGCCACCAACATATATCTACCCCCGTTCCGACTGTATCTTGTTGTGAAGCTCATTCTCGGTGGGCGTACCACAGAGAGTAGTACAGTTGGAATGTGGTTATGCCCCCCTCGTTCCGACTGTATCCAACAAGGCCGCCGGGGACCCCCCTCATTCCGAGTGTATCTCGTGGGGGTTTTGATACCGATTGTCTGGTTCGGGTGCTTCCCACCCACCCCTTGTTCCGACTGTAAATTAGATGATGTTGGTGGTTCTACCTCTCGAACCGTATCTCGATCCCGTACCTTTATGATTGTGTGTGTTGTCCGCTACCGTAGCGCACTTTCGCCATATTGGTAAGCCGAGGCCGCTTTCGGCGACTCCAATCGGAAGAAATGCCACGTTCACAACTGCTCTAGCCAGACAGCGGCTGTTACAGCACTGTAGTTGGTACTGATGAGATACTCACTTCGGCAGACTTACACTCGGAACGAGGGGTGGGAGAGTAAGGGAAACGAGACAGCCAGCCGTTCAGTGTTACTTTCCGTCACAGTGCTAGCTGATTATACGTTTCCCATCGATAGGTGGACATACGCCCTACAGGTTGCTCAGAAGTCCCGCCGCTCCTGCTTGATGTCGACGGCACTTCTCTTGTTGTCGTCGTCGTTCTCTCTACTCACCTTCGACAAGCGTGTTAAAACAGATTACCGGAGACTGTCAAATGGTTAGGAGAACGATCGCCGGCTCTAATAAAATTCTCAAGAAGTGATATTTTTTGTGGTCATGCTGAATATAGGCCGTAAAGCTATCAACTGCTAAGGACTTCAACAAGACCAATCGAGTATAACACACGGGATTTAGGTGCTTTGCGTAGCCTATACTACTGATACCCGATGACTGAAATCTCTGATTCGCTTCGCTCTGTATTCAGTGCTCAAATCGAAGAACGTGATGGGTCATATGTCGTCGATATCTCGGCGAGTGAAATCAAACATAACGCGCTCGCTACCGACGAAACGTATCGCATCGCAATCTTGGCGTCGAAATCCCCGACAGAACAGAAGGCTCAGCAAGACCAACACCAATCGACTGCCCAAGAGACAACTCCAACAACGGACGGTCCTCCCGTAGATGAAGGTGAAGTACGTGACGTGACAATCGAGACGACCGGTGATCAAGGTGACGGTATCGCGAAGGTTGAACGGGGCTACGTCGTGATCGTCCCCGGCGGTCAACCCGGTGATGAGCCGACGGTCGAAATCGAGCAAGTCCAAGAGAACGTTGCGTTTGCCAGCATCGTCGAACACGACTCACGGGCGCTGTAAAGTCGATTTACTGATAACTATCTGTAGGGCCGGCGTCGTCGAGATTCACTTACTCACTTCCTGATTTCCCGACGTACTCCGATTTCATCGTTCCATTCTCACGATAGTAGCGATAGAGATACGGGCCGTGCATATCTGCGGGATCCCCGCTGGCGCACTTACAACTGCCGTCGCCACAGGTAACTTTCTCTTTGACGACGGTCCCGCTTCCGGTGCTATCGGAGTCGTCGACGGGCTCGGCAGTCTCGGGAAGTTCGTCAGTGTTAACTGACTGGTCGCGGTACTCGATGAGCGCCTCAATATAGCGCTGTACCTCTTGGAGTGTCTCCGTATCCTGTTTGGGGAGGCCCTCTGCGAGATACTTCGGAAGCGAGGCCGGTGATGACGGCTGTTCCATACCTTATGTAACAACTAGACCCACTTTTAGCGCTCGGGTGATGCATAAGGTATTGGGCCATCTCTACCAACTGTGAGCACTTCAGCGATCACTCGAAATCGTAGGCCGCAATCTCGTGAGAGCCACACTGTGGACATTCTTCGACATCCTTCTCGACGGTGTATCCACAGTGACGGCACTCGTGGTGTGTTGCCGATGACGGCACAGATCTGACGATCTGTTGGATGAACTGTTTACTGAGCATTGATGGGATCGACGATCTCGCCACAGCCGGGACATTCCTCCCACACGCCTAGTTCGCCGCTAGTGTGTCTTCAGTCGTGATTTGCTAGATTCCTTCTGCAGGCCGTCTATCGGTCGTATCTAGCAGTTCAAGATTGAAGCGGCACTAGCCGTTTCATACTGGATGATCGCGTGTCGATCGGTAACTGTCTCGCCACCATCCGTTGTAATTTAACGCTTCACACCAGCGGCGATATGTTATACATCTGGCTGTCCTCACCACCGCATATGTCGTTCCGTACCTCGTGGCACACGCTCTTGGAAGAACTCGAGGACCTCCCAACAGAGGCGACGCTGCTCACGCCGATGTCACACAAGCGGTTTCGTGTCACCGACGTCCAAGAACATCGCATCATCATCGACGTTGAGGAGACGGGTGAGACGCGGCCGCTCCAGCGTGAACAATTTGAAAGCCTGTATCGGCGGGTCACTGACGAGTCAGGCGGCTTCGAACTCGATCGACTGCCACCAGATGCTGCCCCGTACCCGGCTGTGTTGAGTCTCCATCCAGGGTTTGAGATCGACGAAGAGGCTGGCAGTATTGTCGAACAGGACGGCCCCACAACGACCCAACTGGCAAGTGGCGACGACTCACCTGATGAGACAGAGCGGACAGAACCGGATCTTGACGTGTATGCTGATGCGTTGCTCCTCGTCGACGCACTTGAACGCCATACGGTCACTGCGCTCGAAGAGATGGAGACGGATGCACTGGTCAATCTTTACACGCTGCTATCGGACGTCCAGCGCAACGCTAACGCTGTCCGTCAAGATGTGGCTGATGTCCTGTTAGCTCGTCTTCATCACGACCAGCCGGTGTCAGGCTCTTTTGGCTCCGTCCAGCGGACGACGCGTCGGAACCGCTCGTTGAAGGATGACGCGAAAGTACTGGAGACGCTTGAAGAGGCGGGTATCGACCGTGAGCGCGTGTTGGGTGTAGACCGCGACAAGGTAGAGGCTATACTCGATGTGACGGAACTTTCTGAGAGTGATATGTACGATATTGAGAAGTCAGAGTATGTCCGCAAGGCTGGTGTGGACGAGGAGCGTAAGGAGACGCGGCTTCAGGGGCTCAAAGACCAACTTGCTGCGGCCGACGGTGACGAAGCCGAAGAACTTCGTAAGGAAATCGAGGAGCTTGAGAGTCGTATCGATGAGTTAACCGAGTTCAGCTCCGGTACAACGTTCCACACTCGCACCGAAGGTGAGTCATGACCGAGCGCGACGAAGAGCGAGAAGAGCGCATTAAGATGCGGATTATCGTCGATGCCTACACTCAAGATGAACAAGCGATGGGGTGGCACATCTATTTGGAGGAGACGATGGACTTCCCCTTCGAGGCACGCTGTATCGAAAAGCAGGAGGTCTCACCGCTGGAGTTAGGGGAGACGGTTCGTGTGGTCGGCAAACCATCATCGGAGCCATCTCTTCGCCAGCAGTTCGTGACCGTCGAGTGGATGGATCGCGAACTCGGCGTACCCCTCGAACAATTGGAACCTATGGATGCCAGCAGTGACTCCGAACAGGCCATCGCCGACTGGCACTACTGGCTCGACCGCCGATGAACGGTAGAGGCGCGCCCCTGACTCAGAAAGCCTTACTTTCGGGGTCACTGTACCTTCGCCAATGAGTTACGAGTGCGAGGACTGCGGGACATCCTTCGACACACTCTCGCGTCTTAGGCTCCATGACTGTTCCACTGACCAGCCCGTTGATGAAGTAGTCCCTCCTGAAAACGATTCCTCGGAAAAAGCTACATTCGGTGATTCCGGTCTGGACCGGCAAGAACTCGAACGTGACTACCCAGCGGCGGTCGGTGACCTCCCGGAACTCTACAATGACGCCCGCGAGGGTGATGTCCCGACTCTCTACCGTGCAATGGCGGAATACGAACGGATGCTGACGAAAGTGGCTCGAGGTGACGCACGGGACGGCGAAGACCTTCTCCATGACCTGCGATTTGCCTACTACGAACCCTTCGCTGATGGGCTTGCCACCGCCGCAGAGACTGACGGCTGGGACGTACTCGTCGAGTTCGCCACCGCCTACGACCCACGCGAACAAGACGAGTTCTCTGAGGTTGGCCATGTCATCACCAACGCGATTGGCCGGTCGATAATCCGTACCCGCCAGGGCGATAGCGTGGACGCAATTCCGGCTGACGCACTGGCGTTTCTCGGTAGAATCCCCGAGTACGTCGATGAGTCCCACGTTGCCTACGAGGAGTCGTACACTTACGGCTGGGGTATCGGTCATCCCGATCACTCCGTCGCTGACCACCTGTTCGCTCTCGCCGAGGATGAACCAAAGTTCGTCAAGATCACGCTCAACACCGCCTTCTACGTGGACCAGCACGCCGCTCTCGACATCTTCGAAACTATCGTCACCGACGAGGACGTTGCCACGGGAACACGCAACACGCTCGGGATAGAGACCGACCTCACGGAGTTCTACTTTCAGGTCGTGGCTGACCTCGAAACGGAGGAACTGTTCGGCCCGCACGCCCCGCCCTACTGGGATGGAGACGATGATCTTGTTCGCGTCATCGATATCGATCCGGACGTGAAACAGCGGATTCGAGAGCTAGCAGATGAGACCGGTGTTGCAGATAGCCTTCCTACTGACTGGACGCTCCAAGACCTCGAAACGAGCCCGCTTTCGGAGCTTATAGAGCAGGGTGGCGAATCGTTGGACAGAGACCTATGAGACGGTTGTAAATCGATTTCTCGGGTTCGTCCGATAGAAATGACATACAGCTAGCAATAGTGCGATTTGAGGCCGTCTGTAGTCAAGGTCGAACAAGAACGCCCTGTCTGTCGGTCTATCGTCATCAGGAGCCAGAGCGACAAGCGTTCCTACGATGGCAGGTCTTCGGCGATTGATCGAAGTTCGCTCTTGGTCGGTTGACTCCCAATCTCGACGCCGTAGTCGTCAACCCAGAACCGAAACCCTTGATGATCGACATCGAAGTGGAGTCCACACGAAATATCTGGGTCTGCCTGGTTGTACTTCGACTCACTCACGTTCTCACCGCCACTGAGCGTCTCAAGGAGGTATTCAGCGACGTGTGGGCGGTGCTTCATCGCCAAGATGTGGTCTGTTGCGACATGCTTGAGTACCTCCTCACCTGTGTTGTAGCCTTCTCCAAGGAGGTAGAATTCACCAGCGAACTCGGAGGAATCGACTCGAATGCTGAGAGTATACGTATCGGTCATACGCTGTTATTGTCGTTCTGTGGCACAAATATTACGCTCTGATACCGTCTCACAATCGGCTCAGCGCAGCTCTCGGTCATCCGGTTCAGTAGCACTGAATGTATCTGGGCGGTATTTTGGGTTGGATGAATCACTCGGGACCAATTCTCCCGAGACCGGTCCACGCTGAGGATCGAGGATTAGTGGTCCATCGACGGTTCGTAACTCCTGTTCGAGTGGTGTCGGTTGGGACAGGTCAATATTGTTGGTCTCTTCGAGGGCAGTCTGTAGTGCTGTTGCGTTCTCTTCGTCAATATATGGAACATCTACCAGTGAATCGAGGTCGGTCGCCCGAATCGTATCGAGTGTCTCGAAGGTTTCGATGAGCCCACGAATACCAGTTTGTCCGAGTCCGTGAATATCATCAGCCAACTCTATCAGGGTCAGATATGTATTTACGAAGGTTTCGACCGCGGGGAACTGCTCGTCTACCCACTCTATCACTCCGTCAGCTGTCGATACAGTCGTCTCGGCGAGTACTGATGAGAGTTCGTACTGCGCGTTCTCGGAGTCATATCTGACCGAAATTTGATTGTCTCGTATCGGCGTCTCAGGATCGGGTTCAAATCCCCGGCAGTACAGAAATGTCACCCGTGATGCGACGATTTGCTGATCGTTACCGCTTGAGAGCAGTTGTCCAAGCAAGCGATCTTCAGGACGGTCCGAGTCCGCCGGTGCCTGGCCCGGCTCCAAAATAACAGCGACGAGCCAGTCCGAAGGCAACGACAACTCCAGCAACGGATCGAGTTCTGACGCATATTTGACTGTGACCATACCGGTACAACGGACACCCTGTACTTCAGAACTCCTCAAGTAAATCGTCCAACATCGGTCGGAGCTTGTACTTCTGGTAGTGATCATCCCGAATCGTCTCGACGTACTCACGCCACTCATCGAGTTCATCAGCTGTCCGCGACGCTTCACCAGCATGTCTGAGCCAACGAACAGCCGTCTGGTAGCTGTCGTACTGGCCCTGTTCGATGATCGGTTCCGCCTGGGATTTACAGATCCTCATTACCCACTGCGGACGCTCCTCGATGACGGCCTCAACGACGGGTTCAATCACGCTGGTCCGTTCCGTTCGCTCCGCCAGGTCGATCGCGTCATCGTACTCACCTTCGGCGAGAAACACCTCCACGACTTGGGCAGCACTGCTGCCGCCCGGCCGCTCCGTGCGGAGGGTCTCCAATAGGTCCGCTTTGATCGCGTTCCAGTCATCATCAGTGAGCTCTTCGACAGCCTCAAACGTCCTCATTGACGGACTCACCTCGAACGCAGTGATCGCCGCCTCAACTGCGAGTTCACGATCTCCTGCACTGGCAGCCCGATCGCGTAGCCACGCTGCCAGTGACTCCTTTCGATAGCCATCAAGTATCAAGCCGTGTTCAGCTACTTGTAGTGCCGCCTGTGTCTCGTCGTGGGCGCGGAGCGTCTTGGCCAGTTCGAGTGCTGTGTCTGGTGTCGAGAACCGCTCAATAGCGTAGTCGACTGCCTCCTCGATTCGGTCTTCCTGTACTAACATTCTCGCATACGCTTCCGATTGGTTTGCCGCCGCTGCGAGATTGAGGTACTCCTCGGTTCGGCCGTCTCGTTCAAGAAGTGACAGACGCGCAGTGACGATATTGTCGCCGTACCACGCATCGTCGTCTTCCCAGAAGGCTCCCTCGTCGAGTTCACCTGCCATCGCCTGCTGGACTCGAGGATCATCCCAGCTTTGGGTCGCTGCGTCCGCTGCAGCGAGAAATGTCGATTCTCCCCCCATATAGTAGTCGAACTGTGTGTCCCACTCGGTGAGACGGTCCTCCCACTCGTTGCGCTCTGATTCGGTCAACTCGGCGGTCAGAACCGCCTCGATGAACACCTGACTAAGATCATCGATCATCTCGAACACGCGAGGGACGTCGTAGGGGAGAAGATTTGCCCATCTCCCACTCACGAGTTCGTCGGTGATCGCTGTAAGCACGTCGAGGGCAGTCTCACCATCACCGGCCTCGATCGCTTTCTGCGCCTCCTCGATCAGGCCATCCAGTTCATCGGCCATTCGCTCTGCCTCGGCGTAGGCGTCGTTGTGTCCTTTCTGTCCGGGTTTCGGGAGAGCGTGGTTCACCTGCCGTCGTATCGACTCGAGATTCACTGACACTGGGGTATCGGTGGTTGCGTCGTCCGGAGTGGTGAGCCGAGTTTCGATGCGGTCAGCAACCTCAGGGCGATCCTCGGCCAGATCGACAAGCAATTTGTGTAGCGTCTCTCGATCCGCGTCGGCAATCAGTTCCGAGATCGGGGGTTGTTCGCGAACCCGCTCGGGGTCTCGACCACACGTCAAGAGGACCGCAACGCGGTGTTTACAGATACCGCCATGGTCGTATGGACACGAACAGTCAGTACTGGCGATACCAGTGTCGTCGAATTCGATAGTCACCGTATACGGCTGGTACTGGCTCCCCTCGACATCAGCCCGGACGATCTCTCCGCGCCGAACTACATCACTGACAGCCCCCCGTTCGTAGTATGATTGGCCCCGCTCGTAAGATTTGGATCTGGCCAGTTCTCTGATTGTTGCTTCCGTCAGAGTGGGCCACCGCCTGCTACTCATGTTAGGAACTGTTAGACCGAGCCAGTGTTATGTTCTGCTCTCTAGCAATCAGTGAGCAGCCAGTGAACCGCCTCGGGGTCAAGCCTCGAGGCACTCGCCTTGCTTATTTATAGAGACGCGGCCAGGATAGTTGTCGAATAACATCTATACGAATCATATTTGAAAGACCCAGATCGACTACTCCTGATCGATAGGTCCCTTCTTTTCGAGCACGTCCCGAAGCCCGTCCGGAAGCAGGGAAAACGGCTTTTCCGCGTGAAAGGCTACGTTCTCGTAGGCCTCCTCGACGTGTTTTCGCTTCGAGGCCTCACACTCTTCAGCGAGCGCTTCTAGGTCGTCCATTATCGACCGGAGTTCGTCGGCGGCATCAAGCATTTCGGCGGTCAGAGCCAGTTCTTTGATCGCTTTGGCCGCCGCTCGTCGCACACGGCCGTCATCGTCGCGGAGTGCGTCGAGATAGAGATCCCGCAGTCGTTCGCGGTGCGTTGCGATCTCATCAAGCGTCCACTCACCCGGCAACGCTTCGTCTGTGAGGTCCGATCCGATCGTTCGATAGGCCAGCCGAGGGTAGAGGCCAGCCGCAAACCGGATCACAGACTGTCGTTGGTACCCATCCTCGGTCTCGTAGAGCTCACGACACATCTCGAAGCACTCGTCGAATAGGGCGGCTCGCTCCTCCAGTTCGATATCCTCGATTTCGTCGATCGCGCGATTCACGCGCTCGGTGTTCCCCGAGGAGAGCGTGTCGGCGAAGGCTTCGCGCGTGTGGTCCATACCTGCCTTTCCCTAGCTAAGCGTGTAACTCCTCGGATTGGCCCTCAGATCACTCTCTGTACCCAACTCACACCGACGAGTCGTCGATATAGTCTTCCCGATACCAGACGGTCCGTCCCGCCGGCGATCTGAACGGCGTGGCCGTGAACACTTCGACGGAGAACGTGTCCGTCACGTCTGCGTCCGGATCGTGTAGCTGAGTGGCCACGTAGCGCAACAGTTCCGAGATCGCCTCGTCGCTCCATGTGTACCGCTCACGGAGCACGAGCAGGGCGTAGGTTCGATCCGCGTCAAGCGACCAGATCGTGGTCGTAGCAAGCGTGGCAGTGACGTGTTCGGCGTCAACAACACTCGGATGAGTGGTGTCGATATGCCAGAGCGTCGCATCATCGGACCCGAAGAGGGCAGTGGGATCGAGATACTCGGGTTGGAGATGGTCAGGTGTTAGTTCCATATTCGGATCTTAACGGGCAAAAAGATGAATCCCTACCTCTGTGGGAGAATCCTCAAGGAACCTACTGAGAACACGGGACTATTCGACGACTACCTCGTGGAATTCAAGGACTCAGTCGACCGGGAGACACCTCTTGAGGAGACAGATTTCGACGGAGGCTGTCGAATCGCGTTTATTTCTAATGGGGACGTGGAGGTGTGGGTGACCGAACGGAATCTATGAGCACGGGCAGATAGGCGAACTCACGCTCCACACCGCCCATCCGGTCGACAAGTAGAGCAGTGGACGGCTTGTTATCTGTCTTGGCGAAATCAGTCGAACCGGCTTGACCTATCGTGTGAAAGCACGTTCCCGACGGATTTTGTGATCTGAACATGGTGTGTGTAGGTGTCAGAGAGTGTGTGGGTCTCGAACTCGACAAGCCATTCAGTGTCGTATTCTTCAATATCGGTAATGTCTCCAAGTTGACCGACACACTCGCTGTCAGCGTACGTGTTTGCGAGTTCTCTCGCTGTTTGTTCATCTGGAACGTCGTTACTCATACGAACAGCTTTGTTCCGGCTACGGAAGTGAGTATGCCAAAAAACGTGGACTACGTCATTCTTCTCAACTTCAACGTCAGGGAGGAACACGTTCTATGACGTACAGAACTGACTGCGACACGCGACGATCCAAACGAATGAGCGAGTCTACGACCATCTTGATCTGGTCTGAAGAGGAGTCGAATGCGCACGTCACTCCCCACAAGTAATGTAGATCGAGTGAGTTGGGGGGTGTAACGAATGGTAGACTCGACGGATCCAGACCCTCGTATCACGGATCTTTCGTCGATCGAGCCGGAGAACCTCAAATTCCGGAATACGCAGTTTCTGAGAGCGGATGGTCATCACTACGATAATCCACACGACGAGTCGTTCCTTGAGCAGAGAAGGGAGATCTGGCGAGTGAGAAATGGAGATATCGAACGGGTTCTCGAAGAGTTTCCAACCGATCGACCGCTTCCCGAACAGTGCGCGCTCTGGATACACGCGCTCGTAGGGAAACACTTCTTCCCGGATGCGAACCACCGTACTGCGATCGTTACATTGCGAAAGCTGCTCCGTGACAACGGGATCGAACCGGGAGAATGGTCGACGGAGCGGGTCAAACGGGTACGGGCTGAGTCACACGACGTTCGAAGAGAGATACCTCCGATCCATCTCGACAGATTGTATGAAACGGACGAGCTGTATCGCGTCTGGCTTCAGTTCTTCGGCGAGGTCCTTCCTGAAGAGTATCGCTGATTACTCTTCGTCGTCGTCGGTGTCGTCGTCTGCGAGCGCCTCGTATAGTTCCTCGTTCTCCTCGACATCCTTCGCCATCTCTCGCTCACTGTCCCAGTTCATCGTATATCGTTATCTAGGTAGGCGTACGGTAAAAAACGTACCTCTCCCCGGGATGCTCGCTAGTCGACGTCGACCGTAGCATGTCTAATTTTCCTCGTTACGTCGACCGACTCACCACTACTCACTTCCCGGCTTCTCGATGTACTCTGATTTCATCGTCCCATTCTCACGATAATAGCGATAGAGATACGGGCCGTACATATCCTGACGATCTCCGCTGGCGCACTTACAGCTGTCGTCGCCACAGGTGACTTTCTCTTTGACGACCGTTCCGTTCTCCGAATTGTCGGGCTCGTCAACAGGCTCGGCTGTCTCGGGAAGTTCGTCGGCGTCAACTGACTGGTCGCGATACTCGATCAGCGCCTCGATGTAGTTCTGTACCTCTTGGAGGTCTCGGTATCCTGTTTTGGGAGCCCCTCTGCGAGATACTTCGGGAGCGAGGTGGGTGGTGACGGCTGCCACATACCTTATGTAACAACTAGAGCTATATTAGCATCCCGATGATACATAAGGTATTGAACCGTCTCTACCAACTGTGAGCGCTTCAGCAATTACTCGAGATCGTAGGCCGCAATCTCGCGAGAGCCACACTGTGGACATTCATCGATGTCCTTCTCCACGCTGTATCCACAGTGACGGCATTCGTGGTGCGTTGTTGATGACGGCTCAGGTCTGACGATCTGCTGGATGAACTGTTTACTTACCATTAATGGGATCGACGATTTCGCCACAGCCGGGGCATTCGGCCCACACGCCCGGTTCACCGCTAGCTGCTTCATACTCGATTATCGCGTGTCGATCAGTAACTGTCTCGCCGCAGAACGAGCAGGTGCCACGAGCCGTCTCTGGATTATCGGGGGTCATTCTCACGAGAGCGGAAGCTCTTTTCTGGGGGAGAGGGAGCGTGTGACACTATTTTGGATCTGGTTCGGTCGGTGAGACCGACTCAGCTTTGCTCCCTCAGCTCAGAATTAGAGATTCTGTGGCTTATACTTCGGGTGAGCGGAGTGGAAGTACTTCTCCGGGGCGGGTGACTGATTGTGGGTCGTGAGTGCCAATCACACAGCTGTAATCACCGACGATGATGTGTTCGATACCTAGCTGTCCTCACCGCTGTACGTGGCTTTCTGCGCCCCGTGGAATGCACCTTGGAAGATGTCAAGACGCTCCCGACGAAGGTGGGAATACGCCTCCGCCCCTCCGCGGGCACAGAAAACTCAACCAACAAAAGAGGAGAAATCCGGCAATCTGTTGGTTAACCAGTTTATCGAACAGGTGGTTCTTCGAGCACGTCGATGAGCTCCTCTGCCGTCCGACTAATCCGACCGAGCCGCTCGCGAACAACCTCGGGATCGTCCGATTCCCAGGTCGCGAGATAGAACGCCGAGCCGCTCGTGTCGAGTCCGCAATACCGCCCGACGACGTACGCGACGGCTTCAGCCTCAACTTCGCGTTTCGACCGCTCGGTGTCGTCGTCGACGTTGAAGTGGAGTAAGGCATGCGCGTACTCGTGAACTAGTGTCCGCGCAAGGTCGGCCTCATTCTCCCGATCACGTACCTCGACGAGCGGCTGGGCGTCGACGAGGCTCAACTGCTCGCAGATGCCCTTTGCCTCACCGTGCGTCCACTCGTCGGCAGGAACGATCCGCACCGTCACGCCGATCTCGTCAGCAGCGTCCGTCAGCCGAGTGACGAGGTCGCCAGCCTCCCCAATCGCTTCCGTGTCGAGGTCGGGAAGCGGTTCGCCCTCAGTCTGGGAGATGTCGAACACCGGCGCGGGCTTGAACCCGACGAGCCCCTCCGACCACTCTTCAGGCGGCGTCTCGTCGTAGTTACAGTCGCTCTGCTCGTGGTAGCTCGGCGAGTTCTCGCACTCCGGGTACTGCTTCGTGATGATCGGGGCCCAGATCCAGATGGCCGACTCGCCTTCCTGAACGTGTCGGTCGAACTCCTCCTGCCACGGGTAGCCCGCGACGCGAGTCGCCTCGGGGTACTGCTGCTTGATGAGGAGCGTGTTCCGGTAGGAGTAGTCGTAGAACCGACTCTGGACATCGAGCCACTCCTGGAACTCCTCGCTGGCCTGCGCGTCGTCGACGCCGGCGACGAGCTCGTCGATCCACTGTTCGATCGTACTGTTCATCTCGTCGGACCGTGTGTCGGTCTCCTCGAAGGACACCGACGAGTCACTGGTTGTAGCCATCGTAGTCACCAAATCGAGTTGTCCGCGACTGCGGCAATTCAGGACGCGCCGCACCCCTCAGGGGCGTATAAAAACCGCTCGCGGTTACCGGAGGTCGTGGGTCTCGTCAGCGAAGCCGACCGTGACGAGGTAGTCGAGGAAGCCGTCGAAGCGTTCGACGTCGCTGGGCGTGTCGGTCGCGAGGTGTCGCGCCCACTCGATAGCCCACTGGAAGGCGGGATCCGTTCCACCCTTGCCGTGAAGGTACCACCAGCGCGCCGCTTTCAGCACGATGAGCGGATTCGTCGGTGGGTGCTCGCTCGCTAGCTCACGGGTGATCGATTCGATTTCTTCGGGTACCTCAGCGGGATCGACCTCGCCTGATTGGGTATTCGCTACGTCGACTGGGATGTCGTCGATTGAGACGTCGTTCGGACGCTGTTGTTGACTCACGATAATCACCTTCTCGGAGGACTCTCTGGATCGAGCCCCCGCCCTCTCCAGGGGGCACGAAAAACAGCACGCTGCGTTACGCCGGCGGGATGTAGACGCTCTGCTCGCCGTCGATTTCCTCGAGGTTGTTTCGATGGCGATGGGTGAAGTAGCAGTCGTAACTGCAGTAGCCACAGACGGCGCCGGTGTCGTATTCGGCGACGAAGGGACCGCGGCGAGTCGTCCAGACGTTCGCTCCGCATTCGGTACAAGCGGCACCATCGAGATCGCTCGGTGCTGGGCCCTCATACTCGACCTCGACGTTGTTGTCCTGTGGTGTCGACTCGGGCCAGACGCCGCGGGACTGCCAGAATTCCTTGACCCGGGCGAGACTGTGGTGGACCGTCTTGCGAACGGTGACGTGGTCGGCGTCGCGACCGCTGTCGTCCCATCCCTCAGCTGTCCAGAACTCCCCGAACTGTGCGCCGCGATGGAGTCCGTTCCAGTCGAGGCCGACGATGTCGGCCGGTGGGTCGTCTGTGAGCGTCGGTCGGGTCAGCTGCTTGATGACGTCGAGTTGTTTCGGTGGGCTTCCGCCGAGGATGTGAACGCGGCGCCCACGCCAGTCGGTCGGCTCGGAGAACTCGTGGGCCAATCGATCGGCGTACCCGCGTGAGTAGCCGAGCACGAGGTCGTCGGGAATCGAGTCGATCACCGCGCGGCACTTCGGGATGATGACGAGTTCTGCATCAGGATAGCTCGCTTGAATCTTGCGCGCTGCGGCCACGTACTCGTCGACGCCATCGGGGTCGTACACGTCCCCAATCACGCCGACCGTGGGTTCGTGTTCGAAAAACCGGGCGACGTACCGCTTGAGGTCGGGATTGCGAAAGTCGTTGTCGAGCATCCCGACGGGGATGTTCAGATCCTGATACTGGGTCTGCTGGTAGCCACAGTCCTCTCGGAACCCGGGCAGAAATCCGAGCTGATACGCATCTAGGGCGAACGGCGCTCGATGAAGGAACGCCACGCTAATGGCTTGTCTGGCGGCGGCGATTTCACGTTTCGTGCCGCTGCTGGGGCTGATTTCAAGCGACATGAATGTGGCTCTGTGAGGGCGAATCCGGCTGCCCTCCACCCTCTCGGAGGGACGAAAGACAGAGCCGCGCTCAACCGTTAACCAACAGCTGTCCCGAAGACCCAGAACTGTTGGTTAATTCGGTGCTCCTCTGGGCCCTGACCCCGCTCTCAGCTACTCGAAAAAGGCGTATGCTCGCGTCACCATTCTGTGGCGACCCCGATACTCACTCGAGTTGGTGCGGATGCACCCGATGACCGCACGGGGCGACCACAGCCTCACTCGGGCCGACGACCGTCACGCTCGTAATCCGCTGGGCACAGACTGGACACTGCTGGTCGGGTTCTCGTCTGTCATCGTAAAAACCCGAACACGCGTGAGTACGCTAGTTCGTCACCTGCTGGAATCGTTCACGAAGCGCGTCTTCACGCTCCTCGAATTGCTCGACGTTCGCCTGCAGGTCGTCACCCACACGTTCGATACTCGCCAGCGCTCGCTCGCCGGCGAGCGAGGACTGGGACCCATCACTGTCCTCAGCGTCCAGCTGCTGTTCGTACCCCTGTTCGGCTCGGTCGACGGTGCCCTCGGGATTGAACAGAATGTCGTTCGCGACGCGGACGTACTGGTCGAGGGACGCTCCCTCTTTCCCCTGGAAGAAATGAGTGAGTGCGTACGTCGCGCCGGAATGCAGTGTCCACATATCGATCTCGAATGGCGACGCCGCGTTCGCCTCGGCATCCTCAGCTGCACGCTCTGCGAGATAGTCCGGAAACCCAAGCAGACTGTAGAATTCCGTGACGGTGAACGGAAGCTCGGCGAAATCGAGGTCGATGTCCTGGGCATCCCGGATGAACTTGAAGAGGTCATCGGCAACGAGTTCGACCTGTGCGAGGATCTCCTCCCACCAGGCCCGGAAGTTTCGAACGTCCCCGACGTGTTTGATGACCTCTTTGTCGGTGATCGAGCGCATCGAATTCGAGCAGTAGCCATCCTGAGCGAACCCTTCGACGTAGACGGCGTGTTCACCGAAGAAGTCGTAGCCGGAGGTCACGCCCATCGTGATCGGATCCGCCCGGCCGGGGAGCCGGACTTCGAGGCCGTCGAACATCACGTCCATATGAACTTCGCCGCCGCCCCGGTAGCGTCGAACCTCGCCGAACATCACGTCCCCGAGCGGCGTCCCGTCGATGGTCTCCTCACGAAGGACCTCTTCCAAGGGCCTGTACACGTCGACAGGGTTGATGATCGCGTAACTGTCCGTAGGGACGTGAAATAATGGATCCACGTCGGGCTCGTCATCTGTCGCGTGGTCACGCGCTCTCGTCGGCTCGACTATGGCGTTGAAGCGCTCCGTTTCGACCCACTCGTCGGAGTAGGGGTTCTGGTAGGCCACTGTCGTCTCGACGGCCTGCGGGAGATCACGGACCGCTTCGGCGAAGGACCTCGCTTCGTCGACCGTTTTCTTCCGGCGGTACCAGTCGGGTAGTTCTGTGTCGGTTCGTCCGTCGACGCCAGCGAACACGGTTCTGGATTCTGGGTCTTTCATTGCAGTCACCTCGAAATCGGCTTCGTCACTCGCGACGGCGCTCTCATCACGCGCCCTGCGCCCCTCTCACGGGCGCAAAAACAGCCACCTCTTAACCAACACTTCACCCAAGAATCCAGCGCTGTTGGTTAATCGTCTGAATGGCCTCGATACCCGGCTTCACCTCCTGATCTCATCCCTCGGGGTGACGTCGCCGGCGCACCTGCTCAGGATTCGGTACCCAGGGATGGGCGTCCCAGCAGTGGAGAGCATGGTCTCGTGCCGTGTCGAACAGCGCCTCGCACGACCCACACATGTAGGTCGTCTCGGGCCAGCGTTCGGTGACGAACATTGCTGTCACCGTCGATCTGATCGGATCGGGTGCGGCTGACCGCTGGACGTAGTCGTATCCGATCACCGTCCGTCGACGAAGCGCCGACTGCGCTAGCCGTTCAGGCCGGTCTGCTGGGAGATACACCCAGCGGACGAACGCTTCTTCCGAGTCTTTCGCCGACGGTTGGAGGATGAACCACCGATCATGGTCGTCGCGGAAGAGATACCGCTCTCTTCCCCGATTCTGGAGATAGAGCGGATCACCGCGACCGGGAATCACTCGCAGACCGATGGACGGAGAGATCGGGGTGAGGAGTCGCTCTTCCAGCGTGAGCGAGCGGGACTCACCGGACGATGTCTCGATCGCGAACTCGTCGAGCGTCGCATCGCCGGTCATGATTCGTCTGGATTCGTCTCATCTGTGGCTTCTTCCGCTGTTCGCTCGTGCCGGTCGTTGTATCGCTCGAGTTCCCGGCCGATCCGCTCCAGCGCCTCGACAGCGCGTTTGATGAGCTGGTACGTAGTTCGCGAGAGTCGGACGTTCTCCATTAGATATCCTCCTGGGGTTCGACGAGGTCGTTGCTCTCAGCGACGAGTTCCTGGACGGCGGGAGCAGGGTCGTTCTCGATGGGGAGGGTCCGATGATCGAGCGGGGCGGGATACGCCCGGTCGCCCTGCGCGCAGAGGATGATCAACCACTCCTCGCTCCCGTCGCCGAGGACGACGTAGTGGTCGATGTCCCGCCGCTGGAAGACCGCCCGATCTTCCCGACTCACGGCACTCCAGTTCGCGGGCAGCGACGGCTTCCCACCATCCGGCGTGAGTGTGTGGTGATCCTCACACTCAGCGAGTGCCGTTTCGATATCGTCTCCGGTGAGGTGCCAGCAGTCGGCCGGGCCCTCACACACGAGCTGACTGATCACCTCATTCCGGAACTGGATGTAGTGTTGCTGGGCGACGCTCTCATCGTCGGTATAATCGAGGAGGAGTGCACAGGCGAGTTGCGCCGGGCCGCTCCCCACGTAGCCCCAGTCGAATCCCGCCGGGCTATGTCGCACGAGGTCGAGGCTTCGATCCGGAGTGAGGCGTTCGTGTGCAGTGAGGTTCAGCACCACTGGCGTTCCGTCGACGCGCATCCCGACGTACTCGACGTGGTCTGTGTTCGTCTGGTATCGCTTACTTGCATCCTGTACCTCCGCTCGTTGGTCGGTAGTCGAGTTCGTCTCCATCGGTTGAACGCGGGCGTTCGGATGCCCCGCACCCCTCTCGGGGGGTCGAAAAACCACCACCGGCTAGTAGCTCCTCAGCATTGCTCCAAAGTTAGAACTCAGACTATTATAGTTCAGACTATAACATTTCCCTCTCTACCCGGTAGTCAATTATCGGCCTCGGAGAGACGCTGACTGGCAGCTAGTGCGCCGACGAGCGTGTGCAGCTCCCCCATCAGTAGCTGCACAACGGAGACTGCCTCTTCAGCTGACACGCTCTTACCGTTCGACGTTCTGTACGATGGCTTGCTGACGCCAGTGTTCGTCGGTGGTGACGTGGTTCTCACGAACGTACTTCCCCAATCGAGATTCGAACTGGCCGTAATGGAACGGCAGGGCCGACCGAATCACGATCCCTTCGTGTCCGTTCTGAATGAGGCGGTCTGCCTCTGGGTAGATCTCGTAGACCTGGTCCGGATATTCGAACACGCGTTTGTCTACCACCGGCACGGTCTCAGCCCCGATTTTCGCGGCCCACTCTTCGACTTCCGGCCACGACAACCAGATGTCGAAGCGGTTGTCGTACACGCCGAACACTTGGAAGTAGTTCCGGACCGGATCAGCGTGGTCATCGCACTCTGGGTCGTCACAGTCTTCTCGATCGCCGTAGTGGATGGAGTGCCGCGCAAAGAGCCATTCTCCGCAGATCTGGATGTGGGGTGGGATCTTGCCGCCGTATTGTTCTCGGTTCCGTTTTTTCAGCAGGTCGAACGAGTCGTGGGTCGCGTGTTTCCCGTTGCGAGCGGCGACACCGTGCGCTGGGCGGTGTCGGCTCGGATCTGGCATGATCTCCGGCGGGCGAGTGATCATCGCGTTGCTCCCGTCCATTTTCACGGTCACGACGACGGGCAGGTCCGGCTCCATGTCGCACACGAACTGTTGGAGTTCTTGGTGGGAGTAGTCGTTTCGTCGGTGCTCTTGGTCGGGTGAATCGGGCAGGTGTCCGGTTGAGGGGTATTTGATGAGATCGCGTGTCAGTTCTTTCTCTGACGGAACCTGGAGTTCATTGCCCCATTTGGTGGCGTGCTCGGACATGCCGTCTGGTGTGAGCGGCTGCAGGTCGAGCCACCGCCAGAAGGCCTGCGGCGGGATGTAGTCCGCCTCGGCTAGCTGGTGGTGGGCGTTGCAGACGCTCGCGCCGTTGCGCTTGTAATACCCGCCGTCGCTCCATTCGGCGCGTTCGATGATGTGATGGACATCGTCAGCGGTGTTAGTGCACCAGGGAACGACGCAAGTGCCTGCGTCGCGGTCTCGGCACTGGTCTCTGAACTCTTTCCGGGCCAGTGGTTGTGTCATATATTTCGGGGTGTGGTGGAGGTGTACCTGTGCGGTGGTACCTTCGTCGAGAAGATGTTCCATCCACAGCCCCGACAGCGTGCTCAAGGTGTAGTATCGGCGCTGTTTTCAGGAACGAACGGGGCGCTCGAAGGTCATCGTATGCCTCCGTACCCGCTCAGAGAGTATAAATCTCCGTTCTTCTGATCGTGCACCGTCCGAATTCGTTCAACCGACGCCCCTCCGGCGAGCATCTAACTGTCGTTCTTGTTAGCGAGCAGCTCCATCGATAAGGTCAGACGCTATTCTCGGGGGTGATACGGGTCGCCGCCGTCTCTTCGGAGACTGCCTGATTTCGAGCCTCAATCTCTCGCATCTCCTCGGGATTACTGAAGGCGTAGGCGAGGGCGGCGTGGACCTCGGCCACCGAGATGTCGTAGCTGCTCGCGATTGCTTCGGGCGTTTCGTCGCCCTCCACGTACCGCTGATAGACCTGATAGACCCCAATGCGGCGGTCCTCAATACGGGGGTCGCCACCAAGGACGCCGTCGGTTTTCACGATCTGCGGCATCGCGCTGTCGGAGCCCGATGTGAAGCCTGTTCCAGCCATTGTTCTTCAGATCCTCTCTGTGCTAATAGTGGGTAGAGACTAATAACAGTCGGGCTCCGGGGGTGGGACGCCCGGATTCATCTGTCGTCGCTCCGTGCATCCTGCACCAACTGGGTGACCTCCTCTATGGAGAGGTCGACCGTCTCAGCGCGCTCCTCGACCCGCTGCTGGAACTCCTCGACAGAGGGGAGTTCGAGTTTCTTCAGCACGATCCCGTAGTCCGTCGGGACAACCATCAACTTCGTGCCTTGTTCGAGGCCGAACTGTTCGCGAAGCCGACTCGGGATCGTGATCTGTCCCTTTGCGGTAACCGTCGCGACGTCAGGATCACCAGTACCCATTGGAACTCCTGTGTAAGAATTCCTTACACCGGGAGTTGAATGCTCCGATCAGTACAGATCATCCCAGCGGTTCGTCGTCTTGTACTCATATCGGTCGAGAATTAGCGTTCGGGACCGTACACGATTGCTGAACGACTCTCGTAGCCACACTCCCGGCACTCGAACCACCGTTGAATCTTCGCGCCGTCAGCACTCTTCTGGCCGACGACGACCTCGTCGTTCGGGCACTCTGGACAGCGGAGCTCCGGCTGGGAACGCTTTTTGAGTTCGTCCCGAAGCGATGAGCCCTTCTTCGTCTCGAAGCCGCGCGACCACACCGGATAGCCCTCGACGAGGATTGCGGCCCGCCATTTGTGGACGTACGACTCCGGCGCTCGGTGTAGTACCGCTCGAGCGTTGGTCTCTGTATGTCGGTACGCCAGGGTCGTTGTACGGCTCTCTCGCGTCCAATTGGTGAGTCGTGTCATGATTACTCCTCGAAGAGACAGCGATCCGCTGCGTCGTCGCCGGCGAGCGTCTGCTGGTCCTCGGCCGTATCCGCGAAGAGATTCGACTGATCGCCTTCTTCTGAGTGCTTGACTTCGGGTCGGTCGTCGACGCCGAACTCACTCGCTTTCGGTCGATCAAGCCGTGAATCACGGTCGCGGTGATCCACGTCGGCACCGAAGTCCTCGAGGGAGGTTTCGACGCTCGTCTCAGTCACTTCGAGTTGGCCATCGTCACCGAACGCGGTCTGTCGTTGAATTTCGATTTCAGGTCGCTCGCTCATTTGAATCGAGCCTCCACCCACCGAGGCTCCGACAAACAACCCCAGCTGTCGCGTCAGTCGTTCTGTGAGCGGATTTCGCTGGCCCGATCTTCGAGCCGGCGGAGGATCTGGACGCGCTGCTGGTTCGCGTTCTCGTAGGCGACGCACGCTCGCAACGTCTCCATATCGTGAATCGTCACGATGCCGGCGTTGATGAGTCGGGTGTTTGGTGGTTCAAGACGCTGTTGCGGTGTGAGACCGTCTGATTCGACGGATAGATTCGACGAGTCGCTCATTTTGTTCGCCTCCGCCCTCTCAAGGCGACAACAAACAGTGGCCAGGCCACTCCCAGTCGAAGAATTTCCTTGTCAGAACTCCAAGTTAGCTTGGACAGTAGTTCGCGTCAGTGTCGACGGTGTCGTACATGCGGCCGAGCATGTCGAGCGCTGACTGGAAGTGCGCGTAGTGCTCGTTTGCGAACGCCACAGTTTCTTTGAGTGGGATGACGGGTCGTCCGTCGACCATCTCAGCCTCGATTTCTGAACAGGGCTCGAGAACGATCTGGATGGCATCGTCGAATTCGTCCGCAGGTTGGCGTTCCTCCGCAGTCGGAATCCCAAATCGGTCGAAGAACGCCGTCCAGGCGTCGAGGTCGGGCTCGTGGACGGCGATGAACAGCGGATAGTCCTCCGGCTCGCGAGCGACCTGGTAGCCACCGCGAGTCCAGACGTAGACTGCATCGATAGCGGTGAATGCGTAGTCCATGCCGGCGAACTGCGGAAGGACGTACCCCTCCGGAATTGACGGCGGCGAGGTAGCCGCTGCTGCGGCCAGGAACTCGAGCCCGACATCGCGGATCGTCTGATCGAGGAGTTGGAGGCCATCATCGTACGCGACGTACCCAGCCTCCTCGAGACGGTTCACGACGCGCCGGATTGTCTCCCGGTTCTCGTCGATCTTCCGTGCGACGCCCGAGATGGAATCCCCCGAGTCGAGCGCGAGGATGACCTTGAGCTCCTTCTCACCGCATACTTCGTACATTCTATAGTTACACAAATTTGTGCAACAGACAAAAGTATTACTCTTCGTGTGAGTCTGTTGGCTGGATCTGGCGGGCGTCCTCTGCGAGATCGTGGATGTATTCTCGGAGGATTTCCATGTCCTCGCGGGCGTCTTCGAGCGTCTTGCCTTTCGCCTTCGCGACGATCTTGTCCTGGTCACGGGTGCCGGTGCCACGAGTGAGCTTCACGGTAAGTGAGACGCCGACGTCACTGCGCTTGACATACTCCGTTTGTTTCGGCTGCTCACTGGATTCGGCATCCGCACGAGATGGCTGGGTGTGTTCTGACATGGATTACTCTCGGTGATTGGTTCTTAGATGGTCGGTGCGACCGACTCGTCAGGCGTTTCGTGAAGGACTGCGTCGATCTCGCTGGCGGTGAGTCGCCAGCGTTCACCAGACCCAGCGCAGTCCAGCTGGCTCACGACCTCGGTTTTGAATGCCTGGTAGTGGTCGAGGGCGAACGCTTCGTCACCCGTGTAGTCGAGGAGGAGCGCGAGCGCGAGCTGTGCTGGGCCGCTGCCACAGTATCCAACCTCGAATCCGCTCGGACTGTGATTTGTGAGTTCCAGGCTTCGATCAGGCGTTACCCGCGTTCCTTCTGGTACCCGCATAACGACTAGTCGGCCTTGCCGCCGTTCCCCGATGTAGGCCTCAGGTGTCATTTGAATCGCCCCCGGTCATCGCGTTCCCGATTTGAGTAGATGAGTTCCTCGGATGGTGGTCGTATGTCCGTCCCAAACCCGTGTCGTTGGGCGTGTTCACCTCGACTTAGGAGTTCGAGATTCCTTGGTCGGTTGTCGAACCGGATCCCATTTCGATGATGTACGTGTTTCCCGGCGACGGCGTCGAATCCATGCTCTGCGACCATCACTAGTCGATGGATTCCAACTGAATCGGTTGTTCCACGGTGGTTCGACGCGCATATTACGTAACCACGGTCAGTAAAGACAGCCGGATGAAGGCGTCTATTCGTGGCTGCCTCGTAGGCACTACGACGAGGGATATCGAAGCGATCCATCCACTTCCAGACCGTCGCTTGATCACAATCCCATTCGTCGGCGATCTCGTTCGTGCTCAAGTGCTGCTCCCAGTAGAGTTCCTGGAGGAGCGATTCGTCTCTCCATGGTGTTTCTGTACTAGTCATGAGTTGTTCGACGGTAGACGCCGTTTCAAGCGCCCCCGCACCCCTCAGGGGGCGACAAACAGCCACGGTGACTGCGTTCCCCCTACGCGAGGTGGGAGATCTCTGCCGGTTCGTCGACGTCGTCGAACTCGCCTCGTTCGACCGGCTCCCAGTCCTCACCCGGTTCTGGACTCCACCAGTCGACCTCGTAGGCGTCTGGTGCGCCGAAGACTTTCACCCGCGCCGACCCGTCGGGCAGGTCGCGACGCAACTTCTCGTCGACGTGGAGGTTCCACGTTGAGTGGGTGTCGAAGCAGGCGAGGACGGCTTCCTCGTAGCCGCGTGTCTCTCGGGATTCTTGGAGTTCGACCTGCGTGTTACAGTTCTTGCAGAACACGCCCTCGAATGGGATGTGGGTGAAGACCTCGTGCCCGCAAACGGGACACCAGAGGCACTCGAACAGTGCGTCGCTGTGGCGGTCGATGACTTCCAGACTCATCTGTGGATCTGGCCCGATTGCGACGGGCCACCCATTTCGGCCCAGAAATAAACGTCACTGGGCCTGTTGAAATCCGCCAGCGCCAACAGTTTCTCTCCCTCAATTGCGTAGGTATCAGTACCTCACAAAGCCCGTTAGTTGAGAGTCTGCTTGTTGAGGTGTGTCCAAGCACCAGCAGCAAGCAGACGGTGAAATCCATGAGGACCAGCTCCTTAACTTTCTCGTCAACACGCTTGACGAGGAAGTTTCGCTCAGCCTCGGTAACAACGCAGAAATTGATTCTGAAGACATCTATGAGGTCCTCGTCGGCGCTTGCGCCGACGGGACCTCAATCTCCGAACTCTGTGAATCCAGTGACGACTCACCCCACGAAAACACGGTTCTGTACCATCTCCGCGAGAAACTTGACTTCACGTCGGTTGAACGAGTCGGTAACGCGCTTCTCCAGAAGGACGTGCTGGAGATCCTCCCTGAGCAGGTGGAGGTCGTCGCCGACCTCCACCTGCGGCCCTACTACGGTGACGAAGACGAGACAGACGGTCTCTATCATTCAGAAGCCAAGCGTGGAACGACCGCGTTCCACGCCTACGCCACCCTCTACGCGCGTGTGAAGAACAAACGCTACACGCTGGCGGTGCGCCGTCTCGTTGACGGCGACACCGCCAGCAGTGTCCTCGCAGAGTTTCTCGGGCTTCTTGACGGCCTTGACCTCAGCGTCAAGGCCGTCTATCTTGATCGGGAATTCTACGATAGCAAGTGTCTCACGCTGCTTCAGGCACACAACCACGCCTATGTAATGCCGATCGTCCGGTGGGGAAAGACGATCAAGCAGGAACTCTCGGAAGGATGGAGCCGCGTCATCCAACACGACCTGACGGCGAAACTCGACGGTCACAGCTGGACCGTCGAGTTTCCCGTCTACATCGACTGTACGTACCTGAATGGACGGTACGACGAGAACGGCGTTGCGCGTCACGGCTACGCCGCTGACGCGCCGTTCATCGACACGCCACGCGAGGCTCGATACCACTACGCCAAACGCTTCGGTATCGAGGCCAGCTATCGGCTCTCCAAACAAAGTATCGCAAGCACGACAACGCAAAATCCGGTCGTACGGCTGTTGTACGTCGTGGTGAGCTTGCTGTTACAGAACGTGTGGCGGTATCTGCACTGGGAGTACGTGGCGACGCCGCGCCGTGGCGGGCGTCGCCTCTGGAAGTGGCCGTTCACGGAGTTCATCAGGATGGTGTGCCGGGCAGCGTGGACGGCCCTCGCGGTGCGTCGGGCCGTCCCCGCAAACCGGCCACCTGACGACCGGTTCCACCGGTAACTCCCGACCAAGTACGCCTCAACGTGAGTGGCAACGCCGTCGCGTCGGCGGCAGCCGCCGCCGACAGCGACAGCTCTCGGTCGGTTCGCCCAAGATTCTCTCGTCGAGACCGCCAGTACAACCGCTCCGTCACAGAACTCAGGTTTCAGAAACAGCTAGCCGAGGATGCTTTGTGAGGTACTGAGGTATAGGGGAAGAGATTATCCAGAGAACTGATACCGATTTTCGACAGACGTGACGAAGTCGAAGGCCTTGACGAGCTGAACCGGGTCTTCGTAGCCGTGCTGTGAGAGGGCTCGTTCAATCCCGCGGAACGCCGGTAAGTCATTCGTGTAGATGGCGATCGAGTCTGTCCCTCCCTGTTCGAGGAGTGTTGCTGCCGCCCCA
Source organism: Halorubrum laminariae (assembly GCF_024494655.1). Classification (GTDB taxonomy): domain Archaea; phylum Halobacteriota; class Halobacteria; order Halobacteriales; family Haloferacaceae; genus Halorubrum; species Halorubrum laminariae. Next base: position 18,289 of record NZ_JANHDL010000014.1, on the reverse strand, counting down.
CCAACTTCCGCATCTGCTTGCTCTATCGTGTGCTCGGGACGGTCGGTGGCGGCAGCAATATACTGGCGAACCATATCCATCGTCGCTGAAACGACCGGATTAGAATAGTCAACCTCCTCAAGCAGCTGTACCCAGCCAGCTTCGATTGCATCCTCTATTGGAGGAGTCCCGTGGGGATAGGATTCGGGCGTGAGTTCGTCGTATACTCGTGTGGGCAGGAGGAGGACGACATTCTGCTCGGTGACAGCCCGCTCAAGCAGGTCGACGGTGTCGTGGCGCTCGAACCGGATGAAGAGGTTCGCGTCGATGATATGGCTCTCGACAGACGGGAAGTGGTGCGCTGACACGGTTACTACTCGTCCAGGCGTTCATCGACGGCAGCATCAAGCTCCTCGATGTCGAGGCTCGTAGCGGTATCGGGCTCAGTCTCCAGAATGATCTCCTGGAGTTCTTGGAGGATGGTTTCCGCTTCGAGAACAGGGATATCCTGTTCACGGGCCATAATCCGGGCGTTCATTTTCGACTGCGTGTACGCTCGAGCGTATTCGATCGCCGTTGCGAGTCCGCTGACACCGTGGCGGTCGATGTAGAGGCTGAGATTCTCGTTCGACTGGTGTTCGGCGAGGGCGACCAGAAGTGTCGGAGTGATCTGGAAGGTCTCCCCGCCGGCCTGGATCGTCATATCGACGCGACTTGCTCGATAGCGGTGAGGCTGCGTCTCCGTGACACGCTCCAGAAGGCCGATCTCCACGAGATGCTTGACATCCTCGTAGACGGTTGTCGTCGAGCTCTCGATGCCCTCGGCCAGTTCCTCGACAGTTGGAGAGTCGTGTTCGAGGACACGGCTATAGAGCTGGGCGAGCCGGTCGTTCCGAATCACGTCGGAGACGGCCAGCATCGTATCAAGGGGGTGTGAATGTGAGATGGCGGATTCTGCCATGTATTTCAATTTTCGCGGAATCCTAAAAACTCTATCGATGGTATGAGGTCACGGTAGAGGACGGGACTCTAGTGATATCTGTACGAGTCCGGGGCACGGTGTAGCAGCCGTATTTCTCAAGTGGAATTTCGGCCTCGGTCGTCGCGATGCCGTGCGTCCAGATCTGGTTGCGAATGGTGCACGCACTTTTCAGGAATTTCGTCGTCAGGGATGTTACTTGGTGCTGTACTGCCGGTAAAGGTTTATCAGACTACACTGTGTCTGGTTTTGTATGTCCGCTCCCACAGCCGAAGAAGCCGGAGACGAAGACGGTAATGGGTCTCCTGAAGCTGTTTCTGCTGAGGAGGCACTTGAGATGCTGCCTGACGAAGACGAATTCGAGACCGAATTTTAACACGGTAAAGACGGGTATGTCCGTCAGCGCTCGGCGCCGTACACGATCTTTGAGGACGCTTCGTATCCACAGTTTCGACACTCGAACCAGCGCCGGACCTTCACACCGTCAGCCGATTTACCACCGACTACCACGTCGCCGTCCAGACACTCCGGACAACTCATCTCGGGAGCAGGTTGGTCGCGGAGAACGTTCCTGAACGCTTTCGCGTCCTTCGTCTCGTATCCACGCGACCATACCGGATAGCCGTCGACGAGGATTGCGCCACGCCATTTGTACCGGTAGGAGTCCGGCGCTCGATGTAGGACGGCTCGGGCTCCAGTCTCGGTATTCCGGAAAGCAAGCGCCGGAGTGCGGCTCTCGCGTCGCTAGTTGATGATACGGGACATCTGCTAGAAGTGGACGTCGGCGGGCACGATCCAGAGCTCCTCGCTCTCGTCGAGGATTCGGTCCAGCTGGCCGCGATGGCGAATCCCGCTCGCGTGTTCGTCGTACAGGAACACGGAAGGGCCGTCGTACGCGCCGACCTGGTGGAAGGCGTGGCGGGCGAGATCCTCGTCGCGCATGATCGCTTCATCGCTGAGGTCGTCGAGCGCCTCCTTCACCCGGTCGAGATTCCGCTGGAACTCCTCCTCGGTCGCCTCCCACCCGCGTTCGAGCAGCTCACCGCCTTCATCGGAGTCCACAGGTGCCGCGACCGGCAGGTCACCCCATCGGGCCGAGCCGGCGACCGATGTCCCTTCTTCATCGAACGCGACGTAGTAGTCGAAGACGGCGCTGGCGTGTGGCACGGCGCCGACGAGTCGATCGAACACCGTCTTTCCGGTGGCGAGTGCGTCGTCTTCTGTCGATGCCTCTACGAGCGTGTAAATGACCATGTGCATTGGGTCTCACCTTGGGCTGCCGACGCCCCTGACTGTACCCTGCCTCACTCCTGGGTGCGCCGGCACCCATCGCCGGCGCTCGATAAACGCCGCCGGAAGCAGCACTCGCTAGCCGTCGTCTCGCTCCGATTCATTCACTTCCTCGACGGTGATCGTCAGGTCCCCGGTTGTATAGTTCGCCTCGAACGAAACCACGAACCCATCCGACTCTTCGGCGGCGTGGTAGGCGCGGTGGCGTTTGAGCGATCCTGTCGCCTTGAAGTGGAAGAATGCGGCTGCCGTGTACGGTTTGCTTGCGGTCTCGATCTGTGTTTCGACCGATGCCGACAGGGCGATCTGTGGCGTGTCGGTGTCGATACTCGATGCGAAGGCTTGAGCTTCGTCGACGGTGGCTTGCGAATGCTCGGGTGTCTCACCGGTCAAGACGTTCACGGGTGTCTCCGTCTCATCGGTGAACAGGACATCTTCGTAGGTTCGTGTTCCGAGGATCGCCTCGGGGCCTAGCTCACAGTCTTCGAACGGGTCGTCGGTAGTTTGTTCGGACATAGTTTCACGACCGCCCCCGCGAGGGGGCTCAGCCCTTCAGCCCCCGATATACTCTTCTAGACACACGCGGCGGGTTGGCCAGTAGCTACTCGTCGATCGGCTCGAGGCTGCTGAGGTCCGCGTGCAGAACCTCGCCGTCGCGAACGACGTACCGCTTCGCCAGGACTGGGAAGCGGCATTTCGTGAACCCGGCCGTCTGAATATCGAGTTCCTCGTCGACCTCAAGGTGGTCGGCGACTTCTCGCAGGAACTCGTGGGTCACGATTCCGCCGTCGTAGTCGGGGAGGCCGTTCTCCCTGGCTTCGTACACCTCGAAGTCGTCGTGTCCCCAGATGGTGAGCTCGCCCTCTTCGGTGACCTCCCAGTTGAGCGTCCCGAAGCAGTAGGTCTCGCAGAGCTCACGAACTGCCTGCGGATCCGATACGATCGCGCCAGTCGACGTTGTCGCCGCTTGTAGTGTCGCCATGTCTGGACCTCACGGGGTATCCCCCGCACCCCCTTTCGGGGGCGAAAAAACACGTTCAGGAGTGCCCCTGTGACCGGGGACGGAGACGTCGGTTAGGAGTCTGCTTGGGCGTCTGCCCTGTCACCGTTGGCCGGTCGAGTGAGGAGACTCACCTCTTCCAGGAGGTCTCTCGCTGTCTCGACTCGTTCCTGATCTGCATCGTCCAGTCGGTCGATATCCAATCGATTGAGGTTACTGAGCACGCAATGCATCCGGTAGCCCTGTTTGAACTGTTTCTCCATCGGAAGCGCCTCACGGCTCGCCGGCGCAGATAGACCTCATTCTGTCAATCTTGCCGGTCTCAACGGCGGGTAGTGCGTCGCTCTTGTGTAGAGCTGCGGAAAGACGATTTGACATTTTGAGTTCCTTCCGCCTTCCGGCGATCTAAGTCTCAATCCACTCACTTGAGTCGGTGGTCGGTATAAGCAAACGATCTCATTCCACGTTTCTACACAAGAGCGTAGTGCGTTAACCAACAAACCTCGAAGATGCCCGGTCTGTGTTGGTTAACTTGTTAGGTTGCTGCGCTACTCGGGGGCGGGCCCGTAGCGAGCCGCTCCACACACTTGGCACTTCCAGATCGGCTGTCCCGTCCACGTCTCGTCAGGGATCGATTCGTGGGACTCGAACTGGTGGTCGGTCGCTCGGCCGCAGTCCTGACAGTCGAGACGCGCCGTTGTCGGTATCGACGACGGGCGGCTGTCCGAGTCACGCTCGCCTGCTGTCGCGGTGAGCGCGATCGCTGGAACTAGCCACGCCTCGTCGTCGGCGTCGTCGACGATCTCCTTGAGGTACGACTCATCACGGATGCCGTTCCCACGATGGTCGTAGAGCCGTGTGGGTGCTTGCTGCTGGTGTTCAACCGCTCCTTGCCCGTGCCACCCTGTCCGGTCACGGGCAGCTGCGAGCAGCTGCTCACCCTCCGCTGAGTCACACTGTACCGCATCGGGAAGCGAGGGCCATTTATCGACCAGCTGCCGCGCAGGGGGTTCGTCGAGGTCGTAGATCAGGGTGTAGTCGTCGACGGCCAGCTCCGCGTTGTTCGAGGTGAGGAGGTTCGCGGCAGCCCCGCCCTTCGCGACGGCGCCGTAGAACGTGGCCGACTCGACGACAAGGTGGACGACGCCGAGGAGCGCCGTCTTCATTAACTCGTCCGTCCCAGTGACGTCGTCACAGAGATGATTTATCAGGTAGAATCGACATTTTGACTGCCCCGTGGGAATCGATGCTCCACAGGACTCGCACTCGGGGGAAGCCGCTATCGGGTCGTCTGGATAGCCCGCGTCGACGCCATCAGATCGCTGCCGCCGGGGCTTGCCACTACTGTCGAGTTGGTCGTCGGGAACGTGGGTCGCTTCGCCGAGCGGACGGAGGGCCTCGTAGTCGTCGTACTGGTTGGTCATGAATGGTCTGGCCGTAGCATGCTTCGTCTTCAGGTATAAACAATAGCTCTCGCATCAACTATCATACAGACAGAGGGTGTCGTAGAACGATTCGCATACCTTCTCCGCGATTCTCCGACGAACGATAAGTACAAGCTCTAAGCCGAGTACGGACGGTAGTCCTTCGAGGGCGAGATACCCGAATATATGCCTCAGTCGTACTGATAGTGTTCCATGTACTCGACACCGTCCCAGATACTGAGTACGCGGATGCGACCGTCGTAGTACGTGTTGGTGATCACTCCGGATATCGCTCGTTCAGCGTTCCGGTCGTCGATGAGAATCCCCACAGACTCATGCGCGGTTGACCCAAGGAGCAGTACGGCAGCTGCTGGGAGTTCTGAATCGGTCTTCCGCAATTCATCCGGGTCTGTCTGCTCGAACTCCGCCAGTCGTTCGTGAACACGATCCATGACCTCCCCGGCACGCGGCCCGTCGTGAACACGGACGCCCGGCTGGACAGCGTCAAGGAGCGTAATCCACTCCGTCGTCTCGGCACGGTCAACCCAGTCAATGCTGATGTATCCCTGTTGCTCCGAAACCTCTTCGACGACACCCGGAGTCAGATAGAGGTGGACGCCCTCTGCTTTGACGTACTGAATGAAGGTCTGATAGGCATCACTCTCAGTTCCTCCGATGGTTCGGAGGAAGCTCGTATCGAGAACCAGAGCCGTTGGAAACGGCGACGGATGAGCTTCACTCATCGGCGCGCTGGTATGGTCCCTGTTCGAGTGCCCGCTCGTGAACGTCCACCTCGAAGGCCACGTCGCTGAGCGTCGGGTCGAAGTTCTTCACGACGGCAAGGACCCGCTCGATCGCTTGCGTCACCGCGATGGCCTCGACAGCGGGGACGCCGAGGTCGTCGGCAACACCGCGACGGGTCGTCTCACCCTCTAGGTAGGCAATCGTGGCCATCACCGCCGGTGCAAGCGCCGCCTTCCCGTGGCGATCAACGTAGAGTCCGAGGTCGTCGTCAACGCTGGTTGCGCCGTAGACGGCGATGATGGCAGGCCCGAATTCGAGGGTGATCTCATCGGTCCAATCGCCGCTCACTGGGTCGGCACGCCAGAGCGCTGAACCGTCCTCGTATTCGTCCAGTTCCTCCGCGACGCCCAACTCCGCCAGCATGTTGGCGTACTTGTACGCGGTACTCTTCGAGAAGTCCTGACGCTCACGGGCCGCGGTAATCGTCGTCGGGGAGTTGATGAGGAGGTCCGTGTAGAAGCGGGCGAGTTCGGGGGTACCGAGTAATTCCTGGATGACGAAAAACCGGTGGGCAGTGTGTCCCGCATCCGGTGGCTGAACAGAGGCTGGTGCGTCCGACATAGTCTATAGTACGCGAACTATGTACTAAGAGTTTGGGGTGTAGTTCAAGACGATGATTCGGTGTGCAGGCAGACCTACTTATCAGCGTGTTCACTGTATAGATAGATGAAATCAACTTCGTTGAAAGCGTTCTATGACATCCTTTACAGACAGCCGAAAATCAACAGCGTGGGCGTTACACAGCCAGTTCGTCCAGCGCGTCGCAGTGGGTCCGCACGGTGACCATCGAGACGTCCGCAACGTCGGCGACGTCCGACTGGGTGAGCAACTGGCCTCGTTCGTGGCCTGCCTTGTACAGACAGGCTGCGGCGAACCCGGACGGCTGAACCCCCGTCGTTGCCTCGGTCGATTCGGATGCGTCCGCCAACTGCCGGGCCCGCTGCCGGATCTGATCGGAGACATCGAGCTCCGAGGCCAACCGCGGAACGAACGCACTCGGCGTCACGGGCTGGGCCGGCAGGCCAAGCTCCGTATTCAGCGTTTTGTACGCGTTCATCACCCGCGACTGCTCGACGCGCGCTGGATCAGTGACGCCCTCGAGCGTTCGCGACAGCCCGTTGCACCGACACGCGCCGTAGACGCTCGCCGCAGCCATCGCTTCGATGGACCGCCCGCGGAGGAGGTCCTCGGTTTGAGCACTGCGGAAGAGCTGACAGGCCTGGTCACGGATCGACTCGGACAGCTCGAGCCTGCTTACGATCCGGCGGACTTCACTGAGCCCGTGTGCGAGGTTGCGCTCTGCTTTCGACTGGAACCGCCCACGAGATTGTTCACGCCGCATCCGAGTCAGCCGCCGTCGCTTCTGTCCGGAGAGTTCGTTGCCATTCGCGTCGGCCCCGCGCCCGATCTCCGTCGATAGCCCCCGGTCGTGCCGCGTCGGCGTCAACGGCGCGCCCGTGCGTTCTCGCTCGTCTTTGTCGAAGCTTCGCCACTCTGGCCCGTGGTCGATTTGATGCTCGTCGACGACGAGCCCACAGTCCTCGCAGACGGTTTCAACCGCATTGGTGGTGACCCGGCCATCGCACTCGGGACATTGGTTCGCGTCACTCTCGGTCTGGACGTTTTCGTCGAACGTCGTCTCGTAGATGTCTCTGGTTGCCATGATAGCTCACGAGGGACAACGCAAATCGCGTCTCTCGGAATGCCCTCACCCGTTAAGGGGCAAACAAACACCCAGCGGGACGGTGCCGACACCGGTGGGTTGCAGTGGCGAAAGCCCGGCAGCGGTCTCGTGAGCGGAGCGAACGAGGCCTCTTCGGACGCAGTCCGACGGCGAACGGCGCGCAGCGCCGTGAGCAGCCCGGACCGTGGAGGTGGTGGGAGGTGGCGGTGACTGCGTACACACCAGCAAAAAAGGGGGCTCCGCCCCGGCTATTCCCACCAGCGGCCGCGCTCTAGGAATTCGATCCGACTCCAGCGATCATCAATACGAATCGCTGTCCACCATGAATTAGCGCCGGAACGGGCGTGCCAGTCGTCGCAGAATGCGTTTTCCGTTCGAGCGGACAAACGCGAGGCCACCGACTTTCGACTCGTCGAGGGCGTACCGTTTGGCATCATCGCCCGTGCCGGCATTGACTCGATAGATCATGCCGTCGTCGGTACCGACATCGAGCGCCTCACGGACGCGTGATTCAGTCAAATCGCACGCATCGGCGAGCTCGGCGACGGTCTTCGGTTCCTGTTTCAGTTCCTCGACGACGAGGTGCGCGTGGTTCATCACCAGCATCACCTCGCTGGCGGTCATGTCGTCGGGCGAGTCGCTGTCCGTCTCCTCGGCGAAGTCCGCACGGGCATCGAAGAGGAACCAGACACCGATGAGCGCAGTCAGCGCCGGAAACCATGCCGGGCCGCCCGTTCCGGCGGCAGCGGTGAGTTCCCAGCTGAGCCATCCAAGACTGGCGATCGTGATGAACGCGCCGAGGCCAACGCCCACCCAGCGACTATCGACGGTGGGCGTCTCTCTGAGAATCGAGATGGTCTCCACGAACGCGAGGCCGAGAGCGATGGCGAAAACTGTCCCGATGTTCTGGGTGACGCCGTAGACGAGGGCGAGAAACGCGACGACCGCGAGCACGTATCGGCCCGTGAGCTGTTCACGGGCGGTACGACCGATACTGGAGACCATACGTGCATAACAGTCAGGAGTCCCAATAGGGTACTGGTCGAACACGTTCTCACTAACCGGGAGAGTTCTCGCCCATCGAACGTTCCGCAGTGAGCATGAATTGGAGCGGGTGGATTGCGTCACTCAGACTGCCGCATCCCGGTATCGGGTGCGGATTCGTTGGTTTCGTAGGCGTCCTCGGTCGTGACGTCGAGGAAGACATCTTCGAGCGTGCTGTCTCCACCGGTTTCGAGTCGGTCGGTGAGTTCCTCGGGTGGGCCTTCCGCGACCAGTTCACCCTCGTAGAGGATGCCGACTTCGGTCGCGAGGTCCGCCACCACGGGGAGGATGTGCGTCGAGAGGAAGACCGTCGTGTCGCCAGCAGCCAGTTCGGTGATCGTATCGCGTACTGTCCGGGCGGCTCGCGGGTCGAGCCCGCTGGTCGGTTCGTCGAGGATGACCACGTCGGGGTCGTGCATCAGTGCCTGAATCAGGCCGGTCTTCTGTTTCATCCCCTTCGAGTACGTCGAGATCCGGCTATCGGCGTCAGCGGCGAGGTCGAAGCGGTCGAGTAACTCCTCGATTCGGCTCTTGATATCGGTCGGTTCCATGTCACGGAGACCGCCGTGGTATTCGAGCTGTTCGCGGGCAGTGAGCTCGTCGTAGATTGGCGGTGATTCGGGGAGATAGCCGATATGTGGAATAACGGCCGTTCGGTCAGTAATCGGCTGCCCCACGATTGCTCCCGTCCCGTTGGTTGGTTGCGTAAGCGCCGTCAGCATCTGGATCGTGGTGGTCTTGCCGGCACCGTTCGGCCCAAGAAACCCGTAAATCGACCCGCGAGGGATGTCGAGGTTGAGGTCCGAAACGGCCGTGGTGTCCCCGTACTGTTTCGTGAGCCCGTCCGTGCTGATCGAGAGTGAGTCGTTCATTGGCTGTGTCGGAGTGGTGATTTCGCCTGGGAAGTTCGTTGTATAGTTGTGTATTCGTTCGCGTGATCACGATAGCGTATACTGATCGAATCGTCGTACTGCCCGCTGATACGTGATGATCGAGATGCCGCCAGCGAGGAGGGTCGTCACGACGAGTGAGCCGACGCGAACGACGACCGAAGGGACGCCGACCATCGTCGACCCGGACTCGAACACGACCGGGAGATAGCCACAAACTGCCGGCAGACAGACGAGTGCCAGTAGCCCCAGCAGGGAGCCCATTCTGAGGAATCCCGCGCTCCCGACCTCCGCGTACATCGTCACACTCGTGAGCGGGACCGGGGCCGGCACCAGCTCGCGGGACGAGACACGCATTCCGATCACGGCGGCGACGGCGACGCCACAGATGCTGAGGACGCCACCGGTGAGGCCCAGCGCCACCGCTTCGAGGTTGCCTACTGGGGAACCTGCTTGGGTTGCCAGTAGGAGCGTCCCGAGAGTGGTGACCGGCGTTCCGATGGCTACCCCGGAGAGCATCGTTCCGCGGACGAACTGGTCGCCCGTGATTGTCGTGAGCGTCATCGGGAGCGAGGAATACTCGGTCGAGATCGGCTGCATCCCGAACGCGAATCCAGTACCGGTAGCAAAGAGAAATGCGAACAGTATCGGGGCGAGCAATGCACCACCGGCCGCGAGCGCCGGAAAGAGGACGAACAACACGATCAAGGGAAGGTAGCCCACCATCAGGAGCGCCTGCGGGACGCGCCGTTCCTGGAGCCACCGTTTCCGAGCGACTGTTAACACGGGCCGTGAGACGTGGCCGGCGAACAGTCGCTCCGCGAGTCCAGCACCGACGAGCGACCGCGAGCGGTGCAAGACTGCGGCACTGACCGGCTCCGTCTCCCAGACGCGGGTCGCCAGTACGGTGGTCACGACAGTCAGCACGGGGAGTCCGGTGACGACCAGCGCGAGCGCACCGAGCCCACGGAGCCAGCCTTCCGGTCCCGCTGGCGACCCCAGTAGTCCGAGGTCGACGAACCACGCTGGGGGCATCGCGGACCCCAGCCGTCCCAGGACGCCACCCGTCAGGAGGTCTCCGCCGACTGTCGACCAGCCGACGATGACCAGAAAGAACCCAATCACGACGAAGACGTTCTTGTACCGGCGGAATCGCGGTGAACGCGTCGTGAGGAGTTCGATGGCGAAACTGAGACAGACCCCGACGAGTGCAGTGAGCGCGAACAGCCCAGCGACAGCGACGAGGAGCGTAAGGACAGTCACCGGGGATCCGACTCCAACGGCAAAGCCAACCGTCACACTGACCGCGGTGGGAGCGATTCGGACGGCAGTCCGTCTGGCGACGGCCAGCACCACGCCGAGAACGACCGCACGCGCCGACACCGTCGTCAGGAGATGGTCGGTGTTGAGGCGTTCAGCGAGCCGTGACGTCCGCTGGACGATTCCGACGAGCACCGCGAGAACCCCACCCGTTGCAACCAGATACAGCGTATCGAGCGGGAGCGTCGCCTGCCCGGATCGAACCATCGTTCCGAAGCCGTACGCGGCGATACCGCTGCCGATTGCGAGTCCGACGACGACGAGGACGACGAGCGCCCGAAGGACCGACGAGTGCGCGAGTTGCCGTCGGCTCCGCGTGGCCTCGATTCGGGCGATCTGGCGGCTGTGTCGGAGCAACGATTTCCTATTCACGACGACTCACCTAGTAGCTACGTATCTACTCCTCAGTCTCCCGATGCAAAAAGCCGGTTCCAGACGACGTCCGAGAGCGTCAGACCGAGATAGCCACCGACGGTGATGCCGAGGAAGGGGGCGACCGCATCGGAGACCGTGTCGACCCCCACCAGTACGTCGATCCCGGCGAGGTCGAGCGCGATGACGATGAGTGCCAACACAACCAGTGAGATAAATCGCTGTGGATCGACGATAGTGCGATCCTTGGAGAGCCATTTGCCAGCGGGCACGTCCGCTGGTTGGTAGCGTGTTCGTATAACAGCATGGCTTGGCCACTCATTCGCGCCGCGGTGAATTCACCGCCATCCGGGAGTTCGGGATACTCCGCCGCCGAAGACATCGGAAACATTACGTATTCCGTCGAATCGTGATGAGTACTGCGGCAATCGCTGCGATCGCGCCGATGGCGAGGGGAACTGGCTGGTTGGGAAATGCACCCCATTCCCAGTCGAAGAGAACGGAGCCACCGACGGCGATGACGACCACGATGAGGCCGAGTATGGTGCCGATCGTCGAAGTATCGCGTTTGGGGAGCATACGAAACGACTACCAGCCCACGGTATAAACAGAAACTGTACGACTCCAAGACGTGGAACTGTGGATTCCCGTTTATCCTGCTAGCTGGGGAAGATTGCATGGAACGAGTGGATGAGGACGTCCGTGATATCGGTGCACTGCTGGCCGACGAGACCACCCAGCAGATTCTCATCGAAACGACGACGGAACCGATGTCTGCAGACGAACTGAGCGACGCCTGTGACGTCTCGCCACAGACCGTCTACCGGCGACTGGAGGATCTGATCGAATACGACATGATCACCGAAGAGCTCGAACTAGACGACGACGGCCATCACTACAAGGTATACACTGCGACGCTCGACCGCGTCGTCATCGCATTGACGTCGGACGGATTCACCCTTACTCTCTCACTTCGTGAGCGGATGGCCGCTCGCTTCACACAGTTCGTCGACGAGGTGCGTGACCGATGATCCCGCTCCAGTTGAGTCCGAGTCTCCAGTCCCAGATCGCGTTCGTCCTCACGGTCACGTCGACGCTTCTCGGGCTTGCGGTGGGCTATCTCGCGCTGCGTGGGTACTGGCAGAGCCGACAACGACCGATGCTGTTCATCGCCGTTGGGTTCTTCCTCGTCTTCTGGACGCCGGTACTCCTCGTCGCCGGCCCGTATCTCGTCCCGCTCGTCGGTCCATTCGTCTACGGAATGCTGGGGGAGATCAGCCAGATTGTCGGTCTTCTATGTATTCTGTACGGCTTGCGGATGCCCTATTTACAGCGCAACTCGTAACGGGGTACTCGGTTAGAGTTTCGAGGGGACATAGAACAGTTCCGCGATAGCCTCTGCGACTATCTGCAGAATTGTCAGCAAAAAGACAAGTATTACAGTTGGAGACTATCCCTCGGTCGTAGGCGCTTCAAAGATATCCTCAATAGAGCAGTCGAAGTATTCCGCAAGGTGGAAGGCAAGTTCGAGACTTGGATTATAGCGGCCTGCTTCAATTGCGCCAATCGTCTGCCGAGACACATCAACGGCCTCCGCGAGGTCACTCTGTGTCAATTCGTGTCTCGCTCGTCGCACTTTGAGGTCGTTCTCCATCGGTCACATCTTCCGAGTATAGTACAGTCCCGCCCCAAAGTAGACTATCCACCCGAGAACGAACCCTGCGATTTCGAGACGGATGGCTCCAAGGTTTGTGAATCCGTTCTCAATAATGTGCATAACGATAATCGCTAAAAGGAGTGCTGAAAGGGCTGTATAAGCCAACATCGCGGCACGGCCACCAATTTTCTGTGACCGTTCATCTTCTCTCCCGATAAAGGGCAGGTCTGACATCGTGTAAAAGTATATTTACTCAATGTTAATAAGACTTTCCACTAACTGGCTCTGAAGAACTTGACATTACCTCAACCATAGCGGTCAATTCGCAACCGTTCTTATCGAACGGTTCACCGGTGAAGTCAGTTTACTCAATACTGTGGGCACTTCTACAATATCCGTCGAATCTCTCTACACAGTAGCGGCGACCCGGCGAAACGGGCGGAGGGCCCGGCGCGGGAGCCAGACGAAGAACTCGACGATGGGAGTTAGCCGTCCCCATCGGGAAGCGTCTGCACGATACTGATTTGCTGTTTGCTCAATACGCCCGTCGCTTTCCAGAAACCCAAGCGCACGTTCGACGCGTGATTCGGTGAGGTCAAGCTCGGTCGCAAGTTCCTCGGTGGTCTGTGGTTCCGGGGCGTTTTTGAGCGCTTGATACACGCCGTTCAGCGTCTGCATTCGAAGCATCGTTTCACCCAACTCGTCGTCGAAGTCGGACACGTACTCGTGCGTGGTCTCGGACGCTCCGTATCGAATCGTTGTCGCGCCATCGAAGACGAACCAGAGCCCGGCGAGGGCCAAGAGCCCACCGACCCACGGAGTAAGGTCGACGACAGCCAGATAGATGCCTGCAATGACGAGCGAACCCCCGTAGAAGAGCCAGTTCGTCCCCCCCGGGGAGGCCGTACCCTCGTCGAGAGCGTCGTGTGCCATCACCGCCGTGAATATGAACGCTATCGGGACCACTGTCCGGAGCGTCATCTCCGTGAACCGCACGAGTACGACAAGTACGGCAGCTGTGCCGACGACAGTTCGGAGAATCTCGTTCTCGGACAGTAATGCGATGCGGGAGACCATCTGCTACGTTCGACGGTTGGGGTAGCGTCGTATAACAGCACGCATCGTGCAGTTTTCGACGGGTGGTGAATTCACCGCCAGTCGCGAAGCCGGTTGCCTCTGCGCTACATGTCCGGCACAGATACCGGTCGGGCGTTCTCACGGTAGTGCTCGTACTGTGCCTGTGCCCATTGAACCGCGCTATCAGCGTCGTTGACGAGGACACCGGCGACGCCACCGGTCTCGTACACCGTGATGCCTGCGTACGATTCGTCGGGGGTGTCCATCAGCCAGAGTGCGTACGGAAGCGCACCGTCCGATTCGTGGAGTGTGAGGTCGTCCATGTCGGACAGTGATTCGTCGCTCAGGCTCGGGATGTCAGGTAACGTGGAAAGAACGTCCGACTCGGCGACGATCTCGACCGTGAGGTCACTCTCCGCGAGTCGCTTCGAGATGAGATCCGGGTAGAGATTCAGGACGACCGGAGCGAGGCCGCGAAGACGTGTTGCTTGCTCGAAGATATCGATAGTCGGCACGAGCGCCTGGTCGGGGGCGTGGTCGGCGGCCATCGTGACCGTCGCACCGTCGAGGAGACGCACATCGAGTGCGGTGTCCGCTGGCAAGTGATTGACGAGGTCAGTCGTTTCCTGTACGGCGTGGGCCGCCTCTCGGTAGTGTGTCTGCTCACGGAGCGCGAGCCGGCCGGTTGTCGTGGCGCGGTACTGTCCGTTCTCGGCTGTAACACAATCGATGTCGGTCAGGTCGTCGATCGCACGGTCGACAGTTGACCGGGAGCGTTCTAACTCATTGACCAGTTCTGGTTTCGTAGCTGGCGCGTCAGCGAGACGGGAGAGTGTCCCGTACCGCCGTTCGAGGACACGCCGAAATCGCTCGTCGAAGTCCGTCATATGGTACCGTTCTTGGGGAGTACGAAAATGAATGGTGTTGTTTCGACCTGCGCTGTTGGGGCGAAGACGCCGACTGAGAGCGCTCAGAAGAGTAGGCGATGGCCGAGACGCGGATTGCGGTTCGAGTTCGTGATTCGAGAGTTCTCCCAATTCGTGGGCAGTGTTCCGAGCGAAGACGGTAACACACCGCCGACCGTACTTCCTCGCAATGTCAGAAACGAGTACAGTGGTCACGATTCGAAGCTGGGCCACGGCACAGCGCCAGGTGGCGATTCTCGCGGCGATTATCGTCGCTATTCCGACGACGTATGGGTTCCAATCGGCCGTTGACGGTGATGCGTTCGCGGGGAGTTTCTTCCTGTTGATGACGTTGGCAGTCGGTGTTCCATCGGCCTACGACGACTACTGGCCCCACTACGACCAGACGTCGAAGGCAGTCGCGTGGGTACTCGCTGCCTGTGCGGTCGCGGCAGTCGAATTCACCGCACTGTATCTCGCGGGGACGGCGCTCATCGATATCTCGTGGGTGGCTCCAGTCGGCGCCTTCTCCGTCACGTACCTCGGGAATCTTGCGGTACTTGCCGCCTGGCAGCGGTGCAGGTGAGCCGGAACAGGTCGCGGTTTGCAGGTGTTAGGTACCACTACCGATGCCTGATTTTGCGCAAATCAGTTAGTACAGATACTGCGTGTATTTCCGGAATGGTTGTGGCTGCGCGCGCAGCGAAGTCCTCGTGAGCATCGCGAACGAGGGCATGTGAGACGAGCAAATGCGAGTCTCACGGAGCGAGCACGGAGCGGAGGGTGGGGGCGGCGGGGCCTGGGTCGGTTCGGCACGTAGCAAAAAAAGGGGCGCGTCGCCCCGGCTATTCCCACCAGCGGCCGCGTTCTGGGAACATAACGGTGCTCCACCCGGTCACGGCCAGTGAGACGCGTCCCTCGTACCAGTTCCGGGCTACCTTGTGAATACGCACCTGCTCGCCTTCCTCAATCCACGGCGCATCCGACTTCTCCCAGATCGTCACCTTCGTTTTTCCACTGTCGTCCGCGATCAGCCCGACTTGCGCGATGGCTGGTGAGTCACTATCCCAGAGCACCTCGACCCGACCTTCGATGCTCACCTCTTTGCGATTGACATCCTCGATCTTCCCGATGGGAATCACCGTCCCAGGTGCCGTCTGCAGCTTCTCGAACACCCCGACGACCGCACTCGTCAGGTCTTTCCCACCGACGACGGCTTCACCCAGCCGCCGGCCAATCGCTGCTCGCGACCAGCCATCCAGCTGCTCGGCCAACCGCATCGACTGTTCGTTCACAGCCGCCAACTGTTCCTGTTCGAGCTCTGCACGGGGATCAGCCCGCTCCGGGTCCGCTATCGGATTCACGCTCGCCGCCCGCTTCTGGAACTCCACACGCCGCTCAGCGCTCCGTTTCGCCGCGATATCTCGCGTCCGTTGTTCTCGACCGTCCTGCGTCCCCAGTTCCGCCTGAGCACTGATGTGCTCCAGTTCGGCTTCCCGCGCCTGAATGCGCTCCTCCTGTTCGAGGGTCACACCGTGAATTCGGTCTTCGCTCGTGTCCGCGATCCCGTCCGGGTGGTTCGCATCCACTTTCGCCTGCGTTTCCTCTTCGACCGTCGCCTCGAACTCGGGTGTCTCGTCGACGACCGGGAAGCCCTCTTCATCGACTGCCTCGTCTTCCGCTTGTTCGAACGCCTGTTCATCGACCGTAACGACCTTGCGACTGGAGTTAGTACTAGACATTGGTACTCACTTGTACCCTTGAAGGCGCTCACGCGCCCGACACCGCGATGCTCCAACATCGCGGATTTCCTCGATGACAACCCGACAGACCCATCTGTGCGCTCTCGCTCGCGCCTTCGCGAGCGCCCTACCGGGCGCGAGCGAGAGCGCACCTCAGGGAGGCCACCCAACCAGCACCGCGCGCCGACCCGCCCGGAGCGAGCGGCCAGCGGAGAAAGCGTGGGGGGTGAGCAGCTACGCCGCGCAACCCCTCGCGCTTACCCGCTGGCGTCGAGACCAGATTCACTTTAGCCCGGAACGGGCGCGGGCGGTGCGGAGAGCGCCCGCACGCCCGGAATGGTCGGTCGCGAGCGACGCGGAGGGCGGCAGCGGCGAGCGGGGCGGGCCGTATCGCACACCGAGGGGGTTGAAGTTCTGTCAGACGTAACTATCTCTGAAGAATGAGCGTCGCTTGGGATAGTCCAGATCTTGACATAGCTGAACTTGTGGACTTAATTGTCGAGTGTTTTGATGAAGAAAGTGATTCGGCCAAGATTTCTGGATCAGAAAACGTTCGACGTTTTGAACAGTTGATGCCTATTCTAGTAGAACGAATAGAGGAAGACCTGATTGAGTACAATATTTCCTCAAACCACACCCAGAGCGAACTTCGTGAATTCTTGGACGGGCTTAAGCCCAAAGCTGATCCAGGTGAATACTTTCCCGAAAATTTCGAAGAGTTCAAGCAGCAAATTCGTGCTATCAAGAGCGAAGACTACACAATTGCATTTCCTCTAAATCTTAACTTCTCACCCGGGAGAAAACGGGAGGAACTGACCGCGCTAGGCTATCGAATCGAACGAGTACCTCGTCGGGAGTGGATTTCTCAATTCGAAGAAGTGGCCGAGGAAGCGGAAGAAGAGAAGCACCAACGTCCGAGTGACGATCCACTTTCGAGTTTTATGGCTGAGTCTCCGAATGAGTTCCGCCGAAATTATACCTATTGGAAGTTCAATATCGAAGCACGCGATCAAAACTTTGCCATCGACCAATTGGAGATAGTCCTTGAGTATCTCCTAGGCAAGTTAAATTTCGCTGCTCACTCAGGTACCACAGAGGGAATAAGCATAGATAATTCGTTTTGGCCTTCTGGCTGGAGTGATCTTAAACTTCCTTTCATTTATTTCGTTTTTGAGGGAGATGAGTACACGCAATTCTACTACAGCGAGGATTTCACACCAAGAGATAAGTTCTCTGTTCATAGCATCCGCCGATCTCAGTTCGACCGATATCTCGACGAATTCCCAGAGCCGGAACAACCGTATAATGACATTGAAGAAACATTTGTAAATGCTGTTAGAACCTTCCAAACCGCCATCTCAGAACCCAGCCGCGAGGATTCATTTCTAGAGTATTGGCGATGCGCCGAGCAACTCACGCTAGCTGATGAAGATGATGATATGAAAACGGTGATTCAACGTGCAGCGGCGCCCTTAGAACATGAAAACCCTCAGTTATTCCAGTTTAGGCTTCAGCGTGCTAGAAAAAAGCGTAACAAATTGGTGCATGAGGGCCCGGATGTCTCGATCGATAAAGAAGATCAGAACAGGCTGAAATCTGTTCTAGATCATCTTATTGATCTCTACATCGAAAAATTCGATGACTGGGATACAAAGGACTTCGAGTTTTACTTAGACAATGTTGGCGTCGATGCCGGGAATCTCAAACAAAAAAGATCTGAACTATTTGACCAGATCGAGATTCTAGAGGAGGTTATTGAAGCAAAAGAATACGAACCGGAGGGACTGCAAAAAATCCTGCTAGATTGGGCTCGTCATGAGAATGAGTTAGAGGGAGCTGAGTTCTTGGATCCTCTCGGATTTTATATTCCTGTTTTCGGTGTTGGTAACGATGATTCGGACCTTATGGTGATCGATCGCTCTCCGGTATATCCACTTGGCGAAGATACAGACCCCATAAGAGAGCGATCACGTGTTCGCGGTCCAAGGCCTAACATCAGTACCTCGCAAAGCCTGTTAGTTGAGAGGTCTGCTTGTTGAAGTGTGTCCAAACACCACCAAGCAGACGATGAAATCCACGAAGACCAGCTTCTTAACTTTCTCGTCAACGCGCTCACCGGTTC
>NZ_JANHDL010000013.1 GCF_024494655.1 Halorubrum laminariae | reverse complement strand
GTGGCCGCCCCAGATCGCGCCCTGGTCGTGTTTGTCCACCACGACGTTGCGCAGTTGGTTCGAGAACGTGTCGTACACGAGCAGCGCCCAGCCGCCCGCGCCGGAGGCCGCGGCCTCAAACTCGCCTTTCCACGCCTCGTACGAGCCGAAATCCTCGGCGATGCGGTCGGCCAGCGCGCCCGAGGGTTCGTCGCCGCCCTCGGGACTCATGTTCTGCCAGAACAGGTCGTGCAGAATGTGGCCCGACGAGTTGTGCGTCACGTTCCGAATCGCGCCCGCGGACGACGAGAAATCGCCCGCCTCACGGTTTTCTTCGAGCGTCTCCTCGGCCGCGTTCCACCCGTTTACGTACCCCTGATGATGGGTGTCGTGATGCCATTCTAGCACCTGCTCGGAAATATGCGGCTCCAACGCGTCGTACTCGTACGGTAACGGATCGAGTTCGTAGCTCATCGTTGTATCACCTGTTAGGGACATGCGCCGGAAACCTGTTAAAGATAATGCGGCACGTGATACCACACGTCACTGGACGTGGGTTCTCTCAAATATTTCGGGGGAGGAGTGATGTACTCGCGGTTCGAGGAGACTGATTCGCGCTGAATAGTAACTGATCTCAGTTATTTCTCTTGGTAAATCAGCGGTGTATCGATGCTACCAAATTTCACGTCGAAGTTTTTCGACTCGACAGACGAAAGCGTATCTGCTTGGCCGATCGTTTAAAATGATTCGACGTAGACCTCTCGATAATGGATCAAGAGGAGATCAGCAAGTACGTCGATAGGTGTCGGGGATTGATCGAAGCCTCACCACAGATGGACGAGGAAAACACGAAGGTGAAACTCATTCAGCCGTTCCTCGAACTTCTCGGGTGGGATCTGTACTCCACTGAGGTCGCGCTGGAGTACGAAATTCCGATGGCATCGGGGAGCACGTACGTTGACTACGCCTTGCTCGTCGGTGATTCTCCGGTCGTCTTCGTCGAGGCAAAACCGGCTCGATCGACGCTCTCAGACGCTGAAGTACGCCAACTTCGGAGCTACATGCGACAGGAGTTGGATGTCGACTGGGGAATTTTAACGAACGGAAAGTCATTCGAAGTCCTCACGAAAGACCGCAGCCAAAATGGTGGGGAGGAGATGTCCGTCGTGCAGTTCGATCTTGATGATCTCTCCGAACGACCCGGCGTGCTCCAACTCTTAACCAAAGAGTCGATACGGTCAGGTAAATCGGCAGAGATAGCCGAACAGGTCGCAGAGACAAACCGAGCGATCCGCTATTTATCTGAACACGAAACGTCGATCAGCGCTTCGATCGCGAATGCAGTTACAGACGAAGTGGGTGAGCTTCCGATCGATATCGACGCCCAAACGCGAGAGTTCGTGCAGAATCTCGTGACGATACTTCGCGAACAGCGGCAATTTGTCGGAGAGACAGCTGACACTGATACTGAGAGCGATCCTTCAGAGAGCTATGTCGAAAGCATCGGCGATTCGGAAGTGATCGAATCTGCCGATGGACCCGATAATCCTGACGAGCTTGAACCGCTCCGGAATCAGATCGCGGGGACGATCCGGCGTGAAAATATCGTAGGGGATCCAGACTCGACGGTTGCCGTATTTCCGACACGAGAATCTGGGCTCCCGTTCTTGAAAGAGAACAACGCGTGGGGGTTTGTTCGGGTCGGTCGAAAGTTTGATTACGTCGCGATGTACGTCACTGGCGACGTTCGAGAGGTGAAATACATTGCCGAGGTAGATGATGTGGTTGCGCCGGATCAAGCAGAACTCGTTCGGGAGCCTCTGGAGTATAAGGACCGCGCAAAAATAGCGAGCAACAAACGGGTGATAACATTCAAGCCCGGATCGCTGTACGAGCTTGAAGACCCTGTTCCCTTTGAGACGCGCTACCCCCAAGGGCTCCGTTATACGACTTTAGGAGCGCTCCGTACTGCCGACACGACTGACGATATGATCTGAATTGAGTATATGTATCACAAAGGTACGCTGCACGCGCTACGGTGGGACTGGGATTTGAACCCAGGAAGCCGTGAGGCTACCTGCTTTCAAGGCAGGCGCAATGGGCCGCTCTGCCATCCCACCGCGATGCGGTAGTTCACCCCTTCCTTCAGCGATTTCGTCACCAGCTCCGGAGCCGAAACGACCGATGAAATTTCAGCCATTCCACGCACGATTGAACCGTGCCGGAATCACCGAAACCCACCGTCGTGGGGTGTGTCTCGATGACTACTCCCGACAAAGTTGAAGCTATCGCTATGAGTGTACCCGCGTGCGGTTCGACGACTGCGGCGGATCCCGTCAACGGATCCGCTCGGGCCATCGAGACGCCAGAAAACCGGCACCCCTCGCCGAACGGACACGCTTTTTATACACTGCGGCGAGTCCACAGCCATGAGCGAGAGCGACCCAGATGTCGTCGTGTTGCGACAGACGATCCACGGTTCGGACGCGCGCGACCTGACCGAGGCGGTCCGCGAGCGACTCCCGAACAAGACGGTCGCGATAGCGCGGACGCCGGACGAAGAGCGCGAGCTACTCAAGACGGCTCGGATAGCTGTCGGCCTCCACATCGACGAGTCCCAGCTGTCGGTCGCCGAGAACCTCGAACTGTTCGCCTGCGTGTTCGCGGGGACGGGTCATCTCCCGCAGGACGCCCTCGCGAACCACGGCGTCGCCGTGACGAACGCCTCTGGCGTCCACGGCCCGAACATCTCCGAGTACGTCATCGGCGCGATGGTGACCCACGCCCGGCAGTGGCAGCGGGCGCACCGCCAACAGGCCCGCCGCGAGTGGCGGAATTACGAGACGACAGAGGTGTACGGCTCCACCGTGGCCGTTGTCGGGCTCGGTGCGATCGGTCGCACCGTCGTCGACAGGCTCGACGCCTTCGACACCGAGACGATCGGGGTCCGCTACTCTCCCGAAAAGGGCGGTCCGACCGACGAGGTGTACGGCTTCGACGAGTTCCACGACGCGATAGCCGACGCCGAGTACGTCGTGCTCGCGTGTCCGCTCACGGAGGCGACCCGCGGGCTCGTCGACGCCGATGCGCTCCGCACGATGCGCTCCGACGCGGTGCTCATCAACATCGCACGCGGCCCGGTCGTGGACACCGACGCGCTCGTCTCCGACCTCCGGAACAGCCGGATCCGCGGAGCGGCCCTCGACGTCACCGACCCCGAGCCGCTGCCGGAGGACCACCCGCTGTGGGGCCTGAGTAACGTTACGATCACGCCGCACAACGCCGGACACACCCCTCATTACTATGGCCGCGTCGCGGAGATTCTCGCGGAGAACGTCGGCCGGCTTGACGCCGGCGACGACCTCAAAAATCGGGTCGTGTGATCGGGCGGTCGCAGGCACTTCGGCCGCTGTGAACACAGACCGAGATCGGTGAGAAAAGATAGTACTGCAGCCGAAAAAAACCGCACTGTCTCGACCGTCTAGAGGTCGAAGCGGTCGAGCGTCATGACCTTGCTCCACGCCTCGGCGAAGTCCTGAACGAACTTCTCTTCGCCGTCTGCAGCGCCGTAGACCTCGGAAACGGCGCGGAGACGGGAGTTCGAACCGAAGATCAGGTCGAAGCGGGTCGCCGTCGAGTCGACCTCGCCGGTCTCGCGGTCCCGGAGTTCGAAGACCTCCTCGTCGTCGTCGACAGGCTCCCAGTCGCGGTCGAAGTCGAGCAGGTTGACGAAGAAGTCGTTCGTCAGCGTCTCCGGCTCGTCGGTGAAGACGCCGTGCTCTGAGTCATCGCAGTTCGCGTCGAGGACGCGCATACCGCCGACGAGCACCGTCATCTCGGGGACGGACAGCCGCAGCAGTTCGGCCTTGTCGACCATCTCGTGTTCCGGCTCGTGCGGGAGGTCTTCACCGAGGTAGTTGCGGAAGGGGTCGACATCCGGTTCGAGCACCTCGAAGGACTCCTCGTCGGTCTGCTCCTGCGTCGCGTCGACGCGCCCCGGCTCGAACGGCACGTCGATGTCGTGGCCGGCGGCCGCGGCGGCCTCCTCGACAGCGAGGTTGCCGCCGAGGACGATGAGGTCGGCGAGCGACACCCGCGTGTCGTCGTCGCGCGACTCGTTGAACTCGGCCTGAATCTCCTCGTAGGTCTCCAGGACAGATTCGAGCTGGTCGGGATCGTTGACCTCCCAGCTCCGCTGGGGTTCGAGGCGAATTCGCGCGCCGTTCGCGCCGCCGCGCTTGTCGCTGTGGCGGAACGTCGACGCCGACGCCCATGCAGTCTTGACGCGCTCGGAGATCGAGAGGTCCGAGTCGGCGATGAGCTCTTCGAGCTCGGCGACCTCCGCGTCGCCGACGACCTCGTAGTCGGCCTCGGGGAGCGGGTCCTGCCAGATCATCGTCTCCTCGGGGACCTCGGGGCCGAGGAACCGCTCCGGCGGACCCATATCGCGATGGATGAGCTTGTACCACGCCTTCGCGAACGTCTCTTGGAACTCGTCGGGGTCGTCGCGGAACTCCTCTAAGACCGCCCGGAAGTCGTCGTCGTGTTTCAGCGCCACGTCCGTCGTGAGCATCATCACGTCCTCCTTGTCCGAGGGGTCCTGCACGCCGGGAGCGGCGTCGTCGAGTTCGTCGTTCTTCGTGGTCCACTGCCACGCGCCGCCGGGGCCCTTCTCCGGCTCCCACTCGTAGCTGAGCAGGTTGTTGACGTAGCTCATGTCCCAGACGGTCGGCGTGGCGTTCCACGGCCCTTCGATCCCGCTGGTGATCGTGTCGGGGCCCTTCCCCTCGCCGAACTCGTTGTCCCATCCGAGACCCTGCAGGTCGATCGGGGCGTCCTCGGGCTCCGGGCCGAGGTTGTCGCCGGAGTCGGCTCCGTGAACCTTTCCGAAGGTGTGCCCGCCGGCGATGAGCGCGACCGTCTCCTTGTCGTCCATCGCCATGTGGCTGAAGGTGTCACGGATGTTGTCTGCCGACCCTTCCAGATCCGGCTCGCCGTTCGGCCCTTCCGGGTTCACGTAGATGAGGCCCATGACAGTGTTCCCGAGGGCCTCTTCGAGGCGTCCGTCCTCGTCGAAGCGCTCCGCCGAGGTCGACTCCCACTCGTCTTCGGGTCCCCAGTCGACGGAGTCGTCGGGCTTGAAGTCGTCCTCGCGGCCGCCGGCGAAGCCGAACGTCTCGAAGCCCATTGATTCGAGAGCGACGTTGCCGGTCAAGACGATGAGATCGCCCCACGAGAGCTTGCGGCCGTACTTCTGTTTGACCGGCCACAGCAGCCGTCGCGCCTTGTCGAGGTTGACGTTGTCCGGCCAGCTGTTGAGCGGCGGGAGCCGCTGTCGACCGCCGGACGCGCCGCCGCGGCCGTCGTGCGTCCGGTAGGTACCGGCACTGTGCCACGCCATCCGGATGAAGAGCGGCCCGTAGTGGCCGTAGTCCGCCGGCCACCAGTCTTGAGACGACGTCATTACCTCCTCGATGTCAGCTTTCACCTCGTCGAGATCGAGTTCTTCGAACGCTTCGGCGTAATCGAACTCCTCCTCAAGCGGGCCGGGATTGCCGGCGTGCTCGTCGAGGAGATCTAGGTTCAACTGGTTCGGCCACCAGTCTTGAGTCGTTTTCTGAGACATCTAGGTTCGTCATGAGTTTCCGTCACCTCGAATAAAAAGGTGACTACTTCGGAGCCAAAGAACAAGCAATAACAACCATCATTTTCATAGTATAAACTTATATTTCTAAACTGCGAAATCCGTGTGTATTCATCACGTGTGCTGGCCTCAGAGCGGATGGCTCGACGATGACAGCGATGAGGAAGATCGGTAGCGATGACCGCGGAAACGGTGACGAGTCCTCGATCTCCGGTCGCGGATCGGCCGGGCGAGCCGAAACCCTCATTCCGATCTGTTCTGCGAGTCGAACTCGCCGCGCCGAATTCCCTCTCGGACCGGTTCGTGTTCCGCGTCGGTCGGCGGCGGGGCGGTGACGAGCGTCGCCTCCAGTCGCTCTCCGTCGCTCGCCTTCACGCCGCGTGCGGTTCCGGCGGACACGACGACGACGTCGCCGGGTCCCACCCGTCGATCCGTCTCGCCCTCTCGGACGACGCCGGACCCGGAGCGAACCGTGATCACTACGTCGCTGTCGGGGGCGTGAACAGGGATGAACTGCCCCGGTTCGAAGTAGCCGAAGACGACTTTCATCCGGTCGCTTTGAAACACCTCGCTGGTCGAGAACCGCTCGTCGTCGAAGCTCCGCTCGGCGTCAAAGTCGGTCGCCGGCACGTCACTCACCCCTCCCAGACGACGTGCGGTAGTCTCTCTCGATGCCGGTCGGCGGCGCGGCAGTGATCTCTGTCACGATTGGGGGTTCGGGACCCGCCAGCGAGTGTGTGACCCCGAACAAGTTCGGCTCAACACGGAATCGGTCGGGACCCGAGACTCCGATCGCATGCCCAGACTCGACGTTCGCGAGATTACGCCGGTGAACCGTCACGACACGATCCACGAGGAGTTCGACAGGATGGGCCCGGGAGAAACGCTCACCATCGTCAACGACCACGAGCCGACGCCGCTATACTACGAGATGGCGGCCGAAGTCCCCGCGTTCGACGAGGGAGCGTACGAGGTGCGACAGACCGCGTCCGACGAGTTCGTCGCGGAGTTCCCGAAGACCGAGCAGTGAGTCCTCGGTGAGACGACGATTTTCTACCTGCCGGACCGACACACACACTCAAGTTATCGCCGCGAGACGTGTCGCTATGGACACCGAACGGTTTCTGTTCGTCTCTGCGGACGCTGCGCTGATCACGGACCTCGCGTGGCAGGTCCACCGCGAAGGCCACGACGTGAAGTACTACATCGAGGCCGAAAGCGATCGGGAGATCGGTGACGGGTTCGTCCCGAAGACCGACGACTGGCGCGCAGACGTCGAGTGGGCGGATGTCATCATTTTCGACGATATCTGGGTCGGCTCCGATATCGGGACTGGCGCGCTCGCAGAGAAACTCCGTGAGGATGGGAAAGCCGTCGTCGGCGGGACACCAAACACCGATCACCTCGAAGAAGACCGAGGCTATGCTATGGAAATCCTCGAAGACCACGGTGTGAATACCGTCGAACACCACATCTTCGACGACTTCGATGCCGGTATCCAGCACGTCCAGGAGAATCCAGCCCCGTACGTGATCAAACCACTCGGCGAAGTTCAGAACGTCAAGCGACTCCTCTACGTCGGGAACGAGGACGACGGGAGCGACGTCGTCGATGTCCTCCGGGCGTACAAGAAAGCGTGGGGCCACCGGATGAAGGGGTTTCAACTCCAGCGGAAAGTCGAAGGTGTTGAAGTCGCTATCTGCGGGTTCTTCAACGGCAACGAGTTCATTGACCAAGTCAACTTTAATTTTGAGCATAAGAAATTATTCCCAGGAAACATCGGTCCACAGACCGGTGAGATGGGGACATCCATGTTCTGGGCAGGCCAGAACAAACTGTTCAAAGAGACCTTCGGGAAACTCGAAGACTGGCTCGCCAATGAGGGCTATGTTGGAAGTATCGACATCAACTGCATCGTGAACGAGAACGGTATCTACCCACTAGAGTTCACGCCGCGGTTTGGATACCCGACGATTGCGCTGCAGGAAGAGTCAATCGAGTCGTCCACTGGTGAGTTCTTCTATGATCTCGCTCACGGAAACGATCCTGAACTGGAGGTGCACAACGGCTATCAAATCGGTGTTCGGATTGTCCTGCCGCCGTTCCCGTTCGACGATGAGAAGACGTACGATGAGAATTCTCGAAACGCTGCTGTCGTCTTCCAAACCGAGAGCCGCGAAGGGATCCACTTGGAGGACGCGAAGAAGGTCGATGGACAGTGGCGGTCCGCGGGCGAGAACGGGATGCCCGTCGTCGTGACGGGCAAGGGCGAGACGATGGGTGCCGCCCGCGAGCAGGCGTACGACCGCATCGACGACATCGTGGTGCCCAACATGTACTACCGCGACGATATCGGCGAGCGCTGGATCGACGGCGACGGCGACCGGCTGCAGGCGTGGGGGTATCTCGGCCCCGCAGACGCCTGACCGGTCGAGGAAGGACACAACGAGCGGCCGAGGGGGGCGCGTCAACGAGCGGTCGAGGAGGGCACGTGGTTGTCATGCGGGCAGCCGTGACCGCCACGCGACCTCCACGACTTTTTAACGGTCGGGGACTACTACTCGCGGTATGGCGAAGTACTCGACGGGCAGCGGCGGCGGCGGCGACGACGGAGACGCCTGTGAGCTCTGCGGGCGCGAGACCACCGGCCTCGAGCGGGCGACGGTCGCCGGCGCGAAGCTGCTCGTGTGTTCCGACTGCCGCCCCCACGACGATGCCGGGAATGCGCCGGCCGGCCGCGGCGGCGGGTCAGCGGATAACGGGGGCGCGGGCGGAAGCTCCGGCGGCGCGAGTGACGGGGCGGGCGGGACTGAGAGCCGGACGAAGAAGCTGGCCCGCAAGCAGGCGAAGATGTACGACTCCGCGACGGGCGACTCCAAACACTGGGAGGAGGGTGGCACCAACTACGAGTCGGACCGCCTCCCGTACCTCGTCTCCGGATACGGTGACTTGGTGGCGACGGCCCGCCAAGACGCCGGTCTGACGGTCGAGGAACTCGCGGCGGAACTCGAAGTTGACGAAGACGATATCTTCGCCGTCGAGGACGGTCGCGCCGCGACCGCCGGCGTCGGCGGCTCCGTGGTCCGCGCGCTCGAAGACCGCCTCGGCGTCGAAATCGTCGACGAGTGATCCTTGGCATCGAGATCGTCGACGAGTGAACTCCGATGCCACAAGGCAAGGACTGACGCCGACCGCGGACCGCTGGCGGCGGTGAACAGTGTTACAGACGCGACTCGATCACAGGTATGACCGATCACAGACGGCGACTACGGCCCGCTCAGGAGTCGTTCGGTGCTGGAACCGTGAGGACGGGCACGTCGGCCCCGAGTATCACGTCTTGGGCCACGCTCCCGAAGACGGCCTTCCCCGAGGGGCGGCGCTTTCGCCCGGAGACACAGATCGCGTCCGCATCGATGTCGGTGGCCGCCGCGAGCAGTTCGTCTGCGGGGTCCCCGCTCGCCTCGTAGTAGACGCAGTCGACGCCGGCGTCGGCCAGCGTTTCGCGCGTCCGGCGGACGGCACCGATTTGATGCACCGAGCCTCCCTCCGGATTGTCTCGAAACACGTGGCAGAGGTGCGCGGTCACCTCGTCTGTCCGCGTCGGGAGTGTGGCGATGGCGTCTCCCTGTGCGACTGCGCGACCATCGTCGGCGTTATCGATCCCGACGAGTACGTCGTACATACGCGGCTGTTCGGCAGGCGGACTGATAAATGGTACCGGCTGTCTGACGCGTCTAGCGACTGAACACTCCGGCGGTTTTTATCCCGTGCCGCCGAAGCTGGATCCATGGTCACGGTCAAAGACACCGTCCACGATCACATCGAGATCGACGGTGTCGCCGCCGATCTCTTGGATACGCCTGCAGTCCAGCGACTTCGGCACGTCAAACAGCTCGGGACGGTCCAGCTCGTGTATCCGTCCGCGAACCACACGCGGTTCGAGCACAGCCTCGGCGTCTGTCACCTCGCAAGCCGGGCGCTCGATCATCTCGGCATCGACGGCGTACAGGCGGACCGGATCGAGGCGGCAGCGATGCTCCACGACGTGGGCCACGGCCCGTTCAGTCATAACCTCGAATCCCTCACGCACCGTCTGACGGGGAAGTACCACGACGATGTCGACGAACTCCTCGCGAGCGGAGCGGTCGGATCGGTTCTCCGCGATCACGACCTCGACCCTCAGCGGATCGCCGGCCTCGTCGCCGGCGACGGGACGTACGGGCAGCTCGTCTCGGGCGAACTCGACGTGGACCGCATGGATTACCTCGTCCGCGACGCCTACCACACGGGCGTTCCGTACGGCACCATCGACACCGAGCGGTTCGTTCGCGAACTGACGTTCACGACGCTCGCGGACGGAGCGGCAGGCGAAGCCAGCGAGGCCGCACCTAGTGCCGGCTTCGACGACCGGATCGAGGCGGGCCCGACGCTCGTGTTGGACGAGGGGAACGTCCAGACTGCGGAGAGCCTGCTCCTCGCTCGCGCGCTGATGAATCCGGTGGTGTATACCCATCCCGTCGCGCGCATCTCGAAGGCGATGTTGCGCCGCGCCGCGAGCGACCTGCTCGCCGCGACGGCGACGACAGCGTCCGAGCTTCGGCGGATGGACGACCACGACTTCCTCGCCGCGATCCGGGACTGCCCGGCCACCGCGGACCTCTCCCGGCGCTACGACGAGCGCGACCTGTACAAGCGCGCGGTGTGGGCCGAGTACGGTGACGTTCCCGATCGGGTACACGACGCCAACCACGAGGAACGCGTCGCGCTCGAACGCGAGATCGCCGCGGCCGCCGGCGTCGACCGCGAGCACGTGATCCTCGACGTGCCGGCCGAGCCGACGATGCGCGAGTCGACGGCGCGCGTCACGGTCAACGGGCAGGTCAGGCGGCTGGAGCGGCAGTCACCGCTCGTCTCGGCGCTCCGGACCGCCCAGCGCAACCAGTGGCGGCTCGGCGTGTATGCACCCGAGCCCGCCACGGACCGCGTCGGACGCGCCGCGGCTGACGTGCTCGGGCTCGACCCCGACGCGCTCGTGACCGAGGTCCGAAGGGCGATGCCGACGACGCTCGACGAGTTCTGACGCCGGCCGTCGCGGCGATCTCGCGTTCGGTCGCGGTCCGTCCCGTGACGTTTTAATCCCGCGCTGGCGACGCTCGGGTATGCACCTCGAAGGGACGATCCTCCGCGGTCCCGACTTCGAGCCCGTCGAGGGACGGGTCGTCGTCGCCGACGGTGAGATCGTCCGGATCGACACGACGCCGGTCGACTCAGACGACGTGATCCTCCCGACGTTCGTCAACGCCCACACGCACATCGGCGATTCCATCGCGAAGGAGGCGGGCGAGGGGCTCTCCCTCGACGAACTCGTCGCGCCGCCGGACGGGCTGAAACACCGCCTACTGCGCTCCGCGACCCACGACGAGAAGGTCGCCGCGATGGCCCGCACCCTCCGATACATGGAGTCGACGGGGACCGGCACCTTCCTCGAATTCCGCGAGGGTGGCGTCGCGGGCGTCGCCGCCCTCCGAGACGCGCTCGCTGGCGACGGCGTCGCGTTCGACGAGCGCGCGATCGACCCTGTCGTCTTCGGGCGCGACGATCCGGACGTGCTTGACGCGGCCGACGGCTACGGCGCGTCCGGTGCCCGCGACGCCGACTTCGACGCCGTCCGATCGGAGACGCGGGAAGCGGACAAACTGTTCGGCATCCACGCGGGCGAGCGCGACGCGGACGACATCAACCCGGCGATGGACTTGGACCCCGACTTCCTCGTGCACATGGTTCACGCGGAGCCGATCCACCTCGATCGGCTCACCGACCGCGACACGCCAGTCGCCGTCTGTCCGCGGTCGAACCTCGTAACGAACGTCGGCGTCCCGCCGATCCGCGACCTCGTCGACCGGACGACCGTCGCCCTCGGGACCGACAACGTCATGTTGGACTCGCCGTCGATGTTCCGGGAGATGGAGTTCGCGGCCAAGTTGGCGGATCTTCCCGCCCGCGAGGTGCTCCGGATGGCGACCGTCAACGGCGCGGAGATTGCGGGGCTGAATCGCGGCGTGATAGCAGAGGGGAAAGACGCCGACTTGCTCGTGCTCGACGGCGACTCGGACAACCTCGCGGGCGCACACGACCTCGTTCGGGCGATCGTCCGGCGGGCGGGCGAGGCTGACGTCTCCCGGGTTGTGATCGGCGGCGAGGAGATCGTTCCGCGAGGCGACTGACCAGAGGGTGCGGTTCGGTCGGGCGTCTCACTGATCGCGCTGGTCGGTCACGTCCCGATACGCCCACAGGTGCCCCTGCCCGTCCGGCAGGTCTATCGGTCTGTAGGTCCGACCGAGCGTCCGGCCGTCGGCCAGATCGATCGGTTCGCCCTCGACCGGTTCGCGGTCAGCGAGGATCGCGTCGACCCGCTCGACGAAGCCGTCGGGATCGGCGCAGAGATCACTTATTTCGACTGCGAACCGCTCGCAGTCGCGCCCGCTGGCGTCGCTCGGGTCGCCCGGAAGTCCGAAGATGTCGTAGAGCCGCTCGTTCACGCGGATGACTCGCCTGTCTGCGTCTTCGACGAGCATTCCGACTGGAAGGGTGTCGAGAACTGTCGAAAGCACCGCGTTCGTCCGCTCTATCTCCCGTTTTCGCTCCGTTTTCTCCGTCACGTCTTCGAACTGCGAGAACACTCTGATCACGTCGCCGTCGTCGTCGGTCACCACTTGATTGTGCCACACACAGCGGATGCGTTCGCCGTGGCGTCTGACGTTCTCGTTGACGCTGCTGTAGCCGCCCTTGTCGGAGAGCAGGTCGCGTTCGAGCGCCGCGACGTGGCGGTGAAGCTCTCGCGGGACGAACGGGAGCCACGTCCCACCGACGAGTTCCTCCGCGTCGTATCCGAGTATCTCCTCGGTGGCGGGGTTCACGCGCTCGATTCGGAACGTCTCGTCGTACTCGATCGTGCCGAGCGGCGACTGCTCGATGTACCGCGAGAGCCGCTCTTGGCTCGCGGCGAGCGCGCGCCTCGCCCGGTGTTGGTCCACCGCGTTCCGGATTCGATTGGCGAGGACGGCGTACTGATCGCTTCCCGTCTGTTTCTGAATGTAGTCGGTCGCGCCCGCCGAGATGGCCTCGCTCGCGATCTCCTCCGAGCCCTTCCCGGTGAACAGCACGAACGGTACGTCCGAGCCGGCCTCGCGGACGCGTTTGAGGAACCCCAGCCCGTCGCCCCCCGGCATCTCGTAGTCGCTAACGACGCAGTCGATCCGCTCCGCGTCGTTTGTGAGGATTCCGAGGGCCGTCTCCACGTCGGTCTCGGAGCGAACGCTGAACGCCTCGTCGAGCCGTTCGAGATACGTTGCGGCGAGGTCGAGGAATCTCGGCTCGTCGTCGACGTGAAGGACACGAATACCCGCTTCGCGACCGCCGTCTGGTCGGCTGGGCGTCCCCGTCATTGTCACACAGTATCACAACACCAGACATATACGTTCGGGTCGGAGGGTGTTCCGGGACGACCGCCGGTCGAAAGAGCCACGGACCTCGCCGTCGAGGCGTCGGCATGGAGTACGAGGAGCCGAAGTTCTTCCACGTGATGCAGTACGCGGCCGCCGCCGACGGCGACGTCATCGACATGGTGAGCGGCAATCCCGACTGGGAGCCACCGGCCGCGCTCAGGGAGGCGCTCCGCGACTACGCCGATCTCTCGCCAGACGCCTTCCAGTATCCGCCGAGTGAGGGGCTCAGGGAACTCCGCGAGGCGATCGCAACGCGCCGCGGAGTCGATCTCGACAGCGTCATCGTCACGAACGGCACGGGCGAGGCGAACTACCTCGCGATGGCGCGGGCGTTCGATCGCGACGCCGGCGACGAGGCGCTGCTCACGGACCCCGTCTACCCGTACTACCCCGGCAAGGTGTCTATGCTCGGCGGGACCTCGACGTTGGTCCCGACCGAGCGCGACGGCGGCCTCGACGTGGACGCGATCGCGGCGGCCGCGAGCGACGAGACAGCGCTGATCGCGCTCAACACGCCGAACAACCCGACCGGTGCCGTGTACGACCTAGACGCGATCCGGGCAGTCGTCTCGGTCGCGGAGCGCGTCGACGCGCTCGTGCTCGTCGACGAGGTGTACGACCACTTCGATCTGTCCGGGGAGTTCGAGTCCGCACTGACGCTGGATTCAGATCGGGTGATCGTCACGAGCGGCTTCTCGAAGTCGATGGCTATCACCGGTTTCCGCGTCGGCTACGGGGTGTTTCCGGACGGTCACGTCTCGGCGGCGAAGACCCGACACATGCTCGTGAACGTCGCCGGTGCGCGGCCCTCGCAGTACGCCGTGACCCACGCGCTCGCGGAGACCGATCCCGAGTACTACGCGGACGCACGGGACCTCCTCGCCGATCGGGTCGACGCGTTCACCGACGCGCTCGACGCCGCCGGGGCCGAGTACAGCCGTCCCGAGGGGGCGTTCTACGTGCTCGCGCGCTTCGACGACTTCCCCGGGACGATGGCGAACGTGAAGCGACTGATCGACGAGGTTGGCGTCGCGGGGATGCCCGGCGAGGCGTTCGGGCACGCACGTGGCGACTGGATTCGGTTCGCGCTGGTGACGCCGCGCGCCACCGAGGCCGCGGAGCGACTCGCCGACCACTTCGGTGGGTGACTCGCGTGTTGGGCGTAGCGGCGCTTCGGGGGCGACACCGTTTCTCTGCGGGCGAGACCGCGGAAAGCGCACATTCGTCGAACTCGCATATGAACCCTGTTGTGAATCAACACCGTGCCGTCCGCCGGAGAGGTATACAGTGCCTGTGGTTCTCTCACACAGCACCGCTTGCTATCGATTTCGTCCGGGAGACGATGCGAGCCGACGCCGACCGTGTCGGGTCGAATTTGCGATCGCCACAAACGTTAAGTTCCTGACCCTCCTGTCGTCAGTCGATGACAGACATCACGGAGGCTTCGTCGGACACCCCGGCGGATCGAGTTCTTCCAGGGCACGATAGCTTCTAACGTCGAAATCGGTCCTGTCAGGATCTTCGACACGACCCTGCGAGACGGAGAACAGTCACCACGTACTTCGTTCAGCTACGACGAGAAACGCCGCATAGCGGCGACGCTGGACGACATGAACACCCACGTCATCGAGGCGGGGTTCCCGGTAAACTCGGACGCGGAGTTCGAGGCCGTGAGCGATATCGCCGCCGCGACGGACACCACCGTCTGCGGGCTGGCTCGGGTCGTCGACGGTGACATCGACGCCGCCATCGATGCGGGCGTCGAGATGGTCCACGTGTTCGTGTCCACCAGCGACGTGCAGCTGGAGGACTCGATGCACGCGACCCGAGAAGAGGCGAAAGAGCGCGCCGTCGACGCCGTCGAGCACGTGAAAGACGCCGGCGTCGAGTGCATGTTCTCGCCGATGGACGCAACCCGGACGGACCCGGACTACCTGATCGACATCGTCGAGGCGGTCTCCGACGCGGGCACCGACTGGATCAACATCCCCGACACCTGCGGCGTCGGGATGCCCACGAGCTTCGGCGAGACGGTGAAGGCTGTCGTCGAGGCGACTGACGCACGCGTCGATGTCCACACCCACGACGACTTCGGGATGGCGGCGGCGAACGCGATCATGGGCTTCGAGAACGGCGCGCATCAGGCGCAGGTGTCGGTCAACGGTATCGGTGAACGCGCCGGAAACGCGGCGTACGAGGAGGTCGTGATGGCCGTCGAGTCGGTGTACGGCGTCGATACCGGAATCGACACGACGCAGATCACGAAGCTGGCCCGGATCGTCGAGGACGCCTCGGACATCCCGGTCCCGGCGAACAAGCCCGTCACGGGGCGGAACGCGTTCGCTCACGAGTCCGGCATCCACGCGGCGGGCGTCATCGAGAACGCCGACACCTTCGAGACCGGCGTGATGACCCCCGAGATGGTCGGGGCCGAACGCGAGTTCGTGCTGGGTAAACACACCGGTACCCACAGCGTGCGCAAGCACATGGTGGAGGCCGGATTCGACCCGACGGACAGCGAGGTCCGGCACGTCACGAAGCGCGTCAAGGAGTACGGCGCGGGCAAGCGGCAGGTCACCGCCGGCGACGTCGAGCGCTTCGCCGAGGAGGCCAACGTCGACCGCACGGAAGAGGAGGTCAGGATCTGATGCCCGCGTCCCTGGCGGGCGCGTCCGTCGAGCGGCGGCGGACCGACCGACGGCGGCCCGATAGTCTGCGGATCGTCGGCGGATATCCGGTCCGATCCGCAGGTCACCGTTCCACCCGACAGGGATTTATACTACAAACGCGTTGGTGCGAGCGAGATGCGACGGAACACCGACGCCCCGACGATAGCCGCCGTCGAGGGAGCCGTCGCCCCGCGTATCGTAGGGGTCTGACCCCCTACACTACCCCTTTTCCACCGACGCGAGGAACCGACGAACGCCAGCGGGCGGGCCGCCGTGCTCGTACCGTTCCGGCGTTCGGACCGACCGAATCTCACACGCGCGAGATGTTACATCGAACACCAAGACAATGAGCGATACAGCAGCACAGCCACGAGAGGACGACCCGGACGGGTCAGAGGAACCGACCGATCGGGGGTCCGCCGACGCCACCGACGCCGACGACGCCGTCAAGACGGTGTCGACCGGTGCCGACTCGGTGGTCGCCGCGCTGGAGGCGGCCGGAGCCGAGACCGCGTTCGGCGTCCAGGGCGGAGCGATCATGCCCGTCTACGACGCGCTGTATACGTCGTCTATCACGCACGTGACGATGGCCCACGAGCAGGGCGCGGCCCACGCGGCCGACGCCTACGGTGTCGTCACCGGCGATCCCGGGCTCTGCTTGGCAACCTCGGGGCCGGGTGCGACGAATCTCGTCACGGGGATCGCCGACGCCGACATGGACTCCGACGCGGTGCTCGCGTTGACCGGACAGGTGACGACGGAGTTCGTTGGCAACGACGCGTTCCAAGAGACGGACACGATCGGCGTCACTCGTCCGATCACGAAGCACAACTACTTCGCCGGCGGGGCCGACACCGTCGGTGACACCGTCGGTGAGGCGTTCGAGCTGTCGCAGTCGGGTCGTCCCGGACCGACGCTCGTCGACCTCCCGAAAGATGTCACGCAAGGCGAAACCAATCGGACACCCGGGACGGCGACACCGCCGCCGGGGAGCGCCCCGGAACCGAACGCCGATCCCGACGCGGTCGAGGAGGCCGCACGCGCCATCGAGAACGCGGAGCGCCCGTTGTGTCTCTTTGGTGGCGGCGTGATCAAGGCCGACGCGAGCGACGCTGCGCGCACGTTCGCACGGACGTACGAGATTCCGGTGACGACGACGATGCCGGGAATCGGGTCGTTCCCCGAAGACGAGGACCTCTGTCTCTCGTGGGCGGGGATGCACGGCACCGGCTACGCCAACATGGCGATCACGCACACGGACTGTCTGATCGCGGTCGGCACCCGCTTCGACGACCGGCTGACGGGTGGGATAGACACGTTCGCACCGGAGGCCGAGGTCGTCCACGTCGACATCGATCCGGCCGAGATATCGAAGAACGTCCACGCCGATTACCCGCTCATCGGCGACGCCGGACACGTCCTCGATCAACTGACTGCAACAGTCCGCGACGCACCCGACGCGGCGGCGTGGCGAGAACAGTGTGAGGAGTGGAAAGAGACGTATCCGCTCACGTACTCGACGCCCGAAGACGAGCCGCTGAAACCGCAGTTCGTCGTCGAGGCGTTCGACGAGGCGACCGACGACGATACCATCGTGACAACGGGGGTCGGCCAACACCAGATGTGGGCCTCGCAGTTCTGGACGTACTCGGAGCCCCGGACGTGGGTCTCCTCGCACGGACTGGGGACGATGGGGTACGGCGTCCCCGCCGCCGTCGGCGCGCGCGTCGCGGCCGACGCGATGGGCGAACCGGACCGCGACGTGGTCTGTTTCGACGGCGACGGCTCCTTTTTGATGACGATGCAGGAGCTGTCCGTCGCCGTCCGCGAGGAGCTCGACATCGCCATCGCCGTGCTCAACAACGAGTACATCGGGATGGTCCGGCAGTGGCAGGACGCCTTCTACGAGGGGCGACACATGGCGTCCGACTACACGTGGATGCCCGAGTTCGACAAGCTCGCCGAGGCGTTCGGCGCGCTCGGACTCCGCGTCGACGACTACGACGAGGTCGCGCCCGCGGTCGAAGAGGCGCTCGAATACGACGGTCCCGCCGTGATCGACTTCCACGTCGATCCGGAGGAGAACGTCCTGCCGATGGTGCCGAGCGGCGGCGCGAACGGCCAGTTCGCCACCGCGGAGGACCAGCTATGAGCGGTGACTCCGCAGCGTCCGAGTCTGAGGCACGCCCCGACGTGGACGCGAGACCGACACCCGACGAACAGCCCGCCCCCGAGGAGCGACCGCATCCCGAAGGACGGCGAAACCTCGAAGGAATCCGGATCGACCCGGTCGTCGAGGCCGAACACGAGTCTCGTCGGGCGGTCATCTCGACGCTCGTGGAGGACGAGCCCGGCGTGCTCGCGCGGGTCTCCGGACTCGTTTCACGCCGACAGTTCAACATCGAGAGCCTCACGGTCGGGCCGACGACCGTTGACGGGCACTCGCGGATCACGATGGTTGTCGAGGAGACGGACCCTGGTATCGACCAGATCGAAAAGCAGATAGCGAAGCTGAAACCGGTTATCTCCGTCGGCGAGGTGGCCGGGAACGCCGTCACCGCCGAACTGGTCCTGTTGAAGGTTCAGGCCGACGATCCGGCCGCGGTCCACGCGGTCACGGAGATGTACGACGGCCGGACGCTGGACGCGGGACCGCGAACGATCACCGTCCAGCTCACCGGCAACGAGGGACGGATCGACGACGCGCTCGACGCGTTCAAGCAGTTTGGCATCATCGAGATCGCCCGGACAGGACAGACCGCGCTCGCGCGCGGTGACACCCCGACGGCACCAGGAGAGAAACCCGGAACGGCCGGCGAACCGACCACACACGACGACTGACACAGTCAACACATACCATACACATGAGCGACAACGACATGCAGACGGTCGAATCCAACGTATATTACGACGAAGACGCGGACGGCGAAGCGATCGCCCAGAAGACCGTGGCCGTCCTCGGCTACGGTTCGCAGGGACACGCCCACGCCCAGAACCTCCAAGACAGCGGGATCGACGTCGTCGTCGGTCTCCGCGAGGGCAGTTCCTCGCGGGCAGTCGCCGAGAGCGACGGGCTCGACGTGGCGACTCCGGCAGAGGCGGCCGCAGAGGCAGACATCGTGAGCATCCTGCTGCCCGACACGGTGCAGGCGGACGTCTACGAGAACGCCATCGAGCCGAACCTAGAGGCCGGCGACACCCTCCAGTTCGCGCACGGGTTCAACATCCACTACAATCAGATCCAGCCGCCGGAAGACGTTGACGTGACGATGATCGCGCCGAAATCTCCCGGTCACATCGTCCGCCGGAACTACGAGGAGGATCAGGGGACGCCGGGGCTGCTCGCGGTGTATCAGAACGCCACGGGTGAGGCCCACGACGAGGCGCTCGCGTACGCGGCTGCGATCGGCTGTACCCGAGCTGGCGTCGTCGAGACGACGTTCCGAGAGGAGACCGAGACCGACCTGTTCGGCGAGCAGGCCGTCCTCTGTGGTGGTATCGCCTCGCTGATCAAGCAGGGCTACGAGACGCTCGTCGAGGCGGGTTACTCCCCCGAGATGGCGTACTTCGAGTGCATGAACGAGATGAAGCTCATCGTCGACCTGATGTACGAGGACGGACTCGGTGCGATGTGGGACTCGGTCTCACACACAGCGGAGTACGGCGGTCTCACGCGCGGCGATGAGATCATCGACGACCAAGTCCGAGCGAACATGGAGGAAGTCTTGGAGGGCGTGCAGGACGGCACCTTCGCTCGCGAGTGGATCTCGGAGAATCAGGCGGGACGGCCGTCGTACACGCAGCTCCGCAACGCGGAGAAGAACCACGAGATCGAAGCCGTCGGCGAGGAGCTTCGCGGCCTGTTCGCGTGGCAAGAAGACGAAGAGGAGAGCGAAGAGTCGGCAGAGGTGACCGCGTGATGGGCGTAGGCGGATTCATGGATCGAACGCACGAGGGTTCGACCGTCGCGGGTGATTCCCGATGAGCGAGGGGACGCTGTACGACAAGGTCTGGGACCAACACAAGGTGACGCAGCTACCGACCGGACAGGACCAGCTGTTCGTCGGTCTCCACCTCGTCCACGAGGTCACGAGTCCGCAGGCGTTCGGCATGCTGAAAGAGCGCGATCAGGAGGTCGCGTTCCCCGAGCGGACGCACGCGACGGTCGACCACATCGTCCCGACCGGAAACCGCGACCGCCCGTACCGCGACGAGGCCGCAGAGAATATGATGGCCGAGTTGGAGGCGAACGTCCGCGGCTCCGGCATCGAGTTTTCGGACCCCGACTCCGGGA
Organism: Halorubrum laminariae; assembly: GCF_024494655.1. Taxonomy (GTDB): domain Archaea; phylum Halobacteriota; class Halobacteria; order Halobacteriales; family Haloferacaceae; genus Halorubrum; species Halorubrum laminariae. The sequence goes on along the minus strand of NZ_JANHDL010000013.1, from coordinate 70,543 downwards.
ACCAAGGAATCGTCCACGTCATCGGTCCGGAGCAGGGACTCACCCAGCCGGGTATGACCATCGTCTGCGGCGATTCACACACCTCGACGCACGGCGCGTTCGGCGCGCTGGCGTTCGGGATCGGCACCTCGCAGATCCGGGACGTGCTCGCGACAGGCTGTGTCGCCATGGAGAAACAGAAGGTCCGCAAGATCGAAGTCACCGGTGAACTCGGTGACGGCGTCACCGCGAAGGACATCATCCTGACGATCATCGGAAAGCTCGGAACCGACGGCGGCGTCGGCTACGTCTACGAGTACGCCGGCGAGGCCATCGAGAAACTGGGGATGGAGGGACGGATGTCCATCTGTAACATGTCCATCGAGGGCGGCGCTCGCGCGGGGTACGTCAACCCCGACGAGACCACCTACGAGTGGCTGAAAGAGACGGACGCGTTCGAGGACAGCGAGGCGCAAAGCGCCTCTGGCAGCCGGACGGAGTCCGGCGACGACCCCGAAAAGTTCGAGCGGCTGAAGCCGTACTGGGAGTCGATCGCCACGGACGACGACGCGGAGTACGACGACGTGGTCACCATCGACGGCTCGGCGATCGAGCCGACCGTGACGTGGGGGACGACGCCCGGACAGACCGCGGGCATCACCGAACCGATCCCGGATCCCGACGATCTGTCGGAGGAGGACCGCGACACCGCTCGTCGCGCGCAGAAACACATGCGCGTCGAGCCGGGCGACACGATGGAGGGCTACGACATCGACGTGGCCTTCCTCGGATCGTGTACGAACGCGCGACTGAAGGACCTCCGCGAGGCCGCGGCGTTCGTCGAGGGCCGGGAGGTCGCGGACGACGTGCGAGCGATGGTCGTCCCGGGAAGCCAGCGCGTCCGCGACGCCGCCGAGGCCGAAGGACTCGACGAAATATTCAAAACGGCCGGCTTCGACTGGCGCGAGCCGGGCTGCTCGATGTGTCTTGGAATGAACGACGACCAGTTGGAGGGCGACGAGGCGAGCGCCTCGTCTTCGAACCGGAACTTCGTTGGGCGACAGGGCTCGAAGGACGGGCGGACCGTGCTGATGAGTCCGATCATGGTCGCGGCCGCAGCGGTGACCGGCAAGGTCACTGATGTCCGCGAGATGGAGGAGGTGGCGACCGTATGAGTTCCCCCGAGTTCAGCGACGGTGAGGCACCGGCCGAGAAGGTGACAGAGGTCACCGGCACCGGTATCCCGGTCCGAGGGAACGACATCGACACCGACCAAGTCATCCCCGCGCGCTTCATGAAGGTCGTGACCTTCGACGGCCTAGGCCAGTTCGCGTTCTTCGACCAGCGGTTCGACGACGAGGACAACGAGAAGGATCACCCGTTCAACGAGGAACAGTATCGGGGGGCGAACATTTTGGTCGTCAACGCCAACTTCGGCTGCGGCTCCTCCCGCGAGCACGCGCCGCAGGCGTTGATGCGGTGGGGGATCGACGCGGTCGTCGGTGAGTCCTTCGCGGAGATTTTCGCGGGCAACTGCCTCGCGCTCGGCGTCCCTACGGTCACGGCTGATCAGGAGAGCATCGAGGCGCTACAGGACTACGTCGAGGCGAACCCGGACGCCGAGGTCGACATCGACGTGGCCGCGGAGACGATCACCTACGACGACATCGTCGTCGACGCGACGGTCCACGACGCCCAGCGGAAGGCGCTCGTCGAGGGCGTCTGGGACACGACGGCGCTGATGGGTGCGAACGCGGACGCCGTCCGTGAGACCGCGCGCTCGCTGCCGTACGTTCCGGACGAACACGTTGAACCCGCTGCGGGGGACGGCGCGTGAGTTACGAGATAGCCGTCATCGAGGGCGACGGTATCGGCCACGAGGTCGTGCCCGCCGCCATCGACGTGCTCGACGCGCTCGACGTGGCGTTCGAGTTCGTCGAGGCGGAGGCGGGCGACGCGACGAAAGAAGAGACGGGCGAGGCGCTGCCGCGAGCGACCTACAACCTTGCCGCTGACGCCGACGCGACGCTGTTCGGCGCGGCCGGCGAGACCGCGGCCGACGTCATCCTCCCGCTGCGGGAGGCCGTCGGCTCGTTCGTCAACGTCCGCCCGGCGAAGGCGTATCCGGGCGTCGACGCGGTTCGCCCGGAAACGGACGTGGTCTTCCTCCGCGAGAATACCGAGGGTGTGTACGCGGGCCACGAGGACCGGCTGAGCGACGACCTCTCGACGCTGACGCGCGTGGTCACCTCCTCCGCATCGCGCGAACTCGCCGAATTCGCCTGCGAGTTCGTCGAGGACGGTCGCGGCCCGACCGACGACGCCGAGGAGGGGTTCACGGTCGCGCACAAGGCGAACGTGATGCGCGAGACGGACGGGCGGTTCCGCGAGGAGATGTTCGCGGTCGCCGAGGAGCGCGGCGTCGACGCCGACGAGGAACTGATGGACGCGTTCGCGACGAAACTCCCGCTCGATCCGACGCAGTACGGCGTCGTCGTCTGTCCGAACCTCGCCGGCGACGTGCTCTCGGATCTGGCTGCCGGACTCGTCGGCGGTCTCGGTCTGCTACCCTCCGCGAACATCGGTCACGACAACGCGCTGTTCGAACCGGTTCACGGGACCGCACCGGACATCGCAGGCGAGGGTGTCGCGAACCCGACCGCAGCGATCCTCTCCGCCGCCATGTTGGTGGAGTTCCTCGGTCACGTCGAGGAGGGTAAACAGGTTCGCGACGCGGTAGAGAGCGTGCTTTCTGATGGCCCGCGAACCGGAGATCTGGGCGGAGACGCGACCACCGACGAGGTTACCGCGGCCGTCGTCGATCGCCTGTAAGCGCCCGATCTTCCCCGCTTCGAACCACAAGACAGGAAACCCTGGGGCCCGTCAGGTTGGGTATGAGCAACTACGAAGTCGCGATGGAAGCAGCCTGGTTGGTTCGTGACGTCGAGGAGACCGACGACGCCATCGGCGTCGCGGTCAGCGAAGCCGGCAAGCGACTCAACGAGACGGACAAGCAGTACGTCGAGGTCGAACCCGGCGTCACCGGCTGTCCCGCCTGCGGCGAGCCGTTCGACGCCGCTTTTCTCGCCGCGAACACGGCCTTGGTCGGACTCCTCTTGGAGATCGACATCTTCAACGCTGACAGCGAAGAGCACGCGGAACGGATCGCGAAAAGCGAAGTCGGCGGCGCACTGCGCGACGTGCCCCTAAAAGTCATCGAGATCGTCGAAACGGAGGCGGACGAAGACGGCGACGCGGACGAATAATCAGATCAACGCGTACTCCAGAAACCGACGCGCGGTCTAGAACTGACACACGGTCGGTCTCCGTGCAGTCTGTCTACAGGCCGTTCACTTGAACCGGAACGTTTCCAGGTTTTTCGGCGCGAACGTCCGCATATTGTAGTCGTGATACAGCGCCGACGAGAGGTCCTGAACGGACTGCTCGTCTCCGTGGACGCAGAGCACCTTCTCTGGGCGAGGGTTCATCGTCTTCACGAAGTTCTCTAGGCCCTGTCTGTCCGCGTGGCCGGAGAAGCCGTCGACGACTTCGGTACCCATTTCGAGGGTGAGCGTGTCACCGCGACCGCCGCCGCCCCAGCCGTCAACCGGAATCTCGTCCCAGCCGTTCTGGATCCGGCGACCGAGCGTCCCCTGTGCCTGGTAGCCGACGAACACGAGGTTCGAGTCCGGATCGGGACCGATGTGGCGGAGCCACGACATGATCGGTCCGCCCTCGATCATCCCCGAGGTGGAGATGATGATACACTGGTCGCCGTCGGTGACCTCTTGGCGCTCGTCCTCGCCGGCGTCGATGTGGTTGAACTGGTCGGCGAGGAACGGGTTCTCGTCTTCATGGAAGATGCGGTCGCGAAGGTCGTCGCGGAGGTACTCGGGGTAGGTCGTGTGGATCGCCGTTGCCTCCCAGATCATCCCGTCGAGATGGACAGGCATCTCCGGAATCTCTCCCTCGCGCATCGCCTCCTCTAAGACGAGCATGATCTCTTGGGAGCGGCCCACCGCGAACGCCGGAATGACGACCTTTCCGCCTTGGTCGTACGTCTCGTTGATGACCTCTTTGAGTGCCTCTTCGGAGTCGGCTTGGTCGGTCTGGTAATCGTTGCGGCCGCCGTAGGTGGACTCCAAGACGAGCGTCTCGACGCGCGGGAAGTCGTTGACCGCGCCGTTGAACAGGCGGGTGTCCTCGTAGTGGATGTCGCCGGAGAACGCGACGTTGTAGAGGCCGTCGCCGATGTGGAAGTGGGTGACTGCGCTACCGAGGATGTGGCCCGCGTTGTGGAACGTGAGCTTCACGTCGGGTGCGATGTCGGTGACATCACCGTACTCCAGCGGGATGGTGTGTTTGATCGCCTCGCGGACCTGCGCGGACTCGTACGGCGGCGTCCGACCGTCCTTGGCGGCGACGTCGAGGTAGTCGAGCGTGAGTAGCCCCATGAGGTCTCGGGTCGGTTCCGTGGTGTAAATGGGGCCGTCGTAGCCGTACTTGAACAACAGCGGGAGCAGCGCCGAGTGGTCGAGGTGGGCGTGCGTCAGGACGACGGCGTCGAGGGTTGCCGCGCCCGCACCGAGCGCCTCTGGCACCTGCAAGTACGGGACCTCACCTTCAGCGCCGGGCTTGTCGCCGCAGTCGATGAGGATTCGCGTCTCGGGCGTCGAGAGGATGAACGCGGCGCGGCCGACCTCGCGACAACAGCCGAGCGTCGTGATCCGGACCCACTCGTCGTCAGACATTTCCTCGCGGTGGATCTGGCGGCCGACGCGTTCAAGGATGTCGCGGCGCTCTTCGCGCTCGTTTTTTAGGAATCCGCGCACGTTCGAGACGGTGGACGACTCGATGGGCGGAGTTCGCACGACTTCGGGGGTCCAGCCAACCTCTTGGGTGATCTCGCGGAGCGTCGAGCCGCGTCGGCCGATCACCACGCCCGGTTTCTCGGCTTCGATAACGACCTCACCGGTGTCTTCGTGGAAGTCGAGGGACGTGACGCCGGCCTCTTCGGGGATCACCTCGCGGACTTCCTCTTCGGCGCGCCGCGGGGGCGACAACGAACTCGGGTCCGGCCGGATCGTGATCCGCTTGCGGAGCTTAGACGCGAGCCGCCGGATTAGGTCGCCGTCGCCGGCGAACCGCTTCGGGTCGCGCGTGTACACGACCAGTTCCGGCCCCTCGTATTTGACGTCGGTGACCGTGATGTCGTTCGGAATTTCCTGTTCGATCTCTGATTTCAGTGTATCGAGTTGCTTATCGACTTGACTCATATCTTACCGCGGGTCGTCTGTGTCACCGCCGCCATCGAGCCGCACGTTGGTACGGTGCTCGTCGCGAACGGTCGACCGTGACGGGGTAGGCATAATGGGAGTACTGTCCGTAGGTGGTACCGTGCGGGAACAGCCAGTGAAAACCCGCTTGGCTCAAAGTTACCCTGCCCGTTATAAAACCCTTCGCAAATGGCAAGCCGTCGGCGCACGAACCGAGTCGCATGCGTGTCACTCCCGAGACGGTCCGCGCCGAGCGCGAGTGGGTCCGTGACCGCGCACCGGTCGTCGTCCCGCTCGTCAACGACGCCCGCGATCGATTGGGTCGACTCTTCGAGACGGACGTGGACTCGATCACGGGCGAGACGTACCGCAGGGAGGTCGATGCCGTGTTCGCCGACGGTGAGGCCGCGGTCAACGTCGCTGGCCTCGTGGGACTCCTCCGCGAGCTCGACGTCGACGACGACTATCCCGGGTTCGTCGTCGACGAGGTGCTCGGCCGGGAGCTGGCGGCGACGATCGCCGGCGGGAGACCGCTCTCGCTGCTCGCACAGGCGACGTTTCACTTCGTGGACGTACACGTCGACGGCGACGCGCATGTCGACGGCGACGCCCCGAATCCCGGGGATGACCGTGACGGTGAGCGCGGCGTCGACGCCCGCGATCCGGGCCCCGCCGGCGCAGACGATCTCGACGCCGCGCTCGCGGCCGGCTTCCAGACGCGACTTCCGGGATGGAACTGGCGAGAGGGAGAGAGTCCGTTCGGGGTCGACCCCGACTGATCTGAGCGTCTCGGTCGCCTGCGGCGGTCAGGAGACGAGCTTCCGGACGAAGTCGTATCCGGCGTCGAGAATCGCGTCGGGGAGGAATCGAGCGAGGACGCCGACGCGGGCGGCGGTTCCGGGTTGGACGCGCGCAGGCGGCTGCGTCGCGCTCGCGGCGTTCACGATGGCGTCTGCGACCAGTTCGGGCTCGACCGAACCCGGCCCGTCACCTCCAACGAGCTTCGCGTCCTCGAACAGCGCGTACACGTCCTCGTACGCGCCGGTTCGGTCGTTTTCGGTGTCGTTCGAGCCGCGATCGGTCGTGTCGCTCTCGGCGTCTCCCGCGCTCCGGTCGCCCGCCTCCCGTTCGGCGCGGGCCGCGAAGTTGGTCCGCACCGGCCCGGGCTCGACGACCACCACGTCGATCCCGTGGTCTGCGACCTCGTTCCGGAGGGCGTCGGACATCGCCTCGACCGCGAACTTCGAGCCGCTGTAGACGCCGCCGCCGGGGAACGACACGCGACCGGCGACCGACGAGACGGTGAGTATCGTCCCGTCGCGCTCGCGGCGCATGCTTGGCAACACGGCCCTGATAAGTCGATGCGGACCGTACACGTTCACGTCGAACTGCTCGTGGACCTTCTCGGTCGGCACGTCTTCGATCGGTCCGAACTGCCCGTAGCCGGCGTTGTTGACCAGCGCGTCTATCGCCCCCGCCTCGTCGAGGACGCGGTCGACGACGCGGTCGACATCGGACTGGTCAGTCACGTCGAGGGTCGCGATCTCACAGCCCGCCTCGCCGAGCGTCTGAATGTCCGCCGGGTTCCGCGCGGTCGCGTACACGGTCCACCCCTCGTCGGCGAATGCGTGCGCCGCGGCGCGGCCGATACCCGATGAACAGCCGGTGATGAGTGCCGTCTTCTGCACGCCTCGGTGGTCGGTCTCCGGTGGCATAACTCTCCCGACCGGCGACGATAGAAGAACCAGCAAAAACGGCGGTGACGAGGTGCGGCCGACCGGAGTTACGACTCGTCGTCGGACTCGTCCGTGTCGTCGCCCGCGTCCGCATCCTCACCGGTGTCTGCGTCGTCGCCCTCGTCGCCCTCGGTCGCGAGTAGGTCGTGGTCGTCGAGGATCGATTCAATTTCGTCGTTCGACCGCTCGGTGTACCCCTCCTCGGCCGTGATCGTCGCGACGCCGACACCCTCCGGCGACAGCTCGCCGTCATTCGACTGCGCGAGCGTGTCGAGCGCGAGTCCGAGCGCTTCATCTGTGGAGATACCCTCTTCATACTCCGCTTCGAGGTAGTCGCGGAGGTCGCTGCGGTCGGAGCCGATCGAGAGCGCCTGCCACTCGTAGGGCGTCCCCGAGGGGTCGGTCTCGAACAGGCGCGGCTCGCCGTTCTCGATCCCGCCGACGATCAGCGCGACGCCGAAGGGACGCGCACCGCCGACCTGCGTGTACTGCTGGATGTGGTCGGTGATGTTCTTCGTCAGCGTCTCGATTCCGACGGCCTCGCCATAGCGGAGGCGGTTCACCTGCGCCTGCCGGCGCGCGAAGTCGATGAGTTGGCGGGCGTCGGCGACGTGGCCCGCGCTGGCGACGCCGACGTGGTCATCGGCCTTGTGGAGCTTCTCGATGCTCGCCGGTTCCATCAACCGAGAGCGGGCGCGCTTGTCCGCCGCGAGGACGACGCCGTCCTCAGCGCGGACGCCGACGCTCGCGGTCCCGCGTTTCACCGCCTCCCGGGCGTACTCGACCTGATAGAGTCTGCCGTCGGGAGAGAAGATGGTAATGCCTCGGTCGTACGCCTGCTGTTGGGATTGTCCCTGCATGATATCACTCGGTGTCGAACGTCGTCGCGCCGACGTACCCCGATTCGGTCCGCACGTCGACCGCGTCTCCGCGCACGACGGCGGTTCGCTCGGCGTCCTCGAACGCGACGTCTCGCTGTGTCGAAGGTCCGCCCGCGCGACCCATATATCTTTCCTCACAGGCACGTACCGTCCCCGAGATACCGCGGACGCGAACTCCGACCCGGTCGCCGTCGACCTTGCTCACGCACGCAATCGACGCCCGCGCCTCGTCGACGTGACCGTGTCGGACGCGGACGACCGCCTCGCCGCGACCGTTCGCGTACGCGAACGAGAGCAGCGAGAGGTCAGCGTCGGCGCTGCCGGCGTCGCCGACGAGGTTGCCGGCGGCGTACCACAGCGCGCGCTGGAACGCCCGCCGCTCGATGTCGCCGTCCGGCCACGCCTCGATACCGACGGCGACGTACCGCCACCGCGGCCTGAGGTGTTTCGGGAGGTGTTTCATTCGGGATTCACTCCGTCCTCCTCATACCGTCCACGTTGGACCCCGGGCGCTATGAAGGCCTCGGAGCGACGCTCCCGGGTCCGGGCCGCGATCTCGTCCCACGCGTCGAGCCCGTCACGGACCCACTCGGGGTCGAACCCGACCGCCTCCGCGGCGGCGACGACCTCCCGCGGAGCCCGCAGTTCGAGGTGGGAGGTGGCGTTCGCGCTCACGACGTGTGGGGCGTCGTAGTTGGTCACGATCTCTCGGAGCTTCCGGAGGTCGGCGAGCGCGCGAACGCGCTTGCCACCGGTCTCTCGGAACAGCGGACCGAGGTCGAACTCCACGTGGACTCCGTTGTCGCGGGCGGCCTTCGCAAGCACGTGATTGAACTCTCCCGAGCCCGCCATCGGCCGGACGAGCACGTCGACTCGGGGTTCCTCGACGGCGAACCGATTCAGCGCGTCGTCGCCGCCGACGAGGCAGACGACCGTGCGCTCCGGCCGGTAGTTTCCGACCGACCCGGACGCGCTCGTGGGGTCGTCGGCGTCGATCTCGACCGCGTCGACGACGTCGATCCCGTACTCCTCGCCGAGCGCGACCGGGTCGCTGGCGGGGGCGTCGGCCGAGGCCGACAAGCCGTCAGCCGCGGTCGCCACGTCGAGCGCCTCCCGGGTTCGGACGACGATCCCGTCGTAGCCGTACCGCGCGGCGGTGGCGGCGTGGCGCGCGACGGTCGCGTCGCCGTCGGGGTGGGCGTGGACGGCCTCGTACATGGCCGTCCCTTTCGGCCCCGCCGGTATCGTCGTTGCGCTTTCCGAGCGGTGTTGTCGGTTCGCTTTCCACTGCCATCGAGACGCGTCTCCGGTGGCGATCCGCGGCCTCACCGCGCTGGGTCGCGCTCCCGCTGCCACTCTGGCCGCGGGTCCTCCGGTGCGAACCAGCCGGCGAGCCCGCTCGGGGTGGCCTCGTCGAACGCGATCCGCCGCGATCGGTCGGCCGCGGCCTTCGCGAGCGCGAACGGGACCACGTACGCGAGCGCGAACGGATCGAGCCCCTCGGCCGGCGCGAGCGGCCCGAGCGCGGCGGGGTCGACGGCGAGTGACCGGAAGAGGCCGGCGACGACGACGAGCCCGAGGAACGATATCGGCACCGCCACCATTCCGATACAGAGGTAGAAGACGACGACGCGCTGGGCGGCCTCCAATATCATGTACGCCGACCACTCCTCGTAACGGGGCGTGACGGCGAACTCTCGCCGAATCTCGGCCGCCTGTGAGACGCAGACCGCGAGCGACGCGGCCAGAACCGTCGGCGACGCGGCCGCGGCGACCGGATCGGTGACGACCGTCTCGGCGAGCACCAGCGCGCCGAACGCCAGGAAGCCGGCGACCCCGAGTGACCGAACGACGACTGGGACGTTGCGCCGGTAGATCGGTGGGACGTGGGCCGCGAGCGTCGCCGGGAGGACGCGGGAGACGATCCCGACCGGCTCGGGGTCGTCGCTCCAGCGGTCGGCGTCGAGCTCGGAACTCTCGGAGAAGCCGACGATGTAGAACTCCCGGTCGTCGAGATCGATCGGTCGCTCCGCGAACAGCGCGGCGACGCTGTACGCGGCGACCATCACGACCACTTCGATCCAGTAGACGACGAGGATCTGGGCCGCGCGCCAGCCGAGGAAGACGACCCCGGCCACCGGCAGGAGGTTGGCGGCGAGCACGACCGCGAGCCCTCCGCGGTCGCCCGCGGCGGAATGGAGGGCGGTCATCACCAGACGAGGCGGGCGCGGCGAACATAAATCCCGGAGAGACTACGGCGATTACGGAGCAGTTCCGACGCCCGTCCGGTCGCGTCCTTTTTATTTGACCCCCGTGATTCCGCCGCATGGCCGCCGATCTAGAAGAGAAGACGGACCGCTACGAGCGGATGCTCGCAGACGCGCTCGCGGTCGCGGATCCCCGCCCGCCGGCCGACACGCCGCTCGGTGCGGTCGCGAACGACGTGACCGAGATGGCCGAGTCCTACCTTGAAGACGGTCGCCACTTCCGCGAGGCCGGCGACCCGGTCAACGCACTCGCGTCGTACTCGTACGGCTACGGCTGGCTCGACGCCGGCGTTCGGATGGGCCTGTTCGCGGTTCCGGACGACACCGAGCTGTTCACGACGTAGCTCGCGCGTCGATCCTGCGACGGCTTCGCGACGACTACGCGTCGGTCACCCCCGGTCACGCGTCGGTCACCCCCGGTCACGCGTCGTCGAGCCGCGCCCGAGCCGCGTCCGGCGCGTCTCCTTCGATCGAGATCGACGCCCCCGTCTCGATGGTTCCGTCCGAGACGATCCGCGCGCGCAGTCCGCCACGGTGGACGAGCGCGTCTCGAACTCCCTCGCGTTCGAGGTGACGTTCAAGGTACGAGCATGGCTCACACAGTTCGACGCCCTCACAGACCGCCTCGCCGACGCGAAATCGCACGCCGACGAGACGGTTGAGCCCGATGCCGGCGGTCGTGAGATTCCGCCGGTGTTCGTTCGCGCCGACGGAGATTCCGTAGTCGCGCTCGACGGCCTCCAGCGTCTCTCGTTCGATCAGCGAGAGTTCGCGACTCACGTCGCGGGCCGACTGCGAGTAGGTCCCGCGGTCCAGAAAGTACCGATCACCGCGTACTCCCCTGCCCGAGACCGCTTCGACCCGGTCTCGCGCCTCCATCGGCTCGCCCGAGTCGGGCGCGACGTGGATCGCCTCGATCCGCCCGGTCATAATCCGATCACGAACTGACTCACGATAACGGGAAACAAAGCGGTTACGCCGGAATTCGTCTGCGTCTCCATGTCTACTTGCCCCCCGATAGCGTCTCGTCCGCACGCCTATCGACTAGCCGCCCGGCCGTGGGCCCGTACGCGCCGCGGAGACCGACCGCCCGGCCGTGTCTGTCTCACTCACTCCGCTCACGGAGGGTTTCCAACAGGCCGGCCGTCGCGTCCATGTACGACTCGTCGAGAACGGTGTCTGCGGCGTCGCGGGCGAACGCGTCCGCGTTGGCGACGGCGTACGACTCACCGGCGACGGCGAATGTGGAGGCGTCGTTCTCGCTGTCGCCGACGGCGACGAAGTCGGCTGGGACGAGTCCGAGCGCGCTCGCGACGCGACGGAGCGCCCGGCCCTTGCTCACGTCCGGCGACTTGACGTGGTACGCGTAGCCGGTGTCGACGATTTCGACCTCGCCACCGGCCTCGGCTGTGACCTCTCGTAACAGGGTCTCGTCGGCGTCGAGAGACAGCGCGACCTCTGACTCGCGCCAGCGGTTCACGGTGTCGCCGTCGCCCCAGCCGACCTCGCCGCCGCGCGCCTCGAACGCCTCGACGACGGCGCGGGGCGCGGCCGGATCGCCGAGAACGGAAGTTTTGCCGTCGACGTACGCCACCCCGCCGTTCTCGGCGATCACGGTCTCCGCACGCCCGAGGAAGTGCGCCAGCGCAACCGGGTACGGAAACGCCTTGCCCGTCGCGAACACGACCGGCGCGTCCCAGTCGGGCAGCAGCTCGAAGACGCGCGAGTCGATCCGACCGCTCGCCGTCGTCAACGTCCCGTCGATGTCCAGTGCGAGGGGCGGAACCATACCTCGGATCGGGACGACCGAGGCAACTGTCTTGCGTTCGTCGGCAGCTAGGTGAGTGCCATCGTGGATGGCGGCGAGAACGCCATCGTGGGCGGCCGAGAGCGCTACCGTGGGCGGTCGAACAGTTCGCGGAAGACGAGCGTGGGGAACCGCGGAACGAGCCGACTCGGTGGGCGTCCCTTCCCGTCGCTGTGCGCGACCGTTACCCGATCGAGGAGGCCGGCGTCCGCCAGCTCGTAGAGGACGCGTCGCACCGTCGAGGCCGACAGATCGACCGCCGGCCGCGAGGCGATCGTCTCCGTCGCGGCGCTCACCGACGCCCGGTCCGACTCGGGGAGGCTCACGAGTTCGTAGAGGAGACGCTGTCGGCTCTCCGACAGCGAGAGGACGCGCCCGAGCGCGACACCGGGCTTCGTGATCCCCTCGATGCCCGCGTCGAGGTCGCGCGGTCGCACCGTCGACGCCCCCTCGCGCTCGGCGGTGACTGCCGCCCCCGTGATCGCCGCGAGCGCGTCGTGCGCGTCGCCCTCCGCCCACTCGCTGATCTCTCGGATCTGATCGTGGCTGACCGCGTCGCGGCCGAGCCCGGTCGAACACCGACTGGTCAGCAGTTCGACGAGGACGTGTCGGCGGTACGGCTCGAATCCGACCTCCTCCGCGGGCTCCCACTCAAGCTCGTCGGGCGAGTGTCGACCCAGACACACCGGGATGATGCCGCCGTCGACGTTGTCCAGCCACTCGACGACCGTCGTCGCGGCGGGAGTCTCCGGTTCGTTGACGTGGTCGATCGCGACGACGAGATCCGGTCCGGATCGCATCGCGCTGCTGAGCGTCTCGGCGAGTTCGTCCGTGCTGACTCCGTGTTCCGGGACCGAGTCGTCGCTCACCGCGTCAAGCGCGGCGTGATACAGCCGAAACCGCGTGGTGGCCCGACGCGCGTCCACGTAGACGAACCCGGGGAGCGTCGGCTCGACCGCGCGCGTGGAGGTCTGGATCGCACGCCGCGGACCGCTGTGGGCTGCAAGCCGCGCGAACAGCGCCGAGACGATCGCCGACTTCCCGCTGCCCTTCGGGCCGTGAACGTATGTGCTCGGCGGGAGCCTCCCGGAGAAGGCCGGCTCAAAGACGTCGAGCAGCCGCTCGAAGGCCGGTCCGCGGCCGACCGGTGAGTCAACGTGTGAGACCGGCGAAACGGCGTCGAGGTCGACGAGCACGCCCGCCCCGATGTCATATCCGAGCCGACGCTCGATCCGGTCGTCGATGTTCACGGGTCACCGTCCACCGGCCGAGAATAAAACCGGACCGGAGCGCTGTTGGCGTCTGCCGAGGCGTCACCTGCGACTCTCGCTGCCGTCTCGGCGGGTGATTCTCGCTGTCGGCGTGTCGGTAGATCCTGTGACGTAATCATGTGTGTCTCATTGGATGCGAGCGGTTCGCGGCGTGACACCCGCGAGACGCGACGAACGGTCGCGGTCGCGGGCGCAGGCCCGTGACACTCCTGCGGGCGCAGGCCCGTGACACTCGCCGCGGCGGTCTCGCTTTCGGCCGCGGTACATTCTCTCAATCGTCCTCAGATGTAGCCCGCGTTGGGCAGGATTCCAAGGAGTGAGAGGATCGCCACGGCGACCATCGCGATGGCGATTGCCATCGCGGGCGGGTCGACGTGTGTGCCGGAGTGCGAGTAGAACACCCGTTGGGTGACCTCGCCGAGGAGACCACTCACGGCACCGAACGCGCCGGCCGCGAGCAGCGCGACGACGCTCCCAGCGATGGGATCGACCACGACCGCACCGACGGCCCCGATCAGGGTGATGTGATGGGTCACCGGGAAGTTCTCGACACCGAGCTGCAAGAACAGCAGGCTCATCGCCGAGATGGCGTAACCGAGGAAGATACTTCCCGTCTGAATCCAGATGTAGCCGCCGAGCAGGCCTCCCACGATTCCGATGACGGCGACGTTCAGCCACTTGTACTGCTGGGGAAGCCACGGCTCGGTCGCGAGCCGTCCCGCGTGCTCTTCGGCTCCGCTATCGGCCTGCGGGTGCATCTCCTCGTTCTCGAACGGAGACATGTCAAGGTAGCCGGAGCCGGACGGTTTCCCGACGATCGGGTAGCCGAAGGCAGCCCGAGCGATGAACGCGCTCAACACGACCGTGAGTGCGATGGAGTCCGTGATACCGGTACCGCTCACGACGAGCAGGCTCGCCGAGAGTTGATTGATGACGACGCCGAGCACGCCGAATATCGCGCCGACGGCGAGGATGTCGGGCTTCGTGCCGAACGCGTACAGGATGTTCTTCCCGAAGTGGTAGTCCCAGCCGGCGGGCTCCATTTCGGGGTACTTCTTGCCCGCGTACGCCGACGCTGCCACGCCGCCCGCGAACGCGATATGCGGGCCGGTGATCGCGCCGAATCCGAGGACACCGGTGATCCCGGCCGCGAGCTGTCCCGGTTCGATCGCCGGGACGCCCGTGGCGAGTTCCCGCTGCAGGATGGCGATTCCCTCACCGAGGAACACGACGAATCCCGTGAAGACGAACGCCGGAAGCGCGCCGATCGCGGCCCCGAACGCCCCGCCCGCGAGCGCGGTGATAACGAGCAGCAGGAACTGCTCGACCGGCATTCCGATGACCGGGACCGTCAAGAGGAGTCCGTTCATGAATCACTCCTCCTGTGCCCAGTCGAGCGACTTCTCGACGGCGTCGCCCCAGCGATCGTACAGCGCGTCGACCTCGTCCTGGCTCTTCTCGGGCGTGAACTCCCGGTCGACCTGCCAGTTGTCGCGAAGCTCGTCGACGGTGTCCCAGTAGCCGACGGCGAGTCCGGCCGCGTACGCGGAGCCGAGCGCGGTCGTCTCGTCGACTTCTGGTCGGGCGATGTCCGTCTGGATGATGTCCGACTGGAGCTGACAGAGGAAGTTGTTCTTCACCGCGCCGCCGTCGACGCGGAGGCTCGTCGTCTCCACGCCGGAGTCAGCCTCCATCGCCTCCGCCACGTCGCGCGTCTGGTAGGCGATCGATTCGAGCGTCGCGCGGACGATGTGTTCCTTGCCGGTGCCGCGGGTCATCCCGACGATAGTGCCGCGGGCGCGACCGTCCCAGTGGGGTGCACCGAGGCCCGTGAACGCCGGAACCATATAGACGCCGTCGGTCGAGTCGACCGATCGGGCGAGCTCGGCGGTCTGGGCGGCGTTATTGATCAGGTCGACGTCTTCGAGCCACTCGATGGCGGCACCCGTGATGAAGATGGACCCTTCGAGCGCGTACTGAACCGGCTCGCCGGACATCTGGAACCCGATGGTCGTCAGGAGTCCGTGGTCGGACTCGACTGCCTCGGTGCCCGTATTCATCAGGTAGAAGGAGCCGGTGCCGTACGTGTTCTTCGCGTCGCCCTCGTCGAAGCAGGTCTGGCCGAACAGTGCGGCCTGCTGATCGCCGAGCGCGCCGGCAACGGGAATCTCCTCGTCGAGGAAGCCGTCCGCATCGGTGTGGCCGTAGTACTCCTCGTCGGAGGAGGGCCGCACCTCGGGGACCATCTCTTTCGGCACGTCGAACTCGTCTAAGAGCTCGTCGTCCCACTCAAGATCCCGGATATTGTACAGCATCGTCCGGGACGCGTTCGTCACGTCCGTGATGTGGTTGCCCGTGAGGTTGTAGATGAGCCACGCGTCGATCGTACCCATCACCAGTTCCCCGTCTCGGGCGCGGTCGCGGAGGTCGCCGCCGCGGGAACTCTGCATCTTGAGCGGCTCCGCGTTGTCGAGGATCCACTCCGTCTTGGTCGCAGAGAAGTACGCATCGGCCTCCAGTCCCGTCTTCTCACGGATCTCTTCGACCATGCCGTCCTCCTGAAGCTCTTCGACGCGGTCGGTCGTCCGGCGGTCCTGCCAGACTAAGGCGTTGTGGACCGGCTTGCCGGAGTCTTTGTCCCAGACGATCGTCGTCTCGCGCTGGTTCGTGATCCCGATCGCGTCCAGTTGGTCCGCCTCCAGTCCCGCGTCAGCGAGACCGTCGAGGACGACCTGCTGAGTGTTCTCCCATATCTCGATCGGGTCGTGTTCGACCCAGCCGGGATTGGGATAGATCTGTTCGTGTTGTTCGTAAGCGTTCGCGACGACCTGCCCACCGTGGTCGAACACCATAAAGCGGGTGCCAGTCGTCCCCTGGTCTATCGCACCGACGTACTGTGTCATGTGTTTGATCCCTCCTGTGGCGCTGGTCCGGCCTCGACAACAACGGCGGTTACCACGGAATTGGACGGCGTCGCGGTGGTCGTTTTGATCACCGTCACCGACCGAAATCCGCCGCGGCGTCTCCCCTGCGGCATCACTGTAGACGCCGTGTTCGACCGTTATACCGATTCCACCGGCCGAACGCGAGCATGTCACCGTCGCCGACGCGACATATCTTCACGGAAGCTACCACGCCATACGTGAACATAACGTACTACCATAATAAACTTCCCGTTGAATCCTCTGTAACCGAGGTGTGAAAAAGATAGTATATAAGTAACTCGGCGGGAGTCGGGATTGTAGATTATGAATCTGCCATATTATTACCTGAACTGGTAGATGGGAGGTAAAGTAAAGTAGGCAGGGTCCAAGCGGCACATATGGACAGACAGGTGGACGTCGTCGTCGTCGGTGGGGGATCGACGGGATGCGGCGTCGTCAGGGATCTGGCGCGACGGGGGGTAGAGACGGTCCTCGTCGAAAAGGGGAATCTGACGCACGGGACGACCGGGCGCATGCACGGACTCTTACACAGCGGGGGTCGGTACGCCGTGTCGGACCGGAAGAGCGCGCGCGAGTGTATCGAAGAGAACAGGGTACTCCGCGACATCGCCGCCCATTGCGTCGAAGAGACCGGCGGGCTGTTCGTGAAGCGACCGGAGGACTCGGAGGAGTACTTTCAGGAGAAGTTAGAAGGGTGTCGCACGTGCGACATCTCCGTTGAGGTGATCGACGGCGAGGAGGCGCGCCGCCGTGAACCGTATCTCGCTCGCGACGTAGAGAAGGCGATCGCGCTTCCGGACGGCGCGATCGACCCGTTCCGCCTGTGCGTGTCGAACGCGGCCGACGCCCGCGAGCACGGCGCGCGGATCGAGACCCACGCTCCGGTCACCGACGTGCTCGTCGAGGACGGCGAGGTCGTCGGCGTCGAGATCGAACACGAGACCGGTCCCGGAAAGCGGGTCCACCGCGAGCCCGGCACGACCGAGGAGATACGCGCGCGACACGTCGTCAACGCGACCGGCGCGTGGGCGGGGAACGTCGGCGAGATGGCCGGCGTCGACGTGGAGGTGCGCCCCTCGAAGGGCGTGATGACCGTGATGAACACCCGGCAGGTCGACACCGTGATCAACCGCTGTCGACCGAAGGGCGACGCCGACATCATCGTCCCCCACGAGACCGCCTGCATCCTCGGGACGACGGACGAGGAGGTCGACGACCCCGAGGACTACCCCGAGGAGGAGTGGGAGGTCGACCTGATGATCGAGACGCTCTCGGAGCTCGTGCCCGCCCTGAGGGACGCCCGGACGCTCCGGTCGTTCTGGGGCGTCCGCCCGCTGTACGAGCCGCCGGGAACCGGCACCGAAGATCCGACCGACATCACGCGCGACTACTTCCTGTTGGACCACGGCGACCGGGACGATCTGCCCGGAATGACGACGATCGTCGGCGGAAAGCTCACTACCTACCGGATGATGGCCGAGTCCATCTCCGATCACGTCTGCGACGCGATCGACCACGAGGCGGCCTGCGACACCGCCGACGCCCCGCTTCCGGGCTCCGAGGACCCCGCCCGAATGAACGAGCTGATGGACGAGTTCGGCCTCCGGTCGCCGGTCGCGCGCCGGTCGGGCCAGCGGCTCGGCTCGCGCGCCGACGACGTGTTGGAGGGGATCGACCCGAACCCCGTCGTCTGCGAGTGCGAGGGCGTCACGCGCGCCGAGATCCGAGACGCGATCGACGAGGCCGGCAGCGACCTCAACGCGGTCCGCCTGCGCACGCGCGCCTCGATGGGCAACTGTCAGGGCGGCTTCTGCTCGCATCGGATCGCCGCCGAACTCGCGCAGGAGTACCCAGAACCGGTCGTTCGAGACGCCGAAGACGAACTGTACCAAGAGCGCTGGAAGGGGCAGCGACACGCGCTGTGGGGCAGACAGCTCTCGCAGGCGATGTTGAACCACCTGCTCCACGCGACGACGATGAACCGCGACGGCGACCCGGCGGGCCTCGATAACGAAGTCGACTTCGGCGCGTTCGACTCGGGCACCGAGACGGGACCGGAGGGAACCGGAGACGGGGGCGGCGAGGCCGGAACGGCTGCGACCGATGGCGGTCGCGCAGCGGACGACGCGACCGCAGACGGCGGTCGCGCAGCGGACAACGCGATCGCAGATAGTGGTCGCGCGGACGGAGGGACCGATGGCGATCGATAGCGACGTGCTCGTCGTCGGCGGGGGGCTCGCGGCGGTCACGGCCGCGGTCGCCGCGGCCCGCGAGGACGCGGACGTGCGGCTCGTCTCGCACAAGTCGAGCACGCTCCGGCAGGCGTCCGGACTGATAGACGCGCTCGGGTACGTCCCCGCGACGGAGCCGGCGACGCCGCTGCGCGAGGGGCCGCCGACGGCGGGGCGCGAGCTCGACCGCGACGAGTGGCCCGACCCCGAGGGACCGCTGGCCGATCCCTTCGCGGGGATCGACCGGCTCACCGAGTCACACCCGTACCGGATTCTCGGTGCCGACGCGCTCCGAGAGGGGCTCGACCTGTTCGACGACCTCGCGGGTGACGCCTACCGCGGAGACCACACGGACCGAAACGCCCTCCTCCCGACGTTCGGCGGGAGCGTGAAGCCGACCGCACGATACCCCGCGGCTGCGGAGGCGGGGATCGCGAGCGACGATCGACCGATGCTCGTCGTCGGGTTCCGGTCGCTCACGGAGTACGACGCGCGCGCCTTCGCCGGGCGGCTGGAGGCGGCCGGCGTCCCGTTCGACGTTGCCGGCGCGGAAGTCGCGTTCGCCGAGGCGTTCCGCGCCGACACGAAGATCACCCGGGTCGCGAAGGCGCTCGACCGCGACGAGCCGATCGAGGGGACGCCCGCCCGAGAAGCGCTCGCGAAGGCCGTCGCGCCGCACCTCCACGACGCCGTCGACGAATCCGGCGGCGTCGACCGGGTCGAGCGGGTGGGATTCCCGGCGTTCCTCGGCGACGAGGAGGGAACCGAGGTCCGCGCGGAGCTCGCCGACCGGCTCGGGGCCGACGTCTTCGAGATTCCGATGGGACCACCGAGCCTCCCCGGACTCCGGCTTGAGGACCGACTGTACGACGCGCTCGACGCCGAGGGCGTCCGGTTCGAGACCGGCAACCCGGTCGTGGGGATCGACGCGGCCGCGGACGGTCAGATCGAGACCGTCTCGGTCGACCGGAAGGGCCGCGAGACGCCGTACGGCGCGGATGCGTTCGTGCTGGCGACGGGCGGGCTCGTCGGCAAGGGTCTCGACTCCGATCGAGAGGGCGTCCGCGAGCCGGTGTTCGGTCTGCACGTCGATCAGCCCGACGACCGCTACGAGTGGTTCGTCGACGACGCGTTCGGCGACCAGCCGTACGCCCGGTTCGGCGTGGGGATCGACGCGGACGGACACCCGCTCGACGCGGACGGGGAAGCGGCCTACGACAACGTCTTCGCGGCCGGCGGCGTCGTCAGCGGCGCGGACGTGGCGAGAGAGAAATCCGCGAGCGGGGTGTCGCTCGCGACCGGAATCGTGGCGGGACGACAGGCGGCGACGGAGGCAACCCAATGACACGACACACGGACGACGGAGAGACGGACGAGGCGACCGAAACCGACACCGAGGATGTCGACGGCAGCAAATCGAAGACGCCCGTCCCCGGCGTCCCGGAGGCGGGACGCGACGAGCAGCCGTCGATATTCGTTCCCGACGACGGGGAGGTGTCGGACGAGACCACGTCCCCCGAACGCCCGGCCACCGACGGCGGGGTCGAGAGCGCGACGGGCGGGAGCGACTCCGCAGAACTCGATCCGGACGCCTACGACCCGGTCGACGTGTTCCCCGGCGGCGACCTCGACCTCCGCGAGGGCGCGGACTCCTGTTACAAGTGCACGAGCTGTGACACCTCCTGTCCGGTCGCCGAGGTCGACGAGGAGTTCCCCGGGCCGAAGTTCCAGGGCCCCGAGCAGTGGCGGCTCAAGCGGAAAGAAGACCACGACATCGACGAGTCGATCACGTCGTGTTCGAACTGCATGCGCTGTGACGACGCCTGTCCCTCCTCGGTGCCGCTCTCGCAAATGCACAACGAGGCCCGCGGGCAGTTCGTCGAAGAGCAGATGGAGAAGCTCTCGCGGGAGTATATCCGCAACCGAATTCTCTCGAACTACCGCTTTTTCGCCTCCATCGCGAGCAGGGTCCCGCGGCTGGCGAACGCGGTGGCGAAGATTCCGGGAGCGATGACGCTCGGCGAGAAGGTGCTCGGTATCGCGGGCGAGCGCGAGTTCCCCGAGTTCGCGACCCAGACGTTCCGTGAGTGGTGGCGCGAGCGCGGCGGGGCACAGGTTGATAACCCCGACAAACGCGTGGCGTACTTCCACGGCTGTTACTCGAACTACAACACTCCCGAGGTCGGCAAGGCCATGGTTCGGGTGTACGAGCACTTCGGCTACGAGGTCATGGTGCCGCCCCAGAAGTGCTCGGGGACGCCGATGTTCGCCAACGGCATGTTGAAAGACGCCCGACGCCACGCCGAGACGAACGTCGAGAACCTCGTCGCGGCGATCGGCGAAGGCGCGGACGTGATCGCCTCCTGTACCTCCTGTTCGCTCTCGCTGCGGCAGGAGTACCCCGAGCTGTTCGACATCCACGGGATCGAGGACGTGTCCGAGCACACCTTCGAGGCGCTGGAGTACCTCCGGATCCACGAGGACTTGGAGACCGAACTGGCGGGAACCGAACTCGCGGACGAACAGTCGTTCGCGTACCACGCGCCGTGTCACGCTCGCAATCAAGGACTCTCTCGGCAGGCCGTCGAGACGTTCCGAGACGTGGAGGGCGTCGAGATGGAAGACGTCGGCGACTCCTGTTCTGGCATCTCGGGGACCTACGGCTGGAAGGAAGAGAAGTACGAGAAGTCGATGGAGATCGGCGCGGAGATGTTCGAGCACATGGAAGACGCCGAGGGCGACGTGGGGATGACCGAATGTCCGACCTGCGCCATGCAGATGGAACACGGCACGGGCTACGAGATCAAACACCCGCTTCAACTGCTCGAAGACACCGTCGCCTGAACGAGCGACGATCGGCTGAGACGGCGATGGCCGCCTGAACCGCCGGTGGCCGTCTGAGTCAGATCGCGGTGCGGTGTCCCCGCTGGAACGCGACGAATCCGAGCGAATTGACGGGTGGCACGCTCCGTTTTTCAACCCGGATAACCGCGAGCCAATACTTATACGGGACTCAGTCGGACCGTTTGTCATGACGCTTGAGCAGATCCTCGACCGCTTCGACGGCGTCGAGCGATCTCTCGTCGTGGTCAACCGGACCGCGCCGGACCCCGTGTTAAACATGCTCGTCGACACGTTCGGGGACGACGCGGTGACCGTGATCGACGGACGAGCGGTGGGAGAGACAGCGGATTCCGCGTCCACAGAGAGAGGTTCGTTGCGGCAGGCAGACGGGGGAGAGACGGGGACCAGAGAGGGTACCATCCCTTCGGAGGCGGCTCGCAGTCGAGGGGTCACGGCGGGTGAGTTTACCGCAGAACAGTCCACCGGAAGCGACCCGGACGCCACACGCGAGCTCGTGATTGACGCGGAGGCGCTACGTCAAAATGACGCGGTCTCGTTCGACGGCGACAGCCTATCCGATGTCGAAAATCTCGCGCTCCTCATCGAGGGCGGCGCGGTGGTCGCCGGCTCGACACTCGATGAACTCGGGGAAGCCGTGCTCTTCGTAAACTCTGATTTATATATCACGGGCAGTCGATCGGTCGACGAACTTGACCTTCCGTCCGTCATCTCCGGGCTCGACGACGCGATGTTCACATTGCGAGGGTATCCCGAGTCGAACAGACAGAAGCTGCTTCTCATCACCATCTCTCGGTTCATCGAACGCATCGCGTGGATCGCCGGCGACGGGATGCTCCGCTCGTCGTTCCAGCGGCTCTCTCGGCTCGACGACGAGGTCGGAACGCGGGAGGTGTACGAACGCGTGTCCGCCGCCGGAGTCGACACGCACCTCTACGGCGTTCCGGACGATGTGCCGAACGACCTCGACGCGACCATCCACAGCGGCTACACGTCGGATTTTACCGATAGCTGGTTCGTCGTGTATCGTCCTTCAGACGGGACGCAGCCGGTCGGTCCGGATGTGAGTACCGATATCGAACGCGGTCTCGAAGGCGGAGTCGCCCTCCTCGCGGTCGAGTCGGAACCCCGCGTCTGGAGCGGGATCTGGACGTTCGAACCGGACCGCATCGCCGCGATTCACCAGTACATCAAGCGGACCCTGTAGGGCGGTCGATATCGCTCGATCGAGAAGGGCCTCCCTCTCGACTTGTCTTAATCCCATGCTGCTCGCACGTCGAATCCAACCCGTGAGTTCATATTCCCCGAGCGGTGACGGACGGCCATGTTCACGGAGCGGTCGGACCTCCTCTTGGACGACGACCCCATACGCGGCTACGGTATCGCGGTGACGCCGGGCCGGGAGGGACCGCTCCTGTTCGTCGCCGGCTACGGCGAGCCGAACCGCCTGTACGCCCGCGACGGCGATCGGTTCGCCGACACGGCCTGTGGCATCGTCGCTGACGGAACCCGCCACGGAATGGGCGTCTGCGCCGCCGACCTCGACGCCGACGGCTGCGAGGAGGTGTACGTCCACAACTGCGCGAAGGGCGTCGACGGCGGTGACCCCGACCTTCTCTTGAGCCGACTCGAATCGGACCGATTCCGCTGGACGGACGTGTTCGCGCTCGACGTGAACGCGGACCGACTCGACGTTCGGGCGGGCCGGTCGGTGGCCGCGCTCGACCGGCTTGGCACGGGACGGTACGGTGTGGCCGTCTCCGGGTACGCCGCGCCGCTCGCGTTCTACGAACTCGGCGACGACGGCGAGATAACGGACATGGCCGAGGCCGTCGGGCTCACCGTCGACGGCGGCTGTCGCTCGCTGCTCGCGGTCCCCGACTGCTCCGGCGAGGGCGACCTGTTCGCCGGCGTCGAACGCGGCCCGAACCGACTGTTCCAAAACGAGGACGGCCACTACGACGGCTCCGGAGACGTCCCAGCGCTCGCGGATCCCGCGGGCGATACCCGCGGTGCCGCGCTCGTCGACGAGGGCGGCGCGTTCGCGTTCGCGATCGGAAACGAAGGCGGGCCGAACCGGCTCCTCCGACGGACGGCGTCCGGATCGTTTGCCGACGTGGCGTCGGCCTCGCTTCGGGGCCCTCGACGCGTCCGAACGGTCGTCGCCGCAGACTTCGACAACGACGGCCGCGAAGAGCTGTTTTACAACGCCGCCGGCGAGCCGAACCGGCTCTACGAACGGGTCGGCGAGGGGATTGCTGTGGGAGATGTCGAGACGCCCGACACCGCGGGCGACGCCTGCTGGCGGCGCGTCGACCCAGGACCCGCCGCCGAGCCGGACGGATTCGGGACGGGCGCGGTCGCCGCGGACATCGACGGCGACGGCGTCCTCGAACTCGTCGTCATACACGGCGAGGTCGCCGCACAGCCGATCACCGTGTATCAACACCCGAACGCGGCCGACGCCGGCTGGCTTCGGATCCGGCCGTCGACCCGGTACGGGGCCCCCGCCCGCGGCGCGGTCGTCACCCTCGACACGACGGACGGGACCCAGCGCCGCGCCGTCGACGCCGGCGGGGGGTGTCTCTGTCAGACCGAACCGGTGGCGCACTTCGGCCTCGGCGACGCGACGCCGGTCAGCGCCGCCATCCGCTGGCCCGACGGCCGCGAACTGACACTGACAGATCTCCCGTCGAATGCGTCGGTCACGGTCGAACACCCCTCGAACCGGGGCGTGACGCGACGGCGCGGCGGGTGGGTCGGCGGGACGTCGACCGGCCGGTGACTCGCGAGCGGCGGCCGCACCATTCGCATGCGATCGGCTGTCGCTTATACGCTCGCGTCCCGATGAACTCGTATGGACGGAGACGCCACCGTCGTCGGCGGCGGGCTGAGCGGGCTCGTCGCGGCGGTCCGACTCGCGGACGCTGGCGCGGACGTGACGCTTCTCGAACGCCACTCGGCCGTCGGGGGACGCGTGCGCACCGAGACGGTCGACGGCTTCACTCTCGACCGGGGGTTTCAGGTCCTGTTCACCGGCTACCCGGCCGTCGAGCGCGAACTCGGCTCCGACGCGCTCGACGATCTCGACATCCAGCGGTTCGATCCGGGCGCAACGATCTGTCGACCGGGGTCGCGGTCGGTGCTCTCGGATCCGATGCGCGACCCGCGGCATGCGCTCGCCTCGCTGCGAAACGACGAAATATCGTTCTCTGACAAGCTCCGGACGCTTGCGCTTCGATACGACCTCGACCGGCGAGACGAGGCCGACTTCTTTTCGGGGCCCGACGCTTCCATCCGCGAGTATCTCCGGAGTTGGGGGTTCACCGACGAGTACCTCGCGAATTTCGTCGAGCCCTTCTACGGCGGGATCACCCTCGATCGGACGCTGTCGACCTCGAAGCACGTCTTCGAGTACACGTTCCGCGCGATGAGCCGCGGCGCGATCGGCGTGCCGGCCGCGGGGATGGCCGCGCTCCCGGACGCGCTCGCCGACCGCGCCCGCGCCGCCGGCGTCGACATACGGACCGGCACGGCCGTCGAATCGGTGCGGCCCGCCAGCGGCGGGCGGCTCTCCTTCGGAGGGTCGTCGGACGCCGACCGTGCGGTCGTCGAACTCGCCGACGGCTCGACGCGCGAGACGGATGTCGTCGTGGTGGCCGCGTCGCCGCCGGAGTCCCGCAGGCTCACGGGCATCGACGCGATCCCCACAGAGGGTGTCCCGAACGTCACCGGTTGGTACGCGCTGCCCGCCGACGCGGCTCCCGATTCCGGACGACGAATCCTGCTCAACGCCGCCGGCGAGTCGCCGAACGCGGTCGTGCCGATGTCGACAATCGCGCCGGAGTACGCGCCCGACGACCGGGCGCTGTTCGCGGCGACGTTCCTCGGCGACGAACCGTTACACCGTCCGGCGGACGCGCTCCGCGACGACGTTCGCGACGCGCTGCGCGCGTGGTTCCCCGACGGCGACTTCGCCGACTTGGAGACCGTCGACGTCCACCGTATTCGGTTCGCGCAGTTCGCGCAGCCGCCGGGCGTGCATGCGACGCTCCCGGACGTGGATGACCCTGAGGGTCCGGTCGTGCTCGCCGGCGACTACACCGAGTGGTCGTCGATCCAAGGAGCGTTGGAGAGCGGGAAGACGGCGTCTGCGGCGGCCCGAGCGTATCTCTAATCGTGCGGTGGCGCGCCTCCGAGCGGCCGACAGGCCGCAAGGAGCCCGCGAGGGATGCCGCGAGCGAAACGAGGTGTGAGCGAAGCGAACACCTCGATTGCGAGCGGTGAAACCGCGAGCAGCGAGCGGCGAGGCTGGGGAGGTGTGAGGTGCGGTTGCGGTCACCGCACCGGTAACGCCCTACTCTCAAGATGTCTGATAAATAGGATTTCAACAGGCCAGTAGAGTGCAAGATTCCTCGGCTCTTACTCCCGCGAGAACGCGTCCGCGCCGTGTTCGTCGACCGCGTCGAGCAGCTCGTCGCGCTGGCGACGGAGCTCCGGCGGGAGTTCGTCGTAGGCGTTGTCGAACATGTCTGCGGGGTCGGCCTCGACTGACTCCGCGGCGTCGATGGCGTCGGCGACGACCTCGTCCGCCTCCTCTCGGATCGCCGCGACGCCCTCGTCGTCGATCCGGCCCGTCTCGCGGAGGAACGTCTCCATGCGGTCGAGCGGGTCGAGCGCGCGCCACCGGTCGACCTCGTCGGGGTCGCGGTAGACGGTCGGGTCGTCGGCGGTCGTGTGCGCGCCGAACCGGTACTCGACGAACTCGATGAGGGCGGGGCGAGGGGGGGTGTCCCCATCCGATCCGCCTGACCCGTCACCACCCGCGCCGTCCTCACCAGAGCCGCTTCCATCCGACTCGTCTCCTCCCGAGCCGTCCCCGCCGCTCCGGGCTCGCTTCGCCGCCTCACGCGTGACTGCGTAGCTCGCCAGCGGGTCCATCCCGTCGACGCGAATCCCGTCGAAGCCGTACGCGTCAGCCTTCTGTGCGAACGTCTCGCTCGCTGTCTGGCCCGACTCGGGGATCGAGATGGCCCAGCCGTTGGCGTGACAGCAGAACAGGGTCGGCGTGTCGAACACGCCGGCGAAGTTCATCGCCTCGTGGAAGTCGCCCTCGCTCGTCGCGCCGCCCCCGAAGTGGCAGGCGGCGACGCGGTCCTCGTCGCGGTAGTCGAACGCCCACGCCGCGCCGACCGCGTGCGGGATGTGCGCTCCGATACCGATGTTCAGCGGGAAGACGTTGCCCGCGGCGATCGCCTCCGTCCCGACCTCGTGGCCCATCCAGTAGGGGAGATACTCGGTGAGGAGATCGCGGACGACGATCGCGCCGTGCTCGCGGTACTGGTAGCTAATGAGGTCGCGGTCCGCGAGGGCGTGCGTCGACCCGACGGCGGAGGCCTCTTGGCCCGCGCAGGGCGCGTACGTCCCGATCCGTCCCTGCCGCTGGAGGCTGACCGCGCGCTCGTCGAACCGTCGGGTGACAACCAAGTCGCGGTAGATCGCACGGAACCGGTCGTCAGAGAGGTCGGGAACGGTCGCGTCGGAAAGCGGTCGCCCGTTCGCGTCGAGTACCCGGACCACGTCCTCGTCGGCGAGCGGGTCGCCCCCGTATTCGTCCATGGGCGGACGGTGTGCGTCGAGTTTAAAGGAGTTAGCGGTCGACGGGGCGATCGGTTCGCGGGCTCGGACGAGCGTTTTGCAGGATTTATACCGACTGCGCACCCTCTCCCGGTATGATATTATCGGATGCGGACATCCTCGACCGGCTCGCAGACGGGGACCTCGCGATCGAACCGCTCGACGATGTCGACCAACAGGTCCAGCCCGCGAGCGTCGACCTCCGTCTCGGCGAGCGGTTCTTGGAGTTCCAGCGCACGAACATTCCCTGTATCCACCCGACCGAGGCCGACGAGGTGGGCGAGTACGTCACGGAGACGACCGTCGAGGAGGGAGAGGAGTTTATTCTCCATCCAGGTGACTTCGTGTTGGGGACGACCGCGGAGCGCGTCGAGATCCCGCCGGATCTGCTGGCGACCGTTCAGGGTCGGTCTTCGCTCGGTCGCCTCGCGATCGTCATCCACGCGACCGCGGGGATCGTCGACCCCGGCTACCGCGGACAGATCACGCTCGAACTGTCCAACCTCGGTGCCGCACCGGTCGCGTTGACGCCGGGGATGCGCGTCTCACAGCTCATCTTCACGGAACTCAAACGCCCCGCCGACCGACCGTACGGCACCGACCGCGGCTCGAAGTATCAGGATCAAGACGGTCCGCAGGCCTCGCGGATCGGCGACGATACCGAGTTCGCCGCCGCGAGCAACGAGTCGGACGCGTCCGTCGCCTCCGACGGTGACCCTCGATGAAGTTCATCGAGGAAGTCGTCGTCGACGAGTTTCTTCCGACCGTGCGGTCGATGCTGGCCGAGGATCTCCGCGATCGGGGGTTCACCCAGCTCGAAGTCGCCGACGCGCTCGGCATCTCGCAGTCGGCGGTCTCGAAGTACGCACACGGCGAGGTCGCCCGCCACGAGCGCGTCGTCACCGACGACCGCGTCCGTGAACTCGTCGACCGGGTCGGCGAGGGACTCGCTGCCGGCGACCTCACGCCCGTCGCCGCGCTCGTCGAGATCGAGGTGCTGATCCGCCGGCTGGAGGAGGGCGACCTCCTCGCTGACCTCCATGAGGAAGCAATGCCGGCGCTGTCGGACGCCGACGTCGAGTTCTCGGTCCATGACCCGGATAGCGGCCTCAGAGAGCGCGAGCGCGTCCTCGGATCAGTCCGACGCGGGCTCCGAACCCTGACGAACGCGTCGGGATTCGCCGGGCTGATCCCCAACGTCGGCGCGAACGTGGTCGAGTGTCTGGACGACGCGACGACCGTCGACGATGTCGCCGCCGTCCCCGGTCGGCTCGTCGACGTGAAGGGACAGGCGATGGTCCCGGGCGAGCCCGAGTTCGGCGTGAGCGAGCACGTCGCGAGCGTCCTCCTCGCAGCCCGCGAGGCCGGAGCGACGGCTCGCGGCGCGGTGAACCTCCGATACGATCCGGCGACTGTCGAAACGCTCGCCGCGTCGCATCCGACTGTCGAGTTCGACCCGGAGCGGCCGACGCGCGAGGCGGTCGCCGACGCTATCTCGGCCGCGAACGTGGCTGTCACCGAGGGCGACGCCGAGACGCTCGTGCTCTATCAGACCGGTGCGGTCGGCGTCGAACCGATCGTGTACGTGCTCGCGCCGACCGCGGCGGATGCGGCGCGGATCGTTCGCGGACTGTTGTGACCGCAGCGGGAGAGACGAGAGCGGATCGCCGGTGTCGAGCTCGCGAGAGAGACGAGACCGATCGCCGCCGACGAACCAGCGGGCTTTAGGCCCGATCGACCGATACACGATATACACACACCACATGAGCCACGACGATTTCCCTACCGACCGTCCGGCGGTGGTGACCTGTGGACTGCCGTACGCCAACGGCGACCTCCACATCGGTCACCTCCGAACCTACGTCGGCGGCGACGTGTACAGCCGCGCGCTCGAACGGCTCGGACAGGAGACCGCCTTCGTCTCCGGTTCAGACATGCACGGCACGCCCGTCGCGGTCAACGCCGATCAGGAGGGCGTCTCGCCCGAGGCATTCGCGCTCGACTGGCACGAGACGTACGCCGCGACGTTCCCGAAGTTCAACGTCGAGTTCGACAATTACGGCCACACCCACGACGAGACCAACACGGAGACGACCCAGCAGTTGGTTCGCGACCTCGACGAGGCCGGTCACCTCTACGAGAAAGAGATCATGGTCGCGTACGACCCCGTCGACGACCAGTACCTCCCCGACCGGTACGTCGAGGGGACCTGCCCGTACTGCGGCGCGCACGCACGCGGCGACGAGTGCGACGAGGGGTGCCAGCGCCACCTCGAACCCGGCGAGGTCGAAGACCCCGTCTCGACCATCTCGGGGAATCCCGCGGAGTACCGCGAGCGCACACACAAATTCTTCGAAGTCTCCGCGTTTTCGGAGTATCTCTCCGGCTTCCTCGACCGGCTTGAGGGCACCTCCAACGCCCGGAACCAGCCCCGCGAGTGGATCGAGCAGGGGCTCCAAGACTGGTGTATCACCCGCGACATGGACTGGGGTATCGACTACCCCGGCGGCGAGGCAACGGAGTCGCCTCGGGAAGGCGGCGAAGCCGCCGAGCAGGACCTCGTCCTGTACGTCTGGGTCGATGCCCCGATCGAATACATCTCCTCGACGAAACAGTACTCCGAACGCGTCGGCGCGGACGCCTTCGACTGGGAGGCGGCCTGGACGGAGAACGCGAGCGACGCGCACCCCGAGGGCGGCGAGATCGTCCACGTGATCGGCCGCGACATCATCCAGCACCACACGATCTTCTGGCCCGCGATGCTGGAGGCGACCGACCACACGGAGCCGCGGGCAGTGATGGCGAGCGGGTTCGTCACCCTCGGCGGCAAGGGGTTCTCGACCAGCCGCGACCGCGCCGTGTGGGCCGACGAGTACTTGGACGAGGGATTTCATCCGGATCCGCTGCGATACTACCTCGCGACCAACGGCGGATTCCAGCAGGACGTGGACTTCTCGTGGGAGAAGTTTGCCGACCGCGTGAACACCGAACTCGTCGGAACCGTCGGCAACTTCCTCTACCGCTCGTTGCTTTTCGCCCACCGCAACTACGACGAGGCCCCGATTGCGGATGCGACGAGCGAGGAGGTCGCAGAGCGGATCGACGAGGCGATCGCCGA
This sequence comes from Halorubrum laminariae, assembly GCF_024494655.1. GTDB lineage: Archaea > Halobacteriota > Halobacteria > Halobacteriales > Haloferacaceae > Halorubrum > Halorubrum laminariae. The sequence continues at coordinate 40,533 of NZ_JANHDL010000013.1, read as the reverse complement.
CGTCGAGGCGGCCGTCAACGACTACTCCGTACGCGCGCTCGGTGACGCCGTCACCGGACTGGCGCGCTTCGGAAACGAGTACATCCAGCGGAGCGAGCCGTGGAACCTCGTCGACGACGACCCCGACGAGGCCGCGCAGGTCATCCACGACTGCGTCGCGATCGCGAAGGCGATCGCTGTCCTCTTCGAACCGATTGCCCCCGAGAAGTGCGAGCGGCTCTGGGAGCAGCTCGGCGAGGACGGCTCCGTCCACGAGGTCACCGTCGAGGCCGCTCGCGAGGGGCCCGCGGGCGACCTCGCGGAGCCGACGGAGCTGTTCGAACAGATCGAAGACGAGCGCGTCGAGGCGCTCAACGAGAAGCTCGAATCGCGCATCGCCGAGGCGGAGGATGACGACGCCGACGAAGACGCCGACGACAGCGACGAAACCGACGGCGACGAAACCGACGGCGACGAAACCGACGGCGACGACATGACCGACATCGAACCTCTCAGCGACGACCGCATCAGCTTCGACCAGTTCCAAGACCTCGACATCCGGGTGGGGAAAATCGAGGAAGCCGAGGGCATCGAGGGCGCGGACGACCTCCTCCGACTCCGCGTCGACCTCGGCGCGGAGACCCGGACGATCGTCGCGGGGCTGAAACAGCTCCATGACGTGGAGAACCTGCCAGACACGAAGGTCATCGTCCTCGCGAACATGGAGAAGGCGGAGCTGTTCGGCGTCGAGTCGAACGGGATGGTCCTCGCGGCGGGCGAGGAGGCCGACCTCCTGACGACCTACGAGGACGCCGTCCCGGGAACGAAAGTGAAGTGAGCCGAGATCCGTAGTCCGTGGGTGTCTCCGGTCAAGCGTCGAGAATCTCGATCAGGTTTCCCTCGGGGTCGGCGACGAACAGGATTGTCGTCCCGCTCGACGTGGTCCGTGGCGGCGAGAGCGTGGTGACAGCGTCGTCGAGGTCGGCGTAGAACGCCTCCACGTCGTCGACGGAGAGTCCGAGGTGGATCGCTCCCGGACGGTTCAACTCGGGGTCGGGCGCTGGCTCGCCTTCCGGATCGTACTCGACGAGTTCGACGATCGCGCCGTCGGCGTCGAGGTGCGCGAACGCCGCGGATGCGCCGTCGACGTCGACCGCCTCCGCGAAGGCCTCGCCGCCAACCGAGAACTCGGCGACGAGGTCGAGTCCGAACGTATCGGTGTAAAAGCCGATCGCGCGGTCGAGGTCGGAGACGGTGACGCCGACGTGGTGTGCAGTCGGGTCGGACGCGGCTGGTGAGTCTGACACGAGTAGGGGATCGGCGACCGCAGAGAAAACGGTGACGACCCGCGCTACATCCCCATGTCCGCGGCGGCCTCCGGGACCGGAAGATCGCCGACCGCGACGCCGAGCAGTTCCGCGGCGTGGTCAAGGGCCATGTCGAACCCGTAGTAGCGCTCCAGTTCGTCTCCCGTCGGTCCCGACCGAACCTTCAACATCGCGTAGCCGTCGACGTTCTGGGCGACCGTCGCCGTCGCGCCGTCGACTGAAAACGTAAGTAGCCGCTCGCCGCCCGACTCCTCGTACCGCGCGGTTACGCCGTTCTCCTCCGCCGCCGTGGTGTCGATCATATCCATGAAAGGGGTCGAACGCTGTCGTATCTATCGGTTTTCTCGGGTCTGTCCGCCATCGAGCGGCCGCAACGAGGCACCTCCGCGCGCTCGCTACCGCGGATCCCAGCCGTGAAACGACGTTCCGTCCTCTAACTCGAGGTCGAACGCGTCGATCATCTGTCCGAGCGCGCCGTAGGCACCCGCGATCGCAGCGATTCCGACGATCGCGTCGTCGTCGTAGCGCGCGGCGATCTCGTCGTGTGCGACTCCGTCGACCTCATCACGGGCCACCGCCAGCGCGTAGTCGAGGAGGGCTGCCTCGTCGTCGTCGAGCGACGCGTGGTCGCTCCGCCCGACCGCGGCGATGTCGGCGTCGTCGATGCCCACGTCGCGGGCGATGTTGACGTGCTGGTGCCACTCGTACCGGTTTCGGACCTCGGCGGCGACCGCGAGGATCACGAGTTCCCGTTCCCGATCGGTGAGTCCGCTGTCCGTCCACAGCGACCCGAAGAACGACCGCAGTCCGGCGAGCACCTCGGGGTTGTTGCCGATCGACTCGTAGACGTGCATCGGCTTGCCCTGCAGCGACGACTGCAGAAGATCCTCGTACTCGTCCGGAACATCCGACTCGTCGGCGTAAGGTACGCGAGCCATGGTGCGTTCTCACGGTACACGGTAATAGGTGTGTGCCTCGGTGCGGTTGATCGGGGCTGCTCCCGCCAAGCCCTGTGCGACTCCGTCGATGTCGGCGATGGTAAGCTTAAGAAGCGAGACGACCCAACCACGCGTAATGAGCATCGAGGTGTCTCGGCGACGGGCATGGGTGATCGCCGCGCGGCCGCAGACGCTGCCCGCGGCGGCCGCGCCCGTGATCGTCGGCGTCGGGCTCGCAGTCGACACCGGCGTGTTCGCCCCGCTTCCCGCGCTGGCGGCGCTCGTCGGGGCGGCGCTGATCCAAGTCGGCACGAACTTCGCGAACGACTACTACGATGCGATCCAGGGCGCTGACACCGACGACCGCGAGGGGTTCACCCGCGTCGTCGCGAGCGGACTCATCGAGCCCCACGAGGTGAAACGGGCGATGTGGCTCACGTTCGCGGCCGCGATCGGCGTCGGGACGTACCTCGTCGCCGTCGGCGGCGTCCCGATCCTCGTGATCGGGCTCGCGTCCGTAGCCGCCGGAATCGCGTACACCGGCGGCCCGTACCCGCTGGGATATCACGGGCTCGGCGACGTGTTCGTGTTCCTGTTTTTCGGCGTGATCGCCGTCACCGGCACCTACTACGTGCAGGCGGCCGCGCTCGCCGCCGGCGCGTTCCCGCTGTGGATACCGCCCGGAACCGTCACGCAGGCCGCGATCGTCGCGAGCCTCCCTATCGCCGCGCTCTCGACGAACATCCTCGTCGTCAACAACGTCCGCGACCTCGAAGAAGACGCCGAGACGGGGAAGCGAACCCTCGCGGTGCGGTTCGGCTACCGGTTCTCTCGCGCGCAGTTCTGCGCGCTCCTCGGGCTCCCGTATCTCGTCCCGTTCTGGTTCCTCGCGAACGGGTACGGACTCACCGCACTCTTGCCGCTCGTCACCCTCCCGCTCGCCGTCGCAGTCGCTCGGACCGTGCTGACGGAGACGGCAGGCGACGCCCTCAATCCGGCGCTCGAATCGACCGGCAAACTGCTCGCGGCGTACGCCGTCGCGTTCGCCGTCGGAATCGCGCTGTGACCCGGGCGTCGCTGCGTCCCTTCGCGCTCAAACTGGTGAGCCCGCTCGACACCGCCCGCGGGCCGATTCGCGACCGCGAGGGGTTCGTGGTTTCCGTCGACACCGCCGATTCGGACTCGTCGCGCGCGACGGGAGTCGGCGAGGCGACGCCGTTGCCCGGCTGGACCGAGTCGCTGTCGGCATGCGAGTCCGCGCTCCTCGACGCTGGGGTCTCTACCGTGGCGGCTGACGACGAGACACCCGTCTCCGATCAGCGTCAATCCGATCCGATCTCCTCGGGTCCGACTTCCACCGATCCGCTCACCCGCCTCGATCCGGCGGAGACCCCCGCGGCCCGCCACGGTCTCGCGCTCGCGCTCGCTGACGCCGCGGCCCGCGACGCTGAGCGATCGCTGTCGGCGGAACTCGTCGCGGACTGCGACCTCCCACCGCCCGCCGAGACCGTGCCGGTCAACGCGACGATCGGCGACGCCGATCCGGACGCGACCGCCGCGGCCGCGGCCAGCGCCGTCGACGAGGGGTTCGACTGTCTCAAGGTGAAGGTCGGCGCGCGGTCGGTCGACGCGGATGCGGCGCGGTTCCGCGCTGTCCGGGACGCCGTCGGCGACGCGGTCGCGCTGCGGGCGGACGCGAACGGCGCGTGGGACCTCCCGACGGCGCGGGCGACGCTCGACCGGTTCGCGCCGTTCGATCTGGAGTACGTCGAGCAGCCGCTCCCCGCAGCCGACCTCGATGCCGCGGCGCGGCTCCGGGCCGACGCGCCGGTGCCGATCGCCCTCGACGAGTCGCTTTCGGAACACGACCTCGACGCGGTTCTCGACGCCCGAGCGGCCGACGTGATCGTGGTGAAGCCGATGGCGCTCGGCGGCCCCGACCGCGCGCTGTCGGCGGCGCTGCGGGCGCGTGCGGCCGGCGTCGACCCGGTCGTTACCACGACGATCGACGCGGTCGTCGCGCGGACCGCCGCGGTCCACGTCGCGGCCGCGATACCCGACGTGCGTCCGTGCGGACTCGCGACCCGGTCGCTCCTCAAAGACGACCTCGCCGCCGATCCGTGTCAGGTCGTCGACGGCGCGATAGAGGTGCCGAACGGTCCGGGTCTGGCGGGCGAGGCGTTCGACGCACTCAGGTGCTGACGGAGCGCACGTCGGGCCGCCGAGCGTGTCGGACGCGTCGATTCGCGGGGACGGGCTTTTACTCGCGACCGACGAACGCCCGGGTATGAGCGATTGGACGGACGCGATCGTCGGCGAGCGAATGACCGTCGACTCGCAGTTCAACGACCGCGTGGCGGCCTCCCGATTCTCCAGTCAAGAGTGGGGACTCATCATGACCGCAATCGAATTCGAGATCGAAAATCCCGGTGATCCGGACGCTGCCCGGCTGGTCGCCGACACGTCGAGTCTCCCGACGATCATGCCGGAGTTGGAGAACGTCAGGTCACAGGTCGCGGCGATGGGCGGTGCGCCGGGGGGATCCGACGGCGGCGGGTCCGGCGGCGGTCTCGTCGACTCGATCAAGGGCGCGCTCGGCCTCGGCGGGAGCGGTGACGACGGCGTTTCGGACGAGGAGTTCGAAGCGGCCGAACGGCTCGTTCAGGAGTACGCCGACGAACTGCAGGCGGAGTTGGAGGACGTGGGCAAGTGGGAGCAAGTCTGCGTCGCCTACGCAGAGTGAGACTCAGCAGAGCCGGTCTCGGGACGGGTCGAGTTGGATCTCCGACCTACTCGTACGGATATCGCGCGGTCGACCCGCACTCGCGACAGCGGACGACGACGCGCCCCGGCCCGAGCCTGACTCTGCTGGTCTTCCCCGGTCGCAGATACACGTCGCAGTCGTCGCAGGTGCGCCGGGAGAAGTTGGCTGGGACGCCACAGCGGTTCCGCTCCGCGATCCGGCGCGCGAGCGCGACATACTCCCGGGAGCGGTCGTACTCGCCGTCGACGACGGCCTCGCGTGCCAGCGTGAACAGCCGATCGATCCGTTCCGACGGGATCCCCATACGTCGGTCGGCGGCACGGACCGGCAAAGTCGTTGCCATCGACCGCGGCACTGGACCGACCGGTGAGGGCGGGCTATCGGGCCGTCCGACCCGCACGGTTTTTTACTGGCGCACGCGAACCAGCGCGTATGAAAGACTCTCTGATGGACGTGGTCTGCTGTCCGCTTGACAAGGCCGACCTCGAACTCGACGCCGACGAGCGAAACGAAACGGAGGTTCTCAGCGGGACGCTCACGTGCACCGAATGTGGAGAGACGTACCCGATCGAAGACGGGATTCCGAACCTCCTGCCGCCGGACATGCGAGACGAGGCGGCCGCCTGAAACAGGGAGCCGCCCGAGATGGATCGTCTCGTATCCGACCGAATCGTACTGCATCTTTTTTTAGTGTGAGTCCGTCGGGCCACACGTGCCGACACTCGTCGTCGAACTGAACGGAAATTCGGTCCACGAGATACGGGCTCCGGACCGTTTCACGGCGAGCGGTCCGTTCCCGATCTCGTTCGAGAACCACGGGCGGTCGACCCACGTTCACGTTCACTTCGACGACGACCTCGATCGGGTCGCGTCGGTCGACGAGACGAACCACTTCGTCGACGACGAGGCCACGAGACACGTTCACGTCTCCGTCTCGGCCGACGATCTCGCAGAGTCGGTTCGCGGAAAGCTGAAGATCGTCACGGGGTACGGCTCGGAGACGCGGTACGTGAACGTGCAGATCGACCCGTCGACTGAGACCGACGGCGACGGCGTCACCGTTGACGAGACGTTCACGAAGCCACCGGAACGCCCGCCGGAGGTGCCGTTGCGACAGCGCGTCGCAAACTCGCTCGACCGCCTCGTCGAACGCGGCAGCGTACCCGCGGCCGTACTCGCACTTGTCGCCGTCGTGGCTGGCGTCGCAGTCGCGCTCGCTATCGACAGCACCATCGTCTCGCTCGCGGTCGGCGTCGTCATCGCGGTGTCTGTGATCGCCGCCCTGCTTGCGGTGTGGTGACGCCGTTCGCTGCGCCACGTGGGGTGTGGTGACGACCCTCGTATATCTGCCGTACGACCGGCCGGGATCCGCGCGCTTTTAACCGTTCCAGCGGAACGGGGACGCATGAGCTTCGAGAAGGAAGACGAGGTCGTTCTCCACGACAAACACAGCGAGTACGACGGCGAGACGGGCACGATCACGCAGGTCATGGAGACGATGTTCGGCGAAGCGACCTACACCGTCAGCTTCGAGGACGGCCAAGAGACCGGCGTTCCGGAAGACGCCCTCGACGCCGTCGAGAGCGACGAGTAACGCGTCCCATCGTTTTACCGAATGCCCACAGTCCCGTTTCACTACGTTGATCTCCGCGCGTTCGCGTACGCCACCGAGGACGAAAAACGGGTCGCTGACGCCCTCCGAACGTTCCTCCCGGACGACGCCGAGATCGACCGCGTCGAAAACGTCGGCCACCACGGTGACCGCATCGTCGTGCTCTCCGCGCGCATCGAGAACGCCGACGGTATGCGTCACGTGCTCGACGCCCTCGCCGACCTCGACGACGTCGAGCGCGTCATCGACGAGCTCGACGACCGCGTCGACGACAACTGCGCGCTCTTCTTGCGCGTCGACAAGCAGGCCGCCTTCCGCGGCGACGTTCGCCTCGGCCCCGGCATTACGGTTCGAGCGAAGGTGGAGGCGTACCCGGCGAAACAGCCGGCCGCCGTCGAGAACGCCCGCGAGACGCTGACGCGGCTATCCGACAGCCACGGAGACGGCTCCACACCCGAAAACGGCTCCACGCTCGAAAACGGTTCCACGCCCGAAGACGCCTGATCGGGCGACTGGGAGTCAGACCGGCGTGGATTTTTCAGTACACCCGTCGTTCGCCGTTACATGAGCGATCCGTTCGTCGTCGTCGGTGCGGACGCGGCCGGGCTGAGCGCCGCGAGCAAGTTCCGTCGGACGGCCCCCGACCGCGAGGTCGTCGTCTTCGAGAAAGGACGATGGATCTCGTACGCCTACTGCGGCATGCCGTACTTCATCGAGGGGCTCGTCGAGCGCATGTCGGACCTCCTCTCGCTGTCCCCGAGCGAGGTCGACGAGCGGGGAATCGACCTCCGGCGGGGCTACGAGGTGGTCGCCGTCGATCCCGATGTGAAGCGCGTCACGGTCGAGACCGCTGACGGCGACCGGTTCGAGCAACCGTACGGCGATCTGCTCGTGGCCACAGGCGGGCGCGCGACGACGGGACCGTTCGACGTACGCGGGCTCGACGGCGCGTTCACTCTCCACGACATGGACACCGCGGCCGCGATCGACGCGTACGTCGCGGAGCCGGACGAGTACGATCCCGAGCGCGCCGACGTGAGCGCCGTCGACCGCGATCGCGTCGAGCGCAACGCCGCGATGGCTGCACCGGAGACTGCCGCGATCATCGGCGGCGGCTACGTCGGCGTCGAAACCGCCGAGGCGCTCGCGGAGCGCGGACTCGACGTGCACCTGTTTCACCGCTCCGGACACCTCCTCTCGGATTTCGGTGCGGCCGTCGGCGAACGCGTCGAGGCCGAACTCACGGAGCGGGGCGTGACGATCCACACGAACGCCCCAGTCGACTCCATCGACGGCAACGATCGGATCGAGGCGGTCGCGTTCGGTATCGGGGACGACGGGACCGACGCGGAGAGCCTCGCGGTCGACATGGCTGTCGTCGGTGTCGGTATCCGACCGAACACGGAGCTCCTCGACGACACCGGCGTCGCTCTCGGCGAGGGCGGCGCAATCTCCACCGACGAGCACGGACGGACGAATCTGCCGGACGTGTACGCCGCCGGCGACTGCGCGACCGCGCGCCACGCGGTCACGGGCGAGGAGGCGTGGATGCCGCTCGGACTCACCGCGAACCGGGCGGGGCGGGCGATCGGGGCGACGATCGCGGGGGATCCCACGCCGGTCGGCGACATCGCCGCCACCGCCGTGGTGAAGGCGTTCGACATGGAGGCCGGCCGCGCGGGGCTCCTCGACGAGGACGAAGCGCTGGAGGCCGGCTTCGACCCGGTCCGCGAGACGGTGACCGCGGGTTCGCGGTCGGGGTACTACCCCGGTGCGGCCGAGACTGACGTGACGCTCGTCGCCGACCGCGACACCGGACGCCTGCTCGGCGGGAGCATCGCCGGGCCCGATCGCGCCGCCGTCCGGATCGACACGGTCGCGACTGCCCTCGAAGCGGACATGACGGTCGGCGAGGTGGAGCGGCTGGATCTGGCGTACGCCCCGCCGTTCAGTCCCGTGTGGGACCCGATACTCGTCGCCGCGAAGGTGCTCAACGGGAAGATCGACGGCTGAATCGGCCACGATCGACGAGGTATCCGACGACCGCCGAAACGGATCCGACCGCGACCGCCGCCGCGGCCGCGAGACCGAACGGTTCGGCGAGCGCGAGCGCGGACGGGCCGTCGGCCGCGAACGGCGTGACGTACGGCTCCGGCCCGATCCACCGGAGCAGCGTTCCGGCGAGCGGTCCGTAGGCGAGGATCGCCGTCGGGAGCGCCCCGCCGCCGGTCGTCGCGAACGTGATCGCGGCGAGCGCCGTCACCGCAGCGAGGACGACGGCGGTCTGACTCGTGGTGAATCCGACGAGCGCGGCCGCGTCGAAGGCGGCGTACGACAGCGCCAGTCCGACCGCGCTCCACACCGTCGCGCGCTCGAACCCGGACTCACCGAGGGCGATCCGCCGCAGGAGAGTGAGTTCGCCGCCCGTCGACTCCCCGTTCCCCGCGTCGCCGCCCGCCACTCCGGACGTGTCGGCTTCAGTCATTTCGGGCGCGTCGCCCCTCTCCCCTCTCGGTCGGGCGTCGGGGTCCCGTGTTCGTCGATCTCGCCGGAGACGATCCGGGTCGAGGAGATGCGCTCGCCGTCGTCGGCCATGACGTGGTCGACGACGACGATCTCTAGGGGATTGTGGCCGTTCTCGGCGCGGATCTCGTTTATCCGCTCTCCGCCGTCTCTCGTCTCCGGAGAGACGATGAGCGCGTCGAACTCGGGTTCGACAGCGATACCGGTCGGTTCGGAGAGTTCGCGGATCGCGTAGTCGCGGTCGTACTTCTCCGCGCGTGGCGCGAGTTCGGCTTCGAGGTCGCGCTTTCGGCGGTCGTACGGGCGGACGTACCGCTCGACGTGTCGGGTCTTCGGTGCGAGCGAGTCTGACGTGAGCCCGACGGTGACGTCACCCAGCTCGAACGCCCGTTCGAACAGCTTCCGGTGGCCGTCGTGAACGGGATCGAACGTACCCCCCAGCGCGACGTTCATGCCCGTTCGTTGCGCGGACAGAACTTAAATGGTCACGAATGCGGTCGACTCAGTCGTCGGTCTCGGCATCGTCCGTCTCGGCATCGTCCGTCTCGGCATCGTCCGTCTCGGCGTCGTCAGGCACCGTCCCGGTGTCACCTTCCACGCCGGCGTCGGTGTCGCCCTCTCCGCTGCCGGCGTTGCCGACCGAGATTCGGACGGGGTCCGCGTCGCCCTCGGGAGACTCCCCGCCGAGCCGTCGATCGAGATTGAACACGGCGTTCAGCTCTCGCTGTACGTCGCCGACGACGCCGCGAACCAGCTCGCTCGGCGCGATCGCTTCGTACTCGTAGGGGTTGTTTCCGGCCCCGCTCGCCTCGCGCTTGTCGCGCTCGACGGTCCCCTCGTCGTGGAGTTCGGCGAGCGCCTCGCGAACCGTGCTCGGGTAGAGTCCGGTCCCGTCTGCGACCTCGTCGCTCGTGCTCTGCGGGTTGTCGCGGAGGAAGACGTAGATCCGCGCACGCGTCTCCGTGTCCAGCAGCCACGCGAGGAGGTCAACGACGTTGTCGTCGAACTCCCGTACCGCCTTGTCCGCGCCCTCACCGAGACGCGCTTTCGTCTTTCGCAACTCCTCGCGGGTGCGCTCCGTAGGGGACTCCTCACCGTCGGCGTCGTCCGTGGTCATGCCCGAATCTGGGGTCCGCTCGGGCAAAAGGGTTTCTCGTCGTTTCTGCGGCGACGGAACTCGGCAGATCGGTGACGCAGGCTACGGCGAGAGGATCAGGTCCGCACACAGCGCGTCGACGCCCGCCTCGTCGCGGAGGCGTCGCTGGCGTGTCGCGCCGCTTTCCGACTCGTACACGTCGCGGATGCCGGAGACACCGAGTCGGTCGCACTCGGCGTCGACCACCTCACCGAGCGACGGAGTCGACTCGCCGTCGCGGGCGACGAACGAGGCGTCGTGGCCGTGTCGGATCGCTCGCCACTTGTTCTCGTCGAGAAGTTCGCGTCGGAGCGGGTCGGCCGCGCGCTCGCCGTCCTCGTAGCGCTCCGCGTAGTCGACGACGAGCGCGTGGACGTACTCGACCAGCGCGAGGGTGATCTGGGGGTCGCGCTGGGCGTCCGGCGCACGCACCTCGACGGTCCCGTGGCCGGTGTGCGGCCGCACGTCGAACCAGAGTTCACCCCGGTCGGCGATGGAGTCGGTCTCGACCATCCGGCGCTCGTACCGCTGGAACGCGTCGAAGTCCGCGAACGCCGAGGGAATCCCGGTGTTCGGGAGATTCTCGAACACCTTCGCGCGGGCCGACGCGAGCCCGGTATCGAAGTCATTCCAGTACGGTGAGTTCGCTGACAGCGCGAGCAGGATTGGACAGTGCCAGCGGAGGCGGTTGGCTACCCATACCGCCTTGTCGGCGTCGTCGACGCCGACGTGGACATGCAGCCCGGTGGCGAGATTGCGGTGTTGCGGGTACTGAATCCGGTCGAGTTGGGCCTGATAGCGAGGTTTTGTGACGTGTTCCAACTCCTGCCACTTCGCAGTCGGGTGGAGGCCCGCCGCGGCGATCCGGTAGTCGTCGACGGCCGCGTGGTCGACGAGCGCCTCCCGGACCGTGGCGAGTGCGTCCCCCGCGTTCGACGGATCCTCGATCAGTTCCGTCTGCGCCTCGATAGTACATTTAAACAGCTCGTGATCGAAGCCGTCAGGGATCTCCGGCGGCGGGTCCCGTCCGTAGACGAGGTCGTCGGTCCCGGACGTGGGGCGGCCTTCGGCATCCACGATGTAGAACTCCTCTTCGATGCCGAGCGTCCCCATCCGAGCGAACGCGTCCCGCGAACCGAGGTCCATTACCCGCCCGTTCCGCCCCCGCGCTCTTATATCGATTGGAAGCCGAAACCCAGCGCCGGGACCGCAGTCGAACCGGAAACGGCTCCGCCTCCCCCCTACCCGAGGATGTATCGGAGTTTCGGGAACCGCTCCGTCAGCGCCAGTCCGCCGACCTCGATTCGCTCGATACGGGCGTCGAGCCCGAGGACTCGACCCGCGCCGAACGCCGCGACCGTGAGGAACACGACCGCGTAGACGAGCGTCGAGTCAAACAGCGCGAGGATGTCGCCGCTCCAGCCGCCGAGGTAGAACAGCAGCATCTGGGCGGCCCCGCCGAGCGCGGCCAGCCGGACGAACGCGCCGGCGATGAGCGCCGCGCCGATGAGCACCTGCGTGGCCGGAACGAACACGTTCGCGAATTCGACGAACCATGGCATCGCGGCCATCGCGCCGTAGAGGCCGCTGACCGGGCTCGCGGGGTCGACGTTTGCGAGGTAGCCGCTCGCGTCGAAGGGCCACTCCGCGAGCTTTCCGAATCCCGCGAACAGGATCATCCCGCCGATCGTCGCCCGAAGCAGGACGATGAACAGCGCCGACAGCGAGTGCGCCTTCCCGAGCAGGGTGACGCCGCCGAACTCTCCGCCAAACTCGTTTGTCGTGTTGGTTGACATAGTGTCTCTCCTCAGTTGGGAGTACGGCGGATGTGTATTTAAACCGAGAAGCGAGTTCCCTTTCGTCGGGACAGATTCGGCCGTCTCCCCCGATCTGGTGGGCCTTTATATACAGACGCCTGATGACGGTCGATTCGAATCGCGTCCACGCCGGCTTCCGGCGTCGGCGACGACGGGCCGCCGATGTTACCGGCTCGCTCTACCACACCTCGCCGCTGGCGAGGTCCACGCCGGCGTCGGGCTTCGCGGAGGGACAGATGTCGGCCAGCACGCACTCCGCGCAGTCGGGGTTCCGCGCGGTGCACGTCGCCCGCCCGTGGTCGATCATGAGATGAGTAAACTGCTGCCAGTCGCTTTGGGGGACGATATCGAGGAGATCCTGCTCGATCTTCGTCGGGCTCTCCTCGTCCGTTATCGCGAGCCGGCGGGTGAGCCGCTGAACGTGGGTGTCGACGACGATCCCCTCGACCACGTCGTGGCCGTGCTGTAACACGACGTTGGCGGTCTTGCGACCGACACCCATCAGGTCGGTGAGTTCGGACATCGTGTCCGGCACCTTGCCGTCGTGTTTCTCGGCGATGTCCGCGCACGCCGACCGGATGTACTCCGCCTTGTTGTTGTAGTAGGTGATGGAGTTTATCGCCTCCGCGAGTTCCTCTTGCGGGGCGTTCGCGTACTCTTCGGCCGTCTCGTACGTCTCGAACAGGTCGGCACACACGCTGTTCACGCGCTCGTCGGTACACTGCGCCGAGAGGATCACGGCGATGAGAAGCTCAAGCCGGTTCGAGTAGTTGAGCGAGATGGTCGAATCGGGATACTCCTCGTAGAGCCGGTCGAGAACCTCCGTGACCTGCTCCTCACGCGAGTCGAGTGGCGTGCCCATGCCGATCCCTCCGCCCGGGCGACATTGAACGATCCGGATCGGTGAACGGTTCAGATGCGAGACGTGCGCGCTCTCCGCTCGCGGCAGCGTGACTACTCCGCTCGCGCTGGCGTGACTACTCCGCTCGCGGCAGCGTGACTGCACCGCCGGTGTGGCCCCGCCGTCGGCGTTTTACCCGTCGGCGACGAACGACCGGCATGGAGACGGAGACGACCCGACAGCGAATCGCCGAGACCCTCCGCGAGGGAGCGGCGAGCGCGAGCGACCTCGGCGCGTCGCTGTCGCTGCCGACGCCCGTCGTGTACGAGCACCTCGACCACGTCGCCCGGTCGGTCGCCGAGAGCGATGACGACTCCGACGAGTTCCTCGTCGCGCCGCCGGAGTGCCACGACTGCGGATTCGACGGCTTCGACGACCCGATCAACGAGCCGTCGCGGTGTCCGGAGTGCAAAAGCGAGCGGATCGCGGAGCCGCAGTTCGTGATCCGGTGACCCACGCGCGATCGACCTCATCACGCCGCCGTACACCGCAAAAAACGCGGCAAACCGCAACCGCAGTCGACCGTCTACAGCTCCTCTAGGAGCGTCTGTGCGGCCGCGGACGACGATTCCGGGCCGCGGGCGGTGATCAGGTCGCCGTCGACGGTGACGCTCGTGTCGGCGTCGAGTTCGGCGTCCCAGTTGCCCCCGGCGAGGACGACCTCGTCTTCGACCCAGTAGGGGAGCTTCCGACCGTCCGGGAGCACGTCGCTGTCGTCGACGATGCCCTCCTCCCACTCATTCGGGAATCCGGTGACGGACCGACCCTCGACGAGCGGCGTCCCGTCGGCCTCGCGGGTGAACGCGAGGATACCGACCGCGTGACAGACGACGAGGGCGACGCCGTCGTCGCCGGCGACCGCGTCGAGCAGCAGCTGGCGGGCGTGACGGTCCTGATTCACGTCCCAGACGGTCCCGTGACCGCCGGGGAACACCACCGCGTCGTATCCGTCGGCGTCAACGCCCGCGATAGGTTCGGGGTCGTTCAGCACGGGGTGGGTCTCGTCGACTTCGCGGAACTCGTCGGCCACCTCCTCGCCGCCGGCGGCGTCGGGCTCCAGCGACCGCTCGTCGACGACCGGCGGCGACCCGGAGGGCGTCGCGATCGTCACGTCGACGCCCTCGGATTCGAGCGTCGAAAGCGGCTCGATACACTCTTCGGCCCAGTAGCCTTCCTCGCTCACAACGAACAGCGCGCTTGTCATGTACCCCGTTGTTCACGCGCTCGGCATATAAGGGACCCGCGACCGGCAGCAGCGTGGGCGGCCGTGAAGCGTATGTTTCGGTACGCGACCGACGCGGCGCTCGGTCCGCGCCGCAGTCGAACTAGTACTCTTCGTACGCGAGGTTCATCATCCACTGCGAGAAGGCGTCGGCCTGCGGGTCGACTTCCTCCTCGCCGATAAACGGCGACAACATGTCGTCGGCCATCAACAGTGAGAAGTCCAGATCGCGGGGCGCGGGCTCCAGATAGTAGGTGTTGTGGCCGTCGTAGACGGTCTCTTCGCGCTGGATGAGTCCCGAGTCCGCCAACGCCTCCGCGATCCGGCTCCCCTTCCGCGAGGAGACGTCGAGTTCCTTCCAGAAGTCGCTCTGATGGATACCACCGGTCTCGCGGATGAGATCGAGGCCGTCCCGCTCGTCGGCGGACAGGTCGGCCTCGAGTTCGGACACGCTCATACCGTTACAGCCGCCCGCGAGTCGCTTAAAACTGACTTTCCGCGTCGTCGGGAACGGTATCGACGCCACCGCCGCCGTCGGCCTCGCTGTCACCATCGTCCTCATCCCCCGTATCGATCGCATCGCCGCTATCGCCCTCGCCGCCGGTGTCGAATCCCGGCGGTAGCGACACGGAAACGGGATCGGTCTCGCAGGGCGGACCGTCCGCGTACGCGAACGCCGGGTCGGGACCGGTCCGGATTCGCGTGAACGACACCGTCCCGAAGTCGTCGCCGTGGAGGCACGCCCCGTACTCATGGTCCGCGAGAACCGCGCTCGCGCGGTCGAGCCACGCGTCGACCGACTCCTCCGAGTCCGGGGCGAGCGCGTCGGCGACCGCCCGCGCGCTCGCCGCACGTTCGTCGCCGAACGCGCGGCGGCGCTCGGGGATCGAGAACCGCTCTGCGCCGCCGACCACGCCGCCGACGTTGCCGACGACGTGCACGCCGGCGTCGAGCCGCGTCACCGCGAGCGCGCCGTCGTACGCGAGCAGAAACGCCGACCGCGCGTCGGCGATCACGAGGTTGAACCCGTCGTACGCGCGTGTCGCAACCGATCGTTCGACGGTCTGACGGGCGTCTTCGGCGGAGTCGGCTTCGAGGCAGTCGCGGACAAGCAGCCCGCGGGAGCGCTCCCCGTCGCGGTCGGCGTCAAGCCAGCGGTTGGTGACGGCGACGACGAGACCGTCGTCGGTAAGTCCGATCCACGTGCCGCCGGCCTGCGCGTCACGCGGGGCGACGTACCGAACCGTGCCGTCGCCGGTGTCGTCGTCGTCAGTGGCGTCGCCGTCGCCGGTGTCGTCGTCAGTGGCGTCGCCGTTGCCGGCGTCGTCGTCAGTGCCGTCACCCGTGCCGTCACGAATCGCGGGCGGCTCGGCTGCCCGGTCCAGCGCCTCGTCGCGATTGGCGGCGAGCGCGACCGGCGCATCCGCGAACACCTGCCATGCGAGCGTCAGAGTACACACGGTGAACGCTACGGGAGAGCGAGGGAAAATCCCGTGGTCATCGGGAATTCAGTCTTTACTCACAACAAAAGAAATCTTTTGGTGGCTGACCGCATACGCCAGTGTATGAACGCGATCGCTGTGTACGAAGGAGCCGACGAGCCGGTCGTGACGGAGAAACCGCGACCGGAGCCCGCACCCGGGGAGGCGCTCATTCGCACGCTTCGCGTCGGGGTCGACGGGACGGACCACGAGGTGATCGCCGGGGGACACGGCGGCGCGCCGGCGGGCGAAGACCACCTCGTGTTGGGTCACGAGGCGGTCGGCGTCGTCGAAGACCCGAACGACACGCCGTTCGAGGTCGGCGATGTCGTCGTTCCGACGGTCCGCCGCCCGCCCAACGGCGCGAACGAGTACTTCGCTCGGGGCGAACCGGACATGGCACCGGACGGCCGGTACCACGAGCGCGGCATCGTCGGCGCGCACGGATTCATGGCCGAGTTTTTCACCAGTCCCGCGGAGTTCCTCGTTCAGATTCCGCCGGCGCTCGCCGAGTGGGGATTCCTCATCGAGCCGCTCTCCATCGCCGAGAAGGCGATTGAACACGCTCGCGCCAGCCGGTCCGCGTTTCACTGGGATCCCGAGTCGGCGCTGGTGCTCGGGAACGGGTCGCTGGGGTTGCTCACCGTCGCGACGCTCGACGAGTCGTTCGATCGGATCTACTGTCTCGGACGGCGCGAGCGACCGGATCCGACGATCGATATCATCGAATCGCTCGGCGCAACGTACGTAAACTCGAACGAGACGGCGGTTCCCGACGTTCCGGACGCCCACGAACCGATGGATTTCGTCTTCGAAGCGACCGGGTACGCCCCGCACGCCTTCGAGACGATCGAGGCGCTCGCGCCGAACGGCGTCGGCGCGCTGCTCGGCGTACCCGGCGACTGGGAGTTCGAGATCGACGGCGGGCGGCTCCACCGCGAATTCGTCCTCCACAACAAGGCGCTCGTCGGCAGCGTCAACTCCGGCTATGAGCACTTCGAGGCCGCGGTCGACTCACTGTCCCGCTTCTCCGAGGGGTTCCTCGGCGATCTCGTCACCGGCGTCTACGGACTGGACGAGTTTGAGGCCGCGTTCGCGGATGACGACACGACTATTAAAACGGCGGTCGAATTCGACATATATGAAGAACGTTGACGACCTGATAGACAGTGCAGCAGAGCTCGCGGAGCGAGGGCTCTCGAAGGGGGAGATCGCAGACGAACTGAACGTCTCCCGCGAGACGGCCAGCTGGCTCGTCGAGCGCGGCGGAGGAAACGACGCCGCAGAGACGGCGGCGTCGACATCGACCGCCGACATCCACGTCGACTGGTCGGCGCTCGGCCGAGACTCGACGCGGCTCCGATACGCCGCGAGCGCGATGGCGGATCTGTTGGCCAAGGAGGGCGAGGAGGTCGACCTCACCGTCGGGATCGAGAAGGCGGGCGCGCCGCTCGCGACCGCGGTCGCCAACCGACTTGACACGGATCTGGGCACGTACGCGCCCGCGAAACACCAGTGGGAGGAGGGTGACATCGACGAGCACGGCGGCGGCTTCTCGCGGAACTTCGCGGGAATCCGCGACCGCGACTGCTACGTCGTCGACGACATCATCACTTCGGGGACGACGATGCGCGAATCGATCCACGCGATCCGCGAACAGGGTGGCGAGCCGGCCGCCTGCGTCGTACTGGTCGACAAGATGGGCTACGACGAGATCGACGACGTGCCCGTGTACTCGCTCGTCGACGTGGTGCGTGTCGATCGCGAGGAGTAGCGACCGCAACGCGGAGGGGGCCGCGGGACGCAACGCTGGCCGCGATCCTTGTCGCAAACCGATCGAAAATGTCTTCGTGCATGTGCGGAACCCATTTGCCTCGTCGGCTCGTATCGCGTCACATGACGTTCCAGCCCGAATCCGATGTCGGAGCCGACGAGATCGAACAGCGCGTCGAAGAGACGATCGCCGACAACGACGTGGTGCTGTTCATGAAGGGGAACCGCCTGATGCCCCAGTGCGGCTACTCGCAGCGGGCTGTCGAACTCATCTCACAGCACGTCGAGGAGTTCGATACGGTCGACGTACTCCCCGCGCTCCCGGCGTACCGAGAGGCGCTCGAATCCCACAGCGGCTGGGAGACCATCCCGCAGACATTCGTCGATGGCGAGTTTGTCGGCGGCAGCGACGTGCTCGGCGAACTCGACGAGCGCGGCGAGCTCGCCGCCGAACTTGGAGCCGAGTGAGCGTCACGCGGACCGGTTTTCGATCCGTCTGATCGGTCGCACGCTCGGCCGACGGCGCGGTGTCTAACGGTCGCCATCGCGTCTGCGCCTCGCCACTACTGCCGATCGGTGATGCTCGAAGGGTAGGCCCTATAAACCTACGGCACCTACATGAAGCAAGTGCAGCCGCTGTCGGTGCGACAACCGGATCCCACTTCACCCACCCAACAATGACAGGCCGCGTGTTTAGACTTCATTCGACGCTCGAACTGCCCCTCGAAGACGTTGAGACATTCTTCGAAGAAGATCCCGATCTACCACCGGAGATCGACGATATCGACATCACGCGTCGAAACAACACCCTCATCATCAAGGCCCTGTCCGACGACGAATCGATCAGCAAGTACACGCCGACCGCACAGCTGAAAGCGTCGGTCACAGAGACCCGCGTGTGGGAAGAAGAGCCGCCGCGCGCCGGCGGCCCGCAGTGGATGGACGACGAAGAAGAGGAGATACCCTCGGAACTGGTCGAGTTCGCGTGTTTCAAGGGCGACCGCGAGACCGTCCTCCAGAACTCCGCGCTCCAGTATCCGATGTTCCTCGTGCTCCGCGAACTGGCGATGCTCTCTGAGAAAGGGACGTTGACCGCGATCACCGAAGCCGACGAGGAACTGGAGGCGACTCGCATCGTCGAGGGAGAGGCACGGCCGGCGAGCATCGAAGTCGTCGAGAGTCCCCAAGGAGCGGGCGACGGCGACGGCGGCGTCAACTGGCGCGACAACGAGTTCATTTCGGACTGATCGACCGACTGGCTGATCGGCCGATCGCGAGACGACGGGACTGAGGTCGACGAACACGGAACGGCGCGTTCGACTGCCCTTCTACGACAGACTCACGAGAGCAGATCGCTCGCGACGCCGGCGAGTTCGGCGGCGTCGACGCCGCGGAGTCGCTCGTCGCCGAGTTTGAGTCGGAGCCGCGGCCGACCGACATCGATCGGAACTTTCTCCGTGTCGATGAGTCCTGCATCTTCGAGTCGCGTCTTCGTGCGTGAGAACGTCGCCTTCGAGGCGATGCCGACGTCTTCGCCCCACTTCGAGATGTCGTAAAGGAGCACGTCGTTTTTCGCGGCCACAAGCAGCGAGGCGGTCACCTCGTCGATGGTATCGGAACCGCCCGCAGCGTCGACCGAGGAGAGGAGTGCGTCGAAGTCGTCACGGGTCGCCTCACCTATCTCGGCGGCCATCGTCTCGCGAACGCGGCTGATAGCCGGCGTTCGGAGATTGTACTCCGCGGCGTCGTCGAAGGCCGCGCGGTTGGTCTCGAACACGTCGGCGACGAACTCGCCGTCGTCGGTCGAGAGCGCTGCGACGCGGTCGTCGGCGCTCACGAGCACGACGACCTTTGAGGGCGACACGAACAGGGCGTTGTCGACCTCGTCGGGGAGCAGGCGGATTCTGAGCACCCCGCCCGCGACGAGATCGGCGGCCGTGGACGCGGCAAGGAAGTCGTCCATCACGTCCGCGAGCGTCCGGTCGTCGGCCAGCATCGACATCGGCGGCAGGTCGTCGCGAGCGGTTGCCGCCTCGATCAGCGATGCGACCGTCTCCGCCGACGGGTCGACGACGATCACCTCCTCGTCGCCCCCGGCGAAGGCGGCGTCGAGGACGTGTTCCACGTCGGCTTCCAATAAATTCGATACCATGAGTGTCTTCTAATAAATGGCACATATATATTTAATATTAACGGGATCGGGGGAGTGAACAACCGGATATAGCGGCTGAACCCAACGAACGTAGCAGATCGACGATGTACACATCGGTTCGGTCGGGTGCGAGTCGTTCGCGGACCGCGCGTGGGTCTCCGGCGGCACGTCGATCCCGAATCGCGTGCGGCCAGATGACATCCAAAGCCGATCTCGTTCGGCGGCGTTACGCAAGGATTAATGCGCGATCGGACCGCCGTTCGTGCATGGACACGGAACACGTCCGGGACGTCGATCCGGCGGTCGCCGACGCGCTGGCCGGCGAGCGCGACAGGCAAGAACAGACCCTCGCGATGATTGCGAGCGAGAACCACGTCAGCGAGGCGGTACTAGAGGCGCAGGGGAGCGTCCTCACCAACAAGTACGCTGAGGGATATCCCGGGTCGCGGTACTACGCCGGCTGCGAGTACGCCGACGATGTCGAGGAGCTAGCGATTGAGCGCGCGACGGAACTCTGGGGGGCCGACCACGTCAACGTTCAGCCGCACTCCGGGACGCAGGCGAATCAGGCCGTCTACTACGCGGTGTTGGAGCCGGGCGACAAGATCCTCTCGCTGGACCTCACCCACGGCGGCCACCTCTCGCACGGCCACCCGGCGAATTTCACCGGGCAGATCTACGACGTCGAGCAGTACGAGGTCGACCCGGAGACCGGGTATATCGACTACGAGGGACTACGCGCCGCCGCGGAGTCATTCAACCCCGACATCATCGTCTCCGGGTACTCCGCGTATCCGCGGACGGTAGAGTGGGACCGCATCCAGACCGCCGCCGACGCAGTCGACGCCTATCACCTCGCCGACATCGCCCATATCACCGGGCTCGTCGCCGCGGGAGTCCACCCGTCGCCGGTCGGGATCGCCGACTTCGTCACCGGATCGACGCACAAGACGATCCGCGCCGGCCGCGGCGGGATCGTGATGTGCGACGAGGAGTTCGCCGACGACATCGACAAGGCCGTCTTCCCCGGCGGGCAGGGCGGGCCGCTCATGCACAACATCGCCGGAAAGGCGGTCGGGTTCAAAGAGGCGCTAGAGCCCGAGTTCGAGACGTACGCGGAGCGAGTCGTCGAGAACGCGACGGTGCTCGCCGAGACGCTGCAAGACCACGGGCTCTCGCTCGTCTCCGGTGGTACCGACAACCACCTCGTGCTCGCCGATCTCCGGGATTCGCACCCGGACCTGCCGGGCGGAGACGCGGAGGACGCGCTTGCCGCTGCGAACATCGTCCTCAACGGGAACACCGTACCGGGGGAGACGCGGTCGCCGTTCAATCCCTCGGGGATCCGCGCCGGAACCGCCGGACTCACCACCCGCGGATTCGACGAGGAAGCGATAGCGGAGGTCGGCGACCTCATCTACCGCGTCGTCGACAACGTCGAGAGCGACGACGTGATCTACGAGGTCGGCGAGCGCGTCGCCGAACTCTGCGAGGAGTACCCGCTGTACGAGTGATCGGCGCATGATCGCCGCGGCGGTACGACCGCTCGCTGCGTAGGCACGGCCGATCGCCGAGTCCCGGGCGAACGCTGTTTCGTCGCCGCCGAGACGGATCCGTACGTACAAAGTAGGGGCAACTCCGACGGAGGCGTATGGACGACCAGTCGTTTCTGGCTCGGCGTCTCGACCGCGCGGCCGCGCCGCTCGCGGTCGGCGACGTCCTCGTGTTGATGGCGATGTTGACCGCCGGAACCCTCAGTCACCGGCCGACCGAGTTCCTCGCGAACGAGCCGACGTACCTGCTCGGCGTCTGGGCACCCTTCCTGATCGGATGGTTCCTCGTTGCACCGCTCGTGGGCGCGTACGCCGCCGGCGCGGTCGAGACGGCGAAGTCGTCGGTGCCGCTCGTCGTGCGCTCGTGGATCCCGGCGGCCGCGGTCGGATTTGTGCTGCGCGCGGTCGTGTTCCGCGGAGGCGTCGCCCCGACGTTCGTGGCGGTGATCCTCGCGATCGGGGCAATCGCGCTCGGCGGCTGGCGCGCGTTGTACTTCCGGGTCCGGTGAGGACGAGAGAGCAAGACTGATTCTGTTCCGTTTTGCGAGGGCTGTCCGATACCGTTCGCTGACCCGTGTCAGCTCTATCGGAGTTCATAAGTTATACATAATATTGATATGAACACGACCAGCGTAATTAGAAACCACGAAAAAGATTTATTAGTCGTTTTCCCGTAGATTGGCGTGAGTATGAGTGGGTACTACGACTACGTCCTCGGATTCATTCCGGCTGCACTGATCGGAGTGACTACCGGCCTCTACCTAGCCGGACTGTCACCGACGGTCGCACTCCCCGGAGGCGCGCTGGCCGCGGGGGCGATCATGGCCCACGCGATGTTCATCCGGACCCCGGTTCCGGGTGCGGGCATCGGCGAGACCGGATCGAAGGGGAACGAGTCGCCGACCGGCGACTCGGACAGCGTGTCGCGTCTTTCCGACGGTACCTCTCCCGGTACGCGACGAGCCTGATAGTTCTCTCCGCACGTACTTCGCGACCACCCAGTGTGTCGAATCGATCCATCCTGTGGGATTTAGTTCTCGGAGGCAGACGGATCGGTCATGACCGACACGCTGTTTCTCACGAGCGACGACGTCGACGACCTCGCGGATCCGGCCGACTACGTCACCGCCGTCCGCGACGGCTATCGGCAGGTCGGCGAGGGAGCGCCCGCGGAGCCGCGAACGCTGCTCGCCAACCGCGACCCGGCCGGCATGTTGACAACGTACGCCGCGATCCTCCCGGAGACGGGCGCGATGGGCGGGTACACCTACTCGGCCGGGTTCGGTGCGCGCGACGCGTGGTTCGTGACGCCGCTTTTCGACGCCGAATCGGGCGAGCCGCTGGCGCTGCTCGACGGGGCGTCGATGAACCCGTTCAAGACCGGCGCGGCCGGTGCCGTCGCCGTCGACGCGCTCGCTCGCGACGACGCGACGGAGATCGCCGTGATCGGCAGCGGCGCGCAGGCCCGGGGCCAGCTCGCGACGACAGCGACGATTCGGGCGTTCGACGCGGTCCGGGTCTTCTCGCCGACGGCCGAAAATCGCGAGGCGTTCGCCGCCGATTTCGACGAGCGCCTCGACGCGTCCGTCTCGGCGGTTGACAGCGCCGCGGAGGCGGTCGCCGGGGCCGACGTGATCGTCACCGCGACGACGGCGAGCGAACCGGTGATCGACGACGCCGACGTGGCCCCCGGCGCGCACGTCACCGCGATGGGCCAGTACGACCCCGAAAAGAACGAGCTCCCGCCGGAGCTCGTCGCCCGCGCCACGTACGTCCCGGACATCCGCGAGCGGGCGACGCAGGACGCCGGCTCCTTCCTCGCGGCGCGGTCGGCCGGATTGATCGACGACGACCACGTCGCGGCCGATCTCGGCGAGGTGATAGCCGACCGACACCCGGGGCGGACGAGCGACGAGGAGGTCACGGTGTTCGATTCGGGCGGGACCGGTATCGAGACCGTCGCGGCCGCACACATGCTCTACGAGCGGGCGAACGAGGCAAGTCGAGGGAAGCAGATCGACTTCGCGCCCGCGAGCGAGGCGCTCACGGGCGAATAGGAACGACCCGATGCGGGGCCCCACGAATCCCCGTATAATGAATAGCCCGAGCCGGATGTAGAGGCACCACGCAGCACGGCGGCCGCTTTTTCGTGCCGAGAACGGTTTCAATCGGCGGGTTCGCAGGGTGCGCCGTCAGGACTCGCGCCACTTGTGGCCGCACTCGACGCAGGTGAACAGCCGGACCTCGTAGGAGCCGCCGGGCTTCGGCATCATCTCGTAGCGGGCTTGGTCGCTGTCGCAGTCGTCCACCGGACAGAGCTCCTCCATCGTCTCGGTGGAGCCTTGGGTCGCGTCGGCCACGGCGGGTGCCCCGTCGTCCCGCTGTCCGTCCTGAGTCGCCATCGCCGCTTCCGCCTGCGAGTCCCGCGGCTCCTCGTTCTCACAGGAGCGACACACCCACGTGTCGCCCTCCGTGTGCATCATCGAACCATACTCGTCACAGAATTTCATGTAGCGTACGAGTACACAGTTGTCAGATATATGTGTTAACTCCCGATCCGACGTGGATGTCAGGAAGAATATGTCCGAAGGGGGAGGTTTCAACGGAGCCGTTCGTTTATGTTGGTGACCGACCAACACCGCCTGTGGATCTGCACGTCCGGTACGAGGGTGACGACGACCCCGACAAGTGCACGGCACGGAAGCTCGCGCGGTTCGACCTCGCGACGCTTCACCGGTCAGACCGCGCGACCCCGTACGGTGTCGTTCTCAACCCGCACGCCGAGCGCGCCCTGTCGCCGGCGGACGCCGAGACTGCCCGTGAGAACGCGCTCGTCGCGCTGGACTGCTCGTGGGAGTCGGCGGGCGAAAAACAGTTCACGATACCGGGCGAGCACCGCGCGCTCCCGTACCTCGTCGCCGGCAATCCCGTGAACTTCGGGCGGCCGATGCGGCTCACCACCGTGGAGGCGTTCGCCGCTGCGCTCGCGATCCTCGGCGAGTACGACCACGCCGAACGGGTCATGGCGAAGTTCACGTGGGGAGAGACGTTTCTCGACCTCAACGAGGAGCCGCTCCGGCGATACGCCGCCTGCGAGGACTCGAACGAAGTCGTCGCGGTCCAACAGGAGTACCTCGACCGCGAGTGACGGTGGTCTCCGACACGACCGTCGGGATCAGCCGATTACAGCCGATACCGGAGAGTATCCGGTGCGAGACAAACCTTTTGCGTCGAATGCCCGTACTAATGGGCGATGGTATCAGAGGGAGACACCGCGCCCGCGTTCACCGCCACAGTGGGGACAAGCGACCACGAACCGTTCGACTTGACCGACCAGCTCGGCGACGGTCCGGTCGTGCTGGCGTTTTTCCCGGGGGCGTTCACGCCGCCGTGTACGAACGAGATGATCGCATTCCAAGAGCGCGCCGACGAGTTCGAGGCCGCCGGCGCGACGCTGTTCGGGATCAGCGCCGACTCGCCGTTCTCGCTCGGGGCGTTCCGCGACGAGCACGGGATCGAGTTCGACCTCGTGAGCGACATGGCTGGCGACGCGATTCGGGCCTACGACCTCGAGATCGACATCGCCGACCTCGGGCTTCACGGCATCGCGAACCGCGCCGTGTTCGTCCTCGATGACGACGGCGAGGTCGTCTATAGTTGGGTCGCCGACGATCCGACAAACGAGCCGGACTACGAGGCCGTCCTCGACGCCGTCAAGTCGGCCTGACGCCGCGATCTGTTCGAGAAGTGTGCAATTTGGGAGTTCCGTGAGCGGAGTAGACGTTGACTGACGGAGTCAGTCAGAAATGCACCGTCCGGGAGTCCCGTGAACGGAGCGAACGGGACAACGGTCGGGGCACGACCGTAGGAGTGCACCGTCCGGGAATTGAACCCGGGCTATTAGCTTGGGAAGCTAATGTCCTACCACTGGACCAACGGTGCGCACTCTGCGATATCCGACCGCGCCACTTCAACGTAGCGTTTCCGACGGCCGGACGGGGTCCTCCGGACAGGCGATCGCTGGTGCACCCGCAGACGGCTCACCGGCTCACACGCTCACTCGTCGGCGGCCGTCGGCATCGACGGCGGTCGACGCTTGTGCGCGGTCGCACGGTGTTGCGCGAGCAGGTCTGCGACTGTCGCCACGTCCACGTCGTCCGTCGACGCGAGGCGGTCGACGATCGCGTCGGGATCGAGGCCGCGGTCGACGCCGAGCCGGAGGACGCGGTCGATCGTCTCGTACGGTGCACCTAAGTCCTCCTCGTCTCGCTGGCCGGGCAGAAAGCCCGCCGTCGGCGGCTTCTCGACGACGAACTGCGGCACGTCGATCTCCGCGGCGAGCGCCCGAACGTCCGTCTTGTACAGGTGTCCGAGCGGAAGGAGATCTGCCCCGCCGTCGCCGTACTTCGTGAGGTATCCGAGCAGCCGCTCGCTCCGGTTGCTCGTCCCGCAGACGAGCCGACCAGTCGCGTTCGCGGCGAGATAGGTCATCGTCATCCGAAGCCGCGCGACTGCGTTGCCTGATCGAACCGGTTCGTCGTGGAGGTCGAACCGCTCCGGTGCGACCGAACCGAACTGCGCGAACAGCGGCTGGAGGTGGACCGTGTCGTGCTGGATTCCGAGTGCGTCCGCGAGCGCCTCGGCGTCTCTCGCGTGCGGTGCGCCGAGCTTGTTGCACGGGAGGGTCAGCCCGTACACCCGATCGGAGCCGAGCGCTTCGACGGAAAGCGCTGCCGTCACGGTGGAGTCGAGCCCGCCGCTCATGGCGACGACGACGCCGTCGGCGTCCGCGTCCTCCACCGTCCGCTCGATGAACGCACACGCGCGCTCCCGCTCGGCCCCCGGATCGAGCGCGTCGAGAGACGCGTCCGCGTCGGCGGACCGTCGCTCCGTCTGCGATTCGTCGTCGTCCGTGTCCGGTGTCGTCGAGACGCGCGTCCCGATCGCCGCTCGGTCGGCGAGCGCGTCCGATTCGAACACCGACGACCCGCGATCATCCATCGGTTCGATCTCCTGAAGAGTTCGCGATCCGATCGGTCGACGCGATCCGGCGACGACGCGGTTCCGGACAGACAGTGATTCGATCGGTCATAGTCGTGTCGCGGTTTTCGGTGAACGAATAAATATCCATTCCCCATAGTATTTAAGGAATACTTCGACTACTGTAGTGTTTGTTCAGTAATATCGGAATAATACTTATGTTCTCATTTGAAAATATATGAACGTGGACGGTTGAAGTACACTATTCTCGCGGACGAACGACGTGGTGTGCGAGTCCGAGACGGATTCGCGCGGCCATCACGGAGCGTCGGCCTTTTGAGCGCCCGACCCGTTTTATAGGTCAATGACGGAAGCGGACCGCGGTACGCGTCGCCGGCTCGGGGCGATCGTGCTCGCGGTGCTGGTCTCGCAGGTGCTGTTGTATCCGGGCGTCCCCGACCTCGTGGTCGCGCTAGGCGCTCCCGCCGGGATCGACGCCGGAATGTGGTTCCTCGTCGCGGAGTTCGGTGCATTCGTGTCGTTCGCGGTCGTGTGGGGGGCCGCGAGCGACGCCCTCGGCCGTCGACTCCCGCTCGTCGTCGTCGGAGCGCTGGGGGGTGCAGCCGCCTACGTGGCGCTCGCGGTGCTCCCCGTACTCGGGTTCGGATTCAACGCGGTCCTCGTCATCCGCGTGGTCGGCGGGGCGCTCACCATCGGCGCGTTCTCGCTCGCGATCACCGCGCTGATGGACCTGCGCGGCGGGAACGGTCGTAACATGGGGACCGCGGGGCTCGCGATCGGGCTCGGCGCGGCGATCGGCTCCGTCGTCGGCGGCGCACTCGCCGACGTGAACACGTTCTATCCGGTGTACGCCGGTGCGGCGGTGCTGGCGGCCGCAGCGGCCATCGCGACGACCGTGAACGACCGGACGGTCGAAATCAGCAGCGAGGGGGGCGGCAGCGGAGGCGCAGGCGACGGCACGGGTGGAGAGGGCGGAAACGAGGGCGAGACGACCGTCGGTTTCCGCGACGTGCTCGATCGGACGCGCGCGACGCCCGGGCTTCTGGTCCCGCTCGCGTTCGGCTTCGTCGACCGGCTCACCGCGGGCTTCTTCGCGCTGGTTGGAGTGTACTACTTCCAAGACCCGACGACGTTCGGCCTCTCGGCCGCGGGTGCCGGCGCGACGCTCGCCCTGTTTTTCGTCCCGTTCGCGCTGCTTCAGGCTCCGTTCGGCTCGCTGTCCGATCGGATCGGCCGGTTCCTCCCGGTCGTCGTGGGGTCGCTCGCGTACGGCGTCGTCACGATCGGCGTCGGCGTCGCACCGACTTATCCGGTGGCAGCCGCGTTGATGGTGCTCGTTGGCGTCTGTGGCGCGTTCATGGCACCAGCCACGATGGCGCTCGTCACCGACCTCGTCGAACCCGAGGCCCGAGGGGCGGCGATGGGGCTGTTCAACGTGTTCGGGTCGTTCGGCTTTCTCACGGGCTTTCTCGTCGGTGGCACCACTACGGACCTGTTCGGCTACACCCCCGCGTTCCTCGCCGTCGGCGGACTCGAACTCGCCATCGCGATCGCCCTGCTTCCAGCGGTGAAAGCGATCGCGCCGGGCGAGGGGATCGGCGGACTCTCAGTGACCGACCGATCGCTCTCGGAGTGAACGAGGCGGACGATGCGAACGAGGCGGACGATGCGGACGAGGCGGACGATGCGGCGGCGCTGGCGACGCGACGGCGTCATCGACATCGGGACGCGGGTAGTCGGTCAGTCGAGCCCCGTGCGGCCTACCGAGTGCGGACCGCCAATTCGAGCCTTTTTACCGCACCCGCGCCATCGGTACGGACGACAGATGGACCTCTTGGTCGTCGGCGCGGGCGAGATCGGTCGCTGGATCGCCGACACGCTCGCGGCCGACGAATCGCCCGTCGACGCGACCGTCGCGTTCGCCGACCGCGATCCCGACGTGGCCGCCGACGCGGCAGCCGCGCGCGACGCCGAGGTGGTTCCGGTCGACGGCGACACGACCCACGACGCGGTGTGCCTCGCGGTGCCGATGTCAGTGGTTCCCGCTGCTGTCGAAGCGTACGCGCCGCGCGCGGAGCGGGCGATAGTGGACGTGTCCGGTGAAATGATCGACGCGGTCGCGGCGATGCGCGAGCACGCGCCGACGCTGGAACGCGCGAGCTACCACCCGCTTTTCGCCCCGCCGCGCGTCCCCGGAAACGTCGCGGTCGTGACCGACGCTGGCGGCCCCGACGTCGACGGGATCTCGGCCGCGATCGAGGCGGGCGGCAACGAGGTGTTCGAGACGACGCCCGCGGAACACGACGAGGCGATGGAGACGGTGCAGGCCGGAGCGCACGCGGCCGTGCTGGCGTGGCGGCTCGCGGGAGACGACGTACGGGAGGAGTTCCACACGCCCGTCTCGGCCGCGCTCGACGAGGTCGCAGACACGGTAACCGAGGGCGCGCCCGAGGTGTACGCCGAGATCCAGCGCGCGTTCGACGGGGCCGACGACGTGGCCGCGGCAGCCCGCGAGATTGCCGACGCAGACGAGGAGGAGTTCGCGTCGCTGTACGAGGCCGCCCGCGGCGACCGCGACGGCCGACAGCGACACGAGTGAGGTCGCGGGAGCGCGAGAGGGAAAAACTGGAGGACCGACAGAAGTGACGCGACCGAGGTGACTGCGGAACGGAGACGACACACATGATATACCGAGAGGCAGTCCGGAACAACGCGAACTACCTGCGAAACGTCAGACCGATCGACCCCGAGGAGATCGCGGAGTACATCGAGGGGACACCGCACCCGGCAGTCGTTCGCGAGACGCTCCGCGAAGAGGCGTTCGACCTCCGGCTGCGCGAGCGCGACGACGGGGCCTTCGAGCCCGTGGAGGCGGGACCGATTCCGGAACGGGGCTGGTCGCCGACCGAGCTTCCGGACGCGTACTCGTTCGCGCTCGAAGACCTCCTCGTCGACGAGTTCGGCGCGAATTGGCACCGCGGCGAGTCCGGCGACCAACTCCGTGAGACCGTCCGGCGGCTGAAGGCGGATTACCTCTACGAGAACGACGTGGCCTACGACCGGGTCGCGGCGCTCGGCTACGCGGCGTATCACCTGCCGGCGTACTACGCGACGGTCGGCTACGTGCTCGACGACCTCGTGGAGAACGGGCTGCTAGACCGGACGCTTCGCGTCCTCGACGTGGGAGCCGGAGTCGGTGGCCCGGCGCTCGGACTCCACGAGTACCTGCCCGACGACGCCGTCGTGGACTATCACGCGGTGGAGCCGAGCGCGGCCGCAGACGTGCTCGACCGCCTCCTCGCGGAGACCGACCAGAACTTCCGAACGACGATCCACCGGACGACCGCAGAGGCGTTCCTCGGGCTAAAAGCCTCCGAGCCCGCCGGTGATCCGGACGACAGCTCCACCGGCGGGGACTACGACATCGTGTTGTTCGGCAACGTCCTCTCGGAGCTCGACGACGCGGTCGCCGTCGTCGAGGGCGCGCTCGACCGACTCACAGCCGCCGGGAGCGTCGTCGCGTTCGCGCCCGCCGACCGCAACACGGCGATGGGGCTCCGGGAGGTCGAACGCGCGGTCGCCACGCCCGAACGCGGCGTCGAGACGTACTCGCCGACGATCCGGCTGTGGCCCGACCGGACACCCACAGACGGGGGATGGTCGTTCGACGTCGCGCCCGACCTCGACGTGCCACCATTTCAGCGTCGGCTCGACGAGGCGGCGTCGCGCGAGGCGGGCGACGAGCCCGGCGAGTTCGTCAACACCGACGTGCAGTTCGCGTACGCGATCCTCCGGCCCGACGGCACCCGCCGGGTCGACGTGCGCGCGAGCGGGGAGCGGTGCGCGCCCATGGGCGACTCGGAATCGCACGTCACGGACCGCGTGAACCTGCTGGCGGTGAAGCTCAGCCACGACCTCAGCGACGGCGGTAACGCGCTCTATCTCGTCGGCGACGGCTCGCAGACGGTCGACCACTACCTCGTGTGCACCCGAGAGACAACCTTGAACCGCGACCTCCGTGAGGCCGACTACGGCGCGGTCGTCTTCGTCGAGAACGGACTGGTCCTCTGGAACGACGACGAGGGCGCGTACAACGTCGTCGTCGACGACGAGACGGTCGTCGATCTGGTCGCGCCGTAGGCGGCGTCGCGAACTGCGGCCGGACTGCCGTGGTGCAAGTCCGCGATTCCGGTCACAGTCCCCCTGTCGCCGAACCGCCCGGACCGACCTCGTCTCGGACGACGAAGTAGAGGATCCAGACGATCAGGCCGCCGAAGAACGCGCCGACCGCCCACGCGAGTGCGTGGCTGCTGTCACGGCGCTTCGCGTCCCGATAGATGAGCGCGGACACGGCTATCGCCGCGAGGGCCAGAAGTACGGGGAACACAAGCAGGATGAACAGTTCCGGACCGACGGGAAGTTGGAGGGGAACGGACATAACGCGTCGTCCTACCGTAACGAGACTGAAAAAGATATCTCACTTCGCACCGACCGGTTCGATCAGTTCCGGCGCGTCGACAGCGGGCGAATTCACCCGCGTCGACACCGGATGCGCAGTCAGATCGTCGTCGGGATACGGAGCTAACAGGTCGGCGGCCTCGTCGGCGGTGCCGTGAAGCCATGTCTCCTCGTCGCTCGGATCGAGGATCACCGCCATTCGGTGGTGGAGATCGGCGACGAGGTCGTTCGGATCGGTCGTGACGATCGTGAAGGTCTCGACGGTGTCTGATTCACCGCCGTCTGCGGGGGTGTCGTCGGTCTCGCCGCCGCCGAACGCGTCGAGTCCGGTCTGCGTCGTCTCCGGCTCGGGCGGTTCCCACCGCTCGTAGAGTCCGGCCATCGCGAACGGCCGGCCGTCGTCGAAGGCGACGCGATACGGCGTCGACTCGGAGCCGGAGCCGCCGGAATTCCCGGCCGTACCGGAGCTGTCGGCCCACTCGTAGAACCCGTCGGCGGGGATGAGACACCGCCGGCGCTCGAAGGCGTCGGCGAAGCTCCGCTTCTCGCGGACGGTCTCCCCGCGGGCGTTTATCAGGTCGAACGACTCGTTGGCCCAGTGCGGGGTGAGCCCCCACTCCATCCGAGTCGCGGTCGTCGGGTCCGTGTCAGTGATCACTGGGAGCGACTGACCGGGCGCACAGTTGTAGCTCGGCTCGTAGCCGCCGAAACCGGCGTCGAACCGCGCTTCGAGGTCGGCGGCGGGCGCGAAGAGGGTGTAGCGGCCGCACATGTTGTCTTGGCGTTCGCGCGGCGGCTATGTAAATTGCGAAGCGGCCGAAGCGGTCGAAGCGGTCGAAGCGGCCGAAGCGGTGCGGCCAGCCGGACGGCACGGGGTAGTCGGCTCAAGGCAGTCGGCCGAGCGTCGACCTCGGACCTCCCCAGCCTCGGCGACCCCTCGCGTCCGCGTGTGCGCGGACGCTCGGCGGCGCGCCGACTGGTGACGGCCGAGTTCCGTCGCTCTCGGTTATCCGTCGCCGTCGCGCTCTCGCCGTCGGCTTTTTACCGGCGCATCGCCGCGGTCGAGTATGCGCATCGAGAACAGTTTCATCCCGGTCGAGGGGGTCGGCGAGACGACGGAGCGCCGGCTCTGGCGGTCGGGCGTCACGACGTGGGGGGACTTCGAACCCGGCGTTGACGTTTCCGGGGTCGGAACCGCGACTGCGGACCGGATCGGGTCGTTCATCGCCGAGGCGCTGGAGCGGCTCGACGACGGCGACGCCGCCTACTTCGACCGGGCGTTTCCGAGCCAAGAGCGCTGGCGTCTCTACGAGAACTTCCGCTCGAAGACGTGTTTCTTCGACATCGAGACGACGGGGCTCGACGAGCACCGCGATCGGGTGACGACGGTGAGCTTCCACCGCGACGGCGAGACGACGACCCTCGTCGCCGGCGAGGACCTCACCGCCGAGGCGGTCGCGGCGCAGTTCCGCGACGCCAGCCTGCTCGCGACGTTCAACGGTGCCCGCTTCGACGTACCGTTCTTGGAGACCTCCCTCGACATCGAAGTCGACACGCCGCATCTCGACCTCATGTATCCGGCGAAGCGGATCGGCCTCTCTGGGGGGCTGAAACCGATCGAGAAGCAGTTGGGTATCGAGCGAGACCGCCCGGATATCTCC
This sequence comes from Halorubrum laminariae, assembly GCF_024494655.1. GTDB lineage: Archaea > Halobacteriota > Halobacteria > Halobacteriales > Haloferacaceae > Halorubrum > Halorubrum laminariae. The sequence goes on along the minus strand of NZ_JANHDL010000013.1, from coordinate 8,235 downwards.
GGTCGCGACGCGGTCCGACTGTGGCGCGAGTACGAGCGCGGCGACGCGGACGCGCTCGACACGCTCGTGTCGTACAACCGCGAGGACGCCGAGAACCTGCGCGCGCTCGCCGACGTGGTCTGTGCGTCGCTCCACGAGGACGTCTTCGTCGACGAGCCCGCGGAGCGGTGAGGACGTGAACGGTCGACGGAGCAGTCCGCGTCAGGCGTCGTCGGCGTCGCCGTCGCCGGACGATTCCTGCGCCGCCTCGACGCGGTCGGCCGTCGACTCCAGCGCGTCGGCGAGCGTCCGCGCCTGCGCCGGCGAGAGGTCGAACTCGTCGGCGTGCGGGGCGAGCGCGTCGACTTCCGTCCCGTCCAACTCGATCTGGAGCGTCACGTGCTCCGGGTCCTCGCGCGGGGCCGTGACGTTCACGACGCCGAGCGCGTCCGTCTCGAACTCGTGGCCGCGGGCCCGGCCGTCGACCAGGTCGAGGGTGGTGTACGCGTTCACCCGGAGCAGCCGGTTCGACATCGTCAGTCGTCCGCCGGCGCGGGCGGCGAGGCGTCGAACGAGTCGTCCTCGGCGTACGGGTACCACGTCCGCTTCGTGTTGTGCATCATCGGGTCCTCGTAGTCGGTCTCTTCGGGTTCGACGAACGCGTCGAGTTCGTCCTCGTCGTGGCGGGCGACGAATGCCCGGAACGACTCGCCCTCGTCGCGCTCGGCGGCGAAGTTCTCGATCAGGTTCGCGATCGCACCCGGGACCTCGTCGGCCGGGACGCGCTGGGTCACCCACCGGGCGAACTGCGGCTCCGCGCCGAGGCCGCCGCCGAGTCCGACGTCGAGCGCCTCCACGGGCTCGCCGTCCTTGCGCGTCTTCATGCCGCGCAGGCTCACGTCGGCGATCTGCGGCTGCGCGCAGGAGGCCGTACAGCCCGACAGGTGGATGTGGAACTGGTCGACGCCGTCGGGCAGGTCGACGTTCTCCTTGAGCCACCGGGCGTACCGGACCTGACGATTCTTCGTCTCGACGATCGACAGCGAACAGAACTCGGTGCCGGTACACGCGACGGAGCCGCGCATGAACGGCGACGGCGACGGCGAGTAGTGCTCTAAGATGGGCTCGTCGCGCAGGTCGTCGAGTTTGTCGTCCGGCACGTCGGTCACGATCACGTTCTGGCGCTGAGAGAGGCGCACCTCTCCGGAGCCGTACTCCTCGGCGACATCGGCGAGTTCGAGGACGTCTTCGGCACCCATCCGCCCGACCAAGACGTTCAGGCCGACGAAGTTGGTGCCGTCCTTCTGGTCGTGGACGCCGATGAGGTCGTTGCGTTCGCCCCCGCCCGTGTTGTACGTGTACTCCTCGCGAACGTCGCGACCGGCGGTGTGGAGGTCGAAGTCGACGTACTCCTCTCGGAGGGTCTCTCGGACCTTGTCGGCACCCCACTCGTCAACGAGGAACTTGATCCGGGCGTTGTAGCGGTCCTCTCGGTCGCCGTTGTCACGGAACAGCGCGGAGAGCCCGCCGGCCACGTCGGAGACGCGCTCCGGGGACACCCAGACGTCGATGTCTCGCGCGAGCCGCGGCTCGTTGCGCGAGAGCCCGCCGCCGACGCGGACGTTGAAGCCGACGACATCCTCGCCGTCGACCTCCTTGTACGCGGGCTCGAAGGCGAGGTCGTTGATGTCGCCCTGTCCCGAGCCGTCGGCGGAGCCCGTCACCGACACCTTCCACTTGCGCGGGAGGTTCGAGTGATCGTCGTTCCCCTTGAACGTCTCGTTGAGTTCGCGGATCACCGGCCACGCGTCGATAACTTCCTGGGCGTCTTTCCCGGCAACGGGGTTACCGACGATGTTTCGCCACGAGTCGCCACAGGCCTGCTGGGTCGAGAGTCCGTTTTCTTCCATCTTCTCGAAGATGGCGGGCACGTCGGAGAGTTCGATCCAGTGCAGCTGGATCGATTGCCGGGTGGTGAAGTCGGCGTACGCGTCGCCGAAGATCGGGTTCGTTCCCGGGCCGCGAGCGTACTCGTCGGCGATCTCGCCCACGACGCGGAGCTGACCCGGTTCGAGCACGCCGTTCGGCGTCCCGATCCGCATCATGAAGTACCCCTCCTGTCCGTTTCGCTGGTGGTACAGACCCCACCACTTGAACCGCTCGAACCACGCGTCCTTCTCGTCGTCCGGGATCGAGTCGAACCCCTGCTCGGCAAACTCAAATAGGTGGTCTCGGATCTCGTTCCCGTAGACCTCTGATTTCCAGTTCTCGACGTCCGTTGGCATCGTGAACCTTCATATACACTCCCATCACATAGGCTGCGGCGTCGAGTCAACCTTCCCCGGTACTGGTTTGAAGCGGCAAATATTACGAGTTCGTCTCGGGGCGCGGGTGTCTGACCACCGAACGGTCGATCTCGGTGAAGGAGCCGTCGAGAATCCGTCCGACGGGTATCCAGCCCGTCGTGCCGGACGCACCGCAGGCGATACACTGTCCGTAGACGCGGACCTCGACCGTCGACCCGTCGACACCGACGGTCTGGAAGTTCTCGACGATCAGATCGGTGAGATCGCAGGCACAGAATTCGTCGGAATCGAGCCGCCACAGCTCGCTGACGCGCACTTCTCGGTAGTTGTCGACGGAGATCCACGCCCCGTCATCGAGGACTCGCAGGCGGGTTGTCACAGTCGGTAGTAGGGCCGGAACCCCCAATGCGTGTCGATGCGTGCAAACCGACGGCGTTTCGGTGACGCTCCCGAGTGCACGAACCACCGGACTGAGTGGCGATCGATCGTCATGGCATCGTCACGAGTACCGGACACTGGTTCCGGTATCCCCGAGTAAAGGTGTGAATTACTCCTGAAGAGGCCCTTATGACCCCGTATCCCATAGGATATGTTGATGACCGATCCGATCAGCGGACCAGAAGCACCCTCCGCCGTTCCGAATGGAGCGGAGCACAGAGAACACGTGTCTGCGGACGTCGCGCCGGAACTGTTCGAACGCGGAGTGACGGGAGATAACCAATGACGGCCCACACCGAACCGCCGACGGCCGACGACGCCTCCGACGAATCGAAGTCGTCTGAGGGCGACGCGAGTCACCTCGACGATCTGGAAGACGGCGCGGGCTGCACGGAGATCTGGGAGAAGCTCTCGGAAGGACGCGAGTAGACCCGCCTCGGGGTCACGCCCCGAGGCACTCGCCTTGCTCATCTGTAGACGCACCCCAGACTGCGGACCCGAAGTACGCTACGACAGATGCGCCGCGATGTCCGCCTCCGTGATGATCCCGACCGTCTCGCCGCCATCTGTGACCATCACGGCCTTGTAGTGATCTAGCAGGTTCCGAACCTCGTCGACCGTCGCACCCAGCGCGACGGTGGGAAACGACTCGCTCATCACCTCGCTGACCGGGTGATCGCCGACGTTGTCGCCGGCGTGGATCACGTCGCCCTGACTGATCGAGCCGACAGGCACTCCATTCTGGAGAACCGGCAGCTGTGAGTACGCCTCCGCCTCCATCAGTTCGACCGCTTCGCGCACCGCGTCGTCGGGCGCGACGCTGATGACCGTTTCGTTCATGAGGTCGCTGGCGCGGACGACCTCGCCCTCGGCCGCGTGCAGCGCGTTGACGATCCGGCGCAGCGTCGAGAGCCGCGGATCGACGTCGCCGCCCTCGATCCGTGCGATGAGGGGCTGTGAGACCTCGGCCGCGTCGGCGAGTTCGCTCTGGGTCAACTCAAGTTCCGTTCGGCGCTCGCGGAGGTCCTGTGGCGTCGGGAGTTCCATACCAGTAGATTACTACGGGTTATTAGAAAAGGTTTCGGCGGCGTCTGATATCGCAACGAGACGACGAAAGTCGTCGTTCGGTGAGGGGAGAATCGCTGTTCGTCCGGTAGAACTACTACTATCGATCGTGTACGATACCATGTCATGGTATCACTAGACAGGCTACGAGCGTTGTACGCCGACATGGTCACGGCGCGTCACTACGAGGAGCGCCTCCAAGAGGAGTACCTAGAGGGGAAACAGCCGGCATTCGACATTTCGGCGGGCCCGATCCCCGGCGAACTCCACCTCGCGGCGGGTCAGGAGGCGGCGGCCGTCGGCGTCTGTCACCACCTCCGAGCCGACGACACCGTGACCGCGCCGCACCGACCGCACCACGTCGCCATCGCGAAGGGGGTCGATCTGAATCGGATGACCGCCGAGATATTCGGTCGGAAGACAGGTCTCGGCAAAGGGAAGGGCGGACACATGCACCTGTTCGATCCCGACGTGAACTTCGCCTGTAGCGGGATCATCGCCGAGGGGTGTCCGCCGGCGGCGGGGGCGGCGCTGGCTGCGAAAAAGCGCAACACCGACTCCGTCGCCGTCGCGTTCCTCGGTGAGGGCGCGATCGATCAGGGGGCGTTCCTCGAATCGCTGAACTTCGCGAGCGTGCACGACCTGCCGGTCGTGTTCGTCGTCGAGGACAACGACTGGGCGATCAGTATGCCGAAAGAGCGCGTCACCGACGTGGAGAACGGCTCGGACAGGGCGGCCGGGTTCGACATGCCCGGCGTTCGCGTCGACAACGACGACGCCGTCGCCGTCTACGAGGCGGCCGGCGAGGCGATCGGTCGCGCGCGCGACCAGAACGGGCCGACGCTCTTGGAGGTGCAAGTCCACCGCCGAATGGGACACTTCATGGGCGATCCGCAGACGTACCGCCCCGACGACGACGAGGAGGCGGCGCTCGCGCGCGACTCGATCGATAGGCTGGAATCACGGCTCGCCGACCACGGCCTCGGCGACGACGACCTCGCGGCGCTCCGCGACGACGCGGAGGCGCGGGTCGAGGAGGCGATCGCGTGGGCGAAAGAGCAGCCGAAGCCCGACCCCGAGGACGCCTACGACGACGTGTTCGTCAACCCGCCCTCGGGCGTGACGGCGGAAGAGCCCGACTTCGAACTCGCCGAGGTGACGACCGATGAGTGACGCGGACGACGTGATCGATCGGGAACTGACGATGAGCCGGGCGATGGTGGAGTCGATCGCTCACGAGATGCGCGAAAACGACGAGGTGTTCTACATGGGCGAAGACGTCGCCGACTACGGCGGTATCTTCGACAGCACGCAGGGGCTCCTCGAGGAGTTCGGTCGCGACCGGATCATGGACGTGCCGATCAGCGAGACGGCGTATCTGGGGGCTGCCGTGGGTGCCGCTCAAGAGGGGATGCGGCCCATCGCGGAGCTGATGTTTGTCGACTTCTTCGGCGTCGCGATGGATCAGATCTACAACCAACTCGCGAAAAACACCTACATGAGCGGCGGGAACGTGAACGTCCCCCTCGTCCTCACGGCCGCCGTTGGCGGAACATACAATGACGCCGCACAGCACTCACAGACGCTGTACGGTACGTTCGCGCACATTCCCGGACTGAAGATCGTAGTTCCGTCCACCGCCTACGACGCGAAGGGGCTGATGCACAACGCGATCCGCGACGACGATCCGGTGATGTACCTCTTCCACAAGCGACTGATGGGTATCGGCTGGATGCCGGCACCAGACGGGCCGAAGACGCCGGTCCCGGAGACGGACTACACGATTCCGTTCGGGTCGGCGGATGTCAAACGCGAGGGGGCAGACGCCACGGTCGTCACGCTCGGCCTTCACGTCCACCGCGCGCTCGACGCGGCGGAGTCGCTCGCGGCCAACGGTATCGACGTGGAGGTCGTCGACCTTCGCACGCTCGTTCCGCTCGACACGGAGACGATCGTCGAGTCCGTCCGAAAGACCGGCCGGCTCGTCGTCGTCGACGAGGACTACCGATCGTTCGGCGTGACCGGCGAGATCATCGCGAGCGTCGCCGATAGCGACCTCGACGCGCTCGACGCCGTCGACCGAGTGGCCGTCCCCGACGTGCCGATCCCGTACGCCCGCCCGATGGAGAACGAAGTTATCCCGGACGCCGCGGACATCGAAGACAGCGTCCGCGAGGTCGTATCAGCAGAATGAGCGAGCGATACTTGGCCGATGGCGGGTCCGGAATGCGGGTCGCGATTCGCGCGACCGGCGACTGGGAGAACGACGTCGACGAAACCGAGGGGATCCTCATCGACTGGTTCGCCCGCGAAGGCCGGTCTGTCGCAGCTGGCGACACCGTCTGTGAGATACAAGTCGAGAAGGTGAGCGTCGACATCCACGCGCCCGTGGCGGGAACGCTCGACGAGGTCGTCGTGGGCGAAGACGAGGCGTTCGAGATCGGTGACACGCTGGGGTGGATCCGAACGGAGTGAGCACGGAACCCGCCCGAGCCTGTACGAACCCGGTTGGGTACGCCCTCGAATTCGATCGACGGGGCTGAGGGGTTATTTAACTCCGGACCGCACAGTCGCGGGTATGCGTATCGCGCTCATCGCCCACGACGAACTGAAAGACGACATGGTCGCGTTCGTCACCGCCCACGCCGACGCGCTCGGCGAGTGCAAACTGGTGACGACGGGGACGACGGGAAAGCGGATCGCAGACGAGACCGGGCTCGCGGTGAATCGACAGGCTTCGGGCCCCTACGGCGGGGATCTCCAGATCGGCGGACAGATCGCGGACGGCGCTATCGACGGCGTCGTCTTCCTCCGCGACCCGCTCACCGCACAGGCACACGAGCCGGACATCTCGGCGCTTCTGCGGGTGTGCGACGTGAAGGACGTCCCGCTGGCGACGAACGTCGCCTCCGCCGAACTCCTCGTTGACGGGCTCCTCGGCGACGACTGAGCGCCTTCGACAGATGATCATCTCAATCGAGTATCACAACTGATACGCTGCCCGGCGGTGTTTTACCGGCGGCCGTCGTATAATCCCGCAATGAAGCGCCGGAACCGGGTTCGCGTCGTGCTCGTGGTCGCGCTGCTCCTCATGGCAACGGTCGCCGCGAGCGGCGCGGCTCCCACGGAGTCGGCGTCGGAATCGGGTACATCGGCGGAGATGACGGGATCAGCCGCCGCTCCAGCGACCGCGGCCGCTCTCACCGACGACAGTCCGGCACAGGCGACTGACGGTGGAAGTGGCGGAAGCGGCGGAGTTCCCGACGAACCCGGCGGTAGCTCGGTCGAGCCGATGACGGCGTGTTTCACCGGTGACGGCTACCCCATCTCGATCGGCGAGACGGGTGCGGCGCTGGACGCGCTCGTTCACCTCTCCGTGCTGACGGATCCCGAGGTCGGCAACGAGTTCGGCATCGAAGCGGCCGGCACGCTGGCGGACGACTCCATCGTGACGCTCGCGGCCGGTGTTAGACTTACGGCGCGGGAGGCGATCACGGGCGGGGTCGATCCGTTCGCGGCGTTCGATATCCTGTACGCCTACGAGCTCCGGTTGCCGATGTTCGGCGGATCGATCGACGAGACGGAGTACAGCGACAGCGGCTCCCCCTTCCGGTCGAGCGCGGGCGTCGTTCCGTGCTGACGCGCGTCGCCGCCGCGATCGGTCGCGTGTGGCGACCCGATCACTCGGCGGGATCGCGAGGCGTCGCTCCGCGAATGATTCGAAGCAGATCCCGGCGAGCGTCCGCCGCGTCGCGATCGGGCGGATACGCACCGTCGTCGAGCGGGTATGCACCGCCCGCGAGAAGATATCCGTCCGCGGACCACACGGCGAGGAGCGCCTCGACGGGGACCGGATCGGCTAGACCGCTGTCAGTCGAAGCGTCTGCCCCGTCGGGATTCGCACACTGTCCCCGGAACGTCGAGAGCGTGGCCCGCGAGGCGGTCGGATCGTCGAGCGCGATCTCGCGGTCGCCGCGGTGCTCGACCGCGCCGATATCGCGCTCGGCGAGGCGGTCGCGAAAGCCGCGTTTCGCCTGCCGTTGCACGAGTCGCGTGAGCGCCGCGTTCGGAGCCGTCTCCGGACGAATGTGGAGGCGACTGGTGAAGACGAAGGGGCGTGGTTCCGGTCCGTTGCGCTCGTACCGGACTGTGTGCGCCTCGACTGAGACCGGTCCGGAATCGAACGGTCGCTCCGTCGTCTCGTCGACGCGTCGCCAGCTGTCGAGGTGTGCGCGAGGCAGCGACGGCGGACGCATACCTGCTCGTTGCGGTGCGTACACGTAAAACGACGTGTCGAATCGACGGCGGTCGGTGTGGCTCATACTATCGGACAAAAATATTTATACATAGAGCTATTATCGTCGGTATGGTCACGCCGACCACGGTTTCGCCAGAAGATCTCCGCGATGTCCTCGCAGAAATCGAGGGGAAGAAGCCGACACAGCGG
>NZ_JANHDL010000012.1 GCF_024494655.1 Halorubrum laminariae | reverse complement strand
CCGCTGTGTCGGCTTCTTCCCCTCGATTTCTGCGAGGACATCGCGGAGATCTTCTGGCGAAACCGTGGTCGGCGTGACCATACCGACGATAATAGCTCTATGTATAAATATTTTTGTCCGATAGTATCATTTGCCGAGAGTTTCTCGGTGAACCTCTCAATCTGCTTTTTTGCATCCGTTGGTTTGCTCTCGTCATCTACTCGCTCCCAGTAGCCAGTAAGAAGAGCGAGAAGAATATCCACCCCGCTCAGAACTTTTCCCGCCTTGTTTCGACGTATGAATAGCTCACGGGCTGTTCTTTCGTCTGTGTGAGTCGTCTCGTAGAGAATTGCCTCACGCTGATTGACGCCCCACCAGAGACGTTCTAAGTTCTTTTCGACCTTCGGAACTTCATCTGCATCGACTTTGCTCTCTATCTCGGGGAGCTTCTCTTCCAGTAGCGTCTCTTTCTCGACAAACGACTCAGAAGTCAGAGAATCTGAATCAGTCACAAGCTCATTGACTGGGAACCAGTAACTATCACCGGACTCGCTCAGCCCTCTCCCCTTTCGGAAGTCAAAGTCATACACGAGATCCCGGTCGTGGTCCTCGGTCTTCTCGCCCGACAACAGGTCAAAGTGCAATTCACGCTGATTCCACGCTCCTCGATTGCTCTTCCATCCGCCGTGTTTGCGAGTCGTGAAGCTCCCCATCAGACTCAGATAGAAGGATGTGAGCCGCTGTTGGCCGTCGAGCACCAGCGAATAAGAGTCGGGAAGTTCTTCGAAGTTGAATCGCTGGCTGTACCGTTGTGGACCATCGGCCCACGAATATGCTCGTTCATCGACATAGTGTTGAATAAATGAATATGCGGGTTCTGTCCGCACTCCGTCACCCTCGTCTTCCCAGATGAGGAGAGAACCCAACGGCAGGCCTCGGAGCAAAGAGTCCCATAGCATCTTGATCTGTTTTTGTTTCCAGCAGTAATCACGCTGGAGGCAGGGAATGAACAGCGAATCATTCAAACGTGGAAGGATGTCACGAACGCTCTCCGTCTCCGGAGATGCCTCGACCGGCATAATGAGGAGGAGTTGTCATAGAATACTGAAATAGATTGGGCTGTGTCGTATTGTGATGGTACATAAAGAGGGCCTATGAGCCAACCTCAATAGAGTCAGAACAATTCCAAGCCTCGCAGTAGCTCACTCTCCGTATCCACTTCAACCGGAACTGGAAAATCAAAGATGTCAGCCACGAACTTCTTAGAATCGATTGACCAAGCCGAGCCCCTATAGACTATCATCCAACGGTCTAGATGCAGTACCGCATCTCGCCCCCTGATTTGAAACCGATATACAGATTCTCCTTGCAATTCGGCCGAGAAGTCGGTGACGACGTCATCAATGTACTGTGCGACTCTGTACGCATCATCCCACGATTTAACGCTCACAGCCGCACGCAATTCCAGAAACTGAATGTGAACTCGTCCCGGGCCCTCCTGATACAATCGCAGGTCGTAGACTCCCTCTCTGCTAACGGAGTACCGCTCTGTTCTCACCCTGTTAGGGACAGCGTCCACAAAAAGTGGACTAAGAGCCGATTTTCCAGCCATTTCGAGAAACCGGCGACGAATCATGTTAGGACCATCACCACCCCATACATAACGAGACTCAGGAGACCCAGACCAAGACCGAAAGCCAACGCAAACGCCACGATACGTCCCGGAATCATACGTCAACCCAAACCCCATCCGCTGGGCACATTATCTGGCTTGCCCCTCCGATGAACCCCCCACCTTTAGAGCGGAACCCCTCTCCGGCCACGCAATCATTGCAGACGAACGTCTCACAACAGCGTAACTCAACACCCCTTGACCACTCCCCGCAGAAGACACATTCGTCGGTCATTACCTGAACCCTCCTTCCTGCGTGACAACTGAATCCATCGCCCGACTCCACTCATCGACGTCTCTCAATACGAAATCATAGATGCGATAGAACTGTTCCTCACACGCCTCTCTATCGTGGTTCTCTACCGAAATGGAGAGGTTGCCGATACTCACATCAATCTTCGTTCGTTCTGTCTCCTCAACCCCGTCCTCGCCGCCCTCAGCACCATCCTCATCGGTGGAAGGCTGTCCAGACATCGTTACTCCCCCAGCCCGAAAATCGACAGCTGCTCTTCCTCTATTGCCTCCATCTCGCCCCGGAGACTGTGACGCATCAGGGCTTCCATCTCACCGGAGGCCATCTCGACCATTTCCCCGAGCTCCTTTTCCTCAGACTTCAGCCGGACGCTCAAGTCGTATGCCTTGATTTCGACTTCTTCGGGATGTGTTCGGCGATTCGCCCCCTCGTCGGTTTCTACGTCGATACTCTCCTCTCGACCGTCGGTGGAGCTATGGCTGTCGCTCCCATCAGGTGCGTCACTCATTAGCTGAAAACCTCACTCAGATATTCGGCTGGTTACCACTTAATTGCTGCATATATTTGCGCTCTAAAACCCGCAGTGATAACTATGCCAACTCGTTCCGTTGTTCTTCGTAAAGATCCTCTAATCGTTCCCGCTCTTCATCGTCTTCGACGTGTCGGAGCGCATAAGAGAAGCCGTGCAGGAATTCTTCCTCAGCTATCTCGATCTCGGCATCGCTTGGGTCGTGGATACCCATCGCTTCCGCCAGCTTCTCTTTGAGGTCGTCTCTGGATAGAACCATACTTCGCACTCTCGCCCGGAGCACTTACAATTTCGCCGGTCGTTACCACCAATAGAGGGAGTGTTCGTTACGAGGCGTAACGAACTCAACGTGACACCCCCACCGATTTCGCCGTGAACCCCACGCCGTTTGTGGAATCTGGACCACACGCAGCGGAACGGGCACGGTGGGATTCGAACCCACGACCGTCGGATTAGAAGTCCGACGCTCTATCCTGGCTGAGCTACGTGCCCTCACTCAGAGTTCGCGCGCCCGATATAAAAAACGCCGACGGTTCGCGCCGGCGATCCGGCGTTCCACGATCCGCCCAACAGCAGACCTAAGTCCGCGAGCGGACTAGCGGCGGCAAATGAACGTCATCGGAACCGTCGGCCTCCCCGGAAGCGGCAAGGGGGAGGCGGCGAACGTGGCCGAGGAAGCGGGGATCCCCGTCGTCGTGATGGGCGACGTGATCCGCGCGGAGTGTCGCCGCCGCGGGCTCGACCCGGCCGAACACCACGGCCGGATCGCCGGTGCGCTCCGCGAAGAGGAAGGCGACGACGCCATCGCCGCCCGCACGCTCCCCCGGATTCGGGAGGCCGCAGCCGAGAGCGACCGCGACACCGTCCTCGTCGACGGGCTCCGCTCGACGGTCGAGCTGGAGCGCTTCCGCGAGGCGTTCGGCGACGACTTCACGCTCGTCGCGGTCCGCGCTCCCTTCGAGCTCCGCGCCGAGCGGCTCGACGACCGCGGCCGCGACGACTCCGACTCCGATCTGGAGGCACTCCGCGAACGCGACGCGAGAGAGATCAACCTCGGCCTCGGCGAGACGCTGGAGCGCGCGGACGCCTCGATCGACAACACCGGAACCCTCGCGGCGTTTCGACGCCGCGTCCGCAAGATCCTCGGGATCGAAGACGAAACCGTGGACGACGACGAGTCCGATCCCGCGAGCGCAGACCCCGCGACGACCGACGCCGGAGGTGACGGCGCGTGATCTACAGCGTCGACGTCCGGATCGTGGCCCCGGTCCACGACACCGAGGTAACGGACCGCGTGGCCGACGCGGTGTCGAACGTGTTCCCCGACGCGGAGCCGACCCACGAGGACGGCGCGCTCGTCGCGGAGGCCCACACCCTCGACGCCTTCTCCGACGTGCTCCACGAACAGGAGATCCTCGACACCGCCCGCCGGGTGTTCCTGAACAACGTCGACGACGACGGGTTCTCCTTCTCGCTCAAGAAGCAGGCCGCCTTCGAGGGCGTCGTCAACTTCGCGGTCGGCGAGCCGGACGAGCTCGGCGAGATCGCCGTCGACGTCCGAGTTCGCGAACCCGACGTGGAGTCGTTCGTCGACTACGTCGCGCCCGAGACCGACGAGGGACGACCGGTCGACCCCGTCCGCGAGTACGGCGACCGATTCGATCCCGAAGAGGCAGAGTACTGACCTGCTCGCAGTCGATGGAACGGGACCGTTTCACTCCCCGAAGACGCCTGAGACCGCTCCGCCGATCCCGCCGAACAGTGCGGGGTACACCGCGCCCGCGAGCAGCACCGCGGTGACGAGCGTCGGCGACACGGCCGCGCCGTCGCCGACGGAGTACCGGAACAGGAACGCGCCGATCACCGCGAGCGGGAGGTAGCCGGCGACGACGAGCGCGCCGGACTGCGCCCCGTCGCTCGCGTCTGAGGACCCGCTGAACCGCCCCGCGAAGAACCCGGCGGCGAGCAACAGCAGCGGCGGGAGGACGAACAGCCACGCGAGCGAGCCGCCATCCGCCTCCGAGATGAGGCTCACGGAGCGAGCGCCCCCGACCAGCGCCGGGACCTCGGTGTCGACGAAGTGAGCGTTGTAGAACACCCAGCCGACGCCCTGCCACGCCGGAATCGGATCGCCGCCGAACAGGTCGGCGAAGAAATTTAATCCCCGGAGCTGTTCTTCGATCCGGCCGCTCTGTGTGAGGTACGTGATCAGGTACCCCAGCACGTACGCGACCGCGCCGACGCCCGCGCCGGCAACGGCGCGGCCGGCGATTCCGTTCTGTCGGGTCGATCGCTCGGGGACTGACATGTACCCCGAGTCGAGCCGGCTGTGGTAAGTGCTTGGTGGCTCGGAGCGGACGCGGAGCCAGCGGCACGGAGGAACTGGAAGACCCGTATCGTGCGGGACGCTCACTCGGCAACGCCGTACTCGCGAAGCGTCTCCCGGAGTGCGGCCCGCTTCACCAGCGCGAAGCCGACGCAGATGATCGCGAACCCGGCGACCGTGTTGGCGGTGACGCCCTCGCCGAGAAACGCCCACCCTGCGAGCGCGGCGAAGGCCGGTGCGACATACGAGACGAGGTTGATCTCGATCGGCCCGAGCCGGTCAAGCAGGCGGAAGTAGATGAGGAATCCGAGCCCGCTGGCGACGACGGCGAGGTACGCGAGCGAGAGGAGGGACTCAGTCGACCACGTCACGTCGGCGACCGACTCGCCGAGTCCGAGCGAGAGGAGGTGGGTCAGACCTGCGCCGACGAGCATCGACCACGCCTCCATCGTCTCTATCGGCATCCCAGTGTCGGCGGCGCGGGTCAACACCGACCCGAGCGCGAAGGCGGCGGCCGCGAGCAACACGAGGAACTTTGCGACGGTCCCGCTGCCGGTCAGGTTTGCCGGGTCGGGCGCGGCGAGCACGACCGCGCCAACGAGGCCGACAAACAGGCCGAGGACGCCGATCGCGGTCAGTCGCTCCGAAGGGAGAAACGCCCGCGCGAAGACCGTCGTCAGAACGGGCGAGAGGCTGACGATCACGGCTGCGACGGCGCTCGTCACGGCCGGGTCGCTCTCGCCGATGAAGAGGAACGCGTGGTACGCGGCGATGATCAGCGTCGCTCCGATCGTGACGACGGTCCACTCGTCGCGGCCGCGGGGGACCGGGTCGTCGACGGTGAAGACCGCGTACGCGAGCATTACGACTCCGGCGATGTCGAAGCGGAACGCCGCGAAAAGCACCGGCGGGAAGTATGCCAGTCCGGCGTTGATAGCCATGAACGCCGACCCCCAGACTGCAGCGAGGACGAGAAACAGTCCGAGAATTCGTAGTCGGCTCACGTGTCTCGTCTCTCGGGGGCGTGCGAAAACGTTCCGAAGGCGGTCGGCGGTGCTGGAACCGCCCAGTCACCGGATCCGGTAGCGGTCGTGACCGTCGTCGCTGCCAGTCTCGTGCGCGACCACTCCCACGTCGGCGAGTCGGGAGAGCGCGTCGGCGACGGTGCGTTCGCGAGCGCCGACCTCGTCCGCAACGGCGGCGGGCGTGCCGTTGGTCTCTATCAGCGCGGCCAGCACCGCGGCGAAAAAGCGGCTGTCGGCCTCGGTCCCGAGCCGATCGTCGATCCGCGAGAGGATGTCCTCGACGCGTCCCTGCACCCACCGCTGGGCTAGCGAGAGTTCGCGGTCGAGGTCTTGGAGGCGCGAGAACTCGTCTGCGAGATCGGCGAGGTCTGTCGTCGGACCGATGCTCGGACCGTCCGGGAGTTCGATGGAGAGGTGCGGACATCGCCCGGACATGTCGAGGCTGCTCTTCGCGGGATACGCGCTCTTCGCGCCGAAGCCGTACGGGGAGACGCTCACCTCAAGCCTGAGGCTGCGCGTAATCCTGAAGTACTTGCGGCGCTGGTCGTCGGTCGTCGACTCGATCAGGCCGGCCTCTTCCAACTTCCGCAGGTGGTCGATCACCGCCTTCGGGCTCACGTCGAGGTACTCCGAGATCTCCGTGACGTAGCAGGGCTTGGTCGCGAGCAGCCGGAGGATGCGCCGCCGGTTCTCGTTGCCGAGGAGATCGAGCAGTACCGCAGAGTCCATTAACGTATGGTTAGCGTCGAGCAGTGATAAGGCTGACTTCACGGTATCGTCGATGTCGACTCCGTGCCCGATCGCCGTCGTCTCCTCTTCTCGGCGTCACCCCCGCGTCCGATCGTCGTTGCGGCCGGTAGCAAAGGGTAATTACCCCGCCGCGGGGAACGAGGGACATGGAGACGGCGCTCATCATTCTCGATGGTTGGGGGCTCAGCGCGGATGCCGAAGAGGGCGGGCGGGCGACGGGCGACGACGCCGCGGCCGCCGATCCCTCGGGACGGCCGCCGGGTCGGGACGCGGTCGCGGCCGCGGACACCCCGGCGTTCGACGCGGCGACCGAACGGGGCGCGGACGGCCGCCTCGTCGTTCACGGCCGCCGGGTCGGCCTGCCCGAGGGGCAGATGGGGAACTCCGAGGTCGGCCACCTCAACATCGGTGCGGGGCGGGTCGTCACACAGTCGTACACGCGGATCTCCGACGCGCTCGCCGAGGGTTTGCTCGGCGACAACGACGCGATCGCGGCGGCGTTCGACCACGCGCGCTCGACGGGCGGGCGAGTCCACTTCATGGGGCTCGTCTCCGACGGGGGCGTCCACTCCGATGTCGAACACCTGCTCGCGCTGATCGACGCTGCAGCCGACGCCGGCGTGCCGGCGACCACGCACGCGTTCACCGACGGGCGCGACACCGCCCCGGAGATCGCAGACCGGTTCCTCGCCGACGTGACCGCGAAGGCCGACGAGCGCGGGACCGGGCACGTCGCGACCGTGACGGGCCGGTACCACGCGATGGACCGCGACGAGAACTGGGAGCGCACGAGGAAGGCGTACGACGCTATCGTCGAGCGCGAGGCACCGAACACGGCCGACAGCGCGGTCGCGGCCGCCGAGGCGGCCCACGCCCGCGGCGAGACCGACGAGTTCGTCGAGCCGACGCTCGTCGAAGGCGGACCCGCGCTCGCCGACGGCGACGCGGTCGTCTTCTTCAACTTCCGAGCCGACCGCGCCCGCCAGCTCGTCCGGATGCTGACCGGCACGCGCCCCGACTGGTCGTTCGACCTCGACCAGCCCGACATCCGGCTGACGACGATGACCGAGTACGACGAGACGTTCGAGTTTCCCGTCGCGTTCCCGCCGCAGCTCCCCGAGAACACGGTCGGCGAGGTGGTCTCCGAGGCCGGCATGACCCAGCTCCGGACCGCCGAGTCAGAGAAATACCCGCACGTGACGTACTTCCTCAACGGCGGCCGCGAGGTGGAGTTCCCCGGCGAGATGCGGACGATCGTGAAGAGCCCGGACGTGCCGACGTACGACCGGCAGCCGGAGATGTCCGCGGCGGAACTCACCGACGAGGCGATCGAGACGATCGCGACCGACGACCCCGATCTGATCGTTCTCAACTACGCCAACCCCGACATGGTGGGCCACACCGGCGACTTCGACGCCGCGGTCGAGGCCGTCGAGGCGGTCGACACACAACTCGATCGGCTGCTCTCGGCGGTCGCGGACGCGGGCGGCCACGCCCTCGTCACGGCCGATCACGGCAACGCCGACGACATGGGAACGCCGGAGAATCCGCACACCGCCCACACGTTCAACCCCGTCCCGTTCGTCTCCCTGACGCCCGACGGCGACGGCGGCGGACGTGCGGTCCGCGACGGCGGGTCCCTGTGTGACGTTGCGCCGACCCTGCTCGATCTGATCGGCCTCGACCGTCCGTCGGAGATGACGGGCGAGAGCCTGCTGATCGAGTGACCTCTCGGTCCGACCCGTCACGGTCTCTCTGTGCGGCGAGTGGGAACCGCCGAAAGCCAAAAGCCCGCACAGCGCCCACCGACGGTATGAACGAGCCCGGCACCGAGAGCGTGCTGTTGGACCAGGAGGCTCTCCACGATCGGCTCGACGACGCGCCGGCGTGGCTGCGGGAGCACTACCGGACGTTCCGCGAGTCGATGCTCGGCGAGCGCGACGGCTCGCCGTTCCCCTGTTACTTCGGGATCGAGGTCGAGCGGACGGGCGAACTGCTGTACGCCGCCTGCGAATCGACGACGGAACCGGCCGCGCTGCTTCGGCTCCGCGACGTGCTCGCCGAGTACCTCGACACGTACCCGGAGCACGCAGACCGCGCGCCGCTCGCGGTGTTCTTCCGTCCGCCGGCAGACGACGCGGGCGAGGCGCACTACCACGAGCGGCTCTGGCACGTCTTGGAGTTCCTCCACGTCCACGACCCCGAGGCGTGGCCCGACGACATTCCGACCGATCCCGATACCCCGAAGTGGGAGTTCTGCTTCGGCGGCGAGCCGCTGTTTCCCACGTCGCGAGCGCCGTTTTACGACGACCGAAAGAGCCGGTACTCGCCGGTCGGCCTCGAGATCACGTTCCAGCCGCGGGCGGTCTTCGAGGGGATCACGGCCGACACGGCGGCGGGCCAGCACGCCCGCGAGCGGATCCGCGACCGCATGGGCGAGTACGACGGGGTCTGCCCCCACGCCGATCTGGGCGACTGGGGCGTCGACGGCGACCGCGAGTGGACGCAGTACCTGTTCCGCGAAGCCGACGACGCGAGCCCCGATTCTTGTCCGCTGCAGCCGACCCGCGAGCACCCCAAAGCGCCCGAGTCGCTGCTCGAAGACGGCGCGTGGCGCGCGTTCACCGAGCCCGGCGATCGCGGCTCCGAGTCCGGACCGGATCAGTCCGGATCGGCCCAATCCGAGTCGGGGCGATCCGGGTCGGGACCGTCCGCCGGCGAACCCGTCACGTTCGGGCTCGGCGATGACTGAGACGCCCCTCGACGACGCGGTCCTCCTGCTCGTCGACTTCCAGACCGGGTTCGACGAGCCGGACTGGGGCGAGCGAAACAACCCCGACGCCGAGGCGGTCGCCGCCGCGCTGCTCGACCGGTGGCGCGCCGACGGCCGGCCCGTCGCCCACGTTCGACACGCGTCGACTGAACCGGGGTCGCCGCTTTCCCCCGACGAGCCGGGGTTCGCGTGGAAGCCGGAGACCGCCCCGATCGAGGGCGAGGCGACTTTCGAGAAGTCGGTCAACGGCGCGTTCCTCGGGACCGACCTCGACGCGTGGCTGGCCGAACACGGGTACGAGAGCCTCGTCGTCTGCGGGCTCACCACCGATCACTGCGTCTCGACGACGATCCGGATGGCGGACAATCGTGGCTACGACGTGACGGTGGTCTCGGACGCCACCGCGACGCACGCCCGCGAGGGACACGACGGGGACCGGATCGACCCCGAAACGTCTCATCGCGTCGCGCTCGCGCACCTGCGCGGCGAGTTCGCGGCGGTCGTCGAGAGCGCGTCGCTGCTGCCGTGACCGTCGACCCGCACGCTTTTGGCGTCCGCTCCCGGTGTGTCACGTATGCAACGCGGTCGCCGGAAACCGGACTGGCTGAAGTCGCGGCCGCCGTCCGGCTCCCGGTTCACGGAGATCAAAGCGAGCCTCCGCGAGCGCGACCTCCACACCGTCTGCGAGGAGGCCAACTGCCCGAACATGGGCGAGTGCTGGTCCGGAGGCGCGAACGCGTCTCCGAACGGCGAGGCGGCGGACGCCGCCGAGGGAAACGACGGGCCGGGCACCGCGACGTTCATGCTCATGGGCGACCGCTGCTCGCGCGGCTGTAACTTCTGTGACGTCGAGACCGGTGGGATGGAGCCGCTCGACCCCGACGAGCCGGAAAACGTCGCCGACGCGGTCGTCGAGATTGGCCTCGACTACGTCGTCCTCACGTCGGTCGACCGCGACGACCTCGCCGACGGCGGATCGGCCCACTTCGCCGAGACGATCCGCGAGATCAAGCGACAGGACCCCGATATCCTCGTCGAGACGCTCATCCCCGACTTCCAAGGTGACCCCGAGGCGATCGACCGGATCATCGACGCCGGCCCGGACGTGATCGCGCACAACATCGAGACGGTCGAGCGGCTCCAGTGGCCGGTCCGCGACCGCCGTGCCGACTACGAGCAGTCGCTCGCCGTGTTGGATCAGGTCGACCGCGAGTCCGATATCCACACGAAGACGAGCCTCATGCTCGGCGTTGGCGAGTACGACCACGAGGTGTACCGCACGCTCGGCGACCTCCGGGAGGTCGGCGTCGACATCATCACCTTCGGACAGTACCTCCGGCCGTCGCGCTCGCATCTCGACGTGTTCGAGTACGTCCATCCCGACGCGTTCGAGACGTGGCAAGCGGTCGCCGAGTCGGAGTTCGACTTCCTCTACTGTGCGTCCGGACCGATGGTCCGCTCGTCGTACAAGGCCGGTGAACTCTTCGTCGAGGCGGTACTCCGGGAGGGCCGCTCGCCGACTGACGCGCGGCGTCATGCCCGGGCTGCCGGCGGGGACTGACAGATACGCGGGACCCGCGTTTCGGACCGTACGTTCGTCGAAACAGCGAATATAAGACTGCGAGGCTGACGAGCAGAATTGCGGTCGTCTGGGGGCGCACGGCCGAACACGGGAGTGACGCCAGTTCGACGTTCCCGAGGATTCACCGGCAATGCGCAGGCGTCACGGCGGTCAGTACCCCTGCGCGTTGCCGTCCTTCCGCGGTTCGGTGGCCGCGGAGAGGACGCCGTTTTGATTCCGAGCGATCTGTGCGCCGCCGAACGCCCCGGGAGAAAGAACGTGCACATCGTGACCCCTCCGCACGAGTCGCGCGGCGACATCGTCGTCGAAGTGCGGTTCGATCGCCAGCTCGCCGCTCTCTCGGTACCGCCAGCGCGGGGCGTCGAGCGCGCGCTGCAGCGGCATCTCGCAGTCGACGAGGTTCGATATCACCTGCACGTGTCCCTGTGGTTGCATGTACCCGCCCATCACGCCGAAGGCGGCCCAGTCGTCCTCCCCAAGGCGAACGATTCCGGGCATGAGCGTGTGAAACGGACGCTTCCCCGGTTCGAGGCTGTTCGGATGTTCGGGATCGAGCGAGAACGACGCGCCGCGGTTCTGCAGCGCGATCCCCGTCTCGCCGGCGACGAGCCCCGAGCCGAACCCGTCGAACCGCGAGTTGATGTACGAGACGACATTCCCCTCGTCGTCCGCAACCGTGAGGAGGACGGTGTCCGCGTCCTCGGCGTCAGCGTCGGGTACGCCGAACGAGACGTCGCGGTTCGCCTCCGGTCCCACCGTGTCCGCGCGCTCGCTCACCCACTCGGCCGACGCGAGCGGCGGAATCTCGGCGAATTCCGGGTCGGTGATGTGCCGGTGGCCGTCGTGAAACGCCACCTTCAGTGCCTCCGCGAGGTAGTGGGCGCGCTCGGGAGCGTCGTGGGCGTACTCGCCCGCGCCGAGTTCGGCGGCGACGCCGAGCGCCTCCAGCGCGATGAGTCCCTGATTGTTCGGCGGAAGCTCGTACACTTCCGCGCCGTTGTACGTCGCGGACACCGGATCCGGCCACTCGACCTCGAACGCGGCGAGATCCTCGACGGTCATGAACCCTCCCCGCGACTGAACTTCCGACGCGATGGCCTCCGCAATCGCTCCCTCGTACACCGCGTCTGCCCCCTCGTCGGCAATCTGCTCCAGCGACCGACCGAGCCGCGGGAGCGTGACCCGCTGTCCGGCGGTCGGCGACGCCCCGTCGAAGAGGAACGCCTCGCGAGCGGCGGCCGTCTCGAACAGCGACTCGGCCTGCGTCCAGTCGTCAGCGATCACTTCGCTGACCGGGTACCCCTCGATCGCGTAGCGGATCGCGGGTTGCAGGAGGCGATCGAGGCCGAACTCGCCGAAGCGGTCGGCCGTCGCTTCCCACCCGCGGGCGGTTCCCGGGACTGTCACCGCGTGCGGGCCGGTCGACGGCATCCCGACGGCCGCCGGATCGTCGGCGTCGACGCCCTCGTCGGCCGCGAGTGCCTCGCGAACACGTTCGATCGTCGCGTCGGCGGGCACACCGCCGCAGGCGCGCATCGCGCCCACGTCGCCGTCGGCGGTCCGGTACAGCGCGAAGACATCGCCGCCGATCCCGGTCGAGGTGGGCTCGACCACGTTGAGTGCGGCGGCCGTCGCGACGGCCGCGTCGAACGCGTTGCCCCCGTCGCGAAGCACCTCGATGCCCGCTTGACTGGCGAGCGGCTGGCTCGTGGCCACGACGCCGCGCTGGCCGTACACCGTGGACCGGCGCGACGCAAACCGATCTAGGTCTGGCTCCATATCCAACGTCCGGCACGACGCGACATAAAAACCCGACCGCGACGCGTATGCGACGATTTATACTGGCGACGACGAATTGGTCGGCAGTGACGCAACTGGGTGCCACGCTCGACGCGCTGTTAGGAAGCGTCGCGACGACCGAGGCGCGGCTGGCCGTGACGGTCGGAATTCTGTTGGTGACCGTCGCGGTCGGCTGGCTGCTCCTCCCGCGGCTCGTTCGCGCCGGCGAGCGAGTCGCAGCCGACTGGCTCGACCGGTTCCTCGACGGTCGCGGCGAGCAGTCGATCGAGACGCTGCAAGACGCGGTGCCGGTGTCGTTCGGTCTGCGGATCCTCGTCGGGCTCCTGCAGCTGGCGCTGTTCGCGCTCGCTACGGTCGCGATACTCTCGCTGTGGGGCCAGTTCTCGCTCGTCGTGGCCGTGCTGCCGGTCGCAGAGAACATCTTCGCCGTGGGGACGCGGGCGATCTTCTCGGTCGTCCTCCTCGGTGGTGCGTACGTCGCGAGCGACGTGTTGGCGGAGTACGTCTCAGATCTGTCCGACGACAGCGACCGCATCACCGCCCACCAAGAGCAGCTTCTCACTCGCATCATGCAGGTCGGGCTGCTCGTGATCGCCGGGATCACTATCCTCGGGATCTGGGGCGTGAACCTCGGCGGGCTCCTCGTCGGCGCGGGATTTCTGGGTATCGTGCTCGGGATGGCGGCGAGACAGACGCTCGGCTCGCTCATCGCCGGTTTCGTGTTGATGTTCTCGCGACCGTTCGAGATCGGCGACTGGGTCGAGATCGGCGACGAGGAGGGATTCGTCACCGACATCACGATCATGAACACGCACATGCGCAACTTCGACGGGGAGTACGTCGTCGTGCCGAACGACCTCGTCAGCCAGCAGGCGATCACGAACCGGAGCCGCGAGGGGCGACTCCGGATCCACATGGAGGTCGGGATCGGATACGACGACGACCCCGCCGAGGCGAGCGAGATCGCCGAGGAGGTGCTGACCGGGATCGACACCATCGCCAACAACCCGTCTCCGTACGTGATCCCTTCCGGCTTCGGTGATTCGTCGATCCTGCTTGACCTCCGGTTCTGGATCGATCCGCCGACGCCACAGGCGCGGTGGCGGTCGAAGGCGACCGCGGTCGAAGAGATCCAGCGCCGCTTCGTCGAGGCCGACATCTCCATCCCGTACCCGCAGCGAACGGTGTCGTTCCCGCCCGAGACCGCGGCCGGCGATGAGACGGTCGAGCGCGTCGAGCGGTTCGACAAATCGGACGATCGGTCCCCCGACGTGACCGGGCGCGGCGAGTAGCGCGCGACCGACGCGTGCGGGTCGGCGGCGGCAGCGACACATTCACCTCGCCGGCGATCGAATCCACGCCGTGATCCCCGTCGACGCCGTGGTCAGACAGGTCGATCGCTCGGACCTGCTGGCCGTGGTGCGGATCGAGCGGACCTGCTTTTCGGACCCGTGGCCCTACGACGCCTTCGAACGGATGGTCGAGGAGCCGGCGTTTCTCGTCGCCGACCGCGACGGCGAGGTGGTCGGCTACATCGTCGCGGATATCACGCCGAATCACGGTCGCGACATCGGCCACGTGAAGGACCTCGCCGTCCGTCCCGACGCGCGCGGCGTGGGGATCGGTCGGACGCTCCTCCGGTCTGCGCTCGCTCGCGTCCACGCCGCCGGTGCGACCGTCGTCCGGCTGGAGGTACGCGAGAGCAACGAGATCGCTCGGTCGCTGTACGCGGACGAGGGGTTCGAGCCGATACGGCGCGTGCCCGGCTACTACCGCGACGGCGAAGACGCCCTCGTGCTCGTCCTCGATCTGGCCGATTGGGCGGCCGGCGGGTGACAAGGCTTAGTGCGGGGCGACCCCACCTACGGACATGAGTTCGGTTCCCGAGCGGTCCGAGATCGACGAGTCGTACAAGTGGGACCTGCAGGGCATCTACCCCGACGACGAGACGTGGGAGACGGCCTACGAGGCGGTCGCAGATCGGATCGACGATCTCCGGGCCTACGAGGGTCGCGCCACGGAGGACGCAGAGACCCTCTTCGAACTGCTCGAACTTCGCGAGGAGGTGTTTCGCGACCTCCAGCAGGTGACGACGTACGCCCGGCTTCGCAGCGCCGAGGACACCCGCGATCAGGAGTACCAAGCGATGTCCGCGAAGGCCTCGTCGCTCAGTTCCGATGCGTCGAGCGCGCTCTCATATCTCGAACCCGAACTGCAGTCGCTCGACGACGACGATGTCGAGGCGTTCCTCGACGCCGAGCCCGCACTCGGTGAGTACGAGCACTACCTCGACGACGTGTTGCGGATGAAACCGCACACGCGCTCGGCCGAGGTCGAGGAGGTCATCGCCAACCTGTCGGAGGTGACGAACGCACCGAGCGAGATCTACTCGATGCTGACGAACGCCGACATGAGCTACGGCGTCGTCAAAGATCCCGACGGCGAGGAGGTCGAGATAACGCAGGCGAACTTCACGAAGCTCCAGACGAACCCGGACCGCGAGTTCCGGCAGCGGGTCCACGAGACGTTCTACGACGAGTGGGAGGGGGTCCGGAACACCGTCGGCACCTCGCTCGAAAAGGCGGTTCGCGAGCACGTGACGAGCGCAGAGATCCGTGACTACGACACCGCTCGCGCCGCCGCGCTCGACGGGTCCAACGTCCCCGTCGAGGTGTACGACACCCTCGTCGAGACCGTCGACGACAACCTCGAGGTGCTCCACCGCCACGCCGAACTCAAGGCCGCGGCGCTCGGCGTCGATAGACTGGAGAGCCACGACCTCTACATGTCGCTGACGGGCGATCAGGGGCCCGACATCGAGTACGAACAGGCCCGCGAGTGGGTGATCGAGGCGGTCGCGCCGCTCGGCGACGCGTATCAGGATCGGATGGCCGCGGGCCTCGACTCGCGATGGGTCGACGTGTACGAGAATCAGGGCAAGCGCTCGGGCGCGTTCTCCTCCGGCACCTACGACACGCAGCCGTACATCCTGATGAACTACCAGGACGACATCGCCTCGATGTACACGCTGGCGCACGAACTGGGTCACTCCATGCACTCGGAACTGGCGGGTGACGATCAGCCGTGGCACGACGCGAGCTACGAGATATTCGTCGCCGAGATCGCCTCGACCGTCAACGAGACACTTCTCACCCACCACCTGCTCGACACGGTCGACGACGAGGAACTCCGGACGCACGTGCTAGACGAGTACCTTGAACGCTTCCGGTCGACCCTGTTCCGGCAGACGATGTTCGCCGCCTTCGAACAACGGATCCACGAGCGCGTCGAGGCCGGCGGCGCGCTCACGCCCGACGTCTTCGACGAGATCTACGCCGATCTAAAAGGCGACTACTACGCGCCCGCCGAACTGACCGGCGGCATCGAACGCGAGTGGGAGCGCATTCCGCACTTCTACTACGACTTCTACGTCTACCAGTACGCGACCGGCATCTCCGCGGCCGCCGCGATCGTCGAGCGCGTGCTGGAGGAGGGAGAACCGGCGGCGGCCGACTACCGCGAGATGCTCGCCGCCGGGGGATCCGACTACCCCCTCGACGTGGTCGAACTCGCCGACATCGACATGGCCTCTCCCGACCCGATCGAGTCCGCCGTCGGGATCTACGACGACTACCTCGACGAGGTCGCGTCGCTGCTCGATCTGGAGTAACGCCTGTCCGCCGCCTTTCATCCACCTCCAGTCCTGCTTTGCTACCACCTCACGCGTCGTACGCGTGAGCCTCGAGCGTCTCCAACGCCACGGCGTCCAGCACGGCCTCGTTTGTCGCGTCGAGGATGACGGGCGGGACGGTCGTCTCCGGGAGCCGCTGAGTCCGCGTGGCCTCAAGCGCCTCCGTCCACCGCCCGAGACAGAGACACCAGCGGTCGCCGGGGTCGAGTCCGGGGAAAGATAGCTCCGGGCGCGGCGTCACGAGATTGTTACCCCGATCCGCGCTGAACTGCAAGAACTCCTCTGTCATCACCGCGCAGAGTTCGTGTCGCCCCCGGTCATCGGGGTGGGTCCCACAACACCCGTCGCGCTCGAAGCCGGTCGTCGGATCGGTGCCGCAGGTCGCGAGCTCTTCTCCGAGGACGTTCCGGTCGGCCATACGCTCACGTGACGACGCGCGAACAAAAAGGCCCGTGCGGTACGGTTGCGCACTCCCGCGTCGGCATCGATTTACCTCGCGCCCGCGACGCCCCGGTATGGACGAACGCGTACGCGAGCACGCCGAGACGCTCGTCGACTGGAGCGCGCGGATCGAGGCCGGCGACGACGTCGTCATGAGCGTCGCCGAGGACGCTCACGACCTCGGCGTCGCGGTCGCCGAGGCGCTCGGCGAGCGGGGCGCGAACGTGACGACCTTGTACGGCTCCGACGAACTCTCCCGTGCGTATTTAAAAGGAAATGAACGCGCAGATTGGGGGTTCGATTCCGACCCCGCCGTCGACCGCGCCCTCTTCGAGGCCGCCGACGCGTACCTTCGACTGGGCGGCGGCCGCAACACCACCGCGACCGCCGACGTGGACCGCGAGACCCGCCGAGCCTACGCGAAGGCCCGCACAGGCGTCCGCGAGGCGCGAATGGACACCGACTGGGTGTCAACCGTCCACCCTACCCGGAGCCTCGCCCAGCAGGCGGGGATGGCCTACGAGGAGTACCGAGACTTCGTGTACGACGCTGTGTGCCGCGACTGGGAGGCGCTCGCCGACGAGATGTCCCAGATGAAGGAGGTTCTCGACGCGGGCGACGAGATCCGGATCGTCACCGAGCGCGACGACGCGCCCGACACCGACGTGACGATGTCGATCGCGGGTCGGACCGCGGTCAACTCCGCCGCCTCCGTGGCGTATGACTCCCACAACCTCCCGAGCGGCGAGGTGTTCACCGCGCCCTACGACGCCACGGGTGAGGCCTTCTTCGACGTGCCGATGACTATCGACGCGACCCGCGTTCGGAACGTCCGTCTGGTCTTCGAGGAGGGCGAGGTCGTCGATTTCGCAGCCGAAACGGGCGAGGAGGCGCTTGCGAGCGTGCTCGACACCGATCCCGGCGCGCGCCGACTCGGCGAACTCGGAATCGGCATGAATCGCGGTATTGACCGGTTCACCGACTCGATCCTCTTTGACGAGAAGATGGGCGACACCATCCACCTCGCGGTCGGCCGCGCCTACGACGCCTGCCTGCCCGACGGCGAGACGGAAAACGACAGCGCGGTTCACGTCGACATGATCTCGGATGTCAGCGAGCGCTCGCGGCTGACGGTCGACGGCGACGTGGTTCAACGGAACGGCCGGTTCTGGTGGGAAGACGGGTTCGAGAGTTGATCGTACGAACCGGCGTTGTCGGAATCTCACCGGGCAGATGGACCCTCGAACGAACGACCGCCCTCCGGCGGGGACCGCTTGAATGCGGGAGTGGGTGTTGCAGACGGCCGCTGGCGACAGCGAGGCTGGGGAGGTGTGAGACCACGGTGCGGTCGGTCGGGGCGTTGAACGCATCCACCACGCCATCCATCACTCATAAACAAGCAGCCAAGACACGAGAGCCGATCACCGCGCCAGCAACGATATATAAACGGTCGCCGGCAACACCGCTCGCCAGCAACACCACTCGA
Source organism: Halorubrum laminariae (assembly GCF_024494655.1). Lineage (GTDB taxonomy): Archaea > Halobacteriota > Halobacteria > Halobacteriales > Haloferacaceae > Halorubrum > Halorubrum laminariae. Next base: position 75,987 of record NZ_JANHDL010000012.1, on the reverse strand, counting down.
TCGTTTATAAACTCTAACACCAACCGCGTGCAACACTCACTCCGGCAGTCGATCGGAAGGCAGGTTCGCACGATGGGGCGGTGACCGGTCGATCCGCAGGCGTATCCGAGATACCGGAAACGTCGGCGACTGCGGGCGGCTTTAAGCGTTTGGCGCGAGGAGGGAACCCTATGCCATCAGATGACGAGACCACTCGCGAGTTCCGCACCCGAAGCGTCCACGCCGGATCGGCACCCGATCCGACCACCGGCGCGCGGGCGACACCGATCTACCAGACGACCTCCTACGAGTTCGAGGACGCGGATCACGCGGCGCGGCTGTTCGCGTTAGAGGAGGCGGGCAACGTCTACTCGCGGATCATGAATCCGACGAACGCCGCCTTAGAAGAGCGGATGGCCTCGTTGGAGGGTGGGGTAGGCGCAGTCGCCACGTCCTCGGGGATGGCGGCGTTCGATCTCGCGACGTTCATGCTCGCGTCCGCCGGCGACAACGTCGTCTCCTCGTCGGCGCTGTACGGCGGCACCTACACGTACCTCACGCACTCCGTCGAGCGCCGCGGGATCTCGACGCGGTTCGTCGACCCGCTCGACTACGAGGGGTACGCCGACGCCATCGACGAGGACACCGCGTACGTCCACCTAGAGACGATCGGCAACCCTGCGCTCGTCACACCCGACATCGAACGGATCGCGGACATCGCCCACGACCACGGCGTGCCGCTGTTCGTCGACAACACTTTCGCGACGCCGTACCTCTGCCGGCCGCTGGAGCACGGCGCAGACCTCGTCTGGGAGTCAACGACGAAGTGGCTCACCGGCAACGGCACCACGGTCGGCGGCATTCTCGTCGACGGTGGGTCGTTCTCGTGGGCGGAGTACCCCGAGAAGTTCCCGGAGATCGCGAAGGACAACCCCGCCTACCACGGGATCAACTACGTCGACGCCTTCGGCGAAGCGGCGTTCACCTTCGCGGCGGTCACCCGTGGGCTTCGCGACCTCGGTGACCAGCAGTCACCGTTCGACGCGTGGAACACGCTTCAGCAGACGGAGTCGCTCCCGCTGCGGATGGAACGCCACTGCGAGAACGCCGCGATCGTCGCGGAGTACCTCGACGACCACGACGACGTGGCGTGGGTGAACTACCCCGGGCTCGCGGATCACGAGACGCACGAAGAAGCGACCGAGTACCTCGAAGGCGGCTACGGCGGCATGATCACCTTCGGGCTGGAGGGCGGCTACGAGGCCGCGAAGGGGACAGTGGAGAACGCGGACTTGGCCTCGCTGCTCGCGAACGTCGGCGACGCGAAGACGCTCGTCATCCACCCCGCCTCGACGACGCATCAGCAGCTCACCGAAGAAGAACAGGAGGCTGCCGGTGTCACCGGTGACATGGTTCGCCTCTCCGTCGGCATCGAGGATCCGGCCGATATCGTCGCCGACATCGAAGCAGCGATCGAACGCGCGACAAACTGATCGGGTCGTCTGCGAGGCGGCCGTCTACTCGGAGATCACTTGGCGATCACTCGGCGATCTTCTCGTACTGCTCGGAGAGCTTCTCCGCGGCGTCATCGAGCAGATCGGATTCGTACTCGTCGAGGTCCCACTCGACGATCTCTTCGACACCGTTCGACCCGAGCTTCGCGGGGACGCCGATCGCGGTGTCGTCGTAGCCGTACTCGCCGTCGAGCACGACCGAACAGGGGAGCACCTCGCCGGTGTCGCGCAGGATGGCCTCGACGGTGTGTGCGACGCCGGTGGCGGGGCCCCACTGGGTCGCGCCCTTCCGGCTGATAACGTCCATCGCGGACTCTTGGAGATCTTCGAGGATCTCCTCCCTGTCGCCGTCGAACGCGGGGTCACGGCCGTCGACGCGCACCTTCGAGAAGACCGGGGCCTGCGCGTCGCCGTGTTCGCCGAGGATCGTCGCCTCGACGTTCTTGACGGGCGCATCGAACCGCTCGGAGAGCACGTAGCGGAAGCGCGCGGAGTCGAGTCGGCCGCCGAAGCCGACCACCTTGTGACGGTCGCGATCGCCCGCCTCGTACAGGTGGCGGTTCAGGAGATCAACCGGATTTGAGGTGGTGACGGTGACGAAGTCGTCGTTGTGCTCGGCGAGCTGCGAGCCGATATCCTCCATGATCGGCGCGTTGTCGCCGGCTAGGTCGATCCGTGTCTGACCCTCCTTGCGCGGGATGCCGGCCGTGATCACGACGACATCGGAGCCGGCGGTGTCTTCGTACTCGCCCTGTCTGACCGTGGTGTTCGAGTCGTAGGCGACGCCGTGGTTCGTGTCGGCAGCCTGCCCGATCGTCGTCTCGCGCTGGTCCGGGATGTCGACGAAGACGAGCTCGTCGGCCACGTCGCGCAGCGCGAGGTTGTACCCGGCCGCGGCTCCGACGGTCCCCGCCGCACCGACAACGCTGACTTTTGTCATACGGTGTGTACTCGCGTCTGGCTGTCGAGTAAACGTTTCGGAACCTCAGACGCGCGCACGGGGGTGGTCCACCCCATGTCTGCCCCGCCGGGCCCCGTCGCGAAACCCCTAACTTCGGCGGCGTTCCAGTAGCGGTCGTGCCGACGTTCCGCTACCCGTGTCCCGGCTGTCGGACGACCAACAGCCTCCACGACGCCGACTGCGACTTCGAGGGGGTGAACTGGCCGACTGTCGAGAAGGCGTACACGGATCTCCTGACGGTCCTCAGTGCCGAGCGCGAGGGAATGGCCGAGTCAACCATACGCGAGGCGGTCCACGGCGAGTGGAGCGGACTCCACAAGGCCGCGCTTGGTGCACTCGAACGCGATCAGCGCGTCGTCGAGGAGGGCGACCGGCTCCGCCTGCTCACCGCCGCGGAGTTCAAAGAACTCGTCTCGGAGCCGACCCGCGATCCGATGCGGACCGTCTACGAACACGGTTCCGTCCCGGGCTGTCACGACAACGCCGTCTTCGCGATGGTCGCGTGGTACGAGATGGTCGGCCTCTCGTGGCCCGAGACCCGCGAGAACGTGATCGAGTGGCTCCACAAGTCGGGCGCGTGGGACCGCGGCGGCTTCGAGGAGTCCACGCCCGAAGAACTCGTCGACGCGAAGCGCCACGTGTACGACGAGGGGTACGGCTGGAAAGAGAAGGGCCAGGCCGCGAAACGGGTCATCGAACGCCACCGCTAGAACGGGTCGTCGAAGCCGCCGCGCGACGCCGAAGCCACCGCGAGGACGCGCCCCATCGAACGCTACCGCGAGGACGCGCCCCATCGAACGCTACCGCGAGGACGCGCCCCATCGAACGCTACCGCGAGGACTCCTCGACGAACGCTACCGCGACGGCGACCGCGATAGCTTTACCCGCCGCGTCGCCCTCGTAGCCGACGCATGCTCGACGCCGTCCCCGCGTGGCCCGCGATCGGTTCGCTCGCCGGCGGCGCGGGGGCGCTCTGGCTCGCGTGGGCGATCCGGGCACACCGTGGCCGCCCCGGCGTCGATTGGTTTCTGGGCGTGTTCCTCGCGCAGGCGCTCTGGTGTCTCTCCTACGGGGTCGGCCTGCTCGTCACTGACCCCCTGCTCCGGGTCGCACTGGAGACGGCGATGTGGCTCGGGATCGTCTGGACGGGCGTCGGCTTCCTCGGCTTCGCGCTGGAGTACACGGGGCGGGGCGACGTGGTCCGCGGCCGGCTGTTCGCGGCCGTCGTCGGGTTCGGCGTGCTCTCGACTGTCGCACTCCTCACGAACCCGCTCCACGGGGCGTTCTGGACCGCGTTCCGCCCTGCACCGGTGTTTGGTGTCGAAACCGTCACGTACGCGCTCGGCCCGTGGGGGTACCTCGTCGTCGCCGCCGAGACCGTGCTCGTCGCCAGCGCCGTGTTCCTGCTCGTCGACACGCTGCTCAGCTACGGGCCACTGTACCGCCGCGAGACTGCGGCCGTCGCGCTGAGTTCGCTTCCGCCCGGCTTCGCGCTGGTCGCGTGGACGCTGGAGATCGGGCCGGTGCCGCAGTTGCAGTTCGCGCCCGTCATGTTCGTTCCGCACGCCCTGCTCGACGCGTACGCGTTCAACCGTGCGGAGATGTTCGATCGCAATCCGACGACCAGCCGCGCCGCGGAGCGGACCGCGATCGACGACCTCGCGGACCCGATCGTCGCGCTCGCGCCCGACAGTCACATCGTCCGGCTCAACCCGGCGGCCGAGTCGCTGCTCGGCGTCGACGCCGAAACGGCTCGCGACCGACCGCTCGATGCGTTCCTCGATGCGCCGATATCCCTCGACGGGGACGGCGGGGAGATCGAAATAAGTGTCGCGGGACGCCGCCGCACGTACGCAGTGTCGACCGCGCCGTTGGCCGATCCCAACGGCGTCCGCGTCGGCCGCACGGTCGTCTTCTCCGACGTGACAGAGCGGGAGCGGCGTCGTCAGCAGCTGGCAGTGCTCAATCGCGTGCTCAGACACAACCTCCGGAATGACGCCGGCGTGGTTCACGGCTACGGCGAACTGCTCGCGGAGCGGCTCGACGACCCCGAACTCCTCCGCATGGCGGACGCGATAGAGCGTCGGGCCGGTACGCTCGCCGCCCTCGGCGAGAAGGCGCGAACCGTCGAAAAGGTGCTCGCAGGGGGGGAGGCGACCGAGGTGACCGTCGGCGATATCGTCGCGTCGGTCGTCGATGACGCCCGAAAACGAGAGCCCGACACCGTAATCGAGTTTGAGGCGGACGAGGACGGCGACGGCGATCGAACGGTTCGCCTCAGGGTGGACGTGCTCCGCGCGATCGTCGAGAACGTCGTCGAGAACGCCGTCGACCACCACGACAGCGAGGGTGTCGAGCGCGACGACGGCGGACCGTGGGTCAGGGTGTCGCTCCGACGGGCAGAGTCGGCGGCCGATTCCGAGCTGGAAGAAGCGACCGACGGTAACGAGACCGCTCGCGGCGACGCCGACAGAGAAAGTGACCGCGGTCACGCCGGCGAGCGGTACGTTCTCACTGTCGCCGACGACGGACCGGGGATTCCGGAGCACGAGGTCACGGCGGTCGAGTCCGGGCGAGAGACGGCGCTCGAACACGGCTCGGGACTTGGCCTCTGGGTCGTCGCGTGGGCGGCCGACGTGCTCGGAGCCGATGTCGACTACGCCGACCGCGACCCGCGCGGGACGGTGGTGACGGTGACGATTCCGACCGGCGCGTCGGAATCGTGAACGACCGGACAGGTCACAGTCCGCGCACCAGCGTCATTCACGCGCCGGGCTCACGTCTCGCGCGCCGCGTCGACCGCTCGCGCGATGAGTCCAGCCTGCGCGCCGGCGACGAAGCCCGCATCGACGTTCACCGTCGTGAGCACCGAACAGGACTGGAGCGCGCCCTCAAGCGCCGCGACTCCCTCGCCGCCGACCCCGTACCCGGTCGAGACCGGCAGCGCGATCACCGGCGCGGCGACGAGCCCGGCGACGACGGTCGGTAACGCGCCCTCGCGGCCGGCGGCGACGACGACGACATCAGCCTCGCGAATCCGGTCGCGTTGGTCCAAGATTCGGTCGAGGTTCGCGACTCCGACGTCGTCGACGCGGTCGACTGTCGCACCGATCTCGCGGGCGACGACGGCGGCCTCGCCGGCGACCGCGCTGTCGGCGGTTCCGGCCGCGACGACGGCGACGGTCGCGTCGAGCGACGGCGGGTCGAAGTCGGCCGCGTGGACCACGACGGTTCCAGTTCGCTCGTCGTGGTCGACGGCGGGCGACGCGTCGGTCGATCGCCCGATCACGCCGCCGTCGACCTCGGTCCGGATCGCGGCGGCGTCGTCGTCGGACGCGCGGGTCACGAGTGCCCGACCGGTCGTTTCGACCGCGGTCGCGGTCAGCGCCGCGACCTCGGCGGGCGTCTTTCCCTCCGCGAGGATCGCCTCCGGGATTCCGCGACGGTGCTCGCGGGCGGCGTCGAACCGGCCTGCCTTCGTGGTCGCGTAGCCCGTCAGCCGCGATTCGGCCTCTGCAACGCCGATCTCGCCGGCGTCGAGCGCTTCTAGCGTGTCGCGCATACCATCAGTCAGTGGCGGACGGTGTCGAAGCTATCGATCGGGTTTGATTCTCCGGCTGACGGCGCGTCTCTCACAAGGTTTATCAGTGTTCGTTCTGGGATATCGCCGCGAACCGCCCGCACGGCGTCCCTCGCGGGCGAATTCAGGAACTCTTATTAACGGTCGACGGATAGCGTCGAGCGCATGGCAGACCTTATTGTCAAAGCAGCCGTCAAGGAAGCCCTGGACGACAAGAACGTCGCTTCGGACTTCTACGACGCGCTGGACGACGAAGTGGACGAGCTGCTCGAAGACGCCGCGCGCCGCGCCGAGGCCAACGACCGGAAGACGGTCCAGCCTCGCGACCTCTAAGACGGACGCGTTCTCAGTCCGTCGTTATTTTTGTGTCGACCCGCGACTCATGAGCGGTGCGACCAGCCGCGAGTAGAGGAGTCTTCGTTCGGGCGCGGCGCGGGAACCGGTCACCGCGTCACGACCCGCACGTCCGTCTCGGTACCGACGTGGATCTCGTCGGCGAGGTCGACGAAGAGGCCGTGTTCGACGATTCCCGGCGTCGCCGACAGCGTCGTCGACAGCGCGGTCGGGTCCGCGATCGCGCCGAAGGCGCAGTCGAACACGAGGTTCCCGTTGTCGGTGACGACCGGCCCGTCCTTCCGCTCCGCCGCGCGAAGCGTCGGCTCGCCGCCGGCCGACCGCACCGCCTCGGCGACGACCGACCGCCCGGCCGGGAGCACCTCGACCGGCACGGCCCGGTCGAGTACCGGCGTCTCCTTCGCGGGATCGGCGACGACGAGGAAGCGGTCGGCAGCCGCGTCGACGAGCTTCTCGCGAGCGTGAGCGGCACCGCCGCCCTTGACGAGCGCGTTCACCGGGTCGGCCGACGCACCCGCGCGCTCGGCGTCGCCCGCCGCGGCGGTGACCACTTGGTCTGCGCCGTCGATCGCGAGGTCGATCCCGGGGGCGTCCGGGCCGATCGCCCGATCGAGGTCCACGAGCGGAATTTCCTGATCTGCGGCGAGTTCGCGGCTCGCGAAGGAGGTCGGCACGCCGCGCACGTCGAGCCCGGCGTCGACGCGCTCGCCGATCCGACGGATCGCGTGCGCCGCCGTCGAGCCCGTGCCGAGCCCGACCACGTCGCCGTCGGTCACCTCCGCGGCCGCCGACTCGCCGGCGCGTCGCTTCGCCGCGTCGCTCCCGCCGCTCGTCTTCATACGCCCAGAGTCGGCGGGGGTGGTTGAAAAGGCGTCGGCGCGGGGCGGAGTGGAGCAGTTCCGGGGCGGAGTGGAGCAGTTCCGGGCGGTGGGGGACAGTCGTCACTCCAGCCGGTCTACCACCGCTTGGGCGTCGTAGGCCAAGGAGAGCTCTCGGGAGCGACCGCGCCCCTCCACGTCGGCGTACTCGGCGTCGATCACGCCGAGCTGGTCGAGCTTGTTGATGATCTCGGAGTAGCGGGTGTAGCCGAGGTCGGTCTCGTCGTGGAACGCCTCGTACACCTCGCCGGCGCGTCGCCCGTCGTGTTCGGCGAGCACTCGCACGAGGTCGCGTTCCGATTCGGTGAGTCCCCGGAGCGACCGCGAGAGGTGGACGTGTTTCGACTTGTCGTACGCGGATTCGACGTCCCCCGTGGCGATCGTCTTCGAGGCGCGCATCTCGGCGTTGAGCCCGGCCCGACGGAGCAGGTCGATCCCTACCCGGAGGTCGCCGCTGTCGGCGGTGAGGTCGGCGACGCGCTCCAGTTCGCCGTCGCCGATGACGCCGTCGTGGAAGCCGCGTTTCGCGCGCTCGGAGAGGATGTCGTAGATCTCGCTCGCGCCGTACACGGGGAAGTACACCTCCTCGGGGCGGAAGACGGACTGCACGCGGGTGTCGAGGTCGTCGATCACGTCGAGGCCGAGATCGGAGGAGACGACGATGACGCCGATCTTCGCGCCGGAGTGCGCCTCGTGGGCACGCAACAGCGAGTAGAGTGTGTCCGACGCCTCGTTTTCGTAGAAGAGGTAGTTCACGTCGTCGAGCGCGACGACGAGCACGTCGTCCTCCTCGACGAGCCGGTCCGTGATCTGTCCGAATAGCTTCTTGAACGAGATCCCTGACGAAGGGGGCTCGTAGTCGAATATCCCCTCGAACAGCCGCGAGAAGACGGCGTATCGCGTCGAGTCGACCTGACAGTTCACCCGAACGGTCCGAACGTCGGTCCGGGTGCCGAGTTCGCCGAATAGCTTCTGCACGGCGGTAGTCTTGCCCGTCCCGGGCGGGCCGCGTACGACCGTGTTGAGCGGGCGAGAACCGCGGACTGCGGGGCGGAGCGCGTACTTCAGACTCTCCAGTTGACTCTCACGATGTCGGAACGTCTCGGGGACGTGATCGATCTCGAAGACGGACTCGTCGCGGAACACCGACTCATCCCACGAGAGCATGTCGCCGGCGTCCCCGGTCATGTCCACACCACGTCAGGCCGTCTACTTAACCGTTGCCCGCAGGGTGAGTGAAACTGAAATACGGCGATACCGCGGCGGAACACGCCGGAATCGACGAGCGGACGTTCACTCTCAGGACGGTGGATCCGTCCGAGACGCGCCGGAGGAGTCGGCCGACCGGTCCGCTCATTCGCGGTCGAGCGCGAGCACGTGCCGCGTCAGCGACCGGTGAACTCGGCGTTCGAAGACGGCGTCGACCGCCCAGCCGGCCGCGCGCGCTTCGGCCCGCCAGTCCCGGTCCGCGACCACGACCGCGCGGGGAGCGACCCGCGCGGCCTCCGCGAGCGCGCCGGAGACGAGGTCCGCCAGTTCGTGGCGGGCAATCTTCGACTGCCGGCCGTACGGCGCGTCGAAAGCGATCCCGTCGACGGCGTCGTCATCCATCGGAAGGGCGGTGGCGTCGGCGCGCGCGACGTGCCACGCGGGACGAGCGTGATCGGCGGTGTCTCTGACGCGGTCGCGGTCGGAATCGTCGCCCGCGTACGCTCGGAGGTTCTCCCGTGTCCCGCGGACCATCTTCGTCTGTGCGTCACAGGCGAGCACGTCCGCACCGACGAGGGCCGCCTCGATCGGAAGGCCGCCGGTGCCACACATGGGATCGAGGAGGGTCCATCCGGGGGCCGCGCCCGCGAGGTTAGCGTACGCGCGAGCGTCGGCCGGGGCCATGCTCCCGGGCTGGAAGAACGGCCGGTCGGTCGGCTTCGGGGCGAAGTCGCGGGCGGCCTCGACCGCGACCCAGCCGAGCGCGCAGACGGACGCGTCGTCGCCATCGGCACCCGCCACCGCCGCGTGATCGGCGCGGTCGCCGGCCGAAAACAGCGCACGGAGGACGTGGTCCGGATCGTCGAGGTCGACATCGAACCCGCGGTCGACGAGGACGCCGCCGAGCATGTGTTCGGCCGCGCTCGTCGAGATGTCGGTCGTGTTTCTGACGTTACGGGCCCTGACAGCCACCGTCCCGGTCCGGTCGATCGGGGCGGCCTCCAGCGCGGCAACCGCCGCGTCGAGGTCGGCGTCGGTCCGGGCGATCGCCTCGTGGGCGGCGCGCGTGTACCCCAGCCGACCGACCGACGACGCATGCTCGACCGACGACGCATGCGGCCCGAATCGGGCCGTTGCAGCGCCGCCGAGGCTCCTCGCGCTCGCAATCCCAGGCGCAAGGAGGTCGACGCCGACGGCCGCGGTCGACGCCTCGTACGCGGCGAACGCGTCCTCCTCGCCCGCGAGTTCGAGCCAGTACACGCCACGGCGTCCGGCGGCCGGTCGCAAGAGCGTAGCGATTCCGACCAGCCACCTTTTTATCCATTTCGAGCGTGCGTCGAAGCAGTGATGGCCGACCCGAAGGAGACGATCACGATCGAGAACGTCGTTGCCTCCACGGGGATCGATCAGGAACTCGATCTCCAGCGCGTCGCGATGGATCTAGAAGGTGCCGACTACGACCCCGAACAGTTCCCCGGGCTCGTCTACCGCACGGCCGACCCGAAGTCGGCCGCACTCATCTTCCGGTCCGGCAAGATCGTCTGTACCGGCGCGAACTCCATCGACGCCGTCCACGAGAGTCTCGACATCGTCTTCGAGGAGCTCCGCGCGCTACAGATCCCCGTCGGCGACCCCGAGGTCACGGTCCAGAACATCGTCACCTCCGCCGATCTCGGCGAGGATCTCAACCTGAACGCGATCGCGATCGGCCTCGGGCTCGAACACATCGAGTACGAACCGGAGCAGTTCCCCGGGCTCGTCTACCGGATCGACGACCCCGATGTCGTCGCGCTGCTCTTTGGGAGCGGAAAGCTCGTCATCACCGGCGGAACGAGCCCGGACGACGCCGCCGCGGCCGTCGACGTGATCACCGAGGAACTCGACGGGCTCGGACTGCTCGACTGAGTGCGTCACGAGCGACACCCGTGTCGGTCCCGCGGCCGCGCCGAGACCGAGGTCACTTTTACCGCCGGCGCGTACATCCGTCATGACCCTTCAGGTGGTCCCGATGCAGGCGGTCACGCCGATATCGGTACTGGGAACCACGCTCGTGTTCGCCGCGTTCCTCTCGATCACCGCACATCTCGCCGCGCGGAACGTCCTCGGCGACGTCGATCCCCGACGCGCGCTCTATATCGGGCCGCTTCCGGCGGTGATCGGCGTCGTGGGCGGGGCGTTCGCCGTCACCGAGGCGCTGCTCGTCCCCCTCGCGCTCCTCGTCGACGGCGTCATGTTCGCGTGGAGCTACGACCAGCCCCGACGCGCGGTCGCCGTGATGACGGCGATCCACGCGGTGATCACGACGCTTCTCGGGATCATCGTCCTCGGAATCGTGGTGCTCGTGGCGTCGATGCCGGGGTGACCCGGCCGGATGAGGATCTCATCAGAGTACCGGCCGTGACGCTACGCTCCGCGCTGGCGGCCGTGCAGCCTCACGGCTCCGGCGGCGGCCCGTCGTACGCGTCGTGGTCGCCGTAGAAGTTCAGCATCGCGAACTTCAGTTTTGTCGGGTCGACATCGAGTAGTTCCTCGCGCTCCTCCGGCGGGAACGATCCGCGAACGGAGTATTTTCCCATGTCTGCCGTCGTGTAGCGGCGGTCGGCGAGGATACGGACGCCGAAGTCGTCCGGTCCGCGGACGACCCTCCCGAGGGCCTGCCGCGTCTTGCGGATCGTCGGAACTTCGACCGCGTACGTCCATCCCGGGTCGCGGCTGCGGTTGCGGTCGGAGAACGCCCTGTCGTACGCGGACTGGACCGCCTCCATCCGATCCGAGAGATGGGGGTAGGGAACGCCGACGACGATGACCGTCCGGGCGTCGTCGCCGTCGAAGCTCACGCCCTCGGCGAGCGTCCCCCAGAGCGAGGTGAAAAGCGTCGCGTTCTCGCTGTCGACGAACTGCTGGCGGAGTTGCTCTTCGTCCTCATCGGGGCCGTCAAGGTGAAGGTCACCGAGGTCCGCGGTGTCGGAGCGGTTGCCGTCGAGACGCTCGTAGTATCGCTCCGCCTCGGCGTACGTCGGGAAGAACGCGAGCGTGTTCCCCGGCGTGAATCGGATTGCGTCTCGAAGGAGGGCGGCCACGGTCGTCTGCGTCTCCGGGTCGTTGCGCTCCGAGGAGAACAGCGGCGGAACGTCGACCGCGAACGTCCGGCGGTTCGCTTCGGGATAGGCCATCCCGTACGCGATCGACGCCGCGTCGGACAGGCCAAGCACCTCCTCGGTCACGTCGAACGGGCGAAGCGTCGCGCTCATCAGCACCGAGGCGGCGACCTCGTCGAACAGTTCGGCAGTGATTCGGCGGGGAATGCACGTGTACAGTTCCGCGCAACCGTACACCTCCTCCGTCGCCCCGTCGCGGCGAACGGAGACGACGGGGTACTGGCCGAGTTCCGTCCCCTCGTCCATCCACGTCGAGACGAAGCGAGCGGCCTGAAGCGTCTGTGACTCGCTTCGCGTAGTCGTCTCGCCGTCTCGGTAGCGACGCTCGTACTCCTCGTCTATCGCCTGTCCGAGCTGGACGGCGAGTTCCGTCTCGGTATCGATCCCCGCCCCCTCGTAGCGGCGGAGGAAGGCGAGCGTGAGGTCGTCGCGGCGGTCGTCGTTCGCTATCGACACGTCCTCCCAGTTCTCGCCTATCGACTCGCGGTCGCCGAAGCCGAGCGCGTCGTCGTAGGTCTCCGCGAGCGCGTCGCGGAACGCCCGAAGCACGTTCTCGGCCGCCCCGGCACGTGAGTCGTCGCTCTCGTCGAGTTCGTCGAGAGCCGCGTCGAGGGTGTTCTCGGTCAGCGTCCGGGTGGCGTGGTCGCGGGCGGCGTCTTCGACGTTGTGCGCCTCGTCGAACACGGTCACGATCTCGGAGGGGTCGCGGTCGATCCACCGGAAGAACTGCTCTCTGATCTGGGGGTCGAGCAGGTGGTGGTAGTTACAGACGACGAGGTCGACGCCCTCCATACCCTCTTTGAGCAGCTCGTAGCCACACAGGTCTCGCTCGTCCGCGTACGCGTACACGCCCTCGGGCGTGCGAACGTCCTCGAAGAGCCACGCGAAGAAGTCGTCCGTGTCTCGCGTGAGGTTGTTTCTGTAGTGCGCACAGACGTTTGCGGTCTCGTACTCGTCGATCTCGTCTTCCAAGTCGTCGAGCGCCTCCATGACCGACTCGCGAGCCTCCGCCGCGCCCGCGTCGCCCTCGCGGCTCTCGGCCAGCAGTTCGCGTTGACGCGCCTCCAGTTCGCGAACCTCGCTTTCGGTCTCGACCAGATCGCGCGTGGTGTCTCTGAGCGTCTGACACTCCTGGTAGTCAACGTCGATGTGACACATCGAGGACTTCCCCTTGAAGACGACCGCGCGGATCGGCTCTTCGCGCGTTATCGCGCGGGCGTCCTCGACGAACTGACGCATCTGCTGGTGGACGTTGGTGGTGATGACCACCGTGCGGTCGTGCTCGCGGGCGTGGTCGAGCGCGGGCACGAGCGCGGAGAGGGTCTTTCCCGTCCCGGGCGCGCCCTCGAACAGCACGTCTTGGCCCCTGTCCAGCGCGTTGGCGACCCTGTCCATCGCCTCGCGCTGGTTCGGGTAGGGTTCCTCGTACGGGAAGAACCGCAGATGCGACGGTTCTGACACGGGACTGAGTTCGACGGCTCAAAATAAAAGGAGTCGGGTGCCGGAGCGGAAGTGGTCGCGAGGACTCGGCACGGCGCACTCGACCGATCCGCTTCGTCGATTCAGCACCCGCGCCTCTCGAAGTGGTTCGCCCTCACTACCCGGCTCTTTAACACCGAGCGGGGACCACCCGCAGTAACGAATGTTCGACGAGATCCTCGAAAAGTTCGAGGGGTCACCCAGCCAACAGGCCGTCATCCGGCTTTTCTTGGAGCGCGGCTTCTCGGTCAACGAGGAGGGGCGCGTGGTCTCCGGCGGAATCGAAATCCCCTACACCGGAATCGCGCGCGAGCTCGATGTCGACCGGCGCGTGGTCGACTCGACGACGGACGCGATCTTGGACGATCCGGAACTGAAGCGTATCTTCACCAACATCTCGTCGGTGCCGAGTCTGATGGATCTGGCACCGGTCCTCGATCTCACGGTGCTCACAATCGAGGTCGCGGCCGCCGATGAGGCCGGAATCGTCGCCGAAGTGACCGGGATCATGGCCGATCACGGCGTCTCGATCCGACAGGTGTTGAGCGAGGATCCCGAGTTCACCGACGACCCGAAGCTGTACGTCATAACCGACGCCGACCTCTCGGGCGAGCTGCTCGTCGAGATCCGCGACCTCGACTACGTCCGCCGCGTCGAGTTCTGACATCGCGATACCGTCGGTTCACCGGACCACCGGAGTACCGGGCCGCTAAAGCGCGGTCGCAGTCCGCAACCCGACCAGTTTCGCCGGGCGATCAACTCCCGCGATCGACGCGGAGGCGTTCGACGGCTGTCACACCAGGGACCGACCGTCTGACGGCGAGATTTCACTTTCACTCGGGTGTAAACCAGACTTTATACCCGATGGCGAGCAAGGGAGGGGTACATGCCTGAAGACGAACTCGAAGACCTCCCCGGCGTCGGCCCCGCGACCGCAGACAAGCTCGTCGAGAACGGATTCGAGAGCTATCAGTCGATTGCCGTCGCGAGCCCCGGCGAGATGTCCAACACCGCCGACATCGGCGAGTCGTCGGCGTCCGATATCATCAACGCCGCCCGCGACGCCGCCGACGTGGGTGGGTTCGAGACGGGCGCGAGCGTGTTGGAACGCCGACAGGAGATCGGCAAGCTCTCGTGGCAGATCGACGAAGTCGACGACCTGCTCGGCGGCGGCATCGAGACCCAATCGATCACCGAGGTGTACGGCGAGTTCGGCTCCGGGAAGTCGCAGGTCACCCACCAGATGGCGGTCAACGTGCAGCTTCCGCCGGAGAACGGCGGGCTCGACGGCGGCTGTATCTTCGTCGACTCCGAGGACACGTTCCGGCCGGAGCGGATCGACGACATGGTCCGCGGCCTCGACGACGAGATTCTCGCCGAGGAGATGGAGCGACGCGAGATCGAAGGCACGCCCGCGGACGAGGAAGCGATGGAGGAACTCATCGCGGCGTTCTTAGATCAGATCCACGTCGCGAAGGCGTTCAACTCCAACCACCAGATCCTCCTCGCAGAGAAGGCCAAGGAACTCGCGGGCGAACACGAAGAAAGCGAGTGGCCGATCCGAATCGTCTGTGTCGACTCTCTTACCGCCCATTTCCGCGCTGAGTACGTCGGTCGAGGGGAACTCGCCGAGCGCCAGCAGAAGCTCAACAAACACCTTCACGACCTGATGCGGCTCGGCGACCTGTACAACACCGCCATCCTCGTCACCAACCAGGTCGCGTCGAATCCCGACTCCTACTTCGGTGACCCGACCCAAGCCATCGGCGGAAACATCCTCGGGCACGCCTCTACATTCCGGATCTACCTCCGAAAGTCGAAGGGGAACAAGCGGATCGTCCGGCTCGTCGACGCGCCGAACCTCGCCGACGGCGAGGCGGTGATGCGCGTGCAGGGCGAAGGACTGAAGCCGGAGTAGCTGGGTCGCATCGAGAGTCAGACACAGATCGGCGAACGAAACGCCATTTTGAGAGACGGTGGACGTACTGCCGATCGGACGACCACAGGGTAGACAAACGTACACTTCTATGTCTGTTTCGTGAGACGGTCGGTATCGCCCGTCTCGGCACGTCACAAGACGAGACCGACGCACGCAGTGCCGCTCGGCGATAGATCGATGTGGCAATACTCGCCGACAGCGGCCGCGCGCGTCGTCGTGAGGCGGCAAATCGGCGAAGTCATGCATTTTAGTTGGATTTCTTACAATACATCTGTCAGCCGATCGCGCAAGAATTACCAGATAATCCCGCAACTTACGTCCTTATATACAATTGAGTCTATAGTATATTGGACAAATCTAGTGTTATCCTTCTAATTTATTTGGTGTTTCAACTCAAGCATTTATATGATTCCCTTTCCCGGGGTTGTAATGTGATTCAGCACATGAACACGAATGAAACGCGTCGCTCAACGAACGAACGGTCAGTAGAGGTGGTTGCCTCGTGACGACCGGCGTTCTCGCGAGCGTCGATCCGAGTACGTTCGCATCCGCACTGAACGGGACGTGGATCCTCGTCGTGACGTTCCTCATCTTCTTCATGCACGCCGGCTTCGCCATGCTCGAAGCGGGGCAGGTTCGCTCGAAGAACGTCGCCAACCAGCTGACGAAGAACCTCCTGACGTGGAGCGTCGGGGTGACGGTGTTCTTCCTCATCGGGACGGCGTTCACCAGCGTGATGAGCGGCTCCGGCGGTCCCGTCTCCGTGGCTGGGACGCTGTTCTCCGGCGGTGAACTTGCCGTCGAGGAGGGCGTTGTCGGCCCGTACGTCAACTGGCTCTACGGCGCTGTCTTCGCGATGACGGCGGCAACCATCGTCTCCGGCGCGGTCGCCGGTCGCGCGAAGCTGCGCGCGTACGTCACCTACACCTTCCTGCTGGCCGCAGTCATCTACCCGATGGTCATCGCGTTCACGTGGTCGGCCTCCGGTGACGGACTCGTCGCCCAGCTGACCGGAACCGCCTTCCACGACTTCGCTGGCGGCATGATCGTCCACGGTATGGGCGGTATCGCCGGGCTCACTGCCGCGGCCGTGCTCGGCCCGCGGATGGACCGCTACAGCGAGGACGGCTCGACGAACGTAATTCCCGGCCACTCGCTGACGTTCGCCGCCCTCGGGACGCTCATCCTCGCGTTCGGCTGGTACGGCTTCAACGTCGGGACAGCCTCTGTGGTTAGCGGCGGCATGTTCAACACCATGACCGTCAACCTCGTCGCGATGGGGACGACCATCGCGATGGCGTCCGGTGGGATCGGGGCCGCGCTCGTCGTGTGGCTGCGGAACGGCAAGGTCGACACGCTCTACGTCGCGAACGGCCTCCTCGCGGGGCTGGTCGGGATCACTGCTATTCCGGACACCACGGCGTGGTGGGGCGCGCTCGTCGTCGGCGGGCTCGCCGGCGCACAGCTCCCGATCGTCTTCGACTTCGTCTCGGACACGCTCAAGATCGATGATGTCTGTGCGGTGTTCCCGGTCCACGGCAGCGCCGGCGTTCTCGGAACCCTGCTGTTCCCGTTCGTGGCCGCTCCCGGACAGCTCAGTAGCGGCGTCGGGGCCCACTTCATCGCTCAGTTAGTCGGCGTCGTCATCATCGGCGGGTGGACCCTCACCGCGACCGCCGTCGTCTGGTACGTCCTCAAGCTGGTCGGCGAGGCACGCGTCACCCCGGAACACGAACAGGAGGGCCTCGACATCTCCGAACACGGCGTCGAGACCTACCCCGAATTCGGCGGCGACCGCGTGGCGACCGACGGCGGCCCCGCAGTGGTCGACACGACCGACGACTCTCCGCGCGCTGACGGCGGCGAGGAAGCCGGCACGGAGATAAAGATGGTCACGGCAGTCGTTCGGCCCGACAAGCTCGGTGCGATCAAGCAGGCACTCGCAGAGATCAACGCGCCATCGCTCACCGTCACGAACGTCTCCGGCCGTGGTAGCCAGCCCGCCAAGAAGGGACAGTGGCGCGGTGAGGAGTTCACGGTCGACCTCCACCAGAAGGTAAAAATCGACATCGTCGTCGCCGACATTCCGGCCGACGAGGTCGCAAACGCCATCGCCGACGCCGCCAAGACCGGCGAGCCCGGCGACGGAAAGGTGTTCATCATGCCCGTCGAGGACGCGTTGCAGGTCCGCACCGGCGCGACCGGTCCGGAGGCGGTGTGACGACGGCGCGGCGTTCAGTATGACGCCGGCGCGACGTTCAACGTGATTCCGTCGCAGGCGATCGATCCGACGAACTAACGTGGCTTTTTTTAATCGACCTCACGCCGACTAGCCGCGGCGACGGGTCGGCAACTACTTTCACCCTCCCGATCCAACCCCGGGGCATGAACCACGAGCGCTCACGGGAGCTGTACGACCGCGCGCTGTCGGTCTCGCCCGGTGGGGTCAACTCCTCCGTCCGCGCGACGATGCCGCACCCCTTCTTCGTCGAGCGCGGGGACGGGGGTCACGTCATCGACGCCGACGGCAACCGATACGTCGACTGGGTGATGGGCTACGGGCCGCTCCTGTACGGTCACGACCTCCCGGACCCGGTCGAATCGGCGGTGCAGTCGCACGCGGCGGCGGGACCGATGTACGGCGCGCCCACGGAAATTGAAGTGGAACACGCGGAGTTCGTGTCCCGCCACGTCCCGAGCGTCGAATCGATCCGATTCGTCAACTCGGGGACGGAGGCGACGGTCTCCGCGGTCCGGCTGGCCCGAGGGCACACCGGCCGCGACAAGATCGTCGTCATGCAGGGCGGGTACCACGGCGCACAGGAGTCGACGCTCGTCGAGGGAGGTCCCGAGAATCCGCAGCCCTCAACTGCGGGCATTCCCGAGGAGTTCGCCGAGCACACCCTCCCGATTCCGTTCAACGATCCGCAGACCGTGAAAGAGGTGTTTGCAGAGCACGGCGACGACATCGCCGCGGTGCTCGTCGAGCCGATCCTCGCGAACACGGGAATCGTGATGCCCGTCGACGGCTACCACGAGACGCTTCGAGATCTGTGTGACGACCACGGCGCGCTGCTGATCTTCGACGAGGTGATCACCGGGTTCCGCGTCGGCGGCCTCGGCTGCGCGCAGTCGAAGTTCGGCGTCACTCCCGACGTGACGACGTTCGGGAAGATCATCGGCGGCGGCTTCCCCGTCGGTGCGATCGGCGGCCGCGCGGACGTGATCGAGGGGTTCACTCCCTCGGGCGACGTGTTCCAGTCCGGCACGTTCTCCGGGCATCCGGTGACGATGGCCGCGGGAAAGGCGACACTCGAGTACGCCGCCGAGAACGACGTGTACGAGCACGTCAACCGCCTCGGCCGGAAGCTTCGGGAAGGAATTACCGACATCTGCGCCGAACGCGCGCCCGAGTATACGGTCGTCGGGACCGACTCGATGTTCAAGACGGTATTCACCCGCGAGACGCCGGTTGACGCCGAGGCCGGCTGTGCGGGCGGGTGTCGACAAGACTCTGACTGCGGGCGGTACGACGCCTGTCCGAAGACCGGAGCGGACGTGGCGGCCGCGGAGACCGACCGCTGGGAGCGGGTGTTCTGGCAGGAGATGAAAGACCGCGGCGTGTTCCTCACCGCCAACCAGTTCGAGTGTCAGTTCACCTCCTACGCGCACACGGAGGCAGACGTCGAAAAGACGCTGGACGCGTATCGTGAAGCGATCTGATCGGTCTCGTACCGTTCGTCTCGTTATATCGCACCGACTGCGGCGCTTCTGACTGTCTGTCGTTCTATATAAACACCTGTGATAATGAGCCACACACCAGCAGTATAACCGCCCCCGTGTGGCGATTTCGCACACTGCCAGCAAAAGGTTTATATAGAATCACAAACAATCAATGGGTGATTATGTCCCAGCGACAACGGATGGGTAACCAGCCGATGATCGTACTTTCCGAGGAGTCGCAGCGCACCTCCGGAAAGGACGCCCAGAACATGAACATCACGGCCGGCAAGGCGGTTGCGGAGTCCGTCCGCACGACGCTCGGTCCGAAAGGAATGGACAAGATGCTCGTCGATTCCGGCGGGTCCGTCGTCGTCACGAACGACGGCGTCACCATCCTCAAAGAGATGGATATCGACCACCCGGCGGCCAACATGATCGTCGAGGTCAGCGAGACGCAGGAAGAGGAGGTTGGCGACGGCACCACCTCCGCTGTCGTCGTCGCCGGTGAGCTTCTCGACCAGGCCGAGGAGCTCCTCGACCAAGATATCCACGCGACCACGCTCGCACAGGGGTACCGCCAAGCCGCCGAAAAGGCCAAGGAAATCCTCGACGAGGAAGCCATCGATGTCGACGAGGACGACTACGACACGCTCGTCGAGATCGCCGAGACAGCGATGACGGGTAAGGGCGCAGAGAACTCCAAGGACCTGCTCGCCGAACTCGTCGTTGACGCCGTGCTGGCAGTTCAGGACGACGACGACATCGACACGGAGAACGTCTCCGTCGAGAAGGTCGTCGGCAGTTCCATCGACGAGTCGGAGCTCGTCGAGGGCGTCATCGTCGACAAAGAGCGCGTCGACGAGAACATGCCCTTCGCGGTCGAGGACGCCGACGTCGCGCTGTTCGACGGCGCTATCGAAGTGAAGGAGACGGAGATCGACGCCGAGGTCAACGTCACCGACCCCGACCAGCTCCAGCAGTTCCTCGATCAAGAGGAAGAGCAGCTCCGCGAGATGGTCGACCACCTCGTCGACATCGGCGCTGACGTCGTCTTCGTCGGCGACGGCATCGACGACATGGCCCAGCACTACCTCGCACAGGAGGGAATCTTGGCTGTCCGCCGCGCGAAGTCCGGCGACCTCAAACGCCTCGCTCGCGCGACCGGCGGCCGCGTCGTCTCCAACCTCGACGACATCGAGTCCGACGATCTCGGATTCGCCGGCTCCGTCGCCCAGAAGGACATCGGCGGCGACGAGCGCATCTTCGTCGAGGACGTCGAGGAGGCCAAGTCCGTCACTCTCATCCTCCGCGGCGGCACCGAGCACGTCGTCGACGAGGTCGAGCGCGCCATCGACGACTCGCTCGGCGTCGTCCGCACGACCCTGCTCGAAGGGAAGGTGCTGCCCGGCGGCGGCGCAAGCGAGGCCGAACTCGCGCTGCAGCTCCGCGACTTCGCCGACTCCGTCGGCGGCCGCGAGCAGCTCGCCGTCGAGGCGTTCGCCGACGCGCTGGAGGTCATCCCGCGCACGCTCGCCGAGAACGCGGGCCTCGACCCCATCGACTCGCTCGTCGACCTGCGCGCCCGCCACGACGGCGGCGAGTTCGGCGCAGGTCTCGACGCCTACACGGGCGACGTGATCAACATGGAGGCCGAGGGCGTCGTGGAGCCGCTCCGCGTCAAGACCCAGGCCATCGAGTCCGCCACCGAGGCGGCCGTCATGATCCTCCGCATCGACGACGTCATCGCGGCCGGCGACCTCAAGGGCGGCGGCTCCGACGACGACGACGAGCCCGCTGGCGGTCCCGGTGGTGCCGGCGGCATGGGCGGTATGGGCGGCATGGGCGGTATGGGCGGTGCGATGTAAACTCCGCGTAGGAGATACACCCTACTCACGCCGACCGCAATCGCTTCGCTGGACCGACCCGCCGACCGACCGTCGCGCGCCCCTTCCGGGCCTCGACGACACGCGATTTTTATCGACGACCGACGCAGATCGCTTACCCCTCGGTCCGTCGCTCGACGGACGAGCGGTCGATTCGTCGACACGACGATAACACCAACGTCACCCCCTGACACGGGTGTTCGCGAGCCGTTAAGTGTCGTCCGCGCCTCCGATCGATCACGAGACGGGACCGCCGCCGGCGCGCCTGACGCGGCGGCGACCCGTTTGATTTCCATACAATGTCACAGCAGAAAGCGGACTACGCGGACGACGCCGAGATCGACGAGACGCTGGACCAGACGGCCGACGACGCGACCGTCGAGGAGACCGTCGCGAACCTCGAAGAGCGCGGCTTCGACGTGATCGTCGTCGACGACGCCGACGAGGCGCTCGACGCGGTCCAGTCGCAGATCCCCGCGGGCGCGTCCGTGATGAACGGCCACTCGACGACCCTCGAGGAGATCGGCTTCGACGAGTTCCTCAGCGAGGGCGACCACGAGTGGGAGAGCCTCCCGGACGAGATCTGGAGCATCGACGACGACGCCGAGCGACAGACCGCACGGCGCGAGTCGCAGACGGCCGACTACTTCCTCGGCGGGATCAACGCGATCGCCGAGACGGGCGAACTGGTTGCCGCCGACCTCTCCGGCAGCCGGATCGGGGCGTACCCGTTCGCCGCCGGTAACGTCGTCATCGTCAGCGGCACGAACAAGATTGTCCCGACGCTTTCAGACGCGTTCGACCGGCTGGAGTCGGTCGCGTACCCGCTCGAAAACGAGCGTGCACAGGAGGCGTACGGCGTCGAGTCGGCGATCGCCAAACAGCTCGTCTATCGTCGTGAGACGGAGGAGGGACGTACGACGGTCGTCCTCGTTCGCGATCGATTTGGGTACTGACTGTTTCGGCTGCCGACTGTTCCGCACTGACTCCGTCCTACTGCGGCGCGTTGAAACTCACGTCGTCGTCGAGTTCGTTCGACATCCGTTCGAGGTACGAGTACACCGCACCGTGGGGCGCGCCGTCGAGCAGCATCCCGACCGCGCGGCGGACGACCTCTAACTCTTCGGGCTGGCCGACCGCGCCGACGGTGGTGCCGTAGACGACGACGTTCGCGCCGGACAGTTCTTCCAGCAGTTCTCTGGTCCGTCCGTTCTCGCCGATTATCCGGCCCTTCTGGCGCTGGAGGTCGTTGTCGTTGCGCGTGTGCTCGGACAGGTCGATCAGATCGAGCGTGCGAAGGTCGTGGTCGAGGATCGACAGCGCCGTCTCCGGCTTGAAGCCGCGGCCGATCGCCTTGATCACGTCGGGCGCGATCATCGCGGCGACCGGGTCGTTTCGCTCCTCGATGGCGACGCTTCCCGACTCGGAGTCGACGTCGAGGCGCACGTTCGCCCGCTCTTCTATCTCCCGCATCGTCTCGCCACCGGCACCGATGACGACGCCGATCCGGTCCTGCGGAACCGTCACGTGTTGCATGCAGATGGATATCCGGCCAAGCCTTTTAAACGTGTTCCGCGAGCCGCGGTGTGTGTCCAGATACCGGGCGTGTGCGGCCGGCTAGCGTGGATTCTCGGGTGGCCGGAGAGGGCCGATCACGTCGACCATGACACCGATCGATCGGCAACGCGATATCCCTGTGCCGAGAGGATCGCATCGAAGTACCGCTCCGCGACCAGCGCCTGTGGGACCGACCGCAGGTCGAACCGCCGGTCGGTCGTCAGATCCACGTCAACGACCGTCCCGAAGTCGGACTCCCGTATCGTCACCCGATACGTGCCCCACGGTCGCCCGCCGGCCGTGGCGCTCACCTCGAGGGTTTCGACTACGTCGGCGTCTGTGGCCGGTCCCGCGCCGCCCGTGGCCGCTCTGTCGTCGCCTTCGCGTCTCAGCGATCGAACCTCAAGGGTCATCGACACCGATTGCAGTCCGAACAGATAAGAGAACGCGTAGGTCGCGCGGGTCGTCGCGGGAGAGCCGGATTCCTCGGCATCGACATCCTCACCACCGAGTTCGATCGTATCCGCGACCGCCCACTGGAAAGCGAGGATCGGTGGGGTGCCGCACCGAAACGCGTCCACGACTGCCGCCGGCTCGGAGTCGGTTATCAGTCGCGTATGCCCGTTTCGGGTCACGAGCGGTATACGAGCGAGAACGACTATGCCGACCGCGACTAGCGCGGCCGGAAAGAGGTCAAGCGTGCGGATCGCTGTCAGAACGACCGCGACGACGAGGAGGGCAACGAGCCAACTGGCCGTGCGTTCAACCCGGCGGTATCGCCGGGCGACGGATGCTATCTCAGTGGATACCGCCGCAGAATTGTTCAAGGAGGGCATGGGGACACGTCAACCGGGACCCAAATCAGTGTGTCCGTTCGCCAGTTCACTTGGTCTGCCCGGTTTCTCGTGTGGCACGTCGTTCGGCTTTCGGTTACTCGCTCGGATCGGGCTCCGGTTCGGTCACGTACGCGCGGAGGTCAGCGGGGTCGACATCGATCCCCTGTCTGGTGAAAAAGGCCGCCACGTTCTCGCAGTCGCGGTCGAGAAACTCGCCGGCGTTCGGGTGGTGGACCGTCACCGCCTGTCCCATGTCGATGACCACCAGTTCGCCCTCGTGGATGATCATGTTGTACTCGGAGAGGTCGCCGTGGATCAGTCCGGCGCGGTAGAGCCGTCGCATGTACTCGCGGACGACCTCGTAGGCGGTCTCGGGGTTCTCGACTTCGACCTCCGAGAGCCGGCGAGCGCGGTCGTCGGCGTGGCCGACCAGTTCCATCACGAGGACGTTCCGCTGGACGGCGATCGGCTCGGGGACCCGCACTCCCGCGGTGCGCGCGCGTTTGAGATTGGCGAACTCCTTGCGGGTCCACGCCAGCACGACCGCCTTCTTGTCGTTCGCGATTCCCTCGAACCGCGGGTCGCCCTCCAGGTACTCGCGCATCTGCCGGAAGTTCGAGGAGTTGATCCGATACACCTTCACGGCGACTTCGCGCTCCGGGTGAACACCTTCGGGGCCGCCGCCGGCCGCAGCCGACCCCGGCTCCGGGCGCTCGCCCGCCTGCCCCCCGAGCGCCTCGAAGACGCTCGCCTCCTTGCCGGTCGACACCGGACCACCGAAGGCGTCGACGTAGCCGTCTTGGACGAGCTTGTAGACGGCTGCGAGCGTCGCGTCGTCGAACACCGACTCTTGGAGCTTGAACTGCTCCGTGTCCTTGATCCGCTTACGGAACTCGTCGAACTCGCGGTCCTGCCGGCGCGCGATCCGGTCGGCCTCGGTGTCGGAGACATCGAGCTGTTCCCACTCGTCGCCGGGATCGTCAGCGGGCTCCAGCAGACCGAAGTCCTCGCTCATTCGCGTGGGAGTTCGCCGCCGCGAGGGATAAGCGAGGGGGTCCGGCGTCGCGTCTCGCCGGGTGTCGCCCCGTGCGCGGGGTCACAACACGTCGAGTGCGTCCTCGACGGGCATGTGCCCGTCGCGAACGGCCTCTAAGATCTCGCGTCGCTGCTCGGTTTCTGCGTCGTCGTTTCCGCCGCTCCCATCCGCGCCGCTTCCGCCCGCGCCGGACCCGACTTCGTCGAGCGTCACCTTCTGAGTCTCGCCGGCGAATTCAGCGAAGTCGGTGCCGTCCGCGAGCGCCGTCTCCTTTTTGACGCGATACGAGCCGGCGTCGGTCGTGTACAGGTCGCCGGGATGGAAGAAGTACCAGTCCTCGCGGTCGAACCGGACCGCGATACGCGCTTTCGCGCCGAAGTTCCGAGCGAAAAACAGCAGCGCCTCGACCTCTTCACCCGTGAGATATATCGGGTCGCCTGCGCTTGATTTCGCTTCGATTGCGTAGAACGTCTCGCCGTCGCCGGCGAGCACGTCCGGAAGCTCCCGCTCCGTCGACGAGCCGCTCGCCGGAGCACGCATCACGGCGAATCCCGACTCGTCCAGTGCGTTCACCAGTTCTCGCTCGCGCCGGTCGCCCTTCCGGTTAGCGGACACGGTCGTCGTCCCCCGGTTCGGTCATAGACGCTGTAAGCGAGAGGCGTTCAAAAGCGCGGCGGGTCGACGTGTCGTCGAGACCGCTCTCGATCCGATTTCACCGGCCAATTTCCGTCTCGATTCACCGCAGCCGTTCCGCGTGTTGGGTGACGACGCGACCCAGCGTCTCCGTGCGCCGCCGGATGTCGTCGTCTGTGATCCGGTATCTGGTGTTTTCTCCCGTCTCGACGACCGACGAGGCGTTCTGAATACCTACTTCGTCGGGAACCGTCCACGCGTGGACGTTCCGAAACGTCGACCGGAGGTGTTCGAGCGTCCCGCCATAGGAACCGCCGCCAGCGGTCGCGAGCAGTCCCACGGCCGTGTTCTCGTACTCCGCCGAGCCGCAGAAGTCGTGGAAGTTCTTGAACGTCGACGAGAAGGAGCCGCGGTAGACTGGAGTGCCCGCGAGTACGCCGTCGGCCTCGCGCACGCGCCGTTTCAGTGCCTCGCTGTCACCTTGGCCGTCCTCGTCGGGGTGATACAGCGGGAGATCGACCGTGCCGAGGTCGATCATATCTGTCTCCGCGCCGGCGTCGTCCGCGGCGTCGAGGGCAATACGAAGTGCCGCTCGCGTCGTGCTCGCCGCTCGTCGGCTGCCGGACACCGCGACGATTCGAGTCATACGTCGGCTTCGAGCCGGGAAGACAAAAACGAGGGCGGTCGCCGGCGGTGACACCGAGCCTTATTGTCTCCGCCCACGACGTGACGCACATGGATCAGATTGCCTTCGGAACGGACGGGTGGCGGGCCACCCTCGACGTCTTCACCGACGAACGGGTGCGGATCGTCGGACAGGCGGTCGCCGACCATCTGGCGGCGGCAGGCCACGACGAACCGGTCGCGGTCGGCTACGACGCTCGGGAGACCTCCGAGGGATTCGCCGAGAGCCTCGCAGAGGTGCTCGCGGGCAACGGCTTCGACGTGCTTCTCCCCGAACGCGACGTGCCGACGCCCGTCATCGCGCACGCCATTGTCGACCGCGGGCTCGCCGGAGCGTGCATGGTCACCGCCTCGCACAACCCACCCGAGTACAACGGCGTGAAGTTCATCCCGCACGACGGCGCGCCCGCACTTCCAGACGTGACCGAGGACGTGGTCGCCCGTCTCGCGGAGCCGGATCTGCTCCCCGAAAGCGAGCGCGGCGAGATCTCGCGTGTCGACCTCGTGCGCAGCCACGCCGAGTCGGCCCGAGCGGTGGTTGGCGGCGTCGCCGGTGAGGGAGAGGGAGCCGACCTCTCCGGGCTCACGGTCGCGTACGACGCCATGCATGGGAGCGGACGCGGCGTCACGGACGCCTTGATCGAATCCGCCGGGGCCGAGGTGGTCCGGCTGCGTTGTGAGCGCGACGTGACGTTCGGCGGCGATTCGCCGGAGCCGTCGGCCAAACACCTCGGCGAGCTGGTCGACCGCGTCACCGACCCCGAGAGCGACATCGATCTGGGAATCGCCAATGACGGCGACGCCGACCGGATCGCGGTCGTCACGGCGGATCGCGGCGTGCTCGACGCCAACCTGTTTTACGCCGCCTGCTACGACCGGCTGCTCGAAACCGACGCCGGCCCCGCGGTCCGGACCGTCTCGACGACGTTCCTCGTTGACCGGATCGCGGAGGCGCACGGCGAGGAGGTGTACGAGACGCCGGTCGGCTTCAAGTGGGTCGCCGAGGCGATGGGCAACCACGACGCGCTGTTCGGCGGCGAGGAGTCGGGAGGGTTCACCCTCCGCGGACACGTCCGGGAGAAGGACGGCGTGTTGATGGCGCTGCTCGCCGGGAGCGCTCACGCCGCGGAGCCGTTCGACGACCGAGTCGACCGACTGCTCGACGAACACGGCCACATCGCGGCCGGAAAGGTATCGCTCGACTGTCCGGACGACCGCAAGGAGGACGTCCTCGCCGATCTGGAAGACCACATCCCGCCGTCGGTGTGCGGCCACGGGGTCGCAGAGGTGGTCACCCTCGACGGATTCAAACTCCTCTTGGAGAACGGGTCGTGGCTCCTCGTCCGCCCTTCGGGCACCGAGCCGAAACTCCGCGTGTACGCCGAAGCCGACAGCGACGAGGCGGTGGCAGTCCTCCTCGACGAGGGGCGTGACATCGTCGAGCCGCTGATCTAGGGTCGAATCGCCGCCGTCAGCAGCCCGATCCAGATACCGCTGTCGGCCGGCTGATTCGGTCGGTTCGAACGCTCCCGTCCCGCTCCGATCGGGTGCCTTTTTAGGTGATACCGCCCTAGCTGAACGTATATGTTCAAGGCCATCGTGGGCGCGTCGACGTTTCAGGACGCGCTCGACTCGGTGAGCGTGTTGGTCGACGAGTGCAAGATCCGCCTGAACGAGGAGGAGTTCTCGATCCGGGCGGTCGATCCCGCCAACGTCGGGATGGTCGATCTCACTCTCGAAGCAGCCGCGTTCGAATCCTACGAGGCCGACGGCGGCGTCATCGGCGTCAACCTCGCCCGGCTCGAAGACATCGCCGGCATGGCCAACTCCGGCGATCTGATCCACCTCGAACTCGACGAGGAGACCCGAAAGCTCCACATCGAGATCGACGGGCTGAGCTACACCCTCGCGCTCATAGACCCCGACTCGATCCGGCAGGAGCCGGACATCCCTGACCTCGATTTGGCCGCCGAAATCGTTGTCGAGGGCGCACAGATCGGTCGCGGCATCACCGCCGCCGACATGGTCTCCGACCACATCCGCCTCCGCGTCGACGAGGGCGATGAGGCCTTCTACATCGAAGCGGAGGGCGACACCGACGACGTCGACTTGAAACTCACCCGCGAGGACCTCATCGCGCTCACCGCCGGCCCCGCGGACTCGCTCTTCAGTCTGGACTACCTCAAGGACATGAACAAGGCGATTCCCTCCGACGCCGAGGTCACCGTCGAACTCGGCGAGGAGTTCCCCGTCAAGCTCCACTACGGCTTCGCCGAGGGGCTCGGCAACGTGACGTTCATGCTCGCACCGCGGATCCAGAGCGACTGAGCCGACCGAGTTGCTCCGCTCTGCATCCCCGACCGCGCCCGTAAAATAGACACAGACGCGACAGGATCCGTGGCTGACCACTACGTGTACGTGATCGAGTGCGCCGACGGGACGCTCTACACCGGATACACCACCGATGTGGAGCGGCGCGTCGCCGAGCACGACGCGGGCGAGGGCGCGAAATACACCCGCGGGCGGACTCCCGTGACGCTACGCCACGTCGAGTCGTTCGATTCGAAGTCGGCCGCGATGTCCAGAGAGCACGCGATCAAATCGCTCACGCGCGCGGAGAAAGAGCGGTTGATCGGGTCGGGACCGTCGTCGGACGCCTGATCGGGTCGGGATCGCCGGAAAACGCCTGACCGCGATCACTCCACCAGTCGTTCGATCTCCGTGACGAGGATGCCGCTCGCGCCGACGGCCTTGAGGTCCGAGATCGTCGCGAACACGTCGCGCTCCTCGACGACGGCGTGGACGGCCACCTTCCCGTTGCCGTTCTCGTCGGCCTCCACGTTCATCACCGTCGGACCGCCCAGCCCCGGGATCACGTCTTTTACCTCGTCGAGACGGTCCGTCGGCGCGTTCATCATCAGGTAGCGGCGGCCGTCGGCCGCGAGCACGGACTCGAAGGCCGTCCGCACCTGTTCGACCTTCGGATCGTCGGCGACATCGGCGCGGGCGAAAAGCCGCACCGACGAGGCGAGCACCTCGTCGATCACGGCGAGGCGGTTCACCTGTAGCGTCGTCCCCGTCGAGGTGATGTCGACGATGGCGTCCGCCATGTCGACGTGGGGGGTCAGTTCCGTCGCGCCCGTGACGGTGACCACGTCGGCGTCGACGCCGACGCGCGCGAGGTAGTCGCGGGTGACCGTCGGGAACTCGGTGGCGATTGTCGCGCCCGCGAGGTCCTCGACGGCCGTGATGTCGCCGTCCTCGGGCGCGGCGAGCACCAGTCGGCAGGAGCCGTAGCCCAGATCGAGGAGGTCGACAAGGTCGTTATCGTCGGCCGTCTCGGGATCGTCGGCGACGCCGCCGGACTCCGCGGCCTGATCGAGGCCGGTGACGCCGAGGTCGGCCGCCCCGTCGCGGACGTATTCGGGGATGTCAGCTGCACGCGCGAACAGCACCGTCACCTCGGGATCGACCGTGTCGGCGTACAGCTGTCGGTCGGCGGTCTCCTCGACGTGGAGCCCGGCACGTTCCAAAAGCGAGAGCGTCGGATCGTGTAAGCGGCCCTTGTTGGGGACGGCGATACGCATGCTCGACGACTCGCGGGGCGCGCGGGAAACGTTTTCGTCCGGGGCGAGCGCAGCACGAGTGGTCGAAGAGGGCTCACGCGAACACCGTTCGCGTGGGTCAGTCGTATTCGAAGAACACGGCGTTTTCACTGCTCCCGTTGGTCGCAGGAAAACGGGCCGGGAGGGATTCGAACCGTATGAAGACGTGCTCGCTCACTACGTTCGCTGCGCGCGACTCCCCGGGTTCGAATCCCTCCCGACCGGTTCACTCGACGATTCGCGTTGCTCACCGTCTCGTTGCACGGGCCGGGAGGGATTCGAACCCCCGACCGTCCGGTTAAAAGCCGGACGCTCTCCCTAACTGAGCTACCGGCCCAGACACGAACCGGTAGGGTCAGACCACGGATAAACGTTTAGAAAGCGTGGCGCTACTGGGAGCCGTCTGCGAAGTAGTCGTCCAGCGCGGCCGCGGCGATGTCGCCGGGAGCGCGGCTCTCGTTCGAGGCGCGCCGCCGGAGTTCGACGTACGTGTTGAGCGGGAGGTCGACGCCGACGTGACCGAGCTGCACGCCCGCCTCGCGAACCGCGCTCTCGACGTCGCCCCCATCGTTGACCGCCGAGGCGATGGATCGGACCTCCCGAACCGTCAGGTCGCCGTCGATGGTCGCCCACGCGAGCAGGTAGCGATCCGTGCCACCGAGCCGCGCTATGTGCTTGGCGGCGCTCGGCGCGATCTTCCCGCTCGCGACCTGTCGGCGGATCGCCTGTGGGAGGTCGTGGACGCGCGCCCACTTGCGGATGAACGCCACGCTCACGTCGTCGCCGGCGCGTTCGGCCGCCGCCTTGTACGAGCCGACGCCGCGGACGAGCGCCGCACACGCGGCCGCACCGCGCAGCATCAACACGTGATCGTCGTCGCCGACGTCACCCGCCGAGAAGCGAGCCACCGTCTCGGCCGCCTCTGCGACGCTCTCCGGATCGTCGGGGTCGAATCCGACCGCCTCGGCGGCGCGCTCCCCCGTAACTGTCGGGTCCGATCGGACCACCGGCTCCCCGACGGGCGAGCGACGGTCCGCGCGTGAATCCTCGGTCATGTGATGTCCTTCGTGGCCGCCTATATAAGCGACCGGCACTCGGGCGGGGTTCGGGGGTTCGCTTCCGGCAGGGCTGCGCGACGCGCGAGTCGAGCGGGGCGGCGAACGCGCGCTGAACTCAGTCGGCCAACTCGAAAGCGATCTCCACTTCGGCCTGATACTCCCTGTCGACCGCGTCCTGTAACTCGACGCCGAACTCTTGGACTTCCGCCCAGTAGACGTTTTCGAGCGTGTCCTCGGCCCGATCGATCGCGTCGTCGGCCGCGGCCTCGAAGCTCTCCTCGCTCGTGCCGATCATCGTGATCTTCTTAAATACCATGTCACATGTTGATTCGGTACACGGGGATTTGAATGTATCCCCGACTGCGATCGATGAAGAGCCAGCGGTCGCGTCGGCTAGGGGCTGCCCGGTGCGCCTTCCATCACCGCGAAGTCCGCGCCGTCGTCTTCGATGCCGATGACCGCCCAGTCGTACGGCGGCTTCTTCGAGACGAGGCGGTCCCGCAGGTCGCCCGCGTTCTTTCGCCACGTGACGAAACAGCGCAGCCGATGGGCGTCGCCGCCGTCCGCGAGATACGTATCGAGGTCGTCGTCGGGACACAGGGTTGTCACGAGGACGCGCCGCCACTTCCGCTCTGCGACGAACTCGCGCCCGCCCTCGCTGACGGTGTATCCGAGTTCACGAAAGACGTCTCTGGCCTCCGTCGTCGGTGGGATGCTCGCAGGGGCCATCTGTCTCGACGTTGGCCACCATCTGTGATAAAGGTTCTCACGATTCTGGCGCGCAAGCATGCGGTGGGCTCACTCGTGAGCCGCATCCCACTCGTCCGGCTTCTTGACGTTCCCGCAGTCGGTACACTGGATCCGCCCCATCGTGTCCATCGCGGTGTGAAGCGAGTCGCAGTTTCCGCACCGGAACCCCCAGCGCGACGATCCGTCGGCGTCCGCGAACACGACGTAGAAGGGGCCGTCCGCGCCGCGTTCGGCCAGCGTCCGGTCGGTGTACACGCGCTCACCGTCGGCGGTCATCGAAGCGTCGAGATTCATACGACACGGTATCGTCCGGACAGGCTTAAAAACGCGACTCGTCGGACCGAACGCGACGCGTCACGGGATCAAGCGGTGGTGCGCCGGTGAGCGGCCGACAGGCCGCGAACCGTCCGCGAGGTCACCGGCGCTTTGCGCCGGTTGCAAGCGAGAGCGCCGCTCTCGCCTTGGAGCCGCGCGGCGAGGGTGGGGAGGCATGAGGTGCGGTCGCAGTACTGTGGGAGAGGAACACGCCCCAGCCGCGAGAAATCGACACCCCCGCTGCGCCCACCCGCTCATCGCGCCACCTGCTCGTCGCGTTCTCGCTCACGTCGGGAGATCGGTCACGTCCGGAACGACTCACCGCAGCCGCACTCGGAGACGACGTTCGGGTTCTCGACTTCGAAACCGGCAGCCTGCAGACCGTGTTCGTAATCGAGCGTACTCCCGCCGATGTAGTTTTGACTCGCGGGATCGACGAACACGCGGAGCCCGTGGTGTTCGACGACGAGGTCGTCGTCTTCCGGTTCCGTGTCGAACCGCATACCGTATGAAAGGCCCGCACAGCCGCCCTGCTGCACGAACAGTCGCAGGCCGGCCTCGTCGGTGTCGAGCCCCTCGCCCTCCAGCAGAGAGATCGCCTCGGCCGCGGCGTCGGGGGTCACCTCGATCGCTGGATCGCTTCCACCGCCCTCCGTGTCGGCCGTCTCGGTACTCATACTCTCTCGTTCCATCCGAGCGGCCAAAACCCTGCCGGCGACAAACCGACCGGTGTGACCCCGAGTGGTTACACCGGCCGGGCCCGAAGAACGGGGTCAGGTGCCGTCAGTCGTCGGCCGACTCGCCGACTGCCACGGAGTCGTCCACATCGACGCGCTGTGCGGTGAGGTCGCCGTCGCGCCAAGTTCCCCGTCGATACCACGCGTAGGCGACGACCGCGCCGACGACGTTCGACACCGCGAACGACAGCCAGATCCCCGTCTCGCCGATCGCACCGGCGGCGACCCACGCGATCGGGAATCGGACGATTCCGAGCATCAGCACGGAGATCGCCGCCGCGGTGAGCGTCTTGCCCGCGCCGCGGAAGCTTCCCGTGTACGCCCGCATGATCCCGATGAATCCGAACGTCAGCGCGACGATCCGGAGAAACTGTGCGCCGACCGCGGTCACGCGGGCCGCGTCGGCCTGATCGGCACCGACGAACACCGACACGATCTGCTCGGGGACGAGGAACACGACGACGCCGGCGAGAGTCAGGACGGCGAACAGCGTCTTCGCGGCCAGCGCCGCCGCCCGTTCTGCTCGGTCCGGCTTCTCGGAGCCGATGTTCTGACCGGTCATCGTCTCGACGCCGCGGGCGACCGCGATGGCCGGGAGGAAGATCACGGAGAAGACCCGCGTCCCGATCCCGTAGGCGGCGACCACCGGATCCGGAAACAGCGCGACGATGAACAGGAGCAGGTTCATCGAGACGGCGCGGCCGGTTCCCTCGACGGACGCCGGCAATCCGATGCGGACGAGCCGACGCAGGTACGTAAAGTCGGGGACCATGTCTCGGAGGTTGATCTGCACGCCCCGCTCCCCTCGGAACATGACCGCGAGGCCGACGACGAGCGCGAGTGCCCTAGAGAACACCGTCGCGATCGCCGCTCCCTCGATCCCGAGCGCGGGGAAGGGACCCCACCCGAAGATGACGAATGGGTCGAGGACGATGTTGAGCACGACGGAGCCGAACATCACCAGCATCGGAGTGATCGTGTCGCCGTATCCGCGCATGAGCGCGACGAACACGGCAAAGCCGAACATCGCGACGAGCCCGAGCGAAACGACCTCCATGTAGCTCGACGCAAGCGGTAACACGTCCGCGGACGCGCCGAGCAGCCCGAGAAAATCACCGACGAAGCGATAGCCGACGACACCGAGAAGCACCGAGGCGATCACGGCGAACGTCACCGTCTGCGAGGCGGCGTACTCGGCCCGATCCTCGTCTCCCGCGCCGGTGTGTTGCGCGACGAGCACGCTGCCGGCGACGGAGATACCCATGCCGAGCGAGATGAGCAGGAACACGATCGGGAACGCGAAGCTGATCGCCGCCAGCGCGTCCGTGCTGTACTGCCCGAGCCAGAACGTGTCCGCGAGGTTGTAGGCGGTCTGGAACAGGTTTGTGACGACGATGGGCATCGAGAGGAAAAAGAGGGGCTTCCCGATCCCGCCGGACGTGAGATCGAACTCCGACGGCCCCTTGAACAGCGCGCCGATGCCGTCACCGATCCCCATCAGCGGGAGCCTCCAAGGAG
The DNA here is from genome assembly GCF_024494655.1 of Halorubrum laminariae. Classification (GTDB taxonomy): domain Archaea; phylum Halobacteriota; class Halobacteria; order Halobacteriales; family Haloferacaceae; genus Halorubrum; species Halorubrum laminariae. The sequence goes on along the minus strand of NZ_JANHDL010000012.1, from coordinate 42,601 downwards.
TCCGGCTGCTGGGTGGTCGTCTGTCGTGTGCATGTAGTACTTACTAACTAGTAAGTCAAAAGGCTTCGGAACATCGAATATGTGCCATATATCTCATCGGTAGCCCTATATATCGGGTATTACGGACTGACTATCTGATCGTTTTTCGAGCGTTATCGCCGGATCGGCGCAACGGTTATTCGCCCGTGGACGTAACTGACGCCACATGAGCGAGCTACCGGACGGAACCGCCGCGGACGGGAACAGCGACATTATGCAGGCGACCTACCGCGCCCTCCGCGATCACGGCTACGCGGACCTGACGGTACAGCGGATCGCCGACGAGTACGGCAAGTCGACCGCCGCGATCCACTATCACTACGACACGAAAGAGGATCTGCTCGCGGCGTTCTTGGATTACCTCCTCGCCCGGTTTGTCGACGCGATTCGCGACATCGAGACGACCGATCCCGACGCCCGCCTGTCTCTGCTTCTCGACGAACTGCTCGCGAAGCCGGCCGAGACGCAGGGGCTCTCCGTCGCGCTCTTAGAAATGCGGAGTCAGGCCCCGTACAACGACGCGTTCCGCGAGCGCTTCGCGCAGAACGACGAGTACGTCCGGTACGCGCTCAAGGCCGTGATAAACCACGGCATCGACGAGGGCGCGTTCGCCGATGTCGACGCCGAGCGCGCGGCCCACGCGCTGCTGTCTATCGCCGACGGGGGGCGGACCCGAGCCGTGGTGTTCGACGACATGAGCGAGCTCGAACTCGCCCGACAGACCGCAAGCGAGTACGTCGACGCGACGCTGCGGTGACACACTCCCGACGGCCACGACCGAGGTCGCACAGGCCGAAATCGAGCAGAGTCCGAAGGGTTCGACGCGTTCAGGGCTCTCCGATCAGCGGGGAGAGATCGTGGAGACTGTCGATCTCGGCTGCGGGTTCGACATCGAGGTCGAGGGCCGAATTGTGCTCGCGCCGGACGAACACGGCGTCGAGACCGGCACGTTCGGCGGCGATAACGTCAGTGGCGCGGTCGCCGACGTAGAGGCCCCCGGAGGCGTCGAGCGCGTCGAGCGCCTCGTCGAGGTAGTGCGGATCCGGCTTACGACGCCGGAACCCGTCCGGACCGAGATCTCGGCCGCGGGCGAAGGCGAACGCGTCGAGCCCGAAGTGGTCGACGACGAACTCGACGGTTGGATCGTAGTTGTTGCTCACGAGCCCGATCTGTGCGCGGTCGGCCAAGTCGTCGAGGGCGTCCACGTCAGGGCAGAGCCGTCGCGCCCCGGCTGCCAGTCGCTCGATTGAGCGCGTCGCGCTGCGATCCTCTCGTGCTCTGAAGAAGGCGGGCGGATCGACGCCGAGCGTCTCGCAGGCCGCTCGAAAGTCGTCGTCGTAGGCGTCTCGCGCCAGCGTCGAGCGCATGTCCACGTCCGCGCTGAGACCGCGGTCCGCAAGCACGTCGTCGACCGCGCGGGCGTGGACCACGCTGTCGGTTCCCCAGCCGTCGAGGATCACGCCGTCCATGTCGAAGAGGACTACTTCGGGATCGGACGCACCGACCGCTGTCATCGGACCATCCTCCGAGCGGACGCTGAGATCGCTTCGCTCGCTATCACCACGCCGAGGATGACGATCAGGATCGTCGCCACGGACTGCCACGCGAAGGCGTTGACCGCCCGGAACAGCTGGACGCCGATACCGCCGGCACCGACGAACCCGAGGATCGTCGAGTCGCGAACGTTGATGTCCCAGCGGTAGACGCTGAGGCCGACGAGCGCCGGCTTCACCTGCGGGACGATGCCGTAGAGCAGCACCTGCACCGAGGAAGCACCCGCGGCGCGGACAGCCTCCACCTGCCCGAAGTCTATCTCCTCTATCTCCTCGCCGAGCAGCTTTCCGAGGAACCCGACCGACCGGAACGCGATGGCGACCGCGCCAGCGAGTGGACCGCTGCCGAACACGACGACGAAGATCAGCGCCCAGATGATCGTGTTCACCGACCGGCTCACGGTCACGATCAGCTTCCCGAGCCAGTAGGTCGCGACGTTCGGTGTGGTGTTCTCGGCCGCGAGCAACGCGACCGGAACCGCGAGCACGAGCGCGCCGGCGGTGCCGAGTGCGGCGATGTGGATCGTCTCGATCAGCGGCTCCACGATCTCCGGAGTGTACGCGAGGTCGGGCGGATACATCCGCGTGAGGAGATCGCGGATCTCGCGGGGGACCGTCTCGACGTTCGTGATCCCGGTGTCGAGGTACCGCCACGAGGCGGCGAACACGACGAGCGCGCCGAGAAGCCCGACGAAGCGTCCGAACCGTCGGCGTCGGTCGAACCGCTGCCACGTCCGTCCGGCGTCGACGCCGGCCATCACTGGTACCTCCGTCTGACTATCGCGCTTACCCCCTCCGCGACGAGCACGACCGCGAGTATCGCGATGAGGATGGCGCTGACGTACTGGTAGGAGTAGCGGTTGAACGCGGTGAGAAGCACCGATCCGATCCCGCCAGCCCCGACGATTCCGACGATCGTCGAGGTCCGGATGTTGATGTCCCAGCGGTAGACACTGAGTCCCGCGAACCGGGGAATTATCTGGGGAACGACGCCGTACGCCAGCGTCTGCAGCGGCGACGCACCGGTCGCACGAACCGCGTCCACGCTCCCCATGTCGATGTCTTCCAAGTCCTCGGCGAGCAGCTTCGCGAAGAAGCCGACCGTCTTGAACGTGATCGTGATGACCCCGGCCAGCGGACCGAGCCCGACCGCCTTCACGACGAGGATGGCGACGATGATGGCGTTGAGCGCGCGCGAAAGCGAGATAAACCCGCGATTGAGGTAGTACAGCGGCTTCGGCGAGAGGTTCTCCGCGGCCATGAACGCGACGGGGACGCTGATCGCGATCCCCGTGACCGTCGACACCATCGCCATCGCGACGCTTTCGACCATCTTGTCGACGATCCGCTGGGTCTGGCGGGGGGTCGCCTCCGGCGGGAAGAAGTCGCCGAGCAGCGTCAGACTCCGACCGGCTCCCTCCACGATGCGCGACGGATCGGCTCCGACGCTCAACGCGGACCAGAGGAAGAACGCGGCGAGGCCGAGGTAGGTCGCCCACTTGATCTCTCGCCGGCGAAAGGCCGTGGGCCGCCGCCAACTGCGCTGTTCGGCCGCCATCTCAAGGCCCACCCGACGCCGATCGATCGGGCGTTCCGCCGTTGGCCGAGACGACGCCGTCGGCGGGAACGCGCACGCCGTCCGACGCGGCGTCACCCTGAGACGCGCCGTCAGCTGTCGCGTCCGCCGGACGCGGCGCGTCCGATTCCGGCGGATCGCCGCCGCGGTAGACGCGATCGAGCGCCCCGTCTTGAAGATCGGCTGGCGGTCCGTCGAAGACTATCTCGCCGTCGTGGAGTCCGACGATCCGGTCTGCGTAGTCAGTCGCGAGGTCGACCTCGTGGATGTTGATCAACACGGGAATGTCCTGCTCGGCCGCGATCTCTGTGAGGAGCCGCATCACCGTGTTCGATGTCTCCGGATCGAGACTGGAGGTCGGCTCGTCGACGAGAAGGATCGTCGGCTGCTGGATGACCGCGCGGGCGATGCCGACGCGCTGGCGCTGCCCTCCAGACAGCTCGTCGACGCGCTTGTTCTCCATATCCCCGAGGCCGACGCGCTCTAAGATCTCGTAGGCGCGCTCGATGTCCGCGGGCGGGAACGACCGGCGGAACGCCTGCCAGCCCGAGACGTATCCCAGCCGCCCCGTGAGCACGTTCTCCATCACCGTGAGCCGCTCGACGAGGTTGTACTCCTGAAAGATCATCCCGATGTCGCGGCGCGCCTCGCGGAGCCCGTCGTCGCCGAGCGCTGTCAGGTCGGTGCCGTCGAGTTCGATCGATCCCGCTGTCGGCTCGGTGAGACGGTTGACACACCTGATGAAGGTACTTTTTCCAGCACCGCTCGGCCCGATCATCGCGGTCGTCTCGCTGCCGTCGATCGAGAGATCGATCCCTGTCAGCGCCTCGTCGCCGGTCGGGTACGTCTTCCGCAGGTCGGTCACGTCGAGTGTCATCGATCGATCACTCGCTCAGCGAGCCCTCGGTGTACTCGACGCCGTTGTACCGCTGGATGACCATGATGTCGTACCAGTGGCGACGGTACTCGATAGGGACGTACTCCTCGTAGCCGGTGCGCTCGGCGTAGGCAGTGCCAGCGAAATTACTGTCGAGCCACGCCGCCTCGATCCCCTCGATGATATCTGGGTGGAGGTTGTACCGGTACGCGATGGGACCGTTCGGGAACGGGTTCGACGCCCAGACAACTTTGAAATCGTCGAAGCTCAGGTCGCTCGTCCCTTCGACGGTATCCTTGAAGCAGGTCGAACAGATCGGCCCGGCGTCGTAGTCGCCGGCGGCGATCCCGCGGGTGGTCTGCGAGTGACCGCCCGAGAAGTTGACTTCGTAGTCTTCGCCGGCCGTCACGTCGAAGTACTGATCGAAGAGCGCCGACGGTGCTTGGTGTCCGGAGTTCGAGGAGGGCTCAGCGTGTCCGATACGGACATCGTCGTCCGCGAAGTCATCGACGCTCTGGATGTCGTCGGCATCGGTCCGGGTCGTCGCGAACAGGCGGTACCCGAAGGAGCCTCCGGGCGCGATGCCGGCCGTGAACGGGACCGCCCCGCAGAGGTTGACCGCGTAACACGTCGCCCCCGTCGCGAAGTTCGCGATGTGCGCTCGCTCCGATCGCATCGCCTCGACGGAGGCGGCGTAGCTGTCGACGCGGTTGTACTCGACCGGCAGGCCCGTCTCCTCCTCGATGCGGTCGAAGACGGCTTGGAAGTCCTCCTCGTAGCGACCCTGTACGTCCTCGCTTGGGCTTTCCGTGAACACGAGCGTGTCCGGTTCGAGCCACTCGGTCTCGTCGTCGGGTGTCTCTCGAACGGGCTCGCCGTGGGGAACCTCGTCGACCTCGCGACTCCCCATCTGCTCCAGATCGGTCCGACTACCACGCTCGTATCCCGCCTCGATGAGCGGCGACGCGAGGTAGTTGTTCTCCTCCCAGTTCGGCTCCTCTGCCTCGAACGCGCTCGACTCTGCCAGCATCGGATCGCCCGACTCACCCGAGCTTCCACTCGCTCCGTCGTTTCCGTCGGAGCTGCTGGTCCCAACGGTCTCGCCGGATGATCCGGTGTCGCCTGACCCGCCGGAACAGCCGGCCAGTCCAGCGACCGCGGCCGCGCCGCCGAGGCTGATGAATCGTCGTCTCGAACTCGATCCCGTCCGTTCGCGAGGGTCGTCCGACATTACGGCCGAAACACGCCATTTCGCGGGTAAGAAGTCTGCTATGAACCGTATAGCGTCGTTCGTTCCGCTCGTCAGTGTAGAGGAGTGCTACCGACCGACACGTTGCATCCGGACGGGTCTAGATCGGTACGGACGAGCCCAGATACGTACTGACGGGTCCAGTGCGGGCCGAACGGCTATATATCGCTCCGGAGCCGAAGCGACGCCGGACGGAGCCGAGGGAGACCTACCCAGACCGAGATGTGCTACTCGAACCGCTTCCGGACGCTCTCGGCGTGCGCCTCCAGCCCCTCCGCCTCCGCGAGCGTCGTGATCGTGTCCGAGAGCTCGGTGAGCGCGTCGCGGTCGAGCCGCTGGACCGTCGACGAGCGCAGGAACGTGTCGACCGAGAGCCCGCCGTAGCGCTTCGCGCCGCCGTTCGTCGGGAGCACGTGGTTCGTCCCCGCCGCGTAGTCGCCCGCGGCGACCGGCGAGTACGGCCCGAGGAATACCGAGCCGGCGTTCGAGATCCGCGAGAGCAGTGCCTCGTCGTCGTCGGCCACGATCGAGAGGTGCTCTGCGGCGTACTCCTCGGCGAACAGCACGGTCTCGGGCATCGACCGCGCGCGGAGGACGCCGGAGGCGTCGTTGTCGAGTGCGGCGCGGATCGTCTCCTCTCGCTCGCGGCCCGCGGCCTGCTCGTCGACCGCGTCGGCAACCGCGTCAGCGAGGTCGGCGTCGTCGGTGACCGCGACCACGGAGGCGTTCGGGTCGTGTTCGGCCTGCGCGACGAGATCGGCCGCGACGAGGTCCGGGTCCGCGGTGACGTCGGCGAGCACGAGCACCTCGCTCGGGCCGGCGAGGAAATCGATCTCCACGTCGCCCTGTACGACCGCCTTCGCGGCTGTGACCCACTTGTTACCGGGACCCACGACTTTCTGCGTGTTCGTCACCGTCTCCGTCCCGTACGCAAGCGCCGCGATCGCCTGTGCGCCGCCGACTTGGTACACCGCGTCCGCGCCGGCCTCGGCGATCGCGGCGAGGGTGACGGGGTTGAGTTCGTCCGCAGGCGGGGTCGCGACGGCGACGTGGTCGACGCCCGCCACGGTCGCGGGGATCACGCCCATCAGCGCGCTGGAGGGATACGCCGCCGCGCCGCCGGGGACGTACACCCCGGCGCGGTCGATCGGGCGGAACCGGCGGCCGAGCTCGCGGCCGTCGAACTCGTCGCGCCAGTCCTCGGGACGCTGTCGCTCGTGGAACGCGCGGACGTTGGCCGCGGCGTCGCGGACCGCGTCGAGCACGGGGTCGTTCGCGTCGTCGAGCTCTGCGTGGGCGCGCTCGGCGTCGTCGGTGACGTCGATGTTGCCGACGGCCACGCCGTCGAACTCCTCGGAGAACTCGCGCAGCGCTACGTCGCCCTCCTCGCGCACCCGAGCGACGATGTCGCTCACGTCGTCGCGCACCGCCTCGACACCGGCGTCGCGCTCGAAGAAGGCGCGGCGCTCGGCCGGTGAGAGGTCGGCGACAGTTCGTACGTTCATACATTCATCTCCGCGCCGCGGCCAAAAGGAGATTCCGACTCGGACCGGCACCGACGGGGATCGTTCGCGCTCACAGCAGTCACCGACCGGGGCCCGTTGGCACAAATCGATCCGGCGGTCCCTCCGTGTCACGCCGGACCTACTCGGTGAGCGGGAGGAGGATACCGAAAACGAACGGTGAAAAGAGCGTGATCGCGGTTCCGAGGTACTCGAGATCGAGCAGAAGAGTCTGCTCCCACCCGGGAACCTGTGCTCCCGTCGCGTGGATGGTCAACTCGCCGAGCGTGCCGATCAGGAACAAACCGATCCCCAACAGGACGCTCCGTTTGGTGGTCTTCGAGTAGTCGAGATCGCCGTAACGGCCAGTCATGAATTTTAGTCGTTTGGAGTGCCAGATAAGGATTTCTCTCCGGTGGTCGTGACGGCGTCTGCGAACGCCTCACTCCAGCGGCCGGATCCCCGGTCACATCGAGTGCCGCTCGGACGGAGAGCCACGCGAGCAGCGCGACGGCGACGAACAACACCGGCGCGGACACCGCGACGGCGAGGCCGTACGACCCGATACTTCGGGTCACGCCGCGGAGGATGAACGCCGCGAAACCGAGACCGAACGCGAGCAACGCGAGCGAGACGAATCGAGATCGGTCCATCGCGGCTCGCTCAGTCGGTGTGTGCGACGCTCGGGCCGTGCGGTCCGTGCTCGCGGTGATCGTGGTGTCTGTCGAAGCCGCGACACATCTCGTAGAAGACGGCCTCCGGGTCGCGCGTCCACTGCCACTTCCAGCGGGTCCGAACGAGGAGTGAGAGCTTGCGGGCAAGCGAGAGCTCCGGCGTCGTCGACACCGTATCGTACCCGAGATTTCTGATGAGCCGGTGGTGGTCCGCGTACAGCACAGACGCGAGCAGCACCGCGAACTGGCAGTCCTCGGGAAGGTACTTGATCCCCGCGACGCCCTCCTCGTAGAGCCGCTCGGTACGAGCGAGCTCCGATCGGATCGCGGCCGCGACGCGGTCGTCAAACTCCAAATCGAGGATCTGCTGTTCGCTCACGCCGTGGGCTTCGAGCGTCTCGAGCGGCAGGTAGATCCGGTCGCGCTCGACGACATCCTCGCGGACGTCGCGGATGAAGTTCGTCATCTGGAACGCCTCGCCGAGTTTCGTCGCGTGCGGAAGCGCCCGAGCCTCGGTGTCGGCGTCCAGATCCATGATCGCCGTCATCATCCGGCCGACCGCCGCGGCCGACCCGTTCATGTACGTCTCCAACTCGTCGTACGTCTCGTAGCGGTCGGTGTCGATGTCGCTCGCCATCGCGTCGACGAACGCGTGGATGTCGGCGTCGTCGATGCCGCGTTCGTCACAAACCATCGCGAACGCGTCCAACACGGAGTCATCAGCCGGTTCCGAGCCGAGTGCAGTCCGACGGAGCCGTTCGAGTTCCGATCGCTGCTCGTCCGGCAGATCGGTGTCGGGGGAGTCGACGATCTCGTCTGCGATCCGGAAGAAGCCGTAGAGCACGTACGTTGGGCGGCGGATCCGCTCCGGGAGCACCCGCGTCGCGACGTGGAAGGTCTTGCCGGTGCGACGTTGGATCCGTTTGCTCCGGGCGACCTGTGTCTTCTCTACCATGCTGCCCTCTGGGGGCCGGCAAGGCGGATCGATAGCGGGTCGCCAATCATGCAAAATGGCTGGGACTCCACGAACATAACAGTTCGCCCGGTGTCGATTTCGCAGGATGCGTCGCCGTTGGCGAGCGTCGACGCGGATGCAAAGTCAACTACCCTACCCTACTTCGCTCACCTGACACGAACGCGCTCCTCCCCTCCCTACTCACTCGCTTTGCTCGTTCCTTGAGGAAGGAGACTCCACGCTGCCGCCTCAGTTGAAGTCCTCAAGGAGTGATTGGTTCAGACTCGGTTTCGATCAGTATAGCAACGAGCGATTGTGGGAGTAGGCATTGCAGACGGCCGCTGGCGACAGCGAGGCTGGGGAGGTGTGAGACCACGGTGCGGGCGGTCGGGGCGTTGAACGCGTCCACCACGCCATCCATCACTCATAAACAAGCAGCCAAGACACGAGAGCCGATCACCGCGCCAGCAACCATATATAAACGGTCGCCGGCAACACCGCTTGACCGCTTATAAATTCCAACGCCAACCGCATGCAACACCCACTCCCGCTATCGATCACAAGGCAGCCTTTCGAGACTGTATCTAGTAGAACGTGTCGCTGCAGTCGTAGATGACGCCGTGTGTCGGACAGACGTACTTACAGTGCCGGTGATACATCGGCGTCTCGCACATCGGACACGGCCGCCCACCGGTGGCCTCCGAGTCACCCATGCAGTTCGGTGTGGTCGCCGGCGATATAACCGCACGTGTTTTCGGGCCCGGGCGATCGGCCGTGTGAACGCGGCCGCGCTCATCAGTCTCCCTCAGATCACTCACCTGCCAGCGATTCGTACACCTCGGTCGCCACCGATTCTTGGCCGAACGGGAGCGTCAGGATACCTCCCCACTCGTCGTCCGTGAGCGCCGCGACGCGGGCCTCGTCCAGTTCAACCCGTCGCACCTCGGCCCCGTCGAGCGTCATCGAGACGACGAACCGGTTCGGGTCGTCGGTCGCACCCGCGTCGGCGAGTCGCTCCTGCACCGATCCGATACCGGCGTCGGAGAGAGCGACGTACACGAGGTGCTCGCGCTCCTCCGAGATCACGCCCTGCACACGCGCGAGATCGGCCGCGTCGAATAGGGTTCCGGCTTCGTCGCCGTCGGCGAGCAGCGCGGCTTCGAACGGCGCGGACGCGTCAGCGGGGACGGAGCCGGCCTCATCGTTTCTGTCGGTTCCGCCGGTTTCCACCCCGTCGCTGCCGGGTCCGAGATCCGGTCCGCTCCCGCCGTCGGTCGCGCCGTTTCCGTCGTCGGTGACGGTGGCGGCTCCGGCGAAACCGATCGCGCCGATCGCGAACGCCGACCCGACCCCGCCGAGCACGCCGCGTCGACTGAGTTCCATGCCCGAGGGTCCCCGTCGGCGGTCAAAAGGGTTTCACGCCGATTCGCGCAGGTGATAATCGATCGAGGGGCGTGACTCACCGCCGTTGGGATGCCTTACTCGTCGAGCGCCACGTTGTCTCGCGTCGTCGTCTCGCCGAACAGCCAGTCGGCGTGGTCGACGGCGTAGTCGCGGTGGTCCTCGGTGATGTACCCGAGTGCGTCCGTGACAACGACGGGGCGGTAGTCGCGGAGGCCGGCGCTGCCGGCGGTGTGGAGCACACAGACGTTCGCGAGCGTCCCGCAGATCAGGAGGTCGTCGATGCCGTGCGCGTCGAGATATCCCTCAAGATCAGTCTGGTAGAAGGCGTCGTACGTGTGTTTCTCGACGACGTGATCGTCGTCGCACACGTCGAGATCGGTGACGAGTTCGGCGTCCCACGAACCCTCGACGACGTGTTCGCCCCACCGGTCGAACTCGTCGTAGTAGTGCGCGTCGACGAACTGTTCTGGCGGGTGCACGTCGCGGGTGTACACGATGCTCGCGCCGGCGTCTCTCGCGCGCTCGACGAGCGACGAGACGGGCTCGATCGCCGCCTCACTCGGCTCCGCGTGGAGGCTCCCGTCAGGGTGACAGAAGCCGTTCTGCATGTCGACGACGATCACCGCAGTCGTGGCCGGGTCGTACGGCATGAGCGAGGCTTATGCTCCGCGGGACAAAAAAACCGGACCGACAAACTACTTATCCGGTGGGCTGTAATCGGCCATATGCGATGGGTTCACACCCTCTCGTTCGTCCTCGCCGCGCTCGCCCTCCTCACGGTCGGTATCGGCGGCGTCGGTGCGGCTGATTCACCGAGAGTCGCGCCCGAGACGCCGGAGGGCGCTGCGGTCGCGTCGAGTGCGACATCTGCGGCGTGTGACACGGGGGACAGCACCGAACTGGTCGGCTGCTGGAACGGGACCCACTACGAAGACGAACTGTCCTTCGATCAAGACGACGGGCTCTCAGAGGGGGAACTCGAAGCGCTGACCGATCTGACGATGGCCCGAGTCGAACACATCCGCGAGCGGCCCTTCCGCGCGGACGTACCCGTACAGACCGTCACGCGCTCGGAGTTCACGAACGGGTCAGCGGGAGGCGGCGGGGCCGACGGCGAGAACGGATCGGCCGAGGCGTACCAGCGCTGGAACGACCAAGTGTGGGAGGCGCTGTTCGTCGTCGGCGAGGACGCGACCGCCGCTGAGGAGATAGACACCGTGTTCGGCGGTGCGGTCTCCGGCTTCTACTCTCCCTCGGCGGACCGGATCGTCCTCGTCGTGCCCGAGGGCGAAGACGTACAGATCGACCCGTCGACACTCGCACACGAGCTCGTCCACGGGATGCAAGACCAGTATCACGACCTCACGCGCCCCCGCTACGTCGGGACCACGCAGGACGCCGACCTCGCGGTCGACGGCATCGTCGAGGGCGAAGCGGTCCACATCGAAGAGCGGTACGCCGCGCGCTGTGCCGACAACTGGACCTGTATCGACGCCCCGTCGGGCGGCGGTGGCGGCGGGTCCGCAAGCGAGTACAACTTCGGCATTCTACAGACCATCCTCCAGCCGTACGCCGAGGGAGCGTTCTACGTCGAGTCGCTCGTGGAGTCGGAGGGGTGGCCGGCCGTCAACGAGACGATGACGAATCCACCGAACTCGACCGCCGAGGTCATTCATGAGGAACCGGGATACGAGACCCGCGAGGTCGACTTCGAGGACACGGCGATCAACGGGTGGGAGACGTATCCCCATCAGGGCGTCGACGGCGCGGAGACCGCCGGCGAGGGGTCGATGTTCATCATGTTCTGGTACCAGAGCTATCCCGTTAACTCTCCGGGAGAGTACCGATACGCGGTACTAGATCCGACGAAAACGCCCCGAGAGAACTTCCAGATTCACCTCGAAACAGAAGAGCAGCTCCGGACCCGCGCCAACTACAACTACGCGCACGAGGTGACTGCTGGATGGGCCGGCGACGAGCTGTACCCCTACCGGAACGACGATGGCACCGAGACGCACGACGGCTACGTGTGGGTGACCGAGTGGCAGACGGAAGGAGACGCAGCACAGTTCCAGCGAGCGTATCGTCGGATGTTGACCGCCCGAAGCGACGAACCGTACGAGGCCGGAACGGTGTATGAGATCGACGACGGCAATTTCCCCGGCGCGTACGGAGTCCAGCGAGACGGGACAACGGTGACGATCACGCACGCCCCGGAGCCTGCCAGCGTACTTGAACTCCGACCGGGAATCAGCCTCGACCTCCCCACGGGTGACGCCGACGGCGACGCCACCGACGGCTCCGGAAGCGAGAGCGACTTCGACGGGGGCGACGCCACCGACGGAAGCGCTCCCGACTCGGAGAGCGGTGACGGCGCGGGCGAGAGCGACCCGGACGAGTCCGGCGGGTCAGACACGGCCGAGGAGACGCCCGGGTTCGGCGTCATCGCCGCTCTCACCGCGGTGATCGCGGCGGTCGCCGTCCTCGCGCGTCGACGGCGGTGAGCGACCGGGGCGGGCCCGCGCGACTCGGATGGCTTTTCCTCCCCGGCGGTTCTATCCCCGGTATGACCGACTCCGAGTTCGATATCGTCGACGCGACCGCGATCCGCGACGGCCGCGCGACGGACGCGTACTTCGATCGAACTGAGACGGCCCTGCGTCGGGCGGGACGGAACCCGCGGGTCGTCGCCGAGGTGACCGCAGACCAGTTCCCCGACGGCGACTTCGAGGTGGTCGCGGGACTGAAAGACGCCGTCGCGCTGCTCGCCGGCCGTGGCATTGACGTCGACGCGATCCCCGAAGGACACTTGTTCGACGGCGGTCCGGTGATGCGGATCGAGGGACCGTATCTCGAGTTCGGCCGCCTCGAAACGTCGCTACTCGGTTTCCTCTCGCACGCGTCCGGCATCGCGACCGCCGCGCTCGACTGCCGAGTCGCCGCACCGGACGCGCAGGTGCTCTCGTTCGGGGCGCGACACGTCCACCCGTCGATGGCCGCAGTCGTCGAACGCTCCGCGCTCGTCGGCGGGCTCGACGGGTTTTCACACGTCGCCGCCGGCGACCTGATCGGCCGGGAGGCGTCCGGGACGATGCCGCACGCGCTCGCCATCTGTTTCGGCCGCGGCGAACAGGAGGCGGCGTGGCGGGCCTTCGACGAGGGCGTCGACGAGTCGGTCTCGCGGATCGCGCTCTGTGACACCTATTCCGACGAGGTCGACGAGGTCCTTCGCGCGGTCGAGACGCTCGGCGACCGACTCGACGGCGTTCGGCTCGACACAACCGGGTCGCGGCGCGGCGACTTTAGACACATCGTCCGAGAGGTGCAGTGGGAGCTGGACGCGCGCGGCCACGAGGAAGTCGACGTATACGTCTCCGGCGGGCTCGGTCCCGCCGACCTTCGCGACCTCCGCGACGTGGTCGACGGGTTCGGCGTCGGCGGCTACGTCTCGAACGCGGATCCGGTGGATTTCGCGCTCGACATCGTCGCCGTCGACGGCGAACCTGCCGCGAAACGCGGGAAGCTCTCCGGCGCAAAAGACGTGTACCGCACTGCCGACGGCGCACACGCGGTTGGGCTCGCGGAGCGTTCGGGGCCAGCGGACGCCGAGTCGCTCATGGAACCGGTGATCCGCGACGGCGAGCGCGTCGACGACGAAGCATTTGACCTCGACGCTGCGACAGAGCGTGCGCTCGCAGACGCGGAAACGGTCGGCTACGGACGAGAGTGAAGTAGAAAACCCGAGTGTCGATCGGTCGGTTACAACTCCTCGACGGCTCCGCCGTCGGGACGCTCTCGGAACACCTGTCCCTCGATGAGCGTCACCATCGTTTCGTCGTCCTCCCACGCGGTCGGCGAGAGCTTCGCCTTCCGGCAGGCCCGTGAGAGGAACTCGGCACCCGACCAGTCGTTCTCGACAGGTACTGTCGGATACAGCCAACCGTGGACGTTGCCGCCGTCGACGGCGACGCCGTGGGTACCGATCTCGAGGTCGGCGAGCGGGTCGTTCGTGAGTACCGTGTTCGAGACGACGAACACGGAGACAGTGAGGTTATCGAGCTCTTTGGGTTCGACCTCGGAGCCGCAGGAGTCGTCGGAGGCGGCCTTGATCGCGGCCTCGACGATCGCGTGACCGAGCTGGTCGGAGGTCTCCCACGCGCCGGCACACCCCCGGAGCCGGCCGCGACCGCGCGTGGATTCGAGCCTGACGAACGCGCCAGTTCGGGCGTAGAACGCTTCGCGCATACTGCCCGGTTGTTCTCGTTGTCCGTGTCGGACGAACGACTCGACCGCCTCCCGCGCGAGTTCGACCGCTCGTGCACCGTCGTCGTACGACAGCTGAACGGTCTGAGCCTCGGACATGAGAGTCTATTACGTTCCTGACGACTTGAACGCTTCCCTTATCAGCCGATGTCTCACTTCCGCTCGCACGGGATGCGCGCCCGGCGAACGACGGCGACCGAACCGCTTATTCGCGGTCGGCAAGAATCAGAACCCGGACAGAGGGAGCCCGACTCCCGTGCCTCCGGCATGAGGAAAGTCCCCCCACCGGCCGGACAGGCGACCGGGCACACGCCCGGAGTCGGAGACGGCTGGCTCTGGAACAGCAACGATACCCCCCGCCCCGACCGATGATCTGTGCGAACCGACCCGCAAGGGAAGGGAGTTAACCCGGAGAGGGCGGCGTGGCTTCGCCACGCGCGACGGGCGGGAACGGATGGAACGGCGAATCCTCGCCGGTGCAAGTCCGCGCCTCAAGGTAGTCCGGCCACGGCGCGGACGCTCAGCCGAATGTCGGGACGAACCGAAGGGGGCTTACTCCCCTCAGTCCGCTCACGCGCCGAGCGGTGCGGCCGGAGAGCGTCGACACCGACGAGAGGTATCACACAACGTCGTCGGGGTCGCGTTCGTCGGCCATCCGCGACGCCTCCGCGGCGAACCGCTCTCGATCGTCGGGCGGACTCTCGCCGAGCGCGCTCTCGTCGACCTCGCGACCGGCCGTGATCCCGTTGCCCGTGACGAGTCGCTGTTCGGCCAGTTCCTTCGTGTGCATCCGCTCGCCGTCCTCCGTGGCGTAGGTGAGCCGGACGAGTCCCTTCGAGTCGAACTGGCGGTCGACGAGCCAGACCGTGGTCATGCGCGAGTGTCGGTCCCTCCGACGCTTAAAAAGGACGGTCGGCGCGAGCGCGACGACAAGTCACCACAGCCGAACTCGGTCGGCGCGCGCCTGCGAGCGGTCGCTCCCGGCGACCGCGAAGCAGCGCCGCGCGAGGGGCGTGGTGAGCGCTCGGAAGAGCGCGAACCGCGAGGCTGGGGAGGCCTGAGGCTGGGGGGCAGTGCAGGGCGGGACACGAAGGGGCGGCTTCGGCGGTGATCGCGTCGAGTGATCGCACCGTTCGAGAGGTTATGACTGACCGCGCGGTCGTCGTCGCCATCGCTTTGTACCGCCTCGCCGAAGCGGGTGGCATGCATGTCGAGTTCGACCGCGACACCTGCGTCGGGATGTATCAGTGCGTCGCCGAGTGGGACGCCTTCGAGAAGAACCTGAACGACGGGAAAGCCGATCTGCGGGGGAGCACCGAGGAGGACGAGGACGTGTTCGTCGTCGACGTGCCCGACGACGAGGAGTTCGACGCGAAGTTCGCGGCGCGCGTCTGCCCGGTCGACGCCATCGAGGTGTACGACGACGACGGCGAGCAGGTGGTGTGATAGGACTAAGGGGTGACTCCCCCTCAACCCCCAGCCGCTCGGCGATACGTGACCGACACCACCACGACGAACAGCTCCAAAGCCCCAGCCGCGACGGCTCGCGCGGCTCGGTGCGCTCCTCGCTCAGTCGCTGGCGCTCCTTCGCTGCGGTGC
The DNA here is from genome assembly GCF_024494655.1 of Halorubrum laminariae. Classification (GTDB taxonomy): domain Archaea; phylum Halobacteriota; class Halobacteria; order Halobacteriales; family Haloferacaceae; genus Halorubrum; species Halorubrum laminariae. The sequence continues at coordinate 26,910 of NZ_JANHDL010000012.1, read as the reverse complement.
TTCCGTCGCCGTGCTTCGCCCTCGCGGCTGCCCCTTTGAGTCCCACCCGACCGCAACCACAGCCTCACGCCTCCCCAGCCTCGCGGACCGGTGCTCACGAGCACCGGTCCGGCTCCCTCGCGGGCGGTTCGCGGTCGCCACGGGCGACCGCTCACCGGCGCGCCGAGGTGATTGGGTCACAAGAGCGTCAGTCTCCACCCGCTGCCGTTTATAAGCGCTCGGCCAGATCCTCGGCGAAGTACGTCACGATGAGGTCCGCGCCGGCGCGCTTGATCGAGAGCAGCGACTCGTGGGCAGTTTCTTCTAGGTCGAGCCAGCCCTTCTCTGCGGCCGCGTGGATCATCGCGTACTCGCCGGAAACGTTGTACGCGGCGATCGGGTGGTCGAACTCGCGCCGGAGGTCGCCGACGATGTCGAGGTACGGCAGACCCGGCTTCACCATGAGCACGTCCGCCCCTTCCTCGGCGTCGATCCGGGCCTCGCGGATCGCCTCGCGGCGGTTCGCGGGGTCCATCTGGTAGTGGCGGCGGTCGCCGAACGCGGGCGCGCCGTCGGCGGCGTCGCGGAACGGGCCGTAGAAGGCGGACTCGTACTTGACCGCGTAGCTCATGAGCGCCACCGACTCGTGGCCCGCCGCGTCGAGCGCCTCGCGGATCGCGCGGACCTGCCCGTCGGTCATCGCCGAGGGCGCGACCATGTCCGCGCCCGCGTCCGCCTGCGACACCGCGGTCTTCGCGAGCAGATCGAGCGTCTCATCGTTTTTCACCGTGAGCGTCGGGTCCGTCTCCGCAGTCTCCTCGATCACGCCACAGTGGCCGTGGTCCGTGTACTCACAGAGGCAGACATCGCCGATCACGTACGCGTCCGTCTCGGCGTCGATACGCCGAATCGCGCGCTGGACGGCCCCGTCGTCGGCGTACGCGCGGCTCCCCGACGCGTCCTTCGACTCCGGGATCCCGAAGAGGATCACGGCCTCGACGCCGGTCTCGCAGATCTCCTCGACGCGGTCGACGGCCTCGTCTACCGGGACGCGCTCGTGGCCGGGCATCGTCTCGATCGGCACGCGCTCGTCGGTCGTCGCGTCGACGAACACGGGAGCGACGAGGTCCGCGGCCGACAGCGAGGTCTCGCTGACGAGCGGACGGACGCCGTCGGTCCGGAGTCGCCGCGGCCGGTTAGTCGGGTGCATGGCTGGAGGTTGGCTCCGGTCGGTCTTTTATGCTCCGTCCGCGGCGAGCGCGCGAGAGAGAGAAAGAGCGACAAGTCGGGGCGTGAAAAACGAATCAGCGAAGGGACGTGAGACGGGACTACTCCTGTGATTCGATGTCGATCCGGTCGCGGAGCGAGGCGAGCTCGTCGGACTCCGCGAGCTCTTCGACGCGCTCTTTGAAGTGCTCCTCACAGAGGCCGACGACCACGCCGCTCTGTTCGGCCTCGTAGGTGGCCTCTCGTTCACAGTAGTGACACCGCATACCGTCCACTCTATCGGCGTGGGGCTTAACCCTGTTCGTGGATCGGGAGGGTTCGGCGACCGCGCGGCGGTCCGCGTCCGGAGACCGGGCGTCGGTCACGCCGCACATCGGTCACACCGGATCTGGGAGGCGGTCTCTGACCGGAGAGAACGCCTCGGCGGTCAATCCCGCCTCGCCGAGCGTCCGCTCGTGCGCGTCGCTCCCGCCAGTCAAGAGGAGGTCGGACTCGGCGGCGACCCGCTCGATGCGACCATCGTTGACAGCGCGGCCGTACGGATAGAACCGCTCGACTGCGTCCAACTTGCGGGCGATATCGAGCGCCGCGTCGACAGCGTCGTAGCGGAAGGGGTGTGCGAGTCCGACGAGGGCCGAGGCCGCGGACAGGAGGTCGACGCCGCGTTCGAGGTCCGTCACCTCGCGGGCGACGTAGCAGGGGCCGTCCTCGCCGATCAGTTCGTCGAAGGCCGCGGCGTAGTCGTACGGCGCGGCCGACTCGTCGATGGCGCGCGCGATGTGCGGGCGGCCGAGCCCGGGATGCGGTTCGAGGTCGAGATCGATTCCAAGTCGGTCTTCGACCGCATCACAGATCGCGGCTCCACGTCGCTGTCGGTCGGCTTGGAGCCGTTCGATCTCCGCGTCGAGCGCCGGAGTGTGCTCGACCCCGTAGCCGAGCAGATCGATGCGCTCGACGCCCGCGTCGACGCGCAGTTCGATACCGCGGACGATTTTGACCCCGTCGCGTTCGACGACGGGAGCGGCGAGTTCTGGGTGGATCCGGTCGTGGTCGGTGACCGCCACCCAGTCAATCCCGGCCTCGCGAGCCGTCGCGGCGAGTTCAGCCACGGTCATCGTCCCGTCGGAGAGGGTCGTGTGCGCGTGGAGATCCGCGACCAGCCGGTCCGTGTCCATGGTCTGGATCCGAATGCAGTACACTAATCGACGGCGATTGTACCACGCTAGCACAGCAACCGAACTGCGGTAACAGACACCAATATAAGGAACTATAATTGCACTCACCGAACTAAGGTCATACATGGACAATCATTAAGGACCATCGGCGGCTCGCAGTAGTTGATGCGCTTGAACGGCGTCGACGACCGACTCGAACGGCACCAATATCCGACGACCTCGGAAGAACTGATCGCGGCCCACGGCAACGCGACCGTAGAGCTCGCCGACGGCTCCGAGCGTCTCGGAGACGTGCTGGAGCGATTCGGTGAGCAGACGTTCGACGACGCGGAGGACGTGTTTACGACGCTCCGCGCCGGCGTCTGCCACCGCGGGATCGGTCGGCGGTTCTACTCGGACCGCGACCCGACGACCGACGCCGAGGACGGCCCCTCGCCGGTCTCGTTCTGACCCGGCGAGCCGCTGTTTCGTTTGTTGATGGTAGCCGTACGCCGCCAGCGACCGCTACGACAGCCACTCGATCGCCGGAGAGAGGTCGATCGGCACCGATCCCTTGCGGTATCCCTCGACGTGGCCGTCGGGACGGGCACGAAGCACGATCACGGGCTTGTGGCGGACGGCCGGCCGCGACTCGCGGATCCGCGCCCACTCGGAGGTAGGAAACGACGAGCAGTCGACGAGGAGCGTGACGCCGCCGCCGTGAGCCTCCAGCTGGCCGCTCGTCTTCGTCTCCGCGGTGTCGCGGATCGCCGTGACCGGATCGCTCGCCGATCGGGCCGACACGGGCTGCGGACGCGTCACCTCGACGAGCGAGGCGCTTCCGGTGTCCGGATCCGTCGCCCGGAAATCGAGGGAGTGGCCCGTCGTCACCTCGATTTCGGGCGTGACCCTGTAGCCGGAATCGGCGAGGATCCACGCGGCGGTGAACTCGGCGATCGCGGCGCTCATCCGCACGATGTCGGACGAGACCGAGGTTCCGAGCTTTCCGGCCATTGTCTCGCGATACGGATCGAGCGTTCCCGGGCGGAGGGCGCGCTCGACGAATCCGGTGGCCTCCTCGCGGGTCGCGTCCGGGAACCCGGCGGCGTGGTCGCGAAAGAACGCGCGCGTCGTCTCGGCACCGTCCTTCGAACAGAACACCGGCAGGAAATACCACGAGACGTGGGGATACGCCGCGAGCCACGGCTCATCGTCGTGAAGCGCCGCGAGGAGTTCGCGCTGGGTCCACCGAGAGACGGGATACGGAACCGCATCGAAGCCGTACTTGTCTGTGCGCCAGAGTTCGCTCGGCGTCTCGGTGTTACCGATCCAGTAGCCGACCGGTCCGCCGCCGACGCCGGGCGGGGGGTCGCCGTCGTCGTCGGTCCAACAGAACAGCGCGAATGAACCGTCGTCCATGTCGAACCGGCGGGCGTCGTATCCCGGAGGCGAACCGAACCACGGGCTCCCGGCGGTCGCTCCGAGGTTCTCGTCGAGCGGCCGTTCGATCGTCGAGCGAACGCGGTCCGCGTCCCAGCGGCCCGGAGCGCGTCTGAATCGGATCGGTTGTGCCACGACAGATGTACCGCATCCTGCGCTTAATTCGTTCCGGTGAGATGTGGCGCTCGTGCGCCGCGTTCAGCGATCGATTCTGTCGGGGGATCCGTGTCATCGTTCGTTTCAGGAATTACATACTTCACCGATACATATATAATGAGTAGCTTCCAAGTGAGGTTGTACCATGTCAATGGGTGCCTATGACGAGGCCGAACACGAGCGTCGTGAGAAGAAGACCAGTGAAGTCGACGCCGATTTCGACGCCGAGCGCCCGGAGTATTCCGGATCGCTCACGTACGACTCCGGCGACTCTGCGGAGGCACTCCTCGACAAGTTCCAAGAGTTGAACGGCGCGTGACCGAGTGAGCGGCATTTTTCAGTTTGGTCACCGTCGCGGCCACGCGGCGTTCGACCTCTCACGACGATAGAGGCACACTAGCGGGGTCGTCGATGGGAATCACGACAGGATGATCGCCCCGATCGAACGCTCGGCGACGGAGACCGATTGCTAAAAGAGGTCCCAGAGCGGTGCTTGCAGCATGCACGCTGGAGCGTTCGAACCGGTCCGTGGGGTCGAGGATCTGTACGTCCACGACACCGGGATGTTCGACACGGAAGAGTACGGCGCGGTGTACGTGTACGACACGGAGAGACCGATCGTCGTCGATACCGGAACCGGCGGGAATCGAGAGACGCTGTTCAAGACCATCGAGGAGATAGGGATCGGGCGGGAGGACCTCGAGTGGATACTCGCGACCCACGCGCACCTCGATCATGCAGGGGGAGCGGGCCATCTCGCCGAGCGCTATCCAAACGCCGAGGTCGTCATTCCCGAGAAGGGCGTCAGGCACCTCGTCGATCCGGAGGCGCTCGTCGAGGGGACGAAAGCCGCGGTCGAAGACCAGTGGAAGTATTACGACGATCCCGCCCCGGTCCCGGAAGATCGGATCTCGGGGCTCGCCGACGGAGACCGAATCGACCTCGGTGATCGGGAGCTGGTCGTTCACGAGGCACCCGGCCACGCACCCCACCACGCGGTGTACCACAACCCGGACGCGGGAGTCGTCTTCGCGGCCGACGCCGGCGGGATCTACGTCCCGGAAGTCGATGAAATCGTCGCGACGAGCCCGCCGCCGCAGTTCGATCTTAATCAGTGTCTCGACGATATCCAGACGATCGACGACCTCGATCCCGAGTACATCTGTTTCGGTCACTTCGGCCCCCGTGAGTACGAACCGGTGCTGGCCGGCGAAGCCAAGCGCGCGTTCGTGGAGTGGGTCGAGGCCGTCCGGGCGAAACGCGAGGAGTTAGGCGACGACGATACCGTCGTCGACCACTTCGAGGCTGCGAGTCGGGATATTGACTACTGGAACCCGGAACGCGCGCGGGCAAACGCGAGCCTGAACACACGCGGTGTCCTCGCGTACCTCGATTATGTTGAGGGAGAGGAGTGATCGAAACGGAGCGAGACGGTGATACCGGGAGGGGATCGACGCCGATAGAGACGACGGCGACCGACGCTGCAGGCCGACGGCGACGGAAACGTCCTAAACCCTCGGTCACCTACACGCCGAGATAGATGGGTATCTTCGATACGATCCGGGCCGTGCTCGGGACGAGCGCGGAGGCGGACGCGACGCGAGAGGCCGATCCCGATGATCTCTTCGGGATGTCGACCGCGTACATGACGATGGAGGCCGACCTCGGCTACGACCACTGCGGCGAGGCGGCGCTGTGTTTCTCCGGCGTCGACAGTACCCGCTTCGACGACGCCGTCGAGACGGTCGAGGCGATCCTCGAAGCCGGCGAGATCGACACCGGGACCGGGTTCCACCGCTACGAGGACAGTCACGGCTACGAGTGGTTCGTGCTCGAAGACGATGATCCGGAGGATCTCGTGACGAGCGTTCACTTCGCCGCCGACCAGTTCATCGAAGAGGGGTTCGGGTCGCGGCTGCTCGCCGCAGTCTTCGGTTTCGAGAGGGACGACGGGCGGGCCTACTGGGTCTACTCTTTCCGGCGCGGGGCGTACTACCCGTTTGCTCCCGCCGGAGCGAACGACCGGAACCAACGCGTCGAGTTCAAGCTCCAATCCGTGCTCGACGGCGAACTCGGGCTCGAAGACGACGAGTCGTACTGGTATCCGCTGTGGCCCGACGAGCCGAGATCACATCCGTGGGAGTAAGCAGATGAGCGGTGTCAGCGGAGCCGGAAACGCCGGCCGTAATGTGCCGACCAAGCGGCTTGTTCGAGCCGTCGCGGTGCAGGCCGCGGTCATCACCGCGGCGATTCACGTCCTCTGGGCGTGGCCGCGCCTCCCCGATGCAGGAGACGTTCGGCCGTACGCGTTCCTGCTCGGTGGTGCGTTCACCGTCATCGTTGCGGTCGCGACGCTCCGGGCGGACGAGTACCGTCGGTTGTATGCCCTCGGAGCCGGAACGCTCTCGGCGTTCGTCGTCGGCTACGTCGGCTGGCACGGGGCCGCGACGGCGTCGTCGATCGCGACCGATCCGCTGGCGATCGTCGCGGTGAGCGCCGAGGTGATCGGCCTCGTCGCGTTCGTCGCGCTGTACCGACTCGCGCCGCCGACCAGCGTCGTGGTCAGCGAGCGGCGGACAGGGGGCGAAGGCGAGTGAGTAAGACGTACCTCACCGTCGAGACGACCGCGACGGCCACGTACGAGGTCCGGGGATCGGAGTTCCTCGGGCACGTCGCTCCGGTCGACACCGTAGAGGCCGCCGAGTCGTTCATCGAACGGGTCAGAGCCGAGTACGACGATGCGACACACAACGTTCCGGCGTACCGGGTCCCGGCCGAGGAGGTGACGGAACGGCGGCTCGGCGGAGAGGTGCTGCTTCGGGAGTACGCCGACGACGACGGGGAGCCGAGCGGTTCGGCCGGAAAGCCGGCGCTCAACGTGCTCCAACAGCAGGATATCCGGAACGTCGTCGCGGTGGTGACGCGGTACCACGGCGGGCCGAACCTCGGGGTCGGCGGGCTCGCACGCGCGTACTCACGTGCGGTGAAAGACGGCGTCGACGCGGCGGGCGTCGTCGAGGATCGGCCGCATCGACGCCTGCGTGTCGGCACCGAGTACGACGACTCCGGAACCGTCCGCGGCGTGATCGAGTCGGCGGGCGTCGAGTTCGACGCCGACTACGACGAGCGCGTTCGGTTCGATCTTCGCGTGCCGATCGATGACGTGGAGGAGCTGGTCGAGCGACTCAACGACGCGACGAGCGGTCGCGTCGATATCGACCGATAATGGCGGTATCGACGGTAGCGTCAACGATGTCGTCAGGGTGGGCGAACAGGCGACGCTGGGGAGTTCTCTGCGGTGGTGCGTCGCGCTCCCGTCTAGTGCACCGCAGGCGACCGTCAGATCACGCGAGACGGTGGCCACGGTATTCGACTTGAATTATCGGATGGACGGAGACAGGATAGAACAGCTGGCAGTCAGAAGGTTAGGTGAACTTCCGGACCGTCATATCGAGGGTGTCGAGATCGAGGATGGGCGCATATCCAGCGTCAGGGTCGATGTTGACAGACTTCTGGAAATCGGTCTGTGCCTGCCAGCAGCCGGAGTTGACCGCGAGAACGTTGTGGTACTTTCCCCAGCCGAGCTTGTGGACGTGGCCGGTGTGGAACACGTCCGGGACGTTGTCGATGACGAGGTAGTCTCGCTCTTCGGGTGCGACGCGGGTGTGTCCGCCGAACTGCGGAGCGACGTGTCGTTTCTTAAGTAATTGATACATCGCCTTGTGCGGCTCGTCATAGCTCGCCTTCGCTTCCGGCAACTCCGCGATCACCTCGTCGAGCGATACGCCGTGGTACATCAACACGTCGACACCCTCGACGGTAACGGTGGCGGGATTCGAGACGATCTGTGCGTCGTGAACGTCCATGATCGAGCGGATCTCGTCGTTGAATCCGGGCTGGGGCTCCGCGAGGCGGACCGCGTCGTGGTTGCCCGGAATCATCACGATCTCCGTGTCGGCCGGGACTTCCTTGAGGTACTCTGCGAACGCCTCGTACTGGTCGTAGATGTCGACGATCTCCAGCTCCTCGTCCTGGTCCGGGTAGACGCCGACTCCCTCGACCATGTCGCCGGCGAGGAGGAGATACTCGACGGGCTCCGCCTCGGGGGTGTGAAGCCAGTCGGTGAACCGGCTCCACGCATCGGCCATGAACTCGTCGCTGCCGACGTGAACGTCGGAGATGAGCGCGGCCTGTACGTGACGGTCGGCCGCGCCGGTCTGGTGGGTCCGGGGAACGTCGGGGAAGTGGAGCGAGTCGGCAAACAGGATACCGGCGTCGTCGGCGAGCGTTCCCTCGACCGCGAGACACTCGTCCATCAGAATCTCGTCGACGACATCGGCGAGGCCCTTGTCTTTCATAATCAGCGCCGGGAAGGTACCCGTCGTGTCCTCCAGTTCGACGAGCCAGTGGCCGGATTTCGTCGACCGAACGTCGTTGACTAAGCCGATCATCGCGGCGTCGCTCCCGCCGGGCATGTCGGCGATGGCGTCGGCCGGTCGGTGGTTGACGCGCCCGCGGAGCAGCTTCGAGAGCCGCTCGTAGCGGTCTCTGAAGGTTCGAACGAAGTCTGCATACTCGCCGGTCCCGGTGCTGCGTCCAGTCATGTCGTTTCCAACCGAGATCTCGCGCTGGGCGAGCTCGCGAGCGGACTCGGAGGATGACGGGGGCTTGTCAGGGGGTGCTGGAGGTTCGTTGGGAGATACTGAAGACTCGGATGTCGACGCGGACAGTGAAGAGTCGGATGATACCGCCTCAGGCGGCTGCTCCGATCCCGAATGTGAGGACCGAGCAGGCTCTCCGTCCCGATCCGTGTGAGTGGTCGACCCCTCCATTTCGACTGGAGATTGATCGGCCGACACGTCGTTTCTCGCGGATTCGGAGTCGTTCTGCGCAGACGACTGATTGCCCACGTCGGTCGGATCGGGGGAGCGATCACGGGCGATTGTTCGGACGTGATCCGCGGTGATTCGGAGGGCGTTATCAGGAGCCACGTCGACGGCAGCGTCGATGGCAGCGGCTGGATCCGATTCGTTTGCTAGCAGGGTGACTGCCTCGCGTTCGGCGTTGTATCCCCGAGCAGCCAACTCCTTGACGATACGGGCGTTCGACTCCAGCGGCACGAGAATCGAAAGGGGAGTACGGCTCAAAACGGTTCCGGGAACGATCGAGTCGGACCCGGAAGCTTATGACCGAAACCCCGTAACCAAACAGTAATGGACGAAGGGGATCGGACGCGATCGGACGAGGGGCGCTCCGACGGAACCGATCTGGCGGGCGACGACAACGACGCGGGCGATAATGCGAGTAACGCGAGAGACGTGGAAAGCGATACCGGAAGCGACACCGGCAGTGATGGTGGAAGCGACACCGGCAGTGATGGTGGAAGCGACACGGGGAGGGGTGATATGAGTGACATGTCCGGGGACGGTGCGAGCGGTAGCGACGGTGAGTCCAGCGCAGTCGGACAACGCTCTCTCGGAGACGACGAAGGCCGTCCGGAGGATAGCGATCCGACCGAGATGTCCGGTCGAACCCCCGGGGAGGAGAGAGCCGGATCCGACGCGGACCGCGGGCTGTGGTACCGGTTTCGACACGACAGAGATGGTGCGCTGATGTGGATTCGAGAGATACTTTCGAGCGTCGCCATTGTGCTCGTGATCGGATTACTCTTGTTTGGGATCAGCGGCGTGTGGCCGCCGATGGTCGCCGTCGAGTCCGGGAGCATGGAACCGAACATGGAAGTCGGTGATCTCGTGTTCGTCACGGAACCGGGGCGACTCGCACCCGACGGGGCAGATAACGGTATCGGGGTCGTGACCTACGATGTCGGAGAGCGCATCGACTACCGGACGTTCGGATCGTACGGCTCCGTCGTGATCTACCAGCCGCCGGGACGGACGGCGTCGCCGATCATTCACCGGGCGATGTTTCACGTGGAGGCGGATGAAAACTGGTACGATCGGGCTGACAGCGAGTACCACAGCGCCGAGAGCTGTGCCGACCTCCGACACTGTCCCGCCCCTCACGACGGATACATCACGCTCGGGGACAACAACGGCGTCTACGACCAAGCGAGAGGACTCTCGGAGCCGGTCAAACAGGAGTGGGTGACCGGCGTTGCTCGGGTCCGTATTCCGTACCTCGGGTACGTTCGGTTGGTCGCAACGGGCAAGGCGGAACCGACAGACGCGATCGACGCGGTCGCCGGGGCAAGCGCGTGAAGCGTGTATTGAGTGCGTGAGGCGTGTGTTCCGGGAGTGTGCCCGAGAAGCGTGTACTGTGAGTGGGAGAAACGGCGTGTCTGAAAGCGATCGGATAAGTGTGTCGTGACCGTGGCAGTCAGTTGTCGAAACGGGCCTGAACGAACGGTTGGGCGTTCTCGATGTCGCCAAGCCGGGAGTCAGAAAGGAGGACAGCCTCCGTTTCTTCTACTGGAACTGAGAGACCCATCTCCTTGGTCCGGCCGTAACGTCCCTTCGAGACGACGACGGCGTTGACGATTCCCAACATGTCGAGTTCGCTGATGAGGTCGGTGACGCGGCGTTGAGTGAGTACGTCGGCGTCGATCTCTTCGCACAGCCGCTTGTAGATGTTGAACACCTCGCCGGTGTTGATGTTGTGGACCCCATTCTTTTCGAGAAGGATAACCGCGAACAAGACGATCTTACTCTGCGTGGGGAGAGTCCGGACGACCTCGACGACGCGGTCAAGTTCGATCTTGTCCTGCGCCTTCCGGACGTGGGTTTCGGCGACGATCTCCGCCTGTGAGCGCTCGGCGAGTTCGCCGGCCGTACGAAGGAGATCGAGCGCGCGGCGGGCGTCGCCGTGTTCTTGGGCGGCGAAGGCCGCACACAGGGGGATCACGTCGTCAGTGAGCGCGTCCTGTTTGAATGAGATGTCAGCGCGGTGCTGGAGGATGTCCCGAAGCTGATTCGCGTCGTACGGCGGGAAGACTATCTCTTCTTCGCCGAGGCTCGATTTGACTCTGGGATCGAGGAAATCGGTGAACTTCAGGTCGTTCGAAATGCCCATGATAGAGATCCGCGATCGATCGAGCTCGGAGTTCATTCGCGAGAGGTTATACAGGGTATCGTCGCCGCTCTTCTCGACGAGCTTGTCGATCTCATCGAGCATGATCACGACGACGCGCTCGTGGTAGTCGACAGCCTCGAAGAACGTGGAGTAGACGCGGTCGGTGGGCCAGCCGGTCATCGGGACCTCTTCCATCTCCTCGGCGTCGGCCTCGAACTCCGCGATTTGGGCTTCGAGGTCGTCAACGGTCGAAAACTTCGTGTCCGAGAGCGTTGTGGGATCATCGTCCGCCGCGGAACGAAGGTCTCGCAGGCGGTCGAGTCGGTCGGCGATAACCTGCTGGTTCTTTTCGATGAAGGTGTTCGCGAGCTGTGCGAGCACGCGATACTGGGTGTCGGTTACCTCGCAGTTGATGTACTCGACTTCACATGGTACGTCGTACTTCTGTGATGTCGATTCGAGTTCCTGCGAGACGAACTTCGCGGAGGCGGTCTTTCCGGTTCCCGTCTTGCCGTAGATGAGGATGTTGGACGGGGTCTCGCCGCGAAGGGCGGAGACGAGAATCGTCGCCATTCGGTTTATCTGGTCGTTTCGGTGGGGGAGTTCGTGTGGGGTGTACGACGGACGCAAGACCTCTTTGTTCTCGAAGATGGGTTCACCCGAAAGAAGATCGTCGAACAGCCCTTGATTATCCGATTCGTCGTCGAGGACGACGCCGTCGAAGTCAACATCTGGAGACGATCGGTCCCTACCGCTGCTACCGAGATCGACATTTGCTTCGGTGGCATCGGGAGAGGTGCCAGTTGAATCGCTTGAAGTAGCCGGGGTGGGTGTGGAATCGCTCGGAGTGGAATCGCGATCCGGTTCAAAATCCGGATTCGACGATGACGACGAGACTGTCGACGAGGAGGATGACGAACTCGACGATAACGACGGAGATGACGATTCGTCAGGGTCAAGTTCGGTATCGCCGTCAGGGTCGGAACCGGTGTCGGGATCGGCATCGACATCGGTGTCTGTGTTAACTCCAGACGAACCCTCGCTAGCCTGGTTGTCCTCTCCCGATTCACCCGCCTGCGATGTGTGTTCGCCTTCGTCCATGTGAACCCCTCTGTTTCAGGTGGAAGATCCGCACGCGCGGATACAGTACACCGTGTACTGCCCTGAATCCGTGACATTCAACGGTTGCAATCGTTCAATGCGTCGAGTTGATGCAGTCGAACCAGACGAATAGATGGCACAAAAGTGTTGCTCTCCAGACCCGAAACGCTGGGATCAAGTCGTCACGATCGACGGGTAGTTCGATCCGGAATGCAGTACTCACAGCGTGAACCTATCCCGGGGTCAAGCTTCGAGGCTTCCTGAAGCGACGTTCGCCGTTCCCCTACCAGTTCAACTGCCCTGTCTTGTGGCCGTTCTGTCGCCGGTCGTTCTGTGTTCCCGGTGTTCCTGTGTATTTTCGAGACAGTCCGTTGAGAAGGGTGTGCCGAGACTTCTGAGAACACCAGATCCGGTTTTTCCAGTCGGTGAGTCTGCGATGTTGGTCGTAGGGAGTAGGCCGATTTCCGTAGTCGTGTGAGTAGTAGTCGCGGATGGCGTGGTTCCGTATCTGCTGATGGAAGACGTAACCGCTAGCAGTATAGTATATTGTGACAGAATAACAGTATTGTGACAGAATAACAGACAGAATAACAGTATTATTCGCACCCCCCACACCCCTTCATTTCGTGTGGAACAGGAATTAGAGGGGAGGGGGTCCAAAACTCGAATATTATAACAGAAATATTTATATGATATATTGTACAACAGTACCCTCAGTGCTCTATATAATTATATTGTAAGAGAATTCTTAATAATTCAAGGACGATGTGTTACCAAGATTAACCAACCGCCTCATACCCCACCCACCTGTCCGTGTTTCCAGTCGAAATGAAGGGGGTGGGGGTGGAGAGATAATACGATCTGCAGACGACAGAATCTGTTGACTGCGAACACAATCCGCGAATCGTGGAACGTCCCACAAATCGCAGAACGGCCTACCGTCTCACTGCCAAGACGATGTCCGTCCTGTCGTCCCTCGACTCGGTTCGGTGTGTCTGACGCAGTTGTTAAGTGAGAGGGGCGTGGATTCTACGACAATTCCCCGAACCGTCGGCAGATACATTGTGTCGAGTGATACCACGCGGCACGGAGTGTTCGGGAGAGAACACAGAATTTGGAGGTCAGGATGGGACTGCTAACGAATCTCAAAGACAGTATATCACGGGTCACGGACGGGCTGTTCGCGGCCGAGGAACCCAAACGAATCGGGATCTACGGACCGCCGAACGCCGGAAAAACGACCTTAGCAAACCGGATCGCGCGTGATTGGACCGGAGACGCCGTCGGGCCGGAGAGCCACATTCCACACGAAACTCGACGCGCTCGTCGCAAAGAAAACGTCGAGATCGAACGGAACGGGAGGAAAGTCACGATCGACATTGTCGACACGCCCGGCGTGACGACGAAAGTCGATTACAAGGAGTTCCTCGACCACGACATGGACAAAGACGACGCCGTCCGTCGCTCTCGCGAGGCTACGGAGGGTGTCGCGGAGGCGATGCACTGGCTGCGTGAAGATGTCGACGGCGTCATCTACGTGCTCGACTCCACGACCGATCCGTTCACCCAAGTGAACACGATGCTCATTGGGATCATCGAGTCACAGGACTTGCCCGCGCTCATCCTCGCCAACAAGACGGATCTCCCCGACTCGGATGTCAAACAGATCGCGAATGCCTTCCCGCAACACGAGACGATTCCGCTGTCGGCGCTCGAAGGCGAGAACATGGACGAAGTGTACACGAAGATCGCGGAGTACTTCGGCTGATGCCTGGACCTACCCCCAACGTCGACGGCGGTGATGCTCCCGCTGACGGCCCCCCGTCCGACGGGGAGTCCGATAGCGGCGTCCGTATCGACATGATAAGCGGGGCTCGAATGCAGGGGCTGACCGGCATGGAGAAGATCCGGCTCATCCTCGACGGCGTCCGCGACGGCAACATAGTCATCTTAGAGGAGGGCCTCTCTCCGGACGAGGAATCGAAGCTGATCGAGGTGACGATGACCGAGATCAGTCCCGACGACTTCACCGGGATCGAGATCGAAACCTACCCCAAAGCTGAGGCAAACGACCAGAGCTTCCTCGATAAGCTGATGGGACGCGAGTCGGCACAGAAACTCACCGTCATCGGTCCGGCCAACCGCATCGAGACACTACATAAAGACGAGAACCTCATCAGTACCCTCGTCTCTCGCAAATAACGAACGCACACGACGAAATTCACTCGGCTAGACGCCGCCGCCAACACAGATCCCAGCGACCCCACAATCCACCAAATAAATGCCACACCAATGCACCACCTGCGGCCGGACGTTCCCCGATGGCTCCAAAGAGATGCTTTCCGGCTGCCCGGACTGCGGTGGAAACAAGTTCCAGTTCAAACCGGAGAGCACGTCGAATCCGGAGGACACCACCTCTGATCGAAACCAACCGACTGGACCCAATCAGTCGACCGCTGGGACGACTCAGCCGACCGCTTCCGACACGTCGTCCGCCTCTGACACGTCGTCCGCTTCCGATACGTCGTCTACAGCGCCTCCGTCTGCGTCAGCCTCGAACTCCACGCCTTCACCACCTGACGATGCGTCTACGGACGACTCTGAGCAGATCCGCGAACGCACCGAAGAGGACACCGCTCAGGCGAGCGCTCGCTCTGATGTCGTCTCCCCCGATGAACTCGACCGAGCGAGCCGCGATACCTCTGACTCTCCGGATTCCGAGGCCGCGAATTCGAACGACTCCGGCCTACCCGAGGAATCGAGGCCGGATATCGACAACCTCCGGGCGGAACTCAACGAGCAGTTCGAGAGCATTCGGATCGTGAGTCCGGGACAGTACGAGCTCAATCTGATGGAGCTGTACGACCGACAGGAGTACATCATCTCGCTCCAAGAGGACGGGCGGTACGTCATCGAGATGCCCGACGCGTGGGGTATCGACAACGAGTAGTTCATCTTGCTGTTCCGGTACCTCTTATCGCTGTAACTGATATTCGTTCGACTTGATCTCTCAAAAAAGATCGTATGTATTATTTCTCTCCAATCATCTCGTCTATATTTTGCGTATTTGTCATTTTTCCTTCCAATGTCGAAGAAGACACAGTTATGCGGCTCCCCCTGATATTGGTGCGCATGTTTACCGATCACGTTGCGGACGGCGGCTTCCGGTCGAGTTCCCCGTCGGTTCGACGATGCTTCACCCCCCGTGCGTTTCTCGTGGAATCAAGGACAGTTCACGACGTTCACGAGCAGAACGAGTCCCATCACGAGCAGAACGAGTTCCGCGGGGTGTCCGCATGCGCGTAGTCGCCAAGTTCGGAGGGACAAGCCTCGGGAGCGGTGACCGGATCGAGCGCGCCGCTGATTCGGTCGCGAACGCGGTTGAGACCGGTCACGAGATCGCTGTCGTCGCGAGCGCCATGGGGTCAACGACCGACGACCTCCTCGACGACATCACCTTCGAGACGGACGACGCCGACCGAGCGGAGATCGTTTCGATGGGCGAGCGGACGAGCGTCCGGATGCTGAAGGCGGCGCTCTCAGTCCGCGGCATCGACGCGGTGTTCTTGGAGCCCGGCCATCCGGACTGGCCCGTCATCACGAACGAGGTCGGCGAGGTCGACATCGAGGAGACCAAAAAGCGCGCGAAGGAGATCGCTTCGCGGATGGACGGTGTCGTCCCGATCATCACCGGGTTCCTCGCCGAGGACCACGACGGCAACGTCACCACGCTCGGTCGCGGCGGCTCCGACACGACCGCCGTCATGCTCGGCAACTACATGGACGCGGACGAAGTCGTGATCGTCACCGATGTCGAGGGCGTGATGACCGGCGACCCGCGCGTCGTTGAGGGGGCGCGAAACGTCGGCCAGATCACGGTCGACGAACTTCGGAATCTCTCGTTCCGTGGCGCGGAGGTGGTCGCACCGTCGGCGCTCTCGTACAAGGACGAGGACCTGGACGTTCGGGTCGTCCACTACCAACACGGTGACCTGCTCCGTGGCGGCACACGCATCGAGGGCCAGTTCGAGAGCCTGATCGACATGCGCGAGGAGCCGCTCGCGTGTCTCACGATCGCCGGGCGAGCGATCCGAAACCGATCCGGAATCCTCTCACAGCTCGCGAGCGCGCTCCGCGAAGAGGATATCAACATCGACGCGGTCGCCTCCGGCATGGACTCGGTCACATTCTACGTCGACGTCGACATGGCCGAGACCGCCGAGGCGCTGCTCCACGAGGCGGTCGTCACCGACGAGACCCTCTCGTCCGTAACCGTCGCCGATCCGATAGCGGTCATCCGCGTGACCGGCGGAGAACTACCTAACCGCCCCGGCGTCATTCAGGACATCATCGCACCGATCGCGGAGGCCAACATCAACATCATCGACCTCATCACGAGCGCCACGTCCGTCGCCGTGTTCGTTGACTGGGACGACCGGGAAGACGCGCTCGAAATCGTCCAGCAGCGATTCGACTGACACGATTACTTCACGTCGAGTTCGTCCGCCTCGATCCGGTATCGGACGGTCTCTCGACCGCCGAACCGCGGCCCTGACCCCACGGCTTCGAAGCCCATCTCGGATACCATCGAACGGTCGTCGTCGACCCGGACGACGACCTCGAGATCCATTCCCTCCCGGTTCGCGAATCGGCGAGGCGCATCGAGCAACCGGGAGACTACGGCATCGTCCCCGGCGAAGTCACTCACGTGGACCGTGTCCGCGCGCGCGTCGAACGCGATGAATCCGATCACTTCCTCTTCGTCGGAATTTCGGTCGAACTCGTTCGACTCGGAATCCTCGTTCGATTCGGAATCCTCGTTCGACTGCCCCTCTTCCCCGTCCGTAACCGCTACCCGAACCGATCGGTCGTGGATGGTGTCGATCACGACGCTCCGCGGTCGATCGGTCGCCGCGGCGATGGCGTCGCTGTCGGACTCCAGTGCGTCGCGAATCCGCATACCGTGATCACTCCGAGCGTCAGTATAAAACCGATCCTGCGTCCGAGCGGTCGAGTTGCTGTCTGGCCGCATGGTGGATTGCTGCATGGTCGCCTGACCGCACAACCGTACGTCAAACTGTACGTCACTCTCATCGCCCGGATGTCCCATCCCACACTCCCGACTCGCGCCGAGTGAGTGGATTTAAGCGATGGGATATCCGACGAGAGGCATGAACAAAGCAACTCAGATCGTGCTCGGTACGATCGGCGTCTCGGCCGTCGTGTCGGTTCTCATCATCCTCTCGTACGTCTTCGGCTGATGTTCTCCTCCCGCCCGCTCGACGACGATCTCGACGCGGTCCGGGACCAGCACGCACCCGGCTCGCCGGTCCTTGACGTCGACGCCGATTTCGAGACGCTCCCGCCAGCCGCGGCAGAGGATATTGGTCTGTTCGTCGACGGCCTTGATCCCGCCTCGTTTCCGTCGGAGTGGCTTCCGGCCGAGGTCCCGGAGCTGCTCCGGACGTATGCGGGACCCACCTTCACCGTCGGGCTTCCCGGCGGTGGAACTGTCGTCCGAACTACTCAGACGGATCCGCAGGCGGTGCTGGTCAAAGCCCGAGCAGCGGAGACGCCGGACGATTTCCTCGCGTTCCTGATCGCCGACCGGCTGGTCCAGATCGGGGTCGAGCCCGCGCCGGGGGCGCTCCCGGACGCGACACCGCCCACTCACACGGAGGGGTCCACACACCTCTCGGAGAGTTTCCTCCCGTTCTTCGGCGAGCGGTACCGCGATCTCGACGCCGCGATTCGCCGCCCCGACCCGGAGACGGGAGAATCGACGACCGGACAGAGCCCGGCTGACGTCTTTCAGATCGCGACCGCGCTGTTCGACGCGTGGGTCGGACTGCACACGCGAGAGGTGTTCGCCTCGTGGGCGGACACGGCGACCGACGCGCCGGATCCAACGAACTCTCACCCGGTTCCCCGCCCTCGACTGTTCGACGCGTGGGTCGACGCCGGCGACCGCCTCGAGGGGCGTCTCGGGAACCTCCCCGCCGAGGTCGCTCGCGGCGAAACGGACTTCGCGAGCGCGACCGAGTACGCGTGCTCGGCGGTCCGACACGGGCTGGATCTGCCCGCGCCGTTCGCCGCGCTCGATACCGCAGCCTACAGGGATCGCGGCGCGTCGTATGCGGTAATGTGGGCGGAGAAGACGTTCAATTCGATGATCGGCGAGACCGACGACTGACCGTTGACTGATTTTCTGATCCGGTCTCTCGGTCTGTCCTCCCGATCGATCCCGGCAGCGCTCTCGAACGCGCGCTCAGATATCGACGGAAACGCCCCCGTCTCCGTCCAGTTCGATGATCCCCTCAAACAGATCTCGGAACCGATCGAGCGTCGCGACCTCGTGGACCTCCTCTGAGAGATGGAATATCCCGACCGCGTCGTGTTCGTCGAGGAGGTCGAGGATGTCGCTCGCGGCCTCGTACACCGCCTCGTCGTCGGCGTAGTACGCCATCTCCGTGACCGAGTCGACGGAGACGCGCCGCTTCCCCTCGTTTTCGGTCAGGAATCGCTCGACCCGATCGACGACTCCGTCGAGGTCGTCGGGCGCTGAGACGTAGTACACGTCTTCTGAGGACCGACGGGAGTATCCTCGCTCGACGGAGAGCGTGTCGAGAATGGTCGCTTTCGTCTCGTCGACGTCGTAGTACTCCAGTTTCTGTTCGACTTCGCGGGCGGTCGTCCGCGTGGAGACGACGAGGAACGCGTCCGTGTCCGTCTTCAGGAAGTCCGTGTCGATCCGGTCCGTCTCGCCGATACTCGGGTGGATGAGCAGGAGTCCCGTGCCACCGGGAATCGTTTCCGGCCCGTTCTCGATGGCGAGCGAGTAGTCCATACCCACTGAAGTCGACGGATCGACTTAACCGTGCGGGACGCGACGGACGGCGGTGCGAGCCGTCGGGTGCGGTCCGTCCCGCCGACTGCCCGCACACACTCGGTCGGTTTTTTCAGCGTTCCCCACGAGGGTACACTCGATGCCCGGCCACGCGACCGCTCGCGACGTCTACCGGCAGGCGCTTCCCGTGGTCCTCGTCAGCCTCGTCGCCGGGCTGTTCGCGGGGACGATACTCGGAACCGAGACGATGCGGTCGTTCATCGCGGACGTGCCCGGACTCCTCTTGCTGTTGCCCGCCTTTCTCGCGACCCGCGGCGGCGTGTACGGCTCGCTCGGGGCGCGCCTCTCGACCGGCCTCCACCAGGGACTCATCGAGCCTCGGTTTCAGCTCGACAGGCGACTCACGAACGCGATCGTCGCCTCCTTTATCAACGGGATGACCGTCTCCGTGTTCATCGCGGTCGTCACGTACCTCTGGCTCGGCCTCCTCGGTTCCGACGGGAGCCTCCTCGAACTCGTCGGGATCATGGTCGTCGCTGGGCTCCTCTCGGCGGTGCTCATGATATCGGTCCTCATCACCGTCATCTTCGTCGGATACCGCCGCGGACTTGACCCCGACAACGTGATCGGCCCCGTCGTGACAACCCTCGGTGACGTCTTCGGCGTCTTGTTCCTGCTCGTCGGCGTCGCCCTCGTGGGGGCCGTGATATGAGTGCGAGCGAAGACGCCTCGCCGAACGCCGTCGATGACGTCTCACGCGCTCCCGGCGGCGACGCCTCGCCCAGTGACGTCTCGCCGAGCGCGGACCGCTCGATCCCCGACGAGTGGTCGATCCGACGGATCGTCCGCACGATGATCCCGCTCTTGGCGATCCTCTCCGTGCTTCAGCTCGTCTCCGGGACCGTCCTCCAGACGTACGAGGCTACGCTGGTACGCTACCCCGCTCTCCTCGTGCTTGTTCCGGTGCAGATCGGCACGGCGGGGAACCTCGCGTCGATCACCTGCTCGCGCCTCACTACCCAGCTACACCTCGGAACCTACGAGCTGAGCGTCACCAACCCGGAGCTGCGTGCGAACGCCGGCGCGGTCTTCGCGCTCGCGGCGACCGTCTTCGGGGTCGTCGGCGTCGCTGCGTGGGCGATCGGCCTCGCGCTCGGCGGTGCACTCGGTCTCGGGCAGGTTCTCCTCGTCTCGCTGTCGTCGGGAATGCTCCTCGCGGGGCTCGTCGTGATCACGAGCGTCGCGGCAGTGGAGGTGTCCTATCGCGTCGGGCTCAATCCCGACGATACGACCATTCCCGTCGTCACCAACGTCTGTGACATCGCTGGCGTGTTGATCCTCTTCGGTATCGTCACGCTGGTAGTCTGACCCGTTCGGATCGTCCGTGACCCGGCCGACGGCGTGTCCCGTCAGAACACGCTGTCGGCGGTTGCGGCCCCGACGACGCTGAAGATGGCTCCGACCGAGACGGCCTTCGCCATCGTCGCCCACACCGCGCCGTCGCCGATCCCCGCTTCGACGAGGAAGGTCTCCGGCGCGTCGAAAAGCATCGCGAGCAGGAGCACGGAGCCGAACGCGACGGACATCAACGAGACGAACCGAGTCGGGATCCCGATGAGGTCCGGCTCGTCGTCGACGTCGCGGCCGGTGTCGGCACGGTACAGCGCGGCGTATCCGATCAACCCGACGAGGCCGGCCGTCGCGGCCCCTTGGATCCAGTTCATCCCGGCCGCGAGCACCCATACTTCCTCGGTGACCACGAACGGGCCCGCAAGGAGAAAGCCGCCGACCGCCTGCTGGGCCATGTCGGCCACCCGGAACTGCGGTCGCCGGAGCGCTCGCGGTCGCTTCATACCCTACGAAGGAACGGCCATGGTTAAAATGCCGACGCTCCAACGGGCAGTCCGCGAGACGGCCCCCGTTCTCGCCGTTGCGGCTTCCCGATCCGATCACCCGTTTCCACCCTCGTCCGCCTCCGAACCGGTTTTCAGTTGTCCGCGCGTGCGTGCACGCATGAGTGTCCGAGAGGAGTTCGACGACTGGGCGGCGTCGGGACGCGACCGCGGCATGGAAGATAGACACTGGCACACCGCGAAACACGTCCTCGCGCGGATGCCGGTCGAGTCCGGTGACGCCGTGTTGGATCTCGGCACCGGCTCCGGCTACGCGCTCCGCGCGCTTCGCGAGCGCGGGGTAGGTCGCGGATACGGCCTCGACGGCGCGCCCGAGATGACGCGAAACGCCCGCGGGTACACCGACGACGACGCGATTGGGTTCCTCGTCGGCGATTTCGACGACCTCCCCTTCGCCGACGACTCGCTGGATCACGTCTTCTCGATGGAGGCGTTTTACTACGCCAGCGATCCGGTCCATACGCTCGAAGAGATCCGGCGCGTGCTCAAACCCGGCGGAACGTTCTACTGCGCGGTGAACTTCTTCGAGGAGAGCGAGACCACGCACGCGTGGCAGGAGAACATCTCCGTCGAGATGACGCTCTGGTCGCGCGCGGCGTACCGCGAGGCATTCAGAGAGGCCGGGCTGTACGTCGCCGAACAGGACGCCGTCCCGGATCGCGAAATCGATATCCCGCCCGAGTCAGCGTTTCCGACCGACGACTGGGACTCCCGCGAGGAGATGATCGATCGATATCGAACGTGGGGGACGCTTTTGACCGTCGGCGTCGCACCCTGAGATCTCGGATCGTCTTCTACACAACCGAGGCCGTTAAGAGGGAACCACCGGAACGTGCGTGTGAAATGCCCAGTGGTGAGTACGACCCCGACGCCGTCGAGCCGCGTTGGCAGCGGCGATGGGTCGACGAGGAGACGTACGCGTACCCCGACGACCCGGTCGATCCGAACACCGTCTTCTCCATCGACACCCCGCCGCCGACGGTGTCGGGGAGCCTCCACATGGGTCACCTCTACGGATTCACGCTCCAGGACTTCGTCGCGCGCTTCGAGCGCATGAACGGGGGTGCCACGTTCTTCCCGTTCGGCTACGACGACAACGGGATCGCGTCCGAACGCCTGACTGAGGACGAACTCGACATCAGACACCAGGACTTCGAGCGACGCGAGTTCCAAGCGAAGTGCCGGGAGGTCTGTGCCGACTACGAGGAGCAGTTCACGAATAATGTCCAGTCGCTTGGCGTCTCCGTCGACTGGGACCACACGTACCAGACGATCGAGCCACGCGTCCAGCGCGTCTCCCAGCTGTCGTTCGTCGACCTGTACGAGCAGGGACGCGAGTACCGCGAGAAAGCCCCCGCGATCTGGTGTCCCGAGTGCGAGACAGCAATCTCGCAGGTCGAGACCGAAGACGACGAGCAGGACAGCCACTTCCACGATATCACGTTCCCCGTCGCGCGGGACGACGAGGCCGGTGACACCGCCACCGAGGCTGAAACCTTCACAATCTCGACGACCCGTCCGGAACTCCTCCCCGCGTGTGTCGCCGTGTTCGTCCACCCGGACGACGACGAGAACCAGTACCTCGTCGGAGAGTTCGCCGAAATCCCGCTGTTCGGCCACGAAGTTCCCATCATCGCCGACGAGCGCGTCGACATGGAGACCGGCTCCGGCATCGTGATGTGCTGTACGTTTGGCGACCAGAACGACATCGAGTGGTACCAAGTCCACGACCTCGACCTCCGGGTCGCCATCGACGAGTCCGGACACATGACCGATGTCGCCGAGGAGTACGAGGGCCTCCACTCCGACGAGGCTCGCGAGGCCATCGTCGACGACCTCGACGACGCGGGCGCGCTCGAGGAGCGCCGCCCCATCACTCATACCGTCAACGTCCACGAGCGCTGCGGGACGGGAGTCGAGTTCCTCGTCACGGAGCAGTGGTACGTCGAGATGCTCGACAAGACGGACGAGTACCTCGACATCGGCCGGGAGATGGAGTGGTCTCCCGAGAAGATGTTCACCCGATACGAACACTGGGTCGACGGGCTCCAGTGGGACTGGCTCATCTCGCGACAGCGCTCGTCGGGCATTCCGTTCCCGGTGTGGTACTGCGAGGGCTGTGGCGAAGAGATCATCGCCGAGAAGGCCGACCTGCCCGTCGATCCCCTCTCTGACGATCCGCCCGTGGACGCCTGCCCGACCTGTGGCCACGAGGCGTTCGAACCGGAAGACGACGTGCTCGACACATGGGCCACATCCAGTCTCACCCCGCTCATCAACGCCGGCTGGGACTGGGACGACGAGGCTGGGGAGTTCACGATGGAACACCCGGAGCTGTACCGGTTCGACCTCCGACCGCAGGGCCACGACATCATCAGCTTCTGGCTGTTCCACACCCTCGTCAAGTGCTACGAACACACGGGCGAGGTTCCGTTCCGCGAGACGATGATCAACGGGCACGTCCTCGACGAGAACCGCGAGAAGATGTCCAAGTCCGTCGGCAACGTCGTCGAGCCCGAGACGGTGCTCGAAGAGTTCCCCGTCGACGCCACGCGCTACTGGGCCGCCGGCACCGCCGTCGGCGACGACTTCCCGTTCAAAGAGAAGGACCTCCGCGCGGGCGAGAAGCTGATCCGAAAGCTGTGGAACGCGTCCAAGCTCGTCGAGTCGCTGGCTCCGGAGCCGTTCCCGGACGAACCGGCCGACGTGAACCTCCACGAACTCGATCGGTGGCTCCTCGCTGAACTCGACGCGGAGATCGATCGGCTTACCGACCTGCTCGAAAACCGCGAGTTCTCGAAGGCGCGGGACGGCCTCCGGAGCTTCTTCTGGAACACGTTCTGTGACGATTACCTCGAGATCGCCAAGCAACGTGACGACGCCGCCGCAGCGTACACGCTCCGAACCGCTCACCGCCGCTTCTTGAAGCTGTTCGCGCCCCTGCTGGCGCACGTCACCGAGGAACTGTGGCACGACATGTACGTCGGGGCGGTCGACGCGTCCGACGCCGTCGACGCCGCCGCCAGCGACTCGATCCACCTCACCGACTGGCCCGAGCCGCTCGGGATCGACGCCGACCGGACCGCCGGCACGGCAGCGACCGCCGTCGTCGGTGCCATCCGGAAGTACAAAAGCGAAAACCAACTCGCGCTGAACGCCGAACTCGACTCGGTCGAGGTGTACGCGGACGTCCGCGGCTTCGAGGCCGATATCACGGGCGTCATGCACGTCGCCGACCTCACGGTCCACCCCGAAGCCGACGCACCCGTCGAAACGGTGATCACGGGAATCGACCTCGATTACGCCACTGTCGGCCCGAAGTACGGCGATCAAGTCGGCGACATCGAGGCTGCGCTGGCGCGGGATGACTATGAGATCGACGGCGACGAACTCCACGTCGCGGGCCTCACTCTCCTCGCAGACGAGTTCTCTGTCGAGAAATCCCGGCAGTACCGAGGCGACGGAGAGCTGCTCGAAGCCGATGATGTCGTCGTCATCGTCAACGACGAGGCGTAACAGGCTCGCGTTCGTTCCGAGTTCGCGCTCTCTTCTGTACTACAGGTCCGCCCCGATCGCCTGCTCGACCGTCTCGAATCCGTCTCGTTTGAGCCGTTCGAGTACGCCTTCGTTGATGTCACGCGCAATCGTCGGCCCTTCGTACACGAGCCCGGTGTACAACTGTACGATCGACGCGCCCGCGCGTATCTTCTCGTAGGCGCTCTCGGCGTCCGTGACTCCCCCCACGCCGATCACCGGTACATCAGTCCGTTCGGCGACGAACCGTACGCGTTCGGTGGCACGGTCCCTGATAGGCTTCCCCGACAAGCCGCCTCGCTCTGCTCCGTGTGGACTCCGCAGCGAATCGGGGCGCGACGTGGTCGTGTTCGTCGCGATGACGCCGTCCAGATCACACTCGTCGACGACGGTGAGTGCCTCCTCGACGGCCGGGTCCGGGAGATCCGGAGAGAGCTTCACGAGAAGCGGGTCGGCCCCGGAGTCGGCGAGGGATCCAAGTATCTCCTCCAACGCCTCGCGGTTCTGGAGGTCGCGGAGACCGGGCGTGTTCGGACTGGAGACGTTGACGACGAAGTAGTCGCCCGCGTCAGCCACGCGCTCGTAGGTGTACCGGTAATCGTCGGCGGCGTCAGAGAGTGGAGTCGACTTCGACTTCCCGATGTTCACCCCGACCGGTACGTCCGGCAGTGGGTCCCGGTCGAGTCGCTTCCCGACGATGTCTGCTCCCTCGTTGTTGAACCCCATGCGGTTTATCAGCGCCTCATCCTCGGCAAGCCGGAACAGCCGTGGTCGCGGGTTTCCTGGCTGCTGGTCGGCTGTAATCCCGCCGATTTCGACGTGCCCGAAGCCGAGCGACGCGAGCGCCCGGGGTATCTCCGCGTTCTTGTCGAATCCAGCGGCGACCCCCACCGGATTCGAAAATTCGAGTCCGAACGCGCTCACGCCTAAGCGAGAGCTTTCGACCGTATATCGGGACCGGAGCGCCGTCGTGACCGGTGTCCCCTGTGTGAATTCCAAGAGCCTGTGTGTCAACCCGTGTGCGGTCTCCGGCGGAAGCCTGAACAGCGCCGGCTTCAACAGATCGTACGCGTCCATCGTCTCCCACTCAGTACGAGCGGGTATCAATCCGCCGACCGACGCGCACTGCAGCGTCGACCCCGGTCCTTGCGTCCAGCGCGCACACCGACATAACACTTCGTCCTCGGTGAGAAGTCCCTGTACCGCGAGATCCGGTCGCTACTCAGAAGTCGTGTTCGAGATCTTCGGGGCTCGAATCCGCTTGCTGAATGATTATTTTCCCGTCCCGGACTCGGACGAACACTTCGTCACCGATCTCCATTCCGGCGACAGCGAGCTCGTCTTCGTGGAGGTTCACGTGGACGTTGTGGTACTTCCCGTCGTCGTCCTTCGCGCCACTCGGGCTGAGCTTCTTTTTGCGGACCATCGCGGTTGTACTGGTCGCACTTCGCCATACCAGCTACATAAGTGTTGTTTACGGAAGTACAAGGAGAAAGCCTCGCGTTGCAGCGCGAGGAGGGTGTCAAATACTGTCGTTCTGCTCAATCTTCGGCTACACATCGAGATAATCGCTAGCCCAAGCCGAGTTATTATTTAAATCTTTTGCACATCAGCTTTCACTTCCCCGATATATTTATTATGGATTGTGTGCTGGGTTCCCATGGAGGATAAACCATGGTACGTGAAGACGGTAAGCGAAACTTTGCCCTTCGAGACGAAGACGGATCAGAATCGAGCGAATTCTCCGGAAACATGCCTCGGCAGGCCGCGCTCAAAGCGGCGCGAACCCTCGACCCTGCCCCGTCAGAAGACGAGGCCGAACGGATCACGCTTCGACTCCGCGAAAAGGGGACGAAAAAGGTCCACGAGTATGAGGGGTGGGCGTGGAAGGACAGTGCTCCAGAAGTCGACGACGCAGACGACGACTTCTGGCTCAATGACCTCAACGACATCACCAAGGCCAACGTCTCGAAACAGGGGATCGAGTACATCGACGAAGCGTAGTTCTCTCGCACGATTTTTCACCGAACCACACGAAAGTATCCGAGATTTAGTGGCAACACCGGCAGTTCAGACGCCGCTTTCTGACTCATCCGCGTGCCGTTCTCCGTGGATTCCCTCGGCATGAAACCGCATGACGTGGCGTCGATAGTTCGACGGGGTTAAATATACCCCGGCCATCGTGACTAATGCGAAGAACGCATCCGCGAACTCGGGCCGTTCAACTCGGCCCGGTTTCGCTGGACCTGAAACGCTTCGACGGGTTTATATCCCCTCGAAGGGTACAACCAGGTCCGCGAAGATGAGGATTTCGCCCCCTGCGCTCCGGCGTAAGCGGAAATCTGATGTGAGCCATGGTCGTTCGGTGTCATCCAGGTCGCTGGATGGGACTGGACACCATACTAGACCATGCAATGGTGTGTTGACATCGCGTCAACACCCGCCAACACCCCCTCAGTGCCGGGAACCAGGCACTGAGGTATACATTCCGGTTGATCCTGCCGGAGGCCATTGCTATTGGGATTCG
>NZ_JANHDL010000011.1 GCF_024494655.1 Halorubrum laminariae | reverse complement strand
CGCCGACTTCGACAGCTTCGTGACATCGCTCACTGTGAATGGACATCAACCGCCGGTCCAACCCCCGTTTCAGCAGTGAACCCACCCGTCAGAAGCAGTTAGCCGTAGACGCTTTGTGAGGTACTGAACATTACTGAGTGGTCTTTGGAGGATCTCAGAGACTTCAATACCTCTCTCGTGAGGGATGGTAATTTGGATGGCGTTTGGGACGTTTTATGTGGAATAGCGGAAACTGCAGAATGTGATGCAGAAGAGATATATTATACCACTCTTCAAAAAGACGGGAGATTCGATGAATCTGAGGAAGTAATCGGTGATGGATTTGATCCTTTTGACCTCAATGGAAGATCGATCTCGGCTTGGAAACCATACCTACAGGAGGAAATCGATACAGTTGATCCAGCGTTAATCATTGTTTTTGGCGAAGCTTCCCTGAGAGCGGTAGTAGATATCTTATCGGTGATAGAAGACGAGTCAGCTGATGATATCCCATCTGGTGAGACGTACGTATTGGATCGATATCCGATCATCTGGTTGAACCACTATTCGAATTTCAACCCTCCCGCGGAGAGTAGCCTGCAGGAGTGCATAAAGGATGAATTAGAGGGTATAGATTGGTAGCTTACGAATGAAGGCATGACCCTCGTAGTTTCTGAATGAGTCGGTATGCGAAAAGCAAGCGACCAGCGGGTCGACATCCACTCCACAGATAGGAGCGTCCGCTCGCTAGCGTTGAGGACGCTACGGCGGCACCTCGCGGGTCTGTGCGCTATTCGTTGGGCGTCACTGTGGCTCCCTCGACAGGATACCACTGGTGATCGTCCCACTGGAACCGCACGGGCCGTGCCGTCGGCCTGACTGGTTTGTCCGTCGCCCGTTCGAGCAATGTTCTTGACGCAACGAGATCCGCATGGCCGTCGAAACCACACGGGCAAGTAAGCGTCTCTCGATGGCGACGCGTTCGTTCTCGCTCACCGCAGTCTGGACACGTTTGGGACGTCCACGCCTCCGAGAGTGCTTCCACGTCGATGCCGTACTCTTCACAGACGGATTCGAGTCGAGCGATACACTGTCGGTGAGCCCAGAACGACCGTGCCTTGAGGTTCGCCTCCACCGACCAGTACTCACCGAGAACGCCGGTGAGATCGCCGTGGTAGAGCGTTGAGACACCAGCCGCCTCTAAACGCTCGACTAAGTCCCGAAGGAGTGCGTTCACTGCGTGGTCACGTCGCCGCGAGCGTTTGCGATAGAGCCGTTTGATTCGTTGACTCGTGTGTTGTCCATCAGGGAGTTTCGCTTGAGCGCTGGCGATAGCGTTAGTCGTCTCTCGAAACTGCCCGAATGGGTGGTGGCCACTGTAGAGATACTGCTCACCGGCTGTTGTCGTACAGGCAACGAGTACGTTCGCACCGAGATCGAGTGCAGCGGCCTCGGAGCCATCTGATCTGCTCTCCTCGACATCGTCGATGGTTACGGATTGATGCACACGGTACGTTTCTTCGACCGAGTCGTACGAGATTTCGAGTCGACCACTGTCTCCACGCCACTTCGGATTGCCCCGAACCGGCAACCGGAGACGTTCGTACATTCCGTACCCGTACTCGTCTTTGAGACCCATGCCGATGCGGATTTCCAGTCGGGACCGCCTATTCCACTGAATGGTGTACGAATCGTTTCGAATGTAGGTTCGGAGCTCCCGGCCATCGTCTTGATTCCCCCAGTAGCCAGGGGGACTCGGATCGTACTCAGGATCGTCGAGAAGCTCGAAGAAGGAGCGCCACGCAGTATCGTTCACACGAGCGATCTGTTGGGTCGTCGCTCCGCTTAGCACGTCGACGTACTCGTCGTAGTAGCCATCGCACTCCCAGACACTTTCGCCGTCGAAGAACTGCTGGCGGCGGTCGTAGGTAAGTTTATTCCAGAGGCTTGCCGACGCGTCCAGCACTCGCGTAAGGATCTCTTCTGTTGTTTCAGAGTCGGGAGCGATATCGAACGTATTCGTTCGTTTCATGACTCTGAACGATATTGCATCCAGGGCACGCCTTCGCCGATTCCAGTTGACTGCACGATTCTCGAAAAACTACTGTCGGATTTGGTCTGGCAACGTCGTCTCATTTTCAATTCCTCTCTGGTGAAGGCACGATCACGTCGCGCCTCGCCCGTTCGGGGCGCGAAAAACCAACACCAGCAAGTCGAGTTGGGGTCACATCATCGGTCGCTGTGGCCCCACATCCGCGGGACATAGCCGAGATGCTCGATGTCGTCAGCGTAGTCACGAAGGAGCCCGATGAGGACGACTTCGGGAACGCCGGATTCGGCTTGGCCGACCAGCCAGTCTTCCAGTTCGACTTCAGTCTCCTCGATCTCGTTAAGATCAACGGACATCCGGCCAGTCCCCCGCTGATTGACGATACACCTGTCGCTGGTGGCGTTGTTCCATCAGAAATCACCTGTATTACCATGCAGGTACGATCGCTTCGCGCCTGCACCCATTGCAGGCGCAAAAGAACCACCGGCGACGTAGTCAGTGCAGAGGTGTGCCGATACCGATATGCCCGCTCGTGTCCGGCCCGATGTGCGGGTCCGTGTCCAGGGCGACTGTCGCCGAGCACGCGCGCCGCAGAGTGGCGCGCGACAGCGCAGGCGGCACCAAGCCCTGGAACGCGAAAGCCCGCGAGGGGCGCAACCGACGGGGATACCCGCTGGCGTCGAGGGCACATCCATTTTAGCCCGGAACGGGCGCGGGCAGTGCGGAGAGCGCCCGCACGCCCGGAATGGTCGGTCGCGAGCGACGCGGAGGGCGGCAGCGGCGAGCGGGGCGAGCCGTTAATGATATTCTGTGTACCTTCGGTAACTTCGGACGCAACAACGGGTACCGGGACCGGACCCCGACACCCTATTCCGGCGGTGTCCTTGAAACGAAGTGCCGCTATCCCTCAGCTAACAGTCCCCAAGGACAATCCATCGGACTGGATTTGCTGGCAGATGCAGTTACGCTGCGAGTGGGAGCTGGACAACGAATATAGCGCCTGTCGGCTTATTGTCTTCTACCCAGATCTCGCCACCGTATTCGGTGACAAGCGTGTCAACAAGATAGAGACCGATTCCCGTGCCGGGGCTTCCGAGTCCCCGCTCCCCTTTGCCGAAAATCGTCTCTTTGTGATCATCAGGAATTCCGAGGCCATTGTCGGCAATTCGAACTTCAACCTCGTCGTCTCGCACCTCAAACGAAACCTCGATATGAGGGGTATCCGCGTCGTTGTGTTGGACAGCGTTGTTGAGGAGGTTCCGGAAGACTGAACTGAGCATACTGTTGGCAGCGACCTCCACGTCGGGCGGCGAATTTTCCAGGCTGAACTCTGCTTCTGGGAAGGACTCCTCGCGAAGAGACAGCTCGGTTTCCAGGACCGAACGCAGTGGCACGGGTTCCACGGTGAGCGCTTCATCCGAGACGACCGTTTCCACGTACTCACGCGCAACCTCGGTCAGTTCAACGACGTGTTCCCCGCTGGCGAGGATCTTCTGTAGGTATTCGCGGCCCTCGTCGTCGACGTGGTCGTCGAGCATTTCTGCCCAACCGAGGACGACCGCCATATCGTTGCGGATATCGTGCCGAATGATCCGATTCAATAGTTCCAGCTCTTGCTCGCGACGTTTTTGATCTGTGATGTCTGTGGAAATACCGACAATCTCCGAGACATTGCCCGCCTCATCCCGTAGCATAACTTGCCGATTGAGTGTCCATCGGACCGAACCATCTGGGCGAACAACGCGACCCTCATACTCCGTGTCACGGAGTTCGCGGGTTGATTCCTCGATGTTTGCGCGAACACGATCTCGGTCCTCGGGATGAATCGTCTCGATCAGTTTACTCATGTCGCCTTTGATTTCCTCGGGTGGGAGGCCCCAGATCTCTTCGAAGCCAGCACTGATGTACTCGAATTCCCCGGGTTCGGATGCTGTCCAGAGGGCTACGCCGTCAAGCTCATCAAACAGTGCCCGGAAATCACGACGCTTACCAAGCGATTCATTGCTCATATCGGTCTCTGTAGCCCCAAATCGTATAAATTCTGGTTAGTGAACTACCCCTGCCTACTCGCCGCCTTCGGCGGCTCCTTGAGGCAGGGGCTTCCTGGTTCAACGACGCGCTTTGCAGGAACAACCGCAGTTCCCGTAGGGAGCGCAGTCTTCACAGGCATTCCTTCGGAGTGACCCACTCCTAGTTGCGAGAGTCCGCGAGAAAGGATATTCCACGCCGCGTTTGCATCTCTGTCGGCTTCGAACCCACAGGCAGGACAGGAGTGTTCACGCACCCACAGCGGTTTGTCCGTTTCGACGCCACAGGACGCACACTCTTTGGTCGTTCCAGCCGGCTCGACTTCCACGAAGTGCGTGCCTTCGCGTTTGCACTTGTATTCGAGCAGATCGGTAAAGGTGTTCCACGCCGCCGACGCTGTGTTGCGGCTGTTGCGTGGCGATTCCAGCATCACTTTCACATCGAGGTCTTCGACGGCCACTAGGTCGTACTCCTGAGCGTAGTATGCCGAGAGCTTGTGCAGGAAGTCACGCCGCTTGCGCTTGATTTGTTGATGACACTCAGCAACACGCTGGCGTTGCTTCTGCCAGTTGTTCGACCTATGCTCTTTGCGCGAGAGGGTCCGTTGCTCCCGTTCGAGCCGGTCACGTTCTTCCGAGAGGTCGAATGAACCAACTGCCGTGCCGTCAGTGTCGTGAGCATACTTCAGAATACCCACGTCGATGCCCACCATGTCGTCGTTGTCAACATCTTCTAGCGACGGTTTGGGCGGTTCCGCTTTGTCGTCAACGGCGAAGGAGGCGTACCACTCACCAGTTGGCTCTTTCTTGAGCGTGACTTCTTTGACCGTTTCATCGTCAGGAATGTCTTGGTGGCACTCAATGGGAATATCCGCGAGTTTCGACAACGAGAGTACAGTCTGACCGTTCTTCTTGTCGAACTCGAAGCCAGACTGGACGTAGGTGAAACTGCGGAACTCTCCGGGCGCTTTCCAGTTGAGACTCCCGACGTTGTAGCCCTGTTCTTTCAGTTCAGAGAGTGCCTTGATACTGTCTTCGATCCGCATGACAGCGGCCTGTGCAACCGTTGAGTACAGGTCATTCAGTTCGTCCCACCAGCTTTTGAGGTCGGTGAGTTGATCGCGGACCTGCCGCACTCGTTGGTTGAGTGTCCCTGTCGAGTCGGGGATCTTGTTAAACTCCCTGAGAGCGTGGTTGTAGAGTTGCCTACAGGTGTCTCGGTGATAGTCCAACAACTCACGCTGTTGGGCGGTTGGCTTGAGCCGGAACCTGTAGGTGTAGTGCATTGATTACTCGGTTGGGTCTGATGTTCGGACGATTTTCACGTCTGCGCCACGCCAGTCTTTTGGAACGAGGACGTGTGCGCCGTTGCCGGTGGCTTTCACCTCGCCCTCAATGACTTCGTGGCCTTCGATTTCGTGTCTATCCATCACTACTGTTTAGACATTGTTTTAACATAAACGTATCGGTTCGTGGGCCTGTGGGCCGGGAATAGAACAGTGTGCGAAAGATGATGACGGCGCTGTATCCCCTCCCTACTGCGCTCCTTGTCCGCTGGCGCGGACTGCGGTGCTCCTTGAGGGAGGGGGCTTAGCGCCTGCATTCAGCTAATTTTCGACTCGCCGAGATCTCGTCAGATAGTCGCGGCGAGCGGGGCGGGCCGTCACGGACACACCTGTCCAGCTGACACCGTCGCTCGGTGGACCATCGATAGGCCTGGCGGACGCAGAACAGGCGAGGCCGACTCGGTCACCGGGAGACGGCGTCTCCCGAGCTCACGGTGCGAAGTGCCGTGAACGTCCTTCGACCCCGCAAGCACCGCTGGGACGAGGCGCGAAGCGGCGTTCTCGTGAGCGGAGCGAACCAGGGCTAGCGAGACTTTGTCTCGCGCGGTCGCGGGATGTCGAGCGGCTGAGGGCTTTCGAGAACAATCGATATCTCCCCTGTTCCAGTCGTTATTCGGTGACAGCGTCGGACTCGTCCTCGACGATGACGTCCACGCCCTCCGGTGAGACATCGAGCGGAATCCCCTCGACGGTGAACTGAACAGTGATGGTCTCATCGGCGGAGGCGATCACCTGTTCGAGCGCATCAGGGTCGACGTAATCGTGGAGCTGATACGTGTCGTCCTCGAGTCCACACGCTTCCAGTGTCTCGATGATCTCAACTAATTGACTTAGCGCGTTTGGGATAGCGTCGGCGCAACCACAAGCGATTATGAGCTTTGACGCCGACTGGATGTCTCGCGCCGATGACCGCATTCTAGAGCATCTTACTGACGACGGACCCGACACGCCGAAGGAAATGGCAGACAGCGACCGCGTGCGGTTCTCCCGGCAACACATCAACGCCCGCTGCAAGACGCTGGTCATCTATGGCCTCCTCATCCACCTTGGCAACGGCGTCTACGATATCACTCGCCAAGGAGAGCAGTATCTTGCTGGCGAGCTCGATGCTCGCGACCTTGAGGGCGAATGAACCCAGATGGTGACAACCTGAGATCGAACATTAGCTACTCGCTAGTGTCGACCGACTTCGCAGACGGCACCCTGAAAGAAGGACCGTTCACTCGTCTTCGAGTGCTGCGTAGATCTCCGCGTGGCGGCGTCCGTCGAGTTTCCCCATCTCAAGGGCGATCTCGCGACGTTCGGCGTCACTCTCGGCGGCCTGATACCGCTCGTAGAGCTGGCGGACTTCGTCGTCGACCGCCGTCGAGGAATTGGTGCTGGACGCCATTGTTCTGTTGAACATACTCTGTGTGTCCCTTTATCAGTTGTGACGAGCACACGCCCGGAAGTAGATGACTGAAGTCTCTGTGTCGACCGCGGCTTCGTCGGTTGCGAAGCGGTGCAAGAGGGCTCGAATTTCATCACCGTAGTCGAACGTGTACCCGTTCAGCATATAGAAAACGACCACCGTTCGGAGCGCTGTTCGTTTGTTCCCGTCGACGAACGGATGCTCCGCAACGAGCAGTCGCATCAGGTGGACCGCTTTGTCATGGATCGTCTCAGGTACCTCCCCGAAGAACCCCTCCGAGATATACTGCAACGCGGAGGCAATCGCGTCCTCTGATCTAACTCCTGGTTCCGTGGTGTCGCCTTCCGCCACGATCTGTTCGTGGAGATCCAGAATAAGTTCGACAGAGGGATACGCGAGATCGTCAGTCACGCATCCGACTTTCTCACACCGCCCGTTAACCGTTTCTCACCAGTCGCGGTCCGGGTCTCCTCATAGACCACTTAGGTGGCCGAGTTATCGGTTGTCGCTGTCAGCGGTGTCGACGGTCATCGCGTCACCGTCGTCGATGTCCATTTGCTCGAGCGACGCCCCCGCCTCTTCGATGTCGTAGTGCTCGTGGACGACGGGCCGGAGCGCCTGGAGGATCATCTCCGCGGCTAGCGGGGAGATGTCGAGGTCCTCGGCCATCAGCCGGTGGGTCACCTCACCGCGTTCGCGAGCGACCGCGTAGGTGAGCGCCGTCGCGAGGCCGGCGACGCCGTGCCGGTCGATGTAGGTGTCGATGTCAGCGTCCGTCTCGCGGCGGCCGACGGCGTCGATCAGCGCCGGCGTGATCGTGTACTCGCGGTCGCCCGCGGCCGCCGTCACCGTCAAGTCGATTTCGCGGGCGGCGTACCGACGGGGCTGTTCGTCGTCGGTGACATCGACGACGCCGGCGTCGACGAGCCGATTGACGTAGCTGTAGGCGGTCCCCTGTGCGAGCGTGAGGTCGTCCATCACGTCCTGGACGGTCGCTTCCCCCTCCCGGGCGAGGTAGGCGTACAGCTGGGCGAGCTGTGGCTCCTCGAGGAGGTCCGCGACCGAGAGGAAGTCCTGGACGATGTCGCCGTCGGCGCGATGTGAAGTGCGTGACACGGGCGTTCTTGATTACAGATTACAGCGAAACAGTAAAGAGTGTTTGGGTCACTCCGCCTGTATCGTGACTGCCGGACATCCAAGACGTGGGTAGCCCATCGGAAAACAGCGGACAGCGTGGAGCCGCACGTTGACACCTCGGTGTCGCTATTGGCAGCAGCCAAGGCCGTCTAAGAAGAGATGTAGTCGATTAACTGGCTCGCTATATCCTCGGTGCGGTCGTCGACGAGCGATGTCAGATAGTGGTCGACGTCTGCAGGACTGTTGAGTGTCGCAAGCGACCATGGGAGGACATGGCTTCGGTCTCCGAGTGGCTCGCCCTCGTAGTCCTCATCTCGAAGCGTGAGTGCCTCCTCGTGATAGGTTTTCGTGGAGATAAGGACCGTAATGAGTTGGATGCCGTGGTTCGGGAACTCTGGGCTGCCTAGAACGAGCATCGGACGACCTTTCTCCGAAAGTGGATCACTCGCCCAGATGATATCACCACGGTCCAGGTCTTCGAAGGTAGTCACTGCACGTCCTCCATCTCCTCGGTCTCGAGGTCCTCGAGGGACTCCTCACCGTACTGTTCGTCCGCAGTTTCGTGGTGTCGATGGAGCCGGTAGGCAGATTGGAGCCGTTCCTCGTCGTCCGTAATCGCCCAGTACGGACGCTTGTGCCGCACGAGACCACGTTCCTTCAATCGCGAGAGAATCGCACTGGCACCGTCCGTATCTAACCCGAGTCGCTCAGCGATCGTTGCCGCCTTCCACGCACGGTCGTCGTGTTCGTTGAGGAACAGCACAATACGTTCGGTGTCGTTCCGCTTCTCGAATTCGTCGGTGTCCGCATTTTCGAACTCGTCGATATCGATGGCACCACTCGACATAAGCTACTGTTGGGACTGTTGGAAGATAGTTGTTTGGGATGTTGTTTACTAGATGCGTGGGGTATATCACTGAAGGCTAGTGTGCCCTTTATCGTTCACTCCGCGGGCGTCGCGACGAGGTGCTTCTCGAGGTCGCGCGTCCAGTACGTCGCGAGCCCGCCCGGGCTACAGCGCTCGCACAGGTGTAACGGCCCTTCGAGATGGCCGAGTTCGACGCGGAAGCGCGTCAGCTGGGCGGGACCGGAGGTTCCGCTGGAAGCCGGCGCGACGCGCCGGCGACGAGCCTACAGCCGTCGCAAGCGTGGTGATTACGCTCGTCGGGATGCGCTTTCGCCTGGAGCGCACAGTCGACGCAGATCGGGTGCGTCACCCGCTCGTCTTCCCCCCACGTATGCGCCTCGCCCATCTCTGATCCGGGGCGTACATCGCAGAAGGCACACCCAGCGAGCGGCTGTTGCATCAGTCGTCCTCCGCGTCTCTGGCGGCCTGCCAGCCCCGATGGAAGCCGATTTTTCGTTCGCCCACCAGAGCGCGACGCGTTCTGGGGACGCCGATAAACAGCTTAGGTCGGTCAGCGCCAGTCCGGGGACGGATCACGAAAATCGATGATTGCGACGCTGTTAACTAACACTACGCCTGGATTGGCCCGGAGCGTTGGTTAAGGGTGTGGACTATGGCTCCGGAGGTCTCGAACTGGCTTCAGTGTGATTGGATTACATAGTCGCTAACGGCCATTCCGTTGCGAGATATCGAAGTTATTTAAATATCGATTCGTAACTACGCAACAGAATGCTCACTGAAGGCGAGATCCGCGCGCTTATCGTCCTCCACGGTGAGCAGACAGTCTCCGAATTCGCGACGCAGCTGGATCGCAGTCCCAGCTACACGTCCGAACTCGTCGATCGTCTCGAGGCGACCGGGCTCGTCGAGACGCGTCGACACGGAAAGACAAAGCAGGTCCGGCCTTCGGACGCGAAGGCACTCGAAATTCTCGCAGCGATCACCCAGGAGTATTCGCACATCGAGTGGCCCGAACTGTTGTCGGGTGCGACGCTCCGCGTCCTCTACTATCTCGAGACACCGCGGGCCGCAACGGACCTCGCACATCGGGCCGATGTCCACAGGAGTACCGTCCATCGTGCCCTCGATCCACTCCAGCATCGAGGAATCGTCTATAAAACCGACGACGACGCCTATGTACTGAATGAGGGATTCGAACAGTTGAGTACACTGGCCCGGGAACTCGCCCACCACGACCATCGCCAGACCGTCGAACAACACACCGACACCTACACCATCCTCTGGGAGTCACTCGACGAGTTCCTCGTACAGACTGCCGACGAGATCACCGCCGAGGACTTCCGTTCGACGGGACCAGAGCAGTTCCAGACCTACGACCTGCCACTTCTGGCTCGCGACCGACGATACTACCTCTATTCGGAGACGATGAACGACCTCTCTCCGGCGACAGTGTGCTGTCACATGCTCGTGATCGATTCGGGAGCGCGATCCCAGTCATACTGCCTGCTTTTGCTCAGCCACGTTGACGTCGACCGTGACGAGCTGCGTACCCAGGCCGTTACGTACGGCGTCGACGACCTCGTCGAGGACTTGCTCACATATCTCGACACCGGCGGTGAGCAGCGGTCGTCTCGCCTTCCCGAGTGGGAGGAGTTCCAGGAACTGGCTGCGGACTACGGGGTGTCAGCATGAGGGCGCGATTCGACAGTTCGTACATTCGCTCAGAACTCGAGTACACCACGATTGAACTACAGGATATCGTGAGTCGTTTCGAGGAGAAAGACACAGTCGAGGTAATCGCTGATCGCATCGAGCGTCTTTCGACGACGATCTGGCCGTGAGGAATATCAGCGTCTGTACGGGTGAGTCCAATCGATGCACCTTGTTGGATACTCCGCCTATTGTCCTTCCAACCAATAGATATACATTATTGGCCTGTATACCAATAGGTGAGGATGGCCTCACTGACCGACGACGACCTTGATGGCGTGAACGAGGGGCGGAAGTACCCTGATGGGACTGTCGTCCGTGTGTTCTGTATGCGGACGGACCGTAATGCGTACCCGTCTGGATGGGCCTACAAGCTCCACTACGGTGCGACGGAGCCGGACCCGCCCCGCACGCTTGACGATGGGACGATTCGTCGGTACGACAACTCCCACGAGGACACCAAAGGGCACGAACTGCACGTCGCCCCAGACTCTGACCCAGACCCCATCGAGTTCCCCGGGATGGTCGAACTCTGGGAGCGGTTCTGGAGTGAAATCCCGAAATCCGAGTTCGAGGTCACGTGAGGCTCCCGCAAGGTGATACTATGACAGATTCCACACCGCCGCTTCACCCCATGGAACGCGAACAGCTCCGGACCGAATCAACCCTCGTCGTGACCGTGAAGTCATCTAGTGAGTTCCACGACGACGTCTCCAACGATATCGTTGCACTCGACCAGGACGACAACGTGGATTCGACGCCGACGCTCTCGTTCACTAGCTACGACGATCTTATAGGGACGTTGACGCCGCGGGTGCTGGATCTCATCGAAGCCATCCGTCGGGAAGAACCGGGCAGCATCAACGAGGCCGCACGGGTCGTTGATCGGGACGTGAAGAACGTCCACGAAGAACTCAGTCGACTCGCCCAGCTGGGCATCATCTTCTTCGAGGAAGATGGCCAGCGTAAGCGCCCAGTCGTCTGGTTCGACGAACTCGTCATCAATCTCCCGTTCGATCCAGAGGCCGGCGACACGGCCACCGCAGCACCGTGAAACCAGTTTTAGAACCGCTACGTTCTCGACCTCTTCAACGACCTCGAATTTAGACGCTCCAATAGTTACGGGACATAAGAATATGCTCTCATTCGCGAGGCTGGTAGTGGTGGAGGTCGTCTTTCGCGCCGGGGTGACTCGGCAAGTCGATCTGCGTGACGTGTTCATAGCGGGCGTCGAGGACATCGAAGAACTGTATATCTGCGAATGCCTTGAACCCCTCTCCGGGGCGTTCGCCGATGTAGACGACGTCGCCGTCGTGGAGGAGAAGGGCCTCGTACGCCATCGAGCCGACGGGCGGCCAGCAGAGGAACAGCGTTTCCGCATCGCTATACCGAAGCAGGACATCTTGATCACCTGCTTCGACCGGGAACCACGGGTCGAGGACCGGGTCGATATCGTAGGCGGTAACGTCGCCACCCCGCTTGTCGAGTTCGTACGCCCAGTACCCCTTCCACGCGCCGAGTTCGACGAGCGGTCCTTGGTCGATAAGATAGTCGAGCGCCTCACGGGTCGGAATCGCGAACGCGAATTCAGCAATCAACCGCTGTTGGGCGTCCGTCTCCCACACCGCCGAAACTGGCATTCCCGTGTCACGCTCGTGCTTGCGGCGTTCGAGCTCCGTGAGCGTGTCCTGGATTGCGGCGATGTACTCGATGGAGTCGTCTTCGCCCTGGATGGTTTCGACGAAGTCCGTCCACGAGACGGAGATTGACTCGGGTTTTTCATTCCGGTAGTGGTCGCTGATTGCGTCGGGGTCACCGCCGCGCTGGCTGATCTGGTCACGTGGGTAGTCGGTCATCGGTCGGTGAAGGACGTCCAAGCCGCCGCTAGGGTTCGTATCGTTGGGTGTCGTGTTTGTCTGTCGCTTCTGAAGTTCAACAACGCAGTCCTCGGCGACGAACGGTTCGCTTATTCGAGGTTGAGCGCCACGTCGACCTCGTCTTCGAATTCGTCCATGGACTGGGGACCGAGCCGAAGCTCAACGCCAGCTTCCTGGAGGATTTCCTCTATCTCCCAGCGAGTGACGCCGGTGCGCTCGGCGGCTTTGCCGAGCGAGATCTCGCCGAGGACGTAGAGCCCGATCGTGGTCGCGAGCTGCTCTTTGTCCTTGACGGCGCCACTCTGACGATCAGTATCCATGGGATCTAGTTGAACGGACGCGTGGAAGACGCATTAATGTGTCTCCAGTAGTGGTCGGGGGATGCTGAGCAACGGGAGACTGCGTCTCCCGAGCTATCGGGTGGCGCGCCGCCCATGAACGGTGCGGGCTTTCAGGTGTGAGGTCTCAGCTGGTTTGCTCCGCGTTCAGCTCTCGCAGGAACCAGCCGGCCGTCGTCCCAATCCGGATGCCGTCGATGTTGCGCATATCGAGACCTACTGTGGCTGTGCGAAACGGATGGTGCTCGACGAGGACACGGTGGATAACGGTTCGAACAGTCTCCGTTCCATACTCATCGACAACGTCTGCCATCGCTTCGTCGAAATGGGTATTGTGGTGATCAGCACGCGGTGTCTCTGCTCGCTTGAATACGAGTTCGCAGACGTCGTCGACTGACGCGTGGGCTGGATCACCCGTGCGTTCACGAACGTTGTAGAGGGGCTCGGACTCGGACATCGTCACTCACTCTGGGATGTCCTCGTCCGTGTCAGTTGTCGATGGCTCCAGTCGTCGCTGCCGGCGAATCTCGGAGAGGGCTTGTTCGAGCGTCGCGAGACTGTCGATCGCCGCCGCCTCCCGCATGATGTCGTCGAGAAGTGCGGCTCGCTCGACAGCGTCGGCATCACTCTCGGTTGTCTCGATCGAATCGATGACCACTGACCGCTCTTCAGACCAGCCACATGCCCAGCAATTTCGGGCGACGATGATCTGCTCGTCTTCGTCGGCGGCGAGCAGTACATCCGCTACTGATGCTGAGAGCGGCTGGTCCGCCCCCACCTCTACCGTGACGGGGCCGCCACACGCAGGGCACTCCATAGGTGTCTAGATGGCTGCCGATGCTTTCAATATAGTGAGACAACGTGGTCAATCCACACGGTTCTCGAGGAGGCTGCTGCCGTGGCAAGTAGGCCCTGGTCAGGGAACGTGTTCGATGGAGAGTTTGGGGAGTGAGTGCGCTGCTGGCTCGAACGCAGCGAACGATTCGTCATTCGTGAGAATCGTCGGCTCACGGTCACGGTGCTCAAACGCCAACACGAGGATTGGGACGTCTTTGGTCTGGATTCCACAGACGCGGGCGAGCGTCTGCACTGCGGGCGCAGATCGCTGCTCTCGCAGGAGTGACGTACTCACATCACGGCTAGACGGTGCCTCGATGAGGCCCGTCATTCGTGTGAGTCGCGTCAGAAACCTGGTTTTGACGGTATCACGGTCCGCCGAGGAGAGGCTTTGCGTGCGGTCGAATGCGGCCAGTGCTTCTTGAACCATGTACGCGTTGATCGCCGATGTCGTCTCACCTCGGTCGATTTCAGCAAGCAATTCAGCGGCCTGCTCGTTGGTTCGCAGCGTCCCGAAGACCCACAGATTCGTATCAAGGATCTTCACGGGTCGGATCCGTACATCTGCTCGGACGTTTCCTCTCGTGCTCCTTCGACGGCTCGTTCGAGGTCGTCCGCATCGACTTTCTCGCCGAGTGCTGTAAGCTCGGCGTCGATCTCACTATCAGACTCGCGGCTCTGTTCAGCTTCAGCGAGCAGCTGCTCCAGCCGGAGCGCGGCGATTGCCGACTCGTCATTGAGCTCGCGGAGATGGGCACGGCACGCTTCCTTGATGAACTCGCTCTTGTTGGTGTAGATTCCCGTTTCATCGAGGAACCGCTCGATCTCGGTGTCAAGCTCGACTGGAAACTTGACGCTGACACTCGCGTATTTCATGGTAATACCATCGTGCTACAGAGATATAAATGGCGTGCTCAAATTGTACTCCGTTGGAAAACGGTGCAAGCGTCGGCAACACGTCTCACTCGACGAGATGCTCATCGAGTTCGCGTGTCCAGTACGTCGCGGGCCCGTCAGAGCTGCACCGCGCACAGAACTGGAGCGGCCCCTCAAGATGCCCGAGTTCGACGCGAAAGCGCGTGAGCGCCGCGAGGGCGTCGACGACGAGCCCACACCCGTCGCAGGCGTGATGATCGCGCTCCTCGGGATCAGGCCGCTCCTGGAGGGCACAGTCGACGCAGATGGGGTGGGTGACCCGTTCGTCTTTCCCCCAGGTATGCGCCTCGCCCATCTCTGTACCGGGACGTGCATCGCAGAAGGCACACCCAGCGAGCGTCTGTTGCATCAGTCGTCCTCCGCGTCTCTGGCGGCCTGCCAGCCGCGATGGAACACGGCGAGTTGGGTGATAGAGTCGAAGGCCTCGCCACTGGGGTCGTGAACGAGGACTCGCTGGTCAGGGATCGGCCTCACCATATCGTCCTCGATGAGATCATTCACGAGACGGCGGGCACTCCGCTCGTCGATGTCCGCCGTCGCGACCCGGGCTGTATCCCGGTCTTGTGTAACGAGTTCGGTTTCAAGCCGCTCGTGATCGTCTGTCGTATCGTCGAGGATATCGGGTCCAGTCATAGGAACTCACGCTGGCACGCGCTTCGAGCGCGCCGCACGCCTCCTGGCGCTGATAGACACACCTGCGGTGCGGGCACGACATCTCACGGCAGCGATCTGCATCCAGTCACCCTCGTTCACCGCCAGAAGAGAACGAGACGCTACCCCAACAGCCTCCTGTGTGGCACCCACTAGCTATGGATAATGAAGAATCCGCAGACGCCGATCGGGCCGGGTGAACGAGATGTCCTCAACCACCTTGAGGCGTACGTCGACGCGAACGCGGATGACGACCCGCTCACGCGAGAGACGGCGGTCGCGTACCTCACGGAGCAGGGCGTCGGGCGTATCGAAGCCAGCGACCGGATCGAGCAGCTGCTGCTGAAGGGCTATCTGTATGAAGTCGGTGAGGAGCTCCGGATTCCGCCACGATCCTGACGGCTTGGCGGCTGGTCGGCTGTCGGGAGAGCCGCTACTCAGGGTCGAGCATAGCGAGTAACAGATCGAACGCGACGTGTCGACGAAGGAGCGTTTCACAGCTGACGCACTAGTACTCGACCGGCCCGACCTCGTCCCCGGTCGAGAGGCGGGTCACCGTCCCATCGCAGTGCTGAGGTCCTGTGAGCGTGCTCATTGAACGGGAAAATACGGTGAACGGGATGGCCGGCACGCTCCGGCGATACGCTGTCGTAGGAATGAGGAATAAAAGAATTGGAGGGGGAAATTATTAATCTCTATGGGCCGTAGGCCGACGTATGACTGCCGACACGAATCTTGGAATCGACCGCTGGGTCGAGGAGACGAGTGCGTTTGACCGGGTGCAGTCGGTCGCATTCGCCCTGCAGCAGCCGCAAACGGCAGGGGAGATCGCCGACAGCGCGCACGTTTCTGAGAAGACGGCGCGCGGCCACCTCGGGCGGCTCGTCGAGATGGATATCCTGCTCGAGGACGCCGACGATAGGCCGACGACCTACTATCCCGATCCTGGGTATATGCGCTATCGCGAAGTGCGAACTCTCGCCCGCGAGAATGACCGCGACGAACTCACGGAGATGGTCGCGACGCTGAAGGGCGACCTCGAGGACTGGCAGGACGAGTACGACGTCGAGGATCCGGGCGAGCTTCGGGTAAGCGTGGCTGATGCGGATGTCTCTCAGGCGGCGGTGTACGATCGGCAGAAAATCGCTGAGGATTGGGAGTACACCGAGCATCGGATTGATCTGCTCAAGGATGCGCTCGCCCAGTACGGTCGGTTAACGGCGCGACCGCCAGCAACCGCATGAATTCAGTGCGGAGTCGGCTGCTGGCTGACGGACCACGTGGCGAATCACCAGCCGAGAGACGCCATCGGACGCTAACTGAACTCAAACGGACGGTTCGCCATCATCCAGCGGTCGATGTCGCAGCGGGCGTGACGGCTGACGACGGCCGGTTTCGCGAACTGGAGGTCACGTTCGATCCGCGTATCCTCGATGTCGACGCGGAGCAGGCGAACCTCCGAATCGAGTGGCGTCCGCGGCCTGATCCGAGTGAGTCGGCCTATTTCGTCTTTCACTACTACGATTCGACAGGCCGTGACTTCGGCTGGCATCGCGAGCCGAATCCACACGTTGACCGTCTCGAACACGTTCAGGAGCGCGACGCACCCGACGCTGAGTACGAATACGAGACGGCGTTTTTTGAATCACAGTCGCCGGTCGATTTGTGCTGGGATATCCTCGGCCGGATCGAACAGCGGGTATAATCCCTACTCAAGCAGTTTCTCAGTCGTGACGGTCGGTGTGCGTTCGAGAAGAGTGGATACTACAGTATCGTTGCTTCTCACTGGCGTTTCGAGAGGCAGCATTCTTACTGGACATAGACATGGATTTACCTGTGACCGCGCTCAGCTGACACCAGTCTGGACACTGCGACGACTCTCGTGGTGGTACCTCTCGCGCTGAGCGCCGTCACCCTTGGTCGGCGCGATAAACGCTACTGTGGGGGCAGTTGCCTATTCGTTCCACAGTGCTGCAATCCGATCCTCGACCTCGTTGAGGACAAGTTGCAGGACATCACGG
Organism: Halorubrum laminariae; assembly: GCF_024494655.1. GTDB lineage: Archaea > Halobacteriota > Halobacteria > Halobacteriales > Haloferacaceae > Halorubrum > Halorubrum laminariae. The sequence continues at coordinate 79,632 of NZ_JANHDL010000011.1, read as the reverse complement.
TGGTCGGCCGGCCAGGAGTCATCGTCACCGGGTGTCGGGGCAGTGGGCGGGGGATGGAAGTGGTCGCGCGTATTGTGGGGGTTCGGATGCCGATCCCATCGGCATTCCCAGGTGTCCTCCGAATGGACCTCTCGATAGTGGAGTTTGAAGTCGTCGTTCGTGTACCAGCGAACAGTCAGGGTTGCTTCGTCGACGGCTGCCGGGTAGTACGACGGGGCAAAAACAACCTGCAGCTCGAGATGGCCGCTTGCATCCGTGACGGTCGCTCGGGAGACTTGTCTCGTGGCTTGGAGCCGTGTCTGAAGGAACTCGAGAATGGGGCGATCGATGGGGGCAGGGCTCCCGCCATCATCTGTCGGTGGCGCCATCGAGCGGGCTACCCGGACGCCTGTTCGCGCTCGCTATCCGTGCGTTGCTGGCGTGCGCGTTCGTAGCGGTCTCGCTCCTCGCGGGCGGTCGCCCAGTCACCGAGGTCGCTGTACACGTCGTCGATGGTTTGCTCATCGCTAGCCTCCGCGGCGGCGACGGCATCGACGGCGGCCGGTGACGCGGCGTCGTACGCCTCCTCATACTCGGTGATGCGCGTCGTCAGCTCACGAACGCGCTCCTGCAGGTCCTCGACAGAATGATCGGCTGCGAGCTGGTTGATGCGTCGCCACTCGAAGTACGCGTTATTCCGTTCGTAGGTGGCTGGATGGCCGTCGTGTCGGGTAACGATGCCGAGATCGTCGAACCAGCTCAGATACTTCCGGGCGGTCTTGGGGTCACAGTTGGCGCTGTCGGCGATCGCACTCGCCGTCGTCGGCTTGTGGGTCTGAAGGATGGTGCCGTAGATGCGTTGTTCGACGTCGTCGCTGGCGAACGCATCCTCGAAGGGGGGTGGCCCATCGGTGGCGTCTGACTCGGACATACGTGGGCTTGTAGACCAGAGGATATAATTCTCATCCCAAGGAATAGTTTACTGAAACTCAGCATCCTGTTATAGTCGTTAAGATACAGCGAGGCGGTGTAGTTAACCAACAAGTGGCGCGATACAACTGGGTTGTTAGTTAATATCTGGGTTAGTGGAACCAGCCCTCTCGAGGGAACGGTTCTCGGATGGAGGTGGTACTGTGAGGTTGCGATCGCGACGCTACTCGGACCTAGGCACGGTCAGTACTCTTCGATGTCGACAACTTGTTTCGTCTCTGGGTGGGTCAGATGTCGATCATCGGAGACCACCGGTGCATCGAGCTCACGGCCAACCGCCGCGATCACCGCGTCCATCCCGGAGAGGAACGGGCCCTGCGGTCCCATCTCGTCCGCGATCTCCGCGGCGGTGACCGCGGTCCGCTCGTCGACGGTATGCACCTCGCCCCATGAAAGATCCTCGCGAGCGCCCTCGATATTACCCTCAGGACCGTTTCCCTCCCCGAGGAGCGCCTCTGCGTACGCCGGGGCCGGGAAGACATACGCCTCACTGTCGTGCTCTTGGAGGTACTCGCGGGTCGATTCGACGCCGTCGAGGTAGTCGATCAGGAACGTCGCGTCGAGGACCTTCATGCGTCTTCGCTTCGACGCCGCGTCCGCTCTATCGACTTCTCTTCGTAGGCCTCACGGGTCTCGCGAGCGCGGTCGGCCCGCTCGTCGGACCACCGGCCGAACCCGGCGAGGAGGTCACGGTCGGTCGAGAACATCCGTTCGAGGACGTCGTTATAGCTCTCGCCCTCTCGCCGCCGCCGCTCGATCTCGCGCTTCACCGTGTCGCTGACCCGGATCTGCTCGTTGGCTGTGCCCATCGTACGTTGACGTTGGGCGTTGACGTACCTATATTTTTTGTCTGCCTGCTACGGTGTCAGCTTGTCGCACCTGCTCTCCCAGCACACTTAACCAACAGTAGCGGAAGACGACGAGTGAACGTTGGTTAATTCTCTGGGTCGGTGATCCGCAGCTCGCCATCGACCTCGTAGAGCCACCCGGAGTCAAGCAACCGTTCGATGGCGTACTCCGCGTCAGCCGATTCATCCGGGAAGGTCTCGGCACCGAGTAGGAGGTCTTGGGCCTGGTCGTGCGAGAAGTCCGTCTGCTGATCTGGCATCTCTGACACGAGGATCTGATAGGCGTCCTCGATCCAATCGGGCAGCGACCGGGGTTCGTTTGACCACATCGTCGGTTCTCAGATAGCTAGTGTTTCGCGTCACAGCTAATTAAGCGCCGCCGTCTGGGAACTGTGTGGCTCTCACGCTCCGTTCCCTTGTCCTCGAGAACCGTCGAAGAAGTAGGACTTCAAAATCGATCGTAGCGATGCAGTCGGAATTACGAAGAGTCGTGGACTGGCTTGGGGATGCCGACCGCGCTGAACCGGACGTCGACGGCGCCACAGCCAGCGCAGTCGTCGATGAATGCACAGACCTGCAATGAGGTTTCCATCTCCTGAATAGCTCCGCACACGCTGCATTCGTACGAGGTGACGAACTGGAACGGGGCGTAGTCTTCGTCGATATCGGAGCGGTTGCGGCTCCGTGCAGCTGTTGGTGTCTGTTCGTGATCGGTCATCGATGTCGGCGAACTCTCTCGACGAGTACTATCTTCTTCAGTCGGGGAGTGCCACGCATCGGTGGGGAGTGAATCATACACCCGGGACGGGTCTGCGTGACCGTCAGCAACCGAATCACGTTCAACCGGACTCGCAGCTGCGTCCGTGTCCTGGTCTGCGAGATCGTCGCTCTCACTCATCCCGCTCTGGTCATCGAGTGACGGAGACGCGTTCGTTGGGGGAAAGTTCGTCGTCGACACGCTGATTTCGAGATACTCGGACTGACCATGGAGCTGCCCGTGGATGCCAGCAGCCAGCTCTGCGAGCGATTCAGCAACGTCTGTTCCGGTTGTATCGCGATGACTTGCATCGAGGAGCCAGTCGCGAAGGGCGGTTGCGGTGTCGAGTTCGAGTCTGAACGAGGGATCTGTTGCCATTGGCTACGCTGCCTCCACGCTACTGGGGGGGAACAGAAACCTGCCAAGTCTGGGCCTCGGTTCGGTTGCCCCACCAGAAGCACGGCGTTCATTCTGGTGTTGTCAATGAGGTTGTGGCTGCCGGCTGACCGGAGGGAAGCCGGGAGCGGTGGGTGGGGAGGTGGGGCGTTACCGGGCGGTGGTCACAATAAAAAAGAGGGCTTTGAGAGCCCCTTACCGCAGTCGGATGCGGCCGCGTTCGAGGACTGCACTTGGATCGTCGCTTCCGTGCTTGTCCACGTAGGCGTCATGGAGCTCTTGAGAGTACCGGCTGACCCGACTTTTCGAGGTATCGACGATGGTTCTTGCCGCTTCAGCCACCTGCGCTTGGGTGACGATCTTGCCGTCAGTGAGCCGATCCGCCGCATAGATGGCTGCCGCCCCCATCGTCAGGCGCGACGTCCCCGGCCCAACCGGCTCGTCGTCGGCGATTGCCAGGAGATGGTCACTGAGTTGGCGCAACTCCAGACACGTCTGCACATCGAGGACGTCGTCGAGCGCAATGAGCACATCGTCGACGACTCCCTCGCGCGCCGGGGGGACGTTCAGCCCGAGCTCGCACCGCAACTTCCGCGCTGCCGCGCTCACCCGCTCGTGCGAGGACTTCGTATACTGCACGACCTCGTCACAGGACCGCGGGAACCCCGTCTCGGTCGCTGCGAGGAGCACCGCCCCGCCGGCGAGTGCCTCCCACGACATCCGGCCGCCGGGGAGCCGCGCGTCGGCCGCCTGCTTCAGGAACAGCCCGGCATCCTCGGCCACAAATCCGGGGAGTCCCAGATTTCCGATGATCGACTCGATATCGCGATAGCCCTCGTTGAGCCGAATCGCGCGCTTGTCATCCATTTGGAAGCGCTTGTGCCGCTGCCGCAACCGCTCGAACTTATCCATCTGCTCGCTCGACAGCGAATTTCCGTATCCATCGCTGCCGAGGAAGAACGTCGTATGTAGGCCTTTGTCGACCCGGAGTGGGTTGATCGACTCACAACTCCACTCAGCAGGCCCGCTATCGTCCGAGGGGCCATGCACACGAAGCATCGGCTGGCGATCAACGTGCTCTGTCGTGAGGACGAGTCCACAGTCCGCACAGAACGACTCGTTATCCTCGGTGACCACCTGTCCATCGCACTCCACGCACGTCGACACCTGGGCTGGTTCGCGCTCGCCCGTGACCGCCTGGCTGCTCTCGTCTTGGTTAGCTTGCTCTGCGACCGAACTTTCATACCGGAAAAGGCTCTTACTCGACATTGGTGTCACAACACCTGAAGGCGCTCACGCGCCCGACACCGCGATGCTACAACATCGCGGATTTCTCGACGACGACAACCCAACAGACTCGTCTGCGCGCTCTCGCTCGCGCCTTCGCGAGCGCCCTGTGGGCGCGATGCGAGAGCGCGCCCGAGGCGGCCGACCATCCAGCACCGCGCGTCGACCCGCCCGGAGCGAGCGGCCAGCGCATTCCCCGTTCGCCGCGACGCAACCATGTCCGTCGCGGTCGGCTGTGCTGAGGTCCGGAGGACCCGAACGGGTGAAGCGCTGGCGTCGAGGGCACATCCATTTTAGCCCGGAACGGGCGCGGGCGGTGCGGAGAGCGCCCGCACGCCCGGAATGGTCGGTCGCGAGCGACGCGGAGGGCGGAACGCGGCGAGCGGGGCGAGCCGTCGAGAAACACCCGTTTATCCGGTTCCAACGCTCAGCGACCCAACCCACGTCCTGGTGGACTCAGAAGGGCGAGGCCGTCTCGGTCGTCCCCCGACCCCGCAGCACCGCAGTCGCGAGGAGCACAGCGTGGGTCGCGGGATGCCGAGCGGCCGAGGGCTTTCGAGAGCGGTCGCTCACTGTATTTATCAGGCCCGGTGGCACTGTGTTGGATATGGGATTCGGACCGAGCATCTCGGCTCCGACCATAACGGGAACACAGGTCGTCTACCCAGCACGGCTCGTTGCAGCGTGGGCCGTCCTCACTGTCGCGGGGCTTGTGCTTGAACGCGTCATCCGCCGGCTCCAATACTGGATTGTCAGGGTTACTGGAACGCATACGTTCGGCTGGTACTCGTTCCTTCACAGCGATCACCAAGACGGCTTGCGAGAGACAGAGACGTACACGGTTGCGGAGCTTAAGGATCGGCTCGACTGGGAACGCACGTGGTGGCGTCGGTCAACACGGCGAGGCGTCCGCGCCGTCGTGATCGCGCCGGTGGTCGAGGAACTCACGTTTCGCGGCGGTCCATACCTGCTAGCGGTCACGCTGGGGGGCGCCCACCTTCCGCTGTTGGTCGCTGGGTCCGTCCTGTGGGCGTTCCTCCATACCCGAAATCCACGCCGCTACCGCCGGGGAACCCTCCCGGTGTTCGTCAGCGGGTTGCTGAGCCTGTATCTGTGGCTGGTGGGGCTCTGGTGGCTGGCGATCCTCGTGCACGCAGGCAACAATCTGGTTGCGACAGCGGTGGACGTCGGCAAGGAGTGGTGGCGGCGCTGGCAGCATTCGTTCTCACCAGGCGAAGAATACACCGTGACAGTCGACGACCAGTGTCCGCAACCGGACCGTGATGGCCTGTATCGGGCGTCTACGCCGGCCGACGAGACACTCCACGTCGCCGACGTCGAACCGGGTGAGACGACGCGTGTGCGAGTCGCAACGACGGTTGGATTCCATGGGTACGCGTATCCCATCACCGAATCGGAGCAAGAAACTGACTGAACTGTCTTAACCAACAGTAGAGTGGAATGGCGCCCAGTGTTGGTTAACGGGGCGAAGATTTGGCTACCGCGGCAAACACTCCATCATCGGCCTCGATCATCTCGGCTGACAACGCCACGTCCTTGAGCGCCTTGGCAGCGGCCCGTCGGACTCGGCTGGGGGGTCGATACGACGGTCTGGGTTGCGCTGTCGCGCAGAATGTATGTGTTGCTCCGGGGCAGTTCGACAGCCCCGTCCTCCTGACGGGGGTGAGAGACACTAGGCCGAGCCGTCGCGGAACCGCTCGATCGCGACATCGGAGACATCGTCGTAGTCGTTGTCGCCGCCGACGAGGAGCGTCGCGTCGACATCCTCGGCAGTTGCGAGCGCGAACGAGTCCCCGAGTGCGGGGTTGTACGCGAGGATGTACTCTGAGGCCTCGACCCAGACCGCCTTGATGTCCCTCGTCTCGATCCCAAGATCGTCGAGCCAGTCGAGATAGTCGTCGGCGGTGGTCCGGTCGTACTTCCGAGCGAGCGTGTACCGAATCTCGGTGAGGGTCACGCAGCTGACGTAGCCCGCCGTGTCCTCGACAGCGACCGCGTCGAGATACTCCTCGACCACGTCGCTCCCGGGTTCGTCGTCGGCGTGCGCGATCAGCGGCTCGGCGTCGAAAACGACGTGATCGGGGACCGCCATCACTCGTCCGTCGAGAAGCGGGCGTCGCGCTCGTTCCGGTCCTGCTCGCGCTTCTCCTGGAGGATCTGGGTTGCGGGCGTGTCGGTGGTCGCCTCGCTACGGGCGGCGAAGCCGCGCATCTCGCTCGGTGAGCGGACGTGCTCAACGATCACTTCGCCCTCCTCGGTCTCCCGGAACACCACCTTCCCGGGGGCGTCGATCCCGAGTTTGTCGCGGAACCGCTTTGGGATGGTGGCTTGCCCGTGCTTCGTCACCGCAACGACTTCCTTTTCAGAGTTTTCTGCTTGTTCAGTCTCACTCATTATTCATAGTAAAGATGGCATTCATAGGTAACTCTTTCGCGCTATCCAACGTATCCGGGCTTACACTGGACGCACCCCCGTGCAGTTACGGAAATTCAAGGAGAAAGCCTCGCGCTTCAGCGCGGGGGAGCGTGTCATAGAATACGTCCCACGATTTTGTCGGCTTAGTCACTGTTTAGAGCCGTAACGTGTTTAGAAGAGCGTGCACCCGGTGCACAGCATTTAGAACGAGTCAGAGACACTCCCTTTTAGTTCGAATACTGATGTTTCGTCCGTATCGATGGTGGTTCGACTTAGAGCGAGCGACTACTGTGCGACCCGAGGTGACGTTCTTGGAACCGCTGGCTTCGAATCCGCAAACAACCATGCGCACCATTCTATGACACGCTCCGGGGAGGAAGTCAAATAGAGCCAAGGCGAGTGTCCCCGCTACGGGATGGCAGAAGTCAATCCATCCGTGGGCGAAGCATCTCGTCGATGACCGCCTCAATCCGGCTGTCGTCAGTAAGGTTGTCGAGAACCGTCTCGACTTTCACCTCAACCTCGTACCGATTGGTCTGTCCGAGTCCCTGCCCCCGGCCGCGTGTGTCTTTTGCGAGGATACTGGAGTCAGCAAGGTCATTCAGCTTGTCGCGAAACCGTCGTTCGGAGATCGCTCTCGTATCGATGTGCTCGCAAAACACCTCGTAGAGGTTGTGGAGGTCTTTTGTTTCGGGCTGGTCGGTACCGCTGATCGTTGCGTGAGTGACTGTCAGCAGCGCGAGGGCGCGCTGGAGCGGGAGCGACTGAATCCCGCGCTCGACGGCAGCCTGTTCCAGGTACTCGTGTGCGTTGCGTACGTGCTGTTCGGTAATAGTTGATTCTCCGTCGTCGTCGGCGAACCGACAGGCACGGAACAGCAGCTTGATCGCCTCGCGAGCATCCCCAGAGTCTTGGGCCGCGAGCGCGCTCGTCAGCGGAATCACGTCGTCAGTAAGCACGTCGCTCTCGAGCGTTGCGAACGGGCGGTCTTTGTCGCCAATCTCGGTATCTCGCAGAGCACCTGCGGCGCGGCGTGCGAGGATGTCCCGGAGCTGGTTCGCGTCGTATGGCGCGAACTCGATTTCGTCCTCACCGAGCGAGGAGCGTACGTCGGCGTCAAGGTTCTCCCGGAACTGCAGGTCGTTCGTGATGCCGATGATCGATAGCCGGACGTCCTCGGGTTCGGCACGCGGCAGCTCGTAGAGGATGTAGTCGTCGTTGCCGATGGCATCAATCTCATCGAGAATAACGATTACCGTGCCGCCGATCGCCTCCAGTTCGTCGATGATCATCGACAACAGCGTCTTCTTTTGGTAGCCGCTGGGGAGTTCTTCACCGGGCCCGAAGCGCTTCTCGCGGAGTTTCTTGACCAGGTGTGTCATCACGTGGTAGCTCTTGTCCATCCCCTTACAGCGGACGTGGACCACGTGAAGTTCGAGCCCTTTCTCGTCGGCGTACTCCTGCAGTTGGCTCGTTTTCAGTGAGATGCCGACCGTCTTTCCCTGCCCAGTCGGGCCAAAGACGAACGCATTCAGCGGTGTCGACCCCATTGTCGCCGGGCGCAGCGCTGAGTGTAGCTGATCGAGTTCCGCTTCTCGTTCGGGGAGCGACTTGGGCTGGTACGTCTGTGTGTTTGGGTTGAGCCGATCCATGTCGACGAAGATCGAGTCTTCGTCCCCGAACGAGCGCATAGCCACATATGTGGAACGACATCATATAAACCCCACCGTCCGAATAAGGGGGGACTGTCCGGGTACTGGGGGCACGTCCAATGTAACGAGAGTAGTTCTTAGCATAGCACGGCACAGGGGGACGGGGGTACGTCCAGTGTAAATATACACAAAAGTGGAAGAAGAGCGTCGAGATATACAAATCTACGTCTGCGAACAAGAATCTTTATGTGACTATAGTGGTAACAGGTACCGTGGTATATTCGCGTATACTGATGAACAAGTGTAGTTAGAGTTTCCGTGAGCAGCATCTCTATCAGCGTTAGTTTACACTGGATACACCCCCGTCCCCGGGACGAGACGTGTCGGTACGGTCGCGCGGCTACTCGGACCGACCGCCGAATAACTGACTCAATATAGAGGGTGATTCTGAACCGTCATCGGTCTCTCTCGCAGTACCGGAGTCTTCCTCGTGAGACTGCGCAGTCTCCCGGTCACGGGTGGCGAGTTCGTCAGTGAGGCGCTCGACTTCCGCTTCGAGAGCGTCGATGCGCTCGGTTTTCTCCGTGAGTGTCGCCTCGAGTTCGTCGACGCGCTCGCTCAAGAGCCGGTTCTTCTCGGCGAGATACGCGCGACTCCGCACCGAGTCAGCAGCGCCGACGTCTGGCGACGATGTGGCGGAGGTATCGTCTGCGGTGTCCGGGTCGTAGAACTCCGACGTGGTTGCAATCGCTCGCTCGATGGTCTTCTCCCCGTACGTCGACCCATCAGCGTAGTGGACCTCGTCCCATTTCTCCCGATGCAATCCTGACTGGCGGAACAGCTGCTCCATCTGCGTCCGGTCGCCGCCGGTCCAGAACGCCAGCAGACAACACAGCGCCATGTCGGCCTCGGACTGACTGTCGTAGCCAGCCGTATTCCCGTTCCAGAGCCGCTCGAACTTCTCGCCGTTCGATGCATTCCGCGCTTTCTCGAGGAGCTCCTCGTCGTCGAGGTCGACGTCAACGTCGGCTGCACCGGTCGTCTGTGACTCGTCGTCAGCGCCCTCATACTGCTTGGACTCGGAGGCCGTGTCACGCTCGGTGTCCTGGACGTACTCACGGTGAATCGCTGTGAGCGCGTCCTGCCGACGTGCAACGCGAGTGGGTGTCCACTCGACGTGGTCGCCAGTGACGGTGAAAAAGCGTGCCGTGTCGTACAATTCGACGCTCCCGCGCCGGTTCCGCCCGTCGGGGAGTTCGCCGGTGATCAGGACGTGATAGCCGGTTCCAGAGGGCGATACCTCCGTGTACGAGTCGAGTCGTGCGATGATGTCCAACGCCGCGTCGTCGACGTCGCCGGTTTCAGGATCACGGCAGTCGTCCAGGTCGATGCCGACGATGGGATCGTCGTCGGTAAACACGAACCCGACACCATCGGCGTGCTCTGTCTCGGTGTACTCGAGTGCTTTCTCGAAACTCGCCCAAGTCTCCGACTCTGTTGCTGACGCGAACCCGCCAGCCCCCGGCGCCACCGGAATCTTCGTCGGTTTGCCGTCTCGATCCTCTTCCCGCCAGCACACCCACTGCTCGCGTTCGCGCAACGTTTCCGGAATCACCTCCGACTCGTCGATACTACTCTCACTCATACTCGTATAGCACCCCGCATGGCTCTCACTGGCTCTGAGCCCACACAGAACTCACTCAGTTCCGCTCCTCGATCCAATCCCTTGGTCCCAACGGGGACCCCCCGTTCTATACTAGTTGGTTTTTGGGTGGAACATCCCCTATAACTGGGTGAAAACCGCCGGACGTGAGGGTGTTCCACCCATTTCGGCCCTCTCGTTGGTGTTCCACCCATTCGGGATTTGGGTGGAACATACCGTTGTCGGGCGATTATTGCCCTCCAGGTCTGATGGAGTGGAGTCATAATTTATTTTGGGTGGAACATCTTCCGAATATTTGTATAATTTCGGGAATTGGGCCGTGTACTCCCATTTTAAGACTGAGATTCTTCTTCAGATCGAATGCGGACACCTGTGTAATGCCGCACGGGTTCCCCGTCGATTCGCTTTTTTGTAGATCCAACCTCAAGATGAGTATTGAGCTTCCGCGTGAACCAGCTCTTATTCATCGGCTCGTCGATGCCATGTGCCTCTGCCCAGTCGTTATAGAGGCCGAATACGTCATCTTTTGGCACGGCTTCATCTGTGTCTTTGACGAGATATTCGCCGACGAATGATTCGAACGAGGGAGGCGATGAGTCTGTTTCCTCTTCCACCGGACCATCTAGCTGGCCGGCCTGACTACTTGGTTCTTCAGCGGCCGCTGATTCGGGCGATGCCGGACGGAGAATTTCCTTGGTAAGTGCCGAGAGTGGCTGCCCTCCACCGTCTTCATACAGGACCGACTCTGCCTCATCGTGAAGGATAACGATGCCGTACGTTGAATGCGTGTACTCTGGTACGGGGATATCATTTTCAGGGATGAATGGGCGCTTTATCTGGACCCAGTCATCTTCGAACGCCGATTTCGACTCGTAGATGTGTTGCTCACCGTGTTCGTACACGACGTACTCGTCGGCAGCGTGGTCGTAGCTGTAGATGGCTGGCACACGGTCCTTCGAGAGGTTCGCAAGCGACGGGACACGGACGTGTTCCGTCCCGCTGGTATCACGAAGGACGACCTCGTCGCCATCACGCTGCCAGATGTTTTGAGTCCCGTTCTCGCCGTCGTTTGCGGGACGAACAGCGGTCACCCCGCCGTCTTCGGTCGCCCCGCCGTTGAACGTGATATTTGAATCGTCAGTGTAGAACCGAGTATCGCCATTCTGCAACTCTCGAACGGGTTGTGTGAGAATGCCGTCGACACGCTCGGCCCACTCTGTTTCGTCTGATCCGGGGCGAACAACGAACAGCGGGATATCTCCTGCTTCCTGGGCTTTCCGGAGGTTCGTAAGTACCTTCGCGGGATTCTCGGGTGTCGTCGTCTCGACTTCGATGGCGAATCGGTCGTCAACGTCGGGGTGGCTCGCCCTCGCGTCCGGTTTCTCGCTGCCATCTTGTGCCAGGATCGAGACGGTGAACCCGAGTTCGGTAAGTTCTTCTTCGATCTGGAGAAGTGCTGTATCGTGGTCGCTCCCACCGGCGGCTTGCACGCCCCCGGTCTCGGGTGTCGCGACGTCTTCGCCAGCGTCGGTCAATCGAATCCGGATCTCGTCGGCGTCGATATCGACAGTCGTATCGAGATAACGTGACCGCTCGCGGATGTCTGCCAGTTCCTCATACGACGGCGGCTCGGTGTCGGCCCCTTCGAAGAGCCGTCTGAGCTCCTCGTCGACTGCTTCGACAGCTACCCAGCCGTTTTCTTCCCGACAGCCGTCTCGAAGCTGGCAGCTTCGAACTACCTTCGCGAGCGCGACGTCCAGATCGTCGCTTTCGAGGCTGAGCACTTCGTCGTAGTCGGCAGGTGTACTCGCTGTAGACACATCTGATTCTGCTGGCACTCCGTAGTCGTCACTGATGTCCTCGTACATCGAGGCGATTGTCTCAGTGAACTGTTCCTCCTCACGCTCTGTCAGCGGGTACTCACTCTCGGGATGGCCCGGTGGGATGTCGAGGGGTTTGAGACTAAACGGATACGGCCCGGTTTCCCCGAATGTCGGACTGAGTGTGCTGCCGATCAACTCTCCCCGGGGTAATGAGCCAATCCTGTTGGCGAAATTCGCTGGATCCATATCCTCGTGGGCCATGGCTTGTGCCAGGTCTCTATCGACGTTGATCTTGCTGACGAGTGACGTTCCGATGTTGTTCAGTGCGTTCAAGTAGACTTTTCGCCCACCTTCCGCTTCCAGTTGCTTGGGAAACTGCATCGAGAGGCCCACTGAAAGCTTGAATCCGCGGCCTTTCTCGAGGAGGTCGTTCATAATGTCGGAGACCACGACCGAGGATGCCTCGTCGACGAGGAGATTCACGACGTAATCGTCGGGGTATTGGGTGAGGTCACGCTTGCGGTCTTTGAGCGCATCGTCGAGATTGGTGAGGATCATCCCGGTCATAATCCGGGCTGCCTCGTCACGGAGATCGCCGAGGTCGAACAGGATTACTTGATTCTCATCGAGCACCTCCCGGAAATCGAACTGGTTCTCCGTGTTGTTGAAGATGCGGCGCAGGTGGGGGTTCTGCGAGATGTAGTTGAGGCGGTGCGTGACCCCGCCCATCACGTTGTCAAAGGTGGTCGAATCGTGTTGGAATTGCCGCCGGATCATGCGGGCGACCTCTTCGTCACTCGACCGGGGTGCGTCCGCGAGGTTCGGCTGTGGTGGACCGGATTCCCACAGCTGGTCGACGACGTGTTCGAGCTGTCGGTGAGCGAAGTAGTCCGTCGACTCGCGGTACTGGCCGTTTTCCCGGCCGTATTCCTCGTCGAACAGGGCGGTGATGAGCGTCTTGATGAGGGTCGGGGCAACCGTGGCTCGCTTGTATCGCTCCTCGTCCATGACGAGCTTCAGGATCTCCTCGTAATGGTCGGCTTTTCGCCGGACTGCATCCTCACGTCGGCGGCCACTCTCTAGCGAAGGTTCGAGATCGAAAAAGGAGAACCCGGGAAGCACGTCCGGGATCGGGAAGTGGACGACGTTCTCTTTGAGGTCGGTCATCCCAAACCGACGTGCGTGAGCCCGCATGTAGTTCTGGGCCATATCGTCGTTTTTCGGGATGATGATGATGTTCGGGCCCTCGGTGGTATCGTACAGCGACAGCAAATCGTTGATCTGGCCTTTCGACTTGCCTGAGCCGGTGGTGCCGAATCGTCCGTAATGCATCGGCAGCAGTTGGGGCGGAATGCGTGTCGGGACATCTTCGGGGTCGCCGTTCTCGTCGAGGGCGTAGCCGATGGCCATCCCCTCGCGGAACTCGCTCATGATGTCCTGATGCGGTCGTGCGAGCGGATTCCGACTCTGTTGTTCCGCACGTGTTCCGCGTGCGCCTTCGACGGAGAGTTGCTCCGAGGAGGGCACCACCACGAAGTTCGCAAGCTCGCGGCCATCCAGCACGAACTCGGGTCGGGTCTTCCCGCGGCCGGTCGTGATTTCGCGGTCTAAGAGCCGGTGTAGCGCGGTTCGTGCATGCTGGTCTTTCTTGGCCTGCCGCAAGCCGTTGTCGCGCAGCCGCTCGGCCCGTATCTTGTAGCACGGCCCGTCAAGTGTATTGAAGACTGACCCGAGTGACTGTAAGCGCTTGTCGAGTGCCTCACGCTCGTCCTCATCGGATGGGACGCCAAGGGCGCGAATATTCGCCGTAAACGAGCGCTTCGCGTGTTTCGCCTCGATAGCGCCGACACGATCGGCTCGTGTGCCACGCAACTCCTCTCGGCTTCGGCTATTGGATCCATCGTCAGGCTCCAAGAGGGGTCCGAAAAACCGCTGTGCCCAGGTGTCCCGCCCATCGATGATGTCTTCTATGCGAACGTCGGCATCGCCCTGCCAGCTATCTCGCTGCTGGAAGACGACTTGGAACGCGAGTGGTGCGCTCGCCGCCGTCAAGTCATCGACGAGCGACGCGAGCGCGCCACCGGGCTGGTCGACGGCATCGGGACTATCGTCTCCATCGTCGCCAGTGAACGGCGAGATCGAGGACATCCAGTCCTGTTTTCGAGTCGCCGAGCCCTGCCACCGGACACCGAGCGGGGAGACGGTATCTGTCGCTGGCCGAGCAAGGACGGTCCCCTCTGACGTCATCGTTGGTTTCGCCAGCGTTGTGACCGGCTTGTCCCTGGGCATCGCCTCTGGTGGGGCGAGTTCGAGGGCGGTGTCTCCGACTTTCACGATATGGTCGGCAGATAGGTCAGCGGCTGTTCCTCCATCTGCGGCTGATTCGGTGTCTGCCGGCTCGGCCTGACTGTTGTCGTCAGTTCCGTGGTCGTAGTGCTCGTCAGGACCGAATTCGTACTGGAGTCTCCCTGACTCATACTGTTCGACGAATGCGTCACGGTCGAATTCGACAGGCTGGACGAGTCGGGATGCGACATCGACCTCGACGTGTTCGAGGTCGAACGTCTCGGGATAGATCGATCGGAGCCGCTTCTTGAGGGTATCCAAGTGGTCGTCGGCGCCGTAATAGAACTCGACAGGTTCGTCCTCCCCCTCGCTGAGCGCGAGGAATTCGAATCGCAGCGGTGTCTCGCTATGGAGGGGATTCAGTTTGTTAGCTAACCCTGTCGAATCGGTTGCAGTCAGTTTGTGAAGACTCTCTACTGCCTTCGGCAGACGTTCTTGAGCGAACTGTTCAGAGGTCGGCGTCACGCGAAGGTACTCACACATTGGTATCACTCTCTTTTGAACCGCCATCGGATTCCGCTGGCAGCCGCTCGGGCGCTGTTTCTTCGTTGTCGGTCGCTCGGGCTTCGAGATCGTCTTGGAACGCCTGGACATCCGTGTCCACAGCGTCTTCACCAGTTCCGGGGAGCGAGGTTCGCCGTTGCTCGGTTGGCTCGAAATCGATTACCTGTTTCTCCTTGGGCATCGCTTCGACCTGGATACCGCGCCACTCGCCGTCGACGCCGACGAGCGCTTCGGCGAAGCCGGCGTCCTCGTTGCCGGGCACCGCGTCCTGGACGAACCGCATCTGCGCGTAGTTCAGCCCGAACTCGTCGGCCCACGCCTTGTCCATCCCGTCGAGGCGGTGGAACTGCTTGACCGCACACTGGTCGAGGATTGCTTCGGACTCGGCGTGCTCGAAGAACTCGTCGACGGTCTGTGTGACCAGCCGAATCGAGAGATCGTGGTGTCGGTGGTGCCGGAACACCGTCTCGAGAAACGCCAGACTCGCGGCGTCCTGCATGATGTAGCGGGCCTCGTCGATGTAGAACACCACTTCCTTGTCCGAGACCTTCGCTCGCTCGTACACCAGCGAGATGAGTAGCTGCATCGTCAGCGCCGTGCTGCTGTCCACGCTGCCCTCCTGCTGGGCGAGGTCGAGATAGACGACCTTCTCATCTCGGATGTCGAAGTCGGATTCTTGGCCGAGATTCCCATGACGGCCGTCGTCCTCGAAGGGGCGGAGCTGGTCGAGCAGCCACGTCGCGTCTTCCTTGATTTTCCCGGCTTCCTCGTCGGAGCGGACCACGAACTCCTCGGGGTCGTCGATCATGTCCTCGAAGACATCCATCATGTCGCGGATGGTCGGACTCGGGTTGGTGTGCGTGGTGATGTCGTCCGTAATCCCCTGACGCTTGTAGGCGCGCTTGAGCCCGAGTTCGAGTGTTGTCCGCCGGTCGCCGAGCGAGATGCCGCGGAGCGCGAAGAAGTTCGTGAGGAAGCTCATCGCGTCGTCGAGCTTCTCGTTGAACGGGCTCGCGTCCTCGCCCATCGCCCGCTGGACGTGGTCGGGCGTCTCGCGGATCTCCAAGGGATTCAATCCGAGCGTCCCACCGACGGTGATTCGCTTGGCGTCGAGCGCCTCTGAGACCCCCGCCCAGTTGTTCAACGGCTCGAGGATGATGCCGATACGGTCCTTGCTCTGTTCGATGGACCGGATGAAGTTCTGCTTGGAACTGAACGACTTCCCCGAGCCCGTGTCGCCGACTGTGAACATCGCATATCCGTTATCTCGGGAGAAGGGATCGATGACGACGGGGCTTTGGTTGTCTTTGTGAATGCCAAACTCGACACCGCCCTCCTCGAGGATCGTCGCGTTGTGCGGCGAGGACAGTAACGCACCGACGGCGCCGCCCAGCGCAATCGACGTGCGGCCGAACTCGTTGTCGCCGATCGGCGCGGCCGACTGGAGGGCGAGGTCCTGTCGGCAGATGGCGGTCTTCGGCGTGAGGTTCGCCGGGTCGTCACGGAGTGCACTCTTGACCGTTTGGACGGCGTCTCTGAGAGCGTCTTTCTCGTCGGCCCGCACGGTGATGAACATCCCCTGGTCGAAGACGTTCGCGCCGTTCTCGACGGCCGTGTACGTCGCTGCGGCCTCGTTGGCACGCTCTTGGAGATAGGCACTCCGAATACTCTGTTCGAGGTCAGCATCGACCTGGAGGTCGTCAGCGATGTCCTGCAGTTCGTTCCGGGCTCGCTCTTGATTTTTGGGCGAAATGTGGGCGGTGAGATCGAATTCGACGTCGGTCAGCTCGAAGAGGTCGCTCAAATACCCGTCGTTGGGATAGTCGGCATAGTTGGCGATGTACAGCGTCGTCGTCCACTGCTCGCCGACCCGTGCGGCTCGCGTTCCCCACTCGATAGCCCCGGGCGCCGTTACCGTCTTGTGCGACTCGGAGATGTCATCGAGGAGCTGACGTTCGGCCTCGCCGTCCTCGAGCGTTTCCTCGTCAAGGATGTCTGAGAAATCTACGGTTGGTTCATCATCCGTAGTGAAGCGGTCCCAGAGATGTTTGCTGCCGAGACCAAGGCCGATACCCAATACGAGGGCAAGCGCTGCTCCCTCGACTGCTGTCAGGTTCTGGAGCCACTCGGTGACGGGGTCAAGCGCGCCACCACCAGCCTGGAGGACCAGGTTACGCATCGTGTGGATCCTCCCGGCGCGAGTGGCCGATGATCGATTGGTCGCGAACGACGCGCTCGGCTTCGTCGTAGTCGTGTTCGCGGCCGTTCCAGAAGTCCATATTCAGGACGAACAGCTCGACCGTGCTGAGCCGACGCGCAGACCAGCCCGACGCCTGCTGGATGAACTCGGAGCGTACGTCGTTGACGCGACTGTCGAGTTTCTCGAACATCTGGGCACGGCGTTCGACGTCGGTGAGGTCCTCGCGACGGGTAACGAACGGGTTGAACAGGAAGCCGATGACCGGGAACTGCGTCAGCTTCTCGGCGGGGGTGCCCTCGTCGCGGAAGCGGTCGTACACCTCGATAGGGCTGACTTCAACGCCGATGTAGTACCGGACCTGCTGGATACCGCGGTCACGCATCTCCTTCGGTCGCGTCTCCCGGTACTCCTCGAGGAGCTCTTTGAAGATCGGGTTCTCTGTGACGTCTTCGTCAGTGAGGCGCTCCTCGATGGTCTCCGTGATCTGTTCCACCGGAAATGACCGGGTGGTCGCGTAGAGTTTGAGCTTCGAGTCCAGTTCCTTGTTAGCGAACTCCTCGCCGGCGTCCTGGAGCTGCGCCCAGTCGTCGGACATCGCGAAATCCATATTCGCTGGATCGATCTCGATGAACGCCTCCATTGCGCCGTCTTCACGTTGGATCGCGCTAGCGCCCGGCCACGCTCGCTCGATGTTCGTGAGGTCCTGGGTTCGCTCGTCGGGCGTGAACGGCGTGTAGTTCGCGAGCCCGCCCTCGTTGCGCTCTGACTCGTTGGTACTGCTGTCAGCCTCCTCGGGCGCACTGAACGTGACCTGCGGCCGTTTGAGGTACCGATAGACGTCTTTGGTCCACGTCCAGGCGTTCAGGTGGTTGGGTGAGACGTAGATGACGGCGACGCCAAATCCGAGCCCACCAGCGACGAACGGGAGGGCAAGCGACTCGATGCCGGTGAGGCCCGCGATAAACAACCCAATGATGGGGAAGGCGATGAGCATACCGACGTCGCCTTCCTCGATATTGAGATACGGGATTTGGCTCTCCTCACCGAACTGGTCCATGATGCGCCGTGCGGCCGCGTCTTGATCTGCTGACATTGTTAGTGGATCCCTCGGTCAAAGTCCATTCCGTGTTCGTCACTCGTCGAGTCCGCTGTCGCTCCACCCGGGTCATTCTCGGTACGCCGGTACGACGGTGAGCCCCCCTCATCGCCGCCTTGTCCACCGCGGGCAGCCGCTTTTTGTGCAACGGCGTGGCCGGCAGCGGCTTTCGGTCCCCACCTGGCGGCGGTCGTCGCGACGCCGGCGCCACCGACGTAGGCTCCGGCGGCGACACCGCCGACAAGGGCTGCGCCTTTCGTCGCACCGCCGACGACTTTGGCCGTCAACGGCGTTGCGTATTTGAACGTTTTCCACGTGATGAAGAGTGCGACCAGTGGGAGGGACGCAGCGACGAGATACTTGAGGAACGCTGTTCCTGGTGTGAGCGTCCCACCTGAGTAAATCAAGTCGTATCCCTTGAGGACCATTGCAGCTGGAAGCGGGAGGACAGCCAACGGGACGAACCGTTTGCAGAACCCCATTGCGATATCGGATACGACCGGAATGTTTCCGTAGGCCACTGCAATAGCAACTGGCATCCCGTACAGGTAGACATAGATCAGGATCATCCGGATGTAGAACAGTGCTTCCAGAGCCCACATTGAGATTCCACCAATCACGGCGAACAATAGCCCCAGTCCGGGATTTGTAATGGCTGCTCCCAGAAACTCAAGCATTGCTGAGGATACGGAGGAAAGCTCCGGCATCAGTGCAATGGTGAACCCGTCGACGAGGTAGAGTGCAAGAGTCCCAACCCAATACCACGTAATGATTAGAAAGGCTCCGACCCAGGCCGTCTTCTTCGTTTTTCGGGCTTCGTAGGCACTTCCAATATTGAAGATTCGAACCGTGTGACGCCCCTGGACACTCATCACGAGAAGCAAGAGAGCGATCAGCATAATTTCGCCGCCGATGAGGGCATCATGGATCGCCGGCCAGGGTGCGTTGATCGGGTCACCGAAGACAAAGGCTCCGTTCGTCTCTGGGGTCGGGGTTCCGAACATACCCTCAGTCAGCGTGTCATATCCCGATCTGAGACCATCCATGAACAGCTCGATGAACCACTCAACGACGTCCTTGGCACCCTCAACGACGACGTTAATGAGATCAACCATCGTCAGTCCCCGTGATCGTGACCGTACAGTCAGTCATATCGTCGGAACCAGAGTACTGGACATTGTAGGCATTCGTGACTTGATTACCACTGACTCGGGTCTCGACGATAACCGTGAACTGGCCGCTGTTACCATCTGGGGAACACCCCATTCCGGCCTCACTCTCTGAACCGAACGGGAACGAATTACTGAACAGGTCGACCGTCTCACCAGGAGAGACTACTACCCGGTCGGTTTCGTGCATTCCACTGCCCCTGGGGTCCTCAATTGGATTGGGGGCGTCTCCGGAGAAGATCAGTTCAGTTATCGCTTCCGGGCCACTCCCTGTGTTCTCTACCGTGACGAATGCCTCGCCATTCTTGATCCGATCTGTCTCGGATTCACCATAGACTTCGTCCCACGGCTTGTCTGGATTATTCCGATAGAGTCCGACATCCTGTATCTGGATCTCTGGACGGAATTCAGTCGTGGTCTTGACTACTGTCTCCTCGCCCTTCAACGCGAGTACACGGTACTCACCGGGCGTGTACGTGGTGCCGATATCGAACGAAACCTGTTGGGCACCTGTGGCTACGTCACGCTCTCCGAATAGCTCGCCGTTCGGTTGGATGAGGTTGACTTGGTCGACGTCGGCGTCCGCAGAGAGTTCGACGACGAGTGTAGTCCCCTCGACAGCGATACGCGTGAGCGGGCCGTGGCCGTCTGGAGACGTGGTTCCGTCTCTGGGCGTTCCAGACCCGCCATTGTCGTTCAGGCAGCCAGCGACGCCCACGAGCGCTGCGCCAGCGACTGTTTGGAGGGCGGTTCGCCGACTGATCTGTGGGTGGTTTCTGGTCATAGGCTATGGGTTCCGTTGGAAGATGTCTTCCGGACCGAGCATTCGGAGGAGCCGCTTACCTGCGTAGAACATCACGAAGAATGGGATAAGCTGCCAGCCGACCTCGACGATGAAGGCGAACCAGCCGTCGATAGTTCCGAGCGGATGCCACCGAGCAGTCGCCGTATCACTCACATACGCGGGGTTGTGCCCGAGCCACGAGCCCGGATGATAGCGGGCCGTGTAGATCCCCGGCTCGTCGATCGTCACGATAGCTACCCCGGATGTGTTGGTCTCGACGCGCTGCTCCGCGACGGTGATGTAGCCGTTTCGGGTGGTCCCGCCGATCGGATACTGTCGACCGGTATCGCTGAGAACGATTGGTGCGCCGGTTTCGTTGTCCCGGAGTTCGATGCGGAGCGTGGCCTGGCTTTCGTTCTGCTGGAGAACCTCGGAAGTCAGATTACTCCGCCGAAGTTGCCGCTCTGAGCCGGCGTCTGGCTCCACGATCGAGGCGTTCACGCCCCGGACGATCCCGCCAACCTGAAGCGCGTCGCGATCGACGGTCTCGGCACGAACGGCGACACCGTACGTCGTCGTGTAGGACTGATTGACGATGTCGATGTTGATGTTTTCGCCGAGAGTTTCGACGGGGGAGGGTCGGTCTGTCCCCCACGTCTCGATGATCTCGGGCCCATCACGAACGGGCTCGGCACGCGGCCCGATTCGCGATGGATACGCGTGAACGTACACGGGGATTGCGTCGGATTCGACTGTCGTACTGCGTGTTCGACCCGACCGGACGAGCGTGTCCCAGTTCGTGTTCCGAGCGGTGTAGAACCGCCAGATCCCACGCACCCGCGCATCGCCATCCTCGGTGAGCGTGTATCCTTGCCACGGCCGGGACTGGAACATAGCGACACCAGCGTCACCATTTGGATACTCGGCGTTGTAGGAGGACGCCGACAGGTCGTAGATCTCGACGTCGATTCCATCCGAGACGTTGAGCGACTCGGTTTGATACGTGACCTCGACGTCGGTCTCGTCGCCGTGATCGATCCGGGTGGTCTTCTTCAACCGGGTGTGGATCTCCGCTTCGAGCGTGAGATTCGCGCTCCAGTCATCCTCGAGCTGGTAATCGAGTGCTGGCGTATGGGACCCGTCCTGCGTCGCGATGGTCTCACCGTCCTTCTTCAGCCGGACTTCTTCGACCTCGTGCTCCGTGAGCGACCAGTCGATGGTCGTGTTCCCCGAGGAACTCCCGTTCGGGACGCGAACGCGATAGTCGACGAACCCCCGCATCGTCCCGTTCGGCGCGATATAGAACGGCGTGTCACCTGACTCCAGGTGGCCCCGCGTCGACGGCTGGGCTGCGAACACCGTCGCGTGGGCGTCCTCGATGAACACCCCGTCTTCGAGCGATGTCTGAGATGGATGGACGGAGGTATCCGACCCACCGGCTTCGAGATCCGCAAAGTCGTTTCGCGTCCATGTTGCAGCGGTCTCCGGCGGGCGCGTGAACGTGATGTCTGTCCCGTTCGCGAGCTGGTGCATCGCCGTCCGATTCTCGCCGTATCGCTGCTGATACTCCTCCTGGCTGATGTAGGTGTCCGCGTCGCGTGACCAGAGCGTCGCCGACTCGTTCTCGGTGAGCCCGTTCTCCTCTGTCCCCGGCCGTGGCGGGTCAGCGGCGACGATACCCGTGACTAAGCTCGTCACGAACAGCGCGACCATGAGCACGGAGAGCTCTCGGTGTTCCATGAGGGAGGGTTCGACGGGGGCGGAAGTCGCCTACCAGGGCGCGAGGTCGACACACTGCGCCAACGGGAGGTTCATCATCGATCCGGCAACGGTGTAGAGTGGCCCGAGAACGACGAGGACAACCGCGGACTTCAGCGCCGACCGTTTGTGCCGCTTGAGGGCCTTCTTTTGCTCGGGCGTGATCGAGAACATCTCGATAAGAGAATCAGCCTGCCACACGACTACGAGGCCGACAATACCCAGCGCCGTGGTAAGCTGGAAGAAGCCCTCGATCATGCTGGGGAGGTTCTCGGCACTGCAGACGGCGTTCGTCTGTGCGGCAGCGGGTTCCACAGCGAACAGGGTCAGGACAACGACGATGAACGCGGCTTGCCTCGGACGCCTGCCTGACGTCGTGGACTGGCTGTTGGCTCGATCCGGAGTCGTTTCGGAGGGCGTGTTGTCCTGTGACATAGCGGGTTACTCCTCGGTGTCGTCGACGAGCGCCTTGAGATCGGCGTAGCGGTTGGTTGCGTCGACGATCTCGTCTTTCGTGTAGCCCTGTTCGCGGGCCCGTTCGAAGAGGTCTCGAAGCTCATCCGGGTCGACATCGCGAAGCTCCATCTCCTCGCGGAGGGCGCGGCGATAGAGGGCAGAGCCGTTGATATGGCTGTTCCACGTCAGGTACAGGTCATCGATGTCTTCGATGGTGACTGCCCGTGTAATCATATGTGTGGGGTGGGCATGTACCGGCTGCGCCCCGGTACATATGGGCGCGATAGCTGGAAGATAGGTAAATGTCTTCTGGCGATCAATCAGAAATAATGTGAATAAATCAACTGAAGTCCTTGTTCCTTGTACAGATCGGTGTTAACCAACATATCGGAATGAGATTGAGGTCTTGTTGGTTAATATCTCACCTACGACACTTTCATCCGACACTAGGGTCTCCGCGTTCTTACCACGTCAGGCCCTCGTACGTGATTCCGTCGCGCCGCTCAATGGTCCGTCTCCCGTCAACGACGACCGGGGATGCCATCGCGTCGAACTCCTCGTCGAGAGCGGCGAACTCATCCCAGTCAGTGACGACGACGGCGCCGTCGACATCGACCAGCGCGTTCGCGGCAGAGTCGGCATACGTGATATCGTCGAGGTACGCTTTGGCGTTGTCCTCAGCGACTGGGTCGTACGCAGTCACGGACGCACCAAGTTCTTGGAGGCGCTGAATGACGGGGATCGCCTGGGAATTCCGCATATCATCAGTTCCGGATTTGAATGCCAGCCCAAGCACGGCAATCTGTGCGCCCTCAAGCGTACTGTGGTCCGCAAGAAGATCGACCAACCGATGTGGCTGGCGATCGTTGACTTCGACGGCCGCGTTGAGCAGTGGCGGCTCGTATCCGACCTCGGAGGCCGCGGCGATGATCGCCGCCACGTCCTTCCCGAAGCAGCTTCCGCCCCAGCCGACACCGCTCCGGAGAAACTGCTCGCTGATGCGGTCGTCGAGACCGATCGCGTCCGCGACCTCGTAGGCGTCAATATCGAATTCCTTACAGACGTTCCCGATATCGTTGATGAGACTGATCTTGGCCGCGAGGAAGCTGTTGTTGGCGTACTTGATCATCTCCGCCGTGCGGGTATCGGTCTCAACGACCGGTGCGTCCGCCTGTGCGACAAGCGGGTCGAAGACGTCGTGAGCGTCCGCGAGTGCGCGGTCATCGTCAGCGCCGAGCACAACCTTGTCAGGGGCCAGGAAGTCGTCGACTGCCGTCCCCTCGCGAAGAAACTCCGGGTTCATACCAACGCCGAAATCTTCGCCCACGGTCTTCTCGCTTTCCGCTTCGAGAATCGATGTGATGGTGTCTTCGGTCGATCCCGGAACGACGGTGCTTTTGACGATCACCGTGTGCCAGTCGGACTTCTCGGCGAGCGTCTCGCCGAGTTGGGTCGCGCCCGCCTCCATGATCGAGAGGTCGATACTACCGTCGTCGTTCTGTGGAGTCGGCAGACAGAGGAAGGTGACGTCAGTGTCGAGGACAGCCTCGTAATCGGTTGTCGCTTGGAGGCGGCCGGTCCCCTCGGAACCGGCGTGGGCGGCGACGAGCTCGTCGAGGCCCGTCTCGTGGATGGGTGCTCGCCCGTCGTTGATTATCTCGACGATGTCCTCGTCGATGTCGATATTTACGACCTCGTGGCCGAGATCTGCGAAACACGCCGCGATCGTCGTCCCCACGTAGCCGCTTCCGATGATGGACAGACGCATGTCGGCTCTCCGTTCACGGGTGGGCCACAAGAAACGTCGGATCGGCAGGTCGTCGCGCTCGACCGGTTGGTGGAGTGAAAAGATATATGCCGGCGTCCCGGCTCTCTTCGACCATGCAAGCCGTCGTACTGGCCGCCGGCGAGGGGACGCGACTGCGCCCGCTCACGGAGGACAAGCCGAAGGGGATGGTCGAGGTCGACGAGAAACCGATTCTCACACACTGTTTCGAACAGCTCGCCGAGCTCGGCGCCGACGAGTTTGTCGTCGTCGTGGGGTACCTCAAACAGGAGATCATCGAGCACTACGGTGATGAGTACGAGGGGATTCCGATCACGTATGCCCACCAGCGCGACCAGCAGGGGCTCGCCCACGCGCTGTTAACTGTCGAAGAGCACGTCGACGACGATTTCATGCTCATGCTGGGCGACAACGTGTTCCAGGCGAACCTGGAGGATGTGGTGCGCCGCCAGCGTGAGGACCGCGCCGACGCGGCGTTCCTCGTTGAGGAGGTCGACTGGGAGGACGCGTCGCGGTACGGAGTCTGTGACACGAACAAGTACGGCGAGATCACGGACGTGGTCGAGAAGCCCGACGACCCGCCGTCGAATCTGGTGATGACCGGTTTCTACACGTTCACGCCCGCGATCTTCCACGCGTGTCACCTCGTGCAGCCGTCGAACCGCGGTGAGTACGAGATCAGCGAGGCGATCGATCTGTTGATCCAAAGCGGACGGACGATCGACGCAATCGGGCTGGAGGGGTGGCGGATCGACGTGGGGTATCCCGAGGATCGGGACGAGGCCGAGGAGCGGTTACAAGAAGGCGAACTAGAGGCGTAACACGCGAGAGGTTCAGTGCTGGTGGTCGCAATGTCTCGAGAGTACTGATCGATCAGTCGCCGACTGGAGACACAGTATGACCGACACCCCATCGAGTACTCGCTCTGGCTCACTCCCGAAGAGGGGATGGCAGCGGCTCGACAATTTCGAGATACAATCGATGACCTCGCCGCGACACACGAGGATGCCGTCGTCTTTGAGTTCCATATCACGGTTGTCGGCGGGATCGACGGTGACCGCACGGCGCTCACGGAGACGACACAGTTGCTCGCGGCCGAAACGGATCCACTCGCCGTGACGTTCGGCGACGTACGGTGTTCCACGACGCGGCACCAGTGTGTCTTCTAGCTCGTTGAGCCGTCGATCGAACTGTTCGATCTCCATCAGCGGGCGCGCGACGCGCTTTCACTTCCTTCCGAGGCGTATTTCCCGCACCTGAGCCTTGTGTACAGCGACATGAGCGTCTCGCGTCGGATCGCGGTGGCGGTGGCTATTGATACGGGATCGCTCCCGGAGAACGCACAGCTCTCAACTTTGAATCTGGCCGATACTACCGGTCCGATCTCTACGTGGAAACCCGTCATTTCCGTCCAGTTGTAGCAGAGTTCGTTGCTCGATGCATAAGTCGGAGCATCGAGCGTCTTCGTGTCTGCCAGACGATGCTTACAGGGGGATGGCGTCAGTACGTCGTGGCATGCAGGCCGTAATTCCCGTCGCTGGTCGCAGATTGCGTCTCGCGAGTTGACTGCCGACAAGCCGAAGGGGCTTATCGATATCGCTGGTCGACCGCTGCTCGCTCACGTGTTCGATCGGGCGCTGGAGGCCGGTGCGGATGCCCTCATTGTGGTGATCGGCTACGAAGGGGATAGATCGTCGACCATGTTCGACGACGCGTACGCGAGCGCGCCGGTCAGCTACGTTCACCAGCGTGAGCGGTCGGGGCTTGCCCATGCTGTTCTTCAGACGGAACCGCACGTCGACGGGACGTTCTTCGTGGTGAACGGCGACTACGTCTTTGGGACGTCGCTCCAGCCGGTCGTCGCGGCGGTCGATCACGAGAACATCAACGGGGTGATCGCCTTGTAGCGCCAGGAGAGAATGGTGGCTGCGGTTACGGCGACAAGCACGTGGGTCAGCAACTCACTCATCGGCACCACTGCGGTCGAATCGATACTTCGGGCCCAATCCGAGTGTCCGGTCCGCTGTCTGGAGGTGCGGTGGAGCTCCACCGTCTCCACGCGTCCCTCCTCGAAGTAGGATCGGACGCACAGGAGCAGCTGGTCGTGGAGCGGTCAAGCGCGGGGATCTACTCGGAGCTTGCGGGTACGGAGCGTCCAAGTATCCAGCAGGAGCACGAGGACGAGCAGGCCGGCGAGGGCGCTCGCGCCGTACATGAAGTACTCCTCGCCGGCGGAGCGGCCGATCGTCTGGCCGTCAGTGGTTTCGACGGTTACGGAACCCTCCGCAACGACTATGCCCTCGATAGCGGTCTCGTCGGCGTCGTCCTCGGCGCGCTGCTCGGGATCGTCGAGGACCATTCCTGCACCGGAGAGGACGAGCGTCGCTACCAAGACCACCGCGAGGGTGCCGACAATAGCGACGCGACTGAGACTCCGCGCGTTCACGTTCGTGGATGGGGACAGGCGACTTGTATATAAGTTAGCTATTTTTGACAAATTCCGGTAGTTGAGCCATAATCTGAAAGAAATTGCTCTGTAGATTCGCTAGATGGGAATACAATCGGATTACAATCACTGTCGAACCTTCAAATCCGGGACTCATTTCTCAAACTCGACGTAGTTTACTGGTTTTGCTCACGACGATTCACTCAGCCGTCAGTACCAGGATAAAATCCATTCAATCTTTGTCGATTCTAACCAACTCAAATTGGCCCTAAGTCGCCGGATCCTAGCGGTCCTACAGAGTAACTTGAGTATCATTTGATATAATTCGAATGTGGATTGGGCCTGGGTCGGGGTCTGGGGCGGTTTATTGGCTCGATTGGCTATAGGATCAATATAATGTACGTAGCGGCGCTATACTGTACGATATTGGGGCGAGATGGTTCGGGGAGTGCTGTGTTGATACGTGGCGCAGGCGTCGCTCGTGGTCGCTAGGCCGATGATTATGATAAACAATATCTCTACGAGCTAGCGACCCATAGAAAAGTAACATTTCCATTATTTATCAAAGGTGATCGGCTAACCTTCGTTAGAACATGGCGGTCGGTCGGCCCCTTCCGGAGTCCCGCCTTGGGGTTTGTGGGATCGGTCGTCATCCATGCGGCAGTTACAGCTGATAATTCCCCGGTCAAGAGATGCGATATCTGGGCTCGAGAGGATCCGGGGCTTACGACTACAGAGAGTCGGACAGGAGATCGGTCAGGCCCTCCTCCAGCGATGCCGTCGGTTCGTAGCCGAGGTGCTCACGAGCGGCGGTAATGTCCGCGACGCTGTGATCGATGTCGCCTTCTCGCGGCTCGACGTGGACGATCTCCGAATCGGAATCCGCGACGTCGCGGACCGTCTCCGCGAGGGTTTGGATCGTCACGGTCTCCCCCGTCGCGACGTTGTAGGCGTTACCGCAGTGACGTGCGTCGCAGGTCGCAGCGCGGAGGTTCGCCTGGACGACGTCGTCGACGTGAACGAAGTCCCGGGTCTGGGTGCCGTCACCCTCGATGGTGATCGGCTCGCCGGATCGAGCCTGGTCGCGGAAGACGGCGATGACGGCAGCGTAGGCGGCGGACTGGCGGGGGCCGTAAACGTTGAAGTAGCGAAGCGGGATCGCATCGAGTCCGTAGCGCTCGTTGTAGAGCCGGGCGTAGTGATCGCTCGCGAGTTTGTCGAGTCCGTAGGGAGAGGTGGGCTCCGTAGGATGGTCCTCGTCGATGGGCGTGTACTCCGGATGGCCGTAGATGGCAGCACTCGAGGCGAGGACGACGCGATCGACGTCGTGGCGGCTTGCGGCTTCGAGCACCCGGAGGGTGCCCGTGGAATTGCGAGAATGGCTCTCCTCCGGATCGTCGATCGAGTCCGCGACGCTGGCGAGAGCGGCTTCGTGGAAGACGTACTCGGCGTCCGCGAGGAGTTCGTCGAGTATTGCTTGGTCGCGGACGTCACCCTCGACGAGCTCGGCGTCTGCAGGAACGTTGGCAGGATCGCCCGCGGAAAGATCGTCCAGAATCGTCACGTCGTTGTTGCGAGCGAGGAGGGCCTCTGTGAGGTGGCTCCCGATGAAGCCGGTACCACCGGTGACGACGATGTTGGAATAATCAGGAGCGGTAGATTCGTGCACGGCCAGATTGGATTGGGTTGGCTACTTGATTCTTGTCGTTAACGGGGCTAACATTCTTCAAATATCATTAATATTATTGGAGGGCTCGATTCTTTGATCATTCCTGATGGTTTGTCAACAGGCCAAATTTTTCACCTCTCTCTTCCCTGGTCCGGTAAGATCAATTAAGAAAATGGTCTCCGCATAATATAAATATATACTATTACTATTGCCATTTTATTAAAGCAAATATAGGGGTCGGTGTTGAGACGTAGACCCAATCTTGTTACGTCAGTGCCTGAGGGTTTGGCATTACCTCCTCAGTACCGAGAGTTGATTACGTTCGGGCGGTATCCATTACGATCAGAACGATATTGGGCTGGTTCAATCAGCTCACCGTATTATCACGAACAGTGTTGCGTATCGATAGCGTGGTCCTCACTCAACAAGTACTTGTCTATATTCTTCCATCATCATAGATATTTTCGCGTTGTCTCTGATAAATATCACTTTTGGCAATTCTATTGACGGGGTTGGGACTATGCCTCAACAATCTATAGCCCGGCTCACTCCCCGTAGATCTCCACATTTTCGGAGTCATACACCACATTTTCGCCAGCTGCGAATTTTCCGCTGGGATCCCATTGGAGGCGATATTCTGACCCCTTCCATGTCCCCCAGGTGCGATAAATGTCGTTACCAGATCGGTACATGATCAATCCATCATCCACGTCGCACGATGTCTGATTAAACAAACACTCGTCGTATATCACATAGTTCGGTCCAGAACCCCCATATATCACCTCAGAATTGCTTGCCTGGAGACCCCCAGTATAGCGCTCAAAGTCGACGATTTTGTGAGCATACAAAGTGTCCGTATGGACATCTCCATCAAAATGGGTCTCTACGAAAAATTTGCCTTCGGCCTCTGAGTCCGACAAATATGGGTCGAACTGACCCGGAAAGTCAGCAATTGCAGCCGCCGAGAAGACCTGAAACACCAGAAGCACGAGTAAGAGAGAACAGGCAACGGTTTTGATTGGAATGCTATTCAGCCGAATCGCTGTGACAGCGGCATATGACACGATCGAAATGAGAAAAATCGCCGATAAAAAATAGACGCGCAGTGGATAATTAATTAAACTGGTCGAAATTGTAAGCATACCGAACATCCCAGTGAGAGATGCAAACAACACTGTGACGATCAAGAGGGTAATAGACCGGTTACGACGGTAATAGGCCAGCCAGACCCACGCCAATCCACTGATTAAGAGCATCACCAGCATATTTGTTTGATGCCCAAACACTTCCAGTGCACCGGCGTCTGGAACTATCACACTAGTAGGAATCATAACCATCTCACCACCTTTCCCCAATGTGAAAATAAAGGTGAGGTCGCGCACAACTGTCTCAACCAAGGTTGTAATATACGTCCATTGAATCAATGTGAAGAGGAGGACAAAAATGCTGTAAACAACTACTAGGGCACGTTCACCACTCTCTCTATAATCATTATACGATGTTAATTTGTCTGAGATAAAGATTGGCCCGAGTATTAGAAGAGTAGCTACTGGCAGTAATTTATGCGCAAATGCCATGCCGGCCAGAAGCCCAATAGAAATCGGGAACTCGTATTTCGGCTTTGACAGACCGAAGAAGGCGATGTAAGCGAATAAAAGGAAGAATATGATGCCGAATGATTGGGCGATGGGCCAGAAAGACCGCTTAACTAAAATCGCCAAGGTCGCCGCTAGAACAGCCCCAACAGCCGCTGAGTCATATGAGTTGGTGTATTGGAGAGTGAATCGGTGCGTGAAGGTCACGTAGAACGCCAGTAAACAGAGTGACAGTACCATCATCGTGGTTGTCATTGATGTCCCCAAGATCATCTGGATCAGTGAGATGAATGTATGGAAGAGAGGAGCGTCGCTATAAAAAGAGGAACCAGATATAGACGGATCTGTAGTAATTGATGTTTGATATGCCCAGAGTGCATACACGTCAGGATCAATACCAATTATACTGCCAGTGTGGTCGTATGTAACAAGAATATTGAAAAAGCCAAGACAGACTGATGCAGCCCAAATATAGACAGATCGCGGTTTCTCGGGTCCTAAATCGAGGAATATCAAAGAGAGAAGAACTGTTGATATGAGAAGCGTTAGTGCAGAAGTGTAGGGGAATAAATCATGCTTTATGGAAACAATATAATATGTGGCTGAAAACAAAGAAAGAATTGTTGCCGAAACGAGAAAATAAAGCCTGCCCACAGAGGCACTCATATCATTTATAAGGTTTGGGAAACATAAACATGTAACGATGGCATTCAAGGGCAAAAGAGCATTCTTTGGAAGTATCGGAAAGAGCATCATTTATTGATGGGTGTCGCAAGTATAACCGCGATCATCGACATCTCGTCGTCTTGGCTATCCCTATTGCGTTCGTTCTACTATGGCCCGTTGCACGGTTTCAAAATTAGCTCTGGTATCTCACAAGCCAGTTGCTACCATCTAAAATAGTCACTTTAACTAGACTAAAGGTCGGATCGATAGTATGTCCACCACTAGATCCAACACAAGTGACAAACACCATTCGTTCTATACTAAGCGATAGAATTAATCGATAGAAACAGATGGTTTGAGTACTTGATGTAGTAATGGCAAAACTCGAAGATATTACGGTGGGGGATCTCGAAGCTGCTCTTGCGGAGGTCGACGGAAAACGCGAGACACAACGGCTGATGGTGGCGATTATCTACAAACGCGGTCCATCAGTCACAACGTCGTGTTGATGAGTGATCACGGCTCGAACGAGATCCAGACCGTGTTTCACATTAACTCGTGGCTGGCCGACGAGGGGTATCTCGCCCTCGATTCCGGCGTCGCAACTGGTCTCCACCGCGTCGGCATCAACACCGATCGGCTGATCAGGATCGCCTCACGTCTGGGTATTCGAGACGTGGCCGAGCGCGTGACGCCCCAGCGAATCATCGACACTATCCCGGACGAACAGGGAGAGATCAACCGCGAGAGCAAGACCGACAACGTCGACTGGGAGCGTACTGACGTCATCGCGAGCGGACAGGGGCCGATCTATCTGACGGCCGACCGTGAAGATCCAGCGTACGACCGGCTCCGCGACGAGCTAATTACGCAACTCGAGGGGATCACGGATCAGAACGGACGAGAAGTCGTCGATGCAGTTCTCCCCGGCGAAGAGGTATACTCCGGTGAGTTCGCCGACGAAGCGCCGGATCTCGTGATAGACCAGACAAAGGGCGTTCATATCCCTGGAAGCATCGGTCGTGACGAAGTGTTCTCGGTGCCTGGCGAAGATGGCTGGCGCGGCGAGAACAAGCGCCACGGATTATTCGCGGCGACCGGACCGGAGATTGGCCAGGGGCAGGTCGAGGACCTTTCGGTTCTCGACCTCGCCCCAACACTGCTCCATCTTCACGACTGTGCGATCCCGACCGACATAGATGGATCTGTGCGGCAGTCGATCTTCGACGAGGAGAGTAACGCAGCGAGTCGCACTGTCGAGCACCGGTCGGTCTCGGCCCGTGAGCGTGAGATCAGGCGAATTCGGCAGGCTGCGCGGAAGATCGGCGCTTAGAGATAGCCGAGGTCTTCGAGACGTTCTTCGACGTCGGAATCGTCTTCGAAGCGGTCGACTTCGTCGAGGACGGTGCGGAGCAGCGTCTGCGTGTACTCGGCCGTCGAATCGAAGCCGTTGTTTTCGGCGCGCGTTGCGAGACGACCCGCGAGGTCATCATCGAGTTCGAGGTTCATTGGCAAAATCGAATTACTGAACTGGTATATTTCTTGGGAAACAATCCTCAGATGAGGTCGGCGGCGCTACTCGACGTATCCGAGGTCTTCCAGTCGCTCTTTCGTACTGGAATCGAGTTTGCCCTCGAGTGGCGGGATATCGCCAGGCTCCACCAGAATCTCTGCTGCAAGTTCACGGAGTTGTTGTGGGCTTTCCGTCGCATCGAGTGGCACGCGTTCAGCGGGATCCTCACGATTACGAGCTGCTAAACAGCCTCATAACTTCAACACGACAACTCAATCTACCAATAGCCATACCTACGCTTGTGAAGACTTGACACGACGAACCCCGAGCGAAAATGAGACGGCTAAACACAACGGCAATAATGGCACTCACTCGGAGTCTATCTGTTTTGAGTCAGGTGGGTGTGGTATAACATCGTTGCGGTGATACGTTTTGAAATAGAGACAACAATTAAACGGGGGTGAGTTTGAAAATGTACCCGCCGCTAGACAGTGGTCTTCCGATTCCTAACCGATAGAGTGGTCGCAGAATTGGATGAATCGATGGTTTATGAAATTCGAAATCATCGAGGACGAATCCATGTCGGGAGACAAGAGAATCCATCACGTAATGGTCAAACCACATTGTGTGCTCGGGGTTAGCTTGGTGCTCAGTCCCGAAGAGGAACCAAAGTACCATCTCTAACCTTCGTGGATTTGGTGTACTGATGATAACTTGGCCGTCATCATGGACGTGTTCACGGCAGCGATCAAGAAACTGCCCTGGGTTGGAGAGGTGTTCGATAAGCTCACCAGCGACGACCACATCGAATTTCCGATCAAAATTGAACGTCTCAGCGTTCCCCACCTCGACGTCAAATCCTGCCTCAGACATCCGCTCGATTTCGTCTTCCACAATATCTATACCTATTACATCGTCAGTAACACGGCGGAGGTCCGCATGAAGCCACTCACCTCTTCGCGGATTTCTCCAATTCACATTGTCAAGAGAGTGTTGAACACATCCGATGTCAAGGACAGAATCGTCCGAATCGACACATGAGGTGACGATATTCTGTCTGTCTGCACCTTTGGTTCCCAGACCGCGAATGATCTTCTCTATGGCACTCTCTGGGAGAACTGCTTTTGCAAATGAGTTAATCATTGGTGTTTATAGCGACTCCTACCCCTGTAAAAAGTTTGGTCACGTCTCAATGTCCTATAGAGTTCAGTAGAAACTGACACCCTGCGGAAGGGGTCGCCTCTGGTGTCAAACCCACGAGGCCATCCGTCTTTACTTAAGCCTGATAGTAATATATATAGATGGAATTATGCTCTGTAGTATTGAAGCGTACTAATCAGACGAGCCAGACATCGTATCCACCGAAATCAAGCAATAAACCGACCCTAGAAACACGGTTTTCTCGCCGTAGAGGGTGTAAATCAGCAGAATTCGAGCAGAAACTGGCCCAGAACAGTATTACTGAGAGTATTAACTAAAGACGAATGCCCACGAGGCACCCCATGCACGCCACAATTGACGTGCAGTTCACGATTAGCATCGATTTCAACCGAAGTGCGATATTTGAGCGAGTTATCGTTACGTTGATTACATTACAGGTTCCCACTACTCATAATGGATCTTCGGGGAGCCATCTTCAAATTATTCTCGGCGCGTGTTCTTCTCTCTATCATCGGATTCGGAGGAATAGCGTATTTCACACAAGTCCTCGGTGCCGACGCAATTGGATCTTTTTTCCTCTTTCAAACAGTGATCGGGCTCACGGCGATCGGATCGAATTTGGGATTACGGCGAGCTGCAGAAAAAGAGCTCTCCGCCGGTGAGGATCCAGGTGAAGTAATGGCAACGACGGTCGTATTAACATCGTTCCTATTGATCCCGTTTGTCGCTGGCATTCTGATCGCTCAGCCAGTTCTTGACACGTACATTGGTATCAAAGGCGTGAGTCTATACGTCGCACTCGGCTTGGTAGCGACACAAGCTCGCCGACTGGTAATTCGCCTATTAGCAGGGCAAATGCGCGTAGGACAGACCGCGAGCCTCCGAATCATCGGAAAGCTCGTGTGGATCATTGTTGGCGTCGCACTGATTCTCACCGGACTTGACGCACTTGCGATTCTGATCGGATTTATCGCTGGAGACCTTGCTATTGTCCTGGGTGCGTTAGTTCGTCTAGACTTAGCCTATGCAAAACCCTCGGTCAAACGTGCCCGTTCGCTGTTAAGTTTCGGGTACTATATCATGCTCAGGAGCTCGGGGAGTTACATTTATTCATGGATGGACGTAGCCATTCTGGGCTTCTTTGTTCCTACCGCTCACGTCGGAGCTTACGAGATCGCTTGGCGCGTCGCTGCAGCGTCGCTTCAATTGACAAACGCGATCCGAGAGACGATATTCCCGAAGATATCGGAGATGGACGCAAACGGAGCTGTCGGAGAGATCCGCACATTAGTATATCGATGGATCCAGCCACCCGTTTACCTGATTATTCCAGGGATCTTCGGGACACTGGTCCTTGGAGAATCCGTTCTCAGACTTCCCTTTGGTGAGGAAGTCGCCATCGCCACCCCAGTATTAGTAATCTTCATGGGAGAAAAAGTCATTCGAACCGGCCATCTGTTATTCACTGCAACGATCTATGCGATGGATCAGCCGGAGTTAGGGTATCGTGCGGAAGTAACCGCACTCTCTTTGAACCTCATATTGAATCTCGCACTTATACCACCGTTTGGTATATTAGGAGCGGCTCTTGCGACGACCTCGAGTTCGGGGGTCGCCGCACTCATCAGTGGGTTCTATCTTGATCAAATGATAGACCTAGATATCCCCCTACGACTGTTCGGTTGGAGCACCATGAGTGCCATCCTTATGGGTGTTGGAGTGTACGTCATTGAACCATATCTGCTTCCAGACTGGGTCGGACTATCGATCGGAGTTATGACTGGAGTATTGTTGTATGGTCTATTGATGGCGGCAAACGCTCCTGTACGGGAAGAGATCCTCTCGTTCCGGAGAAGAATTACACAACATTGACTTGGCTATAAATTACAGTTGAACCTATCTCCATGCCCGGCGTCGTAACTCTGAGTGTCGAATTAGAACTCGGTTGGGGAATGCACGATAAGCAGGAATACGGTCATTTATCGAACGATAGATCTGCTGAGACAGTTGCACTTGAGCGTCTCCTCTCCTTGGCGGATCGATACAATATTCCGATCACATTTGACATCGTCGGACACCTGTTAGAAGATTCCTGTCCGGGTCATCACACTGGACCATTCCGTGATGGCTGGTGGACTGAAGATCCTGGAACCGATGTAGAGAGCCACCCGCAGTTTTATGCACCCGATCTAGTCAAAGAGATTCAGAATCGAGAGGTTGACCATGAGATTGCAACACACACATACTCACATCACCTTGCTGAAGTGGCGCCAGATGAGGAGTTAGCAGAAGAACTCTCGAAAGCGACAGCCATTCATCGCGAATTTGGACTTCCTTCTCCCAAATCCATCGTCATGCCTCGGCATCAGCGGCCAAATTATTACGTCATAAAAGATAATAATATTAAAACAATACGAAAACCTTTCGAAGAGTATGAACCACGGTTTTCGAATCCGGTCACAAAGTTATGGTGGCTCCTTACACGAAACCACCCGGTTTCCAAAGTACACCGGCGTAAAGGACTTATAGAGACAACTGTCACACCCCATCCATCGCTTACGGCAGTATCATTGCCCAACGGCCGTTCGCCACCTCACCCAATCTTTAGAACCATTCCTTCTCGGATTCGGCGTCGCCTTCACCGCCAATATTTAATAAAAGCAATGGACCAGGCGATAGAATCGAACAAGCACGTTCATCTATGGACCCACGTATACAATTTTGCGAATGACGATCAGTGGGAACCTATGAGCGCTGGTTTGGGGCATCTTGGATCGTTACATGACGAAAATCAGGTGCTAATTAAACGGATGCAAGAACTTCGCGAAGGAGACATATCGTAAGGAAACCACTATGAGACTCCGTAAGAAGATCCAAATCGAAGATACAACAGCAATCGTATTTCGACCAAAGTCATCGCTCACTACAAATGGAAGCTGAAAAAACAATTGTCATCGGTCTCGACGGAGCGCACTTCGAGATCATCGAACCGTGGATTGAACAGGGCAAACTGCCAAATATCAAATATATAATTGAAGGTGGAGTCACCGCTGATATGCAGTCAGTTCTTCCACCAGTTACATCGCCTAACTGGAAAGCGTATTCTACGGGAAAGAACCCCGGCAAACTCGGTATATTTTGGTGGGAGAACGTTGATATGGAAGGCAAGCAAGTCTACTATCCCGATGAGCGTAAAAACACACATGAGGAATTTTGGGAACTTATCGGGGAAGATAGTTCGGCTGGCGTGGTGAACGTTCCAACGACCTATCCACCTCGAGAGGTCAATTCCTTTATTGTTTCTGGCGCTCCTGATGGGAAAGAAACAGGTTATACTCATCCAAATAATCTCGAGTCCGAACTCCGAGATAAGTTCGAGTATCGGGTTACGAAAGACAGGTCGCTCAAGACATGCCCCGATGAGGCGGCCCGTGAGATTGTTGAGCTTATTGATCTTCGTTTCCGTGCTGGAAAAGACCTTCTTGATAAGTACGATCCGGTGTTTCTACAAATCACCACATTCTACCTGAACTCACTACATCACTTCTTCTGGGACGACGAACGAACACTTGAGGGATGGGAAGTCGTTGACCGCCACATCGGTGACTTTCTCCAGGATGACTTCAACGTTGTTCTGATGAGCGACCACGGTGCGACGGAGATTGACACGGTCTTTCATATTAATGCGTGGCTGGAGCAGGAGGGCTACTTGACAACCGATATGAGAGTGGCCGGAACCATGGAGAATCTCGGCTTAACGAAAGAGCGCCTCCTTGAACTAACGTCGAATCTCGGTATTCGTGACATCGCGAAACAACTTACCCCTCAAGCGGTTATTGACCGGATACCTTCGGAATCCGGCGAGATTAATAGAGAAAGTAAAACGGCAAATCTTGACTGGAATGCGAGTTCAGCTCTTGCTAGTGGCCAGGGACCGGTCTACATTAAGGGGGATGGAGAAAAGTATCAACAGATCCGAAAAAAATTGATCAAAGCGCTCTCGGAACTCAAAAATCCAGACGGGAAAATCATTGCAGACGAGGTGCATCGAGGAGAGAATGTATTCCATGGAGCATACGCCGATGAGGCGCCAGACATTATTATTGACCAAGCAGATGGAGTCCATATCCAAGGTGGACTTGGTCGTCAGGAAGTCTTCTCACAACCGGACGACGATGGGTGGCAAGGAGAGAACAAACGGGATGCCCTGTTCGTAGCAAATGGACCAGACTTTGGTACCGGACACATCGATCAAATTTCTATTCTCGATCTAGCACCGACATTTCTCCATCTGCATGGGTGCGCTGTCCCAGCCAACATGGATGGTGAAGTCCTGAAAGGTGCATTCGATAGAGACAGCTCGCCATTCAGTCGTGACGTATCCAGAGAACAAACAAACTCTAAATTGAGGAAGCAGACTAAGGTCGACAGTGAAAGTTCTGAGGTACGCAGTAGATTAGAGGATCTTGGATACCTCGAGTAATACAGAAGCTCAGTTCGTTAAGAATAGCTGTTTATCAATTATTATTGTAAGTACCCCAGTTCTTCCAAATGACTCTCAACACTTGCATCCATTTCTGTTTCCGATTGACCGTCGAAGTGCGATATCGGAGCTAACTGTGAGTTCAGCTCCATTTCTAGATCGCTAACGACATCAGGATGCATATTTACCACGTTCATTTGCTCGTGAGGATCTTTATCAACATTGAACAAATATTTGGCCCCATCTGTACCCTCGATAAACTTCCACTGTTGTGTTCGTACAGCTCGTAGCCCTCGGTCGTATTTGAGCACCTCTTGGGGTAGCTCTCCAAATTTCTCTCGAAGCGTGTCTAAAGACGGTTGAGGGACCCTGTACTCAGCAAACACTGCTTCTCTCGCCCCATCCCGGATGAAATTGCGGTCTGTTGATGCCGGGCTTTCAACGTCAGCTATGTCCAGAAGAGTTGGATAAAGCTCCCTTATTTCGACGAGGTCTTCCCTGATACCGGGGCTAATACTGTCCGGATAATGTGCCAATAGAGGCACGTTCAAGAGCGTATCGTAGAGACAGTACTGGTGATCCATTAGCCCGTAGTCACCGATATTCTCCCCGTGATCACCAGTCACGACGACAACAGTATCGTCCAGAAGCCCCGATTCAGAGAGATACCGGAAGAGCTGCCCCAAGCGCTTGTCCAAGTACCTCAATTCAGCGTCATAGAGAAGTCTTAGATCCTCAAAATCATCATCAGACATATCCTCGTCCCCTGCGATGTATGACCATGCATTCTGGTTCAATTCATCGGCGGAAGGGGCCTCAACAGATTCCGGCGTCACTTCTTCAATATGACTTTTTGGCGGATCGTAGTCCAAATGAGGTTCAAGATAATTTACAAACATGAAGAACGGTTCGTCATTGGAATTAGACTCTAACCAATGGCGAATTCGCCGGTTAGTCAGCCATGCGCCACTATCGTAGAACTTTCTGAGGTAGTTTGAGTAAAGTGCATTCACAATAGTCTTCGGTGAATCTATCGAGAATAACTCTGGAACGAGTGCTTTTACCCGTTTTACGGTACTGTCATACTCCTTGGCGATGGCAACGATATCTGTAGAATTTTCAAAAAGTTCCCAGCCGACAGAATATCCATCGAACCCTTGATCAAACCCAAAAGTCGGACTGATCCAAACGTTGTTTGAGAATGCAACCGTCCGGTAACCACCTTGGCGGAATCGCTCCGCTAATGGGTCAATATCCGGATCAAAATGCTGTGAGTCCGCATGTGTCCTGTGATTTGACGTATACTCACCAGTGAAAAGAGATGAGTGAGACGGGAGCGACCAAGGTGCTGTGGTAAATGCGTTCGTAAATTTGAGGCTCTTCTCCGCAAACTGATTCAGGTTTGGCATCACTTCCTCATCATAAACAGCCTGAGCACGGGCAGTATCAAGTACGATTAGAAGGACGTTCGGTTTACCCATGGAACAATGAGAAGTATCCACCATCAATATAATTCTCTTACGGAAGTATACTTACTGATCGTGGCGTGTAGACAGGCAGTGTGCAAACGTCGCTTGGGATAACGACCCCACCGAGAGATATAAACAAACTTCAGTACCTCACAAAGCCGGTTAGTTAGAACTTCTGCTTGCTGAGGATGTGCACTCCAACAAGCAAGCAGACAATGAAATCTACGAGGACCAACTTCTTAACTTCCTCGTCAATAATAATGAGTACGAAAACTTTTGTTAGTTAAGCTTGATAGAAGAGTAATAGAACGCTCACGTCGAAAAGAGATTGAGCGTCACTTGACTGAGGAAGAAATCAATGAGCTGCTACGTGAGGCCAAAGATGATCACCACCTTCGCCGGCTTGGGTTTTTGAAAAATCTCTACCAGGGCGACTCAATTCCAGAGGCCGCCGACCGAGAAGGTCGGTCGGCCGCCACCGGTGGTCGCTGGGCGGATGCCTGGAACGAGGATGGCTTAGAAGGACTGATGCCGAGTTTCGGGGGCGGCCGGCCCCCGAAACTCGACGAGGATGAGCAAGACGAGTTGGTGGAGATGCTTCGTGACGGCCAACCGTGGAAATCACAGGAGATTCAGCATCTTCTCCAAGAGGAATTTGGCGTTTCCTACAGCCCAAATTATCTCGGTACCTTCCTTCGGGAACTCGGTCTCTCGTACGCGAAACCACGACCAAAGCGGCCACACCGACCAGAGAATCCTGATGAAATCCTCGAAGAGCGCGTCGACGACGCGCTCGACGAGGACGACCAGCCACACAACAAACGTGAGCGAGAAGACGAAGAAGGGTGGATTGTTGAGGACAATATCTGTACTGATGGCGGTACCGTCGTCGGGTTTTTTGATGCATCGAAGCCACAGCCGTACGATAATTCGCGGCGTGTTTGGTACGTTGACGATCCCCACATTGAACGGGAGTTAGTCAAGACACACGATTCTGCGGTCGGATTCTATGCCCTCAACGGTGAGAGTCTGGTAACGTTCACTGAAAACGAAGAGAAAGAGCAAATTTGCGGGGTATTAGAGAAGATCCGCGAGCAGAATCCGCTTGCCGGGATTCTGCTCGCTTGGACAAGCACGGTTCACATAGATGTGAATACACGCGCAAGCGCGCGCATCAGCTCGGGATCGACCTGATTTTCATTCCATCAGGCTCACCACACCTGAATCCAATCGAGCAAGTCTGGAAGTATCTCAAATGGACGATGGCACCAATCGTCGTTGAGAACGAAGCGGAATTCAAAGACCTCGTTCAGGACACTTTCGAGAAAATAACGAAACGCGTCAGCTTCGCAAAGAAGTGGTGCGAACAGTTCCTTGACTTTCAAATGTTATCTTGATCATTAAGCGTCAAGGCCGTCTATCTTGATCGGGAATTCTACGATAGCAAGTGTCTCACGCTCCTTCACGCTCAGAACTACGCGTACGTGATGCCGATCGTCCGGTGGGGAAAGACGATCAAGCAGGAACTCTCGGAAGGCTGGAGTCGGGTCATTCAACACGATCTGACAGGGAAACTCGACGGTCACAGCTGGACCATCGAGTTTCCCGTCTACATCGACTGTACCTACAAAAATGGACGATACGACGAACACGGGGTGGCGCGTCACGGCTATGCCGCTGACGCGCCGTTCATCGAGACACCACGAGATGCGCGATACACTACGCGAAACGCTTCGGTATCGAGGCCAGCTACCGGCTCTCCGAACAAAGCATTGCGACGACCACGACACAAAATCCGATCGTACTGCTGTGTTGAATAGATGCTGAGTCACGGTTACAGCGGTTCACACAGCGGTTCTATGTTGCTGATGGCGAACATCAGGACAATTTCACGGAACTGCCGATACCAGCCGAGCGAGCGCTTTGTTGTCGAGTAGGATGTTTCGGCCATCCATCGCTGAGTGTAGCCATTTGCTCGATTGAGCGCGTTGTTCGCGGCTGCTTTCGCTGATGAACCGCGGTAATGAACGAGGTACTCAACGTCATGTGCGGCGATTTCGTACTCGGTATGCCAGTCTTGGAAGCCATTATCGGCGGCGACGGACCGCAGGTCGTCCGCCGGAACGCGGACGACCTGCGGTCCGATCTTCGTATCGTGCTTCCACCGTGCTGCGATGTGAACGTCGAGAACAGCAAGCGATTCCACATCGGTCAATGTCGTCACTTTCAGCGTCTGTATTATCCGTCCCGCCCGCTGGCGGAAGTACGATGACGCACGTCGCCGGTCGAAAAACGTGCTGTCGAGCGCAGCGTGACCGGACTGTGGGTGCTGCTGCGCGGAAACGCGCAGCAGCGCCCGCCACACCCACATTTTCAGCCGATCAAACGACTTGTAGATCGTCGTGTGATCGGGGAGATCGTCCCGATCTAGGCCGAGAGCGTCACGAACTTCGTCCATGTACTTCAGCCGATTCGGCGTTTCACGGTAGCTGTGGGTCTCTTCGACCCGGAAACAGTGAAGAACAACGTGGACCCAGCGGGCGAACCCGCCGCTGGCGGGCTCGCCCGCGTGCTTCCCCAACCGCTTGTTTAGCTAGGTGACGACACTGCTCAATGAAGTCGAGGATGTCGATTTCCATGGCAGGTTCGATTTCCTCGGCTTCACCCTTCTAAACCGGTGATATCGGCTGATAAGATCGCTCTTCAACAGAGCAGATCGTACGGCTGTTGTACGTTGTGATAAGCCTACTCATGCAGAATGTCTGGCGATATCTCCATTGGGAGTACGTGGCGACGCCCCGCCGTGGCGGGCGTCGCCTCTGGTCGTGGTCATTCACGGAGTTCATCAACATGCTGTGTCGGGCAGCGTGGACGGCCCTCGTGGTGCGTCGGGCCGTCCCCGCAAATCGCCCACCAGACGATCGGTTCTACCGGTAATCACTGACCGAGCACGCCTCTTCGAGAGTGGTAGCGCTGTCGCGTCGGCGGCGATCAGCCGCCGACAGCGACAGCTCCCGCTGATTCTCCATGATCCCCTCGTTAGAATCGTCAGGTCAACTGCTCCAATGCAGAACTCAGGCTTCAGAAACAGTTCGTCGGGGATGCTTTGTGAGGTACTGAACTTATCTAATATGCTTGAAGGACCGGCTAGAAAACTTTGGCTGCCACGTGGGTCCTAATGGGCTTGTTTAGACGCCTGATTTCCACACGTTCCGGCTTCTACCGAGAAGCGGCAGAAAGCCCTCACCCACTCACGTGTCGTCATTGCGTTCC
This sequence comes from Halorubrum laminariae, assembly GCF_024494655.1. GTDB lineage: Archaea > Halobacteriota > Halobacteria > Halobacteriales > Haloferacaceae > Halorubrum > Halorubrum laminariae. Next base: position 37,427 of record NZ_JANHDL010000011.1, on the reverse strand, counting down.
TCCCGCTCGTTCGGATAGGGGTGAGGCAGCGACGCGCGAAGTGGGTTCGCCCTTTCGATCCACCAAGTGTATTCCCTGCGTAGCGGGTCTACAAATCTGGATCCCTGGCGGACTGAAAGGCCGAGGGCTTTCTGGCTATTCGTGCTGGTTGCGATTGAGGCCCTGAAACCCGCAATTTCGAGCGTCTAAACACGGTCGTCGTAAATGGAAACAGATTCGTACCGGATAAGAAAGCAACGAAATATTCGGTTTCAGAAACTCCTAATAATCGTTTACTCCCCCAGATCGGAGAAGAATTCAATATGATCGGATTGTAGATTCTGGCGAGAGAATTGCTCACCGGAAGAGGCTGGGAGATCCTCAAACTTACACATCATCTCGATAAACTCACTACGAGATTCGAACACATTCTCAGTGGCAGATCGAACTTCGCCGACGTCCTTTGCGATAGTGACGAGACCAGCACATTGGGCTTCAAGCAGGACACGGGGCAGACCTTCCCGGAGGGATGGGAGCACAAACACATCTGCTCCATCATAGAGATGACCGATATGATCTGGATCAACAAAACCGGTGAATGTCACATGGTCCACCAAGTCGTCCTCTAGATCGGGTTGTTCCCCGCTTCCTGCAATGACGAAATGCACGTCATCTCGTTTTTGGAGGATTTGGGGGATAGATTCCATCAGCAAGGAGAATCCCTTGACACGATTTAATCGTCCAACGAACAAGACTATATTCTCCTGTTGAATTGTCTCGAAGGTAGCGGCAATCCCGGGCGGTGTCTTAGTATCAGGGTTGATTCTATATGTGGCAATTGTTGGAGGTAATATACCAATATCGGACTCATCAACGCCTCGTCTAAGAAGCTGCTCCTTCCCCGCCGGTCCGAGCACAATCGACTTATCAGCGATTCTTGGCAGCCAACTGCTAATCATATTGTGAAACAAAAAGAATTTGACCTTTTGAATTCCGTTAGCAACCCTAAATGCTTCAAAAGCATCTGTGCCGTATCTATAAACAGTTGAACAACCAGCCCTCTTTCCTAGTAACGTTGTTAGCCAACCGTGTTGTGTCGGTTGACTCATTTGGACTAGAGCGTCGGGGTTATTGTTGGAAAGATATTCGTTTAGGCCAAAGATTTCGGAACGCCTCGATGTGCCCGTGAAGGTGAATTTTGAAAAATGGGGGAATCCATCATTTACTTGAGGATCGTCAGTTGCAATTAGGTCTAAAACGAATTCCTCGCTTAACATCGATCCCATGTTGGTAACATCTCTGACAACATTCGGCGCAATGTGCCCTCCAAGAAAAAATGCTATTCGTTTCATGACCATGAAGACATAAAGAGTCGAAATTCAAAGAGAGAATCAAAACGATCTGCTTTGATAGGATTAGCTAAATCAACGATCACCTTAAATCTCACGCATCCACATTCAACTTGATGAACTCTCATTTATTTTGTGAATCACATTGTCCGCACGGCGCTTGAACTGCTCAAATGAGTGGGACTCAGATACTTCCCGCCCACGTTGGGCCATCGGTTTGAGCCGTTCCGACTCTGTCAAAGCATCCTCAATGGTTTGTGCCAAATCAACCGGATCATCAGTTTCGAAAAGAAACCCATTCTCCCCATCAACAATATAGTCGTTAATACCTCTCGTGTCCGAACCAACAACCGGCGTGCCTGCGGCTAGCGATTCAATGCCAGTTGTGACATACCCCTCTCTATAAGATGGTATGATCGTAAGGAGCGACTCCCTAAATAATCGGTGTTTTTCCGAGTCGGAGACGAACCCCGGGAACGAGACATTCTGAAGATTCAACTCGTTCGAAAGAGCAACCACCTCATTCTTGAGCGGTCCGTCGCCCGCAATTACCAGATCATATTCCGGAAATTGTTGTTCCATTCTCTGCCATGCTCGAACGAGACATTCGACATTCTTCCGCTTGGAGATCCTGCCGAGATAGAGAAGTTGTTTCGAATTGACATTGAATTTATAAGAATAGTTTGATATGCCGACACACGGATTCAGAACGTGGGTCTCTAAGGGATTGAGGTGCTTCTGAACACGCTCCTCAGTACTTGCACCTGCGCATATGATCTCCACGTCGCCAAGATAATCGAGACTACGATTGAGTAGATCTATAAAAGACCCCTTTAGCCACCCACTCGTGCCACGAGCATCACTGAAAGGAGCGGTATGGAGGAACAGCGAGGTGTTGGCTTCATGTGATGAGTAAATATGAGCTGGGTAGAACGGAATCGGCGATACATCGTCTACAATGACGTCAACATTGTGCTGTTCGACGATAGAAAGAAACCGGCCCCTCCCTCGCACTGATCCAATTAGCCGGCCAATAGTTCCAGTCGGATTGGTATAAGAGAACTCGTGGAATTGAATTCTCTGATGATTTGGTTGAGAGTGAACATCACCGGCCGGTTGAGGGGAAAGATAATGGACATCCCATCCAGATATAGCCAAAGCTCTACCCAGATTCATCATCAGCGCCCCCGCTCCACCGCGAATATCTTCGATATAAGGAGTTACCTTAGACCGAATCAGTACGCTCCCTTTCGGATTATCCATTTGTGTGATAGGGCAGACGGAGGATGATGTAATTCTGTTCATATATTTTCCGAGTATTCTTAAGCAAGAAGCTCCTTATATACCTCTGTTGTTTGGCGAACGGTATCCTCCCACGAATAATTTTCTTCAACTCTCTCCCGGCCAATTGAACCAAATTCTCTACGCATTCTAGGATTCTCAACAAGGTTTGCGAGAGCAGAAGCTAATTTCTGAGGTTCGCCCGCAGGTGCAGTTAATCCAGCATCTTTTACTAGTGCCTGCAGCTGCTCCAGTTCAGATGTCACGACCGGTGTTCCGCAGGCCATGGCCTCTAGTACTGTTCTCGGTAGCCCCTCACTATAACTAGGCAAAGTAAAAATTGATGCAGTTTGATATAGATGTGGCAACCGCTCATTTGGAACCTCCCCGTGGAACGTGACGGAGGAACTCACGCCGAGTTGTTCCGCTTCTTCTTTTAAGTCTGGCAGCAATGGCCCATCTCCAACTATATGTAACTCCCAGCCTGGATAGTCCTCAGATAATTCTCCAAAAGACTGGACAAGATCGTCGACACCCTTTCCGGGTTTCAATCGCCCAACGAAAAGGATCTGTTTCTTAGATGTTCCATTGTTAGGAGTAAACCGTGTGCAGTCAATCCCGTTGTGAATGACTTCAAGGTCAGTCCCAATATTTTTCTTCTCTAGCCGCTTTCGGTCAGTGTCAGTGTAGCAAAGTACGACGTCAGCGGCCTCAAACGTGAATTTTCCCAGAGTAGAATTGAATATCGACTGTATCCAACCCGGGGCCGTCTGAGATACCAAGCCGTGGTTCGTGACAACAACTGGCTTATCCGCCCATTTGCTCAGCAGCGCTCCGATATTACTCGTGAAGTACAAGTGGGAATGGAGGTGAATGATATCGAAGTTAACAATCTTCCGACGAAGAGTCCTCGCTATCCCTGGAACAATGCTATTGTCCAGAGGGCGGAACAATTCTCGATGACGGATGAGTGTATATCCATTGCGGGATTCTCTGCGGGGTAAAGAACGGTCGCCATTGTTAGTCGTCAAAACCGTCACCTCATGACCTTGTTCGGCCTGAAGCCTAGACATATGATGAGTGTGAAGCCCCACCCCACCGACAACTTCTGGATAGATACTACTCGCAACACGCAGAATTTTCAAAGGGCGGTCCGACATAGATTAATCCCGCACCTGGATTTCCTTATTCTCGTTCACCTGCATGTCGAACAACATCGCGAACATCAGGAACATGCTCCCGATCGAGAACACGAGCAGGCTCGTCGACGCTCTGACGAACAGCGGATTCCCCACGACGACCTTCTGATACACCGACCACCCGCCACCGAGCACCCCGAACAGCGCCATCACCGCACCGAAGATGTAGAACTGCGCCAGTGGGTGGAAGTCCAACACGAGATACTTCGTCTTGAGCCGCCACAGGAAGTTCCGTAGCAACATGCCCGACACCTTGCGGATGTACGTCGGATAGCTGATCGACGACTCCTCCTCGCCGTACTTGGCCGGAACGGCGACGTCGGCAACGCGCATCCCCTTCGTGTTCAACTTTACGAGCAGGTCGTTGCAGTAGCCGTAGTACTCGTACATTGCCTCGACGCCGACGTTGTCCAGGGCGTAGTGCGAGATCGCCGTGTATCCGTTCTGGGGATCCATCGTCTTCCAGTACCCACTCGAGATCTTTGTCAGGAACGTGAGAATGGAGTTCCCGATGAAGCGGAACTTCGGCATTTCCTGGCGGTACTCCCTGTATAGCAGCCGGTTGGCCTTCGCGTAGTCGGCGTCGTCGTCGACGATGGGATCGAGGAGCTTGGGCATGTGGTCGGGATCCATCTGCCCGTCGCCGTCCATCGTGACGGTGACGTCCGTCTCGTCCTGCAGCGAGGCGAGGTAGCCGGTCTTGATCGAACCGCCGGCACCGAGGTTCTCGCGGTGCTCGATCGGGATCACGCGCCCGATCGGGTCGTGGACCTTCGCCCGCTGGGCGAGCATGCCACCGCCGTCGGCCGTGACTTCCTGCGTCTCTTGGGAGTCCGCTGGGGAGGGAACCACCGAGTCCAGCATTGGTATCTCGCGCTGGTCCTCTTTCACGCTGGTAAGCACCTCCTCCAATGTCCCGTCGGTCGAGCAGTCGTCAACGACGTAGATCCTGTCGACGAATCCCGGCATCGTCCGGATCACGTTCCCGATCAGCCCCTCCTCGTTGTACGCTGGTACGACGACGCCGATGGTGTGGTCTCTGTACATTGTCAGACTCGCTCGTAGGTGATTGCCTCGTAATCGGCCAGACGCCCGTTGAGTTCGCCCATGACGTCGACGACTAGTGGATCGTCAGCCATGCGGTGGGCTGCCTCGGTGTAGTCGATCTCGAGGAAGGAATCATGTGGCGTCGCGAGCAGGACGCCGTCGACGTCCTGGAAGGACAGCTCCGACTGAATCTCGATCCCGAACTCCTCGCGCATGGCGTCGTCCTCGGCGTAGGGGTCGTACCCCGCCACGTCGACGCCGTAGGACTGGAGCTTCTCGATCGTCGAGCCCACGACCGAGGAGCGGATGTCTCCGACGCCGGGCTTGTACGACAGCCCGAGGACAAGCACCGTGCTGTCCCGAAGGACCTTCCCGCAGTCGTTGAGCCCGCGCAGCGTCATCTCCGCGACGTGCTCGGGCATGTACTCGTTGACCTCCCGGCCCGTCTCGATGAGCTTTGGGCTGAAGCCGTTGCGCTCGGCCTCGTAGATCATAAAAAATGGATCCACCGGGATGCAGTGCCCGCCGACGAGCCCGGGCTTGTAATCGTGGAAGTTCCACTTCGTCCCGGCAGCGTCGAGCACCTCGTGCGTGTCGAGTCCGAGGTTGTCACACGCGATCGCGAGCTCGTTCACCAGCGCGATGTTGAGGTCCCGCTGGATGTTCTCGATACACTTCGCGGCCTCCGCGACCGCGATCTTGGGCGCACGGTGAACGCCCGCGTCGACGATCGTCTCGTAGAGTGCGGCGACCCGCTGGAGCGTCTCCTCGTCCTGCCCGCTGACGATCTTGACGACGTCCCGGAGCCCATGCTCGTCGTCGCCAGGGACCATCCGCTCGGGTGAGTAGCCTACGGAGAACTCCTCACCGACCGTCAGTCCGGAGGTCTCCTCGATCGCCTGCGCGAGGATCTCCCGGGTCGCACCGGGGTAGACCGTCGACTCGAGGACGACTGTCGCGCCGATCTGGAGGTGCTCGCCGATGGTGTTCCCGGCGGCCTCGACGTAGGTCAGGTTCGGGTTCTCGAGGTCATCGACCGGCGTCGGGACGGCGACGATGACGAATTCGCTGTCCCGGATACATGCCGGATCGCTCGTGAACGCGATCTCGCTCGATTCGATGGCCCGGTCGCCAAGGTCCCCCGTCGGGTCCACGCCGTTCTTCAGGGTCTCAATGTGTTTCTCGTCGACGTCGAAGCCGTGAACCTGCTGGTCCGCGACGTCGAACGCGACGGCGAGTGGAAGCCCGACGTAGCCGAGGCCGACCACCGTGATCGGACCGAACTCTCCTTCGACGAAGTCGACGTCCGGTGCTGATTCGAAAGTGCTCGTCATTAGTTGTTGGTAGGCGTACCCGTACCCCTTCCCGTCCGGTCCGAGCAGCGATCATCGCCGTTATTCAGAACTAGTGACAGCAGCCCTCTCGACCGATAGCCGAAAGCCATGCTGACCCCTATGGTTGCTGACGCTGCATCGCGGCCCCGCGTCATGTTCTGTATCTAGATGTGACCTCCCCCCCCCCATAAATGTGTCCCTAACAGAACAAGAATCGTGCCATCAATCGTTATCGCTGATAACGAGTGAATTAATCCGGAACAGGGTTCAATACCGACGACTCCCGACGATTCCCGACCCATTCACACCCACGAAGTTAGCGATGCCTACCGTCCCAGATCCCGGCATCACGATCCCGACTCGCTCACGTCCACCCACAGATACAGCTCCCGACAAACACTATCTCGAAGGCGCATCGCCTCCTACATCGCCTGCCGACGATAATCGGGGTAGGTCGATGAGCGAGTAAACGTCAATCGCCCCGCAGACGTCAAGCAGGCTTCCGAACTCGTGGAGTCGGAAGGACGAATCTAGGAGTTGACGACCAGTGGTTCGTACCAGTCGCGATTGTCACGGTACCAGTCGATGAACTCGCTGACGCCTTCACGGATGTCGCGACTCGGTTCGTAGTCGATCAGTTCTCCCGCTTTCGAAACGTCGGCGTGTGTGTGTTCGGCGTCGGCCTCACGTGCATCCGTGAACTCGATGTCGAGGCTCGGATCGATCTCGTCACGAACGACTTTCGCGAGCGTGAGAATGTCGACGTTGTCCGTCGAACCGATGTTCATGACCACACCGTCGGCGTTGTCCTCGGTGAGCAGCGTTCGATTGGCGTCGATGATGTCGTCGACGTACGTGAAGTCACGTGTCTGTTCGCCGTCGCCGTAGATGACTGGAGGTTCCCCTCGCATACAGCGAGAGACGAAGTTAGAGATGGCCATGTTCGGGCGCATTCGCGGGCCGTAAACGGTAAAGTATCGGAGAGAGACCGTGGAGAGACCGTAGACTTCGTTGTAGACGCGCGCGTAGTGCTCGCCGGTGAGTTTCGAGACTCCGTATGGGGAAACGGGCTCATTCGGGTGGTCTTCGTCGTACGGGAGGTACTCGGGTTTTCCGTAGACGCTCGAGGAGGAGGCGTAGACGACGCGGTCGACATCGTTTCGGCGCGCTGCGTCGAGGATGTTCACCGTGCCTGTGACATTGTAGTCGTTGACTTTGACCGGTTCTTCGACGCTCTTGCGGACGCCCGCCTGAGCGGCTTGGTGATAGATGATGTCAGCATCTTCAGTGAGGTCGTCGACGAGGTCCTCGTTCGTTACGGAGCCGTCGACGAATTCGTAGGAGCCATGCGAGTTTTTCGCGGCGTCGCGGGCCGTCTCGACGTTGTGGTCCTTGATACCGAGGTCGTAGTAGGGTTCGTAGTTGTCAAGAACTGTGACATCATAGCCTTCGGCTGCGAAGGTTACGGCGAGGTGGCCGCCGATAAAGCCGGCACCGCCCGTTACCAGAATGTCCATACAGTTATAACTTGAAATGGTTACAAAGGAATTGCTATTTCTCTACACTCACCGAGTATAGTCGTTAGATTCATCGTTGACGCCTCTATCATCTCACTCTACTAAGACGCTACAGATAGACGACGATCCCACGCTAATGACGTGTAGCGAGCAGAGCTACCGTTTTCGGACGATATATTCTCCTCAAAAAATAGCTGGCTCATAGGAAGCCAGCTCTGCGCTCGTATCGCTTTCAAACTGCAGCAGCTATCCATCTACATCTCTCACCCTGACAGGGTGCTCGTGGAGGGCAGAGCTCGTCCACGACCCCGTCAAGATGGGCAGTGACTCTGCCGTTTGGCGTCACCGTCCCAGACTTGAACAGGCTACTCCACAGTCACGCTCTTCGCTAAGTTCCGCGGCTTGTCGATCGCACGTCCCAGCTCATTCGCCATATGATATGCAAACAGCTGGAGCTGTGTATTGGCGAGAATTGGTGCTGTCGTCGGATGACTGTCGGGAATCTCCAGCACATGATCGGCGTATCGAGCAACATCAGTCTGCCCGTCCGTAACAGCAATAACTGGCGCATCGCGTGCTTCGACCTCCTTGACATTCCCGACCGTCTTTCTGGCTGCCTCATCATTTCCAGTGACGGTCGCGATCACGGGTGTCTCATTCGTGACCAGCGCTAAGGTTCCATGTTTGAGCTCTCCAGCTGGGAATCCCTCGGCGTGTTCATACGTGATCTCCTTGAATTTGAGCGCCCCCTCTAACGACACCGGATAGTTGTAGCCACGGCCGATGAAGAAGTAGCCGTCAGCCCCGACGTACTCTTCAGCCACCGCCGGTGCCTGCGTCTCATCGAGCACCTCCTGGAGTGCGCCCGGTAGGGCCCGGAGCGTGGCCAACCGATCGTGGATCCCATCGGTGGTACCGTTCGTCAGATGCTCCGTTAACAAGCGCAATGTCACGAGCTGTGAGGAGAACGTCTTCGTCGCCGCCACCCCAATTTCGGGCCCAGCCCGAATGTACAGCGCGTGGTCACACTCGCGGGCTGCAGTGGATCCAACCACATTCGTCACCGCGACCGTTTCGGCGCCCCGCTGGGCTGCTGTCCGTAACGCACTCAGCGTGTCTGCGGTCTCCCCGCTCTGGGTCACCCCGACGACGAGCTGGTCAGCCACGGGTGGCCGTTCGAGCGCGTATTCACTCGCGATTGTCGCCGTCGCTGGAATCCCCTGTTCGCGGAGCATCCGGGCGCCATACAGCGCCGCGTGATATGATGTACCACACGCTACCAACTGGACACCGGCCGGCTCTCGACCCGCAAGTCCATCCAGATCCTCGAGTTCAACAGTGCCCGCTTGTTCATTCACCCGACCAGACAGCGTCTGCCGGAGCGCAGTTGGCTGTTCGTGGATCTCTTTGAGCATGTAGTGCTCGTACCCACTCTTGCCCGTGTCCTCGATGTCCCAATCGACCGTCTCGACGGTCGTGTCGACTGGTGTTCCATCGAGATCCGTCACGGAATACTGTGACTGCGTTAGAGTGACCATCTCACCGTCGTCGAGATAGACCACCTGATCGGTGTATTCGAGAAACGCCGGAACGTCACTCCCGAGGAAGTAGCCGTCCTGCCCGATCCCGAGCACGAGCGGCGAGTCGTTGCGGACCGCAAACACCGCGTCCGTCCCCGCGATCACGGCCGCCAGCGCGTAACTCCCCTCCAGCTGGGCGACCGCACGCCGGAAGGCGGTCTCCGGATCGGCACCCCGGGTCCGTTCGCGTTCGATCAGGTGCGGAACAACCTCAGTATCGGTGTCACTCTGGAAGGTGACCCCCTCGGCTTGGAGCTCCTGTTTGAGCGCCTCGTAGTTCTCGATGATCCCGTTGTGAACAACTGCCACCGCACCGCTCTCGCTCGTGTGGGGATGGGCGTTCGCGTTAGTCGGCGGCCCGTGCGTGCTCCAGCGAGTGTGCCCAATCCCGAGCGAGCCAGCGATCGAGTGCCCATTCAGCGCGGCCTCAAGCGCCTCGATTTCCCCTGATCGCTTGACCACCGACAGCGACGATCCGCCGACCGCAATCCCGGCGGAATCATACCCCCGATACTCGAGATTATTGAGCCCACCCATCAACACGCTCAGCGTCTCGTTGCCCGCACCGATATACCCGATAATGCCACACATTGTTAGCGGAGTTCGACCTCGTCAGCTACGTTCGTCTCAACCCGGACGCCATCGTGAACCCGGACGCCGGAGCCGATCAACACCCCGCCACACACCGTCGTCCCCCCGCCGAGTCGTGACCGGTCGGCGATGACCGCGCCCAACTCGCGATCTGGATACACCTGGGTGTCGATTGTGACATCGTGGTCACCACCTGTAATCACACTATTTGGCCCGAAGACCACATCCTGCCCGAAGACGGCATCGACGACAGTCGAATTCGCACCGACGCGTGAACCGTCATCGATGAGTGTATTCGTCAACACGGCATTCGCACCGACCGTCGCGTTCCCACCGATTGTCGCTGCCGGCCCCACGACCGCACCAGCTCCGATTTCGGCGTCGGGGCCGACCACGACTGGCCCCTCCAGGGTGGCCGACGGGTGGACGGTCGCACTCTCGGCAACCCACACGTGCGGGTCGATGGTGGGTTCGTCGATCCACTCCATGGTGTACACCTGCTGGGCGACCGCCAGGAGATCCCACGGGAACGTCGCGTCGATCCAGAAGCCGTCGCCGCGCACACCGCGGACCGGCTGTTCGGTCTCTTCGATCAGATGTGAGACAGCCGCTGTCAACGCGAGCGTCCCGCTTGGCCGGGGAAGCGTGTCTAACACCTCGAAAATTGATGGAGTGAACGCATAGATCCCGGCGTTCAACAAGCCGGTCGGTTCGTTGCGTGGCTGCTCACGCAGCTGTGTTACGTGGTCTCCCTCAACTGTGACAACTCCGTACTGGACGGCTTTTTCGCTGTCGACGACGCTGAGTGTCGCTGCAGCCACTTGGGAGTCGTGGGCGTCTAAAACGTCGGTGATGAGCGCAGGATCGGCGATCTGGTCGCCGTTGACCACGACGAATGACTCGTCGATCTCATCACGCGCTTGCAGCAGTGCGTGCCCGCTCCCGAGTTGTTTCTCTTGGGTGTGATACGTGAGCTTGACGTTTCGATACGTCGGGCCGAGGTGGCTTTGGACCCGTTGTCGCTTGTACCCGACCACGAGGTGGATGTCAGAAACACCGGCCTCAATGATCGCATCGAGGACGTACTCGATTATCGGCCGGTTGGCCGCAGGCAACATCGGTTTTGGTCGATTCCGAGTGAGTGGCCGCAGCCGTTGGCCTTCGCCGCCGGCCAGTACGACGGCTGTCTGTGGTGCCATTACGTACATGTTTTTGGTAGTCCATATGAAAGTTTGTAACGGCAGTCGAAACCGATCAGCCGTTGCGATCCAGTGTTAACCAACGCTAGACTGTCACCTCCGTGTTGTGTTGGTTAACACAGGGAGCTCCTGCCTCTACAAACAAATTATCTGCTACGCAGGAGATGAGAGAGCGTACCGCCCCACAGAGAGTTCATGTCAGAGCAGAGGTACACAGCGGGAGCACGCTGGTACCACTCTGGGACGCTACGCCCTCACGCACATCGACACGAAACGGCTACTTTGTGATTTCGATCACAGCTCTCCTACCGCGGCAACGGCGAGTGTCCGCTCGTTCTGTCTCACTCCGACACGCGGTCGCGCGTCACAACCTCACCCGGCCCGGTCCGCTCGCCGACCCCGATCCGGACGCCGGCGTTCAGCGACGTGTTGATCCCCGTCTTCACCTCGTCGCCGACGATCACACCGAGCTTCCGTCTACCGGTGTCGACGTGGTCGCCTTTCACCGTCAGTCGGATGTTTTCGCCGTCGTGCCGCAGGTTCGCGACGTTCGTCCCAGCGCCGAAGTTGACATGGCGTCCGAGCACCGAATCACCGACGTACGACTGATGACCGACCGAGGCCCCAGCCATGAGCACCGCGTTTTTCACTTCGACCGCGTGGCCCACGTGGGCGTCGGGACCGACGACCGTCGCCCCGCGGATGTAGGCGTTTGGGCCGACCTCGGCTCCCGCGCGGATCACCACCGGGCCTTCGACGGAAACCCCGGAGCGGAGCGTTGCGCCGTCCTCGACGACGACCGGCCCGTGGAGGTGGACGCCGTCCTCGACTGTCCCCGCAAGGCGCTGGCCGTCAAGGTCGTCGAGAGCCGTCTCTGTCGCCGTGAGCAACTCCCACGGGCGGCCGACGTCGAGCCAGGTGCCGTCGTACTGCGCGACTGAGATTATCCGGTCGTCGTCTACCAACAGTTCCAGTGTCGTCGTGACCTCGTACTCGCCGCGCTCGCTCTCTGGCGTCCGGTCGAGGTACTCGAAGATGTCCGGCTCGAACGCGTAACAGCCGACGTTCGCCAGCGACGTGGGTGGGTCGGCGGGCTTCTCGACGATCCTCGCGAGCGTCCCGTCAGAGGTAGTCGAGATCACGCCGTACGAACTCGGGTCGGCGACTTCGGTGGCCGCGACCGCGGTACCGCCCGCGTCGGCGAGCGCGCGCGGGAGAGAGGGGTCAACGAGGACATCGCCGTTGAGCACGACGAACCGCTCGTCGACAACGGGTTCGGCCTGCGCGATCGCGTGGGCGGTCCCCCGCGGCTCCGTCTGCTCGACGTAGTCGACCGGGTGGTCACGGTACGACTCGCCGATTGCCTCACGGATTTGTTCGCCCCGGTACCCGGTGACGACGACGAAGGCGTCGACGACATCACGCGCGGCGTCGAGGACATGCTCCAGAAGCGTTCGGTCGCCGACCGGGAGGAGTGGTTTCGGACGCTGGTCCGTCAGCGGTCGCATCCGGGTGCCGCGGCCGGCTGCGAGTACGACTCCGTACATGGCTGGACCTGACGGACGGACGGAATTTAGCGGCTGCGGTCGGATGTTGGTTCGGCTCGGTGCTCCGACGATTGCTCAGACCGCGTCACGGCCACGCGCGACGAGGTCGCGCGCCGTCTCGAACAGCGCGTCCGCATCGGTCTCGTCGCGCGCCTCCGCGGTGATCCGGATCAGCGGCTCCGTGCCGCTCGCCCGTACGAGGAACCAGCCGGCGTCGGTCTCGACGCGGATCCCGTCAAGCGTCGAGACATCGTCGTACTCGTCGGTCGCCAACTCGGCGACGCGTTCAACGACCGCCGCCTTCGCGTCGGTCCGGATCGAGTCCCGGCGGATCGGGTATGTCGGGAGGTCATCGACGAGCTCAGCGAGTGATCCGTGGTCGGCGACGAGTGCGGCCAGCCGACACGCCGCGAGCGGGCCGTCCGGACAGCGTGTCGTCGCCGGCCAGATCCACGCGCCGCTCGGCTCGCCGCCGAAGACCACATCCGGTTCCTCGGTACGCGCGGCGACGTAGGCGTCGCCGACCGGCGTGTAGGTCACGTCGGCGCCGACCTCAGCGAGCGCGTCCGCGACGAGGAGACTCGTATCGACCGGGACTGCGACGCGGTCACCAGCGCTCGCCTCGCGGCGGGCGAACAGCGCGAGCAGCGCATCGCCGGGGACAAAGCGCCCCTGCTCGTCGATCGCCATCATGCGGTCAGCGTCGCCGTCGTGGACGACCCCGAGATCGGCATCGGTGGCGGCGACGACCTCACACGCCGTCTCGCAGTTTGCTGCCGTCGGCTCACTCGGCCGTCCTGGGAACCGACCGTCACGCTGGCCGTTGAGCGTCTCCACGTCGCAGCCGCCCGCAAAGAGTGCGTCCGCGGTGATGCGCCCGACGCCGTTCCCGAGATCGACGACGACCGACAGGTCGTCAGGGAGCGCGACCGCCTCGCAGAGCGCGCGCTCGTGGTGCGCTCGCGCGTCATCGACACGGGTTGCCGTCCCGATCGCGTCGTGAGCGGCAAAGGTGAACGCTTCCTCGCCGACGATCTCCGTGATCCGATCGTTTCGCTTCTCGTCGAACGCCTGACCCGCGGCCGTCCAGAGTTTGATCCCGTTGTCGGGTGCGGGGTTGTGCGACGCGGTGACGACGACCCCTGCATCAGCGTTCTTCCGAATAACTGCGCGGGCGACCGTGGGCGTCGCCTCGACGCCGACGTCGATCACGTCGGTCCCACACTCCGTGACCCCGGCCGTGAGCGCCTGGACGAGCATCCGCCCGCTGTCGCGAGCATCTCTGCCGATCACGACCGTCTCCGCGCCATCTGTCGCGAGTGCGCGGCCGATATCGAGCGCGAGATCGGCCGTGAGCACATCGCCAACAGGACCGCGGACACCGCTGGTACCGAACATATGCGGTCATTGGTATCAGCTCAAAAGACTGTTCTGGATACCTCAACCCACCGAGACAGACGAGAGGCAAAGCGCGCAAGTTCGTAGACAGATTATATAAATACGGACGGTGAGTTTGAACCATGGCCGATGATAAGGGATCGAAACCGCTTACAAAGAGACTCGGATTGTGGCTCCACCGCACGCTTGTCCGATTCCGGTTGCTCCCGAGGCAACCCAAAGAGCCGAACTCACAAAGCCAGTCGGAGACGGAACATCTGATCGGGGATCTTGATTTCGACGATCAGTGGCAGATATTTCGAACAGGATTCCTGACCGTTTCGACGCTCTTTGTTGTGGATCTTCTCGCTCTCGCGGCGCTGTGGATTCTCGTTGGTCCCACGACACAAGAACTTCTAATTGGAACGATCGGACTCATGATACTGAATCTAGTTGTTTCGCTGTGGGTGCTTATGCGAGTACGACGGTCCGTCGTCGATTCACTCTTTGATATCTGATGGACGCAGACGAAAACGAGAGCCAGATGGAGCTGGTCTCCTGTCTTACCCAAGAGGTCAAAGACATCGACCGGCAGCTCGCGAGTGTAATGAATCAGTCAGTCTGAACGGTCCTCGTTTCACGGATGGAACAGCACACCCCACGTTTCCGCTGTTAATCCCCGGAATCTCGGCTCTTCAGACAGTCTCTCGCAACTGTCTCTTCACGGCCCGAACACGGGCTCCCCTCGTTTGGAGTGAGCTTCGCAGAAGACGAGAGACGGTCCAACCGGGACCATACACACGGTAGGTTGGCAGACCACAACATGAAATATATAAAGAGTCGATATCACTAACCTCTTGTTAGCTCTAACAGACAGTAATAGCACTTAATTCTCTATTTTTGCTGTTTACTTATTACCTTTACCATTATCTATATAATATGTTAGTATAGTAGTAGTGTAGAATATCTCGAGACGAACTGCTGGTTAAGTTCTAGATCCTTTCTGGTCTAGCTCTCTCTGTAGAAAAGACAGTTTGAGACAACCTCGACAAGACGAGAAGTGAAAATCAAAATTAGCTGTATGCAGGCGCTAAGCCCCCACCCTCAACGAGTACCGCAGTCCGCGCCAGCGGACAAGGAACGCAGTAGGGTAGGGATACAGCGCCGTCATCGTTTGTTTGCACGTTCTGCGCCACATTTACCACCCCCGCCGTTGAATGGTGTAGTACGATGCTCACCACACTGCTGACGGTGTTCAAGCGCGACAAGAAGCGCGCACTGTCGGTTGTGGCTGAGTGTCCACCCGGTAGGAGTGGGACACTCCGAACCACCCGTAAAGGGAAGTCGCCTGCGGAGTCTCGAGCCGCTGTGTCCACGTCGGATACAAGCTCTGACACAGAAACAGGAAGCCCTGTCCTCAACAAGCGAGGGGCGGGTAGCCCCGAGCGCAGTAGGGCAGGGTAGTTCACATCGAACTCACCCCATAGATTACTTCGTTTGGAATTTCTCGGCTTCACTGCGCTACCGATTCCCTTGGCAGACTCACTCCAAATGAGGGGTCCCTCCCTCTATCAATTCTCTAATAGACTCACTCCAAATGAGGGGTCCCTCCCTCTATCAATTCTCTAATAGACTCACTCCAAATGAGGGGTCCCTCCCTCTATCAATTCTCTAATAGACTCACTCCAAACAAGGGGTCCCCTACATCAGATACCCGAGATGCTCACTCCAAACGAGGGGTGGGGTTCAACCGCCTCTCACTCAAAACTAGGGGTGTTTGCCTCTCATCTATCCCCGTAAAAAGTCGACTAGGAACCAATATAATCAACAAACTCACTCCAAATTAGGGGCGGCAGATTTATGGCCCCTACGCACAACCCGGAACCATGGGCGACTCAGGCGAAAGCGGATTCTCGGTCGACCAGGTGATCGGTAACTCACCACGAATCTTCCAGAACAAGTCTCTCGTCTCGGTCGGTACTGTCCCCGACGAAGACCGAATCGTCGGACGACAGGAAGAGATCACGGATGTCGCACTCAGCCTCGAGGATATTATTTACAACGACGTTCCTGACAATATTCAAATATACGGTAAGACCGGCACCGGGAAGAGCCTCGTCTCACGACACGTCTCCTCAAAAATTGTCGAACGTGCCCAAGAAAACGGCGTCCACGCGACCAATATATACGTCGACTGTAACGCAAGCAACACCATCACGCGCGCTTCGCGAACGCTGTTCTTCTCTATTTTCGACGAACTAGACGAGAAATACGGGTTGAAAGCTCAGCCCAGCATCTCAGAACCACCCAAACGCGGAGTCGGGTGGAAAACGTACACCGAGGAGCTCTGGGATATCATCGACGACTACTACGATGGGCTCATCATTATTCTCGACGAGATCGACCTCCTCGAGGAGTTCAACCAGCTGCTTCACGCCCTCTCCCGCGCCCGTGAAAACGAAGAGATAGACACCTACATCTCTATCATCCTCATCAGCAACAAAACCACCCAATTCAAGAATAACGTTAACCAGCGCGTCAAAAGCTCGATGGGTGGGTCCGAATTCGTGTTCTCAGCCTACAACGCCACCCAACTGGAAGATATCCTCGAGAATCGTCGCGATGCCTTCGAGGAAGGCGTCCTCGGCGACAACACGATCGGAACAGCAGCAGAGCTCGCCGCCGACGAACACGGTGACGCCCGAAAAGCGATCGAGTTGCTAAACAAGGCCGGGATGATGGCCCGACGAAACATGGACGAGACCGTCACCGAAAACCACGTCACCGAGGCAAGAGACCTCGTTGAAGCGGATCTCCTATCGAAGAGTATCAGTACACTCCCAGATCAAGCAAAAATCGTACTATATACGCTGACAAAGCGGCTTAACGGAAGAGGCGACACCGTCTCAACATCGAAGGTTTACGATCGCTATCAGACCGTCGCGAAGGATGTCGAATCAAACGTCCTCGGGTACCAGCGTGTCTCGGACCTCCTGGACGAGTTGGAGTTTTTGGGCGTCACGATGAGTGAAACAAAAGGCCGCGGCGACAGACGCGGGATCAAGAAAGACCACGAGCTCAACCACCGCCCCGCAATCGTGCTCGCAGCTACACTCGCTGAAGACCCACGACTTCAGGATCTCGAGAGTGTCTCTTCGCCCGAAGACATCCTCCAGTGACATTCTGAGACCCACCGACTTCGAAATGAACACCCCAACTTCGAAGTGAAATCATGTCAGGAGCGTTCCCACGTTGATACTCGTCCAAGTAGTCTCCATGCGGTTGTCGATACGCACTCACCAGCCCCGTATCAAGCGTGTTCACAGCTGTTACAGGTAATCGAGTTCGCCAGTCGGATTGGTCAACTGCGTTTGGTTCACGTCGTTGAGGCGGTACCTCCTCATAGCACAACAGAAGTTGAGACCGGCCTTCTCAATGCATGTGGCAATCCGGCGCAGTTCATAAATAGTATGAAGACGTAGACTGGGATAGAACGATGGCACGAATCACCGGGTCATATCCAGACGATCTTGACCTCCTCATTGAGGGGGCTGTCGAGGCTGGTGTGTTTGGCGGCAAGAGTGATGCGTTACGGGAGTTCGTGCGTGAATACTTCGAGGACAACGAGAACGAACGTATTGCAGCTGCGGTCGCCCTCTACGAACGCGAGCGGATCACACTCGGCGATGCTGCGAGGCTTGCTGATGTTGACCGGTGGACAATGCGGGATATCCTCCGTGAGCACGGTGTCGAACTCCGTCTCGGACTCGTTGACGAAGACGACGCAGCTGACGAGGTAGAGGCAGCAAGCGAACTCGAATTCGATGATGAGGACTCGAACGACGGGGAGTCACGCGCGAAATGACAGGTGATGATATTCCAGCGAATCCGAGCGTTCTGAACACGACTGTCCTCTCGAATTTCGCGTATATCGACCAACTGTGGGTCGTTGCAGGACTCTCTGGAATCTGTGCGGTTCCAGTCGTTCGCGAGGAACTCGAAGACGGCGTCGACGACCATCCGTATCTTCAGTCAGCACTCGATACACTCGACGGCGAGATTCCAGTCGCGACGATTTCGGATACGGTCGCGAATAGAGAAGCAGTCGTCAGGGGCCATCTCGATCCTGGCGAGGCCCAGGCGTTCGCCTTGGCGGACGCAGCGGACGGTCGCCTACTGACCGACGACGGGGATGCCCGGTCGTTTGCGAAAGATCAGGGCGTGACAGTTGTCGGGTCGGTCGGGGTTCTGTTGGCTGCAATCGACGCTGGGAAGATCGATGAAGCGACTGCTGACGAGTGGCTGTCGACGTGGATCGACGAGATCGGGTACTACGTGCCGTATCGGACGATCTCGGAGTATCGATGAGGAACTCGCTCGGAGTTCGAAACGCCTGATTAGTGTGACCGTGAACACGTCGATTACCAATGAGTGAAGCCGACAGACGACTGTCCGAAGAGAGCGAGCAACGGTTTCTGGATCTGTATGCCCATCTGTTGGTGTATGTCAACGATCGATTCGAGGTCATCGAAGAGATCGAAACGGTCGCAGATCTGGAACAGCACTACACTGACGAACTTCTCCCGCTCCGAAACACGCTGTATAACGAGTCAACGACGGATCTGATAGAGGACTTCGTTGAACAGAATCCTGCCGACCTATCGGGGGCTGACCTCGAACAGGTCGCAGCGTGGACTGACTTCGTCGCCGGAGAGTTCGTCGTCGTCCGCTATCGAGCGAACGATGCGATCTTTCTCGATTGGACAGAACCGCCGAAAGCATACGCAGTCCGCCCGGCTCGGCTTCCGTTCGCCGAACTGTGGGATGAATCCGCACTTCCAGTCCCGGTTTCGAGTGTCGCTCTGCTGCCGTTCGAAGGCGAAATCGTCTACGATGGATGGGTCGGAGTCAAGAACATCATCTTCGGAGGGTCGCTCAGTACCGACATCGACGACGAGTACGAGGAGGCCAAACATCGCTTCGGCATAATCGACTCGCTTCCAGCACCCGAGGAAGACGAAAAGACGGACGCCGAAGAGTTGCGCTTCTACATGAAGAACAAGCGTAATCGAGAGCGATACGCGTCGGAGATCGAGCAGTTGCGGCAGAAAAGTGACAAACTGGAGCGGATTTACCACCAGGAGATGGGAAAGGCCCGTGCTCGAAGCTTGGGGCGGGAGCTGCGTGAATTAGGACTCAACGAGGCCTATGTGGCGATTTACGATGACCGAACCATCACTAGTGCTCCCTCCGAATCCGAGGTTCGCGAGCTCCTTGAAGAGATTATGCCGACGGGGAAGGCTGATCACCCCTACATCTACCACTTCGATCCCTGAACGAGAGGCAGAAGCCTACTGGAGTTGCGTGACAGTCGACGTGATTTCGCTTTTGATCGGTTCACTGGAGAACTCGAACACTCTGTCTCCGACACCGAAGGCGTACTTCTGGTAGGAGACATCGACGTGAATCCAGCATTCGACGTCGCTGTCTGTCGCCTCATACTCGGCTTCACTTGTATTCTCTCCGTGCTTCAGCACATCGACAGGTACTCTTCGATACGTGGCGCATTCGTGATTCGCAAGAGATGGTCGCCAGCGATGTTGTCCAACACGTCGGCTGGGGTTCCGTATCCTTCGCCGACGAGATAGAACTCGCCGTTGTACTCGTGTGAGTCGATCTGAACGCGGAGTGCGTACGTCTCAGCCATATCGGTAGTTCCGAAGAGATACGTATTAGAGAGTCTATACGGAGACTAGCCGCCGATGGCCGCGTTGTGAACAAGATTTAGTCGGGATGGGGCAAAACCACAGTATATGTCTTTCACCGCCAGTTGGCACACGCTTCTCGACGAACTCGACGACCTTCCCGAAGGAACAACGCTCATCACGCCGCTCTCCCATCACCGATTTTGTATTACTGAGGCACAGGAAGCTCGCGTCATCATCCACTTCGAAGACAGAGACGAGACGCGGCCGCTCCAGCGAGACCAGTTCGAAACGCTTTATCGACGGATTCAGGATGCCCCGGACGGGTTTGACCTTGATCGTCTCCCGGCGGATGCCGATCCGTATCCTGCGGTGTGGAGTGTCCATCCACGATTCGAGGTTGATGAGGATGCTAGTGTTATCACCCAATCAGAAGTTGCGACCGCAACGCAAGTAGTCGACGCGGAACAGGAACTAACGGACGAGGACCGAATTGAACCCGACGGACTGGATGTCTACTCGGACGCGCTCCTCCTCATTGACGCACTCGAACGTCACGATGTGACTGATCTCTCTGAGTTGGACACAGATGCGTTGGTGAATCTCTATACGCTGCTCTCGGATGTCCAGCGGGATGCCAACGAGTTCCGTCAGGAGGTAGCTGATGTCCTCCTCGCCCGCCTTCATCACGACCGTCCGGTTTCCGGGCAGTATGGCTCGGTCCAGCGGACGAGCCGCCGCAATCGCTCGCTCAAAGACGACGAAGAGGTGCTGGAACGCCTCGAGAACGCTGGCATCGACCGCGAGCGTGTACTGAGCGTCGACCGCTCGAAAGTCGATGAAGCACTCGAGGTGACCACACTCTCTGAATCGGATGTCTACGACATCGAGGAAAGCGAGTACGTCCGTAAGGCAGAGGTCGATGAAGACGTGAAAGAATCTCGGCTCCAGGGGTTGAAAGACCGTCTCGCCACCAGCGAGGACGACGAAGCTGAACAACTTCGAGACGAGATCGAAGACCTGGAGCAGCGTATCGACGACCTCACGAGCTTCCGCACGGGTACGGAGATGCAAGGATGACTGCCTACCGATTTCGCGTCAAATTCGATCCGGACCCAACATCGTTGTGGCGAGATATCGTTGTCGGGGCGGATAGGACGATCGCTGAATTCCAATCAGCAATCAACCCCACATTCGGGCTCGATCAGAGCCATCTCTGGTTTGTCGGCGACGACGAGGACTACTGGGACAGCACTGTCAAATACCAGTGCCCGCAGGAGTATGAGGAATCACTTGGTGGCGACCCAGTGTTGCGTACCGAGCGGGTCGAGAACGCAGGCGATGTGACGATCGGTGAGATGACTCGTCAGCTCGGTCTCGAACAGTACGACCGCATCTGCTATCTCTACGACTACGGCGACGAGTGGCGCTTCTATGGTATTCTGAAAGAGGTTCTCAGCGAGGAACCGAGTGACACAGAGCCGGAAGCCGTGAACGAGAAGGGAGACTCAATCGACGACCAGTACGAGCCGTCAGGGGCCGATGAGCGCGGCCCTCCTCTGCCTGATCCGCTGTATTCTGTACTTCCAGAAACCGCTGTGCCCGTTGCGGACCTCCGTGAACTGGAGGAGTACGAGGATATCGTTCACGTCATCCCGTTACTCAGCATCGAAACCGGGTTCGGAGCAGTCTGTGAGCGGTTCGCGATTCAGTTCGAGGAGACAGGATACGTCCTCGAAAATTTCCAGCCAGGCTGGCAGATCGTCGAGGAGGTCGACGGCGCAAACAAGACCGAAGAAGAACTTCTCGCCGCGCTTGCGGACGCAGTTCGCGAGTGGCACGCTGAGATCGCGGAAATGTCGGGAGCGATGACGGGACAGCACTTCGGCGAGGAGACTGTCGAAGCGATGCACGTCGAACTGGAAGCCGAACTCGAACGCAAAGGGTACGGCCACCTGTTGTAGTAGTCGTCTAGCACTCTGTCGATCTGGACGAATTCTTGTGCGCGTCCTCCTGATTCTCCCATAGTCGATCTCATCGCATTTCCGAGAGCGGTGGCGAGAGATTTCAAGTCGTCACATTAGTCGCTTAATCGACTATTTTGTCTCTCTAGTGGAGCCATAGCTTTCTCGTCGAACAGTACCGCCGCACAAACAACGTATCAGCGAGCTTGTGGTTGGTAGAAATCGAGATCCCGAAAACGTGGTGGCTCACGCGACAAATTTTCCATATATCGATATACAATTTATCACCCCGTGTTTAACGTCTGATTCAAGGGTAGAAGTCCTTTACACTCCAATATCGCGGGTTTAGCCTCTCCAAATTTTCTACTTGTGCTTAATCGAATAAGCGACGGTAGAATTATAGACCGCCGTGCCGTCGGGTCAGCCGACAGGATGGACGACACTCAGGACGGCGCTACCCCCAGGGATAACGCCGACAGAACCACCATCGAGGCAGCGATTCAGCAGTTCGCTCAATCAAAGGGGAAGGTCGGCGACTCCGGACGCTACGCTACCGACTCGAGACGGCTGCTGGAGCGCTTCGCCGAGCTCGCAGCCGACCGCGGCGTCGAGGACATCGAGGCGATTTCCCCGCAGCTCCTCGAGGCCTACGCCCAGCATCTGGACCGCCGCGTTCAGACCCGCGAGCAACAGGGAAAACCACACGGCATCAGCGGGGCCACCGCCCACCAGTACTTTGCTCGGGTGCGTGCGTGGCTGGAGTACCTCGTCAAGCGCGACCTCATCTCGGAAAACCCTGCAAAGAGCCATCGCGTCGAGGACGAACTCCCTGATGAGTCACTCGGCACGACCGACGACGGCCAGCAGTTCTGGAGCCCGGAGACGCGCAAGCAGATCGTCCGCTGGACGGACTGGTACTTCGACGCCGCCCTCGACGACGAGCAGGCGTGGGTCACACCGGCGGATGCTGCCCGCGAGCGGGCCCTCATCGCCACGGTCGCCTACTCTGGGGCCCGCGGCGCCGAACTCTTCCGTGACCTGGACAATGACCGACGCAACGGTCTTCGGTGGCGCGATGTTGACCTCGACGCAGGGACGCTGTCTGTCCTCGGGAAGTCTCAAGAAATCGAGGAAGCGCCGCTCCTTGACGCCGGAAGAACGCGGCTGGCGGACCACTATCGGCGTCAGAACCCCAGAGATGAGGACTGGCCCGTCTGGGTGACGCGACACCCTCCGTCACTCTACGCCGGCGCTCGCGCGCTGGACGGCGTCGACGAAGACGACGACCGCCTCGCCCCTGACACCGTGTTGGATGTCTACCGCGAGCACGGCGGCACGCCGCCAGCGCTCTCCATCGGCGGGGCCCGACGAATCCTTCGCGAACACTCCGACGCGTCGGGGCTGTCCGGCTCGGATGGCGAGCATCTGAAGCTGCATGGGGCCCGGCGTGGTCTCGGCGACGAACTCTACACCCACGACGCGGAGGCCGCTCAGGAGGCGCTCCGTCATCAGAGCATCGAGACAACACACAAGTCCTATCGCGATCGCAACGGTGAGCGCGTTCGCGAGCGCGCCCAAGAAATCCTAGATGGTGAGTGACGAGTACGCCTCCTCAGAAACACGCCCCACAGACATCGGTACAGCTAAGAACATCCCTCAGAAACAAGGACGTTAACATCCGGTGTAGTATTCATTTCTACATTGACATTTAGGGGAGTGTTTTTATAGACGGAGTGGGAAGCATAGTCTGTAATGAGGAGCTCTGGAACCGCACCCACTTCAGAAGAAGTGGCTGAATCTTCGGGTGGAGACGTCGAGACCGCAAGAGAGGCACTCTCAGCAGTGCGGTTCACCGACAGCGACGATACCGACGAGTAAGCAGCTGTGTCGTCGTCAGACGGTTCTGATTTTTCGTTTCAGATTCAACGAATTGCCGACAGCGAAATTAAGCCAACAGACCGTATAGATGTGGCAGCGAATCGACGACTAACCGTAGCGAAGCGGACTATCGACCAGAATTACCACCGACTGAATGAGTATATCGACGGAGATTTACAAACGAATCCAATTTTTCTTTGTCAATCCCAGAATCGTCAAAATGAGGGGTTTGAGGTTCTCAGATTGCTACATAATTATCTCTCATCGTTGTACTCACTGAACGAGACCATTCGAATTCTCGTTAACCAACACACTTCTGATGCTGTAGACATTCAGCACGGCGAATTTACGGGAAACAATAGAGACCCCCCGTACTATGGTCGTCGGCTCACATTTCTCCGCGGACTACGAACCGACTTCCAGCACGGTGGATTCTCGTGTCTTGAATTTGATGAACAGGGATCGCTTGGAGACTTTGCTGGATATCACGTCATCTTTGATCGAGAAGCGTTCTTGGATAAAAGTGGACTCCGAGATCCCCAGCGGTTTCTCAGGCATACAAGCCAAAAGAACCGAAAATATCCGATATGCTACGTAGGTAGATTCCACCAAAATACGGTTCAAGACTTCTTTGAAGACACGCGTGATTGGTTCGACTTAGGATAATCCCCTGATCACAGTCGTGGTAGTCGTCGGGGCACTCGCAATAGCGAAGAGGACGAGAGGGCGGTGGTGTCAAGCAGGGCGACCGGCACACTCCGTCCCGAACTCGCTCTCGGCCTCAACTGTGTCCATCTCACCAGCATCCACCGGCTCGAAGTCATCGAAGACGTTGATGATCCGCGGGCGAAATGGACTATCCGCACATACCTCTCCAAGATGGCTCAGTACAACCTCCTCGAAGTGGAAGGCACAAGTCGGGATCAAGAGTACTCACTCGCCGCTTCGGCAGCTGCGTCACCGATGCAGTAAGTCAAGGCGGCTCCGAGAACTCCGTGTATCGTTGTCACCGAGGGGTTTTGTTGCCTTGAACCATTAGAACATTCATGAACAGTAAGACGGTTCGGTGTGAAGAGCCAACGGAGGGTTCATACGTTCAGCTCCCCGTCCCACTCGGTGATACGGATGCATTCCGATACGGGGCAACCGCCGATATTCTGCATCTGCTCGTCGACAATCCAGAGCGAGAGTTCACGAATCGAGAACTCCACCGAGTGACAGGAAAAGGATTGAGTAGTGTGAATGCCGCCGTCGATACGCTCGAGACACTTGGCGTGATCACCGTCGATCGATCTGGCCGGGCAAATACTGTTCGGATGGATTCAGAGATGCTCGTCAAGGCTGACGATCCGGTAACGACCATTCCACAATCGGAGTATCACGCACCGGTCAGAGCGATCCTCACCGGTCTCGAAGAACGGGTTGGCGACGACGTCGGTGTCATCCTTTTCGGCAGCGTCGCGCGAGGCACCGCTGACCGAACGAGCGACATCGACCTGTTCGTCGTTGTCGAGGAAGATCGAATGCAAGCCCAGCGCGAGGCCCACACCATTGAACAGGAAATCGCCGACGAACAGTTTGACGGAGATCGGTACAAGGCACACATCATCGTCGAACCCAAAGAGTCGGCCGCGAATCACGACCGGATCAGTAACATTCTCACTGAAGGACTGACGCTCCGAGACTCGCCAGCACTCGACGCAGTAAAACGGGAGGTGTTCGAAGATGGGGCTGAGTGAGGTCGTCGACGCGCTTGAGCGCGCCGAACAGCTGTTAGAAGATGGCGAAACCGGTCCGGCACAGGACTCACTCTCCTGGCAGCGGGCTGACGATGACGCTGATATCCAGCTCGGTAAGGCATGCGTCATGCTGGGGACGTGTCGGCAGCTTCGGCACGGAACGAACAATTACGTGAGCATCGTCGAACTCTCATTCAACGCAATCGAGCGGTCGTTCCAGTTCTATAGATGAGCAAGACGAGTGCCTCGGGGCTTGATCCCGAGGGTGAAGCCGACAATTAGACGTGTTCTGTTCGTTCGATGTACCGCTCAATCGTCTCCGTTGAGACTGTTCCCGCAGTTCCGATGTAGTACGACCATTCCCAGAATCCACCGCTCCATAGATACCTCTCCAAGTTGCTGTGTTGAATAGATGCTGAGTCACGGTTACAGCGGTTCACACAGCGGTTCTATGTTGCTGATAGCGAACATCAGGACGATTTCACGGAACTGTCGATACCAGCCCAGCGCTCGCACGGCATCGCCGAGCGAGCGCTTCGTTGTCGAGTAGGATGTTTCGGCCATCCACCGCTGAGCGTAGCCATTTGCTTGGTTGAGCGCGTTGTTCGCGGCTGCTTTCGCTGACGAACCGCGATAGTGAACAAGATACTCAACGCCGTGTGCGGCGATTTCGTACTCGGTATGCCAGTCTTGGAAGCCGTTATCGGCGGCGACGGACTGCAGGTCGTCCGCGTTTCGGCGGACGACCTGCGGTCCGGTCTTCGTATCATGCTTCCACCGTGCGTTGACGTGAACATCGAGAACAGCAAGCGATTCCACATCGGTCAATGTCGTCACTTTCAGCGTCTGTATCGTCCGTCCTGCCCGCTGGCGGAAGTACGATGACGCACGTCGCCGGTCGAAAAACGTGCTGTCGAGCGCAGCGTGGCCGGACTGCGGGTGCTGCTGCGCGGAGACGCGCAGCAGCGCCCGCCACACCCACATTTTCAGCCGATCAAACGACTTGTAGATCGTCGTGTGATCGGGGAGCTCGTCCCGATCTAGGTCGAGAGCGTCACGAACCTCGTCCATGTACTTCAGCCGATTCGGCGTTTCACGGTAGCTGTGGGTCTCTTCGACCCGAAAACAGTGGAGGACGACGTGAACCCAGCGGGCGAACCCGCCGCTGGCGGGCTCGCCCGCGTGCTTCCCCAACGCTTGTTTAGCTAGGTGACGACACTGCTCGATGAAGTCGAGGATGTCGATCTCCATGTCAGGTTCGATTTCCTCGGCTTCACCCTTCTAAACCAGTGATATCGGCTGATAAGATCGCTCTTCAACAGAGCACTCCAAGTACGACTCGTGTTGTTCCCACATCTTCCGCGCCGTGATGCTCTTGACGGTTCGTACAATCTCACTCGGTGCGTGTTTCGGATGGGATGACAAGAACAGGTGTACATGGTCGGGAGAGATGTGCAATGACAGTATCTCATAGCTGTACTCGTTACACACGTCGCGGAAACTCGATTCCAGCGAATCCTCGATGTGTTCGAGAATTGCGTGACGTTACTTTGGACACCACACGAAGTGGTAGTTGACGTTGTACACCGTGTGGTTCGACCGCTTTTCGCCCATATCTACCAGTACAACGACCAATAAAAAGTATTCTTTGAAGTGACTCATAGTCTACTACAGGTAGACTTTTATTTATAGATGAACAAGAGGTAGCCGTGACGAAGCAACTCAAGGTATCCGACGGCGTGTACGACGACCTTGACGAACTCAAGGACGAGGAGGGACACACGAGTTTCGACAGCGTACTCCGCACGCTTCTCCTCCACTACCATCACGTCCAACCCAACGACCAAGAATGACCAACGAACAGGCTCTCGTCAAGACGCTGGATTTCCAACTCGACATCCAGAGTGGCAACGAGAGCCTGCTCCGTGACGCCTGTCTCGAATCGCGCTCGGTGTACAACGAAACCATCCGCCTCGCCAAGCAAGGCGTGGATTGGGACGCGATTCCCGACCGCGTGGCCGACGACGCCAACCTCGTGAAGAACACGACTCAGCGCGTCGTCGCCAAAGCACTCGGTGCGATGGAGAACTACTACGAGTACGACGACTTCGGCCAGCCGAGCCACACCAAGAACGGCGCGTACCCGCTTCGAGCGAACTACGAAGAAGGGTACAACTTGTCGCTCTCCGACGACAGTGACGTGGCGTTCCGCATCAGCGCAAAGCCATACAAGCACGTCAAGGGTGTTCTCGAAGGCGACGGCGCTCACCTCGACATTCTCAAGACCGCGCTCACCAGCGACGAGTGGAAGATTGGCACAGCAGAAGCCCTGTTACACAACGACAACCCTGAGTTGCACGTCAACGTCACCAACACCGAACAGACGGTTCGAGACAAGCAGGACTCGCGGACGGTCGTTGGTGTGGACGTGAATGAGGACAACGTGGCCCTCACCGCTCTGTCAGAGGATGGCGTCGAGGACACGCTGGTTATCGACTTTCCCGAAATCAAGTTCGAGCGTCACCGCTACTTCACGATGCGAAAGCGCGTGCAGAACGCCGGGAAAGACAGCATCCACGACACGTTGGAAGGGCGCGAGGAACGGTTCGTCCGTGACCGACTCCACAAGGTGAGCCGTCACATCGTGGAGTGGAGCCGTCAGTTCGAAAAACCGTGCATCGTCTTTGAAGACCTCAAAGAGATGCGCGACAGTATCGACTACGGCACCCGGATGAACCGGCGCTTGCACCACCTCCCGTTCCGCGCCCTACAGTTCTATACGTCGTACAAGGCGTCATTCGAGGAGGTTCCGACTGCGTGGATTAACCCCGAGTACACCAGCCAGCGGTGTCCGATGTGCGGACATACGGAGCGTGCGAACCGTAACAAGAAGCGGTTCAAGTGCAAGGACTGTGAGCATCAAGACCACAGCGACCGTGGTGCAAGCGTCAACATCGCCGTGAAAGGCATCAAGAAACTCGATTGGAATGTGCCTGCTCTCAACAGCCTTCCCGTTGTTCGGAAGGTGCGACGGCAGGCATCGGGGGCTGTGGACGCCCCGGCCGTGACCCATCCGACCGTTCAAGGCTATCAGGCCGATGGTCGTGTGGGAGTGTCCGACTAATCCACGGGAAGTCTCGGGGCTTGACCCCGAGGCGGTTCACCTTGTCGAGATGACGACAGCAGAATCAGCGGACTTCCTCAACCACGAGGACGTGTTTGACGACATCGCA
The DNA here is from genome assembly GCF_024494655.1 of Halorubrum laminariae. Lineage (GTDB taxonomy): Archaea > Halobacteriota > Halobacteria > Halobacteriales > Haloferacaceae > Halorubrum > Halorubrum laminariae. Next base: position 8,908 of record NZ_JANHDL010000011.1, on the reverse strand, counting down.
GCGCGAAACGTCTTTTCTGACGAGGACATCGCTAGTCGAATCGAAGCCTTCCGTTCCGAACATCGTTCGCGGTTCTACTACGATATCGACCGGCCTGGACGAGATTTCGCGATGGTGCTGCATAACTTGGCAGAAGAAATTCACCAGTATCTCGTCGAGTTTGCCGATGCTCACTCGCGGTGCAGCTGCGACCACTAGGTTAATTTTGGTTTCGTTCATCTAGTCGGTTGACGTCTTCGGCCGCTTTGATCTCGTCTGTTTTCTCGACTTCGGCGAACAGCTCTCGGTATGCGTCGGGCTCAAAGAGGTTGTTTCGGTCGAACAGCTCGCGGGCAGCGTCGGTGAGCTGAAAGAACCGGTATGGTTGGCCCCGTTCAAGCCCTTCACGATCTCGCTCGATGGCCTCGATCAGTCTCACCTCCTCCAGCCGGATGAGGTGGTCGGTGAGCGTCGACGCGGCGACGCTCGGATTGTAGTATTCGAGTTCCTTCTTCGAGGGTGCGCCTTTCGGATGGCCGACGATCGTCCCAATGATATTCGTGCGGGTCGTGTCGTCGAGGACACTCAACGCTGCGATCGGATTGAGACCGGCCGTGTTCTCGTCTGGCGTGAGCGAGGCGGCGTCGGGCCGGGACATTGTGTCTGAACCTTTGTGTCCCGGTCAGATGACCATTTCGGTGAAATCCGAAGTGGTGATCAAGGTATGTGCGTATTCTACTTTCGTGTAGTAAATTAACCAACAAACCCCTACAATCGGCACCTAATGTTGGTTAATACGTCTTTCCGCAGTTCTACATAATAGCGCGCGAGTAGAACCTAATCAGTGAATCCCTGAGTCAATGAAATCTTGAATCCAAGAGTCAAGGAATATATGATTCTCGGAATCTAATAGACCATAGAAAATCCCAGAGTTATTGAATGGCGGATTCACTGAATCACTGAATCAAGGATCAGAGAATCAGTGCTTCCGGTAGTAGCTGAATCAATGATTCAGTGATTTAGGTAGCAGAGTCCACTACTCAAGGGGTCAGACAGAGTGAGAAGTCCAGAATGCACTGAATCAAGGAATCATAGATTCATTAATCTCGATCCAGGAGAAATAGAGTATGGACCTGTCAAGGACTTATACCCCTGAATTGAGCGTTTTTCCTAGTTCTAAATCAGCAGTAGGGTGTCTGACGTAGATTTATGAATCAGTGAATCAATGATCGAACTATGACCGAGTCACCTCATGGATGGGGCGTCACACCACCGACTGGCATTCCCACAATCGCTTTCGGCAATCAGAAAGGCGGGACTGGGAAAACAACGGCCACGATAAACAGTGCCGCTGCACTGGCCTCTCGAGATCACGATGTCCTTGCGATTGATATGGACCCACAGGCCGATATGACGAAGGGGCTGGGATTGGGGCCGGGCGACGATAACGACCCGTCAAGCCCGAAGAACGACCTTCCAAATACGCTCGCGACCGATGACGCAAATCTCCTCGACGTCCTCGTCGACAATCCGCGCACAAATGACACGACGCTTTCAGAGATTGTGATCCGCAGCGACGAGTATGAACACCTGAATTTCGATCTCGTGCCGAGCCACAAGGACATGGGGCTTGCCCGAGATTGGATGGACGATGCAGGTGCTCGTCTCTCGTTGAAAGTTGCTCTCGAAGGGCTGATTGACGACGGCTACGACTACGATTTCATCGTAATCGACTGTCCACCTGATCTCTCGGTTTTGACGGATGCAGCGTTCATCGCGGCACAGAACGTGTTCCTGGCTGCCCAGACCCAAGCGACATCACGGGATGCTCTGGATGACCTCTGGGATCAGCTGGAATCCATCGAAGATAACCAACAGATCGAGATAGCGATCGTAGGGCTGCTGGCCAATATGTACCGAAACGATGGGCAATCGCAGAAGTTCCTGGATGCATTCGACGAGTCATATGCGTCACTAGCCCCGATTTTCAAGCTCCCAATGCGGGTGGCGATACAGCGCGCGTGGGACAACGGCTGCGATATTTTCGAGTGGGAAGACGCTAACGACCAGCAAGTCGAACGTGAGCTCTTCCTGGAGGTTGCTGAGACGATGGAACAAGCGTTCGACAAAACGCAGGAGGAGGTGTAAATATGCCCCGAGGAATGGATGAGCGGTTCGACGACCCTTCAGAGGAAGCAGAAGACGAAGAAGCCGCCGCCGGCAACGAGACGATGGACACAACACCTGAAGCAGAAAGCCAAGATAGCCGACCTACGACAGCGAGCGAGGAGCAACCAAGTCAGGAGAGTGCCACGCCAGCTACGGAGACTAAATCGCCGACCAAGGAATCAGACGATGAACCGTTAAACATCAGAGAGGATTGGGATTCGGCCACCATATACGTGGAACCGGCGCAGAGTGAGGAGATCGAGGTAACATTCACTCGGTTAAAGAAGCAACTGAAGCGTGAAGACATCACGCTCGAGAAGAACAAACACTTCTATAGAGGGATTTTCGAGGTGGCATTCGGTGAACATCAGGAAGAAACGAAAGAGAAGATCCGTGAATTAGCAAAGCAAGACCGAGACTAATACTGGGAAACGATTGCAGCGAGGACATCCGTCGCCTCAGGGACTTTATCAAGTGGGGTCCCGGCGACGTGGCGCCACGTTCCACCTGTGAATCGAGAATGATCGTAGATCTCGAGGGCGCCACGCTGGGAAAGCGCCGTCGCAAAGGCCCCGATCCCCTCTGGGAGACAACCACGCACGTACACGTGGAGTCCTGTTCCACTTTGGCTCACCTCCGTATAGCCATTAAGCGAATCAACGAGAGTTGCCACTTCGCCTGATACCTCGCCCGTCTCTGGATCCCGAACATCATCGAAATCCACGAACGAGAGCGGGGGATCTGGTGGATCATGTGGGAGGAGAACCGCTGGATGCACGGCCTCGGGAAGATCCTCACCATCAGGGAACGGCCACGCACGATGTATCTCTCGAAGCGGAAGATCCGCTATCATCTTCGCTTTTTGGAAGCCTCGACGCGGATTCACGTCTTTTGAAGCGGCCCATTCACACGGGTACATTGTGTCCGCCTGCCATGGCGCGAGAGCGACTTTCGACCGACCATCCCAGACTACCCAGATATCCAAGTCACGCAATGCCGACGGGATATGGTAACTATCCACGTCCAAAATACGTGTACCGTTCGAATTAGGTACATCAAGCAGATCTCTGGCTTCCGCTTCAGTAGAAGCAGTCTGTCCAGCCCCATCATCTACGCCAGTCTCGACAGCCTTCTCTGCCACGCAACTCCCATCTTCAAACGTATCGAGAGCTGGCTCACCAGATCCGTCCGATATTGGACGCACTGAGTCCGGGAAAGCCAACGATTCCTCTTGACAAAAGTAGCAGCCGCATTTCTCAAGTGGAATTTCAGCCTCAGTCGTCGCGATGCCATGCGTCCAAATCTGGTTGCGAATCCGCTTTGCTTTCGTGACTAAGCCCTCATATCGTGATTCGTCGAACTGGATGACTGACGAGTCAGCGTCTGAACGTGGCCACTCTCGAATGTCACTAAGATCGTTTTTCGAAACGTACACGAGTTTTCCACGCTCAACCCCCAATCCTTGCATATAGATGTGGAGCTGGTCGAGATGACGGTCAATAGGTGGGGAGAATTTGTACCAGCCATTCCGTACCTTCAGCGCGTACACAATTTCGTCGGTAGGATCATACAGCGTACACCGACCGAGAAATCGGACAGGGCCCTCGTCAATGTTCAAGCTTACTTTGGTCTCCAGTGTCGGATTACGATCGCTGAGTTGCTGCTCGAAGTAGTTCTGAATCAGGCGCGACGCGCGATACTTACCCCAGTACGTTTCGGATTTCGAGAGTCCGAGCTTGTTCACGTACAGCTGACGGGGGCAGAAGCCAATATGGGCTGCAAAAAACGTCTCTGGATCACGCTCATAGAGGTCGCTAGTATCGGCAGCAAGTATCGATGAGATCTGCTCCTCGAACTCGATCATAGTGAGGTGGCAATATCGCACTATGTGCGTCGTCCTAAAGTGCGAATCCGGGTCGCTTCCGAGTTTCAACAATTCGGTGTCAGGGGCATCCCGTGGCTGGATCTACTACCATGATACAGAGTTTCCAAGGACGTTTCCCGAAACACGAACACATCAAGTAGCCGTCTCTTCTGATCGAAGCACAGATATCGCAGATTCTGGGAACCTCGAATTTCCGGAAATGTCCGGAAACATCTCTTTGTTATAGAGTGAAAAGGGAGATACACAACGTGAGGAAGTCAATCACGGAAACGTGAGGATCAGTTTCCGGAAACGACCCGGTTACGTTTTTATATTTTGATGGAAAACCAGTCAATCAAGCAAAGATGATTCGCGATGCTCGCGTCCTCCGGGCCGGGTTCGTTCCTCGCGAAGTCGAGCATCGCGACGCCGAAGTAAACCATCTCTCCAGCGTCCTCGAACCAATCACGAACGGTGAACCCGCAGACACGGCTATCGTCACCGGACCCAGCGGGACGGGGAAGACGTGCATCTCGCAATTTGTCACCGAACGTCTCCGGGAAGAGGTCCTCGACGTCGAGGCTATCTACGTCAACTGCTGGCGCAACTATACTCGATTCCGCACCCTCTACCAGATTCTCGACGATCTCGGCGCAACCATCGATATTCACCGCCAATCGACGCCGCACGACGAACTCATCGATCGCCTCCAACAACACGACGGCCCGCGAACCGTCGTCATCCTCGACGAAGTCGACCAACTGGAAGACCCGAGTGTCATTTACGACCTCCACAGCCTGCCACAGTTCGCGATCATTTGCATCGCGAACAAGGAGGAGGAACTGTTCAGCCGCGTCGACGACCGCCTCGTGAGCCGGCTGCGCTCCAGCGAGCACGTCCGGATGGACAAGTACCACGACGAGCAGCTGTACGACATCCTGAGCGCTCGCGCAAAATGGGGCCTCGACGAGGACGTCATCATCGATGACCAGCTCTATCGAATCGCGGATGCGGCCGCCGGCGACGCCCGCCTCGCCATCGGCATCCTCCGAACGGCGGCCGGCAAGGCCGATCGCGAGAACTACGAGCGGATCACCGACGACATCCTCCTGGACGCCGCCGAGGATGCCCGGGCGCAGATTAAGCAGAAGAGCCTCGATTCACTCACCCCCCATCAGCGGATCGTCTACGATATCGTTCGCGAGCACGGCCCGCTCGGGCCCAGCGAGATTCACGACCGCTATACCGAGGAGGTCGACGATCCACGGACCAAGCGAACCGTTCGGGCGTATCTGTCAAAGATGACTCAATACAACCTCCTCGAAGCAGACGGATCCAGCCGAGATCGGGAATACACAGCCATCGACCAACCATCTCCCACGCTCGCTGAGCAGGGGGATTAAGGAACGAATAGGTTGTGTATTGTTGAGCGGGAAAATGTACCCACGTGATTTATTACTGCAGGAGCGATTATATCCTACTATGAGCGCAAAGGGCCAGCTCCGTCGGTTCGAGAACAGGGCGCAACTGCTGCGCCATATCTCTGAGGAGACCGGCACGGACATCGACACGCTTTGGGACGAGTACGAAGCCCAGGTCGAATAGAGCCCTTTGCAGTTTTTGACGCGTGGGCGACGATACTGATCTCGACGTATCGTTCGCAATAGACTCAGAGACAGTCTCTCTGAGCACTATCGGGGAATATCAGGTTCTCGATCTGGAAGGGCCGGTAGTCATCGTTGGAGAAGCGTCTTACCGTGTTGTTTCGGTCGGTGAAGAATCATCAAAGACCATTGTATCCGCACGAGGAGACTTGGGAGGAGTGGGAAGACGCGAAATTCGAGGCTGAAGCCACACTCAGGAAAAACGGTGTGCGGGATCCACAGGGGCGCGAGTTCGACGACGCCTTACTGAAACTCGGAATCGAGAACCCGGACCTTCTAGCTGAATACGTCTTAGAAGCAAGAGGGCTTGAACTGGAAGAAGAGTAGAGGTCAGTAGCTGGTTATATCTTTCTGGAAGAGTTCGTCAAGTCTGTCGACATCCTGCAGTACTTCTTGAACCATGTCAGGGCGAATATCTCCGAACTCATAGAGGTAGTAGCTGCCGCCCTTTGGACCTTCATTATGTTCTTCGACATCCAGGAAGCCTTTCAATTTGAGCTGGCTGAGGCGGTCACGGATAGTCCGATCGGTTTTCACATCGGCGTCGATCCTGTTGGCGGCGACCTCATAGACCTCGAAAACGTCGCTGGATTTCGCTGGGAGATCGTCTTGCCGGTCTAAAGCCAAGAGTGCGTACAAGGTCAAATGGCTTTGAGTCGGCAACGATTCAAGCTCGTTCCGGACCTGAGATTCCTTCACCTTCGGCTCTGCCTGCCTGACGTGCTCTTCCGTAACCTCTTCATCTCCGGCACCTCGGGCAAGATCACCTGCCTTGAACAGGAGTTTCAACGCTTGGCGAGCGGAACCAGACTCCTGGCCTGCCATCGCAGCTGCTAACGGAATAACGTCATCAGAGAGTGTATCGTCGACAAAGGCCTTCTCCGCTCGCTGATACAGGATATTTCGGAGCTGGTTAGCATCGTATGGCGGGAAGTGGATTTCTTCATCGCAAAGACTGTCTTTAACACGGGCTGAGAGATTATCCCGGAACGTGAATTTGTTTGAGATCCCGATCACTCCCACCTTGGTTTCATCAACAGGGACGTTTCCATTGTCGTTGGCACGGGGGAGTTCATAGAGGATATCGTCGTCGTTACCGATTGCATCGACCTCGTCCAATACGAAGATGGCGTGAGTCGCGTCTATTTCCTTGAGGTGTTCCCAGAGGAATTCATAGACGGTGTCCGGAGGATAACCGGTTGTAGGGATCTTGTTGTTGGGGCCTCGGAATTCGTTGACTAGCTTGACGGCCACCTGATAAGAGCTGTTTAGATTCTTACAAACAACATGGATCACATGGACATCGAGATCGTCGTAGTTCTCTTGGTCTTGGCGAAGACGGTCCATGATCATCTGGGTAGCCACCGTCTTCCCGACGCCGGTTTGACCGTAGAGGAAGATATTTCTCGGTCTCGCACCTTTGATAACAGGTTTGAGGGCAGCTTGGTACTCCGCGAGCTCTCGATCTCGTTCAATCAGATCCTCAGGTTTGTGACTATCACGGAGGACGTCTTCATCAACGAAGACCGGGTCTTCTGCCGTGAACGGTTCAAGACCCATGGAGAAACCACTAACCCGATGTCTCTTAAAACCTCGCTTCCTGAGTTTCCTCAGACTTCCCGAGTTTCCTGAGAGCCGGAGATACTTAAAGAAGGACGCCCCTCTCACACACCATATTTCCCGAGATCCGATCTACAAAAGGGTACCTTTCCAGCTAAGGCGAATCTGACCTCTAGAAAAGGACAAATTATAAGAGGTATGCCTCTAAACAGGATCCGTAATATCAGCTTCTTCTTTTCTAGCAGTTGACTAGAGTACTGTTTGGAGTAGCGTTCAACTAGCTCGTTGTACTGTTTCTTGGCTGCTCTCAGGAAATCCGGTGTGTCTGTCCCCCGTATTTCTTGCTCCCGTTCCACGTTTCCAACCCTGTCTCTTCCCCATGAGTCTGGGAGATCTAAGCAGAGTTTTGAGCGTTCTCGATGACGATCTAAGAGCATTCTGGCAGGCTACAACGTGACACGAGACGGAATATCGGCTCCGGGGGATACTCGAATCAGCCTACACTCACAGCTGGAATCACGTCTCACTCCGCGTGATACCGATGATTCCCGACGATTCCGTCCGCTCTCGGTGCTGACTGGGTCCTCTCTTGGCGACCCAACTTGTGGGTGAGAGACAGGTATCCAACAATAGAGACTACTCTGAGGAAATATGGTGTGTATGCCATTCATCAGACCTCTGTTCCTCCGTGGTTTTCTCTATTTTCCATCGACGGATAGATGCGACGTACATTCCAGTTGAACTCTACCTTTTCACCTTCGTGGCGACTTTTCTAACCTTGCCAGGGCAGTAGCTCTCAGGAAAAGAGGTGAGGGGTAAAGTCCGGCATAGTTTCGCATGGACTCAGGAAACGCGGTGTGGGTGTCCTCTATCGGCATGGTTTTCCCGAGCCATTGCTGTATCTCTCGGGAAATACGGAGTGGGGTTCTTCGGGATCAGGACGAGACAACACCGTGACTCCGGTGCTGACAGTTCCTTTCATTCACTTCGCAGTCTGGGTGTCACCTCATAACCTCACCGATTATCCGGATGGAGCGTTCCTTCGTGTCTACTCGTCGGGATTGACCGGTCCTTTGTACTGAGAACGGATTTTGTCGCCATCTCGCCACTGCCAATAGTAGTAGCGGTTGTCGTTGATCTCCTTGATCGTGGTCGTCGCCTTCAAGGGGACGTCATCAGGGAGGTCGTCGGGGCGCGCTTCAATCTCGTCCTCATCTTCCTCGCCAAGGCGGGCCTCACGCTCCCTGTGGTCTGCAAGTTTCTCGGCGTACCCAGCAACGTGTCGGAGCCTTTCAGGCGAATAGTCGTCGAGTGTGTTGACGATGTCGGTGGACAGTTCCGATGGCGGTGTCGGTGGCTCGTCTGACATGAGGGGGTCGCCTCGTATTAACCAACACAGCACGTCGAAGACATAGATTTGTTGGTTAAGACCCTACTCTCTCCCATTCTCTGGCTCCTTGTTTCGGACAACTGTAACCTCATTCGAAACTGCGTATAAAGTTGTTTCAGCAGTTTCGAGGCGGAGCCTCCGGCCTCAAGGAGCGAGGACTTCCGACGCCGGTCGGAAGGACGACGCGAGTAGGCCGGAGAGGACAGCGAGGCGCTACGCGCCTCGGGCCGTGCGAGCGGGCCTCGGCCCGCGCGCAGAAGCCGACAACTCCGGCACAAACCA
>NZ_JANHDL010000010.1 GCF_024494655.1 Halorubrum laminariae | reverse complement strand
GAGAACATCCTCGAACTGGTGATGCGGCTCTTCGAAGATCCGTACCTTGACGTGAATACGGCGGCCGAGTGGTTAGATGTCGAATACAGCACGGCCAACCGACTGATCGGACAGCTCGAAGATGACGGAATACTCGAAGAACTCACCGGGAAAGACCGGAATCGGTTCTACCGGGCGAGCGAAGTCTTCCAAATCATCAACAAGCCGATCGACCAACTCTGAACCACTGAGCAGAGAGGGCTTGAGGCAGGCATATGCATTGAGATGACCGGCCTCAACTACTGTGAGCCGGCGGTCTCAACTGAGTTCACCGTATAGAGGCGGAATCAGACTATTCTGAGGTTGCTGTTGGGGTATTGTAGAATAGCTTTCTATTTTGGAATAGTACGCTATTCAGTCGATTCTGAAGAAGCAGATTCGCGAGCTTGTTCGAATCGTTCGGCCACTTCGTCTACGAGATCTTCCTCCACGACGGTTCGGAGAAGAGCATCAGTCATTTCCCGAACGACGATGTTCTGGTAGCCCTGCTGGTTGAGCTCGCGTTCCAGTTCATACTTCAGCCAGGAATCGAAGTCCTCGATCGTAGCCTCCCGGGCGTAGAAAGGCCGCTGTTTAGCGGCCTCATAGCTGAACGCTGAATCGGTCATCGGGTTTTGTCGTTCGACGGGTTCCTGAGAGGGCGTCTCCTCGTCGCCTTCCGATTCAGACGCGTCATCCGTATCCTGGGGTTCGTCGTCCGGTTCATCTTCGAGTGTCTCCCCGAGGTCGGCAAACGGATCGTCGTCAGCCATGGCGGACCACCTCCCCAGCCTCAACGATGTGCGCCAACTCGTCGAAACACTGCAACTGGTCACAGTCAGGGTCGTAGTCCAGCAGGGGTTTGCGCTCGCCGTAGGCCTTCGTGATGCTGGTACGGTCACGGATGCCCGGTGATGGTTTGAGATCGCCGGCGTCGACAGCCTCCCAGTCCGTGATTCTCGCGAAATTCGGGATGCGGTCCTGAAGGTTATCGTGCGAGTTGAGACGTTCGAGGAGCTGTCGATCCTGAGTCTGCTGGTCGATACGGCCGCTCAACATGTTCGGAACCAGCGACAGGACGTCGACGTCCATATGCTGCCGAAGCGGGGAGATCTGTCGCTCGATGGTTCGCTCCAAGCCGGCCATCGCCTCGTTCCCAGGAGCGAGCGGAAGCACGAGATTCGCTGTCGCGACGAGCGCGTTGTCCGTGAGTCGGGACCGGTACGCCGGCGAATCCGTGACGATATAGTCGTACGTATCACCGAGGAGTGGGTCGACGACTTCCCGTTTGAGCAGCGCAGAGGGTTGGAACACGTCGCCCACGACGATCTCCCGCTCGACCTGTTCTAAATCCTCGCTGGACGGGAGAATATCGAACTCGTAGCTGGTATCGTAGACAACAGAAGTCGGGTCAGCATCGTCGAAGAAGACGTCGCCGATTGTTTCCTCGGTGTTGTGATACTGGTCGTCAAAACCCAGCCCAACGGACGCGTGACCGTTCGGGTCAAGATCGATGAGGAGGACATCGTGTTCGTGTGCGGCCAGCTGTCGGGCGAGGTTGACCGCAATCGTCGATTTTCCGACGCCCCCCTTAAGCATACAAACCGAAACAGCCCGAAAGTTGCCGTCGGTCTGTACCGAATCATATGGGCTATTCGGGCTATTCGTTCTATCTATGCTATTCTCGCTATCTGAGCCACTCATACTATTCAGCAGTATCAACTCCTCTCAACTTAACTCTGTGGTGAATAGTCCGAATAGTATTCTATTCCAAAGCTATACGCTATTCCAGAATAGTTTACTACTCTAGAATAGTTAGGATAGAATCAGTAAACGTGGCTCAGGAGACGAGCTCCAACATAGAGCGAAGTTCAGATTCGATATCAGTCAGTTCACTCCGTTGCCACTCAAACCGTTCTTCAACCCCAACATCGGTAAACCGGAGTGAAGCACGAACCTGCCGGGCGGGATCGTGCTGGAAGAGCGCGAGAGCGTAGGCAAGCATTTGCGGCCGATAGTGGTCAGCGAGGGTATCAGTCGTCGTCGACGAAAGATCGTTCGTCTTGTAGTCGATGATATGATACGCATCAGGAGTGACCAGAAGACGGTCAATATCACCCACTATGCGGGAGTCATCAAGACGAGCGACAACTGAGTACTCGTCATAGGTCGCTTCGAGTGGGAGGTCCGCCTCAGTTTCATCGACGAACCGGATCGCATCCTGGGCATGGCTCACGGCCGCTTGGAGATCGTCATCCGTCGGTTCCTCGCTCCCCATACGACTCAATTGACGAATAAACGAGGGCCACTCTTCTCGTGGGGGACGGAGCTCATTGAGCCGATGGACAACAGTTCCGAAGGTGGTGGGACTCAATCCGACTGTCCCATCCCCCGACGTGTAGCTGTGTCCGTCTTCGGAGGCATCCGCAACAGCACTGACGAGGGTCGTCGCGGCAACGCGAACGGCAGCCTGACGTTCCGGCGGGGAAGGGACAGTAATCGCAGGGTCTAACTCTTCAGTCGGAGCCTCAGATTGCCATTCAACCGGCCGAGGTGGCGCCTGAATGGTGTATTGGGCATCACCAATTCGAGCGTCTGTAGCTCCATCGTGAAACGCCTCAGCGACTAGCTCATGGTCGTCAAACAGAATGGGCTGGATCCAATCCCGCCATCGACTGGCGTCGTCGAAATCATCTGGCTCACCGAGTTCGATGTGGCCAGACTCATCGATATCGATGTCGTGTGTTCCACACAGCAGCAGGTGGTCCCGAGTTCGGGTACAGGCCACGTAGAGCAGTCGTTTGGATTCCGCACGCTCTTGCGGGAGCGAGCGACGATCGGCATATTCGTGGACTGCCGTCTTCTCGATTGCGAACGCATCGTTGGGGTGGGGAGCACCTACTGCAGGAATCGGTGGGGCATCAGTCGTCCCCTCGACGAGGCGGACATAGCCGTGGTCGTCAACGGACCGCCCGAAATTGAGGTCACTTCCGAGATCGGGGACAGTGACGATTGGGAACTCAAGTCCCTTCGCGGCGTGAATCGTCATTATCCGAACGCCCTCAACATCACCCGGAATGTCAGCCTCTCCTTCTCGGGGGTCAATCTCGGTTTGGCGGTCGATCCGGTGGAGTAACCCAGCAGCTGTGTGAACACCGTTCTCACTCCAAGTTCGAACCTGGTCGCGAAATTTCTCGACGTTCGCGACGGCCTGCTGACTGCGTTCGTCAGCACTCACACTCGCCAGATACCCCGTGTCGTCGATCACCCGGGACAACAGACGATTGCACGGGAGCACACCAGCCTCAGACGGCATCGCACAGCCACTAAGGGTCCGCCACGAAGTGAGGAGGTCGAAAGCATCCGCGAGCTGTGGATCGTCCGTCTCGGCGAGTGCATCCCACACTGAATCGGCCTCTGCGACAGCTGGTGCGAGGCGGTCATCGGTGAATCCGAACAGCGGCGACCGAAGCACCCCGTAGAGGGAGACGTCGTCCTGTGGATCACCGAGTACTCGAAGCAGGTTCGTGAGCGCCTGGACCTCAGGCGTATCGTAGAACCCGACGCCACCGACGACAGTGTAGGGGATGTCGTACTCTTCGAGGGCGCGCTGATACCGATCCAGATGGGTTCGCCGGCGAAGGAGGATCGCCGTGTCGTCCGGCGTAGCGTCGCGATGATCACCCGTGTCGGGGTCTTGGACTGTCGGCGGATCGTCGAACAGGTGGGTCAGTCGAGCAGCGAGTGCTTGCGCCTCGGCCTCGATGGTGTGGTCCAGCGCACCTTCGGCGACCGGATGGTCGTCGCCGAAGAGTTCCGCCGCAGTGTCGGCATCGTCGGGCACAGCGAGATACTCGACACTCCCGGTAAGTCCCTCGATGTCCTCGACACGGTCACGTTGCGTGGTCAACTCCTGTGGTGGCGCTTCGTAGGGTTCGTGCGTATCACCCTCCGACTGGAACAGGTACTCGAAGAGTTCGTTCAAGAACGACAGCGGCTCATCCAGCGTCCGGAAGTTCCCAGAGAGTTCGAGCGCCGTCGGACTCTCGGCCTCGCTGTCGGGAACGTCGTCAACTCCACGAGCCTCGTTGACGGTCTGGAGTTCTCTGCGCGCATCCCCGAACGTCGTCACGTCGGCCCCACGGAATCCGTAGATGCTCTGTTTCTCGTCGCCGACCAGGAAGACGTTCGACGCCGCCTGCTCGTCAACGCCCGTGAGGAGCTTGACCAACTCCCACTGACGCGGGTCCGTGTCCTGAAACTCGTCGACCATCACGGCCGCAAACTGCTCTCGGAGCCGCACCGTGACGGCATCGTTCGCTCGCAAGAACTCGAGGGTTGTCTCGATCACGTCGGGAAAGTCGAGCGTATCGCGGCGCTCCTTCTCGTCGGTGTAGGTTGCGAGGACGTCGTCGAAGACCCGCATCAGAGCCAGCGCGTAGTGAGCGCTATTCGCTTCCAGTTCTCCTGGCGTCGTCTCGACCGCATCCGCGTGCGGTTCGACGGCCGCGATGACCGTGTCGATGACGTCCTTCAGGTCGTCGTAGACGTCACCGTACTCACCCCACTCGTCCCGGTCACCGACGACGTACCCCGAACTGCTGTACAGGCCGCCGTTCTTCTTCTCACAGGCCTCGTACAGCTCGAGGATTGCCCGCTGACAGTCGCGGGGATCGCTTTCCTCGGGGTAGTCCGAGAGTATCGTCGCGACCTCGGAGAAGGCCCGGTAGGCTCGAAGACCGTCTTCGTCGGCGATAGCGCCCTCACGGTCGACACGGCCCGCAACCGTGCGTAGCTGGTCAAGGAGCCCGTCCGCATACAGCGTCTGTCGGGCGTCGGCGACATCGAGATCACAAACGACCTCCCAGCAGATATCGACGTAGTCGGCGACCTCGGCATCACGCCACTCATCGAGGACGGCCTCGCTCTGCGGGCGCTCATCGAGTAATCCAGCGAGTACATCGACCAGCTGGTCACGACCCCAGAGCTGCGCGAGGAGCGCGACTTCATCATCGTCCTGGTTGCGTTCAAGGAACTCCGTCACGACTTCGCGTTGGAGTGTCGCGGCACCGTCTTCGTCGAGTACGTCGAAGCCGAGCGGGACCGGAGCCTCGACGGCCCGTTCTCGCAGGAGCCGGGTACAGAACGCGTGAATGGTGTGGACATAGCCGTCCTCCAGATCGTCGAGCACGTTTCGCCAGCGGTGGTAGGCCTTCGGTGAGTCGACGGCCTCCAGCCGGTCGTACACCTCCTCTCGGACACGCTCAGTCAGTTCGGCAGCAGCCTTTCGCGTGAAGGTGATCGTGACGATGTTCTCCGGCGTGAGCGACCGGTTCTCGGCCAGTATCGTCACGTACCGCTCGGTGAGCGTTGTCGTCTTCCCCGTCCCAGCACCGGCAGTGATCGCGACGTTCCGGCCCTGGACGAGCGCGTCCTCCTGTTCCTCCGTGAGCTGAATCTCCTCGGGGTCCTCAGTCATCGCTCATCACCGCCTCGATGTCCTCGTCGTCACGAACACGGAGCGGAACGTACGCGGAGTCGTCCTCGTGGACCTTGTCGACGAACTCCCGCTTGCGGTGATGGCGGACATCGCACGCCCGACGGTAGTCACAGTATCGGCAGTTCGCTCCGCTAGCCGACAGAAGCGTCGTGTGGAACCGACCGTTACCGATCGCCTCGTCGATCTGGCCCAACCACTCCGGAACGACATCGTTCAGGAACCGGCGGAGTTCGACCTCTGAATCGAACTTCGATTCGACGCCGCGTGGAACCTTGAGGTCGTTTGGCGGTCGCACCTGATAGTACGTCGCCGAGAGCGAACCCTGCTCGAACAGATCACCGTCGACGACGTTGGCCGCAGCAAGCAGATAGATGGGGAGCTGGAACTTCGTGCCACCGGTCGTCTTCGTCATATACGGTGCCCGCCCAGTCTTGTAGTCGTAGAGCGTGAGCGTCGGTTGTTCGCCATCCCGGCCCACGTCAACGCGGTCTATGTATCCCCGAATCGAGACAGTCGAGCCGTCCGGTCGCTCAACCGTGAACGGCCCAGCATCCGAGTCGGGCAGCCCCTCACCGAACGGAGCCTCGAACAGGTGTGGGCGGGCGGCGCCGTCACGCCAGAGTTCGTTGTCGAGGAAGGTAGCGAACAACCCCTGTTCCGGTGCGTCGTGAGGTTTGCTCCCGGCCTCGTACGGAGCACTCTCGCCGTCACCCAGGCCCGCGAACAGCTCCGCCTTCCACCGTTCGTAGAACAGGCCGTCGTACTCGAAGTCAGCATCACGGAGTTCCTCAACGGCGATCTCGCGAAGGTGCGTCGCCAGGTCGTCCCGGTCGAAGTTCGTGAGATCGACACCGTCCTCGGTCTCGTCCTGCAAATCCGCGAAGAACCGTTCGAGGACGTCGTGGACGTACGATCCAGTTTCGAGGGGCGTAGGGACGACCTCGACATCGTCCGGATCCGCAATTCCGAGTACTTCGTCAGCGTAGAACTTGAACCCACACTCGACGTATCGTTCGATTCGACTCGCGCTGTAGGGTTCCCGCGCCGACGGAGGGTATACCTCATCGACCGTCTCGGGTTCTAAAACGCCGTCGTGTTCGGAGAGGCCAGTCGTTCCCCTGTTGTCCGCACAGTGGAGTCCCCGATCCGTGCGCTTGGTCTGCTCGGGGGAGAGATCACCTCGGTCGCCGGCGCGGCTGACTGCCGCACGCCGGTCGGCCGTTGCAGCGACATGCCGCTGTAGGTCCTCGCGGGAGCCCACGCGGTCGTCGACGCCGTCTTCGGGTTCGATGCCGGTCACGCGCTGGAGTTCGTCGAGCACCGGCGACCGGACGACGGCGGATTCGTCGTCGCCCGTCTCTGGTGTGGTGATCGTGAGTTCGTCGACGTTCGCGAGGAGCGTCGCGAAGAGATAGCGCCCCCGGAGGCGCTCGTCGCCAGTGTCGAACCGCGGATGAGCGTCGGTCATCTCCTCGAAGAAGGCCGGGCGTTCCGGCGTTACCGGGAAATGCTCGCTCGTCAGGCCCACGAGGAACACCTTCTCGAACGAGCGCATCCGGGCGTCGAGCAGCCCCATCACCTCAACGTGGCCGCCAGCAGCGCGCTGTGGAACCCGAATCGGCACGCCATCGAACGCACGGGTGAACAGTGCCAACGGAGAGAGATCGCTATTGACCGCCGCCAGCGACTCGAACGAGGAGAGAACCTCGTCTACGAGGTCGTAGGCTCGCTGTTCGACGGCTTGCTCGGCGCCGCTGGCGTAGTCCTCCGTCGCCGCCTCCAGGTCGAATCGGTCATCCAACAGTCGTCGGAGCGTTTCGGTTGCGTCCTCGACGTCGCCTGTTCGGAGCGTCTCTAGCGTGGCCAGCAGCTCCTCGATCAGTGCCGCCGCCTGGTCGTCGACGTCATCGAGCAGGGGTGACACAGAAACCGTGTCACGCCGGCGAGCAGCTGCCGTGACGGAGTTGGCTTGGTCGGTGTCGACGACGTCAACCAATGGATTCGCTAACAGGGACGTGAGGTCCTCAGCACGGGGCTCGGGTTCGGCGAGGTTCAGGAGATCGTGGACGACGCTCCCGGTGAACGTCCGGTTCAGCTGTGAGGCGGCGGTCGTGACGTGCGGGATGTCGAACGTATCGAACGTATCCTCGACGTACCCCGAATAAGCCTCAGTCCCGGGAACGACGACGGCCAGATCGTCGGGATCACGGCCATCGGCCAACTCGGTTCTGAGCTCGCGAGCGACGAAGCGAATCTCGCGCTCGGGCGTCGGGAGTTCACGCCATCGCAGAGTGTCTGGAGTAGGGACAGTGCCCGGGTCCGGGCGGTAGAGCGACTCGGTGATCGTTCCGAAGGCTCGCCCTGACTCGTCGACGGGATCGAGTTCTACTGTCTCGAAGTCAAGTGCGTCGTAGACCTCTAAGGCGTCCTCCGCAACGGCGTCGACTCCGCTCCGACCATCCTGGTGAAGCGGCAGCAGTGCGATCATTGGAAGTTCGTCGACGAGGCGTTCGATGAGTCGGCGTTCGACGGGGCGGAACTCGTGATACCCGGAGAGGACGACGACATCCAGTTCCGGGGAGAGCGCCGATAGTGACTGCTCCGCCGTTGCGACGGCGTCGAACATTTCTCCCCGGGTACAGACCCACTCATCGACATAGTCAGCGTGGAGATTCCGGTAGTGTCGGTACGCGTCGACAGTGGCTGTCGCGATACGGTCATCGAGGTCTGAGCCCTCGAACTCCGCTACGAGCGCGTCAGCGGTACCGACGCCGGCGTCGTCGAAGAGTGAGAAGCGGCTACTGAACGAATCAGCGAGGGCGGCAGAGGCTGGTTCGCCAGCAAGAGCGCCATCTGTCTCGGCTGTTGTTCGGTCAAGCGCGTACTCCGCGAGTCGACGGTTCAGCTGCCCGGAGAGCGGTTGAACCGGGCCGTGGAGATGCTCGTACCACTCCCGAACAACTGCGTCGAGCGTCTCGGCACGAAGACTGAGAGGGTCGTGTGTCGTAGCCCAATTGTCCTCAACTTCACTTCGACGAGCGTCGTTCCGGGTGATGTAGAGAACACTCCCGAGTGAATCCTCAGCAATCTCCGCAGCCCGTTCAAAAGCCGCCTTCTCTAAATGTGCATGCTGAGAACCAGTTAGGAGCGTAGAGGTCATCGAATACAGTCCTCAAGATATCGCTCTCACTTCATTTTTATTGGTTCCTCTACGCGTATTCTGACTAACGCGGAGTGAATATCCAACAATGACAAATAGTAAAGTGGGTTGGTTGACTCCACCATCGTATGAACACTCTACCGGACGGCGATAACGGACCGCCGTCTCTTTCCCGTACATTCTCTCCCGAAGAGGTCAACATGGATTTGACCATGTGCGGCCTCCTACCTGACCGAGCAGAAGAGATCGCTCGGTTGTACCGTGAACACGGGAACTGGAACCAGGTCAAGGAAATCTGGTTTGAGGAACGACGTGCGAACCGCAGTACGAAGGGGAGTTCCCAGAAAATATACCGCGTTCTCTCATCACGATTCAAAAACGCACCTGCCACCCTCCCTAATCCAAGTGATCTTCCCGCCGTCTTGGATACCTGTTCGTCATCGCGAGACAAAGCTCAAGTGCTCTACCTCTATCTAGTCGCCGATGACGCGCTCGTTCGATATGCTGTTCACGAATATGCCCGACGCATTGCTGAGGACTTTCCCGAATCTCTTGACTTCTCTAATGAGACACTCACCTCCGTCTTGAACCAGTTCGAATACACTGACGAGACACCGTTCGACTATGCGGACTCAACGACAGAGAGATGGTGCGAAGGACTGCGGTCAGTTATGCGCGAAATCGGCGCCCTGGAGAATCAGCAAACGGTCGTCGGTAATCCACCATCACTAGGAGAGACGCCACTCCTCGTCGCAATGGGCTACTCGTATGAGGAAGGCGACGAAGAGTGGTTCGAATCACCAACTGGGCTCCAGTACCTATTCCAGCCGAGCGCCCGTTGGGAGGAACTCTACAATCGGGCAGCAGAGACGGAAGCGTGGGAGTTTGTCGATCTCCATGGAAGTCTCCAACTGCGGCCGGCCGACGAGCCGTACTCATCGATTACGAGTGGGGGAGCTGAATAATGGTCGACGCAACATGGTTTGAAGACTTACCGGAGGACTTCGAGGAATCGGTACGCATCGACCGCGAGGACCAATCTGCAGACGAGAAACGGCACCGGAAACAAGCCATTGAGTCATATCACGTTACGGCTGACTCCCAGCGCTTCCTCGAAGACTTCGTCAAACGACTGCTCGGCGAAGCAGAGGATATGCGTACAGGGTCGAACTACTGGCTCTACGGGTACTACGGGAGCGGAAAGAGCCACCTCCTCACAGTTCTGGATGGGCTGATGGATACTCAGTGGCTCCAGGACCGCTCCGACGAGGTTTGGAGTAACCTCGTCCCGGATGCGTCAGCGAGTGGGGACCTCGATACGCTCCGAACCCAGTGGGAATCCGTTCATTCCGAATATCACGTCATCCCTGTCTCAGTGAACCTGCTGAAGTATCAGGGTCAGAAGCAACGCAGCTTTAGTGAAATTGTTCTCCGGCACGCCCACCAGAATCCGATACTCACGGGCGTCAATAACGGGGTCTCGACTGGGTTGTCCTCCCAGCTTGACGTCGCATACTTCGAAGACTGGTATCAAACGACCGACGCCTGGCCAGAACGAGAGGATCGAGCTGCATCAGTCGTCGAGGGAGTGACACCGGATCAACCGCGATACGAGTGGGGAACTGACGGCCTCTGGACCGACGTCCAGGAGTACAGTGCGCTGTCCGATGTTGTGCTTCCGAAGCTGTTCGAGGGTGTCACGGGGACACGCGACGGCTACACCGATCTCCAACCCTCGGATATTGACCCAGAAGAGGTTGTCAGTCGACTGGAATCGCTGCGCCAGGAACGTGAAGCGGAGCTTGAGCAACCAGTCAAGCTCGTCCTCCTGCTCGACGAGGTGAGCCTCTTCATTGGGACCGACTTCGAGCGGCTCACCGAACTACAGACACTCGCGGAAAACGTCGACGACATCGGAGACGGCGACATTCAGCTTGTCGCGACGGCGCAGGCAAAAATCGAAGATGTCCAACCCAAGTTCGCGGCCCACGGGGCCGATTTCAGTATCGTCAAAGACCGGTTCCCGCACCGGTATCAGCTTCCGAGCAAGCACGTCGGAGACATCGCCAAACGCCGGCTGTTCCAGAAGTCAGAGACGGGCGAGGACGCGGTTCGGCGAGTCCTTGACGACGCCGACGTGAAACCGGCTGAGTCGCTCGTGTACAACGAAATCAAACAGAACACCAAGCCGGCACTCGATGCGATTGATGATGAGGAGCTCGTAGAGTTCTACCCCTTCCTGCCGTATCACGCGCCGCTGTTCCTCGAAATCCTGTTCAACCTCCGTCGAGAGGCAAACGACCCGGCGAAGTCCATCTTCTCGGGGACTGCCCGTGCCATTCTCGCGCTTATGCACGGGTTGCTGGACGACTGGGTCGACGAGGGCAAGGAAGACCATATCGTCTCGCTGGTCGACTTCTTCGAGTTGATTGAGCCTGAACTCCGTGAGATCTTACCGCAGGATATGCGGGTCGTCGAGGGCACCGACGAGACGACCGGCATCGCTGACGAGATAGGCAACGGCGAAAGTGAGCTTCAAGAGTTCGACCTCGACGTTGCGAAGGCCGTACTCCTGCTCCAGCACGTCCACGAAATCGTTCCCCTGAACGAGGGGAATATCGCGGTCGCCGTCATGGACGACCTGAACGGCCAATCGTGGGTTAGCACGACCAATCGGGTCGAGGAATCACTGGATCGACTGCAGAAGTTCATTCGGCCGACGCAAGACGAAAGTGGGCCTCGCTATCGGTTCGCGACACAGGAAGAACGCCTCATCTACGACGAGACCGAGGAGAATGAAGCCGACCCCGACTGGGACGACGTCGTCAACACCTTGGACGAACATCTCTGGAATCGCATCACCCAGGACCTATCGCTACCAGAGTCAGTCCCGTACGGAGAATCCAGTGACGAGTACCCCGTTTCGTATCACTTCGGACTCGACGGGACAACATTCGAGAGCAGTATTGAAGCCGAAGGTGGGCTGGACATCGACGTCGATGTGCAGGGCGTCCGCCCAGACATAGAACCAGAGCAAACTGACGAGGACACGCTCTACTGGGAGATCGACACGGATGGCCTCCAAGATCTTCGCAAACGAATGATTGAGTGGTGGGCGCTTCGCGACGCAATTGCGACGCGTGACGCCCCACCAGCCGTCGAGCGTGACCTCGAACAGCGTGCCAACGCCGTCCGAAGTAAGCTGACGAGCGCAATGATGAGTGGCTCCTATACCGTGAAAGATCGGACGGACATCGGTGGTCTCTCGAAGGCGATACAGGCCACTGTCGACGTCGCCTATCCCGACGACTTCCACCCGATGATGCTCCAGGTCGACGAAAGTCGACTGCGAGAACTACGCGAACTCGACAGCGATGCTCCGCTCCCGCCCTGGGCGCGAACAATCCAAGTCCCCTCGTCGAACCAGAATGGTGGGCAGGGTAAACAGACGATTCAACGAAACGTAATGTCCCTCACCGGCCGGCAGCTGAAAGGCCGCGACGAAGGACTCAATATGAACACCGTTCTCGACGGGATCGTTGAGGAGAAGCCATTCTACGACGAGGCCCGGCCTGCTCTCTGTGCGATCATCTGGGGATTCTGTCGGGAGGGGAGACTACTACCAATCGACGAAGACGGAAACACGCTGGAGGACGAAGCCGTCCTTGACCTCGACAGCCTCTCGACGACGAGGTTGAAACTCCTTCCACGCACAAACTTGAGCAAGCTGTTGGAAGAGGGTGGATTCAAGGAGACGACTGAAACGGTTGCGGATGGTCTCATCCACCTCCAAGAAGCTAACCAGCAGATTCGCTCGAAGCTGACCGGACTTCGCGAGGACGTTACGCTAGTCGTCGAAACCGACGTGCGAACCGACGAAGTCGCTGGCTTACTCAATGCGTTTGCTGATGAGCTGGCGGAACGAATCAATACTACCGAAAATCGCATCTCAACCGTCAAGTCACAAGATGACGGCATCGAGGATGTCATCGACGAGACCAACGAGGCCCGAGAGTGGGTCGAAGAGGTAACCGACGTCTGGAACCGGCGTCTTTCGACGCTACAACAGCTCGACGCGGTACTAACGATTCGAAACCGCCAGTTCGACTGGGTTGACGACGACGCTCAAGCATCTATCGAGTCCCGCTCATCTGCGGTCTCATCGTTCGATGGGGAGTGGTGGACGACCGATGGGTGGAGTACACTCTCGGGAGAATTAGTTCCGGACCTCGCACCCGAACTTGAGAGGTCGTGGAACGCGTTCGTTGACGAACGAGGCCTGCGTGAACTAGTCAGCCGTATTGAGGAGCATCCATGGATTCTCCCAGCTACTGATCTCCCCGCAGGCGTCCACGTCGCCTTCGAAGGCGAATACATCACTCCGATGCGCCACCTCCAGCAGTGGTACGAAACCATCGAGAGCGCGATCACGGTGTTGTCTACCGATGCTGATTCAGACGATATCGTCGAGATTACTGACGACGTGGCGCAGTTAGAGCCGCTCGCTGAAACTATCGAGTACAGTCCGAGTGAGCTGGATGATCGGCTCGATGAACTGTCGTCGATCGTTGGGGATCGTACGCCGGACGACGTCGATCAGATCGGCATCGTTCCTGACGATCGGCAGAAACTGAATCGCCGGTTGGAGCGTCTCGTGGAACAGCAAGATCTTGATATCGAGGAGACTGACGAAGGGGTGATTATTCGATGAGCCAGACGAGTTCGTCGCCGTATCGTGAATTCAAGGAGAAACTACGGACATTCGCTCAGGGGCAACACGGGATTCGTAACCCGTTCGTCATCGCTGCTGTCGACCCAGCAGTCGAGCATCGGGTCGCAGATAGGCTCGCGACCTGGTCCGATGGACGAAAGGAAGCCCCAGAGATTCCTGACAACGTAACGGTCCAGCCGATCTGGCTTGACGAACTCCTGCCACGGACAGATGTGTACAAACTCCTCGTCGACCTGGGCGAACCCCTGGCTGAACTCGAGGGCGATACGTCGCCAGGTGAGCGTATCGAGGAGACGATGCAGGACCGGCTTGCTGAAGAACTCGTTCAGCAAATGATCGAACACGAGCTCAGCGAAGCCCAGCTGGAGACCCAGAGCCATGTGGTGCTCTTACTCAATCTCGGCAGTCTGTATCCGTTCACGCGTGCCTCAGAACTGCTGGACGAGCTTGACCGTCGGAACGTAAAGTCCACCATCGGAATCCCATTCCCGGGGGACGTCGTCGGCGGGAAGCTGAGCTTCTTCGGCGGTGAATCACGCCATTACTACCCCGCCCACCAGATCGACGGCCAGATCCAGGGGGTGCATCTCCAATGACTATCGACGACCTCTTCCACAGCGATCCGACGCGACAGCTCGAAGAAGTACAGAAAGTCAACGCTCGCGAGCGAGCCGAGACCGACGTGAGAGAGTTCTATGAAACCGACAGTGCCGAGCAGGTCCTCGAAACGCTCGGCGAAGCTATCCAGACCCATCCCGGTGAGGCCGCTCGGTTCCTCTACATCCACGCGACGTTTGGTTCGGGGAAGACCCACCTCCTGAAGCTGGTCGGCCTCCTCGCTGACGACGAATCCGAGTTCGCCTACCTGGGTGATCGACTAGCCGAACAGTGGCCCGGGTTCGACGAACTCCAGCAAGCAATCACAGACTCTCACGTCGACCGCCTCAAGCCAGTTTTCCTCAACCTGCTTGACCGCGATGCGTCGAAAGAGCCGCCGCTGCCGTTCCTCATCTTCGAGGCGATTGGCCGGGATCTCGGATATCCGACCGACCCGAACTGGCTGCTCGAGTGGGCCTGGACGCTGGACATGGAGTACGATGGGGTCTGGGAAGCCCTCCGAACGTTCGAGCATGACGGGAAGACATTCGACGACGTACTCGCCGAACGGGCGTCCCTCCGCAGCTGGCTCTACGAGGCGTTGCCGGCGATGGAAGAGACATCCGGGACGGAACTCAACAGTCGTTCTGGCGTGAAAGCCTCCATCGAGACCGCAGAAGCGGATGTCGATCCAGAAGAATTCGATCCCGAGGACCTCGTCTCACGGGTCGAGACTGCAACGGTGGCTCTCAACGACGGCAGCAAACGAACCGAATTGCTGCTCGGCTTAGACGAGGTGGCGCTCTTCGTCGGCGACAGTCGCCATCGCTATCGTGAGTTCGAGGATACAATGGAGGCACTGCAGCGTGGGCCGAACCCGGTCGTGGTCACTACCGGGCAGTACTCCCTCCCGGATACACGGGAGAGTCTCATCGGTGAGCCGCCCGAAGATCACTGGACGCATCAACAGGTACGGCTTGAAGGAGCGGACACTGAGATCATCGTCCGGAAGCGATGGCTCCAGAAGTCGGACCCCGAGGGACGCGAACGTGTCGAGTCGTTAGTGGCGTCGATGCCCGATCTCTCACTCGACACGTACTCGTCGGTGACGAGCGCGGATCCAGACCCAGTCGAGTCCTATCCGTTCCGCGAGTACGACCTGTCGCTCCTGCGGGCGGTAATGCAGGAACTCATCACACAGGGCCGGTCGACCGATCGCGACTACATTCAGGGTCGAGCACTGCTCGTCCTCGTTCGGTCGCTGTTCACGAAGTTCGGGTGGGCGTCGAAGGAGGAGGGCTCGCTCGTCACGTGGGACGTTCTGTTCGACCTGTTGGTCGAGGAGACCACGTACCTCCCGCTCTGGGTCCAGGAGATGATCGATAACACGCTCGTCCCGACGTTCGACGGTGACGAGGATGCGTGGGAAGTCCGCCTCGCGAAAGGACTCTACCTTCTGAACCAGACGCCCGCTGTGCCGTCGACGCCAGGGAACCTCGGTCGGTTGATGGTCGACGACGTCACGGCGTCCGTCGACGACGTCGTCGAGCGAACCGAATCGGGACTGGAGACGCTCGTCGACAAGCAGAAGGCACTCACCGAGACGAACGACCAAGGCGACGAGGTCTACACGCTCGTCTCCGAGGAACAGGAGAGCATCCTCAGTCGCGCCCAGGACAAGGCCGCGAAGATATCGCCGCATCAGCTGTCGGCATGGGTGGAAACGCGGCTGCGGGAGAACGACGCGTTCTTCAGGAGTGACGGCAGCCGCCACGAGGTAGATGTCGGCGACGAGCGCCTCGTCCCACTGCGGTACGAGTACTCCATCCTCGAACCAGTCGACCGAGCCCCGTCTCCCGAGTACGACGCGCTTCGCGTTCGTGTGCTGGCCGATGATCACGATACTGTCTCGGAGCAGATTGAGACGTGGCAGGACGTGAACAACGGTCGCGACGGTGGCGAGCACATCCTGATCACCGTCGACGTCCCGGAGACAATGCTGGAGCGAATCCGGAACGTCATCGGGATGGGACAGGTGTTGGACGAGGAGACCGAATCCCACGAGGAACTCGAACGCGAGCACCGTGCCGACAAACGCCGCCTCGAATCATCGGTGACGGAGATACTCGAAGACGCGTCGGTGTACACGGTACACGAACACCGTGGTGCGCGCTCGAGCGTGCTTGAAAGCGTCGTCGAAGACCAGGTCAATGCTGTCTTCGGATCGTCTCGAAAGACGCTCTCACGGCCGCTCGTCGAGGTCGACGACGCAAAGGCGATGGCGAAGTTCTTCCGCGGGAGCGGTGACTGGCCCCTTTCGGACGCGGACGCCGCGATGCTTGGCGTCGACACCGCCAACGTGGAAGTCGCCGATACGGGCTGGTGTCGCGAGTTCATCGATATGTACGAGGGACAGAAATCCGTCGACGTCGAGACACTCCTGCAACAAACACGGACTGCCAACGGGGACTACCGCGGGACGCCACAGGAGTCGATCGCGGCGCTGCTCATCACACTTGCGACCTCCAACGAGTCAGTCGCGCTCAAGCAGGATACGGAGTACGTGTCTGATCCCGCCGCCATCGGCCGACAAGTGCGGACCAAAGGGGGACTGACCTCACTCCAAGTCCGCTTCGGCGTCGAGATTATCGATCCGAAGACGGTGCGAGAACTCGTTACGACGGTGCTCGGTGAACAGCCGTCGGGTGATGGACCAGACGAGTGGCTGGGCGAGCTCGGCCAGTGGGTCAACGAGAACAGTGCGACTGTCAAGCGGACGCTGAAAGGCGCCAGCCGTGAGTTCGATGTGACGCTCAGCGCCTTCGAGGCAACGGTCGACCCAGCCCTCGGCGGGGACGAGCTTTCCACGTCCGACCTCGGAAGTGAGGATGACCTCGAAACGGTACTCGAGGAGGCGAAGATCTTCGCGAACGCTCGTGAACTCTTCGGCGTCAGCGAAGACGGGACGACACTCTGGGAACGCTTCAGCGACGAGCTCGACACGATGGCCTCGCTCTATCCGAACGCGTCGATCACTGCCAGTATGCGAGCGACAGCGGAAGGCGATACTGTTCCCAGCGTTTCGACGGTCGAGTCACGGCTGGAGGACGCGAAGGGACTTCGCGCCGACGAAACGTCGGCGCAGTACCGGCGGATCACAGGTGAGACCGTCGCTGACTCTGACCCGGAGGCCATCTGTGCCGATCTGAGCGCGTGGCTACGGTCGAACGAGGACGACGTTCGAGGGATCGTCGATGGTGCTACTGATGAGTTCGACGACATCGTACTTGGCGACCTGGAGGACGTGTTCGAAGCTGTGTGGGCCGGTGAGGATCTGTCGGAAGGTGATGTCGTCGACTCCGCTGTCGTCCAACAGGCCGAAACGTACGAGCAGGTTCGCGACCTCCTCGACGACTCTGACGGTTCGGCTCTTTGGTCGCAGCTACGGGCAGCAGGCGAAGACCTGCGTGAGGAACACCCAGAGTCACCAACGACCGAGTCCGTCGAGACTACACTCGCCGCTTCGCGACCGCCCTCAGAGCGACGAGTGCGCCAGCTCATCGAGCGTGCAAAGGACCCGAGGCCGCCAGATGCGGACGACGATGCGTGGGCCGAACTTCAGATGGTCGCTGAAGAGTTGCGCCAGGAGCTTCCGAACGCCGACGTGACCGATGAAGTTACGTCAGCTGTTGATGCCGAAAGTCGACCAAGCGAGAATCGTGTGACCGAACTCCTTTCGGACGCGAATACTGTTCTTGGTCGAAAGAGGGCCGTGAACGGGACGTTGGACGAGCTAGATAACGGGAGTATCGTAGTTATAGAGGACTGAGACACCGTCAACAATTCCGACGTAGATCCAATCCGAGCGATCAGCAAGAAGAGACACGTATTAAATAACGGATATAGGCTTGATACCCTAGCTATTGGTGAGGAGAGAACGGGACCCGAAGAAGACTGCAGTCTGAATTAGGAAGAACCACGGTGCCGTCTGCTCAAGAAAGTATTCAATTATCGTCTGTCCGGAAACGAGCCAATACTTTTTTATCTTGACCGCCGAATTGCTACCTGAGATGAGCGCAACTACCGAGTCCGACGGGGACCAAAGTATGAACCTGGAGCAGCTCAACGGTGCTGTGCTCACGTACGAGACCGCAGATGGTGAAACCGTCACCGTTGAATTCGACGAATAGGCTGTCTTTTGGCGGCTTTTCTCTGAAGTACTCTATTAGCTATTTTGTGAGAGCGTAACAGTGTCAACGCCGAGGAGTTCTGTGAACTTCCATGTCTCCCCATTAGAATCAGGGAGTAACAAATACGCCGAGTCTAAAGCCGTGGTGAGACATAGTGCTACGTAATCGTGCCAAGACAGTAAAGCGTCTTCTCCCTTCTCCACGTTATTTTGAAGAAGGGCTTGGAGGGACGATGACGCAGCCGCGCGTACAGCGGGTTGAGTTTCATATTCGACGTTCTCTGCATGAGAGATGTTCAGGAGTTTCCTGCTGAAATCACCCGGAGCAGATTTTGAAACCGAATTTTCAACGATATACTCAGCAGGAACGACGAGCGTGATGCTTGGTAACTCGCTGTGAGCCAGCGAAAGAACATCATCAGCGACGGGATTAAGGAATTCGTCAGTGAGGAAATCGTCTGAGCTATCGAGATACTGGGGGAGGTCTTCGATTACCGCTTTTGTCGGAACGAGGGTAATGCTCTGACTATGCGCATAGCATCGTTCACTATCGGTAGATCGGACATACGGTAGAACTTCATCGTTCGAAACCCAAGATTCGAGGACGGAATTAGCATCCCTTGTCGAGGTCGTCCCAGACTCCGCGATAGGTGCAGCAGTGTCAGTATCCAGCAGTTCGTCTATCTCAGCAACGATTTCAGCGTGGGTAACGAGTTCTGACCCGATCAGCTCAAAAATATCTTCAAACGAGGATTCATCGTCGACACCAGAGGACAAACCATCTAGCTGGGCAATATTGAAAGAGGGTGTATCCGAGAGTCGGGCAAGCTCAGCAAGTGACTCGTCCCCGGTCACCAAGGTTGCGTCCTGCTGATTAGAATAAGCAAGAACCTGCATATCGGCAACGTCACCATTTGCTAAATCAACCGTGATTTCTTCGGGTGGTGTCTGAACTTCGACCTCCAAATAGTCGAGCGTATCCAGCAACGACAAGATAGACATATTTTCGAACCCTTGCTCATTCGTTGCCGCTGTAGCGCTGCCCGCATCGGGGTGTTTGTTCATTTCGAATAGCACTGCCCACGGGACGTGAATAGTGCTGTCGTGGAAAAAGCGATGTGAGAATATCGTATTCAGGATGCTCGTAGGGGTATCATCAGTGTGATCGTGATACAGTGAGTTCGTATCGAACGTCCAGTCATCCTGCTGAATCCGCCGAGGCTGTTGGACATCAGCAGGTTGTACTGTGTAATCCTCGACATCAAGCTGCCCCTCAATCATTCCATTGACAGCCTCGATAATCGTCTCCACGTGGTCGATATCGGTAGGGGATACCCATGAGAGGTGATCTCCGTTCGCCGTCAGAACGAGGGTTACCTGATCGAAGAGTATGTAAATCTGATCGCCATCACGTCGCAACGGAAATCCGTCTGCTTCGCCGGAGTACCTGGTATGAGATACCAGTGATTCGAACGTTGGATTTGCATCGAGAATGGCGTCGTGGATTCTGTCTGCTGTGAGTCCTGTCGTCGGCGTCCCATCGGCTTCGAGAAACTGTACATTCCGCTCCTTTCCTTCGACAATATGGAGCGATTCCTCGGTGACCCGAATCACTTCCTCGGTTGGATCAGTCGTCGTCGGGCCAACGGCGGCTCGATACCCTGGAATCGAATAGTTCCACGTGGATTTGAAATATTTGACGTCGAGAATGGTCTCACGAAGCGACTCGATTTGCGATGGCTGCAGGTCCTCTCCATAATACGTGAAATACACGTCATCGGGCTCGTCAATATGGCCGACATATTTGTGCGCATCAATTAACTCGGGACCATTATTAGCGAGATACCGAGGGAACCGGTCTTTTTCGAGGATGAAATACGGGGATGAAATGAGATTGTTCGGATCACGTTCACCGTGAACGATTTCCAGTATCCCCACACCGATGAGCATCTGCACACCCGAGTCAATTTGCGTATCGAGCTGGCGTTTTAGAGAATGGAGATACGAAAGGAAATCGTCGCTGGTAGAGAGTTCCGCCTTATTCTCGTCGACGCAGTCGAACTGGTCGAATTCCGTGATTTCGTCTTGGATATCTCCAAGCGAGAAGTAACTCCCGTAGACACGTGCTTGCATCTCAGGGGATGAGCGGCCAACCATGCTGTCCTCAAAAGGAGCAACCATGCCGAACGTCGTCTCTTCCCGCCCGTCTACATCGAACGTCAATTCGACCACGTCACCAACTTCAAATTGGTACTCCTCGATCAAGGGCTCGGGAAGAATGATTGAATAGGGGTGTGCAAACGAGGGAAGATAGGATAGGTCGGATAGGTCGGCAAGATGGTCAATCAATTCCTCATATTCGTTCCGAATCTCTGTTACGTACGAGGAAGAGCTATCGACGTAGGAGGCAATTGTAGCAGAAGATGCGTCGGGAGATCCAGCGCTTGCGTGAACAATTGAGCGTTGGAGTGGGGTTAGATCCGGCGGAGCTTCGCTACTCATGGCCAGGTCATACTGCCGCATCGGAAAATACGTACCGGAAGCACAGCGGAAGTAGAGGACGAAGATCGAGCCATAGAGGATTCATGGTGTAACTTCTTGCCAATCTTCAAGTATCCCCTGCGCCTTCTCGTTCCTATCCCGAGTTCCCCATGGAAAGCGATTCTCTCTCTCAGCGGAAGGCTCAATTGGACAAGGAAGAGCGTGAACACCTCGAAGACGTCGTCACCGAGATGCGCGAGCGGGTCGAGGATAACGTTGAGTTCCAGCTCACACAGAAAGGTCTGGATGACGAACCTGAGGACGTCGACTCGCTGGACGAGGACATCCAACAACTTGTAGAGGCGATCGAACTCGAAGCCGTCGACGGCGAAACTTGGTCGGAAGCCTTCGATCAGTACGTGACTGGCGTGGGTTACACGATCGTCAATCGTCTGGCCGCGCTGCGCTGTATGGAAGTGCGGGGGTTCATCGACGAGGAGGTCACCGTCTTCAAGGATAACGGCCTGACGCCCGCCGCCGAGACCCTCGTCCATAAGGAGTTCCTGCTGGAGGATGAAGCAATTCTGGAGGCGTATCACAACGCCTGTGACGATCTCGCTGAGGAAATCGAGATACTGTTCGATCGTTCCTCGGCGTACAGCCTCATCGATCCCGACGACGACACCCTCGAGGAACTCTGCGGGATGCTCGACAGTGTTGACGACGAAGTCTGGCGGGCCGACGACGTGCTCGGCTGGGTCTACGAATACTACAACGTCAAGCTGCTCGACGATCTGCGTCGCAAGGGCGACCGCGAAGGGCTCGAACCCGAAGACGTTCCACCAGCAAACCAGTTCTATACGCCCCACTGGGTCGTCCGGATGCTCACCGACAACTCGCTCGGAAAGCTCTACCTTGAACACACAGGTGAGTTACAAGACGTCGTCGAAGCGCAGGAGGAGTTCTCCCCTGACGAGCGGAAGAATCGCCCTCTCTCGCCTGATGGATCACCCGATATTGCTGACTTCTGTACCTACCTTGTTCCGTCTGAAGAGGAAGGTGAGCCCACCGACTTCGATCACCCTGAAGAGCTTCGAGTCATCGACCCCGCTTGTGGGAGTGGCCACTTCCTGCTGTACGCCTTCGACGTGCTGGAGCGAATCTGGCGCGCCGAGACCGGCCTGGCTGACGAGGAGATTCCACGAAAAATCCTCCAGCACAACCTCTACGGCGTCGACCTGGATATGCGCGCCTGCCAGCTCGCGGCGTTCAACCTCTATCTGAAGGGACGAACTCGGGCCGAGGCCGAGGGTGCTGATGGTTTCGATATGCCGGAAGTGGGCATCGTCTGTGCTGACGCGACAATCGCCGAGATCGACGGTGTTGAAGCGGTGTTCGAGGAGGTCGCTGGCGACGACGAAGATGTCGAGAACGCGCTGCGGCGTATCCTGGACGCCTTCGAGGAAGTCCATGGGCTCGGGAGCCTACTCGACGTGCGTGGGACCCTCGGCGACCTGTTCGAAGACGACAGCGACGTCGGAGGCGTGCAAATTACCCTCGGCGACGACCCGCGGGAAAGCCACACACTCGGGCAGGTTCTGCACAGTCTGCGCGAGGCTGTGGAGGAACATCGGGAATCGGACTCATTCCTTGCGCAGGATTTGCGGAGTTTCGTGCGGCTACTGGATATTCTAGCGCAGGATTACGACGTTGCGCTTATGAATCCGCCGTATGGGTCTAAGGGACGAATGCCAACCCGAGTGCAGAATTATGTAGAGGCCAACTATCAATATTATCCGAATTATTATGTCTCATTTTTCGAGGTTTGCAACCGTTTGAGTAAGCGTGACGGGCGTATAGGAATGCTCGTTCCGCGGACGTTTATGTTTCTAAGTAGCTACGAAAGCTTCAGGGGCAATATCATCGGTAAAGAAGGAGGATTCGACTTCCTCGCTGAGTTTGGGAATGGTGTATTGGATAACGCCACGGTTCATACTGCAGGAACAGTAATTCGTTCCAGCCAGAAACAGCAGCAAGGTTCGTTCTTCCGCCTCTACGACCTCCCGGGCTCAGAAAAAGAGTCTGCGTTTGTTGACGTGATCTCTGATGCAGATTTGAACAAAAAGAGGCGTTTCGACGTTGAGTTATCCACGTTTGCGGATATTCCTCGCACACCTATCTGTTACTCGACTCCAGCACCGGTCAGAGACTTATACGATACTGACGTACTACTTGATGCGGAACACGCAGGTGTTGATGCGCGGTCAAAGTTCACCGCCGTTCCAGGACTTCAAACGTCCAATAACGCAAGATTTCTTCGGGCACACTGGGAGACAAAAAGCGCAGACACGTTTCGCCCGTTAACTAAGGGTGGAGAGAATGCCTGGATCACACCACAGGTGACAGATATGGTTGAATGGGGAGAAAGGGGTACGATGATCCGCCGGTCGAGCCCATCATTCCGAATTCGGAACGAAGAGTTCTACGGAGAGCCCGGGCTGACTTGGAACCTGATTAAACAGACCGGTCGCCGTTTCGGGTTCTACCCAGGGGGGTTATTCAGTGTTAACGGCCTTATGTTGTTCCCCCGGGAAGATGCTTCCCTCTGGACAACGATGGCCATACTCAATTCGGACTTATATCACATCCTATTCTTGTCACAAACTATTGAGAGGAACTGGAATCCTGGAGAAATTGGTGCAGCACCGTGGATTGGCGATATCGTCGAATCCTCTGAGTTCGAACAGTTATCAAAAGAGCAGTACGAGGTAGTTCTCTCACAACGTTCAGCCGAGTCTACAAGTCCATATTACATCGCACCAACACTCTATCCGAATACCGATGTTACGTTCTTTTTCGACCATCCCCACGCTGAGATAGCTAAAGAACGGTACGAAGTCGACCGAACAGAAATTTCGGAGGGTGCTTCAATTAAGGTAGCCGCTCGGGAGGCAGAGAAAGGAAAAATCCGGAAACGAGCCCGATTGGAAGCGATCTCGGAGAAAGTAGATGACGCAGTTTACGATGCTGTCAACATTTCTCCGAAGACTCAAGAGGAAATCCGCGAAGAAATCTTCCTCCGTACTTCAGAATCCCCAGAGGATCGCGAAGTCCCTGACCCAGAGTCGGTCCCTGAAGTCCCCGGGAACGTCGACAAACAGGTCAAAGACCTCGTTCACCACTTCGCGATGGAGGCCGTCCGCGAGGAAGACGACGGCGTCGTCCCGCTACACGGCGTCGACGACCAGCCGAACATACTGGACCGCATCGTCGAGCGATTTGAGGATGCCTACGGTGTGTACGCCGGGGACCGACTGGTCGAGGTTGACGAAATTCTCGGCACCGAGTCCGCCGCCGAGGAAGCCTACCCCAACCTCCGACGATGGATCACCGAGAACCTGTTCGACTACCACGTAAGCCAGATGGAAAACACGCCTATCGTCTGGAAGTTGACAACCGAGCGTCTACTCGCCGACTCTACCGGTGAAGGGTTCGCGTGTTTCGTTGACTACCACAGCCTCGGTTCAGGGCTGTTCGATCGTCTCACGAACCAGTACCTCGAACCGCGGAAGGCCGAACTGCGCGAACGCCGTAGCGCCGCAAATCGCCGCCGGAGTGACGACTCCCTCTCTGCAAGTGAACAGGCCGAGGCAGCCGAGCAGTATGAGCGCTGCGCGAGTGGACTCAACCAGATTAGCGTCTTCGAGGACGTGATTCAGGAATTGGGTAGCACTGACGAACGAGACTTCGACGACGAAGACCGCCAACACGTAGAGGAACTAGCCCCAAAGGTCGCCACTTTCCGCGAGGAGACTCGGGAGCGCGTGGAAACGCTGGCGGAACTACGCGAACGCAACGGCGAAGAGTGGTTCCAAGACACATTCTCAGACAATTTCTGGAACGCCGTCGACGAATGGCGCGAGGAGTGGGTCGACGCACTCGAAGAACTCGAGCGTGCCTGCGAGCAGTACGCCAAACCGGTCGATGAGCCTGTCGAGGCACACCTGGCTGACCTGTTTGACTACTTCAACTGGCGGCTCAAGGGATCTGACCACTACTCCAGTACGGGTATCCTGTTTATGACCTACTACTTCGAGCGCGAAGGTGCTGACTTGCTCGATGAGGACGGTCAGCCGTACGATAATCTAACTGAGGACGAACGACTGCTCGCCTCACTGGCGATGGGGCTCGATGACTCCTCGATCGTCGATGAGGAGTACCTGGAAGAGATGGCCGACGAAGAGGATGTTGCGAAGGTCGACGACCTTCCCCCGCTCGCTGAATTCAAGGCACTGGCCGAGGAGATTGATGACCGCTGCCAAGCTGTGGACAAACGTATCCCATCTGATTGGTCCGATCGCGCTCTCTCAGAGATTACGACTGCTGGCTATCAGCCGAACCGTAAACACGGCGCCGAGATCAACATCATACCGCTTGCCGACGCCGAAATCGTGCCGGAAACAGTCGACAGACAGGTACTATGATGGAGGCACACATCTTTGCAGAGCGGTCGAATACGACGGCTGAACATCGTGACCAGCCAGTCAAAGAGTATTATGAAGGGCTCTTTGGTCAAGTTGCAGGCCTGTACGACGAACTTGCAGAGTTGGTAGGTTGCCACTTGTACGTTCTTTCCAGGGAGTTTGGCGTCGCCGGCGGAGAAGAGAGAATGTCTGCTGTATATGCAGGCGTACAGGATTCTGTCGGAAGTGAAGGTATGGTCGAACAAGCGAGAGCTGAGCTCCTTGATGCCGCGGCCAACGCAGATGTAATGGTTATCCTCTTATCAACTGACGTTTTCCAACAAACAGTTGAGGAGGTATGGGACGAACTTGTTGAAGCAGCCAAGCCAGAGTCGATCTGGTGTCTCGGTGCCGCTCGAAGTTCGCTTGAGGGGTTTGACTTTGAAGAGCTGGAGGCGAAGGACTGTACTGTCCTCACCTACCAGCGTGTTGGTGTCGCTCGAATTGGTACTGATACGCGCGAGGAACTACTTGAAGCCGTGAAACAGAAAGCTACCCAATAACTATGCCCGCGACGAAAACCCTCCCACGGTGCGCTGAAGACGCCATCGAGACTGCCATCGATAAGGCGGCTGACGAGGATCCTGTCGTGCTCTGGTGGGATGACGGTGGCTATCTTCGCGACATTGTCAAAAACGTCAGCCACTCGGTGGGCTGTGAGTTCCACGCAGCCGAACAGACGCCGCTGGAGCTACGCGCCGACGCACCCCGCGACCGAACCGTCTGGTACGTGCCACAGGCGCACAGCGACGACGTAGACTGGTTCAAAGACGTCGAGAACACCGGTGGTGTCGTCGAACAGCACATCGGCAAGCTTGCGGCACGCTGTTTCGAGAACGACCGCATCCAAGCCGCCTCGATTCGCACGGCCTACGAAGACGCTGACGTGAGCGACCGCGAGCAGGTCGCGAAGACACTCTTCCGAGAACTCAACGGCGAGGGCGGCCTACCGACGCTCCAGGGCCTCCAGACGAAGATCGTCCTCAACGGGCACGACGACCCAGTCCAGTTCGTGCTCGAACACGGCGCCGAGAATCTGCCCGACGATTCCGACGACCTGCTGAAGATTCGTGATCTCCTCGTCGACGACGGCGTCACAGCCGTCGAAGGGGTTACCGATGAGGACGTGCTCGTCACGCGTACACGACGCTGGGCGGTCGCCGAGTGGCTCGTCGAGGAGGGTCTCGATAAGTCTCTCCTCGACGCCGAGTACCGGCCTGAATCCAGTTCCGGACTGGGAATCTCTCGGCCCGAACTTCAGTCGCTGCTGAGCAAGGTCGATTCCGAGCGTGCCGAGGAACTGGCGCACGTCTACCTCGACCCTGATGCCCGTTTCTGGCACGATGTCCTCCGCACCTACGACGACCCGTGGGAACTCGCCGATTGTCCCGTCGACGCCTCGCTCGAACACGAACTCTGGGACGAATGGACGCAGTCATTCCACGACGGCGACTACGAGACGTGCGCAACTCGAGCATCTACCCGCCACCAGCGTCTCGAAACGACCTACGGCGACGTCCCGTGGACGTGCGTCTGGGAGCAGGCCGTCGAGGTCGCCAAGCTGGCGCACGAACTCGAGACGTGGGAGGAACGCGGCGATACGACCGACGTCGTCGACCTCTACGGCGATGTCGACGAGGGGACCTGGCAGATCGACAACGCCGTGTACAATCTCATCATCTCGGGAGAGCCCGAGAACGACCTCCCCGAAGAGCACCCCGCCACGGCGACGCTCGACGACTTGCGGACGTCGCTGACTGAGTCACGCTACCTCGACTACCTCAGCGATCTCGGTGATCTCGTTGTCGACCAAATCGAGGATGGCTCGCCGTTTGTCGGTGAGAACTACGCCCACCAGTTCTTCGACCAGGAGCAAGAACACCTCCAGAGTGGCCAGAGCGTTGCGCTGTTCATCGTCGACGCGCTGCGTTTCGACCTCGCCCACGAACTGGCGGAGTCCGTCCGTCGTGAACTCCCCGGCCTCGAAGTCGACGAGACTGCTTGGGTCGGAACACTCCCCTCGGATACTGAGTTTGGGAAGGCCGCACTCACGCCCGGGAGCAAGTTCAGCTTCAACATCGAACTCGACGACGGGGAACTCGTTCCGGAACGCAACGGCCGCGAGATCACTAACTACCAGCGCGAGAAGATGCTGAAGGACGATGGCTGGAGTTACATCATGCAGAGCGAGGACGACGAGTCGGGGTGGAGCAACACTCGCGTTGCGTACTACTGGAACGACCTCGACAAAGCTGGTGAAAAAGAGCTAACCGACTTCGAGGCGCTGTTCAGCGACCGTATCGAGAAGATATCGGACATCATCTGCGAGAAGCTCGACCAGGGAGAGTGGGACCGCGCATACATCCTCGCCGACCACGGTTTTGTCTCGCTTCCCCAGAGCATCGATCTTGATGGTATCTATCCACCGGACGAGGCAGAGCAAGTGACGCGCCGTTGGGTGGCCGGAACAGAGATCGACGAGGATGCACCTGGCGTCCTCCTCGACGAGAACACTCATCTCGGCTACCTTGACGATGACACGAAAATTAGTGTCCTCGCTGATCCAATTCAGCGCTTCCGCAATCAGGGAATTCCCGATGCTCGCTTCTACCACGGTGGGGTTCTCCCACAGGAATTCGTGCTCAACTTCGTCACGATCACGCAGGAATGACCGCTTATGACTAACTTCGATCCCGGTGATACGGTCCTCCTCAATGGACGCACTGCCGAGGTCATTAAGACCTACTCCGTCGGCGATCTCGACTATCTCCGGGCCTACGTCGAAGACGCCGGCGTGAAGACTGTCTGTATCGATGACGTCGAGGTCGAACCCAAACGCGATCAGCTTGGGGAACTGCGCTCGGCGTCAGCCGAACAGCTACATCCCGACCACGAGTCGGTCTCGGCCGAGTGGTTCGACCTACGTTCGCAAGCCCTTCAGCTACAAATCGCCCACGAGCAGGGACAGCTGCTGAGTATTTCGAACTCACTCGTCCGTCTCGAACCGTATCAGCTAGCCGCAGTCAACTGGGTGATGCAGAAGCTGCGCCAACGTGCGCTCATCGCCGACGACGTCGGCCTCGGGAAGACCATCGAAGCGGGTCTCATCCTCAAAGAGCTCACCGCTCGAAATCGTGCCGACCGCGTCCTGTTCGTCGTCCCTGCCCACCTCCAGAAGAAGTGGATTCGTGATATGAACCGCTTCTTCGACATCGACCTCACGCCGGCCGACCGGCAGTGGGTCGAGGGTGAACGCCGCAGACTCGGCGAGGAGGCCAACATCTGGGACCAGGACCACCAACAGATGGTGACGAGTCAGGCCTTCCTCCGACAGGACGAGTTCCAGCCGGCCCTCGAGGAAGCGTTCTGGGACGTCGTGATAGTCGATGAGGCGCACAAGGCCGCCAAACGAGGCGATTCGCCCAGTGAGACGTCGAAGATGGTCGAACGGGTCGCCGGCAACTCCGACTCCTTGCTGCTGCTCAGCGCGACGCCACACGATGGCAAGGGTGAGGCGTTCCGTTCGCTCGTCGAGTACATCGACCCGTTCCTCGTCGCCGAGGACCAGGATCTCTCGAAAGAGGCCGTCGACCGCGTGATGATTCGGCGCGGGAAGCAAACGCTGTACGACGATGACGGCGAGCGCATCTTCCCCGACCGCGACGTGAATACGGTTCCCGTGGAGATGACCCACGATGAGCGGCAGTTCTACCGGGCCGTTACTGACTACGTCCAGAACGTCTACAACCGCTCCGAGAAGCTGAACGAGCCAGCGGTCGGGTTCGCGATGGCACTGATGCAGAAGCGCCTTGTCAGCAGCATCGGCGCCATCCAAGCGACGCTGAGCCGTCGCTTGGGCGACCTCGTCGACGAGCAATCGACCTCCACGAGCCTCTCAGAAGAGGCCTCTGCGTATCTCGACGGCGAAGACCTCGACGAAGAGGACAAACAACGAGCCGAGGAGGAACTCTCCGCGCTGACCGTCACCGAGAGCGATGCGCAACTCGAAGAGGAGATCGAAACGCTCCGCGACCTCGTCTCGCTTGCCGAGGGCATCTCCGTCGACTCGAAGGCCCAGAAGGTGCGTCGGTACATCCAGCAGCTGCTAGAGGAGCAACCGGACGAGAAGCTCCTCCTCTTCACCGAGTATCGGGACACGCTGGATTACCTGCTCGACCTCGTGAAGGACGAACCCTGGGCCGACGAGATTCTCGTCATCCACGGTGACGTCGACAAGGAGGAACGCGCCCGCATCGAGGAGGAGTTCAACCACGGCCAGTCCAGGCTGCTATTTGCGACCGACGCGGCGAGCGAGGGGATTGACCTCCAGCACAGTTGCCACATCATGGTGAACTACGAGCTGCCGTGGAACCCGAACCGCCTCGAGCAACGCATCGGCCGGCTCCACCGCTACGGCCAGGACAAGGAGGTCAAGGTCTGGAACTTCACGTTTGAGGACACTCGTGAGGGCGAGATCTTCGACATGCTCCAGAACAAGGTCGAGAACATCCGCGGCAAACTCGGCAACACGGCCGACGTGTTGGGGATGCTTGACGACATCAACGTCGACTCGCTCATCATGGAGTCCATCCAGAACGACGAACCGGCGAGTGCAACCAAGGAAGAACTCGAGGAGCTCATCGACGAACGCCAACGCACGCTCCAGGAGTGGTACGAACGCAGCCTCATCGACACGAGCACGTTTGACCAGGAGAGCCGGGAGAAGATTCAGGAGGTGATGGACGAGTCCGAGGATGTCTACGGGACGGAGGCCGACATCCGCGAGTTCGTCGAACGCGGCGTCGAGGCGCTCGGCGGCGACGTCGAAAAAGCTGGGAGCAACCTCTACAGGGCCCAGCTGCCACGCTCTCTACGGCAAGGAACGGACGAGGAGTACGGGCCGTTCACGTTTAGCCGAGAGTTCGCGATGGACCACGATGGTATCGACTACGTCTCACCCGATGATGATCTGGTCCAGCGGCTCATGCAGCAAATTCTTGAGAGCGAGCACGGCGATGTTGGGCTAAAGCTCCTCCCGTTCATCGACGAGCCGGGGATTGCATACAACTACCGCGTGACGTTCGAGGACGGGACGGGCGAGGTCATCCGGGAAGATATGATCCCTGTGTATGTCGATGCCCGCCATCAAGACCCCCGGCAGCGGATGGGTCAGCGTGTTGTTCAGGGTGACAGTATCAAAGGGTCGCCCGACGCTGATCGGGTGCGATCGCTGATACAGAGTCAGGATCAACTGCGAGAAGCCGCTGACCGGTACATCAGCCAGCAGGTCACGTCCTTGCGGGAAGAACTACACGAGCGCCGCCGAGAGGAGACCCAGCAAGAACTGGATGACCTCGAGGAGTATGCGGAGGCTGAACGCCAGCGAATCGAGGAGTTCATCGAGAACTATGAGCGGAAAGCAGAGGCTGGGTCAAATATGGACATCGCGATCCGTGGTCAACAAGAACGGCTCAACAAACTTGAGCAGCGTATCGAAGACCGGCGCCAAGAATTGCAGCGGAAGGCTCGGGTCATCTCACTTGCGCCAGAGGTGGAGAACGTTTGCTTTGCTCTCCCGGTCTAATCGATCCCAGATCGGGACGGGAGCGGATCGCTGCCGGCGCGTCAGACCGACTTTCGTGAAGGCTTCTCGTAAACGTCGACGGAGACCACACGCTCGGGTGGGTAGTACGAGACGGGTACGTGGCCACTGTCGAGTTCGCCACCCTGCGACGGGCCGATGCATCTAATCCATCCCTCGTCCACAATCTCCCAGTCGTCGTATTCGCGCTCGATCTCGCCCTCCCCGTGCTTGTCCACGAGGTGGACGATCACACCCTCGGTCCTGTCGTCTGCCATATTCGACGTATCGAAGAGGTGTTTGATTAGCGTTCTGTAGTAACGTGGCTGGTTCGTCCTTTTGAACGGTCAATCCCCTCCACAACAGGAGATCTCGCACGGACGGTCTCGCAATCAGGACGCCATCGACTACCTGGCCCTCGGCGACAGAATGCGCATACGAGAAAGTGGTTCTCCCGTTAATGAGCCGATTCCGGAAAATCCCGGAAAACTTGGTTTTCCACAATTAGAAATCGCACGACAGCAGGGGGATACGACAAGTAAAATGGAACTGAATAGATGGTTTCCGGAAACAACCCAATCACGTTTTTAGTACTAGCCAGAAAACCAGTCTATCAAGCAACGATGATCCGCGATGCTCGCGTTCTCCGCGCCGGGTTCGTCCCTCGGGAAGTTGAGCATCGCGACGCCGAAGTCAACCATCTCTCCAGCGTTCTCGAGCCCATCACGAACGGGGAACCCGCCGACACGGCCATCGTCACCGGGCCCAGCGGCGCCGGCAAGACCTGCATCTCGAACCACGATGAACGACGGGGATCACGGAGAGTAGATTCAGAAACGGTCATCATCGGGAAGTGGGAACGAGCGAAACATGTGAAAAGAGGTCCACGGTCATCGATCGATTGGTGTCGGGAAGGGTAGATTTCGACTGGAATATCGGGTAGGCAGCGATGGTAGCAGGGAGAGGGCAACCAGAGTTGCCAGTATTGCCAATAATACCGTCGTTTAAGTACCTCTCTCACTCCACCATTGCCAGTAACGAGGGGAGAATGGACAGGAGGGCAGAAGATGTCACGTCTCTAGTCTAGTTACTGTTATCTAAACCTACTATAGCTAGTCGAGTTTTCGCTAGTACGGGTTTGGTTTAACATACAATATATTAAAAGTACCGCTAATTAGAGAGGGGGTCAACGACCCCCTCCAGTTGTTGCAAAGGTTTACTGGCAATAGTGGAGTGTGTGTGTTTTATAAGCGAGGGCGGTACTGGCATAACTGGTTCGAGTGGTGGGTTAGTGGTGATACTGGAACCCCTGGTTTTATGATGGCTCTTCGTCTTGAGTCCGCCTATGGGCCGATTCAATCGAGAATCGTTCATCATCCAGGATAAAGACGTCCTCCGGGATGATTACCAGCCAGAGACACTCGAGGAGCGGGACGAAGAACTCGACGAATATGCGGCCGCTCTCCGTCCTGTCATTCAGGGCTGGCAACCGAACAACGTCTTTCTGTATGGCGTTACCGGCGTCGGGAAGACAGCTGCTACGCACGATCTTCTTGAGGAGCTGCAAGAATCCGCCGGAGAGTACGACGACGTCGATCTCAACGTTATTGAACTCAACTGTACTGGCTGCACCACATCCTATCAGGTAGCGGTCAATCTCGTGAACGAGATTCGCTCTCCTTCTCACCCTCTCACCACAGTCTCGTCTTCGCGCGAACCGATGAGCGAAACCGGGTATCAACAAAAACGCATCTTCAACGAACTCTACAACGACCTTGAGTCGATCGGTGGGACTATTCTCGTGGTTCTGGACGAGATCGATAACATCGGCTCGGATGACGATATTCTGTACGAGCTTCCACGAGCACGCTCGCAATTGGATCTCGATGTGAAAATCGGTGTGGTCGGCATCTCGAACGACTTCAAGTTCCGAGAAAACCTCTCTCCGAAAGTCAAGGACACTCTTTGCGAAGAGGAAATCTTGTTCCCTCCGTACGACGCGACTGAACTGCAGAATATTCTCAAGCAGCGAGCCGATATCGCGCTCTACGACGATGTCCTCGAATCAGATGTAATCCCACTGTGCGCCGCATTCTCTGCACAGGACTCGGGATCTGCTCGGCAGGCGTTACGGTTACTCCGGAAAGCAGCTGATATCGCCGAGAACGACGCGATGGCGGGTGGAGAGGCGGAAATCACCGAAGACCACGTTCGGGAGGCCAAGCATCAGATCCAGCGACAACAGGTTGTCGAAGGGATGCATTCGTTGACCCGGCAGGGGCAGTATGTGCTCCTGACTGTCTGCCAGCTAGCGGCAGAAGGTGAAACGCCTGAACGAACGAAACTGATCTATGAGCGATATCAAGCAGTTCTTCGAAATCACGGTAGTGAACCACTGAAACGCAGGCGGGTACACGACCACTTGTCGGATTTGAGCCTCCACGGGATTTTACGGTTGGTCGACTCGTCGAGTGGACGCGGAAACTACAACGAATACGAGCTTGATGTCTCCCTGTCGTCGGCCCTCGACGCACTCGAAAGTGAACTCGGAGAGCTCGACGATATTCGTGAAACTGCCAAGCGGCATCGGGTTCTGGAGTAACTTCTCAACCGCCAACACCAGTACTGCCAATACCCTCTCCACTTTTGCCAGTAACCGCGCAACCGTCAGTGCCAGTTTATCCAGTACCCTCTCCGGTGTTGCCAGTAACTCCCTGCCCCAATCAATCCGACTAGTTACTACCAGGACCACCGTTGCCAATTTCATCTAATAGCGTCTTACCCTCCGATTTTACTGGCAATAGTGGAGTGTCTGACAAAATCTAAACGACATTTCATTTACGAGCATTTGCAATCGCTCTCCAGTGGACTACTTATCCCGTGAGGGTTCGTGGTTCGAAGACCCAATCTTGCACGGATTCACCCCCGCACTTACTACTCGAAAACGGGGGATGTCTTCCTGTTCGAGTTCATTTGTTGTCTGGGCCATCAGTGAACAGGATTTCGTGGAGAAACGACAGAAACGTCGGGGGTGTGAGTAACCGATTAGTCTCTGTCTACGGGTATTCCTGATCACTCACGAGAGCCTCGGTACACTCGACGAGGTCGTTCTCAGTCGTCCACCGGCAGAGACGCCTAGCATCGTTGAGCATCTCGAAGATCGCGGTCTGCATTCCACTGTAGGACTCTCGACGGCTACGTTCGTGTCGATCGCGTCCGCATCTATCGTGTTGTACTCGCGTTTGAACACGTGCGTCTTCGCGAAGTACTCCTCTAGGGCTGTGAAGTAGCCCTGCTCGACGAGGAAGCAGCCCTGAGCGTGTTCGGTGACGCCCACGATGACGTCTGTGTGATCGGCGAGCAGCCGGAACTTGAGGTAGGTATTCGTCAACTCGCTTCGAATGTCGACCATCAGAAACGCGTACGCACCGGGCTGTCGGTTGAGACGATCTTTTACGAGCTGGAGACGACGGATTTCATGTTTCCCGTAGCTGCCGAGGACAAAGTGCGAATTCTTAGCTGAGAAGATCGGCGTGAGCTCCGCAACACTCTGTTTCAGGGCTTCGTATTCTTCCGGTGTGAGTGAGGCTTCGTGCAGATACTCGTCGGCTTTCTCGGCGAGTTCGTCGACAGTGACTGGATCCTCACTCATCAACTCGGGACTTCTCCCGTACCCTGCGTCTTTCACTTCGCAGACGGGGTGTCTCCCCGAACAGCTGGCCATCCGACTGAGGTACTAGTTCGTCTACTCGTCCGGATTCACTGGGGATTTGTACTTTGATTTGACGCGATCTCCTT
Organism: Halorubrum laminariae; assembly: GCF_024494655.1. Classification (GTDB taxonomy): domain Archaea; phylum Halobacteriota; class Halobacteria; order Halobacteriales; family Haloferacaceae; genus Halorubrum; species Halorubrum laminariae. The sequence goes on along the minus strand of NZ_JANHDL010000010.1, from coordinate 69,940 downwards.
CTCGCCACTGCCAGTAGTAGTAGCGGTTGTCGTTGATCTCCTTGATCGTGATCGTCGCCTTCGTCGGGACATCATCGGGGAGGTCATCGGGTCGCTCGTCGATCTCGTCTTCCTCCTCCGCTTCGGCAAGGCGGGCCTCGCGCTCGCGATGCTCGGCGAGGTCCTCGGCATAGTGGGCAACGTCTCGGAGCAGCTCGGGTGAATAGCCGTTGAGTGTGTCGATGACGTCGGTGGGGAGGTCCGCTGGGGGCGTCGGTGGCTCGTAGGACATGGGCCGATCTGTGTTAACCAACACAGGCGCAAACTGCATAGTTTTGTTGGTTAAGTTGCTGCCAACTGTTCTCACCGGTTCTCCAGCAGCCGTCTCACTACTCGAAACTCTCCATCAAGGAGTTTCGTCTGATGTTACAGTAGCCTCGGGAGATCTCGAACGCTGGGCGATCCTACGAGTTCGAGGGGAGACGCCCATCAGGTCGTGGGACCCGCCCCTGCTTGATCTCCTGATCGACTCGCCGGAGGTGTTTACAGCCGCCATCGGGCGTACGCTTCCGCCAGTCTGGACACGTACACGACTCGCTGATCACGTCGACTTCATACCAGTTTCCGGACGCCGATCGGACCTCATAGAGGCCACCCTTTTCGAGCAGCGAGACGGCCATCGATTCGTCGACGGCACGGCTGGTTCGCGGCTCGAGGTCGTCGTGCTGGGGCGAGTGCTCCGTGACGACCATCCGATCGCGCACGTCGCCGGAGCGGCCGCCGTCTGGGGCAACCGCAGCTTCGGGATCCTGGAGCCGATTCGCAACCAGGGCCTCGACCGGATGCCCCTCCGGCCACAGATAGTGGACTTCCCGCCGCTCGCGATGGTCGTAGGAGCCACAGGCGGCAGCGCTCCCGATCCAGACACGCCACGCCCCGAGTGCTGCCATCACGTCGACGATGACTCGCGGAACAGCGTCGTATTCGTCGGGGTAGAATACCCGGAAGCGAGTACATGCCTCCTGCGGCGGAACCGTCTCCCACCACTCGACGTCGTCGTCCCAGCTGTTGCACATCGCGTCGTCCTCTCCGTAGCCGACAGTCACGCCGTCAATCTGCGGTACCTCCACCGATGTGTCGTCAGCCTCGTCTTCGAGCAGCCGAAGGACGGCGTACCGGAGATACTCGTGTTCCGGATGGTCTGATGATTGGGCGACCTGCTCGTGGTGCTCTGCGACTCGCTCTGCCTCGTCGAGAACGGTCGTTAGATATCGGTCGGTCATAGTTCGTGGAGACGGGACTGCGCCTCCGCCCCTCGGCGGGCGCTGATAGACTTAACCAACAAATAGCGATCAGTCGTATCCTCTGTTGGTTAATTCATTTCTGCTCGAATGCTGCGCCGGATCGGACTACCGGAGCCAAGAATTATATATCTGTATAGAGATAACTCTATAGGAAATACGGGGGACAAGACTAATACCGTTAGATGCGATACCGATAACTAGCAATGATGGAGTACGTCGACGAGACCGCGGCGAAGATCATGGTCGCGGCCCGGCCGGGCGACTCGATCCGTCGAATCGCCCAGAAGATCGACGGCTCCTACTCCTGGGTCTACGACTGGATCGAGCGGTTGGAGGACGCAGGCTTCATCCGGCGTGAGGACGGCGTCTACATCGAGAATTACGCTGTCAGGGATCGCTACTACGATCTCGTCGCCGCTATTTCTCGCGCTGTTCCCCCCTCGATCGACGACGGCTACGTCATTCCGCACTTCGCCGGGATGCCCTTTGCGTACACGAAAATCGACGGCGTCTACGTCTGGACCCACGGCGGCTATCAGATCGCCCGGGGCCACGACGATTATCCGATCTTCATCCAGGTCGCCGACCGGGATGTTGAGCAGTGGACGGCATTCTTTGATGAGTTCGGGATTCCGAGCCGGATCGAAGAGCGGCCGGATGCGAGCGACTACGACGCGACCGTCTCGTACGTGTTGTTCCCGACGAGTGGGGGCATCACTCGCGAGTGGGTCGACGGCAATCCGGTCATTCCGTTGGACGATGCAATCGAGCACATGTTGGAGTACCGGGTGAACTACGAGCCGGCGTTGGAGATGATCGCTGACGAGTACGACCGCGATATTGACGCGTCCCACGAGGATCCGCGTTTGAACGCATGAGTCTCGGTGAACGCGAAGACGAGCTGCTGGATACGCTGGAGGCCGTCATTGACGCTGACCTGCCATACGTCCTCGTCGGTGGGTGGGCGATCGCGGCGTTCAATCAGCGCTTCACCACGGACGTCGACGTCGTCATTCCGGCCCAAGCGGTCGACGACTACACGGACCTTCTCACCGACCGCGGCTACGAGAAAACGGCCGATGTCGAGCGAAACGAGCTCTACGAGGGCCGTACCATCCGGTTTGAGAAGGACATCGGGAATCCGGTTCGGTTCGACGCGATGGTCGACGCGTTGGGCTGTCGCCAGACGGAAGCTGAATGGTCGTATCGCTATCTGACCCAGCACTCCGTCACCCAGGAACTGCGAACCGGGCGCCCGGTAACAGCCAGGATTCCGGAACGGGAGTTGCTGTTTGCCGTGAAACTTCACAGTGGCCGCAAGGCAGACTCCCGGGATCTGGTGGTGCTGGCTGCTGGCGCGGATTTCGACCGGATCGCGACTCATCTGCATCGCGGAGAATCCGAGAAGCTCGCTGGTCGCATCGAGACTGTCCTCAACCGCCTCACGTCGGAGGATTTCGCAGATGCATTCAAAGGAGTCTTCGAACAGCAAACGGTTCCCGAACAGGATATCGATGCCGTCGTTGAGTTCCTTCGTGACCAGCAGCGCCGAATCGATTCTGAACGATAACATCGACTGTCGATGGGTATGTCTCGGGACCGATCGAAACACACGGGGTCGGGATGCCGAACGAATTAACCAACAATGTCGACAGAGTACCCTCCGGCGTTGGTTAACAGCCGGGAAGGGGGTGTTCAGCCCTCTACAACTGTGTCGATGATTTCCTGAGCGGTCGAACTGATCCGGCCGAGACGCTCCTGAATACTCTCCGCATCGTCGTCCTGCCACGCGGCAAGATAGAACGCTGACCCGCTCGTATCCAGGTTGAAATACCGCCCGACGATGTACGCAACGGCTTCCGCTTCGACCTCGCGTTTTGCGCGCTCGGGCTCGTCGTCGCCATCGAAATGAAGCAGCGCGTGGGCGTACTCGTGAACCAATGTCACCGCGAGATCGGCCTGATTTGAGCGGGCTTTCGCTTCGACGACGGGCTGGCCCTCGTGGAGAGTCCGGTGTTTGCAGACGCCTTTCGCGTCGCCATGCTCCCACTCGGCAGCGTCGACGACACGGACGTCGATATCGAGAGTAGTTGCCGCATGGAGGAGCGCTGGCACCAGGTCGTCGGCGTCACCAGCTGCCTCGGTTTCCAGCTCGGGTAGCGGTTCGCCCTCGGTTTGAGACACGTCGAAGACTGCCGTTGGTTTGAATCCAACCAGTCCTTTCGACCACTCCTCGGGCGATGTCTCGTCATAGTCACAGTCGCTTTGCTCGTGGTAGCTCGGTGAGTTCTCGCACTCGGGGCACTGCTTCGTAATAATGGGTGCCCAGATCCAGATCGCCTGTTCGCCCTCTTGGACGTGCCGGTCGAACTCCGATCTCCACGTATTGTAGCCCGCCACGCGGGTCGCCTCGGGACACTGGAGTTTGATCAGGAGGGTGTTACGATGAGAATAGTCGTGGAATCGGGACTGGACATCGAGCCACTCCTGGAACTGTTGGCTGGCTTTTGCCTCGTCGACGTCTGCGACGAGATCGTCGATCCAGTCTTCGATCGTACTGTGCATCTTGTCGTGTCGGGTGTCGGTCTCCTCGAACGAGACCCCCGACTCACTGGCTGTCATCATGGATTGCATCACATCGAGTACGACGACGTCTCCGAGAAGTCAGGACGCGCCGCACCCCTCGGGGGCGCACGATAAACATCGGCGCGACTTCGGGGGGTTTAGATCGGAGCTGCTATCGGAGCGCTGCTTTCTCGTCAGCGAAGCCGACCGTGACGAGGTACTCAAGGAACGCGTCGAACTGGTCGACATCGCTCGGCGTGTCCGTCGCGAGGTGTCGTGCCCACTCGATGGCCCACTGGAACGCAGGATCGGTCCCGCCCTTACCATGTATATACCACCAGCGGGCGGCCTTCAGGACGACGAGCGGATTCGTCGGCGGTTGCTCGCTTGCGAGTCCACGAGTGATCGACCGAATCTCCTCGGGTACCTCGGCGGGGTCGACCTCGCCTGATTGGGTGTTCGATACGTCGACTGGAATGTCGTCAATCGAGACATCGTTCGGACGCTGTTGTTGACTCACGGAAAATCACCTTCTCGGAGGACTTTTTGGATCGAGCCCTCGCCCCCTCCGGGGCGCGAAAAACCACTCGTAGCGTCACGCCGGTGGAATGTACACGCTCTGCTCGCTGGCGATCTCCTCCAGGTTGTTCCGATGGCGATGTGAGAAGTAGCACTCGTAGCTGCAGTAGCCACAGAGCACGCCGGTATCATACTCAGCGATGAAGGGACCGCGTCGAGTCGTCCAGACGTTCGCTTCGCATTCGGTACACACAGCGCTATCGAGATTGGTCGGTGACGGACCCTCGTACTCGATTTCGAGGATGTCGCTATGTGGCGTTGAGTCGGGCCAGACGCCGTGAGACTGCCAGAAGGCCTTGATGCGGGCGAGACTGTGTCGGACTGTCTTCCGAACTGTGACGTGGGAGGCGTCACGACCGCTATCATCCCAGCCGTCAGCCGTCCAGAACTCCCCGAACTGCGCGCCGCGATGCAGCCCGTTCCAGTCGAGGCCGACGATGTCGGCCGGTGGGTCGTCCGTGAGTGTCGGTCGGGTCAACTGCTGGATGACGTCCCACTGTTTCGGTGGGCTGCCCCCCAAGATGTGAACACGACGGCCACGCCAGTCGGTCGGCTCGGAGAACTCGTGCGCCAATCGGTCGGCGTACCCCCGCGAGTAACCGAGCACGAGGTCGTTCGGGATCGTGTCGATCACCTCGCGACACTTTGGGACGATGATGAGTTCTGCGTCGGGATAACTCGCCTGAACTTCGCGGGCAGCGGCCACGTACTCGTCGACGTCGTCTCCCTCGTACACATCTCCGATCACGCCAACCTTGGGTTCGTATTCGAAAAATCGGGCGACGTACCGATCCAGATCGGGATTCCGAAAGTCGTTATCGAGCATCCCGACGGGGATGTTCAGGTCCTGATACTGGGTCTGCTGGTACCCACAGTCTTCTCGGAACCCAGGCAAGAATCCGAGCCGATACGCATCCAGAGCGAACGGCGCTCGATGGAGGAACGCCACGACGTCGGCTTGTCTGGCAGCGGTGATGTCGCGATCAGTACTGCTGCTGGAGTTGATTTCGAGCGACATGAACATGGGCTGCGAGGGCGAATCCAGCCGCCCTGCACCCTCTCTGAGGGGCAATAAACGGAGCCGCAGTCCGCTATTAACCAACACTAGTCTCCAGAACCCGCACATCGTTGGTTAATATAGAGACGACGTAGCCACCGTGTCCGCTCAACGGTGAGTCAGGCCTTCAGTCGAGTCGGTGGGGAACGATACGATGCCCGCACGGCGTGACCACTGCTTCACTCGGCCCGACGATTGTCACGCTCGCGATTCGGCGATCACAGACCGGACACTGCTGGTGGGCGTTTTCGTTTGCCATATGGAAACGCGAAAACGGATGACTGCGCTAGTTCGTCACCTGCTGGAACCGCTCGCGAAGCGCCTCTTCACGTGCTTCGAACTGCTCGACGTTGGCCTGCAGGTCTTCGTTCACACGCTCGATGCTCGCGAGCGCCCGCTCGCCGGCGAGCGACGCCTGCGACCCGTCGTCGCCGTCCGCCTCCAGCTGCTCCTCGTAGGCTCGTTCGACGCGCTCGATGGTGCCCTCCGGGTTGAACAGGATGTCGTTCGCAACGCGGACGTACTGGTCGAGGGACGTGCCCTCTTTCCCCTGGAAAAAGTGGGTGAGCGCGTATGTCGCGCCGGAGTGCAGCGTCCACATATCGATTGCAAACGGCGACGCTGCGTTCGCTTCGGCGTCCTCGGCAGCACGCTCTGCGAGATAGTCCGGGAATCCCAGCAGGCTGTAAAATTCGGTGACGGTGAACGGGAGCTCGGAGAACTCGAGATCAATCTCCTGCGCATCTCGGATGAACTCGAAGAGATCGTCAGCGACGAGCTCGACCTGTGCGAGAATCTCTTCCCACCAGGTCCGGAAGTCCCGAACGTCCCCGACGTGCTTGATGACCTCCTTATCGGTGAGCGAGCGCATCGAATTCGAGCAGTACCCGTCCTGAGCGAATCCCTCTACGTAGACTGCGTGCTCACCGAAGAAGTCGTAGCCGGAGGTCACGGCCATCGTGATCGGGTCCGCCCGGCCGGGAAGCCGGACTTCGAGGCCGTCGAACATCACGTCCATATGGACCTCGCCACCGCCCCGGTAGCGCCGGATTTCGCCGAACATCACGTCATCCAGCGGCGTCCCGTCGATGGTCTCCTCGCGAAGGACCTCTTCCAAGGGCCTGTACACGTCCACCGGGTTGATGATCGCGTAACTGTCCGTGGGGACGTGAAATAATGGGTCTGCGCCGGGCTCATCGTCTGTCGCGTGGTCGCGCGCTCTCGTCGGCTCGACTAAGGCGTTGAAGCGATCCGTTTCGACCCACTCGTCGGAGTAGGGATTCCGGTATGCGACTGTCGTCTCGACGGCCTGGGGGAGGTCACGAATCGTCTCGGCGAAGGACTTCGGTTCGTCGACCGTTTTCTTCCGGCGGTACCAGTCGGGTAGTTCTGTATCGGTTCGTCCGTCGACGCCGGCGAACACGGTTCTGGATTCTGGGTCTTTCATCTTGTCTCCTCGAAATTGAATTCGTCACCCGCGACAGCGCTCTCATCACGCGCCCTGCGCCCCTCTCACGGGCGCAAAAACAACCTCTTAACCAACATTCTACCCAAAAATCCAGTACTGTTGGTTAATCATCTGGACGGTCCCGACACCTGGCTTCGGCTCTTCAATTCACTCGTCGGCTTCGCGTCGACGGCGCACCTGTTCAGGATTTGGCACCCACGGATGGTCGTCCCAGCAGTGGAGGGCGTGCTCTCGTGACGTGTCGAACAGCGTCTCACACGACCCACACTCGTAGGCGGTCTCAGGCCAGCGTTCCGTGACGAACATCGCCGTCACCGTCGACCTGACTGGATCTGGTGCGGCCGACCGCTGAACATAATCATAGCCGGTCACTGTCCGTCGACGAAGCGCTGACTGTGCCAGCCGTTCGGGCCGGTCTGCTGGGAGATACACCCAGCGGACGAACGCCTCTTCTGAGTCCTTCGCCGAGGGTTGAAGGATGAACCACCGGTCGTGATCGTCGCGGAAAAGATACCGTTCTGTTCCCCGATTTTGGAGATAGAGCGGATCCTCGCGACCGGGAATCACCCGCAGACCGATGGACGGGGATATCGGGGCGAGGAGTCGCTCTTCCAGCGTGAGCGAGCGAGACTCACCGGCTGAATTCTCGCCCTCGAAGTAGTCAAGCGTCGCTTCGTCAGTCATGATTCGCTGGGATTCGTCTCATCTGTGTCTTTCCCAGCTGTTCGCTCATGCCGGTCGTTGTATCGCTCGAGTTCTCGGCCGATGCACTCCAGCGCCGTGACGGCGCGTTCGATGAGTTGGTACGTGGCCCGCGAGAGTCGGATGTTCTCCATCAGATGTCCTCCTCTGGCTCGACGAGATCGTTACTCTCAGCGACGAGTGCCTGCACGGTTGAAGCAGGATTGTTCTCGACCGGAAGTGTTCGATGGTCGAGTGGGGCGGGATACGCCCGGTCCCCCTGCGCACAAAGTATGATCAACCACTCCTCGCTCCCTTCGGCGAGGACGACGTAGTGGTCGATATCCCGACGTTGGAAGACTGTCCGATCTGTCCGGCTCACCGCACTCCAGTTCGCCGGTAGTGACGATGACGGCGTCCCACCATCTGGCGTGAGTGCTCGGTACTCTTCGAATTCAGCGAGTGCCGCCTCGATATCCTCCCCGGTGAGGTGCCAGCAGTCGGCCGGGCCATCACACACCAGCTGACTGACCACGTCGTTGCGGAACTGGATGTAGTGATGCTGGGCGACAGTTTCGTCGTCGGTATAATCGAGGAGGAGCGCACAGGCGAGCTGTGCCGGTCCGCTCCCGACGTAGCCCCAGTCGAATCCCGCCGGGCTATGCCGCACGAGACCGAGACTTTGATGGGGGGAGAGGCGTTCGTGTGCGGTGAGGTTCAGGACAACTGGCGTTCCGTCGACACGCATCCCGACGTACTCGACGCGGTCTGTACTCGCCTGACATCGCTCATCCGTATCCTGTACGACTGCTCGTGGGTCGGTAGTCGAATTCGTCTCCATCGGTTGAATGCGGGCGTTCGGATTCCCCGCACCCCTGCTGGGGGTCGAAAAACCACCACCGGCTATTAGACCCTCAACGTCGCTTCAAAGTTAGAATTCAGTATAACAATTCATCAGACAACCAACTGATAGAGGCAAGCCTATTCTTCGAAGAGACAGCGAGCGGCTGCATCGTCGCCAGCGAGGGTCTGCTGATCCTCGTCCGTATCAGCGAAGAGTGTTGACTGATCTCCCTCGGATGTTTGCTCAACTTCGGGTCGATCGTCGACGCCGAACTCACACGCCTCGGGCTGATCAAGACGTGAATCCCGGTCACGATGATCCACGTCAGCGCCGAAGTCCTCAAGCGAGGTCTCGACGCTTGTTTCGGTTACTTCGAGTTGGCCATCGTCACCGAATGCGGTCTGTCGTTGAATCTCGATCTCTGGTCGATCGCTCATCTGGATTGAGCCTCCACCCACCGAGGCTCCGACAGACACCTCCGGGCGTTGGGTCAATCGTCTTGTGCGCGGAGTTCGCTGGCCCGCTGTTCAAGCTGGCGGAGGATCTGGACCCGTTGCTGATTCGCGTTCTCGTAGGCGACGCAGGCTCGCAGCGTCTCCATATTGTTGATCGTCACGATACCAGCGTTGATGAGTCGCGTATTCGATGGCTCGAGCCGTTGTTCTGGCGAAAGATCGCTTGCGTCTGTTGTTTGACCGTCTGGATTGCTCACTGATGATCGCCTCCGTCACTGCTGAGGCGACAAAAAACAGCCCCCGCCGTTACTCGTCTTCTTCCTCGGGTTGGATCTGGCGGGCGTCCTCAGCGAGATCGTGGATGTACTCCCGAAGAATCTCCATGTCCTCGCGAGCGTCTTCGAGAGTCTTGCCTTTCGCTTTGGCCACGATTTTGTCCTGATCGCGGGTGCCCGTCCCGCGAGTAAGCTTCACGGTGAGGGAGACGCCGACGTCACTGCGTTCGACGTACTCCGTTCGTGTCGTCTGTTCACTGGCTGCGGTCGATTCGTCATCCGCACGAGATGGTTGGGTATGTTCTGACATGGGTTACCTTCGGTGATTGATATTCAGATGGACGGTGCGGCCGGCTCGCCGGGTGTTTCGTGAAGGATTGCGTCGATCTCGGCCCCGGTGAGTCGCCAGCGTCCAGCAGACCCAGCACAGTCCAGTTGGCTCACGACCTCGGTTTTGAATGCCTGGTAGTGGTCGAGGGCGAACGCTTCGTCACCTGTGTAGTCGAGGAGGAGTGCGAGCGCGAGTTGTGCCGGACCACTACCACCATATCCCCATTCGAATCCCGAGGGACTGTGATTCACCAGCGCGAGACTCCGCTCTGGTGTGAGCCGTTCTTGGCCGGGACGTTTCTCAACGATAGCCTGCCCGCTCTGCCGATACCCGACGTAGGCGATGTCGCAGTCGCTCGCTGGGTGTGTCTGTTCAATCGAGTGTGTGTCGCTAGGTCTACTCATTGGTCTGTTCGGGAGCTACTCGTTCGAGCACCCCCGCACCCCTCAGGGGGTGAAAAACAGTCACAGGGACTGCTTGCCCCTACGCGAGATGGGAGATATCGGCTGGTTCGTCGACCTCATCGAATTCACCACGCTCGACCGGCTGCCAGTCATCGCCGGGTGCTGGACTCCACCAGTCGACCTCGTAGGCACCCGGTGCGCCGAGGATCTTCACCCGTGCCGACCCATCGGGTAGATCGCGACGGAGCTTTTCGTCGACGTGGAGGTTCCACGTTGAGTGGGTGTCGAAGCAGGCGAGCACGGCCTCCTCGTAGCCGCGTGTCTCTCGGGATTCTTGGAGTTCGACCTGTGTGTTGCAGTTCTTGCAGAACACACCTTCGAACGGAATGTGACTGAATATCTCGTGCCCGCAGACGGGACACCAGAGGAACTCGAACAGTGCTTCGCTGTGGCGGTCGATGACTTCCAGACTCATCTGTGAATCTGGCCCGATTGAGACGGGCCACCCATTCCGGCCCAAAATAAACGTCACCGCAGATACGCTCCTATCAATCAGCGCTCGGCGCCGTACACGATTCGCGAGGATGTTTCGTACCCACAGTTCCGACACTCGACCCAGCGCTGAACCTTCGCACCGTCAGCCGTTTTCCCACCGATTGCTATATCGCTGTTCGGACACTCGGGACAACTCAGTTCGGGCGCTGGCCGGTCACGGAGCTCGTCACGGAACGATTTCGCGTCCTTCGTCTCGTACCCCCGCGACCACACTGGGTAGCCGTCGACGAGGATTACGCCACGCCACTTGTAGCGGTATGAATCCGGCGCTCGGTGTAAGACCGCCCGAGCGCCGGTCTCGGTATTCCGGTATGCGAGTGTGGGCGTGCGGCTCTCGCGCTTCCAGTTTGTGATCCGGGACATCTGTTAGAAGTGGACGTCGGCGGGCACGATCCAGAGCTCCTCGCTCTCCTCCAGCACTCGATCCAGCTGCTCACGGTGACGGATCCCGTTCGCATATTCGTTGTACAGGAAGATCGTTGGCCCGTCGTAGGCGCCAACCTGGTGGAAGGCGTGCCGAGCGAGATCTTCGTCGCGCATGATCTCCTCATCGGAGAGCTCGTCGATGGCCTCTTTCACCCGGTCGAGATTCCGCTCGAACTCCTCTTTCGTCGCCTCCCAGCCACGCTCAAGCAGGTCTTGGCCGGCATCGGAGTCGACGGGGGCTGCAGTCGGCAATTCACCCCATCGCGCCTTCCCCGCAACGGACGTGTCCTCCTCATCGAACGTCACGTGGTAGTCGAAGACTGCGCCGGCGTGTGGGTCCGCGCCGACCAGGCGGTCGAACACCGACTTTCCGCTGGCCAGTGCGTCGTCGTGGGTCGATTCTTCTACCAGAGCGTAAATTACCATGTGCATCTCGAACACCTCGAAACGCCGACGCACCGGGAGTGGTTGATCGTTCGCTCCTGCTGCGCCGGCACCCATCGCCGGCGCTCGAAAAACCCTGATCTAGCGGTCGATTCTTAGGACTCGTTCGTTCGATCGACTGTGATGGTCAGGTTTCCGGACTCGTAGTCAGCTTCGAAGTCGACGGTGAACGCATCCGAGTCATATGCGGCGTGGTAGGCGCGGTGACGCCTTAGCGAGCCCGTCGCCTTGAAGTGGAAGAACGCAGCCGACGTGTAGGGCTTACTCTGCGTCTCGATTTGCGTCTCAACTGACGCCGGAAGTGCAATCTGTGGCGTGTCGGTGTCAATACTCGCAGCGAACTCCTTCGCTTCCTCGACGGTCGCCTGTGAATGTGCGGGCGTCTCGCCAGTGAGCACGTTCACCGGTGTCTCCGTCTCATCGGTGAACAGGACATCGTGGAAGGTGCGCGTCCCGAGGACTGCGTCGGGATCTAACTCGCAATCGTGGAATGGATCGTCGTCTGAATTCTCGGGCATCAAATCACGAGCCAACGGTGGGGCTCAGTCCTTTCTGCCCCAGACAAACCACAACTAGTCTCGATGTAGCGGAGGTAAGTCCCGAAAGAAGAGCGTCCTGCCCGCACTTCCCGCCGCAGAATCAGGCGTCGATGATTCGATCGGGCTCGATTCGTGACAACCGCATCGCGTTCCCGGTGACGCCGAGGCTCATCCCCATATCTCCGACAACGACTGCCAGCGCAACGCTGACCAGGCCCAGCGGCACGCCTAACGCGAGCAGAAGCTTCACGCCGAGGCTCGCCCAGATGTTCTGCCGGATCACGCCGTTGGCCGTATGCGACAGGTCGTACAGGTACGGGAGTTTCCCGATGTCGTCGCCCATCAACGCAATATCAGCCGTTTCGAGGGCGGTGTCGGTGCCCGCCGCGCCCATCGCGATGCCGACCTCCGCAGTGGCCAGCGCGGGGGCGTCATTGATGCCGTCGCCGACCATCGCGACCTCCCCGTACTCCGCCTGTAACTCCTCGACTGCGTCGACCTTCTCGTCGGGTAGGAGTTCGGCGCGATATTCATCGACACCGACCTGCTCGGCGATGGCGCGGGCGGTGCCCTCGTTGTCCCCGGTCAGCATCACCACGCGCTCGACGCCCAGCTCGTGCAGGCGTTCGACAGCCCGCTTCGAGGCCGGGCGCACCTCGTCGGCGATGGCGATTGCACCCAGCAGTTCCGACTCCGTCCCGACGATAACGACCGTCTTGCCCTCCCGCTCCAGTGAGGTGAGCGCGTCCTCGGCGAACGCCCCGTCGTCGGCCTCGGTCGCCTCTTCCGCCACGACGCCGCCGTCTGTCTCGCGGCGTGCTCGAGCGAGGTCGAAGCCCAGCTCCTCGAAGAGCGCGGGCTTGCCCGCATAGTACGTCTCGCCGTCGATCTCGCCCCGGATGCCCTTCCCCGTGAGGCTCTCGAAGCCACTCGGGTCGGGCAGGTCGCCCACGCCCGCCTCCTCAGCACGGGCGAGAATCGCCGCAGCGATGGGGTGCTCACTGCGCCGCTCCAGCCCGGCGGCGCGACGGAGCAGATCATCCTCAGTGGTGTCGCCGACCGGGACGACATCGGTGACGGCGAGTTCGCCCTTCGTGAGCGTCCCCGTCTTGTCGAGCGCGACGGCATCGACTTCGCCCATCGCTTCGAGGTAGTTGCCGCCCTTGATCAGGACGCCGTTCTTCGCGGCGCTGGTGATGCCCGACACCACCGAGACGGGTGTGGAGATGACGAACGCACAGGGGCAGGCGATTACCAGCAGGGTGAGCCCGCGGATGAACCAGGTCTGCCAGTCGCCGGCGAAAGTGAACCCGTACCCGGCCACGTCCACCGAGATGGGGTCGGCGATAACCAGCGGCGGGATAGCGGCGGTCAGGATTGCCAGCACGACGACGAGGGGTGTGTAGTAGCCGGAGAAGCGGTCGACGAACTGCTCAGACTCGGTCTTCTTCGCCTGTGCGCCCTGTACCATCTCGATGATGCGCGAGAGCGTCGAATCGCCAGCGGTCGAGGTGACCTCTACCTCGAGGTACCCCTCTTCGTTGATCGCGCCGGCGTAGACCTCGTCGCCGGCAGTCTTGTCGACGGGGACGCTCTCGCCCGTGATCGGCGACTGGTCGACTGCACTCTCGCCGTCGATGACCGTTCCGTCGAGCGGAATCTTGTCGCCGGGGCGGACGACGACGGTCTCGCCAACGTCGACCTCCTCGGCGGGAACGGTCACTTCCTCACCATCGCGAAGGACGGTCGCCTCGTCGGGCGAGAGTTCCATCAGCTCGCGCAGGGAGTCCCGTGCCCTGTCCATCGCGTAGTCCTCGAGCAGCTCGGCGATGCTGAATAGGACGGCCAGCGTGGCGGCCTCGACGAAGTAGCCGATACCGGTCGCCGCGATGATCGCCGTCCCCATCAGCAGGTCGATGTCGAGGCTTCGGTTCTTCGCGGAGTAGTACCCGCTACGGACGACGGGGATGCCGCTGGCGGCGACGGCGCCGAGGAACAGGACATCTGCGATGTGGAGCGGGTACTCGAGGACGCTCGCCACCGTGACGTTCTGTCCGGTGAGGAGGAATTCGAAGAGGAGGCCGAGCGTGACGAACGCCGCGCCGAGCCACGTCTTCTTCGCGCGAGGACTCGTCCAGACCTCCGATGGTGGCGCGATGTCGACGCCGTCGGTCGCCTGGTTGTCCTCATCATCGCCCTCAGCGTCCGAGCCCCCGACGACCTCGTAGCCGGCGCCTTCAATCGCCTTGATTACGTCGGCTTCGCTAGTCCGATCAGGGTCGTACGTGACGTTGGCCGTGCCGGTGGTCGGCTGGAGCGTGGCGTCAGTAATGCCGTCGACACGCTGGAGGCTCTTGTCCACCTTTTGGGCGCAAGAGGGACAGTCCATCTCGGGAACGGCGAGGCGGGCGGTCAGCTCACGTCGCTGTCCGCCGCCGCTCGTTTCTCCTGCTGCGTCCGGATTCTCTGTCATTACCTCACGGTAGGAGTGGGAGTTCCATATGTCTTTGTTGGAATATTCCAACTGCGGCCCTCAGTGCGATGCCAGCCGTTCTTCCGCTACCCGCTCGCCGGCGACATGTTGCTTCGCCAAATGTTCTTCCGCCCGACGGAGTCGGTAGGTGAGTGTTGACCGTGGCACGTCGAGATGCTCGGCGAGTTCGCCGACGTCGACCTCGCGGGGTGACTCGTAGTAGCCGTGTTCGACAGCGGCCTGGAGTGCGGCCTCCTGTGCTGGCGGCAGGCCGCTCGGTGTCCCGTCGCCTCCCCCAGCTGATGTCGTCGTATCCGCGGTGCGGAGCATCTCCATCTGGGCGCATTCCCCGACGGCAACCCCGAGGGAATCGAAGAACGCCGCCACATCGCCCTCGTCGGAGTGAATGAGCCGCCACGTGTAGTGGCGGCCCTCGTGACGGGTCTCGAACAGCACACCGTCGCCGAGGTGGTCGCGGGCGATGTGGGGGACTGAGGCACAGGCAGGGGTCCGCTCCCAGTCGGAGTAGAGGATGAGCGTGTCGTCCGTGCGGTCGAGGACACGGGTGGTCTGGGTTGCGCCGCAGTCCTCGGTGGCGAGACAGTCGGCGTAGTAGTCGCTGTTGCGAAACGCGTCCTCGATGGCGTCGAGTGCGTCCGGAGTGCCGGTGGCATGGTCGACTCGCCAGAGCTGGTCGGCAGTGGCGTGCAGCGAGAGTGAACGAACGCGAGCGTCGGGGTGGTCTGCGAGGGCGTCCGCCACCCTGTTGCAGCCGGGCTCGTATTCGAGAGCGAAGACGAGTTCGCGCATACCCCGACTAAGGCCTGCCACGACATAACCCATGGCTTGGGGCGATGTCTACTGGCGGGTATCAGATCACGTCGTCCGGGTCGTGAACCTCCTGCATTCGCTGTGCTTCGGCCGCGTATTGCTCCTGGAGGTCGGGGTCATCGACCATGCCAAGATTGCCGGGTTCAGCATCGACTGCTGCTGTCGTATCTCGGACGTCGGTGAAGGACGTGAGTGCGCGTTCCTTCCGATAGTACTGTTCTCCATCGGGTGTTGCGTAGGTGAGGATGATCAGGTTCTGCTCGTCATCGGAGTACGTCCGTTCGACAAGCCAAACACGAACGTCATCTTCAGACTGATTTGACATACTTAGACGTCCCCCGATATCCACTAAGGGATTGGTGTTACGGCTTGCCGAGACTCGCTGTCTCGAAGGGTGATTCTCCGGTCGGAATGAGCAGCTCCTGTCGGTCTCCGACCCGCTCAGCGAGCTTCCGTTTCAGATACTGTATCGCCGTTGACGGCGTGAAGACGCCCTTATCGAGCATGTCGCCGACGACGTCTTTGAGGGCCGCGAACTGTCCCTGTAGGTGGCCGTCGCCGACCGGCTTGCCGTCGTACCAGCGCACCGTCGCGAGCGCGCCGTTCCCGACGGTCTCTCCCTGTTCGACCGTCTCCGAGTCGTACTGCAGCCCGAACCACAGCGTCCGATAGGCGGTCACCTCGAAGGTGGGTGACACCACGAAGATCGCCTCGTGGTGGAGATAGTCGAGGTGGTCCGCGACGATCTCGTCGAGGGTGAGCCCGGTGGCACGGGGCTTCGGCTTGACGACCGACGACGGACGATCCTCGCCGGCGAGGTAGCCGTCGACGCCATCTGCTTCGAGGCCATCGGCCAGTTCCGCCAGCAGCTGTTTCGCCCACTTCGAGTCGGTGTCGTCGCCACCGAACGGTGTTTCGGCCGAGATTCGGTGCTTGAGCTTGAGATTCGCTGCACCCCAATGAGAGTAGTGGAGCGTGTACTGTCCGTCTGTGCGTTCGTACGCAACGAGTGCGCGGTGGCCCATTGAACAATCTCCTTGCAGGACGACCCACGACTGGATCGCCCCGCACCCCTCCCGGGGGACGAACAACGCTACTCGTCGATCGGGTCGGGGGAACTGAGGTCCGCGTGGAGGACTTCGCCGTCGCGAACGACGTACCGTTTCGCCAGCACGGGAAACCGGCACTTGGTAAATCCGGCTGTCTGGATGTCGAATTCTTCGTTCGGTTCGAGATACTCCGCGAGCGACCGGAGGAACTCGTGAGTGACGATGCCACCGTCGTAGTCAGGAAGACCGTTCTCACGGGCCTCGTACACTTCGAAGCTGTCGTAGCCCCAGATAACGAGTTCGCCGTCGTCGTCCACTTCCCAGTTGAGCGTCCCGAAGCAGTGGTTCTCACAGAGTTCGCGGACTGCCTGTGGATCCGATACGAGCGCGCCGGTCGATGTCGTTGCGGCTTGCAATGTTGCCATGGATTGTTCTCGGGAGCGGTCTCGCGCCCCCGCACCCTTTCAGGGGGCGAGCAACTGCTCACGCTGTGACGGCCACATGACGTTGCGCTGCCGATGCGTCGAGCTGTCAGGATTCTCTGTTGATGTCACCGTCCCTCGTCGTATTCGGTTGGGTGAGAAAATCTACCTGCTCGAGGAGCGTCGTCGCGGTGCTAATTCGCTCTCGATCAGCGGGCTCCAATTGGTCGCTGTCGATACTGGTGAGGCTACTGAGCGCGCGGTGGAGTCGATAGCCGGGGGTGTCTCGTGGATCCATGTGTGCGCCTCCGCCAATTCTCGGCGCCGAAAAACACCGGCGGGCAGTCAGCAGGTGTGGTATCGTCGGGTGGTCGCGAGCTGGCTTCTGTTAACCAACAACTCCGAGCCGACACCAGAATTGTTGGTTAATTTGACGTCGTCTTTACTGATCGGCTTCGGGTTCGGGCCCGTAGCGTGGCGTGCCGCACCGCTGACAGCCCCACATTGGCTGCCCGGTCCACTCGTCATCGGGGACAGCCTCGAATTCGCGGAATCGATGCTTAGTCTCCCGATCACACTCTCGACACTCGAGGTGAGTTCTGTTTGGGCGCTCGCGTCGTGGCTGTTCGGTATCGGTCTTGTCAACGGATTTCTGGAGCGCAATCGCTGGCACCAGCCAGAGGTCGTTGTCTGCGTCCTCACGTAGGCTTGCAAGACGAGCTTCGGTGCGAACCTCGCTCCCGGTTTCGTCGTAGAGGAACGTCGTGTGCTCGCCGTCGTGACAGGACTGCGTCATCTCTGTCCACGGTGTCCGCTCACGAGCAGCCGCGAGCAGCTGATTACCACATTCAGACGTGACCCGTGTCGCCGAGGGGAGCGAGGGCCACTGATCGACAAGCCGTGGGGCCGGTTCCTCGTCGAGATCATAGATTAGCTTGCAGTCATCGACTACTGGGTCATCGTCTGCCTTCGCGAGGAGGGTGGCCGCAGCAGATCCCTTCCCGACGGCGCCGTAGAACGTCGACGCCTCAACGACTATGTGGATGATATGGAGGAGAGTCTGTTCGGCAGTCGATGTGTCCTGATCGTCGGCTGCTTCGAGATGGTTCGTGAGACAGAACCGGCACTTCGACTGGCCAGCGGGGATCGACGCTCCACAGGAATTGCACTCGGTCTCATCTGCAGTCGGGTCGTCTGGATAGCTCGCGTCGACGCCACCAGAGCGTTGCCGCCGGGGCTGGCCACTACTACTGGCGAGTTGGTCGTCGGGAACGTGGGTCGCTTCGCCGAGCGGTCGGAGGGCTTCGTAGTCGGCGTACTGATCGGTCATAGAGTATTCTGGCCGTATCATGCTTCGTCTTCGGGTTTAAACAATAGCTCTCACATCAATTAGCCTACAGACAGGAGGTGTCATAGAACGGTTCGGCTCTATTGAAATCCTCAACCGATAACATATTCTGACGCAGGTCGGTAAGTACAGGGGACGGATGTGACGCTACGGAGTAGGAACCACCCAGTCCTTGTCAAGAATCGTGGCGGATACAGAGGGTGAATTCAGTAGTTCAGTACTGGATCAACATATAGCAGAGAGCCAATAAACGGGAGTAGCCCGACGTGCTTTACGCAGCTCTGTCGATCGGTCGCTCCGCAGGCTCGGTCGGAGTGGACTCGTCATGGAGAATGTAGCCAATGGCTAACATGGCCATGGCCTGTAGACTTCCGAGGAGGAATGGTGCCCATGAGGGAGTCCACGGGCCCAAGAACGCTACACGGGTTATGTTCGCAGCGAAGAGGACTGCCGGCACGAATAATAGAACTCCGAGGGACTGTGGGTATACGTCAGTCCGCAGGCTTGCGATACCGACGAGAAGAAATCCGAGGACAATCGAGGCGATATTCAGTAGCTGGGCGGCTTCAACCCAGGCTGGGGGCGTTATCTCCACGAACTCAGCGATACCTAACACGAACGTCAGAGTGAATCCTACCCCGCCGAGGACTGCAAAGATACTACCGGCGCGTGCCAGCCGGGGACTTCGGTCCGTGAGCCCGGCGCACAACCCAAAGAGGCCCAGGAAAGCGAGAGTGAATCCAGCACCAGCCAAGATATTCCGCGGGGAAGACATATCCATGAGCCCGATGGCGGCCAAGCTCGCCGCGAAAGCGACTAGGACTACCCCACCAAGGAGAAATAGCGTCGGACTCCACTGTTCGAGTGATTTCATATATGAAGAGGTGACTCGTCCCATGGATCGAAATCATAGCTGACTGTTATAACTTTTCGGGGATGAATAAGTTCTCACCGCTGCGCGATACGCGCTTTGTATTGCAGCACGACTCTACCAACATCACACATAACTGAAGGAGGTATCAGCGTTAGATTCGCACATTCACCTACCGGGTGTTTCAGTCCAAATCAGCTGAGGAGAACTCGCCTCGATGTGGTGATCAGATTCGGTAAGTACAGGTGGAACACGCATCGTTTCATATGGACAACCTATTTACTGCGCTGGGTATTCGGTCGAAATATGCTTGACTCCCCACACGTTCGCTTTATTATCAGCTTCCTCGTCGCGTTTCCGCTCTCAGCGATTATTTCGCCACCCGATATATTCGGACAGCTGTTCGTCCTCGTACTCCTCGTAGTGGTCGCGTACTACCTGAGCTACAAAGGCGGATACGATGCTCTCCTAAGCAACTGACTCGATATATTCGCACACCTATTGAGCAGCTGTTTCACTCCAAATTCGCTGGTAAGAACCTACCTTGCTGTGGTGCGTGACTTCGCTAAGTACAGACAAAATATTTACTAATCACGGACATTTCATAATATATGCGACCGAACCTCGGGCGTGTTAAACAGACTGAAAGCTGGGGGCGGTCGCTCCTCAGTAGCACCGTAGCCAGTCTCGTCTACACTGGGCTCGTACTCGGCTACGTGTACCTCTTGTCTCCCTCGACCACCATTCATGGGCCAGTCTGGTGGGCTGTGCTCTGGTATTCACTCCTGGGATTCGGAACCGTGGGCATCCCGATCCTGCTCTGGCTACAATTCGACCTGAGAAGCCCCGCCGTGTTACTGGCGTGCATCCTCCTGTTCTGTCACACACTCCCACTCTGGAACAATCACGGTGATGCCCCGGGGTTCTCCCTCGTGTTCTACCTGACACCGTTCTACCTCGTCGCGTACGCTCTCCTCGCAGGTGGGGAGCGTTGGCTCCGGAACAAAACGCCCCAGTAAATGCAGTCTGTTCAGTACGCACACCGACTAAGCGGCTGTTTCACTCCAAATAGGCTGGTAAGAATCCGCCTCGATGTGATGCGTAGCTTCGGTAAGTACAGTTGAATCAGTTATCGGATTCCGCTGCTCCATCTCCACGACGACGGAGAAGAATACTAATGATAGCAACAATAGCGACACCTGCGATGAGCTTTGACCGTGACATACTGAATTAGTCTACGTACTACCGCATAAAAAGTGTACGGCTACCGTAGAACGGGTGACAGCGTTCCGCTCCGAGTAGCCCTATCTTTGTGTAGCTTGTACTGTCTTCTTTAAGTGTGAGTATACAAAATGCGCCACCTACTGAGCGGCTATTGCACCGGACACACTGGTGAAGAGAAGCGCACTAGAAGTTAATCGTCGGCACACTATACCTCCGGGATTTCACCAATAAGAGCCGGTGATACGACTGATATCGTTCTCTCCGAGTCTACTAGTAGTTACTGTATATGGAACGCCCTCTCCCCGAGAGTGTCACTGAGTGTGTGGCTGCACCACACCAATCGTCTACTAGGACGAGCTCACGGGCCAGCACTCGCTCAGACAGATATCAGACCCGGGAATTGTTAGTCGTGATTTTCGCGCTCGGTGATCTCGGCAAAGGCAACGTTCTCAGTGACGTCGGTGATTTCGACGGTGACACGCTCGCCGCGCTCGGTATCAGGGACAATGACGACGAAGCCACGCTCGACACGCGTGATGCCGTCTCCTTGATCGCCAATATCTTCGATTTCGACGGTTCGCTGCTCACCTTCGCCAACCGGTGGCGTGCTCGGCGTCTGCTCGCGCTGTGAGTCGGTGGGGGTCTCGGCAGCGTCGTCGGTGGTTGCTGCTCCGAGAACAGCCACGCGGTACGTGTCGCCCTGCTGCAGCTCGCCACGGTCTATCTCGCGCTCGGGAATCTTAATGAGATACGTCCCGTCTTGCTGTTCGACAGCGCCAGCGAATAGACACCGCAGTTGGGTGGGAATCTCCATTCTCGTGTTCTGATTGAGATACGCTGTGAAGGCCACTTGATGGTGCTGTCTTACTACTCTGGCGCGACGACGTCCCCACACGATGGACACTCTGCCCAAACGCCGTCAGTCCCATCGTCTTTCCTGTATTCAACAAGCAACCACGCAGAGGTAATCGGGTCCCCGCAGTCCGGACACTGACCAAGCGACGAGTCATCGGTAGGCATGCCTAGGGGTGAAAGGAGCGTGTGACAGGTCCTTCCACGTGGAGTTCACTCCGGTTGGAAGATAAGCCTTTGGCGGGTTTACTGGTTGTACACCCCCGGATTTCCGGAGAAAATCCCGCACCAGTACCATTAACTCACTGCTGCCGGAATATCGGATACTCATGAGTGGCCGTGCGGTACTCGCTCGGCTACTCCCCGGTGATAAGCCGGAGGTCGTCGTTGAGTGCCGCCACTGCGGAACGAAGCTCCCACCAGACGCAGATCAATGTCCTGACTGTGGATCAGACGAGATCGGGCACCACCGGATTTCCGAGTAACTGATCGTGCTCCTCGGCAGCGAGCGTCATCAAACGGCACACACACACCGTCTATGACTACCCCGACAAACGGTAAGTACAGGCGTCCCACTCACCGAAGCCTTGACGGATACTCGTCGGTAATCCTCTGACAGATTCGGCGTGGATTATTTTGATAATCAAGTGGTTCAAGTGCTCGCCTTCTTTCTCGCCTGTGTCGTAATTGGGCTACCGATGTGGGTGTTCATTCTCTACCCAACAGAGGAAGCAATAACCTACCTGAGTGACCCGATAACGTGGGCTATCCTCATCGGTACGTGGCTTTTGCTGACTGTCTCGTTCCTGATTGCGCAACGCATAGCAGGCTAAGTCACCCGTAACTTCGCACATTCACCTACCGGGTGTTTCAGTCCAAATCAGCTGAGGAGAACTCGCCTCGATGTGGTGATCAGATTCGGTAAGTACAGGTGACGGATATATCAAGTTACTCGGCTTTCAGCCGGTCCGAGATGCGAACCACAAGCGACCACAGCCGGTTAAGTACGATGTTAAGCACGATATCGAGCGTGCCACAGAGTATAATTACGACGACTAACTCTGTGAGAAATTCATCCGCTATATCCTGTGAGATGTAAAGGGCTAGTCCAACTGCAGTAATCCTGGAAACCCGATTCACGTCCCAATCAAATAGTACCGTTCGAAGAACAGACATTACTTCAAAAATAAATCCGTTCAGTATGAACCTGCTGATTAAATCGCACTACTGGAACCTACACCAAATAGTCAATTCGCAGGCTTGCTTATCGGCGTGTTCACCGTAGAGATAGATGAAATCAACTTCGCTGAAAGCGTTCTATGACAGCCTCTACAGACAACTGAAAATCAACAGTAGAGGCGTTAGACAGCCAGTTCGTCCAGTGTGTCGCGGTGGGTCCGAACGGTGACCGCTGAGACGTTCGCTACTTCAGCGATGTCCGACTGGGTGAGCCACCGCCCGTCTTCGCGTCCGGCTTTGTACAGACAGGCTGCGGCGAACCCGGATGGTCGAACCCCCGTGGTTGCTCCGGTCGATTCGGATGCTTCCGCCAGCTGCCGAGCCCGCTGCCGGATCTGATCGGAGACGTCGAGCTCCGACGCCAACCGCGGAACGAACGCACTGGGCGTCACGGGCTGGGCTGGCAGGCCAAGCTCCGTATTCAGCGTCGTGTATGCGTTCGTCACCCGCGATTGCTCGACGCGCGCTGAATCGGTGATGTCGTCGAGCGTTCGCGGCCGCCCGTTGCACCGACACGCTCCGTAGACACTCGCGGCGGCTATCGCCTCGATTGAGCGGCCCTGCAGGAGGTCCTCGTTCTGAGCGCTGCGGAATAGCTGGCAGGCCTGGTCACGGATCGTCTCGGACAGTTCGAGCGCACTACTGACCCGGCGGACTTCACTAAGCCCGTGTGCGAGGTTGCGTTCAGCTTTCGACTGAAACCGCCCACGGGTCTGTTCACGCCGCATCCGGAACAGTCGGCGTCGCTTCTGTCCTGAGAGTTCGTTCCCGTTCGCATCGGTTCCGCGGCCGATCTCCGTCGACAACCCTCGATCGTGGCGGGCCGCCGTCAACGGAGCGCCCGTGCGCTCTCGCTCGTCGTCATCGAACCCTCGCCACTCCGGCCCGTGGTCGATTTGATGCTCGTCGACGACGAGCCCACAGTCCTCGCAGACGGTTTCGACTGCATTAGTGGTGACCCGACCGTCGCATTCGGGACACTGATTCAACTCCGCGTCGGTCTGGACGTCTTCGTCGAA
The DNA here is from genome assembly GCF_024494655.1 of Halorubrum laminariae. Classification (GTDB taxonomy): domain Archaea; phylum Halobacteriota; class Halobacteria; order Halobacteriales; family Haloferacaceae; genus Halorubrum; species Halorubrum laminariae. The sequence goes on along the minus strand of NZ_JANHDL010000010.1, from coordinate 46,706 downwards.
CGTCGTCTCATAGATGTTTCTCGTTGCCATGGTACGCACGAGGGGACTCACGCGGATCGCGTCTCTCGGAACGCCCCTCACCCATCGAGGGGCACATACACATCACACGGGACGGCGCTGCCACCGATGGGCTGCGGTGGCGAAAGCCCGGCCGCGCAACGGCGCACAGCGCCGTGAGCAGCCCGGACCGTGGAGGTGGTGGGAGGTGGCGGTGACGCGTACACACCAGCAAAAAAGGGGCGCGTCGCCCCGGCTATTCCCACCAGCGGCCGCGCTCTGGGAATTCGATACGCGACCACCCGGTCAGCGCGATTGAGCACCGACCTTCGTACCAGTTCTTCGCAGCCGCCCGGAACCGCACTGTCTGACCTTCACGCACCACTGTCTGCCCGGATTTCTCCCAGCAGGTGAACTTGATTTTCCCGCTGTCATCCGCTATCAGCCCGACTTGTTGAATCGCGCTACTACTGGGAGACCAGAGTTCGATTACCTGGCCTTCAACGGTCACCTCACCGACCGCGATATCCGGCACATCCGCAATGGGCACGACTGCTCCCGGCGTTGCCTTCAGTTCGTCTACCAGCTCTAACACCGCCTTCGTTATGTCTTGACCGCGCTGCACCCGCTCGGCCAACTGCTTCGCGACGACCGCTCTCACCCAGCCGCCCTGCACTTCGTCGCTGATCCGCATCGCCTGCGTGTTCACCTCCGCGAGTTCCTCTTGCGTCAGCTCCTCCCGGGGATCCGTGTACTCCTTCGATTTCGGCTCGTCACGGCCACACAGTTCGCTGACGACCTCCCGCGTGCGCTCCTCGCGACCGTCCTGCGTTCCTAGCTCGGCCTGGGCACTGATGCGTTCCAGTTCGGCTTCCCGCGCCTGAATGCGCTCCTCCTGTTCGAGGGTGACGCCGTGAATTCGGTCCTCGCTCGTGTCCGCGATTCCGTCCGGGTGATTCGCATCCACTTTTGCCTGCGTTTCCTCTTCGACCGTCGCCTCGAACTCCGGCGTCTCGTCGACGATCGGGAAGCCGTCTTCATCGACTGCCTGCTTGTCCGCTTGTTCGAACGCCTGTTCATCGACCGAAACAACCTTGCGACTCGAGTTTGTACTAGACATTGGAACTTACCTGTTCCTGAAGGCGCTCACGCGTCCGACACCGCGATGCTGCTACATCGCGGATTTCTCTACGACGACAACGGCCAATAGACTCGTCTGCGCGCTCTCGCTCGCGCCTTCGCGAGCGCCCTCTTGGGCGCGAGCGAGAGCGCGCCCGAGGCGGCCAACCATCCAGCCGCGCGCGCCGACCCGCCCGGAGCGAGCGGCCAGCGCATTCCCCGTTCGCCGCGACGCAACCACTGTCCGTCGCGGTCGGCGGAGCCGAGGTCCGGAGGACCCGGACGGGTGAAGCGCTGGCGTCGAGACCATATTCATTTTAGCCCGGAACGGGCGCGGGCGGTGCAGAGAGCGCCCGCATGCCCGGAATGGTCGGTCGCGAGCGACGCGGAGGGCGGCAGCGGCGAGCGGGGCGAGCCGTTACGAATCACCTGTTCATCCACTCTCGACGCTCTGTGCTCCAGCCACTACCTGGTGGACTCAGAAAGGGCGAGGCCGCTTCGGTCGTCCCCCGACTCCGCAAGCACCGAGGGACGAGGCGCGCAGCGTGGGGCGTGGGATGCCGAGCGGCTGAGGGCTTTCGGAATGAGGGTCACTACTCGGTCTAGATCAGCCGCATCGAGTCGCCCGGGTCGTCGCCGATGATGTCCGCCAAGCCGTAGACCGTGATCGCGTCCGTGTACCCTTGCGCTCGAACGGCATTTTTGATGCCTTTCCTGGCGGGCTGATCGTCTGTGAGCACGACGACACCCGTTGTCGAGCGGTCTCTCACATACTGAATGACTAGGCCCGCAAGAATTGCGTCCGTCTTCTCGACCTCGTGCTCGGCTTTAGTCGTTTCACTCGCGATGGTCCGTCTGGCGATATCGCTTGCCGCGACAGCGTCCCCGTCCGTTGGTGATGGCGCATCGATGATCTCGGCCCATCCTTCGTCGAGCGCCGTCCGGACACGATCCGTCTCTGAGCCACCGAGTTCGCCGATCACGCGCCGGGGGAGTTTGCAGACGACGCCGGCGTGCTGGATGGCTCGGCGAAATCGTTGGTACTGCGGATTCGAGGGCTGGCCGATCGCGTAGAAGATGTTCGCGTCGACGAGGACGTCCTGGTCAGCGGATAATGGCGTGTCTCGACCCATCCGATGAACTCACCTATCGGGGTCCGACGAATCCGTCGGGGCACCAGCTATCTCGTCAAGATCGGGAAGATCCATCTCGTCATGCACATCCGGGAAGAGGTACTCGAAGAACGGATCGTGCTCCCGGCCGACGGCAAGCGCGGGTTTGAGCGCGTAGATGATCATCATCGCTTCCGTCTCGCGCACGTCGATGTCGCTGGCGACCATCCGCTGAGTCGTCTTCCCCGCGAAGTGGAGCCCGGCGCCGCGCAATGCAGCGATGAGCTTCCCGAGGCCGTACCGGTCCACGAAGTACTTGATGTCCTCATCGACCTCCTGGAGCCCGAGGGCGTGGAGGGCGGTCGGCGTGATGACGATCGGGACGTACTGCTCGACGATGATGATCGGGTCGGCGGTCAGCTGCTGGGGGCGTGTCGAGTCGTCGCGGTCGACGAGGCCGAGATCGACCAGTCGGTCGACGTACTCGTAGGCCGTCGATTTCGAGAGATCGAGCGCCTCCATAGCTTCCGGTGGAGTGACCGGGCCCCAGTAGCAGATGTAGATGTAGACGCGGGCGAGTGCTGGGCGGTTGAGCAGTTCCACGACTGTTTCGAGCCGGGGCGCGTTCTCGGCCAGCGTCTCCGGCTCGAGCGTGTCTTCGGTGAGGATGTCGATCGGTGGCGGGTCCAGCGTGTCGATTCCACCATCTGGGCGAATGTGCTCGTGATCAGGAGCCATAGGAGTTAGTCCGAAGTCCGTGTACTTCAGACTATCGGTGCGGCAAGTGACGTGCTACTGGCTTATGTGAACGGACGCTGAGGGACGCTCCACCGAGTTAACCGGCTACTCGACAACGTGTGACTCGAAATCTCGCGTCCAGTACGTCGCGGGCCCGCCGGGACTACATCGCCCACACAGCTGCAACGGCCCCTCGAGATGGCCGAGTTCCACCCGGAACCGCGTGAGCGCCGCGAGGGCGTCGACGACGAGGCCACACCCGTCGCAGGCGTGATGATCGCGCTCCTCGGGATCAGGCCGCTCTTGGAGCGCACAGTCGACGCAGATCGGGTGCGTCACCCGTTCGTCTTTCCCCCAGGTATGTGCCTCGCCCATCTCTGTATCGGGACGTGCATCGCAGAAGGCACACCCAGCAAGCGTCTGTTGCATCAGTCGTCCTCCGCGTCTCTGGCGGCCCGCCAGCCGCGATGGAACACGGCGAGCTGGGTGATCGAGTCGAAGGCCTCGCCACTGGGGTCGTGAACCAGGACTTGCTGGTCAGGGATCGGCCTCACCATATCGTCCTCGATGAGATCATTCACGAGACGGCGGGCACTTTGCTCGTCGATGTCTGCCGTCGCGACCCGGGCCGCATCCCGGTCCTGTGCAACAAGTTCGGTTTCAAGCCGCTCGTGATCGGCTGTCGTGTCGTCGAGGATATCGGATCCAGTCATGGGAACTCAACTATGGCACGCACTTCGAGCGCGCCTCACGCCTTCCGGCGCGGATAAACTCGCAGGCTGGAGAGAGCGGACAGGCAGGTGGCTGACTTGGACTCTCTATGATTAACCAACAATCGCTGAAGTCTCTCGCATTTGTTGGTTAATACTCCTCGCATCCTGAATCCGTTCGCAGTTGCTGCGTGGGCTTCACAACGAACGTATCGGGGTTGGTGGCCGGCTTGGCGTGGCTTCGATTCGTTGCCAGCGACTCGGAGCGTGAGAGCTGCCAGACCAGCTTGTCGCGGACCGCTTCACGCGTGATCTGCGTCTCGTCCCACCCGAGGCGCTCGTCGTACCGACGCTTGATGAACTGCTGGCCAGTCGCCTCGGCGGCGACGTACTGATCGATTTTAGCACCCCACGCGTTCGAGGACCGGTACTCGGCACCGACGTCCTCGTGGGTGAGCTCAACGAGGACACACTCGACGAACGCCACGATCGACTCGTCACGCCGGTCGTTGGGGACGTCGAGTCGAAGGTCGGCCCATGGCGCTGTCGCTGCGTCAGATTCGTCCGGGTGGGGGTCGATACGACGGATTGGGTCTCGCTGTCGCTCAGAATGCATGTGTTGTTCCGGGGCAGTTCGACAACCCCGTCACCCATAACGGGGTGAAAAACGCTCTATCGCGGTTACATCGTTATTCTGAACTGCCGCCGAATAATCGCCCCCATACGGAGCGAGTCGCTGACTCATCCTCACTCTCGTTCGCAGTAACGGCTTGCTCGTCTTGGGGTTGCTTGGGCTCTCGGTCGCGGGCAGCGAGTTCGTCGGTGAGCCGTTCAACCTCTGCTTCGAGGGTGTCGATCCGCTCGACTTTCTGTTCGAGCGTCGCTTCAAGTTCGTCGACGCGCTCGCTCAACAGTCGATTCTTTTCGGTCAGGTACGCGCGACTCCGCTCTGAATTGTCACGGGTGTCGACAGATGATTCGGCAGAGGTGGTGTCGCGGTCTTCGGTATCATCGCCGGTGTCCGGATCGTAGAACTCCGAGGTGTTCGCAATCGCTCGCTCGACGGTCTTCTCGCCGTACGTCGACCCATCGGCGTAGTGGACCTCGTCCCACTTCTCGCGGTGAAGCCCTGACTGACGGAACAGCTGGTCCATCTGCGTCCGGTCGCCGCCGGTCCAGAACGCCAGCAGACAGCACAGCGCCATATCAGCCTCAGACTGGCTGTCGTAGCCACCCATATTCCCGTTCCAGAGCCGCTCGAACTTCTCACCGTTCGACGCGTTTCGCGCTTTCTCGAGGAGTTCCTCGTCCTCAAGGTCGACGTCGTCTGCATCATTCGTCGCTGATTGGCCGTCAGCGTCACCACGCTGCCTGGATTCGGGAGTCGTGTCACGCTCGATGTTCTGGACGTACTCGCGGTGAATCGCGTCGAGCGCGTCCTGTCGGCGTGCAACACGTGTGGGCGTTCGCCCGACGTGGTCGCCAGTGACGGTGAAAAAGCGTGCCGTGTCGTACAGTTCGACGCTCCCGCGACGGTTCCGGCCGTCAGGGAGGTCACCCTTGATGAGGACGTGGTAGCCGGTTCCAGAGGGCGACACCTCCGTGTACGAGTCGAGTCGTGCGATGATGTCCTGTGCGTCATCGTCGACGTCGCCGGTTTCGGGATCGCGGCAGTCGTCCAGATCGACGCCGACGATGGGATCGTCGTCGGTAAACACGAACCCGACACCATCGGCGTGCTCCGTCTCGGTGTAGTCGAGTGCTGCCTCGAAACTCGCCCAGGTCTCCGACGCTGTTGCTGACGCGAACCCCCCAGCCCCCGGCGTCACCGGAATCTTCGTCGGTTTGCCGTCCCGCTCCTCCTCCCGCCAGCACACCCACTGGTCCCGTTCGCGTAGCGTCTCCGGAATCGCCCCCGGCTCGTTGACGATATTCTTACTCATGTTCTCACAGTACCTTGCATGGCTCTCACTAATTCTGAGCCAGCATAGAACTCACTCAGTTCTACTCCTCGATCCAATCCCTTGGTCCCAACGGGGACCCCCTGTTCTATCCTAGTTGGTTTTCGCTCGGTGATACCCCTGACCAGCTTCGCCGTCTGGTGGTTTTTCCCCTGACCGCTGATGCGGGCGGGAGTACCCTTTCTTAATTTCCCCTGACCAGCAGTGCCGTCCTGCGATTTCGTATGTTCACTTGATGTTAGATACTGTTGCCCCTCCCAGATGCCCTGACCGGCGGTTCCGTCTTGCGGTTTTCTCGGTCCATAACCGAGCATTAACTCTTGATTCTTACCCTCTCGTGCTGTTACTGGTCGTTTTCCCTGACCGGCAACGCCTTCGGGCGATTTTTTGATGACCCATCTCGAATTCAAGTACCTCATAGATTTCTATTCATTCAATCAACTGTTGCCCTGCTGCCGTGAGCGAAATACCTGTATAGCAGTTCACGCGGGTTCCGTTTTGACGAATCCGACTCGTATCATACGTTACGAACTCCCCGAGAGAACGGGAGAACCATGCTTTCGATTGAACTTCTTTGTCGTGTCTAATTGCCCATATCCGATACGCATTATAGAGATCATCCTTCGGGAGTTCCGCGTCCTCTTCTTCGGTAACGTACACGTCAACGAATGACTCGAAATCGTCCGCGTCGTGATCGAGTTCACTCCCGTTAGTTTGGGAGATTTGCTCTGAGGAATCTTCCCTCGGCATATCCTCTTCTGGAGCAGATTCGGCCCGATAGTCAGTCTCCGCCCGGTCACTATTTTCGTCGTCGTTTTTGGAGTCTCCCTCTGATTCATTGTGGGCGGTTGAGTGATCAAGTAGGGTTGTGAGAGGTTTCGTTGTCCCGTCCGTGTAGACGACTGATGACTTCTCATCGGCAAGAATCACGATTACGTAGCTGTCGCAGCTGTACTCTGGGGTGGAGAACTCGTCTTCCGGAACGAACGGCTTTTTGATCCGAATCCAGTCGTCCTCGAACGCCGATTTCGTCTCGTAGATGTGTTGTTCACCGTGCTCGTATACGACGTACTCGTCGGCAGCGTGGTCGTAGCTGTAGATGGCTGGCACACGATCCTTCGAGAGGTTTCCAAGCGATGGGAGGCGGATGTGTTCCGTCTCGCTGGCATCACGAAGGACGATCTCGTCGCCATCACGCTGCCAGATGTTCTGGGTCCCGTTCTCGTCGCCGTTCGCCGGTCGCACGGCCGTCACCCCACCGTCTTCGGTTGCCCCGCCGTTGAACGTGAGATTCGAGTCAGTCGTGTAGAATCGCGTCTCACCATTCTGGAGTGTACGGACGGGTGGTGTGAGAATGCCGTCAACGCGCTTGGCCCACTCAGTTTCGTCGTTTCCAGGTTGAACGACAAACAGCGGGATATCCCCTGCTGCTTGGGCCTTTCGGAGGTTCGTGAGTACCTTCGCGGGATTCTCGGGCGTCGTCGTCTCGACCTCGATAGCGAATCGGTCGTCAACCTCGGGATGGCTCGCCCTCGCGTCAGGTTTCTCGCTGCCATCCTGGGCGAGGATTGAGACGGTGCAGCCGAGTTTGCTGAGTTCTTCTTCGATCTGGAGGAGTGCCGTATCGTGGTCATGTCCGCCGGCGGCTTGTACGCCCCCAGTCTCGGGTGTCGCGATGTCTTCGCCAGCGTCGGTCAATCGAATCCGTATTTCGTCTGCTTCGATATCAACGGTCGTATCGAGATGGCGTGATCGCTCGCGGATATCTGCTAGTTCCTCATACGACGGTGGTTCGGCATCGACTTCTTCGAAGAGCCGCCTGAGTTCCTCGTCAACCGCTTCGACATCTACCCAGCCGTTCTCTTCCCGACAGCCGTCTCGAAGCTGGCGGCTTCGAACCACCTTCGCTAGCGCGACGTCTAGGTCGTCGCTTTCGATGCTGAGTACCTCGTGTAATTCGGCAGGTGCGCTCGCTGTGGACACATCTGATTCCGCTGGCACCCCGTAGTCGTCACTGATGTCCTCGTGCATCGAGGCGATCGTCTCAGTGAACTGTTCTTCTTCACGCTGTGTCAGCGGGTACTCGCTCTCGGGATGGCCCGGCGGGATTTCGAGCGGTGTGAGACTGAACGGATACGGCCCGGTTTCTCCGAATGCTGGGCTCGGGACGCTGCCGATCCACTCGCCACGGGGTAACGAGCGAATCCGGTTGGCGAAATCGTCCGGGTCCATCTCCTCGTGGGCCATCGCCCGAGCCAGTTCTCGGTCGACGTTGATCTTGCTGACGAGTGAGGTCCCGATGTTGTTCAGGGCGTTCAGGTAGACTTTCCGCCCACCTTCAGCTTCCAGTTGCTCGGGGAACTGCATTGAGAGGCCCACTGAAAGCCGGAATCCTCGTCCTTTCTCGAGGAGGTCGTTCATGATATCGGAGACCACGACTGAGGCCGCTTCGTCGACGAGGAGGTTCACGACGTAGTCGTCGGAGTACTGGGTGAGGTCGCGCTTGCGGTCTTTGAGCGCGTCGTCGAGATTGGTGAGGATCATGCCCGTCATAATCCGGGCGGCCTCGTCGCGAAGATCGCCGAGGTCGAACAGGATGACTTGGTTATCGTCGAGCACTTCTCGGAAGTCGAACTGGTTCTCGGTGTTGTTGAAGATGCGGCGCAGGTGAGGGTTCTGTGAGATGTAGTTGAGGCGGTGCGTGACCCCACCCATCACGTTGTCGAAGGTGGTCGAATCGTGTTGGAATTGCCGCCGGATCATGCGGGAGACCTCCTCGTCGCTTGATCGGGGTGCGTCTGCGAGATTCGGCTGTGGCGGGCCGGCTTCCCACAGCTGGTCGATGACGTGTTCGAGCTGTCGGTGGGCGAAGTAATCGGTTGACTCCCGGTACTGGCCGTTTTCACGGCCGTATTCCTCGTCGAACAGCGCGGTGATGAGCGTCTTGATGAGGGTTGGGGCGACCGTCGCCCGCTTGTATCGGTCCTCGTCCATGACGAGCTTCAGGATCTCTTCGTAGTGGTCGGCTTTTCGCCGGACTGCATCCTCACGGCGGCGGCCACTCTCCAATGAGGGTTCGAGATCGAAAAAGGAGAATCCGGGAAGCACGTCCGGGATCGGGAAGTGGACGACGTTCTCCTTGAGGTCGGTCATCCCGAATCGACGCGCGTGGGCCCGCATATAGTTCTGCGCCATCTCGTCGTTTTTCGGAAGGACGAGGATGGTCGGCCCCTCAGTGTTGTCGTACAACGAGAGCATATCGTTGAGGAGGGCTTTTGACTTGCCTGAGCCGGTGGTGCCGAATCGTCCGTAATGCATCGGCAGTAAGCGGGGCGGAATGTGTGTCGGGACATCTTCGGGGTCGCCAGTGTCGTCAAGAGCATACCCGATAGCCATCCCATCACGGAACTCGCTCATAATGTCCTGGTGAGGCCGGGCGAGTGGATTCCGGCTCTGTTGTTCCGCACGCGTTCCACGTTCGCCTTCCACGGAGAGTTGGTCCGAAGAGGGAACGACGAGGAAGTTCGCGAGTTCGCGGCCGCTCAGTACGAACTCGGGTCGGGTCTTTCCACGGCCGGTCGCGATTTCACGATCTAAGAGTCGTTGCAGCGCGGTTCGTGCGTGCTGCTCTTTTTTGGCCTGCCGCAAGCCGTTGTCGCGCACCCGTTCGGCTTCCACTTCGTAGTACGGCCCGTCGAGTGTATCGAAGACGGGTGCGAGTGACTGCAATCCCTCGTTGAGTGCTTCACGCTCGTCGTCACTGGATGGCACCCCAAGGGCGCGAATATTCGCGGTAAACGAGCGCTTCGCGTTTTTCGCCTCGATAGATCCGACACGAGCTGCTTGTGTCTCACTCAAATCCTCCCGGCTTCGGCGGTCGGACTCGTCGTCAAACTCCAAGAGTGGCCCCAAAAACCGCTGCGGCCAGGTGTCCCGCCCCTCGATGATGTCTTCCGTTCGAACGTCGGCATCGCTCTGCCAGCTCGCCCGTCGTTCGAAGACGACGTGGAACGCCAGTGGTGCACTCGCCTCCGTCAAGTCATCGACGAGCGATGCGAGCGCGCCGCCGGGCTGGTCGACGGCATCGGGACTCTCGTCTATATCGTCGCCAGTAAACGGCGAGAGCGAAGACATCCAGTCCTGTTTCCGAGTCGCCGAGCCCTGCCACCGGACGCCGAGTGGGGAGACGGTATCAGTCGCTGGTCGCGCAAGTACCGTTCCTTTCGACGTCATCGTTGGTTTCGCCAGCGTTGTGACCGGCTCGTCCTTGGGAATCGAATCTGGTGGGGCGAGTTCGAGGGCCGTACCCCCAACTTCGATGATGTGATTGGCAGACTGATTGCCGACTGTCCCACTATCCGCGGCTGATTCGGCGTCTGTTGGACCCGCTTGACTATCGTCTTCAGCTGCTAGTTCGTATTGCTCGTCAGGACCGAATTCGTACTGGAGATCGCCCGACTCATACTGCTCGACGAATGTCTCCCGTTCGAATTCGACAGGCTGCACGAGTCGCGATGCAACGTCGACCTCGGTGCGTTCGATGTCGAACGTCTCGGGATAGATCGACCGGAGACGCTTCTCGAGAGTGTCCAGATGCTCGTTGGCCCCGTAGTAGAATTCGACGGGCTCATCCACACCGTCACTGAGTGCGAGGAATTCGAACCGGGGTGGTGTCTCGCTATGTAGTGGATTCAGTGTGTCGATCAGCCCTGTCGAGTCCGTTGCGGTCAGTTTGTGGAGGCTTTCCAGTGCCTGCGGCACACGCTCCGGCGTGAGTTGTTCGGATGTCGGCGTCACGCGAAGGTACTCACGCATCGTCATCACCTTCCTCTGAGCCCCCATCGGTCTCCGCTGGCGTCCGCTCGGGTGCAGTTTCTCCGTTCCCGGTTGCTCGGGCTTCGAGGTCATCCTGGAATGTCTGGATATCCGGATTCACAGCGTCTTCACCAGCACCGGGGAGCGAGGATCGCCGTTGCTCGGTCGGCTCGAAGTCGATGACCTGCTTCTCCTTGGGCATCGCTTTGACCTGGATGCCGCGCCACTCGCCGTCGACGCCCACGAGTGCCTCGGAGAAGCCGGCGTCCTCGTTGCCCGGCACGGCATCTTGGACGAACCGCATCTGTGCGTAGTTCAGGCCGAACTCATCAGCCCATTCCTCGTCCATCCCGTCGAGGCGGTGGAACTGCTTCACCGCACACTGGTCCAGGATCGCCTCGCTCTCGGCGTGCTCGAAGAACTCGTCGACGGTCTGCGTGACCAGCCGAATCGAGAGGTCGTGATGGCGGTGGTGGCGGAACACCGTCTCGAGGAACGCCAAGCTCGCGGCGTCCTGCATAATGTAGCGTGCCTCGTCGATGTAGAACACGACCTCCTTCTCCGAGACTTTCGCCCGCTCGTACACCAGCGAGATGAGTAGCTGCATCGTCAGCGCCGTGCTGCTGTCGACACTGCCCTCCTGCTGGGCGAGGTCGAGGTAGATGACCTTCTCGTCGCGGATGTCGAAGTCCGATTCTTGGCCCAGGTTGCCGTGCCGACCGTCGTCCTCGAAGGGGCGGAGCTGGTCGAGGAGCCACGTCGCGTCCTCCTTGATCTTCCCCGCCTCCTCGTCGGATCGGACGACGAACTCCTCGGGGTCGTCAACCATCTCCTCGAAGACGTCCATCATATCCTGAATCGTCGGGCTCGGGTTGTCGTGTGTCGAGATGTCGTCGGTAATCCCGTTGCGCTTGTACGCTCGCTTGAGCGCGAGTTCCAGCGTCGTCCGGCGGTCACCGAGCGAGATGCCCCGCAGCGCGAAGAAGTTCGTGAGGAAGCTCATCGCGTCGTCGAGCTTCTCGTTGAATGGGCTCGCGTCCTCGCCCATCGCCCGCTGGACGTGCTCGGGCGTCTCCCGGATCTCCAAGGGATTCAGGCCGAGCGTCCCGCCGACAGTGATGCGTTTGGCATCGAGCGCTTCGGCGACCCCCGCCCAGTTATTCAACGGCTCGAGGATGATGCCGATACGGTCCTTGCTCTGCTCGATCGAACGGATGAAGTTCTGCTTCGAACTGAACGACTTCCCCGAGCCCGTGTCGCCGACGGTGAACATCGCGTACCCGTTGTCCCTTGCGAACGGGTCGATAACCACGGGACTCTGGTTGTCCTTGTGAATCCCGAACTCGACGCCACCCTCCTCGAGAATCGTCGCGTTGTGCGGCGAGGACAGTAACGCACCGACGGCGCCGCCGAGCGCAATCGACGTCCGCCCAAACTCGTTGTCACCGATGGGCGCGGCCGACTGGAGGGCGAGATCCTGCCGGCAGATGGCGGTCTTCGGCGTGAGGTTCGCCGGGTCGTCGCGGAGCGCACTCTTGACCGTCTGGACGGCGTCTCTGAGGTCGTCTTTCTCGTCGGCCCGCACGGTGATGAACATCCCCTGGTCGAAGACGTTCGCGCCGTTCTCGACGGCCTTGTACGTCGCTGCAGCCTCGTTGGCGCGTTCCTGCAGGTAGGCACTCCGGATACTCTGTTCGAGGTCAGCATCGACCTGGAGGTCGTCCGCGATGTCTTGCAGTTCGTTCCGGGCCCGCTCCTGATTTTTCGGCGTGATGTGGGCCGTCAAATCGAACTGGACGTCCGTCATCTCGAAGAGGTCGCTCAGATAGCCATCGCTGGGATAGTCGGCGTAGTCGGCGATGTACAGTGTCGTCGTCCACTGCTCGCCGACGTGGGCTGCTCGCGTCTCCCACTCGATGGCGGCCGGCGCCGTCACCGTCTTGTGCGACTCTGAGATATCGTCCAGGATCTGCCCTTCTGCGTTGCCTTCCTCCAGCGTCTCTTCGTCGAGGACGTCCGAGAAATCGATTTCCTCCTCATCGTTGGTGCTGTGATATCGACCCCACAGAAGCTTGCCAGCGACGCCGAGGATGACGGCCAGAAGGACGTAGAGCGCTGCGCCTTCGGTCGACGTTGGATTCAGTAACCACTCGGTGGCCTGGTCGGTTGCCCCCCCACCGGCCTGGAGAAGGACGTTAAGCATCGGACTCGTCCTCCCGGCGCGAATGGCCGACGACCGATTGCTCGCGAACGACGCGCTCTGCGTCGTCGTAGTCGTGTTCCCGGCCGTTCCAGAAGTCCATGTTCAGCACGAACAGCTCAACCGTACTAAGGCGACGAGCGGACCAGCCAGAGGATTGCTGGATGAACTCGGCCCGCAGGTCGTTGACGCGACTGTCGAGCTTCTCAAACATCTGGGTACGTCGCTCGACGTCGGTGAGGTCCTCTCGTCGTGTTACGAACGGGTTGAACAGGAACCCGATAACGGGGAACTTAGTGAGCTTCTCAGCAGGTGTTCCCTCGTCTCGGTAGCGATCGTAGACCTCCAGAGGGCTGACCTCGACGCCGATGTAGTACCGGACCTGCTGAATGCCCCGGTCGCGCATTTCCTTCGGGCGCGTCTCCCGGTATTCCTCGAGCAACTCATGGAATATCGGGTTCTGCGTGACGTCTTCGTCGGAGAGACGGTTTTCGATATTCTCGATGATTTGTTCGACCGGGAACGAGCGAGTTGTAGCATGGACTTTGAGCTTCGAGTCGAGTTCCTTATTAGCGAATTCCTCGCCAGCCTCCTGGAGCTGTGCCCAGTCGTCGGACATGGCGAAATCCATGTTCCCCGGCTGGATCTCGACGAACGCCTCCATCGTCCCGTCCGCCCGCTGGATGGTACCAACGCCGGGCCACGCCCGCTTGACGTTCGTGAGGTCCTGGGTTCGTTCGTCGGGTTTGAACGGCGTATAGTTGGCGAACCCGCCCTCATTCCGTGTCGTCTCATTCGTGCCGCTCTCCGCGTTGTCTGGGGCGCTGAACGTGATCTGTGGTCGCTTGGCGTACCGATAGACGTCTTTCGTCCACGTCCAGGCGTTCAAGTGATTCGGTGAGACGTAGATGACGGCCACGCCGAAGCCCAAGCCGCCAGCTACGAACGGGAGGGCAAGTGACTCGATACCGGTGAGGCCGGCCACGAACAACCCGATAATGGGGAAGGCAATGAGAACGCCGACATCACCCTCCTCGATGTTGAGGTACGGGATACGACCTTCCTCTCCGAACTGATTCATGATTCGCCGTGCAGCTGCGTCTTTATCGGTTGACATAATTACTGGATCCCTCGATCAAACTCCATACCGCGTTTGTCATTCGATGTGTTCGCTGACGGCTCGCCCGGGTCGTTCTCGGTTCTGCGGTACGACGGCTTACCGCTGCCCTGATCTTCATTGTCTCCTCGCGCGGCTGCTTTCTGGGCGACAGCTTGCCCTGCGGCCGCTTTCGGCCCCCACCGGGCGGCAGTCGTCGCGACGCCAGCACCACCGACGTAGGCTCCAGCAGCGACACCGCCGACGAGTGCCGCCCCTTTCGTAGCACCACCGACGACCTTGGCAGTCAGCGGAGTCGCGTATTTGAACGTCTTCCACGTGACATAGAGGGCAATCAGGGGTAGCGAGACTGCTACCAAGTACTTCAGAAACGCGCTATTTGGAGCAATTGCATCTTGCGAGTAGAGCAAATCGTATCCTTTGAACACTACTGCTGCCGGGAGGGGAAGAACTGCGAGCGGGACGAACCGTTTGGTAAATCCCATCGCGATATCGGAGAGAACCGGGATATTGCCGTAGCCAAGTGCGAACGCTATCGGCATTCCATACACGTAGACGTAGAGGAGAATCTCTCGAATGAAGTACAGTGCCTCCAGGGCCCACATCGAGAGACCGCCGAGAAGGGCGAATACGAGTGCAAGCCCGGGATTCGTTAGAGAGACTTCGAGGAAATTGAGCATCGCATCACCTAGTGAACTGAGACTCGGCATCAGAGCAATCGTGAATCCATCCACTATGTAGAGGCCCAGAATACTCACCCAGTACCAGCTGATAATAAGGAACGCTCCAACCCAGGCGGTCTTCTTCGTCCGTCTAGATTCGTATGCACTCCCGAGATTGAAAATCCGGATCGTGTGCCGTCCTTGGACGCACATCAAAAGGAGGAGCAACGAAATCAGCATGATCTCACCGCCCACCAACGCATCTCGGATTGCCTGCCAGGGAGTGTTGATCGGGTCGCCGAAGATAAATGCCCCATCCGTCTCAGGCGTCGGCGTGCCAAACATCTCCTCTGTCAGAGTCTCGTAGCCAGCCGTCAGCCCCTCCATGAAGAGGCTAATGACCCAGTCGACGGCGTCTTTGAACCCCTCTAAGAAGACATCAATCAGGTCAACCATGGCTACGCCTCATTGATGGTGATATCACAGCTGTCAGACTCTGTTGAAGCCGAATACTGGATAGTGTACGTTTTCGAAACTTGATTTGCTCCAACCTGGGTTTCGAGGATGAGGTCGAACTCCCCGCTCTGTTGTTCGTCCGTGCAGGATGTCCCCCCGCCCGGGACGAAGGCGAACGGCGACCGAGAACTGTAGATCGTGATTTTCTCGCCAGCGGTTATGACAACTTCGTCAACCTCCGTATCCGCATCCGCATCGTATATCCCACTCACGTCCTCGTTGGCAGCATAGTTCGTGCCTTCTTCGTCTGAGGGATACGGCACGTCCCCAATGAAGAGTAGTTTCGTTATCGCCTCTGGACCACTGCCCTGATTCTCAACCGTCACGAATGCTTCTTCAGCTATTTCGTCGCTTGGCCCGTCCCACATCTTATCGGGCTGATTTCTTCCGATTCCCATCTCCACAATTCCAAGATCCGGCTGGATGGGAAGTGAGGTTTCGACGATGGTCTCATCGCCCTTCAATGCGAGCACGCGGTACTCACCGGGTGCGTAAGCGGTCCCAATTTCGAACGAAACCTGCTGGGAGCCTGTGGCGACTTCGCGCTGTCCGAGCAGTTCCCCGTTCGGTTGAATGAGGTTGATCTGATCGACGTCGGCTTCCGCAGTGAGTTCGATGACGAGAGTTGTTCCATCGACGGCAACGCGCTTGAGCGTATTCTGGCCGTCTGGAGCGCCATTGCCATCATTGGGCGTCTCGGTATTCCCACCGTCGTCGAGACAGCCGGCAACGCTAGCAAGCGCAGCGCCGGCGACTGTTCGGAGGGCGGTACGTCTGCTGAGTGAGTTGTGTCGAGTCATGGATTGCTGTCGAAGATGTCGTCTGGGCCGAGCATCCGTAGGAGGTGGCGTCCCGCGTAGAACATCACGATGAACGGGATGAGCTGCCAGCCCACCTCGACGAGGAACGCAAACCAGCCGTCGATGGTTCCGAGCGGATGCCAGCGAGCAGTCGCTGTATCGCTCACGTACGCCGGGTCATGCCCGAGCCACGAACCCGGATGGTAGCGAGCCGTGTAGATGCCCGGTTCATCGATGGTTACAATCGCCACCCCCGAGGCATTGGTCTCGACGCGCTGGTCCGCGACCGTGATGTACCCGTTCCGGGTGGTGCCACCGATCGGATATTGACGGCTCTCGTCGAGCGTGATCGGTGCGCCGGTTTGATTGTCGCGAAGTTCGAACCTGAGCGTCGCTTGCGACTGATTCTGCTTGATGACTCCGACAGTGAGATTGCTGCGGCGGAGCTGCCGCTCAGAGCCCCTGTCTGGCTCAGCAATTGAGGCATTCACTCCGCGAACTATGCCCGCTACCTGGAGGGCCTCACGGTCGACGTTCTCGGCTCGAACGGCGACGCCATACGTCGTCGTGTACGACTGGTTGACGATGTCGATGTTGATGTTCTCACCGATGGTCCCGACCGGTGACGGGCTGTCAGTCCCCCAGGTATCGATGAGTTCTGGGCCGTCTCGAACCGGCTCGGCACGCGGGCCGATCCGCGAGGGATACGCGTGGACGGAGACCGGGATTGCGTCAGACTGGACGGTCGCACTAGCAGTCCGATTCGACCGAACGAGCGTATCCCAGTTGGTGTTCCGAGCCGTGTAGAACCGCCAGACGCCACGAACCCGTGCCTCACCACCTTCTGTGAGCGTGTATCCCTGCCACGGACGGGACTGGAAGATGGCTACGCCAGCGTCGCCGTTCGGATACTCGGCGTAGTAGGGGGACGCCGAGAGGTCGTAGATCTCGACGGCGATCGAATCGGAGACGTTCCGTGATTCCGTCCGGTAGGTGACGTCGACGTCCGTCCGGTCACCCAGGTCGGTCCTGACAGTCTTCTTCAGCCGGATGCTGATCTCCGCTTCCAGCGTGAGATTCGCACTCCAGTCATCCTCGATCTGGTAGTCGAGGGCCGGCGTATGGGTTCCATCTTGCGTTGCGATGGTCTCGCTGTCCTTCTTCAACCGGACCTCTTCGATTTCGTGCTCCGTGAGCGACCACTCGATGGTCGTGTTGCCGGAGGAACTCCCGTTGGGTACGCGAACGCGGTAATCAACGAAACCGCGCATCGTTCCATTCGGTGCGATGTACAACGGTGTCTCTCCGGACTCCAGATGCCCCCGCGTGGAGGGCTGGACCCCGAAGATCGTTGCGTGGGCATCCTCGATGAAGAGCCCATCCTTAAGGTCCGCGTGCGGTGGATGGACGGAAGTATCTGCCCCGCCAGCATCGAGATCCTCGAAATCGTTCCGCGTCCACGTCGCCGCGGTCTCCGGCGGCCGTTTGAATGTGATGTCTGTCCCATTCGCGACTTGGTGGACGGCGGAGCGATTTTCGCCGTATCGCTGGCGGTACTCTTCCTGGCTGATGTAATTGTCCACATCGCGAGACCACAGCGTGGCTGACTCGTTTTCTGTGAGACCGTTCCCCTCCGTCCCCGGTCGCGGCGGGTCGGCTGCGACGATACCCGTGACTAAGCTCGTCACGAGCAAGCCGACCATGAGCACGGAGAGCTCTCGGTGGGACATGGGGCTCACGACGGGGACTGCAGGGTGTTTACCAGGGGACGAGATCGACGCACTGTGCCAGTGGAAGGCCCATCATCGACCCGGCAACGGTATACAGCGGGCCGAGGACAACGAGGACGACCGCGGACTTCATCGCGGAGCGCTTGTGCCGCTTGAGGCCCTTCTTCTGCTCGGGATTGAGGGTGAACATCTCGATGAGGGAATCGGCCTGCCAGACGATCGCGAGGCCGACGATCCCCAGCGCGGTTGTCAGCTGGAAGAATCCCTCAATCATACTTGGGAGGTTGTCCGCGCTACAGACAGCGTTGTCCTGAGCGGCAACTGGCTCGACAGCGAACAGGCCCAGGAAGACGAACGTCAGCGCGGCCTGTCTGGGAATCCTGCCCGTCAGTAGTGACTCGGTGTCGGTGCGACGTTCAGAGTCGGAGGGGATCTTGTCCTGTGACATAGCGGGTCAATCATCAGTAGCGTCTCCAGCCGTTGGCTGGTTCTGCTGCTCTTCGACGAGCGACTGGAGGTCGTCGAATCGGTTTGTGTCCTCGGCAATCTCTTCGAGCGTGTAGCCCTGCTCGCGGGCCCGTTCGAGGAGGTCGCGGAGTTCATCGGGATCAACACCGCGGACTTCCATTTCCTCGCGGAGGGCGCGGCGATAGAGGGCGGAGGCGTTGATGTGGTCGTTCCACATCAGGTACAGATCATCGATGTCCTCGATGGTGACTGACCTCGTAATCATACATGTGGGTATGGGTATGCACCGGCTGAGTCCCGGTACATGTTGGCGCGGTAGCTGGATAATACCTAAATGCTTTCTGGCTATCAAGTGGTTAATATTGTTGGATAAATTATAAGCGAATTACTGGTTCATGTCGCGGAAAAAGACTTAACCAACAAACCGGAGAAAAGTGAGGGGCTGTTGGTTAAGAGTGAGCGCCAGCTCGCTTACTCGAGTTCCACGACTTCTCCACTTCCTTCGTCGAGGATTTCTCGCACCTCAGTCAAGAGCTCCTGACCTTCCTCGTGGAGTGCCGTGCCTTCATCGAGGTCACACTCGTCCGCGTCGAGCTGTTCAATGATCTCCTTGACGCGGCTCAGCCGGTCGTGGATTTCGGAATCTTTTGCCATGCTTAGATCACCCCCAGCCAAAGCCCCGTGATGACCAGCAACAGCAAAAGCAGCACAGCGATCGCGACCTTATAGTAAATCGGTGGGAGGCCCTCGGATGCGCTCGCCTCATCGACTGCTTCGGCGAGTTCTTGTTCGTGTTCGTTCTCCTGCTGGAAGGTCTCATACGCGGCAACGAGTTGCTGCTCCAGCGGCTCGATCTCACCTGCAAGGAACTCTTGGCGGGAGTTCACGATGTACTCGCCGGCGGCCGTCGGCGTGATCGTCGCGACGTCCGCCACCTGATCCGCGATGAGTCGGTCATCAGTGTGTCCAATCGCGGTGACCACCGGGGTATTCGCGGTGAAGATCGCCTCCGCGACCCGCTCGGTGTTGAAGGCTTGGAGGTTCGAATCGCTCCCACCGCCGCGGCCGACGATGATCGCGTCGACGTCCTCCGAGCGGTCGAGATTGTGGATGCCGTTCGCGATGGACGTCGGTGCGTTCGACCCTTGGACGGTTGCGTCCTTCACCACGATGTTGACGGTGGGGTCCTGCTCGTGAATCGCGTTCTGGATGTCGTACCGGGCGTCCCCTCGGAGGGACGTGACGACGCCGACCCGCTCTGGGAACGCCGGTGGTTGCTGTTTCTGTTCGTCCTCGAACCAGCCACGCTCTTCGAGTTCGCTTCGCAGTCGCTCGACGGCGGCTGCCTGGTCGCCGTCGCCGGCGACGATTACTTCCCACGGTTTGAGGTCGATTTTCCCACCTTCGACCCAGTAGTCGATATCGCCCTCGAGGATGACCTCGGTGCCGTCTTCGAGCTCGGCGTCCAAATTCCGGTAGCGGTTCGCCCAGATCATACAGGGGAGCTCGGCGTCACCGTCGGTGAGCGTGAAGTAGAGCGCCGTACTGTTCTGGTGGAGGTCAGTGACTTCTCCGATACAGCGGACACCGTTGAGGGCAGGCGTGTCCTCGATGACCGATGCAATCCACTCGTTCAGTTCCTGTACTGAAAGAACATCCCCGGAGCGGACTTCATCTACCTCGCGTTCAGCATCGGCCATCGATCCGACTTAAAACGTGGTTAGGAGAGGCAAAAATGTAACCCCTAGTGGCAGCGATTCCGATTACCTGTTTCGAGTCCCCAAATCAGTCCAGAAATCCGAGATCCTTGAGCTGGCTTTCGATCTTCGTGAGGGCTTGTTCGGCGTCATCAAGTTGCTTGCCGCCAGTGATGACGAGCTTCCCACTGCCAAAGAGGAGTGCGACGACGTCCGGATTGTCGAGCCGGTAGACGAGTCCGGGGAACTGTTCGGGTTCATATTCGATATTTTCAAGCCCCAAGCCGATAGCAATGGCATTCAAATTGAGTGTATGGTCGAGATCGCCACTTGAGACGATATTCTGGATTTCAATCGCTGGCGAGGCAGCGACATCGACGCCCAACTCGCGGAGTTCCTCGAAGACGTGCTCAAGGGCCGTCGTGACGTCGTCAACGCTTTTCGCACCTGTACAGACGACTTTTCCCGATCGGAAGATGAGTGCTGCGGCTTTTGGATCGTGCATCCGATACACGAGACCAGGGAAGTTATCGGGATCGAAGTCGGTCGCCCCTAGGTCTTCGGAGAGCGTTTCAAGATCGAGTTCCTGGTCGATATCGGACGATGCAACCACGTTCTCAACTTGAATTGACTCGGTTGTGACACTCATAGCTCTACCTTCCAGTCACGAGCATCTTAAAACAGGGAGTGAATTCGAGCGGCGGGATGGTTCGTTCCGAGCGACCTAGAGATCGCGGGGCTGGACAGTTTTCCGATCGTTTGCCTCGGAACGCCGAGCTGCATCTTCGAGCACTTCAGTTACCTCGTCATCCAGCGCCTCGTAGAAATCCGCCGAGACGTTGTGGTCGTTGAGCGCTTCTTTGACGGCCGATTTGACGATCAGGTCTGCCATACTCAGTCGGTGTTCGTTTGTCCTCTGTATAAATATACAGGTATCTGATCCGGCTTCTGTCGAGGTCTCACTGCCGTACGAGGGACAACAGACATTTGACTCAGGGAGACATCTCAGGAGCCAAGAGTATGCACGACTTGACCGGCTTCCAACGCGACCTCCTCTACGTGATTGCTGGCCTCGACGAACCCCACGGCCTCGCTATCAAGGAGGAACTCGAGGACTACTATGAGAAAGAGATCCACCATGGTCGCCTCTATCCGAACTTAGATACGCTCGTCGAGAAGGGTCTCGTTGAGAAAGGCGAGAAGGACCGACGGACGAACGTTTACACACTCACTCGCCGCGGCCGTCGTGAAATCGAAGCCCGCCGTGACTGGGAGCACCAATACGTCGACTCCACAGACTCTAATACCGCATAGCCTTCCTCGGCGATGATGTCGTATTCACAAGCTTTGTATCATCCGCACGGAGTCATACAACTGATACGATGCCCTCCACGTCGCCACCGGACGAATCTTCGACGACACGGCGCCGACTTCTCTCAGTCCTTGGAACGACTTCCATCGCGGGTCTCGCTGGCTGCGCTGAACGGTTGCCAGGCACGGGACCATCGAATGCTGATACCCGGAGCACTGTCGCGTCACGGAAGAGGCCAATACTCGATTCAAGCGCTTGTTCTGGCGCATGGGTGTCTGCAAGTGCAATCTCAGCACCCTCCAGCAGTGCTGCGTCGGGTGCTTCATCCGCGGGCAGGTAATTGAGAAATCGGTCGGCGTCCTGGATCGCGTGAGTGGTCTCTCGGTACTGGTCGTATTCCGTCAGTGAAACACGTCCGATCGTCGTCGCTCGGTATTCGTTCCCTTCGGCAGTCACACAGGCGACTTCCGTGAGATCACGAATCGCGCGATCGACAGAGGACCGCGAGAGGCGAAGCGCGCTTACCAGCTCCGGCTTCGTCGCTGGAGAATCACAGAGTGATCGCAATACTTCACTCCGATTCTCGAGAATCGCCTGAAATCGATCGTCGTCAGCTGTCATTGCGCATTAGTATGGTGTCCTGTACGTAGCGGTCAGCTGTTCATCAGTACACACCGATTCAGCTCTGTTGAAATCCTCAACGGTCAACATATTCTGGCGGAGGTCGTTAAGTACAGAGTTCTGAATAACGGCTAACTGTTCCTGTGAGACACCACAACGTCTAACTTCTGATGTTCAGTTGGTTGAATATGACCGACATGACCCAAAAACTCACATCCCGTCTCCTTGCGTGGAACTGGGATGCGTGGAATCATCCACATCGAGCGATAATACTGACGCCTGTCTTCATACTTGTTGGCGGCGCGATAAGCATCCTCCTCTCAATTCAACTGGCACATGATGGATTCACGATTTGGCCTGACGGAACAATGACAATCACATTCACCCTTAGTGCTTTGTTCATCGGATATATTGTGCTCGCACTTATCGACTGACCACTACGTTAGGAAGTCCTATCGATACACTCGCACACCTACTAAGTGGGGGATTCATCCCAACAATAATGAAATTAATCGCCTTGTGAACTGTTCTATGACTCCATAGGCGCACCGTCAAACAGAAAACGTATGACTCGTAAATACGGTAGTTCTGAATGGATATGTCCCTGAAAAAGGTCCTCGCCGTGTTTGGTTTCGTACTGCTACTCGGCTATTGGCTGCGCCGACGAACTGCCTCCACCGATGACACTGCTGATCGAATGCCGAACGGGAGCGACGCGTAGTCTACCGCAACTCTCCAGATTCAACGGCCACCAATTACCGGCTCTATCGTCTGTGTTCTCGGGGCAGAAAAACCTACAACCAATGGGACACGTCGGTAACCTATGTCCCCCGCGTTCCCCCTCATCGTCGCCCTCGGCACGATCCTCATCTTGGTCGTGTTCATCGCCGTCGGCGTATGGGTTGCCCTCGATGCCCGCGCTCGTGGAGATTCACATCCTCTCTTCTGGGCCGTCTTCGCGCCACTATCCGGCGTTCTCCTCCTCTACTACGTTGGCTGGTGGCGCCGCAAACACGACCGGGAACAGCCACCGTCCCGACGAGAACAGTATGCGGCCGTCGTCGCCGTCGCTGGCGTGGGCGGCTTCCTCGTCTCCGCCGTGGTGCTCCCACCCGATCCCATCTCGCAGATGCTGTACTGGCCAGTCGCGTTCGCCGTGTGCCTCCCGGTCGCGTACTGGCTGATTGGTCGGCGCCAATCCACGTCCCAGCTGACGTCGTGACCTTCTCACTCCCCAGCCACAGCCGCGGAGGACGCTGCCGGTGTAGGAACCGAGATTCGAACGGTGCGGACAAGATTTTTGCGAGGCTCCGAACAAGTACGGTCGTATGGATCACGAGACGTTCCTCGCCATCCACCGATACGGGGCTGGCATCTCGGTGGTGGCTGGTCTGCTTGCCCTCCTTGCGGTGGTGGTCGGCGGGCCGATCGCCTTCCTGGGGCCGCCGCTCGCCTTCATGGCTCCGCTCGGCATTCTCTACTTCGTGGGTGGGGTACTCGAAGCGTCCGGTCGCCACCGGATCGTGGGCGAGGAACTGCTCCGGGGCATCGTCTGGTACGGTGGGAGTTTGCTCGCGTGGGCAGTGATCCTCAGCGAGACGCCGGCGTTGCCGACGACCCCGTGGACATTCCCCGGCCTGCCCATCGTCACCACCGCCGGTCTCGTTGGCCTCCTGGTGGGGATTCGATCGTGGACCGGCCTCGACCTTCAGGCGCAAACTCCCGGCGGGTCGCTCTTACACCTCGTCGGCGGGAGCGTCCTCGGGGGCTTCCTCGTGCTGTACGCGATCCTCGCCCAAGGACGATCGATACTCTTGCTCGTACTCTACGCGGGAAGCCTCGTCGTCGGATGGCACCTTTGGCGAAATCACTGGGGCTCAGCAGAGGATCAGTCATCGTCGTAGCGGCCTCAAGTGGCACAAATGGCACACGGACCCTCCTATGTGTCACGAACCGGTACGCCCCTCTGAGATTGTATTGACACCCCGCACAGCGAGATATCCGACGGCGAACGAGATCGTCCCGATGACGACAGCTGCAAGTGCGGACAACCCAAGCGAGACCGGATCGAATAGAAACGCGAGCTTGCCAGCAAACGTGTGGCTCGACAATCCGAGAAACGCCCATTCAGCGAAGAAGCCGATATAAGCGCCGAACACCGTCACCCACGCGCCGATCAGACTCCCACGTCGATAGCCAATTCCCGCTGCCGCGACGGCGCCGACGAGCGTCGCATCCGAAGGGAGGAAAACGACGCCACCATCGACGCTGAAGCCGCCGGTCGCATACATTACGAACGTGCCGACAGCGACGACGGCCGCGATCAGCACGTCAAGCCGGCGTTCGAAGCGTTCTGCGAACAGAATTGAGTGGAGGGCTTCGCGCATACTGAGAGTCTTGCCCACATCCCTACAGGTGTTTCGGCACCTGACGAGTGGCGGTATCGCACAGTTCCAACATCAACAGCACCGAATGAGTGAATCGATTGGTTGGTGAGCCACGAATCGCTCAGTTCAGCCATCTTTTTCCTCGTCGGGTTCGCGCAGAGCGCGAACCGCTCCTCGCAAAAACACGGCTGAAAAAGGCCGAGCGCTCCGCGCTCGGTGAACCGTGCTCACTCCGCTCGCGCGGATGCTCGCGTTCAACTCGCACATCTGCCGATCGGCTGATCCACTCAGACAGTCCGGAAATCAACAACCCGGGGAACAGTACGATGACACCCTGCACCCGAACACCAAAGACCCCACCACGAAAATCCCGGGGTACGATGCCCTCCCTGCTCGAACGACTTCTCGGCAGCGACACGCCGGACGAACAGGTCGACCTCGAATCACGACAACACGACGCCGACGAGACGCTCCGAACAGCCGTCGAACAACAGGGGTACGCCGTCGAGGACTGTGGCGTAACCGGTGTCGCGGTCGTCAACGAGGGGCCGGACGGCGAGCCGGTCGTCGTTCCCATCGCGCGCTTCTCACTCGGCGAGGACATCGAGACACCCGACAAGGACCTCGTCTGGGACCTTGTCGGCGAAGCCGCGAGTGCCCTCCAGGCGCCCTTCGACGACGTGTTCATCCGGCACTACGACATCCAGTTCACCTTCGACGGCGACGAACTCTTCGAGGCCGAGACGTGCCGCCGCGTCCTCCTCACCGACTCGCTCGTCGACCAGTACGCGACGGAGCCCGAATTCTCGCTGTCGCAGCTTCGTGACCCCGTCCTCGCGGCCGACGATATCGACGACGAAATCGCACCCGTCGCCTGGGGCGAGTGCCGCGACTACAGCCAGACCGACGACGCCGCGATCGTCGTCGGTGGGGCGGCGGCCGTGGCCGGTGCGAGCGCGAGTGCAGCCAGCTGTGCCGGAGCTGGAGCTGCGGCCGGCGGCGGAGGCGGTGCGTGTTGACCGACCCGGCTACGTGAGGAACAAGAGGAAGTATCCAAGCAGTAGTCCCACGACCCCGATAAGGACGCCCGCGATCGACGTTTTCGCCATTCGTCCGACCGTCGCTATCGGTGAGCCATCGGAGACGACGATCGGATCGAGTCCTGATCTGTCAGGCGTGACGCGGCCGACCACCGTGATGTCCGCGCCGACTGCAGCGCGCTGTTCACTGTATCGCCGCGTCCCCAGTGAGAGCGTACGTGCAAGCGGTGCGAGAAATCCGGGTGGGTGCTGCCACCGCGTCGACGCCGGGATCGCCTCGTGGTCGCGTTCGAAGGTGGCAATTCGTTCGGTCGGTTCGGCAGTGGCACGCGTCGTCTCCACAACGTGAGACTCGAGTGCGACTGTCTGCACGGGCTCATCAACGGACACGGAATCAGTCTCCGTTCGAACGGTAAACGGAACGGCTGCTGTCGCCTCGTAAACCGTCACGTACCACGGGAACAGGTAGAGGAAGGAGAGTCGTCGTTCCTCGATTTGGTAGCGTAATGCGACGCAGTCGACGCCACTGAACGGAGCGACAAGGACATCGTCATCGCTCGCTGTGACGGTGCCGGCAACTCGAACGAGTGCATTAGGAGAGACGTCATCGAGTGTCTCACGGTCTGTCGCGCGGAGGACGGCGGTCGCTCGCCAGATGTACCGTCCACTCGCAAGGAGTACGATTCCGCCGATGAGGAGCATCGCACCGCCGAAAAACGTCGTCACAGATAGACCACCTACGAGGGCCATACGCGTGACACGAACTGCTCAAGTCCACCGGTTTGGCTCTGTCGATTTTCTCTCTCCAAGACTTGTTCTGGCGGAACGAACCTGGTGAAGAATTTATCGCTCAGTACGAGCGCAAGAGATAATGGATAGTGAACGTAAGAGCCAATATGGGAGAGTCAGACGACCTCACTGAATCCGAAATACGGTATGCCGTAAGAGATGGGGTATTTAGGGGCGGATGGTCCATCCTTTCGGCCATTTTCTGGACGATACTGGCTGTGTTCACGGTTCTTGTTGGCCTCCAAGCCGTCCAAATAGCAGTCCTTCCAGCTACAACCGGTTTTACTGCCATCGCCTTTGCTGCTATCGGGTTACTCATCACCGGCGCTAGCACCTATCTTCTCTATCTCCTCCACTGGGACTAGGAATAAATCATACTCCCATCCCCCACCTAGCGAATCTCCGCACTCGATTCAGGTATCGAGGACGGCGATGAACCCGAGCGCCCCAAGACCTCACGAGTCTCCCATTCTTGTTCAGACGTGCTAATCGATAGCTTCAGACTGGAGTCTCTCGACCACTACTGAGACGAACAGTGTCTGAACCCCGGCGGAGAGCGGGAATCCGATGAACACCACGACGCCTCGAAATACTACCGTCACGAGGGGGGACGATTCGATGCCAGCTACTGAGAACAGGACGGCGAGTGGGAACGACGCCATATAGAGCACCCACACCGGGAGAAATAGCAGGAAACTGAAGGGCAGAACGATTGGTTTCCAGACCGCTTCGTAGAGCGAAAGCGTATCGAGCGCTAAGAAGCCAACAAACCCGACGAACACCCCCACGAGTATGCCGCCAGCAAGGAGTGAGGGAGATCCAAGCCAGCGGACGATCCGGTGAGTGTCTCCTCGCTCATTGAATCTGAAGCGCGTTCCGAGGGCACCTGCGACCAACATCAACACGAGGAGGCCACTCAACAACGTGGTCACGCCCACTGCTGTCGGCTCGAAGCACAACGGCTGACAGAACTGGCCGCCCTGGAAGAACAGGAACGTGAGCGGATACGCAAGCAGTAAGAAGGGGAGGACACTCTGCCGGAGCCAGCTGCGATCCATACCATATGTCATCACCTCTGTATCATAAGCGTGTCTTGCAAACGAGCAATAGTTCCAACCCCGGTGTCCTTTTCAGAGCGGCAAGTGAACCTGCCGGTACAGACGATTGAACTACCAAACGCTCATATGGAGTTAATGAGGAACTGATGTATGTCAGACCGTACTGATCGCTTGCTTGCCCTCCACGTGATATTGATGTCTCTGCTCGTCGTGTCACAGACGACTGTCGTTCCTCGAAATCAACTCCTGGGTTCGATTGGTATACTATTCGGAGCTGTCGCCATCATATACGCACTTGCAGAACTCAAAAACGCGTCCTGACTCCAATTGCCGAATAGTACGTAGGATTGCCTGCCAATTCAACCAGCGAAGGTTCAAGCTCACTATTGATAGAACGATTGTGCTACTAACCTCTGGTAATTGGTGGGGCTGAGGCTGAGATCCACGGCTAATGCTTCCAGAAGATTGATGCGAACTCCGTTTGAATGAGAACGTATGTCAGAGACGAAGAGACCGGTCAGAGCGATCCTCCTCGGTGATGATCTCGGGCTGACCAAACGATGGAGCGCGATTGCGCTCGGCCTCTTCACGCTCGTCCTCGCCATCTACGTGGCCGGCTACTACCAGTCGGTGTATTCCCTCCTGCCGGGCCAAGCGATCATCGTTGGTGGGGGAACGGTTCTCGTTTTGCTGGCGGCGTGGCAGACGTATCAGAACCGGAGTTTTGTTCTGAGCCTCTTGGTCTGTATCGCTCCTGTGAGTGCCTTGTTTATCAGAATTGTCGGCGCTGGCCAGACGAGCACGCCGACGGTTGGTGACACGCTTCTCCTCGGCGTCGGGTGGGGACTCGTGTTTGGTGTTCCGCTTGGTGTCCTTGGCTTCTTGCTCGGGTACGCGGCCCGAACCGTAACAAAGCCGGACGCAGCTGCGTAACCGTCTTTCTGAGGTGTCATAGAATGGTTGACACACCTGTTTTGAACGGTAAGTACAGAGTGTACACTTCCTACAGCAGAAACGGTTAACTGACAGTCTGCAAATGGGGGGCGGCGAATGGGCGGTTAAGCCCGCCAAGACAGGATGCCGAATGGTTACGAATATACTCAGGCAGGGGCTGTGGTCGTCTCTTCTTCGATTACTAACGCCCGCATCTCCATCACGTCCTCCGGTGCTGAATGGGCCACCGCCACAATATCGGGCGTCTTCCGGAACGAGACTGTTGCGTCATATTCGTAATAGCGTGTACACGACTCACACTCGTTGTCATTCAGTAGAATGACCTCGACGATGACTCGGTCGGATTCTTGATTGTAAGCGTACGTAATATCGAGCGGTCCACACGCTGTTGTCCCCGATAACACGCCTTCGAGATGGAGCTGGTCGGCGGATTCATCGTACCGGGGCGATATTTCGTTCTGTTTGTCGCCACACCCACGGTCGAGAGCATCTACGCCTCGGTCTGTCACGAATGGTGTACTCCTGCCAAGCCCGAGACACCCGCTTGTGGCGATGAGTCCGCCACACGCCCCAGCGAGGAACCTCCGACGATTCATTGCTACAGATAGAACGTGGCCGATTGTTTAACTTACCTCTTTCAGTACGCATACCTACCTAACGTGTTTTCCACTAACTCTAGGAGAGTAACAAATCCCTTGGAAAGAGTTCTATGACACCCTCGTCTTTTCGTTAGAACGTTGACTCCAACGGGGCACGCTATTCACTAGAAAATCGGAGTGCCACCGTGTAGGCGGTGGTAGAGTTCGTCTCCGGCAAGAACGGTTAGTGTGGCCCCGAAGAGAGCGGCGGCGTATGTAGGCGGTGTTGCGGTGTCGTTGGTGAGTGCGATGGCAGTCAGCCAGAGCAATCCGACCCCGAACGCTCCGAGAACGGCCCACATCGCACCAGAAACGATGGACAGGACAGCATCGCGGCCCCCTCGATAGGCCGCCTCGTATTGAGCGGTAGTCTCAGGGGTGTCAGCAGTCATACGAAGCAATTCGCTTCACGACAACAAAAAGATTGCTCGTCGCCACTCGAGTGAAGCTGTCGGGACGCGCCGTTCGTCGATCTCCTCCACAAACTCACCTAACGGCGTGCCCACCCGACTGCAATCCATTGCGGAGGGACCACAAACGTCTCATAGCGTCACTACGAAACACAGATATGGCAACTGCCGAGCGAGGAGTACGTTCGTGGGTGACAGCGACTGTCGATTTCCTGCTGGCAGTGTTCGGGTTCGTACTTGCGTTCTACCCCTTGGTCTCGCTCGGAAACGCCGTTCTCGGATCACCGGGATCGGCTGCGACGGTTAATCTGGTTGTTGGTGTGTTGGCGTTCGGCGGTGCGTATCCTGTCGTTGCCGGTGACTGGTCGCTCGGTCGGTTAGGTGATTTTGCGTTCGTCCTGATCGCGTCGGCGATCGGATGGGGTATCATCGGGATGGTGAGTGTCCTCGCACTGGATGTGACCATCTCCGGGAGTAACCGTATGCCACAAGCGATCGTTTGGGGTGCTGCCTATGTGACTGCCTATCTGGTTGTGTACCGAACCGAGCTGTCGATCTATCGGTAACCACCAGTGTCTGAAACCCACAGCAAGCGGTAGATGAAGACTTATGACGACTCAGTAACGAAACTTCTGTATGTCCGGAAAGTTCAGTCGGGGGCTTGACGTCGTCGACGGAAGCCTCGACGTCTTCCGGGCGAACCCCCGTCTCGCAGTCCTCCCGCTGTGCAGCCTCCTGCTCGTCGGGAGTGGCTTCGCAATCGCGGCCGGTGTCGCCCTCCACTACGGTCTGGTCGCATCGATTTTCACGAATGACCTCATCACGTACGCTGCGATATTCGTCGGCCTCGCGCTCACCTCGAGTCTCGGCGCGTTCTTCAACGTCGCCGTTGCCCACTGCGCATTCCAATATTTCGACGGCGGAACACCGACCGTCCACGACGGGCTCCGCGCGGCGTGGCGCTCGCGCCGTGGAGTCGCGATTTGGGCGCTCACGTCCGCCACCCTCGGAACCATCCTCTACATCCTCGACGACAAGTTCGGCTTCCTTGGGAGTGCTGCGCGCCTCGTCTTCGACCTCGCGTGGGGCCTCCTGACCTTCTTCGTGGTCCCCGTCATCGTCGTTGAGGACACGGCAGACCTGCGCACCATTCTCCGTGAGAGTGGGAGCGCATTCAAGGAGACGTGGGGCGAAAGCGTCAGCGCCTCGCTGGGCGTTTCGCTGGTCGTCCTCCCGGTTGCGCTCGTCGGTATCGTCCTCTTGGGGGGTGCCTACCTCGGCCTGCACGGGATCGTTGCATGGGTCGTCGGGGGTCTTGGCCTGCTCTGCGTCGTCGCGGCGATCATCACGGCACAGGTCCTCGGTATGGTCGCGCGCACCGCACTCTACGAGTACGCGACCGAGGATCGCCGTGTCGGCCCGTTTGCCGACCGCAACCCAGCAAGTGTCTTCCCCGAGTCGTGACACTGACTGCGGCGGACTATCGACGGTGCTCTCGCGACCTCACCAACTATAGCCAGATGGACCAAACAATGCGACGTATTCACTTGCGTTGCATCCTCTGGAGATAATCATGTCTATCGGCACCCTCCACGTCCTCCGAAATAATCACACGTGGAAATACGCCCTACTTGGTGGCCTCATGTCGATTCCACTGGTTATTGGTGACTACTGGCTATCGGGAATGGGGCACTACTTTTCAATCAACATGGTATTCTTCGGCGGGCTCATCGCTGGGTTTCTCGCAAAACGAGACGCGGCCAATGCGAGTAAGGCAGCTATCGGTGCCGGAATCCTCGGCGGATTGCCGGGATACATCTGGATATTTCCCGCGATGGTTCGGACTTGGCATAGTTTTGCGACATCGTGGTCGTCGACTATCGTAGCGACCTTGGTTATGACACTCGCCGGTGTGATGATGATCGGCACCGGTGCGCTTGGCGGCTTTCTCGGCGGTCTCGTCGGCGGGTGGCTGGCCAATCATAGCTGATTGAACTCGTTTACAGACAGGCCATAACACGAAATTCGGGATTCCTGATAGTACTGTCCCAGTTCGACCACGAGCAAGACAGAGGCCTGCCTAAGGGCTATTGCACCAAAATAACGTCTGGGGACCGTGATATCAACAGAGGCACTGGTCCCTGGCTGGCTCGAAATCCTCGGATAGGTTTTAGAAGCCACAAGCGGACGTTCTCAGTATGCCCTCCCAGATCGAATCCATCTCCCCGCTCGGGGTCGGCCTCGGCATCGGCGTCGCTATCGTGGCCGTCGCACTTGTTGGACTGGACTATTATCAGCCTGCTCCAGCTGCCCTTATCGCGACTGTCCTCTTGGCCTTCGCCGTCGCCTTACACGGTGTGAAGCCCTTCGGAGAGTCGATCGCCTATCATCTCCTGCAGGCAGCCGCGTTTGCAGTCTGGGGAACGATCGTAATCATCACAGACGACCTCACGTTCATTCCGGCGGTGTTCGTGGTCATCGGCCTCATTGGCGTACTCAACTACGGCTGGCAGGCCGTCCAGCGGGGGATTTGGACGCCGACAACCTAGAGGGTCATAGAACGGTTGGCACATCCGTATCTCAGCCCTCCAGAACCACTCACTACAGAATAGGGATGTAACGGAGGCAGGCGAATTATCCAGATCAATGCTCTTATTGAATATCCGATGAGATTGGTGGTATGCACCGGCTTGTTCGGGGTCTAGTATCTATCTTATTTGGGTTGTTCGTCGGATTTTCCGTCGCGTTCATATTCAGCCCGGACCCGACAGGTCTTTTTCCAATAGTTACAGGGTTGATTCTAACTGTCGTGTTAGCAGTGGGATTCTACGTCGGAGTTAGTAAGGTAACTTCTCCGGAATCCGAGTAGCCGCCATTACATTCGCAGATCCACTTGCCAGTGCGTTCAGTCTGTTCTACGCTGAAGGCAACTGCCTTCTGAATGGTTCGATAAAACTCTCCGCCAACCACCGAGTAACCACTGCTCAGGCGTCGCCATTGGTCTTCCGAGAACGATGCGCTCCGAACGCGATACCATATCCGAGAGGAATCACGCCGGTGAGCAGCCCAACGAAGACTGCCAGGCCGCCCAGAAGTCCCCCAATCACGCCGAGGGCGAGGACGCTCGCGCCGACAACCAACGCCGCCACGAGGCCGGTGAATCCGAGGAGCGCGAGCCAGCGGCGTTGATGAACGAGGACACCCGCGACCACGCCGGACGCGACGACGAGCGCACTCATGGGGCCGGTGACGAACCGCGACCATGACCCGCTCTCGAACACCAGTGTTCCGATGAACGCAACGGGCACGGCCATGGCTGCGACGCTAAGCGACCGCTGGACCGTCAGGGGGCGGTCGATGAGCGGATTCCGATACCGGTAGGCCAGCAGGCCGAGTGCGACGGCGACGTACCCGCGTCCGACGGGCGTGAGGGCGTATCCGAGGAAACCACTGATGATTTTCCCAGCAATCGCCGTCTCACTCCGGGGCGCGACGGCATAGTACGTCTGGCCCTGCCGGTAGATCCCTCGCTCAACGTTCCAGCCGGTCACCGATCCCGACTGTATCGCAGACTTCGCCTTCGGTGGTGCCGCGTCGTAGGCGGTGGCGACTGAGTCCAAGACTGTCGTGGCAGTAACTTGTGCCATCTCGATACTGACGAATGTCGTCTCGTCGCTCACCGTCAGATTCCAGCGGTAGTACGCTCCCTCGTAGACGACGTATCTCGTTTCGAGGTCGTCGAGCGTGATGTGGAGTTCGGGTGGGACGGTTCCCGCGAACGAGCCGTTCGCAGCGGCGTGCTCGACTGGCTGACGGATCGACGCCGATTTGTCCTCGAGGCGCTCGTCGAGGTCTACGATCTGTCCAGAGGCGAACGCGACACGGCTCGGCTCCTCGCCCGGTTGGACGGCAGTCGCGGTGTACGTCACATCCATGTCGGTGACTGCCGCGTGGAACGCGAAGCTACCGACGACACCCACGACGAGGAGACCGAAGATAGCGATCGTCCGAAGGGAGGGCTTGGAGGGCTGCATCGGGTCGTCTATCTCTGTTCGGGATGATTGCATAAAGGCCCCGGAGAACAGTCAATCTGTCCGGAGTGGTACGCTTCGTGCTCCTCGAAGGTTAGGAAATGAGTGTTGTGAGAGTGACGTCTTCCGCGTCCAATACCGTGGTCTGAGGAGGATGTCATAGAACGGTTGGCACACCGACGTTGTGAATTGATAGATGTAGCCGAACGATTTACTTGGTCAAACGTCTGTTAGTACGTGTGAACACAGTTCGCCGGATACTGTTTCGTGAGCCAGATGGACGGCGGAAGGGGCTCCTCTTCTCACTCTTCTCCGTCATTTGCCTCCTCGGCTGGGCGTATTTCGGCATTGTACTCGACGGCCCTCACAATATGCTCTTTTTGGGTATCGCGTTCGCGTTCACCGGGGTAGCCGAATCTCTTCCGCCGACCCGACAGCGTTCAGCAGGCGTACTTCGAATAGTTGGCCTCGGTGTCCTCATCGTCTTTCTCGGTCTCCTCATACTGGCTCCAGAGGTAATCTGGGCTGAGTGAGTGGAGTCTGTCTTGAGAAGTACGCACGTGATGTGTGCGGTCGGTTCAGCCACTCTTGACTGGAATCAACAGCCCTGAATCGGTCAGTACAGACTATGCAAGTCTCGCTTTGATTCGAGAGCCGCCATAGATTCCAACAAGGATGACAATTCGGCTCAGCAGATATACAACCGCATAGATTAGACTTGTTGCGGGATGGTAGAAAAAGAGACCAACGTACGTCCCAAGCGTAACTGAAGTTATGACTGCTCTGGCCGGTACTGAATTATTGAGCCGATTAAAATACTCACGGCGCTGAACGAGATACGGAAGACCTGCCCCGAATACTACCGCTGGAACAACACCGAGTAGTATCGAGAGAATGGCTGACTCAGGAGCCGGCTCAAGAGTAACAATCCGAGTTGCGGCCACGAGGAAGAAAATCAAGCCAAATAGAATAGCAGTCAACACCGCTTGTACAGAACCAAGAAGGAACATCCTCGTTTCGGTGAAATCAACTGAGTCAACAGAAAACATCTGGCGTGCTGTCTGGAGGGCCATACTGGAGAACATGGATGTCTGATGAAAAGTGTTAGGTTCGCATGAACCCTGTAACGGCTGATTCGCCGTCGAACCTGCGCAAACAACACCTGTGAAGTGTTCTACGACACCCTCTGGTCTGAGGGGTAAACCATACTCACTCGCTCGTTCCGAAACGCATAGGCGATTGGTCTGACAAACGATATCCGTTATCTATGCCCTCCACCGACGAAGACCTCGCCATTCAGACGACTGAGCTCCGGAAGGCCTACGGCTCTGAGGTCGCCGTCGACAGTCTCTCGCTCGCCATCGAGTCGGGGACGGTCTACGGCTTTCTCGGCCCGAACGGCGCGGGCAAGACGACCACGATGCGGCTCCTGACCGGTCTCACACAACCGTCCAGCGGAAGCGTCCGCATCCGTGGCGTCGACGTCGACGACCGGCGTTCTCTCGCCCCGCACGTCGGCTACCTTCCCGAGACGCCACCGCTCTACGAGGAGTTCAGCGCCCGCGAACAGCTTGAGTACGTCGCCGATCTGCGCGATATCCCGCAGAATGTCGCCCGAGAGCGAATTGCCGAGTATCTCGACCGATTCGACCTGACCGACGACGCCGACAAACGAATCGACGCGTACTCGAAGGGGATGCAGCAAAAAACCGCGTTCATCCAGAGTGTTTTGCACGATCCGGACGTTCTGTTCCTGGACGAACCGACGTCGGGGCTCGATCCCCGAGCCGCACGCACTATCCGAGAGTCCATCACTGACTTCGCCGACACTGGGACGACCGTCTTCCTCTCGACACACATCCTCCCAGTCGTCGAAGCCGTCGCCGACGCGGTCGGCGTGCTGTTCGACGGCCGACTCGTCGCCGAAGGAACGCCTGCGGACGTACAAGCCCGGGCAGAGACAGGCGAGAGTGGGTCGCTCGAGGACGCCTTCCTCGCCGTCACCAGTGAGCCCGACGCAGTCGCAACCTCCGAAAGAGAATGAATCTCAGACACGACATTCGCCACGGGCTCCGCATCGGCCGTGCAGAGTTCGTTCGGAGTCTCCGGGGATACCTCGGCAACACGCGTCGGCTCGCCGGGCTCGGGATCGCCGTGTTGTTCTTCGGCGGGAATCTCCTCTTTGTGCTTCCGGCAGCGTACGTACTCGGTCGAAGTGCTCGCTCAATCAGCGCGATTCCGTTCTTCGGCCCTGCTGCGACCGCCGCTCCCATCGCACTCGTCCTATTGGCGATACTCCGAACGCTGGAACGGATCGGGAGCATCGAAGCCGAAGACCTCGTCTTGACGGCAGTCCATCCCCGTGCAGTCGTCCTCGGACTCATCACCGCAGAAATCGGGCGACTCCTTTTGTGGTTCGGCCTTCCGGCAACGGCGTTCGCTGTCACGTTCGCGCTGGGATTGGGGACACCCTTACTCGTCGTCACAGGGGGGCTTGTCGCGCTGCCGCTCATCTGCTGTACTGCCGTCTGGGGCTACGCCGGTGGTCTCGGCGTGCTGCGGCTCCTGCGGCGGCTCCCCGGCGTCCATCGTCTCCTGAAAGCGGGTGGAATCCTCGCGCTGATCGGGCTCGTCGTTGCCTCGCAGTTCCTCGGACAACTCATCGTTGAAGAGGGACTCTCGATACAGCGGTTCCTCGCGGCGTTTACCTTCGAGCCCCTGGTTGAGTACGTCGCGCTCGTCTTCCTCGGAACGCCGATCGCGCAGCCGACGTCGGCGTGGTCGATCGCAGTGTTCGGTGGGTTGCTCGCGCTCATACCGGTTGGACTGGCCGTCGCGACCAAACAGGCCGCCACCCTCTGGTTCACGGACCCACCGAGTCGAGGCACGTCGAACCAGGTGCGCACGTCGACCGGCGGATTCACCGCGCCACAGCCGTTCGCGTGGACCAAAGCGGGCCGCATCGCGTGGGCCGTCCTCGTGCGCGGCCGTCGCAACCCACAAGAGTTGAGCCACCTCCTGATGGCCGTCTTTTTCGTCGCCCCCCTTGGCACGACTGTCGTTCAGTCGTCGGATGACGCCATTGGACTCCTCATCGCGGGGATGGGCGTTGGCCTCGGGACGTACCTCGCGGGCGCGACCTTCGGCTTGAACCCACTGGGCGACGACCGCCCCCAGCTGCCCCTGCTGTTACTCACCGAAACGAACCCCCGCACCATCATCCGAGGACGAATGCTCGCCGGTGTCGCCGTTGGCCTCCCGGTCGCCGTGCTCGTCCCACTCGGCTCGGTCTTGCTCGGAACGTCACTGACCTCCGTCGTCGCGTTCGCGGTCGTCGGCTTCGGAATGTGTCTCGCCGCGGCGATGTTCGCCGTCGGAATCGGGTCGGCGTACCCCATCTACGAGGAGCGCGAGTTCTGGGGCACTGAGTCAGTCGTGCCCTCGACGCTCGTAATGCTGGGATATTTGTTCATCGTGGGGGGCGGAACGATCCTCGGACTGATCGTTACTTGGTTCGCGGTCAGCGGGAACCTGGTCGTGACGCCCGTATTCGTCGTCGGGTTCGGTCTCTACTTGCTGGTGACCATTGGTGTGTCGTACGGGGCGTACCGGTACGCAATTCGTCGGTATCGACGGTTCACCGTTAAGTGAAACAGCTGTGAGATGGAACGTGTCATAGACCTCTTCTTGTATTGTTTGGAGTGATAGATACAGAAGAGATACGTTTCACGGACCCATTGTCCTGTTGAACAGAGGAACCCGACGCTCATGAGTCAACTACTCCTCAGCCAGCTCCGAGTCGAGAGGAATTCTGGCACCGTCGCTCTCGTACTCGCCCTTTGCGTGGCAACTGCATTCCTGTACGGGGCCCTTCGTATTGGTTACGTAACTGAAGTAGTCAGTGCCGAGACCCACGGTCTTGTTTCCGAATTTGTTCTGTACGGTAGCGTCCTCGGTGGCGGCGTGATCGCTGGAGTGCTCGGATACTGGGACGCGAGCGCACCAGTTAGTGTACTATCGGGACTCGCCCTACCTGTGGGCATGTGCCTCGGCTCACTGGGAACTGTTCTGCTTGGATTTGGGTACTACGACTCGTCGCCGGCTATCCTTTTCACTGGTCTCCTTCTGTTCTGTTCCGTGGTAAACGCTATCGGCTGGGGCATTGGAACGAGCGTTTCGTAAGCACGCTCTATCTAACAACTGGTTCGCTGAATGTCATATGAAACTTATTCCTTGAGGGAAGTTCTATGACACGCTTGTAAAAAGAGAACTCAATGAGAGTCAGGTGCCTGACTGCTGTCTATTCGTAGGTTTAGGGTGTGTAGTAGCGGGCGTCAATAGGTTCCGTCCCGCTATCCAATGATAAACTCGGGAGCAAAGATGATGAGAGCAAGCAGACACACCAACACGAGAATCGCTAGTACACGTAAACCACCGGCTATCCGACGTCGATCCTTCGGAAGCGCTTCGGCAATACCGGACAACGCAGACCCAACCAGCAGAAAGAGCGCAAAGCGTGGGACAGACTCGTCGAGAAACCAAGCGGTTAGGTAGAGACCGACAAAGGCGAGTGCCCCAGCGAACATCACTGCTGCATGGCGGCGACCAGACGGCTCACTAAACAGCGTCTTTCTGAGGTTGGAGGGGGTCACGCGGATACGTTTCTCGCAGCGGTATTGAAAATCTTACTGGTCCAGTAGATTCTCAGCGGAACGTTGTCGGACCGAGCACTCGTCGCTACCACATCCCGTATAGGAGAAGGATGAGAACATTACCGACAAGAGCTATGAGGGCGAGTAGCACCAGGATCCATCCCACGTAGATGAGCATCGGAC
This sequence comes from Halorubrum laminariae, assembly GCF_024494655.1. GTDB lineage: Archaea > Halobacteriota > Halobacteria > Halobacteriales > Haloferacaceae > Halorubrum > Halorubrum laminariae. The sequence continues at coordinate 8,989 of NZ_JANHDL010000010.1, read as the reverse complement.
GTCCTCTGGTCTGGTTCATATCCAACACCTTGTCGACCCATCGTCCTAACTGTTCGGCAGGGCAGACGCACTGTGCTTGTGTCGAAGGTATCGAAACCGACAATGACGGGGAGTTTCAACAGAAGTGTATCTCCCGTATGCCCTCCACTCGCAGACAAGCCCTCCAAATCGGCGGTGCAACGATGTTATCAGCACTCGCTGGCTGTGCGACAGCGAATCCGCTCGGCTCGGGTGAAACCCAATCCGAGTACAGCCTCACCGTCGAATCTATCGATGTCTCCCCAGTCGAACACGCGCTCTACGAACCAGATGATGGAACGTTGTTCGGAACGCCCGCTCGAAATGCCCTCGATGACATTCTCCCGGACGGCCGCCACACGACGTACGGGTACAAGCCGCTTCCGAGCGACGTCTATGTGACTCACGATGGTTCGTACTACCAGACGAAACACGTCGTCACTGGCCGCACAGAGATGGAACGCCAGCTGGTCCGTGCCGACCCGGTCCCCCAAGAGCAGGTGCCAGACGACGCCGTACTGATCGACACGCTCGACCGGCCGAGCGCGAGAGTGCTCAAGATTCTCCACAGCTACACCCAGACAGACAGCGAGACGAGCACGGCCGAGTTGCTCCGCGGGGACGCCTACGTCTTGCGCCGGCCGGCGGAACGTAAGAGTCGGCTCGCGACCGGTGATCTCGACGGCCGCGTGGTGACGATGACCGAGAGTGGCACGTGGGCGTACCGTGTACGTGTGTCTCGCGAGCCACTCGTCGAGACGGCGTACACGGCGTTGACGATCAAAGTCGCCGACTCGCGGTCGCAGTTCCGCGAGGTCGTCTTTGGCTCGCGGATCGATACCGAACTCGCCCCTGCAGAACTACCGGAGGCGGCACGGGAACTCCTCAACGAGGCGGTCGCACAGGAGACGTACACGGAAACAGCGCCGATCTCGGATGGGTTCGATACGGTACTCGAAGCTCTGGGACTCGGTGCGGTCGACACGGCGGCGAACGGGAAACTGCTCTGGTACGATGATGAGTTCTATCGGTACGGTCTCTACATCAATCCCCCCTCATCGTAGTTCGAGAAGCTGTCCAACAGACAATACTTTTCTGGGTGCGTGATGGAGACCGGGTATGGTCGTCCTGAACGCCCTCCGTCAGACGCCGGGAGCCCTCCGCAGAAATCCGGTGCTGTTCGTCCCAATTCTGGTCCTCTCGTTGTTCCAAGTGCCCCAGCTGGCGCTTCAGGCGGTGAATCCGCTTCTCAGCAGCATCGTCTCGCTTGGCCTGTCGCTCGTGTTGCTCGTCGTCATGCCGTTCTTCCAGGGCGGATTGATCGCAATGGCCGACGAAGCTCTCGACGGGAAAACCGCGCTACGGACGTTCATAGACGCCGGCAAGGCCAACTACGTCTCGATTCTCGTCGCGTACCTCGCTCTGATGGCGGTCAACTTCGTCCTCGGGATGGTCGCGTTTTTCGTCGGCCTGGTCGGTGCCGTATTCGTCCTCGGAAGTGGAGGCCTCGCATCGGCGAACATTGCGACGCTTGCCGTCATCGGACTTGTCGTCGCCATCGTCGTTCTCCTGTACCTCATCGTCCTCTTTTTCCTCCAGTTCTACGGCCAGGCGATCGTCCTTGACGATATGGGAGCCGTCGACGGACTCAAACACAGCGTCTCGGTCGTTAGACAGCACATCGTCAGTACGCTGGGGTACTCGATTCTCGTCGGCGTTCTCGGTGGAGTGTTCGGCAGTATCGTCGGCGTGTTCTCGCTTCTTCTGTCGCCGGAGTCAACGACGGCGTTCCATCTCCCACCGCTCTCCCTCCCGCTTCTGGCTGTCGTCGGCCTCCTTGCACTCGTAGTAAGCGTAGTGTTCAGTGGCTTTTTCGCTGTGTACTCCGTGTCGTTCTATCGAGAACTCACGCGCTAATCACACCGATCTGATTTGCGTTTAGGCTTCGTTAAGATCGTTCGCGGTAATAACAGAGCGGTTAGTTACCAATCAGCGCCGTCATTCGAACACGAGGATAGCGATGGGCTTGTGAGGGAGAAGACTGAATTTCGATTAAGTTATACGTTTGCTGAGGAGGCGAGGAGCCTCACGGGCTCGCGGTGAAGCCGAACTCGACAAACGGACGAACGTGTACACGGTCACGCAACGCGGATTGCGGGAAATCGAGGCGCGACGTGACTGGGAAAGTCAGTATTTAGAAGACGTGAACGCACCCGCTACGTCGTAGAACCGGGCGAGTAGAACTCATTATAAAAGCGGGACTGCTTTACCCACTTCCCACGAATACACAGTGAAATGGCTCGGCTCGTCTTCTATCATCACCCACAGGCCGAGAATTTCTCACTCAAATATAGCTCGGCATCGGTAGCAGAGATCCGGTCTCAGCGAGAGCAATCCGACGAGTCGACGAAGCTCATCGGGTACCCCTTTGAAACACCGGTCTATGTGCTCTACGAAGGCGATTCAGAGATCGAATCTGCCCAAGACATCGACTTCGATCAGGCATGGCTGAGCGACCGTATTCGTGACCTCCCCCGTGCTGGGCAGGTTGTCGCATTCCGATTAGTAGAGTTGCTCGAAGCCGCTGTCGATGTTCGAGATGAGGATGAGTTTCGCCTCTACAAGGAGTTCGAACCGCAAAAGATCCAGCAGGCACTCGATCACGTCTCCTGGGGAGCACCACTTCCGAACGTCGCTGGAGAAGTGATGTCGAATTTGATTCTCCGACATTCCCTCCCGAATGCGAATCATCGAACTGGCATTGCGATGCTGCAATTCTGTATTGAGAGTGTGGACCCGGATTTTGAGATGCCACGAACACACGTCGACGACGATACCTGGCGAGAGTGGGTCGATCCCTACATCGTCGATTCCAAGCGGCTCATTACGGTCCGTCGGAACAACCTCCGTTTCAAGCAGCTTGAAGAGCTGGACGTCGACCTCGTCGAACGGAAAGACGGGATCCAAATCCGATTAGCCGAGTTCGAGCTGGATATGCACTGGCGAGAAGCCCTTTCGAAGTACGCTGAGCAGCATGAATCCCACTGTACGGACTTCGCGCAGGCAGTTCTCGAACGAGCAGAACGGGACGATCTGCGCGATCGTCAAGGACCAACGAAACAAGAGTTCATCGCGTATCTGGAGGACGGGCTCGTCGAACGGGACTTCAGAGAAATGTTCTGATCAATCGCGAAGCTCGGCGACCGACTGACCGACCTCACGGACGTGTTCACTTCGTTCGAGGTCAAGTTCCTCAGCGAGGTAGTCAACCGTCTCTTCGAGGCTCATACCGAAAAGAAGTCCGTCAAGCAGTATAAACCTAGTGCTGGAGCAGCCAAATAGCTGATCAGGGGAAGTGTCTTTTTACGCCGTACGACTTATCCTTCTGGTAATGAGTGAGGAAGAAGACGAGGAACCGAGTAGTGAAGCTGATTTTGAGGAGTTGATGGAGGCGATTCAGGAGGACCGCCAGGAGCGTCAGGAGCAGGTATCGTTTGAGTGGGTGGAGACAGTTCGTGAGGCCGGCGAATTATGGCGTAATGTAGGAGATATAGAAACGGTTGCTGAGGAGACTGACTTGTCTGTGGAGACGACGAAGGAGGCACTCACGGTTTACCGTTTGATCTTCGCGGATCCCTCGGATGTGGCGACGAAGGCGTCGAGGCCATCACGAGCGTACTTTTCTCTGGAACAAGAGTTGAAGGAGGAGTTCGACGAGGGGAATGACGATGAGCCAGTTGAAGATCTGCTTCGAGAGTATGTCGGTGCGCTGTACTTGGACCACGATATTGAGGATTTGTCAGTAGGTAAGCCACCAGAGGAGGAGACGCCGCCGCTACCCTTTGACTGGGAAGGATTGAATCTGGATATGAGTGAGCTAGTTCCGAGTGTTGAAATCCCGGCTTCCACGATTGCTGCGGTGGCTAATATTCCGGACATCCACGATATGGTTCTTCAGAATCAGACTTCTCTTTTAGCTGGCGTGGTGGGTTCAGAGCTGTTTCGAACGGAAAAGATGGTGGCAAGTGCCCTCCAGCCGATTATTGCTCAGCAGGAGATGGCACTCGCACGGAGTTTGGCTCCATTGACTGCGGTCATTGAGGAACAGCAAAATATGATTGCTCGATCAGCTGCTTTGATGCTATCTGATGTGATTGCAGATATCCGGGTTCCTCAGTCTGTATTGGCTGATTTAGCGGCGATTCAACCGTCCGTAAGTGCGGCAGCTGCGGCCAGTAGCTATCCGTCTTCCCAGTTTGAGAGGTCGGTTGTTGATCCGACGTCGACGACAAGTGTAGACGCCGAGCCGTTGGAGGCTACTGCCGAGGTGGTTCCGGAGGCGGGTCCTGCTGAGGCTACTGTGGATGCTACTCTGCCGGATGCAGGTAGTTTCTCTTTTGAGTTGGCGTTGGAGGTACCGACTCAGATTACGTATTTCATTTTAGCAGGTTCTGAGACCAGAGAGTGGTTTAATGAGCAACCTACAAATTACCAGCGGGCAGTTATTGGAGGGATAGCGGGGTATATTGCTTACTCGATGACGTCGAAGTGGGGTGCTGCAGGGTACGCTGCCGCGGTTCTGACTCCGTTGATCCGGCAGATGCTCAAAAACGAATAGTCCTCAATTGGTCATCTACCCTGTCTTCTTGAAAACGTATTGTGTTGAGAACGCGGCTACAATTATGTAAGACTATCAATCTCTTCTAGTGCTTCAGTTGCGACGTCGCCGAGTTCACCAGCTTCAATATGTGAGTACCGCTCTCTCACCATCTCCTCAGAGTTGTCTAAATACCGGGCAGCGACGGTGTAACCAAACGCACGAACAAGAACCTCACCCATCCCGCGGCGACCACCGTGGGGGGCGAGATATTCGTGTTTTGGATGATCGATGTCGATCTCTGCGGTCTCCGAGAGTCGCTGAAGAATCGACCGTGCTCCATCCGTTGTGATCGACGGCGGCCGAACGTCCTCATCGACCGCCAGCAATAGGTCGCGAGCGTATTCGTCACGGTACTCAGTAATCGCCTCCGGGCGTTCCCCTCGTTCGGCTAGCTCTTCCCGGACGAGTCCTGCGAGCGTCCGTTGGTCGAACGTCGGAAACACCGGCCAGCGCTCCGTCGGTGGGTCCATCAGCTGACGGTAGCTCCGCAGCGGCGAGATCACCGGGTCGGGAAGACTGGCGGCGTCCCACTGCTGTTTCTTCCGGTAGACGTCCATACTCCCGTCGTCGAGCGAGAGGTCCTCCCAGCGGACGCCGCGCCGGCGCGGGTCGTTCGGATCTCGGAGCAGTTCCCCGACGCGGACAGCTGTGTACGCGAGAACGAACACCAGCGCCCGGTCACGAGCCGCCTTCAGCGCTGCGTAGCGCGCTCGCTGCTTATCGATGGGGTCAGTATCCTCTGGGAGTGTCGTGTACGCCTCGACGGCGTCGCGGGCCCGTTCGTCGACGTGACGGGTGAGAGCGTGGCGTTGTTCGGACGTCCAGGCCTGCTGGTCGCCGGGCTTGCGGCCGTCGTCCTCCGGTAACGGCGCCATCGCACTCGCCCGCTGCGCGTAATGCGCCTCGAGATATCCCTCGTTGACGCACCACCCGCACCACGCAGAGATATAGCGGTAATAGGTTTGTACCGTGTTCTGCTTGAGTCCCCGGTCTCCTCCGAGATGCCGGGCGTACTCCCGGAACACGCGTTCGTCGAGATCGTCGAAGGTCGGCTCTCGGTCGATGTCGTCGGGGACAATCCCGGTCCAGTCGTCGGCGCCGCGGTCGCCGGCGGCCCACTCGGCGAACCGCTCGAGCTCGCGCGCAGCGTTACGTCGATAGTTCCCGCCGTCGCCACCGCGGCCTTTCCCCTTGTCCTGGAGGTAGCGCTCGAAGGAACTCGCGAGTGACTGATCGGCGCGTTCTCGGGGTGTCATGGTTCCTCGTTCGCGTACTGGTAGGTCGGACGAACATCCTCGAGGAGTGCTTCGACGATTTCCCAGAGGATCAGGGAAGGAGTCTCGTGTTCAAATGTGATCCCCCAGCGGCCCTCCGTATCGGCAGCTGAGTCCTGGAAATGCGCCTGTCCGAGATCGGGATGGTCTTCGTCCTGGTGCCAGCCGGCGTGAAAGCCCGTGTTCGGGTCGGTGTAGTTGATACGGAACCAATCGTGTGGGTCCTGTCGATACCACTTGACGGTCAGTTCCGGCGAATCAGGGCCCGTTGGGGGATCAAGACGGGCTGGATCAAAAACCGCCCGCAGCTGCTTGGCCTCGATATCGTCAGGTACGAACTCGACCGCCGAAATCTGTGGCACACGGTCAAGGACGTCTCGCTTCAGTTGGGCGTAGAGGTTTGCGTTTGGATCACCACCTGGATGGGGGACCGACATCCGTTAGCTGCTGGCCTCAGCAGGCTCTGTCGTCGGCGCGAGAAAGTCCCATTCGCGGATGGCGAAGCCGACGATCTGGATACGCCGTTGAAGGTGCTCCCACTCGCGGGCGATCTCACGGCGCCGATCTTCCTCATCAGCGTCCAGGGCCTCGTCAGCGAGCGTCCCGCGAAGCTGGTTCGGTGACTCGACGCCGAATTCGTCCTCCCAGTCGCGGATCTGCGTCTTCATATCGGCGAGACGATCCGTGAGTTCCTCGACAGTGTGTCCGCTGTCCCGGAGGCGCATCGCCTCTTGCATCGCCTGACGACGGTAATCGGGGTAGTACGTGGTGTGAGTCCCGCTGTCGTCGCGATGGAGGATGCCATTGTCGACGAGTCGCTCAAGGACGCGTTTGGTCGGCTCGTGTGACCAGCTCGCTTCGGAAGCGATCCAGTTGGCTGTCCGCGGCTCCGACAGCTGTCGGGCAGTCATCCGCACGCGGTCTTCACCCGTGGTCTGGCGTTCCATCAGGCCCTCGGAGTTCGATTCGTCTTCGGTCATACAGCATCGTTCGGGCTTTGTCCTAATATAGGTTGAGGTCATTCGTTCTATACCGAAAGGCCTCCATCGCCCATCGCTTCGACCTCAGCTGAGGAGAGCCAGAGCAAACTCGAGCCCGGTCTCAGTGGCGCTACCCCGGGGGAAGCGCCGTTGTGAGGCGGTTGCAGCATTCGTGCTTCACCGACGGCGGCGGGGTACTTCAAACTGGTCGTGATTACCAGTGTAATCACGTCCAGACGCTTATTTGCCTAAAGTTCCGAATTCTGGCGGTAGTAGTGTTAATAGCCAAGAAACCGGATTTATAAATTATATATCGCTATATCAAAACTGAGCCGGGGGAAGTTGCACAGGTTCGGAAGGTAGCCCGCTACAAAACGATAGTTAGTTGATATTTATTCTCAGTGTACCGGAGTAAAGACGGCCTCGTCGAGTATGATCTCTAAATTATTATATACATATCGCTACCGTGCGCGTGACTTCCTACGCCACAACACTCAAACAGTACGGTACAGGAGTACGACCCAATGATGGTGGGAGCAGCTCGATAAACTCACCATTGCTTCTCTCAGTCACAATCTTGCCCGTTCTCTCTGAACTGTCGGTACAGGAGACTCACAAATCGGTCAGTACAGAGGACTCACGGATCGTTCAGTACAAGCGAACTACTTGACCATCAGTTGTAGTACTTATCGCGTACGAATGTAGATGGCGACGCGAAGTACGATGAATGTGAGTAATGTCGCTAGTATCGTGAGTAACGTCCACGTGGGGGCAACGGCAAGTCCGAGTGAGATGCCAATGGCGAGCAATAAGTTGCCGACAAACCAGGTGATGTGGGAATCCGCATAGAGTCCTTGGAAACGCTCGCTCACGATGTAGAAGTATGTCATAGCAACACCGAGAACCACACCAGGGATGATCGCACCAGCAAGACGTTGTGGCGTAATCGAGAGAGTAATTGAGCCCGGCTCCCAGTATGCGATCGCGCCGATCCCGACGACCAGCAGCCCCATCAACAGAACATCAAAGTAGACGCCTGGCCGAGAATCCGGCTCACTCCACTCCGTCGGAATTACTGACATCTAACAGGACAATATGGCCACACAAGAATAAGTGTTCAGCCATAGCCGACTCAGGAAACTCACAAATCTCTCAGTACAGACGAACCAATTATTGACTCTACGCTGATCACGGGCGCTAATCCGAAGAAGTCTCAACGTCATATTCATACCCAAGTTTCTCACGTAGCTGGCGAGACGCATCCAATATCTTTTCTCCGCCTTCATCAGCAGGAATCTCGACTCGTGCTGGCGGAGTAGCACTCTCCGAACCCAGAACTCGCCAAACCGTTCGACGAAGTAACGACTCCTCGGACACCGGCTTCCAATCAAGATGTAGGACGTTCTCAGGAAACAGTACAGTCACCTTCCTTAGCCGTTCCAAATCATATGACGCACTCTTTTCTCTATCGGAGCAATACAGAGAGTCCCATTTCAAATCATACGTGGTACCGTTAATTGTCCACGAGGCAAGCCCACTAAACGGGACAACAGCCGAACCTCGTACCTGATCAAGTGTCTCGTTCAATTTCTCAATTACTCCCTCGTGTCCCCCCGCGTTGATTTCTCGGATATGGGCCTCATGCGGTACTGAGCGATATAGCCACGACTGGTCGGTGAGAACTGTAAATTCGACGAGGTGGAACAGACGGTCTGTCCACGCATCAGTATCACTGTCCGGGATTTCGAGTACTGACTCAACCAACGCCCGGTCCTCGGGAAGCGACGCTCGAAATTCATAATCCGAACCGACAAAGATAGATTTCGACTCGGGAATATGTGTCTCTGTTGAAATCCTCTTTTTCAGACAAATTCTCATTTGAAACAGCTGGTCAATGAGAGATGCGAACTGTTCGACAACTCTACTTTGATAGCCCGTTGCACGGTTTCAAAATCAGTTCAGACGTATCCGGCATCTATCACTAACGGAGCGAAATAGTCACTTTCACTAGACTAAAAGCCGGATTGGAAGTATGACACCAACACAATCCGACACTG